>NZ_CP107924.1:2641121-3961682 GCF_036014235.1 Streptomyces sp. NBC_00435
ACCCGCTACGGCGACACCGTCCAGAAGATCACCACGGAGCAGACCTGGATCGGTGTCAGCTCCCAGGCCGCCCACAGCGGCTTCGCGGCGACCCGGTACGAGTACGGCGCCGCCCAGACCCAGGCCAAGGCGATCGCGAGCCTGCTGCGGCAGTCACACGAGAAGTTCGCCGAGCTGAGGAAGAAGTTGGAGAGCGCCCGCGCCGACGCGATCGCCGCCGGCATGACCGTCTCCGAAGGGGGCCGGGTCGCTTTCGACTACGGGAAACTGACCCCCGCCGAGCGCAGCGCCTACCACCACGACCCCGACGGCCAGGCCTCCATCAGCAACGCGGTCAGCCAGTGGCAGGCGCACATCGACGACTGGGTGAGGGCCTTCGCCGTGCTCGACGAGGGCGTCAGGACCGCCCTCGCCTCCGCCGTCGTCGACAGCAACCGCGATCTCCTGGGCAAGGGCGACGAGACGCTCAACGGGTTCAACGCCCATCCCGAGACCGACCTGGCGAAGGCGGGAGCACCCCGGCCGGACAAGGACGTCGGCACGAAGACGGACGGGTGGACCAGCGAGGGCGAAGCCACCTTCACGGGGCCCGACGTGGGCGCCTCGGCCAGCGGAACCAAGTACGGCAAGGAGGCCTCGGCCAAGGCCTACGCCGACCTCTTCCACACCACCGCGAAGGGCTCCCTGACCAACGGCGACTTGAAACTGTCCGGGATCGCCGACGGCTACGCGGGCGCCAGGGCCTCCGCGAACTGGGGATTCACCGACAAGGGCGTCAACGCCAAGGCCGAGGCGTCCGTGGGAGCACGCGCCCTGGCCGAGGGGCGCGTCGACTACGGGCACGTGGGCGCCTACGGGCGGGCCGAGGGGTTCGCCGGCGCCGAGGGCCAGCTCGGTGCCCGTGCGGGCAAGGACGGGGTCACCTTCAACGCGAAGGGGTTCGCCGGGGCGAAGGGCTCCGTCGCCGGAGGCGCGGAGGTCGGCGGGATCGGCGTCGGCTCGACGGCGGAGGGCTGGTACGGTCCGGGTGCGGAGGCCAAACTGACCTTCGGCAAGGAAGACGACGGCAAATTCCACATCGGCGGCAAGGTGGGCCTCTCCCCCGGCGTCGGTGGCGCCGTGGGGCTCGAGTTCACCGTCGATCCGGACAAGGTGGTGGATGCCGCCGGTGACGCGGCCGACGCGGTCGGCGACTTCGCCGGCTCCGTCACGGACACCGTCGGCGGCTGGTTCGACTGATGTACGACCCCCTGGAAGGAAGGCCCGAGGTGCCCACGACGCTGCCGGTCCCGATCGAGTTCAGCCTCCCTGAGGGCTGGCGCCCCGCGCCCCTGGACGAGACCGCCGCCGCCGGCGTGGCCTTCGTCGCCCTGCACCCCGGACCGGACGCGGGATTCACCGCCAACATCACCGTCGACGGGGACTTCCGGCCGGACGCGGCGACACTGGACGACATGGCCGACGAGTCGGTGGAGCGGCTGCGCGAGGCCGCCGGGTCCGTGGTGGTGGCCGGCCGCCGCGAGATCGGCACCGCGGACGCACCCGGCCTGGCGCAACGGCTGACCTTCTCGGCCGTCATCGACGGGACGCCCCGCGACCTCGTCCAGTCCCACGTCTACCTGGCGGTCCTGGACCTCGCCGACCGGCACCAGCGCGCGGTGATCCAGCTGGTCCTGACCGCCACCGCGGACCAGCACGACCGAGTCCTGGGCGACTTCCAGGACTTCCTGCGCACGGTCCGCCCGGACACCGCCGGGACGGCGTCCCAGTCCGTCTCACCGCCGCGGAAGACAGGTTGACCCGATGGGCCTCTTCGACAAACTGACCGGCACCAAGCGCCCCGACAGCGGTGTCGCACCGCGTTCCGCACAAGAGGTCCGGGAGGCGCTGCTCGCGCTCAACGGGCCGGACGTGCCGTACCTGGTGCGCGCCGCCACCTCGGCGGAGGGCGCCGACCTGGTGGCCGAGTGGCGGATCCTGGAGCCGGCCTGGCGCACCTTCTTCGCCAGGACCCAGCTGGACCGGACGCTCAAGACCCGGATGCGCCTGGTCCCCGGGAACCACGAGGTGCGTACTGTCGACGAGCAGTGGGAGATCACCTGGGTCGGCGGCACCCCCAGTCTGGCGGCGTCGCGCGAGTACTCCCGCGGGCAGGTGACCGCTGTCTCGCGTCGCTGGGAGATCGGGCGGGGGGACGACGGCAAGCTGGAGAAGACGGAGACGTTCCGCTTCGATCCCGCGGACATGAAGGATCCCCTGCGGGACGCGGTCCTCGGTGCCGGATGGACCTGGCGCGGAGTGGCCTTCGGCAAGCTCTGACGGCGAGGTGCCGTGCCGGGCGGCGCCACCCCGGTGATCCTCGAGGGGCCCAGCATTAGGGTGGCCGCGTGACGATCCGCCCCTCGGCCCGCGCGGCCATCGCCTCCGCCACGGACCCCGGCAGCTTCACCGAACTCCCCTCCCCGCCGGAGGTATCCGTCCCGGACGGCCCACTCGGCTGGGCCGGCTACGACGACTCCCGCGCCCGCGCCGCGCTGCGCACCGGCGAGGCCGAGTCCGTGGTCACCGGCACCGCCCTGGTCGGGGGCCACCCCGCCACCGTGATCGCCTTCGAATTCGGCTACCTCGGCGGCTCCCTGGGCCGGCGCACCGGCGACCGCCTGGAGGCCGCGTACGCGCACGCCCGCGCCCACCGCCTCCCCCTGGTCTCCCTCATCGCCACCGGCGGCTCCCGCATGCAGGAGGGCATGCTCGCGCTGACGCAACTCCAGCGCGTGGCCCGCCAGTCCGCCCTCACCCGCGCCGCCGGCCTGCCGCAGGTCGCCGTGCTCCGCGATCCCACCACCGGCGGCGGCTGGGCCACCTTGGGGGCGGGGGCCGACGTGGTCCTCGCGCTGGCCGGGGCGCAGGTCGGCTTCGCCGGGTCCCGGGTGCGGCCGGCGGACGCGGATCCGGCGGCCTACACCGCCGAGGGGCAGTACGCCGCCGGGCACGTGGACGCCGTGGTCCCCGGGGCGGAGCTGGCCGCGACCCTGGCGGCCTGGCTCCGGCTGCTCGCCGCGCCCCGCTCCCCCGAACCCCCGGCTCCCCCCGCCGCGCTGGCCTGGGGGCACCTCCCGGCGGTAGCGGGGGGAGGAGGGCTGCCGGCCACCGGATGGGACGCGGTGCGCCAGGCCCGGGATCCCGGCCGGCCGCGCGCGGAGCGGTACCTGGACGCGTACTTCGAGCTCCGGATGCCCCTCTCCGGTGACCGCGCCGGCGGCACCGACCCCGGCATGGCGTGCGGGTTCGGGCTGCGGCAGGGCCGGGCCGTGGCCTACGCGGCCCAGTGCGGCACCGCCACCCGCCCGGCCGGGTACCGTACGGCGGCCCGCGTCATCCGGCTCGCGGACCGGCTCGGCATCCCGGTGCTCACCCTGGTGGACACCCCCGGCGCGGCCAACGACGCCGCCGCCGAACACGCGGGCGCGGGCGCGGCCATCGCCGACGTCTTCGCGGCGCTGGCCTCGGTCTCGGTGCCCGTCACCACCCTCCTGATCGGAGAGGGCGGCTCGGGCGGCGCCCTCGCCCTGGCCGCTCCGGGCAACACCTGGGTCACCCCGGACAGCTACTTCTCGGTGATCGCCCCCGAACTGGCGGCGGCGATCCTCAAGCGTCCCCCGGAGTCGGCCCCGGCGACGGCGGACCAACTGCGCGTGCGCCCCCAGGACCTGGTGGCCCTGGGCGTCGCCCGCGGCATCGTCCCGGCGGATCCGACCGGACCGGTGGGGCCTGGCGCCCCCAGCTCCGCGCCGGGAGCTTCCCGCCCACCCGGTACAGCCGGGTGATCTGCTGCGGGAACTCGTCGTCGTCGCTGACCAGCAGCAGCCGCACCCGTGCGGGCCCGCCGTAGTCCGTCACCGCCATCCCCTCCGCACGCGGCCGGATCCCGACCGAAGATCACGGTCGACACCGGTGCGGGCGGCGAGCGCATCCGTCAGCCGGTGGACGCCCGGCCCCCGGCGGGTCAGGCCTGGGGCGACCGCGCGTCGTACCGGGCGAAGCCCCGCCAGCGCGCGGCCAGCAGGGCCAGTACGAGGACGCAGCCGAGCCCCCCGCCCGTGATCGCCACGGTCGGGGAGGTGAGGTCGGCGGCGGTCCCGGCGAGGAAGTCCCCGAGCCGGGGCCCGCCGGCGACCACCACGATGAAGACGCCCTGCAGGCGGCCCCGCATGTCGTCGGGGGTCGCCGCCTGGAGCATGGTGGTGCGGAACACCATCGAGATCGTGTCGGCGCACCCGGCCAGGGCCAGGAAGAACAGCCCGAGCCAGAGGTTGCGGGTCAGCCCGAACACGGCGACGGCCAGCCCCCACGCGGCGACGGAGAGCAGGATCGCCACCCCGTGCCGGCGGATCCGCCCCTGCCAGCCGGAGAACAGACCGCCGACCAGCGCCCCGACGGCGGGCGCGGCCACGAGCAGGCCGACCGTCCGGGCGTCGCCGCCGTACCAGAGCACGGCGATGGCCGGGAACAGCGCCCTGGGCTGGGCCAGCACCATGGCGGCCAGGTCGGAGAAGAAGGTCATCCGGATGTTGGGCCGGGTCCCGAGGAAGCGCAGGCCGTCGAGTACGGACGCCCGCCCCTTGCGGCCCTCCTCCCGGACCGGCTCCATCGACGGCAGCCGCCACATCGCGTACAGGGCGGCGCCGAAGGTGACCACGTCGATCAGGTAGGCGGCCTGGTAGCCCCACCAGCCGACGATGACTCCGCCCAGCACCGGGCCGACCGTCATCCCGAAGGTCATCGTCACGGAGTTCAGCGCGTTGGCGGCGGGCAGCTGTTCGACGGGCAGCAGCCGGGGGATCATCGCGGAGCGCGCCGGCCCGTTGAGCGCCCCGCACAGGGACTGGAGCGCGACGACCGAGTACAGCAGCCACACCCGGTGGTAGTCGAGGAGCGCGGCGCCGGCCAGGGCGACCGACAGGCCGGTCAGGCCGAGCGAGCTGAAGAGGCCGAGCTTGCGGCGGTCCACCGTGTCGGCGACGGCTCCGCCGTAGAGGCCGAAGGCGACGAGCGGGACGAGCGAGAAGAGTCCGACCAGCCCGACGGAGAAGCTGGAGCCGGTGATCTCGTAGACCTGGAGCGAGATCGCGAGGGCGGTCATCGCCTGACCCAGCCAGGAAATGGTGCCGCCGACCCACAGCCGCCGGTAGTCGGGGGAGGTTTTCAGCGGGGTGAGGTCGGCGAATATGCGGTTCTTGGGGCGGGTGGACGGTGCTGGAGCGGTCGTACGAGTCACAACGGATGATAACCAGCCGCCGGTCCGGTCCCGGCGGATCCGGCCCCGGCTTCACGCACACGCAACAGTCGCCCCACCGGGAACAGGGGGCCCGCGGCCGGATGTTCCTTGCCGCTAACCCGCCACCATCACCGGACATTTGACCGAATAGACGTGCGCTCCTCGCCTGGAGTTCAGCTCATGATGAAAAGACTCGTATGTCCAGGGAGGCGTAGTGATCGAACCTGGCACCAGCACCACGAGAACCGCTGTACCGGGCACGACCGATCCGGTCTTCCCGCTCACCGTCGGGGTCGAGGAGGAGTTCCTCCTGGTCGACGCCCGCACCCTGCGGGTGGTCCCGACAGCCCCGCTCGTCCTCTCCACCGCCGCCGGACTCCCCCAGGAACTGCACCCCGAGGGCACCCGCTACCAGGTGGAGATCTCCACCCCGGTCGCCGACTCGGCCGTCGTCCTGCGCCGGGAGCTCGCCGCGCTGCGGCGCACCCTCGCACGGGCGGCCCGCGCCCACGGCTGCCGGCTGCTGGCCGCGCCCTCGCCGGTGCTCGCCGTGGAGGGCCCGCTCCACCTGACCGACGACGAGCCGCGCCAGCGCGAGCAGCACCGGCGCTTCGGCGCGCTCACCGACACCCTCGTCAGCTGCGGCCGGCACATCCACATCGGCACCTTCGACGTGGACACGGCGGTCGCGGTCTCCAACCGGGTCAGACCCTGGCTGCCCACGCTGATCGCGTTGGCGGCCAACTCGCCGTTCTGGGGAGGCCGCGACACCGGGCACGCCAGCTGGCGGGCGATGGCCTGGGCGGGCTGGCCCTCGGCGGGACCGCCCCCGCACTTCACCTCGACGGCCCACTTCCGGCGCTCGGTGCAGACCCTGCTCGGCTCCGGGGCGGCCCTGGACACCAAGATGGTCTACTGGGACCTGCGCCCGTCGGGGCACTGGCCGACGCTCGAACTCCGGGCTCCGGACATGTCCCCCGACATCGACTCGGCCATCCTCCAGGCCGAACTGGCCCGCGCCCTCGTCGCGACGGCCCTGCGCGAGATCGCCGAGCAGCGCCCGGACCCGCCGGTACGGGACGACGTGCTGCGCCTCGCCCGGTGGCGGGCGGCCCATGACGGCTTGGAGGGCTTCGGCCTGGACCCGTACACGGGCATCGAGCTCCCGGCGGCGGACCTGGCGGAGGCCCTGCTCGACCGGGTGGCCCCCCAACTGGCCGCCTCCGGCGACCTCGACCACGCGGCGAAGACCCTGGCGGGCCTCCTGCGCGACGGCTCGGGCGCCCACCGCCAGCGCACGGCCTTTGCCCACCGCGGCGACCTGAGGGACGTGCTGCGTCACTTGGCCGACGAGACGGAGGCCTTCTAGCCGGTGCCGCCCCTGGTAGGCCGAAGCCGCAGGTGCAATCGTTTCTGCGCCTGCGGCTCGTAGTGGGGGCGCACACCGGTGCGCCCACGCGCCGGTCGGCAACCGGCCAGGAAGGGCCTGGTTGTGCCCCTCCGCCGACAGCACAATCGGTCTATGCTGCGAACAGAACGTCCCCGTTCCGGACCCTGACGGCGCGTTGACTGCCACAGATCTGCGCGTCGCGGCACGGACCCGCGTGTCCGCCAGCCCGGCGCATCCGAGGGCGTGACCCGTCCCCGTCCTGGAACACAGGCCGGCGGACCGGCCCCATGCCCGCTGCGCGCGTACACCCGCACCGGGAAGTGCACTGGAGGGGCCGGGGAGTCCGGCACCGAACGGCGCCTACCGGCTGGTCCCGAACCGAGGCGCCCCATCATGCGTGTCCCCGATCCGAACGTCCACCGGTACGACGGGAGCAGCCGGGCACTGCTCGCTCCGGCCGGTGAACTCGACGTCGCCACCGTCCACTCCCTGCGCGAGTCGCTGGCGCGATGCCTGTCCGACGGCATCCGCACCGTCGACATCGACCTCTCCGCCGTCACCTTCTGCGACTGCAGCTCCTCGGCGTCCTCCTCTCGTCGTGGTGGCGCATCACGGCGGCCGGAGGAACCCTCCACCTGCACCACCCACCGCCCGTACTGGTCCGGATGGTCGGCATCACCCGGACCGGTTTCCTGCTCGGCGACCGCCCCGCTCCCTCCCTCCCCACCGCCCCGGGCGGTGCGCTGTGACGGACACGTCGCCGCTGGGGCGCACCCAGAGGGGCCGCCGCGGAACCTCGTCCGACCCGGACGACCTGACCGCGATCCGGCTGCGCCGGCTGAACCGGTGGCAGGCCGAGGGGCTGAGGGAAGACGTGGCGGACCTGTATGTGGAGTCCTCCCACCCTGCGGCCGGTACGGCCCACAGCAGCCGGGAAGCCTTCCTGCACCGCCTCACGGGCGATGTCCGGCGGCCCGGATTCGCCATGCTGGTCGCGGAGCGGGCCACCTTGTTCGGTTGTGTCTTCGGCTTCCCGCTGCGGCGTGACGGCTCCTGGTGGAGAGGGCTGCTCGGCCCCCTGCCCCGGGACGTCGAACAGCTCACCGCCTCCGGGCACGTCTTCGCCGTCACCGACGTCGTGGTCGCCCCGCACGAGCAGGGCCTCGTACTGGGCCGGCGGTTGCAGGAGCGGCTGCTGGACGACCACCGCGCCTCGCTCGGCGCCACCCTGGTGCCCAGGTCCGACATCAGGAGCCTGGCGGCCTTCCGGTCCTGGGGATGGCACGAGGTGGGCGATGTCCACCGGCCACCCGGCACGGCGCTGCTCCGGGCGCTGGTGCTGCCCCTTGGGAGGGCGCCGGCGGCCACGTCCGGCCGGGGGCTCCCGGCCGGCACGCGACGCCCGGAGCTGTGACGGGTGGCCGGGCGGCCAGGATCCGGGTACTGGTGGCCGAGCAGGCGGCCAGGCGCGGCGCACGCATCGCGGTGGCCGACGTGCGCACGGCCGCGGTGGCCGCGCTCCCGATCGACGGCGCGGGGGTGTCGGCCATGTCCAGGGCTTCGGCCGGCCATCCCCTGCACGCCACCGGACCGGTGAGCGAGCGGGTCGAAGAACTCCGGCTCACCCCGGGCGGAGGGGCCCGGCCCGGATGCCTCCGCCCTCGGGTCGGCCGGCCGTCCCGGCGCCCGATCCGAGGGCCGCCGAGGGCCGCCGAGGAGCGCCAGCGGTGGCCCGTGTGCGCCGTGGAAGCCGTCAGCCGTCAGCCGTTGACCTCTACTCCGGTGTGCGGCCCAGCTGACCCATGGGAACCGGCCGACGTGGTGGCCCGCCGGCTGCGATTCGCGCCGGCTCCGCACGAGGACCGGAGCGCCCCCGACCGATGCCTGACAACAGAAGGTGTACACGATGAATGAGCAGCTTCTTGCCAAGGCATTCGTCGAACTGGCGGACAACTTGGTCGCGGACTTCGACCTGATCGACTTCCTCCGCATGCTGACCGACAGCTGTGTCGGCATGCTCGATGTGAGCGCGGCCGGCGTACTCCTCGCGGACCGCAAGGGTGAACTGCGCGTGATGGCCGCCTCCGACGAGCGGGTGCGCCTGCTCGAACTGTTCCAGCTCCAGAACGACGAGGGACCGTGCCTGGAGTGCTTCCGCACGGGCATACCCGTCACCATCCCGGACCTGAGCACGGAAGCCGCCCGCTGGCCGCGCTTCTCCGCGCAGGCACGGCACAGCGGGTACTCGGCGGTCCAGGCCCTGCCGATGCGCCTGCGGGACGAGGTCGTCGGAGCACTGAACCTGTTCCGCACCCTCTCGGGGCCCTTCGATCCGGCCGCCACTCCCATCGCCCGGGCCCTGGCCGACGTCGCCACCATCAGCCTCCTGCAGCAGCGCTCCTCCCAGGAGAGCACGGTGCTCAACGAGCAGTTGCAGACGGCGTTGAACAGCCGCGTGCTGATCGAGCAGGCCAAGGGCAAGCTCGCCGAGCGCCAGGGCATCGGCATGGAGGAGGCCTTCAGCGCGCTGCGGGGCTACGCCCGCGCGCACAACCGGCGTCTGTCCGACCTGGCCGGTGCCTTCGTCAACGGAACCGAACCCCTCGCCGGCCTGATCGTTTGACCGTCAGCGCGGTCCTTCACGGTCACGACCGCTGTCCCGGTCGTGGTGCCGGTCGCGGTCGCGGTCGCGGCGGTCCTCACGGCTCCGACGGCCGCGGTGCTGCCGGGCGTAGCGGCGGTCCCAGCGGTGCTGCTGGTCACGGTGGTCCCGGTAGTCGCCGTAGTCCTCGTAACCGCGGTGGTCGTCGTAGCCGCGCTGGTCGTCGTAGCCGCGCTGGTCGCCCTGACGGCCCGAACCGGCCCGGCGTCCGCGGTGCACGAGGGCGAAGAGGAGTACCGCGGCGGCCACCCACAGCAGGTGGTTGAGGTAGCCGAAGAGGATCAGGGCCACCAGGAGCACGAGAAGCACGACGGACACGAGCGGTCCCTTCCACAGCGGAACAGGTCATCGCTGCCGGGGACCGGGGCCTCGTCCAGCAGCGTAGCGCCGCGAGGGGCCCGGCGACAGCCGTCGGCCCCATTGACAGCCGACACCGCCCGGCGTTGACTGGCGCGGACGGCGTTGGGCCGTAGCGCTGCGGGCAGTTCCGGAGCCAGGCCTCCCAACCCTCCGCTTCGCCCGGACCCCGCGGAACGCAGGTACCACCCCTGTGACCGCTGTGCAGGTCCCGGCCGTGCCCTTCCGGATTCTTCTCCTCCTGCCGGCACCGACACGCCATCGAACGAGGAGAGTCGACGGGTATGCAGCAGAGCGACTTACGAACCGGCAACAGCGGGGGGCCCGCATGTCCAGGTCCCTGATCGTCATCGCGGCCGTCGTGGCCACGGCCCTCGTCGCCGTGACGGCCGTCCTCCTGGCCACGCTCGGCCACCACCGGATCGGGCGCGGTCTGAAACGGCGCTTCGGCCCCGAGTACGAACGCCTCGTGACCCGCCACGAAGGTGACACCAAGGCCGCCGACCGGGAACTCGGCGAACGCCTCAAGCAGCACGGTTCCGTCAGGGAACGGCCGCTCTCGTCGGCTTCCCGGGAGCAGTACGCGGCCCAATGGGCCGGTATCCAGAAGCGGTTCGTCGACTCCCCGCAGGAGGCGGTGGCCGAGGCCGACGCGCTGCTGGCCCGGCTGACCTCGGACCGGGGCTTTCCGGTCGACGGGCCGTTCGAGGAGCGGCTCGCCGCGCTCTCCGTCCACCACGCACAGCACGTGGACGGCTACCGCTGCCTGCACGGCGTCGCCCACAGCCGTGGCAGCACGGAGGAGAACCGCAGGGCCATGACCGGGGCGCAGGAGCTCTTCGACGCGCTCGTCGCACAGCATCCGGCCGACTCGGGCCGCCACCGTCCGCAACGTCACCACGCCGAGGGAAGTGGCACGCGATGACGTACGACCAGGAACGCGCACAGCAGCTCCCGACCCGCGGCCCGCTCCCCGGGCGGCACGATCCGCGCGGGGGCCGGTCCCCCCGCCCCCTGCCCCCCGAGGGGCCGCGCGAGGCCGACGCGGATCTCTGGGGAGTCCCGGAGGTCCCGGAGGTCCCCGAGGTCCCGCCCCATGTGTCGCTGCTCGCGCAGAGCGACCGCGACAGGCTGGTCCTGCGCCTCCAGCACGCCCTCGGCACCTTCGTCCAGAGCCCGCGCGAAGCGGTCGACGAGGCCGACACCGCCTTCGCCGACGCCACCACCCGCGTGACGGCCGCGCTCGTGGAGCGCCGGCGCGTCATCGGCTCCACCCACCGGGACCGCGAATCCGAAGCCGGGACGGAGGACCTGCGGCTCGCCCTGCGCCAGTACCGGGAGATCACCCTGCGGCTCCTGCGCATGTGACCGCCCCTGCCCCGCCAGCCCCCTGACTGCCGGCGGGGACGGCCCATCCTCCCCGGTGAGCCGCCTCGCCGGCCCCTCGTCGTCCCCGCGCGAACGAGCCGGCGGCCCGGACTCACCGCCGTGGCCGCCTTCTTGCCGTTCCGCTGCCGGCCCGCCCCTGACCTTCGAGCCGAGGAGACGCGTGCCCATGACGCACGTAGGCATGCCCATGCCCAGCACCCGACGCACGTATCCGCACGACGACGCCCCGGACACCGCGGCCCTGTTCCGCCGTATCGCGGCCCTTCCGGACGGCCCGCAGAGGTCTGCGCTGCGGCAGGAGGTGGTGTGTGCCTGGATGCCGATGGCCACACGGCTCGCCCGGCGGTTCAGCAACGGCAGGGAACCCCTGGAGGACCTCCGGCAGGTTGCCCAACTGGGCCTGGTGAAGGCGGTTTCCCGCTTCGACCCGGACTTCGGTTCCGCCTTCGAGGCCTTCGCCATCCCGACGATCGTCGGCGAGGTGAAACGGCACTTCCGCGACAACCTGTGGGCGGTGCACGTGCCCCGGCGGGTCCAGGAACTGCGCATCCAGGTGCGCACGGCCGACAGGGAGCTACGTCCCACACTCGACCCCCGTGGCCATCCGGCGTCCGAGATCGCGGCGGTGTCCGGCCTGACCGAGCAGGAGGTACGGACGGGCCAGGCGGCCCTGCACAGCTTCACCACCCTGTCCCTCGAGGGCGCGCGCGGCCACTACGAGGGCAAGGACCCGCTGGCCGAAACCCTCGGCTGCGCGGAGCCCGGCTTCGACCGGATCGTCGACCGTGAGGCGCTCCGGCCCCTGCTGCGCGCACTGCCCGAGCGCGACCGGCGGATCCTCTACATGAGGTTCTTCCGCGAGATGAACCAGAGCTGCATCGGCGAAGAGCTCGGCCTGTCCCAGATGCACGTCTCCCGCCTGATCCGCCGCATCTGCGAGTCCCTCCGCGACCAGGTGATGGAAGACGCCGCCTGAGCACGCGGCCAGACGGGCGGTCCCGCGGCCAGCCTGCCCGCCGGACGGCCAGCCGCGATCGGGTACCGCTCCGGGGAACGCCAAAGCCGCAGGTGAGATCGTTTCTTCACCTGCGGCTCGCAGTGGGGCGGGTGGGACTCGAACCCACGGCCGACGGATTATGAGTCCGCTGCTCTAACCGGCTGAGCTACCGCCCCTTCACGGCGTGGCGCGTACATGTGTGCGCGCCGTCTGCCGCAGCATAGCCGCTCATACGATCTCCTGCCTCGGATGCCTCGCATGATCGGCTTGGCCTGCCCAGAGAGACCGCGCCGAGCCCTGCCCGGTTGCGAACAGAGGGCAAAAAAGAAAGAGGACCCACCCGGGGCCCTCGTTCCTTCTTGCTCCCCCGACTGGACTCGAACCAGTAACCTGCCGATTAACAGTCGGCTGCTCTGCCAATTGAGCTACAGGGGACCGCGCTCCCCCGACTGGACTCGAACCAGTAACCTGCCGATTAACAGTCGGCTGCTCTGCCAATTGAGCTACAGGGGATTGCTGCGTTGCACCGAACAGCCCACCTCCGGCCTTGGCCAGGGGGCGAGCGCCCGTTGCGAGTCATAGATTAGCGCAAGCAGGGGGGTGCTCCGCCAATCGGTATCCACAGCAGGCCGGGCACCACACGACGAAGGGTGACAGGCATGCGGTACAAGGTCACGTTCGCGGTCGGACTGGCCCTCGGGTACGTGCTCGGGACCCGGGCCGGACGCGAGCGGTATGAACAGTTGAAGAAGTCCGCACGTGAGCTCGCGCAGAACCCGGTGGTGCGCAACGCCGCCGAGAGCGCTGGTCAGAGCGGGCGGGAGTTCGCGGGCAAGGCCTTCGCCGCGGTCAGCGACAAGGTCGGCGACGCGGTGCCCGCTTCCCTCGCGGGACGGGTACGGGGCCTGCGCGCCCGGGTCGGCGGCGGGGGCGCGGGCGAGGACGACTGGGGCACCAGCAACACCTGACCGGTCGGCGTGGCGGCGGGTGCGGGACCGGTCCTCATGACCGGCCCCGCGCCGGCCCCGCACCCGTCCCCGTCTGGTCCCGGCGGTCGCGGAACCGTCCGCGCACCGGTCCCGAGGGGCTCGGCGCGGTCGTGTTCGCGCAGATGTGCGGCAGAATTCTCTGCATGGGGATAGTCGCCGGGCTGGACAGTTCTTCCGCCTTCACTCGCATCGTCGTCTGTGACACCGAGACGGGCGCCGTGCTGCGCCAGGGGTACGCCCCCCATCCGCAGCCCACCGGCGAGTCCCTGCCTCACGAGACCGACCCGCAGGCCTGGCTGCTCTCGCTCGGCGAGGCCGCCGGCGGCGGGCTCCTCGAAGGGGTGCAGGCCATCGGCGTCTCGGCCCAGCAGCACGGTCTGCTGCCGCTGGACGCGCAGGGCGGTCTCGTCCGCCCCGCCCTGATCGGCAACGACAAGCGCGGCCAGGTCGCCGCCGCGGACCTCACCGAGGCGTTCGGCGGCCGGCAGGCCTGGGCCGAAGCGGTCGGTTCCGTCCCCCATGCGGCGCAACCCGTCGCGAAGCTCGCCTGGCTGGCCCGGACCGAGCCGGAGGCGGCCCGGCGGGTCGCCGTGCTCATGTCCCCGCACGACTGGCTCGTGTGGCAGCTGCTGGGCCGCCCGGCCCGGCGCACCACCGACCGGGGCGGCGCCTCCGGTACCGGGTACTGGTCCGCGGCCACCGGCACCTACCGGCCCGACCTCGTCGAGCTCGCGCTCGGCCACCGGGCGCTGCTGCCCGAGGTGCTCGGCCCGGCCGAAGCCGCCGGGACCACGCCCGAGGGGCTCCTGATCTCCGCCGGAACCGGCGAGACCATGGCCGCCGCGCTCGGCCTGGGCATGGGACCCGGCGACGCCGCGGTCTCGCTGGGCGCGTCCGGGTCGGTGATGGCGGTGCACGGCGAGGCGGTGTCGGAGCCCGGCGGGCTGATCACCTCGCTCGCGGACGCCGCCGGGATGCACCTGCCGGTGGTGAACACGCTGAACGCCGTACGGGCCCTGCGCGGCACCGCGGAACTGCTGGGCACCGATCTGGAAGGGCTGAGCGAGCTCGCGCTGAAGTCGACCCCGGGCGCGCACGGTCTCGTACTCCTGCCGTACCTGGAGGGTGAGCGGACGCCGAACCTGCCGCACACCGCCGGGACCCTGTCGGGGCTGCGGCGGGAATCCATGAAGCCGGAGCACCTGGCCCGGGCGGCCTTCGAGGGCATGCTGTGCGGGCTGGTGGACGCGCTCGACGTGCTGCGCAGCCGCGGCGTGGAGGTCCGCCGGGTGTTCCTGCTGGGCGCGGCGGCCGAGCTGCCCGCCGTACAGGCATTCGCGCCGGGGCTGTTCGGTACGCAGATCGTCGTACCTGCTCCGGCCGACTACGCGGCACTGGGCGCGGCCCGGCAGGCGGCGTGGGCCCTCGGTGTGGCGCGCGGCACGCTGACCCCGAACACCCCGCCGGTGTGGCCGGCGCCCAAGGCGCAGCTCTTCGAGCCGGACGAGGAGTACCCGGCCTGGCGGGGCGTGCGCCAGCAGTACGTCGCGACCCGGGACCAGATCCACCCCGGCGCGTTCCAGGCCGGTCCGTTCCAGCCCGGGTCACAGCACTAGGTCGCGCGCCCCCGCGGGCTACGCCTTTTGACCGGGCTTTGCGAAAACCGGTGGGGTTCGAGCCTCCGGTTGGCCGAAGATGGGGTGAACCCCCTCGATCATGCCGACCGGAGCCTGCGCGTGCTCATACGACTCATGCGGACCCACCTGGGTCCGTACCGGAAACCGATCGCCCTGCTGGTGCTGCTGCAGCTGCTGCAGACCAGCGCGAGCCTCTACCTGCCCACGCTGAACGCGGACATCATCGACCACGGTGTCGTCAACGGTGACACCGGCTACATCCTGCGCTTCGGCGCGCTGATGCTCGGCGTCTCGCTCGTGCAGCTCGTCTGCAACGCGGGCGCCGTCTACTACGGCGCCCGTACCGCCGCGGCCTTCGGCCGCGATGTCCGGGCCGCCGTCTTCGACCGCGTCCAGAGCTTCTCCGCGCGTGAGCTCGGCCACTTCGGCGCCCCGTCGCTGATCACCCGTACGACGAACGACGTGCAGCAGATCCAGATGCTCGTACTGATGACCTTCACCCTGATGGTCTCGGCTCCGATCATGTGCGTCGGCGGCATCTTCATGGCGCTCTCGCTGGACGTGAAGCTGTCGGGCGTGCTGCTCGCCGTGGTTCCCGTCCTCGGCCTGTCGGTCGGCGCGATCGTGCTGCGGACGCGGCCGCTGTTCCGGAAGATGCAGACGCGTCTGGACACGGTCAACCGGGTCCTGCGCGAGCAGATCACCGGCAACCGGGTGATCCGCGCCTTCATCCGCGACGACTACGAGAAGAACCGCTTCCGCGAGGCCAATGCCGACCTCACGGGCGTCTCGCTGGCGGCCGGCAAGCTGCTCGCGCTGATGTTCCCGACCGTCATAGTGGTCGTGAACATCTCCAGCGTCGCCGTCATCTGGTTCGGCGCGATGCGCATCGACAGCGGCGGCATGGAGATCGGCCAGCTGACGGCCTTCCTGGCCTACCTGATGCAGATCGTCATGTCCGTGATGATGGCCACCTTCATGTTCATGATGGTGCCGCGCGCCGAGGTCTGCGCCGAGCGCGTCCAGGAGGTCCTGGACACCGACTCCAGCGTGGTCCCGCCCACCGATCCGGTCCGCAAGCTCCTCCACCACGGCCGCCTCGAGCTGCGCGGCGCCGACTTCCGCTACCCGGGCGCCGAGGCCCCCGTACTGCGCGGGGTCGACCTGGTGGCCCGCCCCGGGGAGACCACCGCGGTGATCGGTTCCACCGGCAGCGGCAAGTCCACGCTGCTGGGCCTGGTCCCCCGGCTGTTCGACGCGACCGGCGGCGAGGTGCTCGTCGACGGCGAGGACGTGCGCCGTCTCGACCCGGACCTGCTCGCCAGGACGGTCGGCATGGTCCCGCAGAAGCCGTACCTGTTCTCCGGGACGGTCGCCACCAACCTGCGCTACGGGCGCCCCGACGCCACCGACGAAGAGCTGTGGCACGCGCTGGAAGTGGCGCAGGCCAAGGGCTTCGTGTCCGAGCTGGAGGGCGGGCTCGACGCCCCCATCTCCCAGGGCGGAACCAACGTCTCCGGCGGCCAGCGCCAGCGGCTCGCGATCGCGCGCACGCTCGTGCAGCGCCCGGAGATCTACCTGTTCGACGACTCCTTCTCGGCCCTGGACTACGCGACGGACGCGGCGCTGCGCTCCGCGCTCGCCCGCGAGACCGAGGACGCGACCGTGGTCATCGTCGCCCAGCGGGTCTCCACGATCCGCGACGCGGACCGGATCATCGTCCTCGACGAGGGGCAGGTGGTGGGCGAGGGGCGGCACCACGAGCTGATGGCCGGCAACGAGACCTACCGGGAGATCGTGCTCTCCCAGCTGACGGAGGCGGAGGCGGCGTGAGCAGTCCCGGAGGACGGATGATGATGGGACCGCCGACGACGCGGTCCATGGACTTCAAGGGCTCGGGCAAGCGGCTGCTGCGCGCGCTGGCGCGCGACCGGGCCAAGCTGTGGGGCATGGTCCTCGCGGTCGTCGGCAGCGTCGCCGCGTCGGTGACCGGCCCGAAGATCCTCGGCAAGGCCACCGACCTCGTGTTCGCGGGGATCGTCGGCCGGGAGATGCCGAAGGGGATCACCAAGGAGCAGGCCCTGGACGGGCTGCGCGCCAAGGGCCAGGGCGGGATGGCGGACATGCTGTCCGGGACCGCCTTCACCCCGGGCAAGGGCATCGACTTCGGCGCGGTCGGAGTGGTGGCCCTGTGGGCGCTCGGCGTCTTCACGCTCGCCGGTCTGCTGATGCTGGTCGCCACGCGGCTGTCGAACCACATCATGAACGGCACCGTGTACCGGATGCGCGAGGAGCTGCAGGCCAAGCTCTCGCGGCTGCCGCTGTCGTACTTCGACCAGCAGAAGCGCGGCGAGGTGCTGAGCCGGGCCACGAACGACATCGACAACGTCGGGCAGACGCTCCAGCAGACGATGGGCCAGCTGCTCAACTCGCTCCTGACGATCATCGGCGTGCTGGCGATGATGTTCTGGATCTCGCCGCTGCTGGCGCTGGTCGCGCTGGTCACCATCCCGGTCTCGGGGTTCGTGGCCGCGAAGATCGGCAAGAAGTCGCAGCCGCAGTTCGTGGCGCAGTGGAAGTCCACGGGCGCCCTGAACGCGCACGTCGAGGAGATGTACTCGGGCCACACGCTGGTCAAGGTCTTCGGCCGGCAGAAGGAGTCCGCGGAGCTCTTCGCCGAGCAGAACGAGGCGCTGTACCGGGCTTCGTTCAAGGCGCAGCTGGTCAGCGGCGTCATGCAGCCGGTGATGCTGTTCATCTCGAACATCAACTACGTGCTCGTCGCGGTCGTCGGCGGTCTGCGGGTGGCCTCGGGCACCCTGTCGATCGGTGATGTCCAGGCCTTCATCCAGTACTCGCGCCAGTTCTCGATGCCGCTGACGCAGGTCGCCTCCATGGCGAACCTGGTGCAGTCCGGCGTCGCCTCCGCGGAGCGGGTCTACGAGCTGCTGGACGCGGCGGAGCAGGAGCCGGACGCCGAGGTCCCGGAGCGTCCGGAGGCACTGCGCGGGCAGGTCACCTTCGACAAGGTCGCCTTCCGCTACGAGCCGGACAAGCCGCTGATCGAGAACCTCTCGCTCACGGTCGACCCCGGCCAGACGGTCGCGATCGTCGGCCCGACCGGCGCCGGCAAGACCACGCTGGTCAATCTGCTGATGCGGTTCTACGAGGTCACGGGCGGGGAGATCGCCCTCGACGGCGTGGACATCGCGAAGATGACCCGCGAGGAACTGCGCGGCGGCATCGGCATGGTGCTCCAGGACACCTGGCTGTTCGGCGGCACCATCGCGGAGAACATCGCCTACGGCGCTTCGCGCGAGGTGACGCGCGCCGAGGTCGAGGAGGCCGCGCGGGCGGCCCACGCCGACCGGTTCATCCGCACCCTGCCCGAGGGCTACGACACGGTGCTCGACGACGAGGGCGCGGGCGTCAGCGCCGGCGAGAAGCAGCTGATCACCATCGCGCGGGCGTTCCTGTCCGATCCGGTGATCCTGGTGCTCGACGAGGCCACGAGCTCGGTGGACACCCGTACCGAGGTGCTGATCCAGAAGGCGATGGCGCGCCTCGCGCACGGCCGTACGTCCTTCGTGATCGCGCACCGGCTGTCCACGATCCGCGACGCGGACCTGATCCTGGTGATGGAGAGCGGCTCCATCGTGGAGCAGGGCACGCACGAGGAGCTGCTGCGCTCGGGCGGCGCCTACGCGCGCCTGTACGCGGCGCAGTTCGCGCAGGCGGTGGCCGAGGTCGACTAGCTCGGCCGGCGGGACCGTTCGGGGAGGGGCGCCTTTCGGGGCGCCCCTTTCCCGTACCTGCGCACTCAGTCGCTCACGCACTCAGTCGAGGTATCCCCGCAGCTGGTCCGCGAAGGCGTGGTCGCGCAGCTTGTTGAGGGTCTTGGACTCGATCTGCCGGATCCGCTCGCGGGTCACCCCGAAGATCCGCCCGATCTCCTCCAGGGTGCGCGGCCGGCCGTCGGCGAGCCCGTAGCGCAGCTGGACGACCTTGCGCTCCCTCTCCCCGAGGGTGGACAGAACCGCTTCCAGGTGCTCGCGGAGCAGGAAGAACGCGGCCGATTCGACCGGTGAGGCGGCGTCGCCGTCCTCGATGAGGTCGCCGAGGGCCACGTCGTCCTCCTCGCCCACGGGTGCGTGCAGCGAGACCGGCTCCTGCGCGAGGCGCAGCACCTCCAGGACCCGCTCGGGGGTCAACTCCAGGTGGACGGCGACTTCTTCGGCGGTGGGCTCGTACCCGCGCTCCTGCAGCATGCGGCGCTGGACGCGGACCACGCGGTTGATCAGCTCCACGACGTGGACGGGCACGCGGATCGTCCGGGCCTGGTCGGCCAGCGCCCGGGACATCGCCTGCCGGATCCACCAGGTGGCGTAGGTGGAGAACTTGTAGCCGCGGGCGTAGTCGAACTTTTCGACGGCCCGGATCAGTCCGAGGTTCCCCTCCTGGACCAGGTCGAGCATGGTGAGTCCGCGGCCTACGTAGCGCTTGGCGACGGAGACGACGAGCCGCAGGTTCGATTCGATGAGGCGGCGCTTGGCCATGCGCCCCATGACGACGAGCTTGTCCAGGTCGAGCGTGAGCTGCAGGTCGAGCCCGGCTCCGCCGCCCAGCTTCTCCTCGGCGAACAGTCCCGCTTCCACGCGCCGCGCGAGCTCGACCTCCTCGACGGCGGTGAGCAGCGGGATCCTGCCTATCTCGCGCAGGTACTGCCGGAAGAGGTCGGCGGACGGACCCGCTCCGCCGGAGCCCTCCGCCGGGCGCTTGCGCGGCGGGGGCACCTTCTCCATCAGCTCCAGGACCTCCGGCTCCTCCTCGTCCACGGCGTCGGCCTCGGGCTCTTCGGCCGCGGCCGCTTCGGCGTCTGCTGCGGCGCCTCCGGGCGGACTGACGCTGACGGTCAAGCTCTGGGTCTGCACGGGGGCGACCTCCACAGGGCTCCGAGGACGGGGGCACCGGACCTCAGTGTGGCGTACGGCACATCCCTGCCACGAGGGGCGTGCGGGCACTTTCTGAGTCCGGTGCGTGACCCATGGTTACCCCCGGACCAGAACCCCGATGCGGACCGGACGGATGTCCGAGAAGATCGCTGTCATGTCTGAGTACGAAACCCACGTGACGGTGCGCTGCCCGGACCCGGCGGAGCTCGCGCGGCTCGAATCGTGGGCCGGGGAACGGGAGTTGAAGGTGACGCACATTGTGCTGGCCCGGGGCCGGATGACCTCGCAGCCGATGCTGACGCTGCCCGGCGGCGACAGGCACGAGGTACTGGTGCCCCGGCTGCGCGCGGCCGGCTTCGACCCGGTCCGGGTCAAGGTGGAGACGGTCCCGTGGACCACGGAGCCCCCGGGGCCGGGCGGCGGCTACTTCGAGCACCACCTCAAGCTCCTCCTCCCGGCCGCCGACTTCGACCGGGCCGCCCTGGAGGCCCTGGTGGTCCCGCACGGGGCGCACGTGTCGTGGAACGCCCGCCGGGTCCTGCCGGGGGCCCGCCACGAGCGCTTCGTGACCCAGCGCTGCCGGGGTACGGCGCGGGGCGCGGGGGCGGCCTGCGACGCGCTGGTCGCCGCGCTGGCGGGGGCAGGGTACGAGATCGCCTCGGAGGAGCGGGAGTTCGTGCTGTACGACAGTGACCTGTCGGTGGACGACGGGTGGATCGAGGAGGGGATGTCCGGATGAGCGGGAACGGCACCGAGAGCACGGCCGACGCGGACTGGCGGCGCCGGCAGTACGAGTTGCCGCGCACGTCGACCGCCGGGGTGGGCGCCCCCACCGGGTCCGCGGACCGGGTCTTCGACCCCGCCCTCAAGCACTTCGCCTCCGGCTACCGGGTGGCGGACACCGTCATCGACCCCGCACAGCGCCCCGCCTGGCAGTCGGCCCGGCGGACGGCGCTCGGCGTGGTGGCGCGCGGGGTGGCCCGGTCCGGGTGGGCGGATTGCCTGGTGGTGCGCGGCAGCATGCTCATGGCGGGCTGGTTCGGCGTCGCCGCGCGGGAGCCGCACGACCTGGACTTCGTGGTCGTCCCGCAGGACTGGAACATCGAGGACCCGCGTACGGAGCGCCTGCTGACGGCCGTCGCGGAAGCGGCCGGGCGGACGGCCGCCGAGGAGGGCGCCGGACTCGTGATCCGCGCCGGGGAGGCGGTCGCCGAGGACATCTGGACCTACGAACGCGTCCCCGGGCGGCGCCTCGTACTCCCCTGGTCCGCGCCGGGGCTGCCCGGGGGGCAGGTCCAGCTGGACTTCGTCTTCAACGAGCGGCTGCCGGAGGCACCGCAGCCCGCCGAGGTCGCGGGGGCGGCCCTCCTGGGAGCCAGCCCGGAGCTCTCCCTGGCCTGGAAGCTGGTCTGGCTGGCCACCGACATGTACCCGCACGGCAAGGACCTCTACGACGCGGTCCTGCTCGCGGAGCGGTGCGCGCTCCCGTACGGCCTGCTGCACCGGGTGTTCCACGAGTCCGGCGAATGGTTCCCTCGGGCGGCCGGGCCCGGGGCCCGCGTCACCCCGGAGGCGTTCGCCCAGATCGAGTACGCCGAGTGGGAGGACTTCCAGACGGAGTACCCGGGGATCCCCGGGTCCGCCGAGTCCTACGCGAACCGCCTGCTGCGGGCACTGGCGCCCACCTTCGCCGATCCCGGACACGGACTCTAGGCCGGTTCCACCCGGACCGCGCAGACCTTGAACTCCGGCATCCGGGACACCGGGTCGAGCGCCGGGTTGGTCAGGGTGTTGGCGCGGCCCTCGCCCGGCCAGTGGAAGGGCATGAACACGGTGTCCGCGCGGATGGTGTCCGTGACGCGGGCCGGGGCCACCGCTCGGCCGCGGCGGGAGGTGACCGCCAGGGGGGCTCCGTCGACCACGCCGAGGCGGGCCGCGAGGCGGGGGTGGAGTTCCACGAAGGGCCCCGGGGCGGCCTCGTTGAGCTCCTCCACCCGGCGGGTCTGCGCGCCCGACTGGTACTGGGCGACGACCCGGCCGGTGGTGAGCAGCAGCGGGTACTCCGCGTCGGGGACCTCGGCGGCGTCGCGGTGGGTGACGGGGACGAAGCGGGCCCGGCCGTCGTCTGTGGCGAAGCGGTCCAGGAAGAGGCGGGGGGTACCGGGGTGGGGCTCCGGCGACGCCGGGCCGGGTGCCGCCGATGGCCCGGGTTCCGCCGACGGGCAGGGCCAGAAGACGCCCTGTTCGGCTTCGATGCGGGCGTAGCTGATGCCCGAGTAGTCCGCCGGGCCGCCCGCCGAGGCGCGGCGCAACTCCTCGAAGACCTCCTCGGGCGAGACCGGGAAGGCCTTCGACATGCCCAGCCGGGCGGCCAGGCCGTGCAGCACCTCCAGGTCGGAGCGGACCCCCGGGGGCGGGGTCAGTGCCCGGCGGCGGAGCAGGACGCGGCCTTCCAGGTTGGTGGTGGTGCCGGTCTCCTCCGCCCACTGGGTGACGGGCAGGACCACGTCCGCCAGGGCCGCGGTCTCGGAGAGGACCACGTCGGCGACCGCCAGGAAGTCCAGGGAGCGGATGCGTTCCTCGATGTGGGCGGCGCGGGGGGCCGAGACCACCGGGTTGGATCCCATCAGGAGGAGAGCCTTGACGTCCGAGCCCAACGCGTCGAGGAGTTCGTAGGCGCTGCGGCCCGGGCCGGGGAGCGTGTCGGGGTCGACGCCCCAGACCCCGGCCACGTGGGCCCGCGCCGCCGGGTCGGTCAGCTTGCGGTAGCCGGGGAGCTGGTCGGCCTTCTGCCCGTGTTCGCGGCCGCCCTGGCCGTTGCCCTGGCCGGTGAGGCAGCCGTAGCCGGAGAACGGGCGGCCGGCGCGGCCGGTGGCGAGGCAGAGGTTGATCCAGGCGCCGACGGTGTCGGTGCCCTTGGACTGCTGCTCGGGGCCGCGCGCGGTGAGCACCATGGCGGATGAGGGGGCGCAGAACATCGCCACCGCCTCGCGGAGCTTCGGCACCGGTACACCGGTGATCCGCTCCACTTGCTCCGGCCAGTGCGCCATCGCGCCCGCGCGCGCCTCCTCCCAGCCCGTGGTGCGGCCGGCGATGAACTCCTCGTCGGTGTGCCCCCCGGCCACCACCAGGTGCAGCAGGCCGAGTGCCAGCGCCAGGTCCGTGCCGGGGCGCGGGGCCAGGTGCAGGTCGGCCTGTTCGGCGGTCCGCGTGCGGCGCGGGTCCACCACGATCAACGTGCCGCCGTTCTCGCGCAGTTCCCGGAAGAAGCGCAGGGCCGGCGGCATGGTCTCGGCGGGGTTGGAGCCGACGAGGACGACGCAGCCGGTCCGGGGGATGTCCTCCAACGGGAAGGGCAGCCCCCGGTCGAGCCCGAAGGCCCGCTGGTGCGCGGCGGCCGCCGAGGACATGCAGAACCGGCCGTTGTAGTCGATCTGCGAGGTCCCCAGCGCGATGCGGGCGAACTTGCCGAGGGCGTACGCCTTCTCGTTGGTCAGCCCGCCACCACCGAACACCCCGACCGCGTCGGCCCCGTGGGACCGCCGCGTCCGGGCCAGGCCCTCGGCCACGGCGTCCAGGGCCTCCTCCCAGGTGGCCGGCTCCAGCCGCCCCGCGCGGGTGCGGACGAGCGGCTCGGTGAGGCGCACCCGGGAGGAGAGCACGGCGGGTGCGGTACGTCCCTTGCCGCACAGCGCGCCCCGGTTCACCGGGAAGTCCGCGCGCTCCTCCACCTCCACACCCGCTCCGCCGTGTGTGGGACGGAGGTTCATGCCGCACTGCAGCGCGCAGTACGGGCAGTGCGTGGCGGTGACGCCGGTGACTGCCTCGGAGGCGGAGGCGGAGGCGGCGACGGCGACGGAGGTGGCGGAGGTGGCGGCGGAATCGGCCGGTACGGCTCCCGGGGTGTGCATGGGGCCAGCGTGCTTCGCCGGTGTTACGCCCGCCGCCGCCCGGTGTTACGGGCCCGGGTGTTCGCCCTCAGCGCCGCCCGCCGGCTCCGGTGAGGCCCGGCGCATCGGGGGACGGCCGATGAGGGCGACGGTGCGGCGACCGGGGCCGTGGGGCGTGCCCGCCGGGGGCCTGATCACCGCCCGGGCACCGGACCGCCCGGGCACCGGATCACTGCCCGGTCAGGTACTTCACGGTCAGGCCGGCCGTCCAGCCGCCGTCCACCGCGAGCTCGGCGCCGGTCATGTAGCCCGCGGCGTCCGAGAGCAGGAAGGCGACGGCGGCGGCGATCTCCTCGGGGAGGCCGACGCGGCCGAGGGGGGCGCCCGGGTAGTTGCCCTCACCGGCCTGGATGCCGACCGGGGCCGTCATCGGGGTGAGCGTCATGCCGGGGTGCACGGAGTTGACGCGGATCCGGGACTCCGCCAGCTCGACCGCGCCGATCTTCGACAGACCGCGCACGCCCCACTTGGAGGCCCCGTAGCCGGCGGTCAGGGCGAGGCCGGTGAGGCCGGCCGCGGAGGAGATGTTGACGATCGAGCCGCCGCCGTTCGCGCGCATCAGCGGGATCACGGCCTTGATGCCGATGAAGACGCCGACCAGGTTGATCTCGACCACCTGGCGGAAGTGCTCGACGCTCTCGTGCTCCAGGAACTGGCCGGTGGCGATGCCGGCGTTGTTGACCAGGCCGTCGATGCGGCCGAACTCGGCGAGGGCGAAGGCGAGTGCCGCCTCCCAGTCCGGTTCGCTGGTCACGTCGTGGCGCAGGAAGCGGGCGGCGTCCCCGAGCTTCGCGGCCGTCGCGGCGCCCTCCGCCTCCAGCACGTCGGTGATCAGCACCTTGCCGCCGCCGTCCACGACGGCCTGCGCGGCCGCCGCTCCGAGGCCGCGGGCCCCACCGGTGATGACGACGACCTTGCCACTCAGATCCACAACAGCCACGGTTCCACACCCCTGACGCACACGACGGACGGACATGACTGATTGGTATATGACTAATCGGCATACACAAAGCGGCGTCAGTCTGCCAGAGCGGCCAGGGCCCGCGACACCCCCTCCTCCTTCGGTCCCAGGAAGCGCGGTTCCGGCTCGAACAGCGCGTCCAGCGCCGCCTTGCCCGCCGCGAAGACCTCGCGCACCCCGCCGTAGTACCAGGTCGCGTCGTGTACGTCGTCCACCCCGACCCCGTACGAGTCCACGCCCGCGGCCTCGCACAACGCGACCGCCCGGCGGATGTGGAAGCCCTGGCTGATCAGGACCGCCCGGTGCACCCCGAAGACCTCCCGGGCCCGGACGCAGGAGTCCCACGAGTCGAAGCCGGCGTAGTCGCTGACGACCCGGGCGTCCGGCACCCCGTGGCCCGTCAGGTACGCACGCATCGCGTCGGGCTCGTCGTACTCGGTCCGGCTGTTGTCGCCGGTGACGAGGACGACCTTGACCTTGCCCGCCCGGTAGAGCTCGGCGGCGGCGTCGAGGCGGCGCGCGAGGTACGGGGTGGGCCGGCCGTTCCACAGCCCGGCGCCGAAGACCACGGCCACCTCGGCGGCGGGCGCCTGCGCGGTGGTGCGCAGCCGCGGACCGGCGGCCACGTGCGTCCATGCCGAGGGCAGCAGTGCCAGCACGCATCCGGCCATCACCACGCGCACCGCCCGCCGCCGGGCCCGTACGGTGCGCGGCAGCGGGATCCGTACGGCCACCGCCCGGCCGCGTACGGCCCCCAGCCGGTCCCGTACCGCCCTGGCCAAGCCTCTTGCCGCCGCGCGCGTCAATGCGGTGCCCCCTGCCTGTTGGTTCCTGTCAGCTCCTGTCGACTACGGACGCGTGTACGCCCCCCGCGGTTTCGGCGGGCCCCGCGCTCACCGCACCAGGGCGTACCGCCGCTCGCCGGTCCAGGGCCGGCGGGAGGAAGGAGACCCACGCCAGCGCCCCCACCACCGGGTGCGGGCGCCAGCGCCCCACCACCGGGTGCGGATGCCCGCACCACCCGCACCCTCCCCGTCCACCCCCCTGTGAGCAGGTGGAAAACACCCGTCACCCCGGCGCAACGCACCGGCAACCTGCCACACGCAGGATCGGTTCATGACGGAGCCGGCGCACTCTCCCGAGTCCCTACCCCTGCCCCCACCCCTTCCGCTTCCCCTACCGCTTCCGCCCGCCACCACCGCGGAGCTGCTGACCCGGATCACCGCCCAGCTCGGCACGCAGCTCAGCGGGCTGCGCCCCCGACACCCCGCAGGAGTCCCCGCATGCAGCCCACCCTCGTCGCCGTGGCCCACGGCAGCCGCGATCCGCGCGCCCTCCACACCGTCGAAGCCCTGCTCGAACGGGTCCGCGAGCTCCGCCCCCGCCTCGACGTCCGGCTCGGTCACATCGAGCTGAACCACCCACTGCTGGACCACGCCCTCGACCGGGCCTCCGGATCCGCCGTCCTCGTGCCGCTGCTGCTCGGACGCGGGACCCACGTCAAACGGGACCTGCCGGCCGCCGCCGCCCGCGCCGGACACCTGCGGATCCGGATCGCCGCCCCGCTGGGCCCGCATCCGCTGCTCGTCGAGGCCCTCTACGAGCGGCTCCTGGAGGCCGGCTGGGGTGCCGGGTCCGGGGTGGTGCTGGCCGCCGCGGGGTCCCGCGACCCGGACTCCGCCGCCGACACCCGGGCCACCGCCGACCTGCTGGGCGAACGGCTCGGCGGGGTGCCCGTGGTGGCGGCCTACGCGTCGGCCGCCACGCCCGGTGTGCCCGGCGCGGTACGGGCGCTGGCCGCGCGGGGGGTCCACCGGGTCGTGGTCGCCTCCTACTTCACCGCCCCGGGCCGCTTCGCCTCCGCGAGCGCAGCCGCCTCGCCGGGGCCGGCCGCCGCCCCTCTCGGTGACCATCCGGCGCTGGCCCGGCTGGTGCTCCAGCGCTACGACGAAGCCCGGGCGGCCTTCGCGGCCCCCGTACGGCAGGAGCGGCCACTGGAACTGGCCACCGCGTAGGGATCGTCCCGCCGATCGGGCCGACGGGACCGCGAGGTGCGCCGGAACCGCCAGGTTCGCCGGAACGGCCTGGCCCGGTCGTCCTGTCCCGACTTGTCGGCGGCTCCGGTTACGGTTCTGAGCATGGAAGGCATGGAAGGCACCACCGCACCTGTCCGCCCCGACCTGCCCGGCGAGCCGTACGGCCCCGCCGATACCGAGCGCTGGGCCACCGAGCCCGACAAACGGCCGGGCCGGACCGCCTTCCAGCGAGACCGCGCCCGCGTGCTGCACTCCGCCGCCCTGCGCCGGCTCGCCGGGAAGACCCAGGTGGTCACTCCCGGTACGCGTTCGTACGACTGGGACGCGAGTCCCCGTACACGGCTGACGCACTCGCTCGAGTGCGCCCAGGTCGGCCGCGAGCTCGGGGCCGCGCTCGGCTGCGATCCCGATCTGGTCGAGGCCGCCTGCCTGTCGCACGACATGGGCCACCCGCCCTTCGGCCACAACGGCGAGGAGGCGCTCAACGAGTTCGCCAAGGACTGCGGCGGCTTCGAGGGCAACGCCCAGTCGCTGCGCCTGCTGACCCGGCTGGAGCCCAAGCGGTTCGTCCCCGATCCGGCGACCGGCGATCTGGTCAGCGTCGGGCTGAACCTCACCCGGGCCTGCCTGGACGCCGCCACCAAGTACCCCTGGGCCCGCGGGGACCACCCCACCGAGCCGGACTCGGTGAAGTTCGGTGCCTACGAGGACGACCTGCCGGTCTTCGACTGGCTGCGCCGCGGCGCGCCCGCGGACCGCAAGTGCTTCGAGGCGCAGGTCATGGACTGGTCCGACGACGTGGCGTACTCCGTCCACGATTTCGAGGACGGCCTGCACGCCGGCCACCTCGATCCGAACCTGCTCTTCGCCGAGCCCGAGCGCACCGCGATCTGGCGGGTCGCCATCGGCCGGTACGTGCCCTCCGACACCGATCCGGAGGAACTGCGCGAGGCGCTGGACCGGCTGATGGGACAGGAGTGGTGGCCGCACGGGTACGACGGCTCGGCGGTGGCCCAGGCCCGGCTCAAGGACGCCACCAGCCAGCTGATCGGCCGCTTCTGTCTGGCCGCCGAGGGGGCGACCCGGCAGGCGTACGGCACCGGCCGGCTGACCCGGTACGCGGCGGAGCTGGTGGTTCCACGCGAGGCCCGCAACGAGTGCGCCGTACTGAAGGCGGTCGCCGACCTGTACGTCATGCAGCGCGACGAGCAGGAGCGGATCCGCGCCGATCAGCGCATCGTGCTGGCCGAGCTGGCGGAGGCCGTCAGCGCCCGCGCGCCCGAGGGGTTGGATCCGCAGTTCCGTGCGATCTTCGACGCGGCCCCGGACGACAGGGCACGCAAGCGCGCGGTCGTCGACCAGATCGCGGCCCTCACGGACGCCTCCGCGCGCTCCCTGCACGCCCGCCTCACGCGGCGCACGCGACGCGCCGAAGGGTGAGCCGATCGGGCCACTCCCCCTTCACGCGGCAGGCTCAGTGCGGGACGCTCGCATGTGGTCGCATGTGGCGGAGAGGTTATGAGGAGGCATCAGGTGGTCGACGCACACCGGACGTTCGTCATCGTGGGCGCGGGGCTGGCCGGGGCTAAGGCGGCCGAAACGCTGAGGTCGGAGGGGTTCACGGGGCGGGTGATCCTGATCGGCGACGAGCGTGACCATCCATACGAGCGGCCCCCGCTGTCCAAGGGGTACCTGACGGGCAAGGAGGAGCGCGAGAGCGTCTTCGTCCACGAGCCTTCCTGGTACGCGGCCGCCGACATCGAGCTGCACCTCGGCCAGCCCGCGGTCCAGCTGGACCGCGAGGCCAAGAAGGTGGTCCTCGGCGACGGCACGGCGCTGCCCTACGACAAGCTGCTGCTCGCCACCGGCGCCGAGCCCCGCCGGCTCGACATCCCGGGCACCGAGCTGGTCGGCGTGCACCACCTGCGCCGGCTCTCGCACGCCGAGCGGCTGCGCAAGGCACTGGCGGGCCTGGGCCGGGACAACGGGCACCTGCTGATCGCGGGGGCGGGCTGGATCGGTCTGGAGGTCGCGGCGGCGGCCCGCGGGTACGGGGCCGAGGTCACCGTGATCGAGCCGGCCCCGACGCCGCTGCACGCGGTGCTCGGCCCGGAGATCGGCCGGCTCTTCGCGGACCTGCACGCCGATCACGGGGTCCGCTTCCACTTCGGGTCCCATCTGACGGAGATCGTCGGCCACGACGGCATGGTGCTGGCGGGCCGTACGGACGACGGGGAGGAGCATCCGGCGCACGCGGTCCTCGCGGCGATCGGGGCCGCGCCGCGGACCGCGCTCGCGGAGACCTCGGGCCTGGCCCTGGTGGACCGGGAGCACGGGGGCGGGATCGCCGTGGACGCCTCGCTGCGCACCTCAGACCCGGACGTCTTCGCGGTCGGGGACGTGGCGGCCGCGCACCACCCGGTGCTCGGGGCCCGACTGCGGGTGGAGCACTGGGCGAACGCGCTGAACGGAGGGCCGGCCGCGGCGCGGGCGATGCTGGGGCAGGAGGTGTCGTACGACCGGGTGCCCTACTTCTTCTCCGACCAGTACGACGTGGGCCTGGAGTACTCGGGGTACGCCCCGGCGGGCGGCTACGACCAGGTGCTGATCCGCGGGGACGTGGGCAAGCGGGAGTTCATCGCCTTCTGGCTCTCGGACGGGCGGGTCCTGGCCGGGATGAACGTGAATGTGTGGGATGTCACCGAGCACATCCAGGCCCTGATCAGGTCGAAGGCGCCCGTGGACCGGGAGAGGCTGGCGGATCCGTCAGTTCCGCTTTCGGCCCTGCTCCCGGCGGAGGGTGCCTGACGGGATTGTCGTTCCCCGCCCGTAGACTTGCGCGTGTGGCTGGACGGATCAACGACGACGACGTGAAGGCGGTACGGGACGCGGTCCCGATCGACGCCGTGATCTCCGACTACCTCCAATTGCGCAACGCGGGCGGCGGCAACCTCAAGGGCCTCTGCCCCTTCCACGACGAGAAGTCCCCGTCCTTCCAGGTCAGCCCCAGCAAGGGTCTCTACCACTGCTTCGGCTGCCAGGCGGGCGGGGACACCCTCGACTTCATCATGAAGATCGACCACCTCTCGTTCTCCGAGGCGGTCGAGCGGCTGGCCGGCCAGGCCGGCATCACCCTGCGGTACGAAGAGGGCGGCTACACCGCCGGCAGCAGCGGCCGCGGCGAGCGCATCCGGCTGGTCGAGGCCCACAAGGCGGCGGCCGAGTTCTACGTGGACCAGCTGGGCGGCGCCGAGGCCGAGATCGGCCGCAAGTTCCTGGCCGAGCGCGGCTTCGACCAGGCCGCCGCCGCCCACTTCAGCGTCGGCTACAGCCCGGCCGGCTGGGACCACCTCACCCGCTACCTGCGCGGCAAGGGCTTCACCGACAAGGAACTGATCACCTCGGGCCTGGCCCAGGACAGCCGCAGCGGAAAGCCCATCGACCGCTTCCGCGGCCGGCTCATGTGGCCCATCCGCGACATCAGCGGCGAGGTCGTGGGCTTCGGCGCGCGCAAGCTGCGCGAGGACGACAACGGCCCCAAGTACCTCAACACCCCCGAGACCGCGATCTACAAGAAGTCCCAGGTGCTGTACGGCATCGACCTGGCCAAGAAGGAGATCGCGAAGACCTCCCGGGCCGTCGTGGTCGAGGGCTACACCGACGTCATGGCCTGCCACGTGGCCGGGGTCACGACCGCGATCGCCACCTGTGGCACCGCGTTCGGCGGCGACCACATCAAGATCCTGCGCCGGCTGCTCATGGACAACGCCACCGCCGAGGTGATCTTCACCTTCGACGGGGACGCGGCCGGGCAGAAGGCCGCGCTGCGGGCCTTCGAGGACGACCAGAAGTTCGCCGCCGAAACCTCCATCACCATCGCACCGGGCGGCATGGACCCGTGCGACCTGCGCCTCGCGCAGGGCGACGCCGCCGTGGCCGCACTGGTCGAGGCCCGCACCCCGCTCTTCGAGTTCGCGCTGCGGCACATCGTGGCCCGGCACAACCTGGAGAACCCGGCGGGCCGCGCGGCCGCGCTGGACGAGGCCTCACCGGTCGTCGCCAACATCAAGAACATCGCGATCCAGCACGAGTCGGCGGTCCAGCTGGCCGGCATGCTCGGCATCCGCGACGAGCAGTTCGTGGTCAAGCGCGTCGCGCAGCTCGCCCGCTGGGCGCGCGACCGCGGGGGCCAGGGCGGACCCGGCAGACCCGGCGGCGGATCGCAGCAGGGCCGCGGCCGGTCCTCGTACGAGGCCGCGGCCACGCCCGCCGCCCCGGCGGGCGGTCCCGCGCTGAACCTGCGCAGCCCGGCCCACCGCACGGAGCGCGAGCTGCTGAAGCTGGCCCTCCAGCGGCCGGCCCTGGTCTCCCCCGCCTTCGACGCGTACGGGATCGACGAGTTCACCGCCCCGCCCTACCAGGCCGTCCGCCAGGCCGTCCAGGACGCCGGCGGCGCCTCGCTGGGCACCGAGGACTATCTGGCCCGGGTCCGCGAGGCCGCGCCGAACGACACCGTCCGCTCGCTGGTCACCGAGCTCGCGGTCGAGGCCATCCACGCGAAGACGGTCGACGAGATCTACGCCGGGGTCCAGCTGGTCCAGGTGCGGCTGCGCGCGGTCGACCGCCGGGTGCACGAGGTCCAGGGCACGATGGCCCGCCTGGGCCCGCAGGCCCCGCCGGAACACCTGGCGGCGGTCCAGGAGGAGCTGTGGGTCCTCCAGCAGTACGGGCAGCGGCTGCGCAACCGGGGTGCGGAAGGCCTGTAGTCCGGCTGCCGGCGACCCGCCCCGCGGCCGCTCCGGGCGCGACGGCTACGCTCCCGCCCGTGACCATCGTGAACACGGCGCTCGCCGCGCTGCTCGACCGGCCCGGGAACCCGTCCGACGAAGCTCCCCTGATCGAGGCCGTCCTCGACGCCGGAGTCTTCGTGCCGGTGGACGAAGACGGCTCCGTGGTGTTCGTCAAGGGTGACGACGGGCCGGAGCTCCCCGGCTACGTCAGCGAGACGTGCCTCGCCGATCAGCTCCCGCAGGCGGCCGGCGCCGTCCACTGCGATGCCGTGCGACTGCTGGACATCCTGCGGCGGACGGAGGTCGGGAAGATGATCGTCTCCTCCGCCGGAGGCTGGGCCAGGATCCCCTCCGCCCTGCTGCTCCACTCGCTCCGGCAGCGCGGGACCCGGCTCCGCCACGGCGAAGCGGTCCGGCTCAGCTGGTCGACGCTCCCGCTGGCCGTGGCGCTGCGGGACGCGCTGCGCGAGCGGCTGTTGGAGTTCCCCGGAATCCGCAGCGTGTGGATCGCCGAGGCCCACTGGGAGCGTGCCGGCGTGGCACAGCTGCTGGTGCACCTGGCCGTCGGACCGGAGGCGGCTCCGGACGCCGTGAAACGGCTGATGGAGACCCTGCTGTCCGAGGACGTCACCATCGGCCGGGACGATCCCGTCGTGGCCACGACCGTCCTCGATCCGGTCACCGACGGCGACCGGATCGGCGAGATCGACGCCCTGGGACTGGACACCGTGCGCGCGGACCACGCGCTGCGCCGGATCGAGGTCGTCTCCCGCGAGTACGACGCCGCCCCGACGGCCCGGCCCGCCGCTCAGCCCGCCGCTCAGCCCGCCGCCCGGCCCGGCTCCGGGGCCGCTGCCGGGGTCCGGCGGCGGTGGTGGCGGTCCCCCTGACGGCTCAGCGGCGCAGCCAGTCGCCGCCCGGGATCTCCGTACCGGAGCGGGCGAGGCGGCCGGCCAGGGGTGGGGCGGCCAGGTAGACCCAGGCGCGGACCGGGGTGCCGTCGGGGCGCAGGGCCTCGCGGGCGATGCGGTCGTAGATGTTGCCCGGGTGCCCGGGGCCCTCGTACTCCTCCAGCAGGTCGAGCGCGGCGAGCAGTTCCCCGTAGGCCCCGGGGACGGGGGTGATCAGCTCCCCGGCCACGGCGGAGCCGGGGCGGTCCACGGCGTACGGGTACCCGGGGCCCTCGTACAGCGCCGCACCGGGGAGGCGCGCGGGCTCCTCGGCCGCCGTGCGGCCGCGGAGGAACAGGTCGTGGTTGACCTCGCCAGGGCGCAGGGTCCCGTACACGAAGAACGGGAGCTCTTCCGCGGGCGCTGGCTGTGGCTCTTCCGCGGGCGCCTCCCACGGCCCCCGCGTCGGCGCCGCCGCCACGCCCTCCGTCTCCGGAATCGTTCTTCCGCCGTGGCCTTCCGGCCGATCGGCCGATGTCATGCCGTCCTCCCTCGACTCACACTGAGCTGTCCGCCGGGCCCCGCACCGGCCGGAGCCGGGCCGAAAGTCCCGACTTCGGCGGCACGAGCCCTCGTACGCACCGCTGTTACACAACCTCCCGACGCCCGTGACCAGCGCCGTCTACCGTCAGTCTGCCTCTTCCCCGGCGGCCCTCTCCGCGCTGCCCCCGCCCACCACCCGACGGTTCCACCCACCATGACTCGACCGACCCGCCGCCGTCTCCTCGCCGCCGCCACCCTGCTCTGCGCCGCCCTCGCCGGCTGCGCCGCTCCCCGGGGCCTCGGGCAGAGCGAGGCCGCGCCGCCCGTCTCCGCGCAGCCGCAACCCAAACCGCTGTGGCCGCTGTGGAGTACGAGCTCGGAGACCTCCGGCGGCAGCCCCGTCGCCACCCGGATGCCGCCGCCGAAGCCGCTCGAGGGGGCTCCCGCCGTGGGGCCGGCGGGGATCGAGAAGGTCGACGTGATGGCCGTACTGCGCGCGGACAGGGCGATGAAGCAGTTCGGCAACGCGCGGGAGATCGAGGGCCCGGGGCGGGCCGGGGTCCGGCCGGCCCGGTTCGCGGACCTGACCGGTGACGGGAAGCCCGAGCTGATCCTCGCCGGTGACAGCCCGACCGGGCGTTCGCTGCTGAGCGTCTACACCGTGGTCGACGGAAAGATCGTCCCGATCCTGTTCACCAGCGGCCGCCGGATGAGCCCCCAGATCGTCGGCAGCGACCTGCTGATCCGCACCGCCGACGACGACGGCTCCGCGCACGCCGTCCGCTACCACTGGGACGGCCGGCGGATGACCGTGCTCAGCGACGAGCGGCAGTTCGGCAACTCCATCTCCTCGGGGAGCCCCACCGGGTGTCCGGCCCCGAAGCCGTCCGGCTCCGAATCCCCCACCAGGAAGGACTCCGGCACCCGGTGAAACGCGCCCTGCTCCGCTGCCGACGCCTCCTGCACACCCTCGGGCTGCGCTGGAAGATCTCCGTACTGCTCGCCGTCGGCTGCTCGCTCGTCGCGCTCACCATCGGCGCCCTGATCCACGAGGCCCGCGTCCGCCAGGTGGCCGACGCGGCGCGGGAGAGCGCCGTCCAGCAGCTCGTCCGCGTGCGGCAGGTCTACGAGCTCACGGGCCAGCTGGACTTCGACAAGGTCGGCGAGGCCGATGCGCGGATCGACTGTCCCGGCATCCCGGAGTCGCTGCGCCGGGCGGCCCTCTCAGGGCAGCGCACCACCTACCTCGACCTGGACGGCCCCCACCCGGCGGTGTGGGCCGCCCGGCCGGTCGGCGGCGACCAAGTGCTCTCCGTACGCCGGTCACTTGCCGCCGAGCAGGCGGAACTGGCCGAACTCGACCGACAGTTGGTGGCCTTCGGCGTCGTGGTGGTCACCCTCGCGGCGATCGGCGGGGCCGCGCTCGCCAGCCGGCTGAGCAAGGACCTGCGGTCGGCGGCGGAGACGGCCCGACGGATCAGCGCGGGCGAACTGGACGCGCGGATCGGCCCGTCGGGCGTGCCGGGGACCCGGAACGAGGTCGCCGAGCTGTCCTCGGCGGTCGACACCATGGCGGCGAGCCTGCAGCGGCGACTGGTGGCGGAGCAGCGCTTCACGGCGGACGTGGCGCACGAGCTGCGGACCCCACTCACCGGTCTGCACACCGCCGCCGAACTGCTCCCTCCGGGGCGGCCGACGGAGCTGGTGCGCGACCGGGTCGCGGCACTGCGCACGCTGACGGAGGACCTCCTGGAGGTGGCCCGGCTGGACGCGGACCGGGAGGAGGCGCAGCTGGACACCCACGCGCTGGGGCCACTGGTGGCATCCATCACCCGGCGTTCGGGGGTCGGGGCGCGGGTGCTGGGCACGGACGGCACCGACCGGGTCCGCACGGACGCGCGGCGCCTCGAACGGATCCTGACGAACCTGCTGGCCAATGCCCGCAGGCACGGCAGGGCGCCGATCACCGTGACGGTGGCCGGGAACACGGTGACGGTGCGCGACGACGGACCGGGCTTTCCGGAGACGCTGCTGCGTGACGGACCGCAGCGGTTCCTGACGGGCGCGAAGGAACGCGGCCAGGGCACGGGCCTCGGCCTGACCATCGCCCTGGGCCAGGCCCAGGTCATCGGCGCCACGGTCACCCTGACCAACGCCACCCCCCACGGCGCCTCAACCAGGATCACCCTCCCACCGGCCCCTCCCGCCCCTCCCGCCCCTCCCGTCCTGGTCGAATCCGGCCCCGCCGGCGTTTGAGGCGCGGGGTCCGCGGCGGAGCTGCCGTCACCCGGACGGGGTGGGGGTACACGGATGGCCGCCCCACCGCCCCGACCTGCGGAAACGCCCCGTCACTCCCCACCCCGCCGCAGATCTGACACTGCATCAGCAGGCGCTGCGCCAACCCCCCGGGTTACCTCGGAAACACGACCCCGTGTCCCCAGGAGACCCCCCATGCGTCGACGCACCGCCCATGTGCTCACCGCCACCGCGCTGACCGCCGCCGCGTTCACCGGACCGGTGGCCGGCGCGGTCGCCGCCGCGGACCTGGGCATGGCGAGCTTCGCTGCCGGTGACTTCGCCCCGCTGGAGGTCTGGCCCAAGTCGGCCACTCCCGGCACCACCGTCACGGTGAACACGAGCGCCTGCGGCCCCGGCAGTCACGCCGAGGGCGATGCCTCCACCGTCGGCGGCGGCCGCTTCAAGCTGACCCCTGGGACCCACAAGGAGGTGGTCGTGGGGCAGTTCCAGGTCGCCCGCGACACCCGCCCCGGGACCTACGGCATCGGCGCCACCTGCGCGAACGGCAAGTTCGCCACCGGCGACCTGGTCGTCACCGAGCACGACCGCGGCCCTCAGGGCCACGTGCGCACCGGGGTGGGCGGTGGCACGACCACCACCACCGACCCCGCCAAGATCGCGGTGGGAGTGGCAGTGCTGGCCGCTTCCGCCGTCGGCGGTACCTGGCTCCTGCGTCGCCGGGCGAGCGGCACGCGGAGCTGACGGACGCCCACCGCGGCTCCGGCCGCGGTCCGACCGGTACCGTCCCCCGTCGCCCGCCCCGCGAGGTCCCCCCGTTCGCGGGGCCGGGCGACGGTTCAGTCACCGAGCCAGAGCAAGCCAAGCCAAACCCAGCCACACGGCATGACGGCAAGGGGGCCCGCATGGACGCAAGCCGAGCCCGCCGCGGCGGGCTCGTGGCGCTCACCGCCTGCATCGGCGTGTGGCTCGTCAGCAGCGGGTCCAGCGAGCAGGTCCGGCCCCCGGTGCCCTCCCCCGGCGAGGCGCTGAGTGCCCACGCGCGGTACCCCGCGGCCATCGCCGCGCTCCCAGGTTCGCCGCCCACCCGCATCCGGATCCCGTCCATCCGGGTGGACGCCCCGCTCACCGGGCTCGGGCTCCGGGCCGACGGCAGCCTCGAAGTACCGCCGCCGGCCCGCCGGGACCTGGCAGGCTGGTACCGCGACGGGACCACCCCGGGCGCCACCGGCACCGCGGTCGTCGCCGGACACGTGGACGACGCAACCGGTCCGGCGGTCTTCTACCACCTCGGCGCGCTGCGCCGAGGAGCCCTGATAGAGATCGCCCGCGCCGACGGGCGTACGGCCGTGTTCACCGTCCACGCGGTGGAGGTCTACGACGCCAGGGCCTTCCCCGACTCCCGCGTGTACGGGCCCTCGCCGCGCGCCGAGCTCCGCGTCATCACCTGCGGCGGGGGCTTCTCCCAGCGGACCGGCTACAAGGGCAACGTGGTCGTCTTCGCCCACCTCACCGGGACGTACTGAGCGGCGCCGCTGACGGGCCGGTACGCACCACGGCCTGGTCGCCCCGGGGGCCGAACAGGTGCAGGATCTCGACCTCGTTCCTGTCGGCGGGCCCGAACCAGTGGGGTTCGGCGGTGTCGAACTCGGCGACCTCGCCGGGGCGGATGGTGAAGGTGCGTTCGCCGATGATCAGGCGGAGTTCGCCGGCGAGCACGTAGAGCCATTCGTAACCGGTGTGGGTCACGAGTTTCGGTTCCCGGTGCGCGAGCACCTGCTTGAACACCTGCACCCGGCCCGGGTACTGCGTCAGGGGTACCAGGACGCTCCCCCGCTCCCTGCGCCGGGGCTTCAGGTGGACGCGCGGGTCCCCGGTGGCCGGGGCCGCCACCAGCTGGTCCAGTGCGACGCGGTGCGTCCGGGCGAGCGGGATGAGCAGTTCGAGCGGCGGGCGCCGTTTGCCCGACTCCAGGCGCGACAGGGTGCTCACGGAGATCCCGGTGTCGCGGGCGAGCTCCTCCAGGGTGATGCCGCGGTCGCGCCGCAGCGCCCGCAGCCGCGGTCCGATGGCTTCGAGCGTCTCCGCGAGTTCGGGGTCCATGGGGCTGGGGCTCATGCGCCCATTTTGCGGTACCGGCAAATTTCCTGTGCCTCGGCCGGCGCCCGCTCCGAGCATGGGCCGCAGGCGATCCCGGACCGAAGGCGGACCCATGAGCAGTACGAGCACGAGCACCGGCACCGGCACCAGGGCCCCGGCCGCGGGGCCCGTCCTGAGTGCGCGCCGACGGTGGACGGTACTGGCCGTCTGCGCGCTGAGCATGTTCCTCATCGGTGTGGACACCACCATCGTCAACGTGGGCCTGCCCGTGATCGGACGGGGCCTGGGCGTGGGCACCCGTGGTCTGGAATGGGTCGTTGACGCCTACACCCTGGTCCTGGCCAGCCTCCTCATGGCCTCCGGCGCCCTCGCGGACCGCTTCGGGCGCCGCCGGGTGTTTCGGTGCGGGCTGATCGTCTTCGGGCTCGCGTCGCTGGCCTGCGCCCTGGCTCCCTCGCTCGGCGTCCTCGTCGCGGCGAGGGCCGTCCAGGGCGTCGGGGCCTCGATGCTGAGCCCCGTGGCCCTGGCCATCGTGGTGAACGCGATGCCCGACCCGCGGGAGCGGGCCCGGGCCATCGGCGTGTGGGCCTCGGTCTTCGGACTGAGCATGGCGGCGGGGCCGGTCATCGGCGGGGCCCTCGCCGCGGCGTTCGGCTGGCGCTCGGTCTTCTGGATCAACGCACCGGTGATCGTCGCCGCGCTCGTCCTGGTCGCCGTGTTCGTACCGGAGTCCCGCGGCCCGCGCTCCCGGCGGCTCGACCTGCCCGGCCAGCTGCTCCTGACAACGGCCCTGTGCGTCTCGGTCGCCGTCCTGATCGAAGGGCCCCGCATCGGCTGGACCTCGCCCGCCGCGCTGGCCGGCTACGCCCTCGCCGTGGCGGCGGCCGCCGGGTTCGTCCGGGTGGAGCCGCGCCGGAGCGATCCCCTGATGGATCTCGGGCTCTTCCGGCGGCCGCCCTTCGCCTCGGCGGTGCTGGGCGCCGTGACACTGTTCGCCGCGCTGAACGTGACCCTGCTGCTCAACACGCTCTACCTCCAGAACACCCGCGGCTGGACCCCGCTCGCGGCCGGTGCCGCCACCCTGCCCATGGCGCTCGGGGCCACCCTGTGCGCGCCGTGGTCCGGCAGCCTGACCGGGCGCGTCGGACCACGGCGTCCGCTCCTCCTGGCGGGCGGGTTCACCGCGGCGGGCGGACTGTGCATGGTGAACCTGGGCCGGGACACCGCGGTCCCGCTGCTCCTGCTGGCGTACCTGCTGATCGGCATCGGGTTCGGCTTCGCCAACGCGCCGATCACCCATACCGCCGTCAGTGGTCTGCCGCCGTCCCGCGCCGGTGTGGCCGGGGCCATCACCTCCACCGCCCGCCAGGTCGGCTCGGCGGTCGGCATCGCCGTCGCGGGCGGCCTGGCCGCGGGCGCCACCCCGGCCGGCCTCGCCCACGCGTCCCGTCCGGGATGGCTGCTCGTGACGGCCTGCGGACTGTTCCTCCTCGTCGTGGCACGCGCCTCGCGGTAGTTCCGGCTAGAGCGGCATCGCGTACCAGCGGCGGTGCACGAACGGCTCGACGCACAGGACCGCCGCCCCCGCGACGGCCCCCACCAGGAGCGAGGTCCAGCCGCCCCCGGCGACGAGCGCTCCGGCACAGGCGACGGCCACGAACAGCGGCCGGGCCAGGGTCAGCGGACCCAGCCCGACGACCATGGCGAGGGTGCTGGCCCGGAAGGGCAGGGCGAAGTAGGCGAGGAGCGAGACGGCCACGGCGAGCGCGTAGAGCCCGAGCGGGACGAGGAAGCCGACGCCACCGTCGGCGAGGACCCCGTAGGCTCGGTCCGGGTCGTCGGCGGCCAGCAGCACCGCTCCGGCCGTGAGGGCGGGGGCGAGCAGCAGGACGGCGCCGACCGCCAGCCCGCGCAGCGCGGCACGGACGACGGCGCGGTGCTTGCGGATCCGGGCGTCGCGGCCGGCGTAGGCACGGAACCCGCTGAACGCCGCGTCGAGCAGACCGAGGGCGAGGAGCGGCAGGACCGGGTTCACCGCGCGGCCCCGGGCCGGCTCAGCTGCTCCGCGCCCACGAGCCGGCGGGAGGCCCGCCCCATGGCCAGGCGCAGCGGGTCCTCCAGGTACGGCCTGATCCCGAGGACGGGGCGCAGGGTGGTGCAGAAGGGGTTGGACAGGCCCCGGGGTTCGTAGAGCAGCGGCCTGATGCCGGGTACGGTCGCGGCGCGCAGCAGGGTGTCGTCGGTGTGGGCGCGCAGGGCGGAGACGACCCCGTCGTGGCGGCCGAGCGGATGGCGCATCCGGGCGCGGTGGAACATCCAGGCGCCGACGGGTGCCAGCCGGGTGGCCGCGATGTCGAAGTGGCAGAAGGCGAGCGCCTGCGAGTCGGCCTGGGCCTCGAAGAACTCCGTGAGCGCGGGGCCGCGGAAGTGGTGCAGCACCCCGGTGGAGACGTAGACGGTGGCGATCTCCGGGAGGTCGAAGGCGTTGCCGTGGACGAACCGGCAGTCAAGCCCCTCGGCGCGGGCCAGCCGGTCGGCCTCGGCGACCAGCGCCGCGTCGAGGTCGACGCCGATGAGCTCGACGTTCGGCCCCAGGGCCCCGGTGGCCGCGAGCCAGCGGACGAGGTACCCGAGGCCGGATCCGATGTCGACGAGCCGGAAGCGGCCGCGGCGGCCGGCGATCTCGCGGATGGCCTCGAAGAGCGGGCCGAGGACGTGCACCAGCCGTTCACCGATGCGCAGCTCCTCGCTGAGCCGCTGCATCTCCGTGTGGACGCCGATCATCAGACGGTCGACGGCGAGCGGGTCGAGCACGTCGTCCCTGCCGGCCGGCAGCCCGGCGACGATACGGGCCGCCCGCGGGTCCCCGGACTCCTGGAGCAGGCGGACCACGTCGCCCCGGCGCACCGGCAGCCGTGCCCCGCTGAGCGGGTCGGTGACGGTGATCAGGTCGGATATTTCGAGGTGGGGCACGACCAGAACTTTATCCCCGGGTCAGCCCCACTGTTCGAAGCCCAGCTTGACCACGAGGGCTCCGACCACCGTCAGAAGGACTCCACGCACGAACCCGCTGCCCTTCTTCAGGGCCATCCGGGCGCCGACCATGGCGCCGGCCAGGTTGAACACCGCCATCAGACCGGCCAGTTGCCAGAGCACCATGCCCTGGTACGAGAACATGGCGAGGGCCCCGGCGTTCGTGCACACATTGACGATCTTCGCCGTGGCGGAGGCCGTCACCAGGTCGAGGTGGAGCAGGGCCGTCAGCGCCAGCACCAGGAAGGTGCCGGTACCGGGGCCGATGAGGCCGTCGTAGAAGCCGATGCCGAGTCCGGCCAGGCCGATGGTGAGCAGCACGCGGCGGCGGCCCGCGGGGGCCGCGCCCGGAGCGGCGCCGAAGGCGGGGCGGAAGAGGACGAAGGCGGCGACGACCACCAGGACCGCCATGATCATCGGGCGCAGCGCGTCCTTGCTGATGCCGCCGGCCAGGGCGGCCCCGCCCATGGAGCCGGCCAGCGCGGCCAGGCCGATGCGGATGGCGAGTTGCACGTCCACCGGCGTCCGGCGCAGGTAGGCCGCGGCGGCGCCCGAGGTGCCGACGATGGCCACGGCCTTGTTGGTGCCGAGGACGGTGGCGGGGTGGGCGTGGGGCAGTCCGAGGAGCAGGGCGGGCAGGAGCAGCAGGCCGCCCCCGCCCACGACGGCGTCGATCCAGCCGGCCGTCGCGGCGGCCACGCACAGCACGATGATCATGGTTGTCGATATGTCAGGCACGGCCCGACCCTATGGAGGGGTTGGGTGCACTGACCATCAATCCCCGGAAACTTGCGCAAACGTTGAGCTTTGCCTGGCCGGAGCCCTGTCCGGGGCCACGGGCGCCGACGGGTCCACCGCGACCGTCAGCACGCTCGCGGCCAGCACACTGGCCAGCCCGAGCCCGGCCGCCAGCCGCCGCGCGGGCGGTACGGAGCCCAGCGCGGCGAGCGCCGCGTGCACCGGGGAGGTACGGGGCCTGCGGTGCCTGGCGGCGGCAGGGGGCGCGGCGGCGGCGACCGGCGGGGACAGGGGGGACGGCGGGAAGAGCGGGGACGGCGAGGACGGCGAGGACAGCGCGGACAGCGCGGACAGCGGGGACACGGACAGCGCGACGTGCAGCGGGTGACGCATGGTGCGGCGACCTCTCGGAGGCGGAAGGGAGCGCGGGGGCGGGGCCGGGCCGGGGCCGGGCCGGGGCCGGGCCGGGGCCGGGCCGGGGCCGGGCCGGGGCCGGGCCGGGGCCGGGCTCAGAAGCTGAAGCACTCGGAGTGGATCCGACCGGCCGGCACCCCGGCCCGCAGCAGGGCTGCCTGGGTGGCGTCCGCCATCGCGGGCGGCCCGCACAGGTACACGTCGTGCTCCGCCAGCTCCGGGACCAAGTCGGTGAGCGCCTGCGGAGCCAGCGGATCGAACGCGGCGCCCGAGGGCCCGAGCAGGTAGTGCAGCCCGGCCTGCCGCTCGGCGGCGATGGCCTCCAGCTCGGAACGCAGCACGAGCTGCTCCTCGGCCCCGGCCCGGTAGAGCAGGGTGATGTCCCCCGGCCCGCCGGGCAAGGTCTCGAACAGGGCCCGCATCGGGGTGATCCCGACCCCGCCGGCGATGAGCAAGACCTTGGGCCGGGTCCGCCGGGCGGCGGTGAGCGCCCCGAACGGCCCGGTGGCGAGGACCCGGGTCCCGGGGCGCAGCCGGCGGATCCTGCGGGAGTGAGCGCCGAGCCCCTTCACGGTGATCCGCAGGGTCTTGCCGCGGACCGGCGCCGACAGCGAGAACGGCAGCGCGGTGTGCCACAGCCGCCGCTGCAGGAACCGCCAGCGCAGGAACTGCCCCGGCTCCGCGCGCAGCTCCGCGAGGTGCTCCCCGTGGACGACGACGGAGACCACCCCGGGCCCCTCCACCCGGACCTCGGCGACCCGCAGCGCGTGCCGCAGGGCCTGGCGTACGGGGACCACGGCGCGGTACCAGAGCAGCAGGACGGCGACGACGGCGTGGGCGAGGGCCCAGAACCAGGCGACGGGGGCGAGGTCGGGCCCGGCCGGCTGGTGCCCGAAAGCGAGGGCGGCGGCGAGGTAAGCCAGCAGGTGGACCCCCCGCCAGGTTTCGTGCGAGACCCGGCGGCGTACGGAGCGGGCCGAGGTGATGCCGACGGCGACCAGGAGGACGGTCCCGGTCGCCGCGGCGGCCACGGCCGGGTAGCCGAGCAGCTCCCGGACGGCGGAGAGCACGTCGACCCCCTCGTGCGCGGCGTAGCCGCACAGCGCGAAGAGCCCGTGCCCGAAGCAGAGCAGCAGGACGTGGCGGCCGCCCAGCGCGTGCCAGCGGGCGAGCCGGTCGGCGCCCACCCCGTGCTCGACGGCGGGGACGCGGGCCATGAGGAACAGCAGCACCAGCACCCCGTATCCCGCGAGCAGGCCGGACAGGTGCGCGGCGGTCGCGAACAGCGCGTCGAGCCGGGCCGACGGCCGCACCTGGGCGGCCCACAGCAGGGCCACGGTCCCCGCCCCGCCGAGCATCCCGCCCTTGACCCGAACCGCCATGTCTCGCTGCATGCCGGCCACGCTAAGGCGGTCCGGGGGCTCCCCGGCCCCCCTCGATGATCCTTAAGGCCGCCTTGAGGAACGCCTCACTGACCCTTAACCCGGACGCTGAGGTCGGCGTTCCGTCCGGGAAACAGGGGCGATGCCGTGGGGAAACAGCGGCCGCGCACGCTCGTGCCATGACCTCGGAACAGCAACGCGTGGTGGTGATCGGCGGCGGCCTCGCCGGCCTGCGGCTCGCCGCCCGGCTGGGCGGGGACGTGCGCGTCCTCGGTGAGGAGCCGCACGTCCCGTACAACCGGGTCCTCCTGGCGGAGGTCCTGGCCGGCAGGTACGCCCCGGAGGTGACGGCCCTGCCGGCCCCCGGCCCGGCCCTGCGCCGGGGGGTGCGGGCGGTCCGGATCGACCGGGCGGAGCAGCTCGTGCACTGCGACGACGGGACGGTCGAGACGTACGGCACCCTGGTGCTGGCCACGGGGTCGAACCCGGTCCTCCCGGCCCTCCGCGGCCTGTTCGAACCGGAGGGCCGCGAACTCCCCTCCGGGGTGCACGCGTTCCGGACCATGGACGACTGCCTGGCCCTGTCGGCGGCCGTACGCCCCGGTGTGCGCGCGGTAGTGATCGGCGGTGGCCTCCTCGGCGTCTCGGCGGCCCGCGCCCTCGCCGAACGCGGGGCGCAGGTCGTCCTGGCCCAGCAGGGCGAACGCCTGATGGAACGCCAGCTCGACGCGGACGCCTCGGCGCTGTTGCGGACGCACCTGATCGGCCTGGGCGTGGAGATCCACACGGAGTGCCGGGTCCGCGGCCTGTCCACCACCCCGGAAACCCCGCTGCCGGGGCTCCGCGGCCCCGGGGCACCCGGGAGCGCGCCCCCTGCCGGGTCCGCCCGGCGCGGGACCGTCGCCGGGGACCAGCCCCCGGCCCCCCGTGCCTCGATCGCCGGCGGCTCTGAAATTGCCCGACGGGCAATCCGGCCCACCGCCACCCACGCCCAGGCTGGCCGGAACTCACCCCCGCCGAAGCCCGAGGGCCGGAACCCCAACCCCCCAGCCCCGCCGGCGCTTGAGGCGCGGGGGCCGGGGCGGAGCCCCGGTTTCGGGAAGGGGCGGGGTGGGGGAACGCCCCGCAGGGTCACCGGGGTCGAGCTCGCCGACGGCTACCACCTCGAAGCCGACATCGTCGTCCTCGCCTGCGGCGTACGCCCTCGCACCGGGCTCGCCCTGGCCGCCGGCCTCGACGTCCGCACCGGCATCCTCGTCGACGACGAGCTCCGCACCAGCGACCCCCGCATCCACGCCATCGGCGACTGCGCCGAACACGCGGGCCGGGTGTACGGCCTGGCGGGCCCCGCCCTGGAGCAGGCCGAAGCCCTCTCCAAGGTCCTCCTCGGCACCGGCCGGGGCATCACGACCGACCCACCGCCGAGCACCGGGACCGGCACCCGCACGCCCCCCGGGACCACCCCCGGCCCGGGCCGCGGCCAGGCCACGCCCCCGGGCCCCCGCCCGGACACCGGCGCCACGTCCACCTACACCGGCACCCGCGCCCTGACCCGCCTCACCCTCACCGCCGGAGGCGACCGGCCCCTCGACCTCGCCGCCTTCGGCGAGACGACGCCGCGCCCGGGCGACGACGTCGTCCGGCTCGCCGACGCCACCCGCCGCACCTACCGCAAGGTCGTCGTCCGCGGCGACCGCCTCGTCGGCGGGGTCCTGCTCGGCGAACTCTCCGGCGTGGGCGCCCTCGCCCGCAGCTGGGAGGACGGCGAGCCCCTGACCGACCTGTTCCACCTGCTCACCGACCACGGAGGCTCCTGATCATGGCCGCAGCCACGCCCACGCCCACCCCCGCCATCGTGCTCATCGGCCACGGCATGGTCGGCCAGCGCTACCTGGAGGCCCTCGCCGAGCGCGGCGCCACCGCGACGCACCGGATCACCGTGCTCTGCGAGGAGCCCCGGCCCGCCTACGACCGGGTGCACCTGACCTCGTACTTCTCCGGGAGCACCCCCGAGGACCTCTCCCTGACCCCGGCCACCTTCATGGCCGACCACAAGATCGCCCTGCACCTCGACGACCCCGCCGAGACCATCGACCGGGAGGCCCGCACCGTCATCTCCCGCTCGGGGCGCGTGTTCCCGTACGACGTGCTCGTGCTCGCGACCGGCAGCTACCCCTTCGTGCCGCCCGTCCCCGGCAAGGACGCCGCGGGCTGTTTCGTCTACCGCACCATCGAGGACCTCCTCGCGATCGAGGAGTACGCCAAGACGCGGACCAGCGGCGCCGTCGTCGGCGGCGGCCTGCTCGGCCTGGAGGCCGCCGGCGCGCTCAAGGGCCTCGGGCTCAGCACCCGCGTCGTGGAGTTCGCTCCGCGGCTGATGCCCGTCCAGGTCGACGAGGGCGGCGGCGCGGCGCTGCTGCGCACCATCGAGAACATGGGGCTCACCGTCCACACGGGCGTCGGCACCCAGGAGGTCCTCACCGGCGAGGACGGCTCGGTCAGCGGCATGAAGCTGTCCGACGGCTCCACCGTCGACACCGACCTGGTCGTCTTCTCCGCCGGTGTCCGCCCACGCGACCAGCTCGCCCGCGCATCCGGCCTGGTCGTCGGCGAACGCGGCGGCGTCGCCGTCGACGCCCACTGCCGCACCTCCGACCCGCACGTCTACGCCATCGGCGAGTGCGCGCTGGCCGCCGACGGCCGCGTCTACGGCCTGGTCGCCCCCGGCTACGAAATGGCCGAGACGGCCGCCGAGGACCTGCTGGGCCGCGAGAAGGAGTTCACCGGCGCCGACCTCTCCACCAAGCTCAAGCTCCTCGGCGTGGACGTGGCCTCCTTCGGGGACGCGCACGGCGTCACAGCCGGCAGCCTGGACGTCGTCTACTCCGACTCCCGCTCCGGGGTCTACAAGAAGGTGGTCGTCTCCCCCGAAGGCGTCCTGCTCGGCGGCGTCCTGGTCGGCGACGCCGACTCCTACGGCCTGCTGCGCCCGCTCACCGGCTCGGTACCGCCCGTCACCCCCGAGCAGCTGGTGCTGCCCGCCGGGGCCGGTGCGCCCGTGGCCCTCGGCCCGGCCTCGCTGCCGGACACCGCGGTGATCTGCTCCTGCCACAACGTCACCAAGAAGGCGATCACCGCCCACACCACCGTGCCCGAGGTCAAGAAGTGCACCAAGGCGGGCACCGGGTGCGGCAGTTGCCTGAAGGTGATCGGCCAGTTGATGCCGGCCGCCGCCGACAAGGGCCTGTGCGGCTGCTTCCCCTTCACCCGCGCCGAGCTCTACGAGATCGTCCGCACCCTGCGCGTGACCTCGTACGAGCGGCTCCTCGACAGCCACGGCCGCGAGGAGGCGCGCGGCGGCGACGGCTGCGAGGTCTGCAAGCCCACCGTCGGCTCGATCATCGCCTCGCTCGCCCCCACCCTCGGCGCGAGCGGCTACGTCCTGGACGGGGAGCAGGCCGCCCTGCAGGACACCAACGACCACTTCCTCGCGAACATGCAGCGCAACGGCTCCTACTCGGTCGTCCCGCGCATCCCCGGCGGCGAGATCACCCCCGACAAGCTCATCGTGATCGGCGAGGTGGCCCGCGACTTCGGCCTCTACACGAAGATCACCGGTGGGCAGCGCATCGACCTCTTCGGTGCCGGCGTGGACCAGCTCCCCCGTATCTGGGCACGGCTCGTCGAGGCCGGATTCGAGTCCGGGCACGCCTACGGCAAGGCCCTGCGGACCGTGAAGTCCTGCGTGGGCCAGACCTGGTGCCGCTACGGGGTCCAGGACTCCGTACGCATGGCCATCGATCTGGAGCTGCGCTACCGGGGCCTGCGCGCCCCGCACAAGCTCAAGTCGGCGGTCTCCGGCTGCGCCCGCGAGTGCGCGGAGGCGCAGAGCAAGGACTTCGGGGTCATCGCCACCGCGGGCGGCTGGAACCTCTACGTCGGCGGCAACGGCGGGGCCACCCCGCGCCACGCCGATCTGCTGGCCCAGGACCTGTCCGACGCCGAACTGGTCCGGCTCATCGACCGGTTCCTGATGTTCTACATCCGCACCGCCGACCGGCTGGAGCGGACCTCCACCTGGCTGGAGCGGCTGGAGGGCGGCCTCGACCACCTGCGGGACGTGGTCGTGCACGACTCGCTCGGCCTGTGCGCGGACCTGGAGGCCCTGATGGCCGACCACGTGGCGCACTACCGCGACGAGTGGGCCGAGACCCTGGAGGACCCGGAGCGGCTGCGCCGATTCGTGTCCTTCGTCAACGCTCCGGGCGCACCCGACCCGAGCGTGCGCTTCGTCCCCGAACGCGGTCAGGTCAAGCCCGATCTGACCGTCCTCACCCTGGAACCCCTGGGAGGCGCCCGATGACCGTGGAACTGCAGGTGGAGGAGGGGTGGCTCACCGTGTGCGAACTGTCCGACCTCGTCCCCGGGCGTGGGGTGGCGGCGCTGCTGCCCGACGGGAGCCAGGCCGCCGTGTTCGTCGACCGCGCGGGGCGCCCGTACGCCATCGGCAACCGTGACCCCTTCACCGGGGCACAGGTGCTCTCGCGCGGGCTGGTCGGCTCGGCGGCCGGGCGGGCCTTCGTGGCCTCGCCGCTGCTCAAGCAGCGTTTCGACCTGGAGTCGGGGCACTGCCTGGACGACGAGGGGATGGCGGTCCGGACCTACCCGGTGCGGACCGCCGCGACCTCCCGCTGATCAGCCGTGGACCGTCGCCGGTTCAGCCCTGGATCATCGCCGGGTCCATCCACATGATCTCCCAGGTGTGCCCGTCGAGGTCGTCGAAGGCGCGGCCGTACATGACGCCGTGGTCCTGGGCCGGGCGGGGCTCGGTGCCCCCGGCCGCCAGGGCCCCGTCGACGAGCTCGTCGACGGCGTCGCGGCTCTCGGCGCTCAGACACAGCAGCACTTGGGAGGTCTTGGTCGCGTCCGCGATGGCCTTGTGGGTGAAGTCCCTGTACCGGGCCTCGGTCAGGAACATGGCCACGATCGAGTCGCTGATGGGCATCGAGGCACAGTTCTCGTCGGTGAACTGGGCGTTGTAGCTGTAGCCGAGCTTGCTCCAGAAGGTCTTGGTGGCCTCCAGGTCCTTGACCGGCAGGTTGACGAAGATCATGGTGGAGGACATCGCGGTCTCTCTTCTCTCGGCGTGTTCCGTTGCTTTCGAGAGATAGACCTGGGGGTCCCGGGAAACTCATCGCTCCCCGCGAAGTTTTTTTGCGGAATCTCGAAACCGCAGGTCAGGACGGCATCGAGCGCAGCTCCAGGGCCGCCAGCGGGACGAAGCCCACCGTGCCCGCGCCGCGCAACAGCTCCGGGTCCGCGCCGGCGAGCCGTTTGTGCAGGGTCAGCGCGATCCGCTCGCCCTGCGCCTTGGCCCGCTCCGCGTTCGGCCCCCGGTACAGACCGTCGATCGTGGCGCGCCACAGCTGCACCCAGCGGCCGAAGTCCTCCGCGGTCATCTCGCGGGCCGACTGGAGGGCGGCGTGCGGGGCGAAGGCGTTGCGCCGGTAGTCGGCGCTGCGGAAGAGGGCCCGCTCCCAGAAGTCGGTGGTCCGGGGCAGGTGCACGTCGAGGTCGGTACCGGCGATCTCGGTGAAGAACGGCCCGATCCGCGGGTCGGCGAAGGCCGCCGTGTAGAAGCGGCGCAGCACGACGTCGAGGTCGGTGCGGCCGGAGATGTCGGCATCGGCGGCGTGGTGGCTCATGGGACCACCATCCTCCCGCACCCGGGACCGCCCCAGGGCGGAAAGTCCCGCAATACGTCACCCGGTGCCGCCGCGATTTCCTCCGAATCCCCCGGGAGTGGATTCCCGTACTCCGGGGAATTGACGGGCGACCGGGGTGCGGCCGCCGTTACGAGGCCACGGCACCCCCCTTGAGCAGCGCGGCTCCCAGCGGGGTCACCGTGTGCAGGACGGCGTTGCCCCGGCGCAGGGTGGTGACCAGGCCGGCCTCGCGCATCACGCCGGCGTGCTGGCTCGCGGAGGCCAGCGAGACCCCGGCCCGGCGGGCCAGCTCGCTCGTGGTGGCCCCGTCCCCGATCGCCTCGAGCACCACCGAGCGGGTGTGCCCGACCAGCTTGCCCAGGGTGTGCTGGCGGTGCCGGCGCCGTTCCTCCGCCGGCCGGGTCGCCTCGCAGCCGGCCTGGGCCGATCCCAGCTCCGCCGCGGCCGGGTAGACCAGCACCGGCGGCAGCTCCGGATCGTGCAGGGTCACCGCGGTGCGCCGGCAGAAGAAGGAGGGCTGGAGCAGCAGCCCGCGTCCCCGTAGCCGTACGTCGCGGTCCACCGGGTAGTCGCACTCCAGCACCGGAGCACGCCAGCGCAGCATCGGCGGCAGCGAGGCGAGCAGCTCGTCCGCTCCGCCGTCGAGCAGCGCCCGGCCGCGTGCGGCCCGCTCGGCCTCGATCTGGGCCTGGATGTGGGTCCAGTACGGCTCCACGGCCGCCCGGTGGTAGCCGCGCAGTTCGGCGAGGAGGCGGGGCAGGTGCGTGGTGACCCCCTCCATGAGGTCCCGCAGCCGCCTGGGCACCAGGGCTTCGGATCCGCCCCCCGCGCCGCCTGCGGCCCCCTGGGGCATCCCGAAGGCCGCGGCCATGCCGGAGCCGCTCGCGGCGCCCACGCCGAGCAGCACCAGCTCGCGGCGCATCCGCTCGGGGTGGATCCCGCGCAGCGCGTCGAGGCCCAGGTCCCACCCGTACTGCCCCTCGACAGGGGTCAGGAAATCGGGAAAATATCCGCGGCTCGGTATCAGGGCGCCGAGAAGTCGTGTTTCACCATTCAACCTGCTCCGGGTTTCCGTACGCCAATCACCGAAGAGCCGCGTATCGCGCCGGTCTCTTAAACGGTGAAAACTCAGAATCGTTTCCCACAACGCATCGGGACGCCCTGCCATCCTTACGCGTGCCAGGTCCACTCCAGTGAAATGGATACGCAGCACCGAACCCCCACCTGTGCAACCGCAATCCCCCCGCCCTATGAGTATGCACGCCGTCACACGTGGTCACCATGGCCTTTCAGCCACAGTTGAAACCCCTTTCGGCGGGGGCGTGACAACCGAAATCCTGTACTCCGCCGGGCACACTCCGACGCGACCGAAACGCTCCGCGAAGGCCGTGGGGGGCTTTGCGGGGCCTGGCGGTCGGTCGCACCGGGAAGCGCCGACGTGTCCGGCGGATTGGCGGCAGGCGGTGGACGGGTGGGGATCCGTCCACCGCCTGTTGCCGTTAAGGCATCTGGAACAACATTGAACCAATATTGATCAGCCGGGAACGGACCGGAACGGGCGGGAACCAGCGGGAAGACCCGAGAGCGGCGAGAGCGGCCGGAAACGGCCGGGAAAATAGGCGCGCCCGCCGCCGGGTGTCAGGGAACCCGGGGGCAGGCGCGGTCAGTGGGGCCCCGTGTCGGGGCCGCGGAGGGTCAGCGGCTGTCGCTGCCCTTCGCCTCGGCGGCGGCGCGGCCGGCCTCCAGGCGCGCGACCGGGATCCGGAACGGCGAGCAGGAGACGTAGTCCAGGCCGACCTCGTGGAAGAAGTGGACGGACTCGGGGTCGCCGCCGTGCTCTCCGCAGACACCGAGCTTGAGGTCGGGGCGGGTGGCCCGGCCGGACTCCACGGCGCTGCGGACCAGGGAACCGACGCCCTCACGGTCGATGGTCTCGAAGGGCGAGACCCCGAAGATGCCCTTCTCCAGGTACGCGGTGAAGAAGCTGGCCTCGACGTCGTCGCGGGAGAAGCCCCACACCGTCTGGGTCAGGTCGTTCGTGCCGAAGGAGAAGAACTGCGCGGCCTCGGCGATCTGGCCGGCCGTGAGGGCGGCGCGGGGCAGCTCGATCATGGTGCCGATGGTCAGCTTGAGGCTGGTGCCGGTGGCGGCCTCGACCTCGGCGATGACCTGGTCGGCCTCCTCGCGGACGATCTCCAGCTCCTGGACGGTGCCCACGAGCGGGACCATGATCTCGGCGCGCGGGTCGCCCTTGGCGTTCTTGCGCTCGGCCGCGGCCTCGGCGATCGCCCGGACCTGCATGGCGAACAGGCCGGGGATGACCAGGCCGAGGCGGACGCCGCGCAGACCCAGCATCGGGTTCTGCTCGTGGAGCTTGTGGACGGCCTGGAGCAGGCGCAGGTCGTTCTCGTTGGCGTCCTTGCGGGACTCGGCGAGGGCGACGCGCACCGAGAGCTCGGTGATGTCGGGCAGGAACTCGTGCAGCGGCGGGTCGAGCAGGCGGACGGTGACGGGCAGCCCGTCCATCGCCTCGAACAGCTCGACGAAGTCCTTCTTCTGCAGCGGCAGGAGGGCACTGAGTGCCGCCTCGCGCTCCTTGTCGGTGTCCGCGAGGATCAGGTTCTCGACCAGCTCGCGGCGCTCACCGAGGAACATGTGCTCGGTGCGGCACAGGCCGATGCCCTGGGCGCCGAAGCGGCGGGCGCGCAGCGCGTCCTCGGCGTTGTCGGCGTTGGCGCGCACGCGCAGCCGGCGCACGCGGTCGGCGTAGGCCATGATCCGGTGCACGGCGGCGACGAGCTCGTCGGCGTCGTCGGCGCCCGCGTGCATGCGGCCCTCGAAGTACTCGACGACCGGGGAGGGTACGACGGGTACCTCACCGAGGTAGACCTTGCCGGTGGAGCCGTCGATGGAGACGACGTCGCCCTCTTCGATGACCGTCTCGCCGACCGTCATGCGGCGGCGCTTGGTGTCGACGTCGAGCTCCTCGGCGCCGCAGACACAGGTCTTGCCCATGCCGCGGGCGACGACGGCGGCGTGCGAGGTCTTGCCGCCGCGCGAGGTCAGGATGCCCTCGGAGGCGATCATGCCGTCCAGGTCGTCCGGGTTGGTCTCGCGGCGGATCAGGATGACCTTCTCGCCGGAGCGGGACCACTTGACAGCCGTGTAGGAGTCGAAGACGGCCTTGCCGACCGCCGCGCCCGGGGAGGCGGCGATGCCGCGGCCCAGCAGCTCGGTCTTCGCGTCCTCGTCGAAGCGCGGGAACATCAGCTGGGCCAGCTGGTGGCCGGTGACGCGCTGGAGCGCCTCGGCCTCGTCGATGAGGCCCTGGTCCACGAGCTGGGTGGCGATGCGGAAGGCGGCGCCGGCGGTGCGCTTGCCGACGCGGGTCTGGAGCATCCACAGCTGGCCGCGCTCGATGGTGAACTCGATGTCGCAGAGATCCTTGTAGTGGTTCTCCAGCGTCGTCATGATCGTCATGAGCTGGTCGTACGAGGCCTTGTCGATGGCCTCCAGGTCCGCGAGCGGCACGGTGTTGCGGATGCCCGCGACCACGTCCTCGCCCTGGGCGTTCTGGAGGTAGTCGCCGTAGACGCCCGCGTGGCCGGTGGCGGGGTCGCGGGTGAAGGCGACGCCGGTGCCCGAGTCGGGTCCGAGGTTGCCGAAGACCATGGAGCAGATGTTGACCGCGGTGCCCAGGTCGCTGGGAATGCGCTCCTGGCGGCGGTAGAGCTTGGCGCGGTCGGTGTTCCAGGAGTTGAAGACCGCTTCGACGGCGAGGTCCATCTGCTCGCGGGCGTCCTGCGGGAACTCGCGGCCGGCCTCCTTCGAGACGATCTTCTTGAAGCGCGTGACCAGCTTCTTGAGGTCGGCGGCGTCGAGATCGGTGTCGACGGTGACCTTCTTGGCGGCCTTGGCCTCGTCGAGGGCGTCCTCGAAGAGCTCGCCCTCGACTCCGAGGACCGTCTTGCCGAACATCTGGATGAGGCGGCGGTACGAGTCCCACGCGAAGCGCGCGTCACCGGCCTGCGTGGCGAGGCCGGTCACGGACGCGTCGGAGAGGCCGATGTTGAGGACCGTGTCCATCATGCCGGGCATCGAGAACTTGGCGCCGGAACGCACGGAGACCAGCAGCGGGTCGTCCGACTGGCCGAGCTTCTTGCCCATCTTCGCCTCGAGGGCGTCGAGGTGCGCGCTGACCTCTTCGCGCAGCTCGGCCGGGGCCTCGCCGCTGTCGAGGTAGACCTTGCAGGCCTCGGTGGTGATGGTGAAGCCGGGAGGGACCGGCAGACCAAGGTTCGTCATCTCGGCGAGGTTCGCACCCTTGCCGCCGAGAAGGTCCTTGAGGTCGCGGTTGCCCTCGGTGAAGTCGTAGACGAACTTCTGATCTTTGTTTTCCGACACGGGTCTCGACTCCTCGAGGCTCGGTGGCTGCCCTGACGGCCAGGAACATACCCAGATCGAAGGCTTATGGGTACGTCCACTTGGCGGTCATGTGGCCGTAACCACCCGCCTACCAGCAGATCCAATGTAACTGACGAGTAGCTGAAACCTACGAAGACCCTTCACCTCCCGAAGGGAGAGGGGTCCACTGAGGCCTGTTCACGCTCGGATGAGCGATCATCGATACATTTGCGTTCAAGAGTTGAACGAACAAAGGGTGGCACCCAGTGCCACCCTTTGAAAGTCTTACCCGTGACTATTCCGCTCATCTGAGCGAAACCTCTCCCATGCGTGGCGTATGTCACGCCGTCACTGGCACGGTTTGCCAGCCGTTTCTCAGCCTCCGGACGTGTCCAGTTCGGCTTCCTCGCTCACGCCCGCGCAGTCGTACGGATCCTTCAACCAGCCTTCGGGCAGGACAACCCGGTTGTTTCCGGACGTCCGGCCGCGCGGGCCGTCCGCGCTGTCCGGCCAGGGCTGATCCAGGTCCAGCTCGCTCAGATGAGCATCCAGCTCGGCCAGGGAGGAGGTGACGGCGAGCTTCTGCCGCATCTCCGAGCCCACCGAGAAGCCCTTGGTGTACCAGGCCACGTGCTTACGGAAGTCGATCACCCCGCGGGCCTCGTCGCCGATCCACTCCCCCAGCAGCTGGGCGTGCCGGTGCATGGTGGCCGCGACCTCGCGCAGCGTCGGCTTGTGGAAGTCCTCCGGGCGCCCCTCGAAGGCCGCGACCAGGTCGTTGAACAGCCAGGGCCGCCCCAGGCAGCCGCGCCCGACGACCACCCCGTCGCAGCCGGTCTCGCGGACCATGCGCAGCGCGTCCTCGGCGCACCAGATGTCACCGTTGCCGAGCACCGGGATCTCCGGGACGTGCTCCTTGAGCCGTGCGATGGCCTCCCAGTCGGCGGTGCCGCCGTAGTGCTGGGCGGTGGTGCGGCCGTGCAGGGCGATGGCGGTGACGCCCTCCTCGACGGCGATGCGGCCGGCGTCCAGGTACGTGAGGTGGTCGTCGTTGATGCCCTTGCGCATCTTCATCGTCACCGGCAGGTCACCGGCGCCGGCGACCGCCTCGCGCAGGATCGCGCGCAGCAGGTTGCGCTTGTACGGGAGGGCCGAGCCGCCGCCCTTGCGGGTGACCTTGGGCACCGGGCAGCCGAAGTTGAGGTCGATGTGGTCGGCGCGGTCCTCTTCGACGATCATGCGGACCGCCTTGCCGACCGTCGCGGGATCGACTCCGTACAGCTGGATCGAGCGGGGCTTCTCGGTCTCGTCGAAGTGGATCAGCTGCATGGTCTTCTCGTTGCGCTCGACCAGGGCCCGGGTCGTGATCATCTCGCTCACGAACAGCCCCTTGCCGCCCGAGAACTCGCGGCACAGGGTACGGAACGGGGCATTGGTGATGCCGGCCATCGGCGCGAGCACCACCGGGGGCTGCACGGTGTGCGGGCCGATCGCGAGAGGCGGGGGGAGCGTGGTCATCCCACCATTGTGGCTCAGGCGCGCCGCTCCACGCATTTCTTTAGTTAGGCGTACTATCCGGATCATGCACGAGTTGAGCCACCGGCGGCGCATGCTCGTACTGGCGATCTGCTGCATGAGCCTGCTGCTCGTCAGTCTCGACAACACCGTCCTGAACGTCGCGCTGCCCGCCATGCGCCGGGAGCTGGACGCCTCCGTCGCCGGAATGCAGTGGACCATCGACGCGTACACGCTGGTCCTGGCCTCGCTGCTGATACTGGCCGGCTCCACGGCGGACCGGATCGGGCGGCGCAAGGTCTTCACGGCCGGCCTCGTGCTCTTCACGGCGGGCTCACTGCTCTGTTCGCTCGCGCCGAGCCTGGAGTGGCTGGTCGTCTTCCGGATGATCCAGGCGGTGGGCGGCTCGATGCTGAACCCCGTCGCCATGTCGCTCATCACCAACACCTTCACGGACCCGCGCGAACGCGCCCGCGCCATCGGCGTCTGGGGCGCGGTCGTGGGCGTCGCCATGGCCGCCGGTCCGCTGATCGGCGGGCTGCTGGTGGACACGGTGGGCTGGCGGTCGATCTTCTGGATCAACCTCCCGGTCGGCCTGCTCGCCCTCGCGCTGACCCTGCGCTACGTCCCCGAGTCGCGGGCCGACCACCCCCGCGCCCCGGATCCGGTGGGCCAGCTGCTGATCATGGCCATGCTCGCCTCGGTGACGTACGGGATCATCGAGGCCCCGGCCGCGGGCTGGACCTCCGGGCTGATCCTCGGCTGCGCGGCGGTCGCGGTCGCCTCCCTGATCGGGCTGCTGGTCTACGAGCCCCGGCGGGCCCAGCCACTGATCGACCCGCGGTTCTTCCGCAGCGCCCCCTTCAGTGGGGCGACGGTGATCGCGGTGAGCGCCTTCGCCGCGCTGTCCGGGTTCCTCTTCCTGAACACCCTGTACCTCCAGGACGTACGGGGGCTGGACGCCCTGCACGCCGGGCTCTACATGCTCCCGATGGCCGCGCTGACCGGCCTGTGCGCACCGATCTCGGGCCGGCTGGTCGGTGCCCGGGGGCCGCGGCTGCCGCTGCTGGTCGCGGGGGTGGCCATGGCGGCCAGCGGGCTGCTGTTCGCCGCGTTCGAGGCGGAGACCTCCACGGCCCTGCTGTTCGCCGGGTACGTGCTCTTCGGCCTCGGGTTCGGCATGGTCAACGCCCCGATCACCAACACGGCGGTCTCCGGGATGCCCCGCTCCCAGGCGGGGGTCGCCTCCGCGATCGCCTCCACCAGCCGGCAGACCGGCGGGATGCTGGGCGTCGCGGTGATCGGCGCGGTCCTGGCGGCCGGGACGGCGGACGGCGGCAGCTTCGAGGCGGCCACCCGGCCCGCCTGGTGGATCATCACCGCGTGCGGGCTGCTCGTCCTGGCCGTGGGCGCCGCCACCAGCGGGGCCTGGGCGCACGGGACCGCCCTGCGCACGGCCCGCGAACTGGAGTCGGAGCCGGTCCCCACCCCTGCGCCGGCCGGGGCTCCCCCGCGCGGCTGACGGCTGCTGCGACCGCTGCGACCGGCTACTCCTGGCAGTTGAAGTCCTCGGCGTGCGAGTCGATCCGGTCCAGCAGCCGGCGCAGCAGTTCCTGTTCCTCGCCGGTGAGGCGCGCGAACACTCCGAGCTCCGCGGCGTCGAGGGCCGCATTGGTCTTGGCGAGGGCCTCGTTGCCGGCTTCGGTGATGGCGACGTTGTGGCGGCGGCGGTCGGCCGGGTCCCTGCGGCGCTCCGCGAGGCCGCTGCCCTCCAGGTCGTTGAGGATCCCGACCAGCACGCTCGGGTCCACCTCGAGCCGTTCGGCCAGCGCGCGCTGCCCGATGGGGCCGCCGGCCAGGTGCGTCAGGGTCATCGCGTGGCGCGGGGTCAGCCCGGCGGCGCTGAGCGCCTTCCTCATGCGGGTCTGGGTGACCGATCCGTGCCAGGCCAGCAGCAGGCCCAGCCGCTGCGGGGGGTGCTGGGGGTCCTGAGGCGCCGTCATGTCCACATCGTAACAACTCCAAAATGATTGCACTCTGCCGATCGTTGATGCTATTCAATGGTTCTACATTGTCGACCGTTGGAGACCATCATGTTCATTGCCTATGCCGTCGTCGCCGGACTGCTCGCCCTCGTACTCGCCGCTTCCGCCACCTTCTCGATCCAGCGCAACCCGGCCGTCACGGCGAGCATGACGAAGGTCGGGGTACCGGACTCCTGGATGCCGCGCCTCGCGGCCCTCAAGGCGGCGGGGGCGATCGGCCTGGTCGCGGGCCTGTGGCTGAGCCCGCTGGGCGTGGCGGCCGCCATCGGTGTGACGCTCTACTTCATCGGCGCGGTCATCACCCACCTGCGCGCGAAGGACTACGAACTCGCCCCGGCCGCCGTCCTCACCGTGGTCGCGCTGGCCACCCTGGTCCTGCGCGCGGCCTCGTAGTCGCCCCCGAACCCCGAACCGCCTCACCCCTTCGGCGCCCGGCCTCCTGGACAGTTACTCTTCGCGCAGATAGTCTGCGCGAAGAACATCTACCCCGGAGGTCCCCATGTGGGAGTACGAGCACAGCGTCGAGACCACTGCCGCGCCCGAGGCGATCTGGGCCCTGTGGGCCGACGTCGAGAACTGGGGCACCTGGAACGCCGACATTGAGAAGATCGAGCTCCGGGGCGCCTTCGCGGCGGGTGCGGAGATCACCATGACCCCGGCCGGGCAGGACCCGGTGGAACTACTCGTCGCCGAGGTGACCGAGGGCGAGATGTTCGTCGACGAGGCGCGCTTCGCCGGCCTGGTCCTGCGCACCACCCACCGGATCGACCGCCTGGGCCCGGACCGGGGCCGGGTGCTCTACCGGATGGAGATCAGCGGCGAGGGCGCCGGCGAGGCCGGCCCGCGGATCGGCCCGGCCATCACCGCGGACTGGCCCGAAACCATGGCAGCACTGGTCCGGACGGCCCGGGGCTGATGCCGCTGGCCCCCGGCGAGAGCCCCGGGTTCCTGCTCTGGCACGCCACCCTGCGCTGGCAGCGCGGGATCGCCGCCGCGCTGGCCCCCCTGGACCTCACCCACGTGCAGTTCGTCCTACTGGCCTGCACCTGGTGGCTCAACGGCCAGGGCGAGCACCCCAACCAGCAGACGTTGGCGCGCCAGGCCGGCACGGACGTGAAGATGACCTCCCAGGTGGTGCGGACCCTGGAGCAGAAGGGGCTCGTCGCACGCGAGGTCGACCCGGCGGACACCCGCGCCAAGCGGCTGCGCGTCACCGGGGCCGGGGCGGAGTTGGCGCCGCGGGCCATCGCCGCCGTCGAGCGGGTCGACGCGGAGTTCTTCCGGCCGGTCCCGCGCGGGGACGTGGTCGCCCTGCTGAGCCGCCTGGCACGGCCCGAACAGCCTGGACGGCCCGGGCAGCCCTAGTTCCGGGGCGGGCACCTTCATACTGACGGGTGACAGATATTGAAATCTGTCACCCGTCATGCCATTCTCGTTCCATGACGACGAACGAGAGCACCTCAGCGCACGCCACCGCACCGCACCGCACCCTCGGCCGCACCGGCCCCGACACCTTCCCGCTGGGGCTGGGCTGCATGGGGATGTCCGCGCTCTACGGCGAAGCCGACCGGGCGGAGTCCCTCGCCACCATCCACGCCGCCCTCGACGCCGGCGTCACCCTCCTGGACACCGGCGACTTCTACGGCATGGGGCACAACGAGCTCCTCATCAACGAAGCCCTGCGCACCGCGCCCGCAGCGGCCCGCGAGAAGGCGCTGACCAGCGTGAAGTTCGGCGCCCTGCGCACGGTCGAGGGCGGCTTCACCGGATACGACGGCCGGCCGGAGGCCGTCAAGAACTTCCTGGCCTATTCGCTCCAGCGGCTCGGCCGGGACCACATCGACATCTACCGCATCGCCCGCGTGGACCCGGACGTCCCGATCGAGGAGACCGTGGGCGCCATCTCCGAGGCCGTCAGAGCCGGGCACGTCCGGCACATCGGGCTCTCCGAGGTCGGCGCGGACACCCTGCGCCGGGCCGCGGCCGTCGCCCCGATCTCCGACCTCCAGATCGAGTACTCCCTGATCTCGCGCGGGATCGAGGAGGAGATCCTGCCTGCCGCCCGCGAGCTCGGCATCGGCATCACGGCGTACGGAGTGCTGTCCCGCGGTCTGATCAGCGGTCACTTCGCCCGCGACCGGGCGCTGGCGCCCGGCGACTTCCGGGGGATGAGCCCGCGCTTCCAGGGTGACAACCTCGACCGGAACCTCGACCTGGTCGACGCCCTGCGCAAGGTCGCCGACGAGAAGGGCGTCACCGTCGCCCAGACCGCCATCGCCTGGGTGCTCTCGCGGGGCGAGGACATCGTGCCTCTGGTGGGCGCCCGCCGCCGCGACCGGCTCACCGAGGCCCTGGGCGCCCTCGAGGTCACTCTGACCCCCGCCGACCTCGCGGCCATCGAGGACGCGGTGCCGGCCGGAGCCGCGGCCGGCGAGCGGTATCCGGCGGCGCAGATGGCCCACCTGGACAGCGAACACTGATCCGGCTGTACGGTCGTACTCATGCCACCCGCAGCCGCCGAGCCCCTCACCCCCGAGCGCATCCTCGAGACCACCGAGGAGGTGCTGCGCCGCTTCGGTCCGACCAAGGCGACCGTGGTGGACGTGGCCAGGGCCCTGGGCGTCAGCCACGGCAGTGTGTACCGGCACTTCCCGTCGAAGGCGGCGCTGCGCGAGGCCGTCACGGACCGCTGGCTCACCAAGAGCGTGGCCGTGCTGGAGCAGATCACCTCGGCACCCTCCGAGCCCGCCCCCTCCAAGCTGGAGTCCTGGCTGGAGGCGCTGTTCGAGGCCAAGCGGAAGAAGGCGGGCGCCGACCCGGAGCTCTTCGCCACGTACACGGTGCTGCTCGCCGAGAACAGCGGCGTGGTGGACCAGCACCTGGCCGAGCTGATCGAGCAGCTCTCCCGGATCATCGGTGAGGGCGTCGCCGCGGGATCGCTGACCGCACCCGACGTCCCGGCCGCCGCGCGCGCGGTGTTCGACGCCACCGGCCGCTTCCACGATCCGCAGTACGCGGCGGACTGGCTTTCACCCGACATCACCGCCGAGTTCGAGGCGGTCAGCGCCCTGGTCGTCCGGGGTCTGCGCGCCTGACGTCTGGAACTGGCCACTCCGGACAGCTTGATCATCATTTTGGACGCAGGGCCCTTGCCGGACCCCCTCAGCCTTCTTACGTTCCCCTTACCGCACATCATCAGGTCTGTTCCAGGGGGAACTTTGTCCGCTCAGGAAGTACCGGCCGCGCAGCCGGGCCCACCGGCCCGGTCCGGAGCCGCTGCCGCCATCGGCTGGATCCTGACCATCGGGTTCAACGTGGTCGCGCCCATCCTCACGTACAACATGCTCACCGACCGGGGCTGGAGCGAGTTCGCGGCGCTGCTGGTCAGCGGTGTCTGGCCGGTGGTCGACTCCGCCGTCCACCTCGCCTGGCGGCGCAAGGTCGACGAGTTCGCCGTGGTCACCCTCGTCTTCCTGGTGATCACCGCCCTCGTGACGCTGATCGGCACGCACTCGGCCCGCGCGCTTCTCGTCAAGGACTCGGGCGTGACGGGTCTGTTCGGCGCACTCTGCATCGCCACCCTGTTCGCTCCCCGGCCGCTGATGTTCTACTTCGGCCGGAAGTTCGGCACCGACGGGACCAAGGAAGGCGTGGCGTACTTCAACGGGCTCTGGCAGTACCCCGACTTCCGCGGCGCGATGCGGAAGATGACCACCGTCTGGGGCGTCGCGTACCTGGTGGAGGCCCTGCTGCGGGTCGTGCTGGCGTACCGGCTGAGTGTGGACACGATGGTCGTCGTCAGCCCGGTGCTGATCTACGGCTTCCTGGTCTCGCTCATCTTCTGGACCATCCGGTTCTCCAAGCGGACCCAGGCCGAGGGCGAGGCCAGGGCCGTGGCCCTGGCCGCCGACGTCGGCGGAGCGGCGCCCGCGTGAGCGGCTGCTGAACGGGCCTCGGAACGGCAGTGGCCCGGTGCGCGATGCGCACCGGGCCACTGCCGTCTTTGCGGGGGAACCTAGCAGCCGAGCAGACGGCTGCCGAGGTAGCTCTGGATCTGGTCCAGGGAGACGCGCTCCTGCTTCATGGTGTCGCGCTCGCGCACGGTCACCGCGTTGTCGTCGAGGGTGTCGAAGTCGACGGTGACGCAGAACGGCGTACCGATCTCGTCCTGACGACGGTAGCGGCGGCCGATGGCGCCCGCGTCGTCGAACTCGATGTTCCAGAACTTGCGCAGGTCGGCGGCGAGGCCCTTGGCCTTCGGCGACAGCTGCGCGTTGCGCGACAGCGGCAGGACGGCGACCTTCACCGGGGCCAGGCGCGGGTCGAAGCGCATCACGGTGCGCTTCTCCATGACGCCCTTGGCGTTGGGGGCCTCGTCCTCGTTGAACGCGTCGAGCATGAAGGCGAGCATGGCGCGGTTGACACCGGCCGCCGGCTCGATGACGTACGGGGTGTACTTCTCCTTGGTCTCCTGGTCGAAGTACACGAGCTCCTGACCGGAGGCCGCCGAGTGGGCCTTGAGGTCGAAGTCGGTGCGGTTGGCGACGCCTTCGAGCTCCGAGAACTCATTGCCACCGAAGTTGAAGCGGTACTCGATGTCGGCGGTGCGCTTCGAGTAGTGGGACAGCTTCTCCTTCGGGTGGTCGTACCAGCGGATGTTCTCCTCGCGGATGCCGAGGTCGCGGTACCAGTTCCACCGCTCCTGCATCCAGTACTCCTGCCACTGCTCGTCCTCGCCCGGCTTGACGAAGAACTCCATCTCCATCTGCTCGAACTCGCGGGTGCGGAAGATGAAGTTGCCGGGCGTGATCTCGTTGCGGAAGGACTTGCCCATCTGCGCGATGCCGAAGGGGGGCTTCTTGCGCGAGGTGGTCATCACGTGGGCGAAGTTGGTGAAGATGCCCTGGGCGGTCTCCGGGCGCAGGTACGCCTTGGAGCCGGTGTCCTGGGTCGGGCCGAGGTGGGTCTCCAGCATGCCGGAGAACTGCTTGGGCTCGGTGAACTGGCCCTTCACGCCGCAGTTGGGGCAGTTGATGTCGGCGAGACCGTTGGCGGGCACGCGGCCGTGCTTGGCCTCGTACGCCTCTTCCAGGTGGTCGGCGCGGTGGCGCTTGTGACAGGAGGTGCACTCCGTCAGCGGGTCCGAGAAGGTACCGACGTGGCCGGAGGCCACCCAGACCTCGGGGGCCAGGATCACGGACGAGTCGAGGCCGACGATGTCCTCACGCCCGGTGACCATCGCCTTCCACCACTGGCGCTTGATGTTCTCCTTGAGCTCGACACCGAGCGGACCGTAATCCCAGGCAGCCCGAGAGCCGCCGTAGATGTCACTGCACGGGAAAACGAAGCCACGGCGCTTGCTCAGGCTGACGATGGTTTCGATCTTGTCGGCGGCCACGGTGCTCTCTTCATTTACGAGGACGAACGGCGAAGCCTCAAGGTTACCGGCGCCCGCACCCCCCCTTTCAAATCGGGACCCCCGTCCACGGGTCCTCCGCACCCCCCTCACCAGGGTTTTTGACAATCGTTTCCATCTTTGATGAAAATGGATGTCATGAACGTACGACGACGCCTCATACCCACCGCCGCCCTCGCCGGAGCCGTTGCCCTCGCCGCCACGGCCCTCACCGCCTGTTCGGGCGCGGCCGGAGCCTCCGGCGGCAAGGACGGCAAACTCGACGTGATGGCGTCGTTCTATCCGATGCAGTTCCTCGCCGAACGGATCGGCAAGGACCACGTCAAGGTCGACACCCTCACCAAGCCGGGCGTCGAACCGCACGACCTGGAGATCACCCCGAAGCAGACCGCGCAGCTCGGCGAGGCCGATGTCGTCCTCTACCTCAAGACGCTGCAGCCCGCCGTCGACAAGGCCGTCGCCCAGTCCGGCGTGAAGAACGTCGTCGACGCCGCCGCCCTCACCAAGCTGGAGGTGCACGGCACCTCGGGCCACGACGACCACGCCGCCGAAGAGGGCGCCTCCGACGGCCACGACCACAGCCACGGCGAAACCGGCGAGGACCCCCACGTCTGGCTCGACCCCGTGAAGTACGCGGAGATCGCCAAGGGAGTCGGCGCGGCCCTGGCGAAGTCCGACCCCGACCACGCGGCGGACTACAAGAAGAACACCGACGAGCTGGTCGCCGAACTGGGCGCGCTCGACACCGAGTTCAAGGACGGTCTGAAGAACACGACCTCCAGGACCTTCATCACCACCCACTCCGCCTTCGGCTACCTCGCCGAGCGCTACGGCCTCGACCAGGAGGGCATCTCCGGCGTCGACCCCGAGTCCGAGCCGAGCCCGGCCCGGATGAAGGACCTGCAGGCCGTCGCGAAGAAGGACAATGTCTCCACCGTGTTCTTCGAGACCCTGGCCAGCGACAAGACGGCCAAGAGCCTCGCCGCGGACACCGGCCTGACGACCGACGTCCTGGATCCCCTCGAGGGAATCACGGACAAGTCCCAGGGCGCTGACTACTTCGAGGTCATGCGGGCCAACCTGAAGAACCTCCAGAAGGCACTCGGCAACAAGTAATGGCAGCAGTAGCAGCAACGGAGGCGCGAGCCATGGAGTCCAAGCCCACGCAGGCACTGGACCAGCCCGTCATATCCCTGCGCGGGGCCACGGCCTCGCTCGGCTCGCGCCCCGTGCTGCGCGGGATCGACCTCACCGTCCACCGCGGTGAGGTCGTCGCCCTGCTCGGTGCCAACGGCTCCGGCAAGTCCACGGCCGTACGCGCCGTGGTCGGCCAGGTCCCGCTGAGCGGCGGCGAGCTGTCGCTCTTCGGCACCGGCTTCAAGCGCTTCCGCGACTGGTCGCGCATCGGGTACGTCCCGCAGCGCACCACCGCCGCCAGCGGGGTCCCGGCCACCGTCCGCGAGGTCGTCTCCGCCGGCCGGCTCGCGCGCACCCGCTTCGGAGTCCTGCGCAAGGCCGACAAGGCAGCCGTCGAGCGCGCGCTGGACCTGGTCGACATGGGCTCCTTCGCCGACGCCTCCGTCAACGCCCTCTCCGGCGGCCAGCACCAGCGGGTGCTCATCGCCCGCGCGCTCGCCGTCGAGCCGGAGCTGCTGATCATGGACGAGCCGATGGCCGGCGTGGACCTGGCCAACCAGGAGGTCCTCGCGAACGCCCTGCGCACCCAGGTCGCCGCCGGGGTCACCGTCCTGCTGGTCCTGCACGAGCTGGGCCCGCTGGAGCCGCTCATCGACCGCGCCGTCGTCCTGCGCGACGGCTGCGTCACGCACGACGGCCCGCCCCCGGAGGCCCTGGGCCAGCACGCGCTACCCGGCCACGACCACGTACACCCCCACGCGGCGCACGACGCCGAGCCCCTGCGGACGGGACTGCTGAGCTGATGGACCTCCTCGACTACGCCTTCATGCAGCGCGCGCTCATCGCCGCCGCCCTCGTCGGCATCACGGCCCCCGCGATCGGCACGTACCTCGTGCAGCGCCGGCAGGCCGTCATGGGCGACGGCCTCGGTCACGTCGCGATGACCGGTGTCGCGCTCGGGTTCGTGATGAACACCAGCCCCGTGTGGATGGCGACCCTGGTCACCGTCATCGGCGCCGTCGGCATGGAGCTGATCCGTTCGCGCGGCAAGACCAGCGGCGACGTGGCGCTGGCCATGCTCTTCTACGGCGGCCTCGCCGGCGGCGTCATGATCATCAACGTCGGTGGCGGCTCCACGTCGATGCTGCTCGGCTCGATGTTCGGCTCGATCACCACCGTGTCGTCCCAGGACATCACCGCGATGGCGATCCTGACCGTCTTCGTCCTCGCCGTCACGATCGGCCTGCGCCGCCAGCTCTTCGCCGTCTGCCAGGACGAGGAGTTCGCCCGGGTCACCGGACTGCCGGTGCGCGTGCTGAACCTGCTGATCGCGATCACGGCCGCGGTCACCGTCACCGTGGCCATGCGCATCGTCGGCCTGCTGCTGGTCAGCGCCATGATGGTGATCCCGGTCGCGGCCGCCCAGCGCATGACCCGCGGCTTCGCCGCCACCCTCGGCCTCGCCATGGCGATCAGCACCACCGTCGCCCTCAGCGGCACGGCGGTGACCTACTACATCGACGCCCCTTCGGGTGCCTCGATCGTGCTGATGGCCATCGCGGTCTTCATCGTGCTGACGGCCCTGTCCACCCCCCTGGCCCGGCGCCGGGCCAGGGCCGCCCGCGCCGCCGAAGAGGTCTGTACGCGGGACGACGTAAAGGTCTGAAGGCCGCGGGCACTCGGCCGCCTGGCACAATGAGCCCAGGCCGAAACGAGGAGGAACCGGTGGCGACTGCGCCTGGCGAGATGAATACCGCGCCAGTACGAGGACGATCCACCCGGCAGCGGGCCGCCGTAGCGGCGGCGCTGGACGAGGTGGACGAGTTCCGCAGCGCCCAGGAACTCCACGACATGCTCAAGCACCGCGGTGACTCCGTGGGCCTGACCACCGTCTACCGCACCCTGCAGTCCCTCGCGGACGCCGGCGAGGTCGATGTGCTGAGGACCAGCGACGGCGAATCCGTGTACCGGCGTTGCTCCACCGGGGACCATCACCACCACCTGGTCTGCCGCAAGTGCGGCAAGGCCGTGGAGGTGGAGGGTCCGGCCGTGGAGAAGTGGGCGGAGGGCATCGCGGCCGAGCACGGTTTCGTGAACGTGGCCCACACCGTGGAGATCTTCGGCACCTGCGCGGACTGCGCGGCCAACGCGGGTCAGACGGCCTAGATCCGCTGGAGGTTCTGGTCGAGCAGGGCCCGCAGACGGTCGATGTCGGCCGGGTCCGCCGCCCCGCGCTTGGGCAGGATGGTCATCGCCGCCGCCCGCTTGGTGACGCTGAGCGTGATGAAGGTGTCGGCCGTCTCCGCGTACAGCGGCTGCGCGGCCCAGCCGATGCGCGTCTCGGTGTCCTTCGTGCTCACCCGCAGCCCGCTGGCCGTCACCAGCGCCGTGGTCTCCCCCGCCTTGGCCAGCAGGCCCGCGAAGGCCCGTGCCGTGAGCTGCGGGCCGAAGAGCGTCAGCCCGAGGATCAGCACTCCACCGATGAGGAAGCTCAGCGGTTTGCTGATCGGCCCGTCCCCCAGCAACGCCAGCCCGCCGAAGCAGACCAGCACCGCCCCGAATCCACACATCAGCCACCGCCTTCGGCGCCCCGCGGGCAGCCGGGCGTCGCGCACCCGGACCGACTGCGCGACGTCCGCCACGGTGGTCTGGTAGACGAGCCGTACTTCAACCTGCTCCCCCTGCATGTCCATGACAGCGGACCTTACAGCGGCGGCGCGTTCCTGGCGACGCGCATTCAGTGGGGGCAGGACCGTCTCCGCCCGCCCCGGTCCCGTCCGCCGGGCGCGCTCCCGGACCACCCCTGGAGGTCGGCGAGCGTCAACCGGTGGACGAAGGCGGCCCGCTCGGTGCGCTGTGCGTGATCCCCACCCGTATTCATGGCACGGAGCGCAGGCGACGCTCAGGCCGAGGTGCCCGGCTCCCCCTGGTTCGGGACGGCCCCGCCGAAGCGGCGGTCGCGCTGGGCGTACTCGTAGCAGGCCTGCCAGAGGTTGCGGCGGTCGAAGTCGGGCCACAGGACGTCCTGGAAGACCATCTCGGCGTACGCGCTCTGCCAGAGCAGGTAGTTGGAGGTGCGCTGCTCACCGCTCGGCCGCAGGAAGAGGTCGACGTCCGGCATGTCCGGGTAGTACATGTACTTCGCGAAGGTCTTCTCGTTGACCTTCGACGGATCGAGGCGGCCGGCCGCCACATCGCGCGCGATCGCCTGCGCGGCGTCCGCGATCTCCGCGCGGCCGCCGTAGTTGACGCAGAAGTAGAGGGTCATCGCGTCGTTGTCGACGGTCTGCTCCTGCGCGACCTGGAGCTCCTGGACGACCGACTTCCACATCTTCGGCATGCGGCCGACCCAGCGGATGCGGATGCCCAGCTCGTTCATCTCGTCGCGCCGGCGCCGGATGACGTCGCGGTTGAAGTTCATGAGGAAGCGCACCTCGTCGGGCGAGCGCTTCCAGTTCTCCGTCGAGAAGGCGTACAGGGAGAGGTTCTTGACGCCCATCTCCAGGCAGCCCTTGAGCACGTCGAGCACGACGCCCTCGCCCACCTTGTGGCCCTCGGTGCGCGGCAGGCCGCGCTCCTTGGCCCAGCGGCCGTTGCCGTCCATGACGACCGCGACGTGGTTCGGGACCAGCTCGCCGGGGATCTTCGGCGGGCGCTCACCGGAGGGGTGCGGCTCGGGAACCTTGTACTCGCGGCGAGAGCGTCCCAGAATCCCGCGTCGTGCCATGTTGCCCAGCTCCTATTTCTCGACGTATCGCAGGGAGCGTAGCCCGCGCTCCAGATGCCAGTGCAAATAGGCGGAGACCAGCCCGCTGCCCTCCCGCACGTGACGTGCCTCGCACGCGTCGGCGTGCGCCCAGTCGCCCGTCAGCAGGGCGCTGAGCAGGGCGATGGCCTCCGACGAGGGTACGACGCTGCCGGGGACGCGGCAGTCACCGCATATCACCCCGCCCGCGGCGACGGAGAAGTGGCGGTTGGGGCCGTGGAGTCCGCATTTCGCGCAGTCGTCGAAGCTGGGCGCGTAGCCGTTGACGGCGAGGGAGCGCAGCAGGAAGGCATCAAGGATGAGGTTCGGCGCGTGCTCGGCGCGCGAAAGGGTGCGCAGGGCGCCTACGAGCAACAGGTACTGCTGCACCGCGGGCTCGCCCTCGTGGTCCGTGAACCGCTCGGCGGTCTCCAGCATCACGGTGCCGGCGGTGTAGCGGGCGTAGTCGGTGACGATGCCGTTGCCGTACGGGGCGATGATCTGGGTCTGCGTGCAGAGCGGGAGGCCGCGGCCGATCAGCTCGCCGCCGCGCGAGAAGAACTGCACGTCGGCGTGGGAGAAAGGTTCCAGCCCGGCGCCGAACTTGGACTTCGTGCGCCGGACGCCGCGGGCGACGGCCCGGACCCGGCCGTGGCCCCGGGTCAGGAGCGTGATGATGCGGTCCGCCTCACCCAGCTTCTGGGTGCGCAGCACGATGCCGTCGTCGCGGAACAGACTCATGGGCCCATTGTCCCGTACCCCACCGACAGCCCGGGGCCGAAGCCGGTCCGGACCCGGAACGGCAGCGCCCCCCGCCGGGCACGAGCCCGGCGGGGGACACCCCTTGGGAGGATCAGGCTGTCGGCGCGGGGGCGGGCTCACCCTCGCCCGACTGGGCCGGTACGGCTGCCGTGGGCTGGTCGCCGGCCGCCGGGGCGGCGGCCGCAGGAGCGGCGGTCTGCGGGGCGTTGTGCGCGTCGTCCTTGCCCAGGCCGTTGAAGATGAGATTCAGCACGATCGCGGCCGTGGCACCGAGCGTCACACCACTGTTGAGGAGCGAGGAGAGGTCCGCGTCCATGTGGTCCTTGAAGAGCACCGGGACGGTGGCGGGGAGCAGCGCGAAGGCCAGGGAGACACCCACGACGAGCGCGTTCTTCTCCTCCTTGAGGTCGACCTTGGCCAGGGTCTGGATGCCCGCCAGGGCCACCATCGCGAACATCACCGTGGCCGCGCCGCCGAGCACTCCGTGCGGAACCGCGGCGACGATCGCGGCGGCCTTGGGGATCAGCCCGAGCACGATCATGAACACGCCGGCGGCGACCACGACGAACCGGCTCTTGACCTTGGTCATGCGGACCAGGCCGACGTTCTCGGCGAAGGCCACGTACGGGAAGGAGTTGAGGACGCCGCCGAGGGCGGTCGCGGCACCGTCGGCACGCAGGGCGCGGGCGACCGTCTCGCTGTCGATCTCCTTGCCGACGATGTCGCCGACGGCGTACGTGTCACCGGTGGTCTCGACCATGGTGATCAGCATGACGATGAGCATCAGCAGGATCGGGAACCAGGCGAACTTCGGAGCTCCGTAGTGGAACGGGGTGGTGATGCCGATCCAGTCCGAGTTGCTCACGTCGCCGAACTTGGCGTCACCGAGCAGGAAGGCGACGACGGTGCCGCCGACCAGGCCGAGCAGGATGGAGATGCTGTTGAGGAAGGGCTTGCCGAGCTTCATGAGGACGAGGATGAAGAGCATCGTGCCGCCGGCGTAGGCGAAGTTCTTCGGGTCGCCGAAGTCGGGGCTGCCGAGGCCGCCCGCGGCGTCGTTCAGGCCGACCGGGATCAGCACGATGCCGAGGACGGTGATCACCGTGCCGGTGACGACCGGCGGGAACAGCCGCATGACCGTGCGGAAGGCCTTGGGCGGCAGCCAGGCGAAGGCGAAGGTGGCGATGCCGGCCGTGATGACCGCGCCGTAGATGACGAGCAGACCCGCCGTCCCGCCGCCAGCACCGAGACCGATGGCGATCATCGGGGACACCGCGGTGAAGGTGACGCCCTGGATCAGGGGCAGTCGCGCGCCGATCCGGCCGATGCCCCACGCCTGGATGATCGAGGCGATGCCGCAGGTGAAGAGGTCGGCGTTGATCAGGTAGACCAGCTGCTCGGTGGTGAGCCCGAGGGCGCCACCGACGATGATCGGAACGATCACCGCACCGGCGTAGAACGCGAGTACGTGCTGGAACCCGTACAGCGCGAGCTTGGGGAGGGGGAGCACCTCGTCGACCGGGTGCGTGCTCTGCTCTCCGCTGGCGGAAAGCGGTGCGGCGACACGTGCCATCTCTGCCTTGCCCTTCAATGAGGTAGGTAACCGAGAGGAAGCTGGTTATCCCTGGCCGGAGTGGGTCGTTAGCCCGTTGATCCGTCAGGGTTGTCAGTACGTCCACGTGAATCGAAGCTCCGCGGTGCTACCGGCGGCGTCTCCTCGTGTGACCGGAATTGAACGCCTGTGGGGCCGCTCACAGATATCGTCGACTTCTACAAAGTGTTGACGCCTGGCGCCAATCGATCTGGAGGTTTCTCCAGTGGCGGAGCTTCTCAGGCTCAGCTATGGCCAATGATCGCGAAATGGCTGGTTCTCGCTGCGCGAACGCGAAGGTCCTACGGGATGACGTGCGGGTTAATGCTTCGCCGACGTTCGGGCGCGCAAACAGGAAGGCGCTCCTACGACCGTCCACCTGGTGAGAACGCCACACACGGATGGAACGGCTCCGCGGTTCACACGGCGCGCGCGGGGCGCGGATCAGGGGGCGCGAGGCCTGATTGTTATTTCAACATGTGCCGGTTTCGCCCACCCTGGAGTCCCCGGCCGCGTCCGAAACGGTCAGCGCGGCCGAAACGATCGCCTACGCCTACGCCACCATCACCACGGCCGGCGCCGGGGCCCTACGGCGCCCGGACCGCCGACAGCAGCCGCGCGACCTCGTCCGCGTCGATGCGCAGCGCCGCGCCCACCGTCGCCAGCACCTCGCGCTCCGCGGGGGTGTACGGGCCGTCCGCCAGGGCCACGCGCGCGCCCTGCAGCAGGATCGATTCGCGCCCCGGGGCGGCCAGGTGCGGGGCCAGCGGCTCCAGGACCTCGTGCAGCTCGATCGAGAGTGCCGCACCGCAGCAGTCGGGGGCGTCGTAGAGCCCGAGCCGCCCCTCCTCGGTGGCCAGCGCGTCCACGAGGGACTCCAGCTGCTCCTCCGTGCAGTCCTGGAACCCCGCGGAGCGTACGGCGCCCGCGGCGGCCTCCAGGGCGCTGCGCGAGCCCGTGCCGCCGGCGGCCAGCACGGCCAGGGCCACGGTGTGCACGGCATCGCGCAGCAGCGCGGAGAAACGGGTGGTGGTGAGGTGGTCCAGGACCTCGGTGCCGAACCGCTCGCGGCAGCCCTGGCACTCGACGACGGGGCCGGACTGCCCGCGCGGCAGCAGCGGCACCCCGAGGACGGTGAACCGGCGGCGCCCGGTGCGCCGGCGGTAATTGCGGTCGCCACCGCAGCCGGGGCAGAAGAACTCCCCGTCCCCCACGGTGCTCCAGGTGGTGCGGATTCCCCAGACCATCAGCTTCCGGCCGTCCCCACCCCGAACTGGCAGCACGTCGCACCTCCGTCACCCGCCGGCAACATCGCCGGCTTGGCGTGATGTTAGCCACATCGGTGAGGATGCGTCAGCCGTGTGACAAGACAACATCCTCCGCCCGCCGTACTTGGCCGATCTGCGCCCCTCCGCGCGCCCCTCCCCGCACCCGCCCCCACCTGCGCTGGAGCCCAGGCCGGACGGGCCGGAGCACCCCGGGACGGAAACGGCTCGGCCCCGCCCCTCCGGAGCGGAGGGGCGGGGCCGTGTCACGTACGGGGTCAGCGGCCGGCGCGGTTGACGGCGGAGATGACCGCCTTCAGGGAGGCGCGGGTGGTGTTGGCGTCGATGCCGATGCCCCACAGGACGCGGCCGTCGATCGCGCACTCGATGTACGAGGCGGCGACCGCGGAGGCGCCCTCGCTCATCGTGTGCTCGGTGTAGTCCAGCAGACGGGCGTCGATGCCGATGCCGGCCAGCGCGTCGAAGAAGGCCGAGATCGGACCGTTGCCGGTGCCGTCCAGCACGGTGTCCACGCCGTCCACGACCGCCTCGACGGTCAGCGTGTCGGTGCCGTCCTTGTCGGTGGTGGTCTGGCCGGAACGCAGCTGGATGCGCCCCCACGGGTTCTCGGGGTTGGGCAGGTACTCGTCCTGGAAGACGTCCCAGATCGCCGTCGGGGTGACCTCGCCGCCCTCGGAGTCGGTCTTCGCCTGGATGATCCGCGAGAACTCGATCTGCATGCGGCGCGGCAGGTCCAGCTTGTGGTCGTTCTTCAGGACGTACGCGATGCCGCCCTTGCCGGACTGCGAGTTGACCCGGATGACCGCCTCGTAGGAGCGGCCGACGTCCTTGGGGTCGATGGGCAGGTACGGGACCGCCCACTCGATGTCGTCGACGGTGACGCCCCGGGCGGCCGCGTCGGCCTCCATGGCGTCGAAGCCCTTCTTGATGGCGTCCTGGTGGGAGCCGGAGAAGGCGGTGTAGACCAGATCGCCCGCGTAGGGGTGGCGCGGGTGCACTTCCATCTGGTTGCAGTACTCGCTCGTACGACGGATCTCGTCGATCTGCGAGAAGTCGATCTGCGGGTCGATGCCCTGCGAGAACAGGTTCATGCCCAGCGTGATCAGGTCGACGTTGCCGGTGCGCTCGCCCTGCCCGAACAGGCAGCCCTCGATGCGGTCGGCGCCGGCCATCAGGGCCAGCTCGGCGGCCGCCACGGCGGTGCCGCGGTCGTTGTGCGGGTGCACGGAGATGCAGATGTGCTGGCGGCGGGTCAGGTTGCGGGCCATCCACTCGAAGCGGTCCGCGTGGGTGGAGGGCGTGGAGCGCTCCACGGTGGCGGGCAGGTTCAGGATGATCTCGCGGCCCTCGCTCGGCTGCCAGACGTCACAGACGGCCTCGCAGACCTCCAGGGCGAAGTCCAGCTCGGTGTCGGTGAAGATCTCCGGGCTGTACTGGTAGCCGAAGACGGTCTCGGGGCCCAGCAGCTTGTCGGCGTACTCCATGACCAGGCGGGTGCCGTCGACGGCGATCTGCTTGATCTGCTCCTTGGAGCCGCGGAAGACGACCCGGCGGAAGGTCGGGGCGGTCGCGTTGTACAGGTGCACGGTGGCGCGCTTGGCGCCGACCAGCGACTCGACGGTCCGCTCGATCAGGTCCTCGCGGGCCTGGGTCAGTACGGAGATGGTGACGTCGTCCGGGATCGCGCCCTCTTCGATGATGGAGCGCACGAAGTTGAAGTCGGTCTCGCCGGAGGACGGGAACCCGACCTCGATCTCCTTGTAGCCCATGCGCACCAGCAGGTCGAACATCTCGCGCTTGCGGGCGGGGGTCATCGGGTCGATCAGCGACTGGTTGCCGTCGCGCAGGTCCGTGGACAGCCAGCGGGGCGCCTTGGTGACGCGGGCCTCGGGCCAGGTGCGGTCGGGGATGTCCACCTGCTCGTACGAGCCGTACTTGTGGATCGGCATCCCGGAGGGCTTCTGGGTGTGGGTCGCGTTCGTGATGGGCGTGGGGCGACCGACGAAAGTGTGCTGGCTCATGGCGTTGGGCTCCTCGCGTGTCCGCGTGTAGTTCGCTGGAACGGCCGACGACGGTCGCAAAACCGCAACACCAAACTCCGCGGGGAGGGGGTCGGCCTACGACTACAGGCCCTCGCCGCGGCAGCTAAGGAGAAGCAGCCCGAAACGCATGATGGGCCGAGCCTAACCGAGCCGCCCCGTAATGCGGGACCTGTTTCAGTATGCAAGACCCGTGGGTCCGTTTTGCCCTGTTTGTGAGCTAAGCCTCTTTGATACTTCCCCGCCCGGCCCGATGTCCGGTCGATCCGTCAACGCGATGCGCACGCTTTCAGACAAGCGAATGAATCATGGTCGCAGCTAGTGACACGGAGATCACCCACTGCCACATTGCCGGGCATGGATGCCTTCCACCCCCACCGTCGCCCCGCCTTCTGCACCGTGGTGCCGCCGCACCTCCTGGACAAGATCGCCCAGTCCGAGGACCCCGCCCGGGCGGCCGCCGCTCGGCGGACCCTGGAGCTCGACGCCTCCAACCGGGTCCGGCGCCTGCTGGCGGTCCTGCCGCCCTCCGGGGACACCCCGCCCGACACCCCCGGCCGGACCGTCTACGACGCGCAGCACCACACCCGGCTCCCCGGCAAGAAGGTCCGCGCGGAGGGTGGGGACGCCACCAAGGACGCGAGCGTCAACCGTGCCTACGCCGGGCTCGGCGCCACCTTCGAGCTGTACCTCAAGGCCTTCGGCCGCCACTCCATCGACGACGCCGGCCTGCCGCTGAACGCCAGCGTCCACTACGACCGGCTGTACAACAACGCCTTCTGGGACGGCAGCCAGATGGTCTTCGGCGACGGGGACGGGGACCTCTTCCTCGACTTCACCGTGTCCGTCGACGTCATCGGGCACGAGCTGACCCACGGGGTCACCCAGCACACCGCGAACCTGGAGTACTACGGCCAGTCCGGCGCGCTCAACGAGTCCATGTCCGACGTCTTCGGCTCCCTCATCAAGCAGTACTCGCTGGACCAGACCGCCGAGGAGGCCGACTGGCTGATCGGCGCCGGGCTGCTCGGGCCGTCCGTGGACAGCGGCTCCGCCCTGCGGTCGATGAAGGCGCCCGGGACGGCGTACGAGGACGACGAGCTCGGCAAGGACCCGCAGCCCGCGACGATGGACGGCTACGTCCGCACCTCCCGCGACAACGGCGGGGTGCACATCAACTCCGGCATCCCCAACCACGCCTTCTGGATCGTGGCCACCGAGCTCGGCGGCAAGGCCTGGGAGCGGGCCGGGCGGATCTGGTACGACACGCTGACCGGCGGGGAGCTCGGCCCGACGGCGGGCTTCGCCCGGTTCGCCGCCCTGACGACCGCCGCGGCCGTCACCCGGTACGGCGAGGGCGGTGCGGAACACCAGGCGCTGCAGAAGGCGTGGTCGGCGGTGGGTCTGGGGTAGGAGGGCGGTCATGCGGATTCAGGTGGTGCGGACGGGCGGTTTCGCGGGGATCGAGCGGCGGGCCGAGGTGGACACCTCGGACCTCCCCGACGAGGCCGAGTGGCAGGCGCTGGCGCAGCTGGCCCTGCGGCCCGGTCCACCGGGGCCCGCGGCGGACCGGATCCGGGACGGGTTCTCCTACCGCATCACGGTGGACGGCCGGACGGTGTCCTGCCAGGACCCGAACCTGTCGGACGCCCAGCGCGCCCTGATCTCCCGCGTCCTCAAAGAAGGTGCTTGACGGCGGCCGGCTTGCTTGGATGACCGGATGAATGCGACATCCGATCACCTGCCCGAGCTGGAGCGCTACTACGACACGGCCCCCCGGGACGGCGGGGCGCGGGCCGAGGACTTCGGCCCGCTGACCCTGTTCGTCCAGGAGGGCGACGGCTGGCCGTACTACGCGCGGCCCGCGCTCGGTGACGGCCCGGCCGGGGGCGCCGAGGTCTCGGTGTCCGACGTGGAGCGGGTCCTGGCCCGCCAGCGGGAGCTGAAGGTCCCCGAATCCCTCGAGTGGGTGGCCGAAACCACCCCCTCCCTGGAGGCCGCCGCCCGGGCCGCCGGCCTGAGCGTGCACGCCCACCCGCTGATGGTGCTCGACCCCTCGGCGGTACGGCTGCCCGCGCATCCGGACGTACGCCTGCTCGGCGCGGCCGATCCGCTCCTGCGCGCGGCGGTGACGGTTCCGGCGCTGGCCTTCGCCGCTCCCGGAACGGCCGTCGGGGAGGCGGGTCCGGCCGAGCTCGCGGTGGCCGAGCGCGACCCGGCCTCGGAAGGCCGCCGGGTCCGGGTGGCCGGGATGATCGCGTCGGGCCGTACCGCCCTGGCCGCGGCCGTACGGGACGGCGTGGTGCTCTGCTCCGGCCAGTACATCCCGGTCGGCGACGTCGCCGAGGTGGTCGGCGTCGGCACCCTCCCCGCGGGCCGCCGCCAGGGGCTGGCCCTCGGAGTCACCGCGGCCCTGGTCGCCAACGCACTGGCCCGCGGAGCCCGCACGGTCTTCCTCTCGGCCGGCGACGAGGACGTGGCCCGCCTCTACGCCCGCCTCGGCTTCCGCCCCGTCGGCACGGCCCTGATCGCGGACCGGCCCCTGTGACCCGCGAGCACGGCGGCCGCTGACCTTTTTGCGGAGACGGCAAGACCGCTTGGCCGGGGCGGCGGTTCGGACGGAGCATCGGAGGCGCAGGCACCCGTACCGAACGGAAAGAGCCCCGCCATGGCGCACGAGCACCACCACCACTCCCCCGAGTCCGCGTCCGGCCCCGCGGCCGCGCCCGCCGCCGGCCTCGTGGGCGAGGAGTACTGGGACACCCGCTACCGCGACAGCGACAAGGTCTGGAGCGGGGACGCCAACGCCGTGCTGGCCCGCGAAGCCGCGCCGCTCGCTCCGGGGCGGGCCCTGGACCTCGGCTGCGGTGAGGGCGGTGACGCCGTCTGGCTCGCCCGCAAGGGCTGGCAGGTCACCGGGACGGACATCTCCGGCGTGGCGCTGGAGCGTGCGGCGGCCCACGCCGCCGACGCCGGGGTCGCGGACCGCACCGAGTGGGAACGGCACGATCTCGCGGAGTCCTTCCCGGCCGGGGAGTACGACCTGGTCTCCGCGTGCTTCCTGCACACCTTCGGCGAGTTCCCGCGCGAGCGGATCCTGCGCCGGGCCGCCGCCGCCGTGGCCCCCGGCGGGATCCTGCTCGTCGTCGGCCACGCGGGCTGGGCGCCCTGGCAGGAGGACCGCCCGCAGGTGGCCTTCCCGACCCCCGGGGAGGTCCTCGCCCAGCTGGAGCTGGAGGCCGGCGTCTGGGAGGTGCTGCTGGCGGAGGAACACGTACGGGCCCAGAACCAGCCTGACGGCCGGCCCGGGACCCGTACGGACAACGCGGTGAAGGTGCGGAGGCTCCCGTAGGCGCCGCGGCGCCCGGAACCGGACCGCCTAGAAGCCGAGCTTGCGGAGCTGCTTGGGGTCGCGCTGCCAGTCCTTGGCGACCTTCACGTGCAGGTCGAGGAAGACCGGGGTGCCGAGCAGCGCCTCGATGTGCTTGCGCGACTTCATCCCGACCTCCTTCAGGCGGGCGCCCTTCGGGCCGATGATGATGCCCTTCTGGCTCGGGCGCTCGATGTAGAGGTTCGCGTGGATGTCCAGCAGCGGGCGGTCCGCCGGGCGGTTCTCCCGGGGGATCATCTCCTCGACGACGACCGCGATGGAGTGCGGGAGCTCGTCCCGTACGCCCTCGAGCGCGGCCTCGCGGATCAGCTCCGCGACCATCACCATCTCGGGCTCGTCGGTGAGGTCGCCCTCCGGGTACAGCGGCGGGCTCTTGGGCAGCATCGGCGCGATCAGGTCCGCCAGCAGCTGGACCTGGCTGTCACCGACCGCCGAGACCGGGACGATCTCGGCCCACTCGAAGCCCAGCTCCTCGGCGAGCTGGTGGACGGCGATGAGCTGCTCGCCCACCACCTTCGACTCGACGAGGTCGGTCTTGGTGATGATGGCGATCTTGGGGGTCTTCTTGATCCCCGCGAGCTCCTTGACGATGAACTTGTCACCGGGGCCGAGCTTCTGGTCCGCGGGCAGGCAGAAGCCGATCACGTCGACCTCGGACCAGGTCGCGCGCACCACGTCGTTCAGCCGCTCGCCGAGCAGCGTGCGCGGCTTGTGGAGGCCGGGCGTGTCCACCAGGACGAGCTGGGCGTCGGGGCGGTGCACGATGCCGCGAACGGTGTGGCGCGTGGTCTGCGGCCGGTTGGAGGTGATCGCGACCTTGGTACCCACGAGCGCGTTGGTCAGGGTCGACTTCCCCGCGTTGGGACGGCCGACGAAGCATGCGAAGCCCGCACGGTGCGGGCTGGTGGTCTCGGGGGAACGATCGCTCATACGGGCCATTCTCCCCGATGCGGCTCCCAGCGCCGACCAGGCTGCCGCCGCGAGGGCCAGAGCGGCCGCGACCAGGCCGTTCAGAGCGGGGTGCGTGGCGTGTCCGGTGCTGGCCGCGGCGGACGTCCCTTCGGCCCGCGCGGCCACTGTGACCTCGGCCCATTCCAGTGCGGGCGGGTCCTCCCAGCGGGCGGTGAGCCGGACCTGCTGACCGGGCAGCAGTTCGGTGGGCAGGCCGGTGAGGGGGCGGGAGAAGAGGTGACGGCCCAGTGTGCCGGCGGCGGTGAGGGTGGCCCGGGGGCGGAGCGTGACGTTGCCGAGGTTGTGGAGCGTGTACGAGACCTCCGCGCCGGCGGCGCCCCGCCGGGTGGTGCGCAGGTCCTCGACGGCCAGGGCGGGGGCGGTCGGGCCGGTGACCCGGAGGTAGACGCGGGCGGCGACGGCCTGCTGGACGCCTATCCCCCGCACGGCGGTGCCGGCCGGCCGGTCCTCCAGGGCGACGACGGCTCCGGGGTGGTCCCCCGGTTCGGCCCGGTCGGGGACGGTGAGGGTGAACCCGACGCTGATCTCCGTCCCCGCCGGGACGGTGACCCGGTCCCGCGCCAGCTCCGTCCACGCGGCGGTGGCGGTGCGCGGCTCGTCGGGGCCGCGCAGGGCGAAGCCGCCGTCCCGGGCGGTGTTGTAGGCGTCGGCGGCGTAGAGGCGGAAGGTGCGGGGCCGGTCGGTGCGGTTGGCGATGGTGACGGAGTCGGTGACGGACTGGCCGGGGGCGGCGGCGAGATAGAAGTAGGGACGCTGCCCGATCGTGTTGGCGGCGGGCAGTACGGACCACTGGCCGTTGTCGGCGGCCGCGGCGGGCCCGGCGGGCAGGAGCAGCAGCAGGGACAGGAGGGGCAGGAGCAGCGGGAGCAGCAGGACGACGGCCCCGCCCGGCGCGGCGGAGGCCCGGTGCCGGTGCGGGTGCCCGAGCCGGTGCCGGTGCCGGGTCACGACAACGTCAGCGTCAGCACCGCCGTGTAGGCGCCCGGCGGGGTGTACGGCGGGACCTGGAGGGTGACGGGCGCGTCGACGGTGAAGGTGCCGCCGACCAGCGCGGCGTCCGCGGTGGAGGCCAGTACGGCCCCGTCGGGTCCGACCGTGCCCGCGCTGCCCGGCGTACAGACGCTGGGGCTGCCGGGGGCGGCGGCGCACGACGGGGTCCAGCTCAGGGAGGCCCCCGGGATGCGGACCCCGCCGGAGCCCGTGAAATCGGTGACCTTCCCGATCAGCGACCACCCGGCGGGCCCGCCCCGGGCATCCGTGACGGTGACCGTGCCGATCCGGCCGGCCGCCGCGCCGCCGTCCCCGTACGGCACCGCGCCCAGGGTCACGGCTTCGCCCTCCTGCGTCATGCCGAGCGCGCCCGGCTCCACGACCGCCGTCACCGTCTGCGTGCCCGTGGGCGCCGGGGTCGCGCCGATCACCGTGTACGCCGCCGGGCCCGAGCCCCGGGCCGGGGTCCAGGCAGCGCCCTCGTACGCCACGACCGCCGTGGTCGCGCGGTCCGCGACCGGCAGCTCCACGAGGACCACACCCAGCTCGTCGGCGTTCGCCGTGACCCGGTCGGCGGTCTCGGCCGCGCCCGCCCGGCCGGCCACGGTGACGGCCGCGCCGGGGACGAAGCCCGCTCCGGTGACCTTGACCTTGGCTCCGGGTCCGCCCGCGGCCGCCCCCAGGGCGACCGAGCGCAGGTTGGCGGTGGGCAGCGGGGTCGCGGTGATCCGCTGCGCGACCGGGGGCCGGGGCTGTGCGGGGACGGGTGCGGTCGGCATGGCCGTCGGGGTGGACGGGGAAGGGACGGGGGGCGGGTTCGAGGACGGGTTGGCGGACGGGTTGGCGGACGGATCCGGACTCGGTACGGGATCCGTCCCCGGGGCGGGGGCGGGGCTCGCCGCGGCGGCGCAGACCGTGTCCAGTTCGAGCAGGTGGCTGGTGTGCAGGGTGTAACCGCCCGGGGCCAGGGTGATCTCACCCGGCGCGGCGACGGTGAAGGTGCCGGTCATGGTGACGGCCGGCAGCGCGCCGCCCACCGCGACCGGGTCGTTGCGCCTGGCTCCGACGACCGTGACCTCGCCGCTCTGCGCACCCCCGAGCACGATCCGCCCGGTCGGGGTGAGCACGTCGGCGGGGAGCCCGGCGGCGAGGGGGTTCACGGCGGGGGTCCGGGTCACCTGGTAGGTCACGGTGACGGTGTCGCCCACGCGCGGCGCCGGGTCGTCGACGGTGATCCGGGCGGTGGTGGTCCCGTCGGCGGGCGGCAGCCCGGCCTCCTGGGGCGGCAGGCAGTGCGTCGGGAACTCGACCTGGCCGGGAGGCGTTCCCCCCTCCTCCGCCGCGGCGGGCGCGCCCAGCGCACCCCCGCTCGCGGCCGCCAGCACCGCCATGCCGACGGCCGCCGACCACCCTCTGTGCCGCGCCGATGTCCGCACTGTCCGCCCCCTGGGATCCCGTACCCCGACAGGGGGCCATTCACGAGCGGGCGGCGGGATAAGTCAATGCACGGACCCGGCAGCAACTGATGTCCCATCAGGAGATGGGAGGATGCCGCCCGTCCCGGTCTCGCGGAACGTCCGCCGGTAGGCCGTCGGGCTCACCCCGAGCGCCGCCCGCACGTGCTTGCGCAGCGACTGCGCCGTCCCGAAGCCCGCCTCCCGCGCCACGTGTTCCATCGGCAGGTCGGTCTGTTCCAGCAGCGCGCGGGCCAGCTCCACGCGCTGGCCGACGATCCATTCACCGGGGCTGAGTCCCGACTCCTCGCGGAACCTGCGGGTGAAGGTCCGTACCGACATCGCCTCCTGCCGGGCCAGATCGGTCAGCCGCAGCGGTTCGTGCAGCCGGTCCAGTACCCACGCGCGGGCCGCGGTGGTGGCCGACCGCTGCGGCTGCGGCACCGGGCGCTCGATGAACTGCGCCTGTCCGCCCTCGCGGTGCGGCGGTACCACCGTGCGCCGGGCCACTTCGTTGGCGACGGCCGCTCCGTGGTCCCGGCGCACGATGTGCAGGCACAGGTCGATGCCGGCGGCGACCCCGGCGGAGGTGAGCACGTCCCCGTCGTCGGTGTACAGCACGCCCGGGTCCACCCGGACGGCCGGGAAGGTCCGCTGGAAGTGTTCCGCGGAAGCCCAGTGGGTGGTTGCCGGGCGGCCGTCCAGGAATCCCGCGGCGGCCAGTACGTAACCGCCCGTGCAGATGGAGACGAGCCGGGTGCCCGGCCTGATGTGCGCGAGGGCGGCGGCGAGTTCGGGGGTGAGCCGGCCCTCCGCGTGGACCGGGCCCAGCTCGTACGAGGCGGGGACCACCACCGTGTCCGCCGTGGCCAGCAGTTCCGGGCCGTGTTCGACGTGGATGTCGAAGTCGGCGTCCGTGGGCACCGGGCCGGGGGCGAGCCCGCAGGTGAGGATCTCGTAGAGCGGCCGCCCGGACCGGTCACCGGCACGGCCGAAGATCCGGTGCGGGATCCCGAGCTCGAAGGGCAGCAGCCCGGCGAGGGCGAGGACGACGACACGGTGCGCGCGAGTCTCCATGGCCCGATCATATCGAAGCGTGTCAGTCAGGCCACTGTCGTACGGGGTCCGGCCGCCCGGACACTGGCGTCGTGACGAAGACAGCCCCCGGCCCCGGCCCCGGCCCCTCCTCCGGTGCCGATTCCGCATCCGCATCCGCACCGACACCCGCACCGACGCCCGTGCCCGCACCCGGCTCCGCACCCCGGCCCGGCGCTCCGGCCCCCGGCGCACCGCGGCGGCCGTACCGTGTCCACCGCGCCTGGGCCGTGGCGGCCGTAGCCTTCGTGACGATCATCGGCGCCGCCGGCTTCGCCTCCCTCCCGGGGCTGCTCATCGAGCCGCTGCACGAGGAGTTCGACTGGTCCCGCGGCACGATCGGCCTCGCCGTCTCGGTGAACCTCGCGCTGTACGGGCTCACCGCGCCGTTCGCGGCCGCGCTGATGGACCGCTTCGGCATCCGCCGGGTCGTCGCCCTCGCGCTGACCGTCATAGCCGCCGGTTCCCTGGCCACCGTGTGGATGACCGCCTCCTGGCAGCTGATCCTCTACTGGGGCGTCCTGGTCGGCCTGGGCAGCGGCTCGATGGCCCTGGCCTTCGCGGCGACCGTGACCAACCGCTGGTTCGTCGCCCGGCGCGGCCTGGTCACCGGCATCCTGACCGCGGCCGGAGCCTCCGGTCAGCTGATCTTCCTGCCGCTGCTGGCCTGGCTCGTGGAGCACCACGGCTGGCGCCCGGCGGCGGTCACCGTCTCGCTGGCGGCCCTGGCCGTCGTGCCCTTCGTCTGGCTCCTGCTGCGCGACCACCCCGCGGACATCGGGGCCGCCCCGTACGGGGGCACGTACACGGCCAAGCCCGCGCCGGTCCCCGGCGCCGCCCGCCGAGCGGTGGGCGTACTGCTCAAGGCGGCCCGGACCGGGCCCTTCTGGCTGCTGGCGGGCACCTTCGCGATCTGCGGAGCCTCGACCAACGGGCTGGTCAAGACCCACTTCGTACCGTCCGCCCACGACCACGGCATGCCGGTGACCGCGGCGGCCGGACTGCTGGCCGTGATCGGCGTGTTCGACGTGATCGGCACGGTGTTCTCCGGCTGGCTGACGGACCGGTTCGAGTCGCGGCGCCTCCTCGCGGTGTACTACGCCCTGCGCGGGGTCTCGCTGCTCTTCCTCCCGATGCTGCTGGCCCCGTCCGTGCACCCGCCGATGGTGTTCTTCATCGTCTTCTACGGCCTGGACTGGGTCGCGACCGTCCCGCCGACGATCGCGCTGTGCCGCGAGCACTACGGCGAGGACGGCGCCATCGTCTTCGGCTGGGTCCTGGCCTCGCACCAGATCGGCGCGGCGCTCGTGGCCTTCCTGGGCGGCCTCGCCCGCGACGCCTTCGGCTCGTACGACCCCGTCTGGTACGCCTCGGGCGCCCTGTGCGCGACGGCCGCCCTCATGGCGATGGTCATCCGCCGCCGCTCCCCCGCCGCCGCTGCCCCTGCCACTGCCGTCACGGTCTGACGGCCCACCACGGACCCGGCTGCCAGGACGGGCCCGTGGACCACACGGGCTGGACCTCGCGGTGCGCGAGGGCCGGGACGGCGTGGTGCGGCTGCTGCTCGCGGCCGGCGCGCGCCCCGAGCAGCCGGACGGCGCGGCTCCTGCGCACCTGGTCTACGCGGCCTGCCGGGCGTACCTGGATCGGCCGGAACCGGGCCTGCCGGACCCCGCGCCTCAGGTTCCTGGCCTCAGGCTCCGGCCGCGGTGGTGGACTTCAGGATGCCGTCCGGGCCCGCCAGGAGGACCGGGGTGTCCGGGCCGCCGAGGTCACGGACCGCCGCGCGGTCGGCATCGGCGGGGGCGTCCGCCGCGCTGACGACCGCGGCCGCCTCCAGGGACTGCGCGCCGCTGGCCACCGCCATCGCCACGGCCGTCTGGAGCGCACTCAGCTTCAGGGAGTCCAGCGCCACGGTTCCGGCGACGTACGTACGGCCGGTCTCGTCGCGGACCGCCGCCCCCTCGGCCACGCCGTTGCGGGCCCGGGCGCTGCGCGCCAACGTGATGATCTTGCTGTCTTCGGGGCCGAGCCCGGTGCTGTCGGTCATAGCCCGAAGCATATGGAGCACGTCGGCGGGGCCGCACGACGACCCCGCCGACGCGCTCTCCCCTCCACCCCCGGTGTCCCCCCGGGCTCTTGGTGGCGCTGGGATCTTGGTGGCGCTGGGACAAAGCTAAGCGCTGCGTAAGCGGATCCCCGGTTCCGAAGGTCCTGTGATCGGTGACCTTGGACCTGTCCCCGGTTCCGCGGGCGGGAACGCTACGCCCGGTCGAGCTTCAGCCGCTCCGCCCTCGGCAGGCCCGCCACCACCAGGTCGTACGAGTCCTCGACCAGCTCCCGGACCAGCGCGTCGGGCAGCGCCCCGGGCCCGCTCGCCGTCACCGTGTTCCAGTGCCGCTTGTTCATGTGCCAGCCCGGCACGATCGCCTCGTGCTCCGCCCGCAGCCGTACCGCCAGCTCCGGTTCGCACTTGAGGTTGACCTTCAGCGGCTCCCCGTCCAGCGCGGTCAGCGCGAACACCTTGCCCAGCACCTTGAACACCGAGGTCTCCGGGGTGAAGGGGAACTCCTCCACCGCCGCGTTGAACCCCAGACAGAACGCGCGCAGCTGCGCCGGCGTCATGATGCCCCACCCTCCGGATCCGTTGCCGCGACCACCGGCTCCGCCAGCACCGTCACGATCTTGTTCCGCCGTCCCGCCGGGGACTCCGCGGTCAGCCGCAGCGGCCGCCCGTCCGGCAGGTCCACCACCGCCGAGGCACCGGCGATCGGCACCCGGCCCAGGGCCTTGGCGAGCAGTCCGCCGACCGTCTCCACGTCCTCGTCGTCGAAGGAGTCGACCTTGAACAGTTCACCGAGGTCGGTGATGTCCAGGCGTGCGGTGACCCGGTAGCGGTCCCCGCCCAGGTCCTCGACCGGCGGGAGTTCCCTGTCGTACTCGTCGGTGATCTCGCCGACGATCTCCTCCAGGATGTCCTCGATGGTGACGATGCCGGCGGTACCGCCGTACTCGTCGATGACGACCGCCACGTGGTTGCGCACCGACTGCATCTCGCGCAGCAGATCGCCCGCGTTCTTCGTGTCCGGCACGAAGACCGCCGGGCGCATCGCCGTCGAGACCAGGTCGGCCTCCGCGTCCCGGCTGATGTGCGTCTTGCGGACCAGGTCCTTCAGGTACACGACGCCGACGATGTCGTCCTCGTTCTCCCCGGTCACCGGGATGCGCGAGAACCCGGAGCGCAGTGCGAGCGTGGTCGCCTGACGGACCGTCTTGTACCGCTCGATGCAGACCAGATCGGTGCGCGGCACCATCACCTCGCGCACGAGCGTGTCGCCCAGCTCGAAGACCTGGTGCACCATGCGGCGCTCGTCGTCCTCGATCAGCGATTCCTTCTCCGCCAGGTCGACCATCGCGCGCAGCTCCGCCTCGGAGGCGAAGGGCCCCTTGCGGAAGCCCTTGCCGGGCGTGAGCGCGTTGCCGATGAGGATCAGCAGCTGCGGGATGGGACCCATGACGCGGGCGAGCGGTACGAGGACGTACGCGGCCGCCGTCGCCGTGTTCAACGGGTGCTGCCGGCCGATGGTGCGCGGGGACACCCCGACGGCCACGAAGGACACGAGCACCATCACGCCGATGGCCACGAGCAGCGCGGTCCAGTTCTCCCCGAACTCGTCGAGGCAGACGTACGTGACGAGCACGCCCGCCGCCATCTCGCAGGTGACCCGGACCAGCAGCGCGACATTGAGGTAGCGGGTGGGGTCGCCGGCGACCTGCGCGAGCTTCGCGCTGCCGCGCCGGCCGTCGCGTACGGCCTGTTCGGCGCGGAAGGCGGAGATCCGGGCGATCCCGGACTCCGCGCAGGCGGCGAACCAGGCCACCACGACGAGCAGTACGGCCCCGGTGATGAGCTGCGGATCGCCGGTCACGAGACGGTGGGGGCCGGGGACGGGCCGGTCACGCCGCGTTCGCCGCGCCAGCCGTCGACGATGGCCGCCTGGAGGCCGAACATCTCGGCCTTCTCGTCCGGCTCCTCGTGGTCGTACCCGAGCAGGTGCAGCACTCCGTGGACGGTCAGGAGCTGGAGCTCCTCGTCCATGGAGTGCCGCGTCGGCGCGTCCTCGCCCTGCTTCTTGGCCACTTCGGGGCAGAGCACGATGTCACCGAGGAGCCCCTGCGGGGGCTCCTCCTCGTCCTTCGACGGCGGACGCAGCTCGTCCATCGGGAAGGACATGACGTCGGTGGGTCCGGGCAGGTCCATCCACTGGATGTGCAGCTGCTCCATCGCCTCCTCGTCGACGACGATGACGGAGAGCTCCGAGAGCGGGTGGATCCGCATCCGGGCGAGCGCGTAGCGGGCGATGTCGAGGATCGCCTGCTCGTCGACCTCGGTTCCGGACTCGTTGTTGACGTCGATCGACATGGTGCGCTGGGTTCTACTTCCGCTGGTAGCCGTTCCGGGACGGCTTCCCGTCCTGGCTGTCGTCGTACTTCTCGTACGCGTCGACGATACGGCCGACCAGCTTGTGCCGGACGACATCCTCGGACGTGAGCCGCGAGAAGGCGATGTCCGGCACGCCTTCCAGGATGTCCTGGACCTGCCGCAGACCGCTCTTGGCGCCACCCGGCAGGTCGACCTGGGTCACGTCACCGGTGACGACGATCTTCGAGTCGAACCCGAGCCGGGTCAGGAACATCTTCATCTGCTCGGGGGTGGTGTTCTGCGCCTCGTCGAGGACGACGAACGCCTCATTCAGAGTGCGACCCCTCATGTATGCCAGGGGCGCCACCTCGATGGTGCCCGCCGCCATCAGGCGCGGGATCGAGTCCGGGTCGATCATGTCGTGCAGGGCGTCGTAGAGCGGGCGCAGGTACGGGTCGATCTTGTCGAAGAGGGTGCCGGGGAGGAAGCCCAGGCGTTCGCCCGCCTCGACCGCCGGGCGGGTCAGGATGATCCGGCTGACCTGCTTGGACTGCAGGGCCTGGACCGCCTTGGCCATGGCCAGGTAGGTCTTGCCGGTACCGGCGGGGCCGATGCCGAAGACGATCGTGTGCTTGTCGATCGCGTCGACGTACCGCTTCTGGTTGAGGGTCTTGGGGCGGATGGTGCGCCCGCGGCTGGAGAGGATGTTCTGGGTGAGCACCTCGGCGGGCGTCTCGTCCGGACCCTCGCCGTTGCCGCTCGACTTGAGCATGGCGATCGAGCGTTCCACTGCGTCCTCCGTCATCGGCTGTCCGGTGCGGAGCACCAGCATCATCTCGTCGAACAGGCGCTGGATCAGGGCGACTTCCGCCGCGGAGCCGATCGCGCTGACCTGATTGCCCCGAACATGGATGTCGACCTTCGGGAAGGCCTTCTCGACCACGCGCAACAGGGCGTCGCCCGAGCCGAGGACGGAGACCATCGGATGGGTGGCCGGGACGGTGAAGTGGGCTCGCGCCTGCCCCGGCGCGGGGCTCTTGGCTGTCGGTGTCTGAGTCATGGGCCGGCACTGTGGCCTGCGCATACCTCCCACTGAGGGGCCGCGCCGATCGACGGCCACCGGACTTCCAAGCCTACGTCGCCGCCGGGTCATCCCCGAGGGGTTTTACGCGGTCCCGCGCCGGGCCCGAGGGCACGGCGCGGCCGGGAGCCGCGACCGGCCGGGCGCGGGCCCGGCGCCGCGGCCGGGCCGGGTCGGCCCGTCCCCGGTGCTACGCGGACTGCCGGAAGCCGATCGTCGGGACCGCCCGGCGCCGGCTGGCCGGGGCGGGGGCCCGCGGAACCAGGTCGTCCAGGAACCCGTAGCGCCCACGCAGGGCCTCGGGGGCGGTGCGCCACCAGGCGGCCACCTCCGGCCAGCCCGGGGCCGACAGGGAGCCGCCGAACTCCTGCACCGACAGGGCCGCCGTCAGGCCCGCGAAGGCGAGCCGGTCCGCCAGCGGCCACCCGGCGAGGGTGCCGGTGAGGAAGCCCGCCACGTACACGTCGCCCGCGCCGGTCGGATCCAGGGCGTCGACCGCGATCCCCGGGACCTCGGCCGTCTCCCCGGTCCGCCCGTCCACCGCGTACGAGCCCTCGGATCCCATCGTCACCACCGCGATCGGGACCTTCTCGGCCAGCGCCCGGGCCGCCGCGCGCGGGCAGTCGGTGCGGGTGTAGGCCATCGCCTCCCCCGCGTTGGGCAGGAAGGCCTCGCAGTGCTCCAGGTCGGCCAGTGCCCCCAGGTCCCAGCGCCCGGTGTCGTCCCACCCGACGTCGGCGAAGACCCGGGCCCCGCGCCGGGCCGCCTCGGCGACCCAGGCCTCGCCGCCGCCCGGGCCGAGCGAGGCCACGGCCGCGCGGGTGCGGGGCGGGCAGTGCGGGAACGGCCCGGGGCCGGCCGGGGGCGGGGCCTCGTGGCCGTGGGAGACCATCGTGCGCTCGCCCTCGTAGGCCATCGAGACGGTGACGGGGCTGTGCCAGCCGGGCACCGTCCGTGACATCGACAGGTCGATGCCCTCGCCCTGTTCCAGCGCGTCCCAGCAGTACTCCCCGTAGTGGTCGTCCCCGAAGGCGGCGGCCAGGGAGGTGCGCAGGTGCAGTCGGGCGAGGGCGGTGGCCATGTTGGCGACGCCGCCTGGGCTGGAGCCCATGCCCCGGGCCCAGGACTCGGTACCGCGCACGGGGGCCGAGTCGAGGCCCGTGAAGATGATGTCGAGGAAGACCGTGCCGGTCAGGAAGACGTCACAGCCCGGCTCCTGACGGTCCCGCAGCGGACCGAGCGGATCCACGGCGGAGGCGAGGCTTTCCCCGCTGCTGCGACTGGTCACGATGTACTCCCCGTTCGGTGCGCGTCTCGCTGGAATCCTGCTGGGTCGTTTCTGCAGGGGCCTGACCTACTGGCTTGCCCCACTAGCTTGTCCGAAGCTTGTCCGACCGGCCCGTCTCATGGGACTCAACTCACGTCCGACGTCCAGCCCTCCCTCTCGAGGGGGCCCGGCTTACAGTGTGACGCAGATCACTGCTCGAACGCCCTTCTCGGAAGATCCGGGGACTTGATAGATATGAGCACCGCCTTGTTGCGGAATCTCATGCTCCGCCTGTGTCACCTGGAACACCCGTGCCCGACCACACCCCCGCGCCGCCCGCCGCCTGGCCGCTCGTCGCGCTGTTCACCTCCGGTTACGTCGCCCCGTACCTGCTGCCGACCGTCGTCGGCCGGCTGGACGCGTACCTGCCGCTGAGCCCCGCGCAGGCCGGACTGATCGGCTCGGTCCTGCTGCTCGGCTCCGCCGCCGCCGGATTCACCCTCGCCTCCCGCATCGCCCGGCACGGCCCGCGTCCGCTGGCCCGGCTCGGGCTGCTGCTCGCCGTCCTCGGCTACGGCACGGCGGCGGCCACCCCGCTGCTCCCGCTCGTCGTCGCGGGCGCCGTGGTCGGCGGCTTCGGATCCGGCACCGCCACCGCGGTGGCCGCCTCCGGGATCGCCGCGCAGCGCGACCCGCACCGCACCTCCGCGCTGGGGCTGCTGTCGGTGTCGGCGACCGCCGGGGCCCTGTACCTGACCCTGCCCCGGCTCGGCGGCGGTCACTGGCTGCCCTTCGCGGCGATCGCCGCCGTCGCGGCGGTGTGCTGGCCGGCGACGGGCCGGCTGGGCGGGGCGGACGGCTCCGACGGCCCCGGCCGGGCCGTACGGGTCCGCGGCCGGCTGCCGTACCCGCGCGCCGGGGTGGTGCTGGCCGGCGCCCTGATGCTGTGGTCGCTGGCCCAGAACGCCCTGTGGGGCGTCAGCGGCCGCATCGGCGCGCAGCAGGCGGGGCTGTCCGAGGTCACCCTCGGGATCGTCTTCGCGGCCGCGCTCGGTGCCGGGCTGCTCGGGGTCACCGCCGCCTCGGCGCTGGGGGCCCGCCTCGGGCGGGCGGTCCCGGTGGGCGTGGGCACGACGGTCATCGCCTGCTGCGTGGTGCTGGCCTCGCACGCCCGGGACCTCGGCGCCTTCGCCGCCGGGGAGATCCTGTGGAACGCGGTCTACCCCGTCGTGCTCTCCTACGCCATCGGGCTCGCCGCCGCCCTCGACCCGCGCGGCCGCTGGGCCGTCCTGGTCGGCTCCGCGTCCTCGCTCGGCGTGGCCTGCGGCCCCGTCACCGGGAGCCTGCTCGCCGAGGGCGCCGGGTTCCCCGGGATGGGCCTGGTGCTGGGCGGCCTGCTGCTGGCCGTGGCCGGGCCGATGGCCGCCGTCGCCCTGCACGTCGGCGGACGTCCGCTGACCCCCGGCTCGGTGCGGCGGCGCGGCGGTGCCCCGGCGGCCGTCCTCGCCGCCGGGGCCGGGACCCTGTCCGGCGCGGTGCCGAGGGTGGGTGCGCCGGAGCTGGAGGTCGTGGAGCTCGCGCCGATCCCCGCGCGCCCCGCCCGCCCGCTGCGCCTGCCCCCGCTGCGCGTGCTGCTGCTCTCCCCGGCAGCGGCCCGCCGGAGCCGGGAGCAGGCCCGGCGGCGCGTCCGGACCGGGGTCTAGCCCCCGCCTGCCCTGGCCCTGCCCCGGCCCCGGCCCCGGCTCCGTCGTGCGGTGCCGGGGCCGGCTCCGCTATCCGGCCCGCTTCGGCACGGGAACCCGTACGAGGTCGGCGGCGATCGTCAGCCCGCCCTCGAAGCCGGCCGCGCGGGCCTGGCGTTCGAACTCCGACGGATCGCCGTAGCGCTGCGAGAAGTGCGTGAGCACCAGGTGTCGCACGCCCGCGTCCCGGGCCACCCGGGCGGCCTGACCCGCGGTGAGGTGCCCGTGGTCGGTGGCCAGTTGGACGTCCTCGTCCAGGAAGGTCGACTCGATCACCAGCATGTCGCAGCCCTCCGCGAGCGCCTCGACTCCCTCGCAGAGCCGGGTGTCCATCACGAAGGCGAACCGCTGCCCGGCACGCGGCTCGCTGACCTCGTCGAGGGTGATCCCGCCGAGGCTGCCCTCGCGCTGGATCCGGCCCACGTCCGGACCCTTGACGCCGTGCAGCGCGAGCAGTTCGGGCCGCATCCGGCGCCCGTCGGGCTCGGTGACCCGGTAGCCGAAGGACTCCACCGGGTGCGAGAGGCGCACGGCGTCCAGGGTGTACGCGTCCCCGCTCGCCAGGATCCCGTCCCCGGCCACCGGCTCCTCGGCCAGCTGGACGGTCTCCCGGTAGGCCGTGGCGTACCGCAGCCGGTCGAAGAACTTCTGTCCGGAGGCCGGGTAGTGGGCGGTGACGGGGTGCGGGACCCGGTCGAGGTTGATCCGCTGGATCACCCCGGCGAGGCCGAGGCTGTGGTCGCCGTGGAAGTGGGTGACGCAGATCCGGTTGATGTCGTGCGCGGCCACCCCGGCGCGCAGCATCTGGCGCTGGGTGCCCTCGCCGGGATCGAAGAGGATGCCCTCGCCGTCCCAGCGCAGCAGGTAGCCGTTGTGGTTGCGCTGGCGGGTGGGTACCTGGCTGGCGGTGCCCAGGACCACGAATTCTCGTACGGACATCGGCTATCCGGGCGGCCACTGGAGGCCGCGGCCGCCGATGACGTGCGCGTGGGCGTGGAAGACGACCTGTCCGGCGCCCGCGCCGGTGTTGAAGACGAGCCGGTGGCCGCGCTCGGAGAGCCCCTCGTCTGCGGCGACCAGCGCTGCCTCGGTCAGTACGTCGGCGGCCACCAGCGGCTCGGCGGCGGCGAGGGAGGCGGCGTCGGGGTAGTGCGCCTTCGGGATGACGAGCACGTGGGTGGGTGCCTGCGGGTTGATGTCCCGGAAGGCGAGGGTCGTCGCGGTCTCGCGGACGACGGTCGCGGGGATCTTCCCCTCGACGATCTTGCAGAACAGGCAGTCGGCCTGCGGTTCCCCGGCCATGTGCTGAGCCTTCCGTGACAAGTGATCGGTTCCGGCATCGTATCGACCGCCACCGACCGGCCCCGTCAGGACCAGCGGCCCGTCCTGGCCAGCAGGACCGCCGCAGCAGCCGTGCCCGCCGTGGAGGTGCGCAGCACCGAGGGACCCAGTCGGTACGGGTGCGCGCCGGCCGCCGCGAAGGCGGCGAGCTCGTCCGGGGAGACCCCTCCCTCGGGGCCCACCACCAGGACGACGGATCCCGTGGTGGGTAGTTCCGCGGTGGCGAGGGCGCCCGAGGGCGCGTCGCGGTCCTCGTGCAGGACCACCGCGAGGTCGGCCTCCGCGAGCAGTGCCGCGACCTGCTTGGTCGACAGTGCCTCGGCGACCTCGGGGAAGCGGACCCGGCGGGACTGCTTGCCGGACTCACGTGCGGTCGCCCGCCACTTCGCGAGGGACTTGGCGCCCCGGTCGCCGCGCCACTGGGTGATGCAGCGCGAGGCCTGCCAGGGCACGATCGCGTCGACGCCGGTCTCCGTCATGGTCTCGACGGCCACCTCGCCCCGGTCGCCCTTGGGCAGGGCCTGGACGACCGTGATCCGGACGGCCGGTTCGGGCTCCTCGAAGACCCCGGACACGGAGACGAGGAGGCGGTCCTTGCCTTCGGCCGCCTTCACGACGGCCTCGGCCCAGCCGCCCCGCCCGTCGGTGAGCACCACGGCCTCGCCCGGGGCCAGCCGCTTGACGGAGACCGCGTGGCGGCCCTCGGGGCCGTCCAGGACGAACTCCGGCCCCGCGGGAACCTCTTCGACCACGAACACCGGGGCGGTCATGACGCACTCCTCATCTGCATGGTCTTCAACGCGTGCTGGGCCGCGGCGAGTTCCGCCGCGAGCACCTCCACCAGTTCGCCGGCCGGCAGCGCCCGCGCCAGCCGGTGCCCCTGGCCCGCCCACAGGGCCATGCCCTGCGGATCCCCGGCCGCCGCGGCGGCCTTGCGCAGCGGCATGGTCAGGTGGTGGACCTGCGGGTAGGCGGCCGGGGCGTAGGGGCCGTGCTCGCGCATGAACCGGTTGACCAGCCCGCGGGCCGGCCGCCCCGAGAAGGCCCGGGTCATCTCCGTCCGTACGAACAGCGGGTCGGTCAGTGCCTTCTTGTGGAGCGGGTCCGCTCCGGACTCCGGACAGGCCAGGAAGGCCGTGCCGAGCTGTGCGGCCTCGGCGCCCGCGGCCAGCAGTGCGGCGATCTGCGAGCCGCGCATCAGACCGCCCGCCGCGATGATCGGGAGGGCCACGCTCTCGCGTACCTGCGCGACGAGCGCGAGCAGGCCGAGGCCGGCCGTGCCGTCGGCCCGCGGGTCGTCGCGGTGGGTGGACTGGTGGCCGCCCGCCTCCATGCCCTGGACGCAGACGGCGTCGACGCCTGCCGCCTGCGCGGCGCGTGCCTCCTCGACGGAGGTCACGGTGGCGATCGTGTACGTACCGACCTTGCGCAGGCGGGTGAGGGCCTCGGGTGAGGGCAGGCCGAAAGTGAACGAGACCACGGGCACCGGGTCTTCTACGAGAATGGCCAGTTTGGCGTCGTAGCCGTCGTCGCAGGTGCCGATGATGTCCTCTTCGGCGAGGGAGATCTCGTACCAGGAGGCCTCGCTGGCGAGGTGTCCGCGGTAGGCCTCGACGACCGCCGGGTCCACGTGGCTGGCCTGCGGCAGGAAGAGGTTGACGCCGAAGGGGCGTCGCGTGAGCGCACGCAGCCGCTTGATCTCCTGGTACATGCCGTCGGCGGTCTTATAGCCGCCGGCGAGGAAGCCCAGCGCGCCCGCTTCGCACACGGCGGCGGCGAGCGGCGGGCAGGACGCGCCGCCCGCCATGGGCGCCTGCACGATCGGGTACGCGAAGAGACCGTTCGGTGCGGAGGACATGAGCTGCATCGTGCCATGTCCCGCTCACGGGACCGAATCACGGCATTCGCCTGGCATAGTCCCCTTCACCCGGGTGCCCGGATCCCGCCGTCCCGCATGCCGCGAGCCCGGTCCGGGACATCCCCGGACCGGGCTCGCGGGTGTTCTCGTACGCTGCCGCGCGCGCGGTTCAGCGACCGTTGAAGGCGTCCTTCAGACGGCTGAACAGGCCCTGCTGACCCGGCGCGAACTGGCCCAGCGGCCGCTCCTCGCCGCGCAGCTTCGCCAGTTGGCGCAGCAGGTCCTCCTGCGCCGGGTCCAGCTTGCTCGGGGTGGTGACCTCGACGTGCACGATCAGGTCGCCGCGCCCGCCGCCGCGCAGGTGCGTGACGCCCCGGCCGTGCAGCGGGATCGCCTGGCCGGACTGGGTGCCGGGCCGGATGTCGATCTCCTCCAGCCCGTCCAGCGTCTCCAGCGGGCACTTGGTGCCCAGGGACGCCGCCGTCATCGGGATGGTGACCGTGCAGTGCAGGTCGTCCCCGCGCCGCTGGAAGGTCGGGTGCGGCAGCTCGTGGATCTCCACGTACAGGTCGCCGGCGGGGCCGCCGCCGGGGCCGACCTCGCCCTCGCCCGCGAGCTGGATCCGGGTGCCGTTCTCGACACCGGCCGGGATCTTGACCGTGAGGCTGCGGCGGGAGCGGACCCGGCCGTCGCCCGCGCACTCGGGGCACGGGGTCGGGACCACGGTGCCGAAGCCCTGGCACTGCGGGCAGGGGCGCGAGGTCATGACCTGGCCCAGGAAGGACCGGGTGACCTGTGAGACCTCACCGCGGCCGCGGCACATGTCACACGTCTGCGCCGAGGTGCCGGGGGCGGCACCTTCGCCGGAGCAGGTGGTGCAGACGACGGCCGTGTCGACCTGGATGTCCTTGGTCGTGCCGAAGGCGGCCTCGTCCAGCTCCAGGTCGAGGCGGATCATGGCGTCCTGGCCGCGGCGGGTCCGCGAGCGCGGTCCGCGCTGCGAGGACTGGCCGAAGAAGGCGTCCATGATGTCGGAGAAGTTGCCGAAGCCACCCGCTCCGAAGCCGCCCGCGCCGCCACCGCCGCCCGAGGAGGACAGCGGGTCGCCGCCGAGGTCGAAGACCTGCTTCTTCTGCGGGTCCGAGAGCACCTCGTACGCGGCGTTGATCTCCTTGAAACGCTCTTGCGTCTTGGGATCAGGGTTCACATCCGGGTGCAGCTCGCGCGCAAGCCGCCGGAATGCCTTCTTGATCTCGTCCTGCGATGCGTCGCGGCGCACGCCGAGAACGGCGTAGTAGTCCGTGGCCACTTACGACTCCGCCAGGATCTGTCCGACGTAACGTGCCACTGCGCGTACCGCTCCCATCGTTCCGGGGTAGTCCATGCGGGTCGGTCCGACCACGCCGAGTTTGGCGACTGCTTCGCCGCCCGAACCGTAGCCGACCGAGACGACGGACGTGGAGTTCAGTCCCTCGTAGGCATTCTCATGCCCGATCTTTACGGCCATTCCCGACTCATTGGCCTCGCCCAGCAGCTTGAGGAGCACGACCTGCTCCTCGAGTGCTTCGAGCACCGGCCTGATCGTCAGGGGAAAATCGTGTCCGAAACGGGTGAGGTTGGCGGTGCCGCCGATCATCAGCCGCTCCTCCGCCTCCTCCACCAGCGTTTCGAGAAGGGTGTCGAGGACGGATCGCACCGTCACCCGGTCCTCGTTCTCGAAGGACTCCGGAAGGTCCTTCACCAGCGGCGGCACGTCGGTGAACCGGCGGCCGACGACACGGCTGTTGAGCCGCGCCCGCAGATCGGCGAGCGAGGCCTCCCCGAAGGGGGCCTGGCAGTCGACGAGCCGCTGCTCGACCCGGCCGGTGTCGGTGATGAGGACGAGCATCAGGCGGGCCGGGGCCAGCGAGAGCAGCTCCACGTGCCGCACGGTGGACCGGGTCAGGCTCGGGTACTGGACGACGGCGACCTGGCGGGTCAGCTGCGCGAGCAGCCGCACGGTGCGGCCGACGACGTCGTCGAGGTCCACGGCGCCGTCGAGGAAGTTCTGGATGGCCCGGCGCTCCGGCGTCGACAGCGGTTTGACGCCCGCCAGTCTGTCGACGAAGAGGCGGTAGCCCTTGTCCGTGGGGATCCGGCCGGCGCTGGTGTGGGGCTGCGCGATGTAGCCCTCGTCCTCCAGCACGGCCATGTCGTTGCGCACCGTGGCGGGCGAGACGCCGAGGCCGTGCCGCTCGGTGAGCGCCTTGGAGCCGACCGGCTCCTCCGTCCCGACGTAGTCCTGGACGATGGCGCGCAGCACTTCGAGTCTGCGTTCGCTGAGCATCGCGCACACCTCCATCGTTTCCGTCGTCGTGGCCTGGTCCGGCTCGGCTGGTTGGCACTCTGCGCGTTCGAGTGCCAGAGATCCCCCGGTCAGTGTACGGCGGGGTGGTACACCCGTAGCAAGGCCGGCCCGCCAAGGTAGCGTCGCGGTATGGACGTGCGTTGGGAAGAGGCGGGCTGGGAACGGCTCACCGAACGGGCCGGCCGGCGGCGCCTTCCGGTGTGGGACTGCACCGTGGGACTGGTGGTGGGCGAGGATTCCGCCCTCCTGATCGACCCCGGGTCCTGCGTCCGCGAAGGCGCGCAGGTACGGTCCGAGGCGGAGCGGCTGGCGGGCCGGCGCGTGACTCATATCGCATTCACACACGGACATTTCGACCACGTTCTGGGTGGTGCGGCGTTCTCCGGGGTGGAGATCTACGGTCCGGTCGGGCTGGATGCCCTGCTGTCCGTCAGCCGGGAGGACCTGCGGGCCGACGCGGTGCGCCACGGCCTGGCGGCGTCCGAGGCCGCCGAGGCGGCCGAGCTGCTGGTGGTCCCCCGGCACCTGGTGTCGGGCGAGTGGACGCTCGATCTGGGCGGTGTGCAGGTGCTGCTGGCGAACGTGGGGCCCGGGCACACCCGGCACGATCTGGCGGCCTTCGTGCCGGGGACGCGCGAAGTGGTCTTCTGCGGCGACCTCGTCGAGGAGTCGGGCGAACCGCAGGCGGGTCCGGACGCGGTGCCCCGGCAGTGGCCGGCGGCGCTGGACCGGCTCCTCTCCCTGGGCGGAAACGACGCTCTGTACGTGCCGGGTCACGGAGCGGTGGTCGACGCGGCCTTCGTCCGTGCCCAACGCGACACACTGGCCGCGCGTTTCGGCGTGTCGGGCACCTGAGGCCGCCCGCTCTCCTACCCTCGGCCGGATGCGTGAGTACTCCCCCGACCTGACCCCGCAGTGGAAGCGCGCCAAGCCGGCCCCCGAGGTGCCGGCCGAGCCCGACCTGGTGGTCGAGGTGGCCGGTAGGGACTTCTGCGGCGCGGTGGTGGCCTGCGAGGCGGGCACGGTCACCCTGGAGGACCGCTTCGGCAAGCGCCGGGTCTTCCCGCTGGAGCCCCGCGGTTTCCTCCTGGACGGCGCGGTGGTGACGCTGACCCGCCCGGGCCGAGCCCCTTCGGCCCCGCTGCGCACCGCCTCCGGCTCGGTGGCCGTCCCCGGCGCGCGGGCGCGGGTGGCCCGGGCGGGCCGGATCTATGTGGAGGGCCGCCACGACGCCGAGCTGGTGGAGCGGGTCTGGGGCGACGACCTGCGGATCGAGGGCGTCGTGGTGGAGTACCTGGAGGGCATCGACGACCTCCCCGCGGTGGTCGCGGAGTTCGCCCCCGCCGCCGACGCCCGGCTGGGCATCCTGGTGGACCACCTGGTCCCGGGCTCCAAGGAGTCCCGCATCGCCGCCTCCGTGACCTCCCCGCACGTCCTGATCGTGGGCCACCCCTACATCGACGTCTGGCAGGCGGTGAAACCGTCCGCGCTGTCCATCCCCGCCTGGCCGGTGATCCCCCCGGGCCAGGACTGGAAGACGGGCATCTGCCGCGCGCTGGGCTGGCCGGAGAACACGGGCGCCGCCTGGCAGCACATCCTGTCGCGCGTGACTTCGTACAGGCACCTGGAGCCGGCCCTGCTGGGTGCGGTGGAGCACCTGATCGACCACGTGACGGCGTAGCCGTACATGCCTGTCCGGCGGGCGTTCGAGGCGCGGGGGTCCGGGGCTGGTCCCGGCAGCGGCGCCGCACGCGGCAGGGGTCCGGGGCACGGCAGGGCTGCGGGGCCCGGAGGGGATCAGTCGACCAGGTCGCGGACCACCGCGTCGGCCAGGAGGCGACCACGCAGGGTCAGCACGGCCCGCCCGGCCGAGTACGGGGCGGCTTCCAGCAGCCCGTCGGCCAGCGCACGGCGGGACGCCGCCAACCCCGGCGCCGCCAGCAGCGACAGCGGGACCCCGTCCACCAGCCGGAGCTCCAGCAGGATCCGCTCCACCCGCCGGTCCTCCTGCGACAGCAGCTCCCGCCCCGCCCCGGGCGACCGCCCCTCCGCCAGCGCCGCCGCATAGGCACCGGGGTGCTTCACGTTCCACCACCGCACCCCGCCCACGTGCGAGTGGGCTCCGGGGCCCGCTCCCCACCAGTCGGCCCCGCGCCAGTACAGCTCGTTGTGCAGGCACCGCCCGGCCTCGGACGTGGCCCAGTTGGAGACCTCGTACCAGGAGTACCCCGCCTCGGCCATCACCGCGTCGAGGATCAGGTACCGGTCCGCGTGGACATCGTCGTCCGTCATCGGGACCTCGCCCCGGCGGATCCGCCGCGCGAGCTGGGTGCCCTCCTCCACGATCAGCGCGTAGGCGCTGATGTGATCGGGCCCGGCCCCCAGCGCCGCCGTCAGCGACGCCCGCCAGTCCTCGTCCGACTCCCCCGGGGTCCCGTAGATCAGGTCCAGGTTCACGTGCTCGAAGCCCGCCGCCCGCGCCTCCGCGACGCAGGCCTCCGGGCGCCCGGGGGTGTGCGTACGGTCCAGGACCTTCAGGACGTGCTGCCGGGCGCTCTGCATGCCGAAGGAGATCCGGTTGAAGCCGCCAGCCCGCAGCTCCGCCAGGTACTCCGGGTTCACCGACTCCGGATTGGCCTCGGTGGTGACCTCGGCGTCCTCCGCCAGCCCGAACTCCTCGCGGATCGCCGCGAGCATCCGTACGAGGTCCCCGGCGGGCAGCAGCGTGGGCGTGCCACCGCCCACGAACACCGTCCGCACGGCCCGCGGGTCGTCCCCGAGGACCTTGCGGGCCAGCCTGACCTCGTCGATCAGGGTGTCGGCGTAGTTCTCCCGGGAGGCGAGCACGCCTCCGGTGCCCCGCAGCTCGGTGGCCGTGTAGGTGTTGAAGTCGCAGTACCCGCAGCGCGTGGCGCAGTACGGGACGTGCAGGTAGAACCCGAGCGGCCGCTCTCCGGCTCCCGCCAGGGCGTGGAGCGGCAGCGAGCCGTCTTCGGGCATGGGTTCACCGTCGGGCAGTGCGGAAGGCATGCCCCCATTGTCCCGCACGCCCGGCAGACCGGGTCCCGGCCGGGACCGCCCGTACGGGGGCGGGGTTGCGCGGGGCGGGCCGGCCGGCCGCCGGGACGGGGCCGGCCGCCCCGCCCCGCGGAACCCCGCCGCTGGCGCTACGCCTCGCGCGAGCCCTCGTACATCTCGTCGATGAGGTGCTTGAACTCGCGCTCGACGACCGGACGCTTCAGCTTGAGGCTGGGGGTGAGGTCGCCGTGCTCCACGTCGAGGTCGCGCGGCAGGAGGCGGAACTTCTTGACCGTCTGCCAGCGCTGCAGGCCCTCGTTGAGGGTCTGGACGTAGGTCTCGATGAGCCGGTTGGTCTCGGGAGCGGCCAGGACCTGGGAGTACGTCCTGCCCTCCAGCCCGTTGTCGGCGGCCCAGACCAGGATGGAGGGCTCGTCCAGGGCGATGAGCGCGGAGCAGAAGTTCCGGTCGGCTCCGTGGACCACGATGCTGGAGACGTACGGGCAGATCGCCTTGAACTGGCCCTCGATCTCGGCCGGGGCGACGTACTTGCCGCCCGAGGTCTTGATCAGGTCCTTCTTGCGGTCGGTGATGCGCAGGTAGCCGTCCGCCGAGAGCTCGCCGATGTCCCCCGTGTGCAGCCAGCCGTCGGCCTCCAGGACCTCGGCGGTCTTCTCGGGCTGCCCGTGGTAGCCCTGCATGATGCCGGGGCCGCGCAGCAGGACCTCGCCGTCGTCGGCGATGCGGACCTCGGTGCCGGGGAGCGGCTTGCCGACCGTGCCGGTGCGGTAGGCCTCGCCCGGGTTGACGAAGGAGGCGGCGCTGGACTCCGTGAGCCCGTACCCCTCCAGGATGTGGATGCCGGCGCCGGAGAAGAAGTAGCCGATCTCGGGGGCGAGCGCGGAGGCGCCGGAGACGGCGGCCCGCAGGTTGCCGCCGAACGCCTCGCGGAGCTTGGAGAAGACGAGCGCGTCGGCGATCTTGTGCTTGGTGGCGAGACCGAAGGGCGCGGTGGCCTGGCCCGTGCGGCGGAAGTTGTCCTGGGTGACCTTGGCGTACTCCCGGGCGACGCCGACGGACCACTGGAAGATCTTGTACTTGGCGCCGCCGCCGGCCCGGGCCTTGGCCGCGACCCCGTTGTACACCTTCTCGAAGATGCGCGGGACGGCCGCCATGTAGGTCGGCTGGACGATCGGCAGGTTCTCGATGATCTTGTCGATCCGGCCGTCCACGGCGGTGACGTGACCGACCTCGATCTGGCCGGAGGTGAGCACCTTGCCGAAGACGTGCGCGAGCGGCAGCCAGAGGTACTGGACGTCGTCCTTGGTGATCAGGCCGGTGGCCACCGTGGCCTTGGCCATGTACGACCAGTTGTCGTGCGGCAGCCGGACACCCTTGGGGCGCCCGGTGGTGCCGGAGGTGTAGATGAGGGTGGCGAGCTGGTCGGCGGTGATGGCCGCGATCCGCTCCTTGACCGCCTCGGGGTGCTTGGCCAGGTACTCGCGGCCGCGCGCCTCCAGATCGGCGAGGGAGAGCACCCAGCCCTCGGGGTCGCCGTCGGCCGCGATCGCGTCGGCGGCCTCCAGGACCACCACGTGGGCGAGCTCGGGCAGGTCGGCGCGCCGCTCGCGGGCCTTGGCCAGCTGCGCGGCGTCCTCGGCGATCAGGATCCGGCTCTCGGAGTCGGACAGGATGAACGCCGACTCCTCGGCGTTGGTGCTCGGGTAGATGGTGGTCACGGCGCCGCCGGCGCACATCACGCCGAGGTCCGCGAGGATCCACTCCACCCGGGTGTTGGAGGCGAGCGCCACGCGCTGCTCCGGCTGGATCCCGAGGTCGATGATTCCGGCCGCGATGGCGAAGACCCGCTCGGCGGCCTGGCCCCAGCTGAGGGACTTCCAGTCGTCCGGTCCGCCCTTCCCGTCCGCGGCGGGGACCGGGTAGCGGTAGGCCTCGGTGTTCGGCGTGGCGGCGACACGCTCCAGGAAGAGGGTCGCCACGGTGGGCGGGCGGTTCTCGATCAAGGTCTGTGTGTCGCTCACGGACATCCTCCGGACCACGCGGCAGGGCCTGTTCATCACAGGGGCGGACTGACTGGGTGGTGGGTCAGGGTGGGTGGCTGAGTCAAGGCTTGTAACTGGCGAGTAACCAACGATCAGTGATCAGACTAGGGGCCCTCCGCCTGGCGCGTAAGGGGCCTTGGGGCGCCGATTCATAACGAAGCGGAACGTGCCCCGGCGACGAACCAGGCCCCCGCGCCGGAGCTCGGGGGCCTGCTTCGTACACCACGGACCGGGACGGCTACTTCTTCTTGCCGCCGGACTCGTCGCTGGAGAGGACGGCGATGAAGGCCTCCTGGGGGACCTCCACGGAGCCGACCATCTTCATGCGCTTCTTGCCTTCCTTCTGCTTCTCCAGCAGCTTCCGCTTACGGGAGATGTCACCGCCGTAGCACTTGGCGAGGACGTCCTTGCGGATGGCGCGGATGGTCTCGCGGGCGATGACGCGCGAGCCGACGGCCGCCTGGATCGGGATCTCGAATGCCTGCCGCGGGATCAGCTCGCGCAGCTTGGCGACCAGGCGCACGCCGTAGGCGTAGGCGGCGTCCTTGTGCGTGACGGCGGAGAAGGCGTCGACCTTGTCGCCGTGCAGCAGGATGTCGACCTTGACCAGGCCGGAGGCCTGCTCGCCGGTGGGTTCGTAGTCGAGCGAGGCGTAACCGCGCGTCTTGGACTTCAGCTGGTCGAAGAAGTCGAAGACGATCTCCGCGAGCGGGAGCGTGTAGCGGATCTCCACCCGGTCCTCGGAGAGGTAGTCCATCCCGAGGAGAGTGCCGCGGCGCTGCTGGCAGAGCTCCATGATCGCGCCGATGAACTCGGAGGGCGCGAGCAGGGTGGCCCGGACGACCGGCTCGAACACGTCCCTGATCTTGCCCTCGGGGAACTCGCTCGGGTTGGTGACGGTGACCTCCTTGCCGTCCTCGAGGACGACGCGGTAGACCACGTTCGGCGCGGTGGCGATGAGGTCGAGGCCGAACTCGCGCTCCAGGCGCTCGCGCACCACGTCCAGGTGGAGCAGGCCGAGGAATCCCACGCGGAAGCCGAAGCCCAGCGCCGCCGAGGTCTCCGGCTCGTAGACCAGCGCGGCGTCGTTGAGCTGGAGCTTGTCCAGGGCCTCGCGCAGGTCGGGGTAGTCCGAGCCGTCGAGCGGGTACAGGCCCGAGAAGACCATCGGACGCGGGTCCTTGTAGCCGCCGAGGGCCTCGGTCGCGCCGTTGTTCAGGCTGGTGATGGTGTCACCGACCTTGGACTGACGGACGTCCTTCACGCCGGTGATGATGTAGCCCACCTCGCCGACGCCGATGCCGTCGGCCGGGGTCATCTCCGGGGAGGAGACACCGATCTCCAGCAGCTCGTGGGTGGCGCCGGTGGACATCATCCGGATGCGCTCGCGCTTGTTGAGCTGGCCGTCGACGACACGGACGTAGGTCACGACACCGCGGTACGAGTCGTACACCGAGTCGAAGATCATCGCGCGGGCCGGGGCGTCCTTGGGACCGACCGGGGCCGGGACCGTGGCGACGATCTTGTCGAGGAGCGCGTCCACGCCGAGACCGGTCTTGGCCGAGACCCGCAGGACGTCCTCGGGCTGGCAGCCGACCAGGTTCGCGAGCTCCTCGGCGAACTTCTCCGGCTGGGCGGCCGGCAGGTCGATCTTGTTCAGGACCGGGACGATCGCGAGGTCCTTCTCCATCGCCAGGTACAGGTTGGCGAGGGTCTGCGCCTCGATGCCCTGGGCGGCGTCCACCAGGAGGACCGTGCCCTCACAGGCGGCGAGGGAGCGCGAGACCTCGTACGTGAAGTCGACGTGCCCGGGGGTGTCGATCATGTTGAGGATGTGGGTGTTGCCCTTGTCCTCACCCTCGGTGGGTGCCCAGGGCAGTCGGACCGCCTGGGACTTGATCGTGATGCCGCGCTCACGCTCGATGTCCATGCGGTCGAGGTACTGGGCGCGCATCTGCCGCGAGTCCACCACGCCGGTGAGCTGGAGCATCCGGTCGGCAAGGGTCGACTTGCCGTGGTCGATGTGCGCGATGATGCAGAAATTGCGGATCAGCGCCGGGTCGGTACGGCTCGGCTCGGGCACGTGGCTGGGGATCGCGGGCACGCAGTGTCCTGATTCTCGGGTCGCAGTCGGAACGAAGTGTGGCGTCGGTCTGCGCGAAGTCGGATCTGTACGCAGGCTTCCATGGTCCCATGGAAGCCGGGGTGCGCTCGGTTTGGGCCGGTCGGAGCGCGCCTGGTAGCCTGAGCAGCTGTGTCTCGTATGCCCTCTAGCTTTCGGGACACAATCCGAAGATCAAATCTCTGAACCTGCAAAGGCTCTTTCGTGGCGAACATCAAGTCCCAGGTCAAGCGCAACAAGACGAACGAGAAGGCGCGCCTGCGCAACAAGGCCGTCAAGTCCTCGCTCAAGACCGCGATCCGCAAGGCCCGTGAGGCTGTCCTCGCCGGTGACGTCGAGAAGGCCACCGTGGCTTCCCGTGACGCTTCCCGTGCGCTCGACAAGGCCGTCTCGAAGGGTGTCATCCACAAGAACGCCGCCGCCAACAAGAAGTCGGCGCTGGCCACCAAGGTTGCCGCCCTTCAGGGCTGAGCCCCTGATGTGATCGCCGGGCAGGGATCCAGCGGGCCCTCTCTCCCGCTCCCGACCGGCACTCCGCGCCGCACACGAAGCGTTCGCCACGCGGGTGCGGTGCAACCCAAGAAGTAACCGAAGGCCCCGGCCGCCACCCTTCCCCAGGGAGGCGAGTCCGGGGCCTTCGCCTTGCCCACGTCTCACCGAGCCGAGCCGAACTGAGCCGAACTGAGCCCAGCCGAACCGAGCCCCGCCGAGCCGAGTCCGGCCCGGCCGGCGTTCGAGGAGCGGGGTCCGGGGCGCAGGCCCCGGGGGTGGGCACAGCCCGGGAGGGTCCGGGCGCGGCCCGGGGCCCTGGCCGGGCCGCAGGACCGGCCAGCCGTGGCCAGGGCCGCCCGGCCGGCAGGGCTCAGCCGCGCTGCGGCCGCGCGGCCCGCGCAACCGCGACGACCGCCTTCTCCAGCGCGTACTCCGGATCGTCGCCCCCGCCCTTGACCCCCGCGTCGGCCGCGGCCACCGCGCGCAGCGCGTCCGAGACCCCGTCCGCCGACCACCCGCGCATCTGCTGGCGGACCCGGTCGATCTTCCACGGCGGCATGCCGAGGTCCCGCGCGAGATCGCCGGGACGTGCCCCCCGCGGGGCCGAGGCCAGCTTCCCGATCGCCCGCACCGCCTGGGCCAGCGCGCTGGTGATCAGGACCGGGGCCACCCCGGTGGACAGGGACCAGCGCAGGGCCTCCAGGGCCTCCGCGGCCCGGCCCTCGACCGCCCGGTCGGCGACCGTGAAGCTCGACGCCTCCGCCCGGCCCGTGTAGTAGCGGCCGACCACGGACTCGTCGATCGTGCCCTCGACGTCCGCGCACAACTGCGCCGCCGCGCTCGCCAGCTCCCGCAGATCGCTGCCGATCGCGTCGACCAGCGTCTGGCAGGCCTCCGGCGTGGCGGAACGCCCCAGCGTGCGGAACTCGCCCCGTACGAACGCCATCCGGTCCGCCGGCTTCGTCATCTTCGGGCAGGCGATCTCGCGGGCACCGGCCTTGCGGGCGGCGTCCAGCAGCCCCTTGCCCTTGACTCCGCCCGCGTGCAGCAGGACGAGGCTGATCTCCTCGAAGGGCGCGGCGAGGTACGCCCTGACCTCCTTGACCGTGTCCGCCGAGAGGTCGTGCGCGTTGCGCACGATCAGCACCTTGCGCTCCGAGAACAGCGAGGGGCTGGTCAGCTCGGCCAGCGTGCCGGGCTGGAGCTGCTCGGAGGCGAGGTCGCGCAGGTCCGTGTCGGCGTCGGCGGCTCGCGCGGCCGTCACCACCTCCCGTACGGCACGGTCGAGCAGCAGGTCCTCCTGCCCCACCGCGAGGGTGATCGGGGCGAGCGGATCGTCGGTGGAATTCTTCCTGGTGGCCATCGCGTCCAGCATCCCACGCCGCACCGACAGCCCCCCTCTCCGCGGCCCGGTCGCCGTGCCCGAGAATGTCCGGGTGAACGTGCGACATGTACTGGTCCTGCCCGACCGCGACGCCGCGGAGGAGGTGGCGCGGGAGGTGGTCGACCGCTTCGGCCTCCCGGAGGAACCGCAGCTGTTCCGCGACGCCCTCGCGGGCGAGGACGACGCCGAGGACGCCCAGTGGCTGGTGGTCGTCGAGGACCCGCGCGAACGGCTCGACACCACCGCGCTGGACGACCTCGCCTGCGAGTACGACGGCTGGCTCGAGGCCCCGTAGTCCCCTGGGGCCCTCGGGTCCAGGGGCGGCGGTCAGGCCTTGTGCACGACCTGCATGTCCAGTTCCACGTCCACGTTGGAACCGATCGCCGCGACCCCGTGCGCCAGGATCGACTGCCAGTTCAGCGTGAAGTCCTCCCGGTGCAGTGCTGCCGTGGCCCGGCAGGCGGCCCGCGGTTCGCCCTCCAGGCCCGCGCCCAGGCCCAGGTACCGCGTGTCCAGGGTGACGGACCGGCTGACCCCGTGGAGGGTGAGAGCGCCCGCCACGGTCCACCGGCTGCCACTGCGGTGGATGAACCGCTCGCTGTAGAACTCCACCGTCGGGTGGCGGGCCGCGTCCAGGAAGTCCGCGGAGCGCAGGTGGTCGTCCCGCATCCGCAGACCCGTGTCGATGCTCGCCGCGTCGATGATCACGCGCATGGAGGAGTCCTCCATGCGGTCGGCTATCCGGACCGCGCCGGCGAAGGTGTTGAACCGTCCGTTGATCCGGGCGAAGCCGATGTGCCGGGCCGAGAACCCGATCGTGGAGTGCGCCGGGTCGAGCTCCCAGTGGCCCGGCTGCGGCAGCAGCGGCGGCTCCACCGCGTCGAGGACGATCTCCCTGGTGCCGGGCTGCGCCGGGTCCCCCACCAGCGTCGCCCCGTGGAAGGGCGCGTAGCCCTCGGCCGTGACCGTCAGCCGGTACTCGCCCGCGGGCACGGCCGCCGTGAACCCGCCGTACGGATCGGTCTCCCCGCCGACGATCCGCCGGCCGATCGGGTCGGTCACCTCGAACTTGGCCTGCCTGACCGGCTGGTGGACCGTGTCGAGGACCCGGCAGGTGAGCAGACACGCCGTATGAGGAAGTGTCAGTGTCGCGGAAGTCTGGGAACCGGCGCTTCCCGCCGTCTCCATCCCCCGTCTGCGACCGAACATGGTTTATGCACCCCCGTGCTGTCTGTGCTTGAACCACTCTGGCGAAAACGCATTCGATCATGCTGTCGGGTTCGGGGCAAACAGAGTGGTCACGTCTGGTATGCCCGTACCGGACCCGGACCCGGACCCGGACCCGGACCCGGACCCGGCGCCTGATGGCCGGGAATGCCCGTAGCCGCGAACCGCTGCCCGTGACGGCCACCGAACCGTCCTCATCGGTGCGCAGCACCACCGCACCCGACGCCCGCAACCGCGTGAGCGTACCCGCCGCGGGATGCCCGTACCTGTTCCCCGCGCCCACCGGGACGATCGCCAGGCGCGGCCGGATCCGCTCGTACAGTCCGGGGTCCTGGTGCGCACTGCCGTGGTGGGCGACCTTCAGCACGTCGACCGGCGCCAGCTCCGGATGGTTCCTCAGCAAGGCCTGCTGGGAGGCCGGTTCGAGGTCTCCCAGCAGGAGCAGGGTCAGGCCCGCCGTGCGCACCAGGAGGGCCACGCTCGCGTCGTTGGGCCCCTCGGCCGGCGGGCCCCCGGCCGGCGGCCACAGCACCCGCCACTCCAGCGGTCCGGCCCGGCGGCGCTCCCCGTCCAGCGCGGTGACCACGGGTACCCCGGCGCCCGCCGCCGTCCGCCGGACGAACCGGGCCTGTCCCGGCGGCTCTTCCAGCCCGGTGACTTGCACCACACCCACCGACCGGCCCCTCAGCACCCCCATCAGCCCGCCCACGTGGTCGGCATGAAAGTGCGTCAGCAGCAGGAGCGGCACCCGCCGCACGCCCAGCGCCCTCAAGCACGCGTCCACCGGCCCGGGCTCGGGGCCCGCGTCCACCACCACGGCCGTTCCCGGAGCGACGGCGAGCACCCCCGCGTCCCCTTGGCCGACCGCGCACTGCGCGTAGCTCCAGCCGGCCGGCGGCCAGGCCTTGACCGTACGCGTGACCAGTGGCGGGCTGAGCACGGCGAGGAGCAGCACCACGGCCAGCGCGGAGGCGAACCACCGCCGGCGGCCGAGGCGCGCGGCGATCCCCACCACAGCCAAGGTGGCGGCGGCGAGCAGCAGCCCTCCACCCACCCCGCCGGGCCAGCCCAGCTCCGCCCCCGGCAGTCGCGCCCCGCCCCGGGCCACGGCGGCGATCCACCCGGCGGGCACCCCCGCGCACCGGGCGAGCAGCTCGGCCACCGGCCGGCACAGCGGGGCCGTCGCGAGCGCGGCGAACCCGAGGACCGTCGCGGGTCCCGCGGCCAGCTCGGCCAGCAGGTTGCACGGCACCGCCACGAGGCTCACCCGGGCCGACAGGACCGCGACGACCGGCGCGCACACCGCCTGGGCCGCCGCGGCGGCGGCCAGCGCCTCCGCCGGGCGCTGCCGCATCCCGCGCCGCCGCAGGGCCTCGCTCCACCGGGGAGCGAGCGTCAGAAGGGCGCCGGTGGCCAGGACGGAGAGGAGGAAGCCGTAGCTGCGGGCCAGCCAGGGGTCGTAGAGCACCAGCAGCAGCACGGCCGCCGCCAGCGCCGGGATCAGGGATCTGCGCCGCCCGGTGGCGATGGCCAGCAGGGTGACCGTGCCGCAGGCGGCCGCCCGCAGCACGCTGGGCTCCGGCCGGCAGACCACCACGAACGCCAGGGTCAGCGCCGTGCCGCACAGGGCCGTAGCCCGCAGCGAGAGCCCCAGCCGCGGCGCCAGGCCGCCCCGCTCGGCCTGCTGCGCGCGGGCCGGTGCCCCGATGAGCAGGAAGAGCACCACGGTCAGGTTGGAGCCGGAGACGGCCAGCAGGTGCAGCAGACCGGCGGCCCGGAACGCCTCGTGCAGATCGGGCTCCACCCGGGAGGTGTCCCCGACCACCAGCCCGGGCAGCAGGGCCCTGGCGTCGGGCGCCAGCCCCTCGGTGACCTCGCGCAGCCCGGCCCGCAACCGCCCGGCGATCCGCTGCGCGGTGTCCGGGCCGCCGGTCACCCGCGGTGGTGCGTCCCCGGGCGGCCGCAGCAGGGCCACGGCCCGCTCCCCGCCCCGCGCCGGAGCCAGCCGGGCGGTCACCGCCACCCGGGTCGAGGGCTGCAGCCGGGCCCACCCCGGATGCCCCGCGAGTACCCGTACCGGGGTCGACACCCGGGTCCGCGCTCCATCGGGCCCGGTCACCCGGGTCACCACCGCGTCGAGCACCACCACGGGCGGCCCGTTCCCGCTCCGGGAGATCCGGGGATCGGAACCCACGGTGAGGTCCGCAGAAACCCGGGCATGGTCCCGGGCCAGCTCCGGCACCGGCCCGGCCCGCGCCTCGGCCCGCTGGAGCCCCGCGACCCCGGTCCCCGCGGCCGCGCACAGGAGGGCCGCCGCCACGGCCGTCCCGGCCTTCCGCGACCTCTCCGGGCGCCGGCGCCCGAGCAGCATCAGCAGCCCGGCCGCGCCCGCCCCCAGCCCCGCCACCACCGCACTGCGGCCGCCGGGTGCACCGAGCGCGACGGCGGCGCCCGCCCAGGCCGCCAGGGCGGGCCCCGCCAACCGCAGATCCAGCCCCCGCGCGTCCCCGGCCGCCCACTCCCCCGACCCCGCATCCGCACCGCCCCGGTCACCCGGCGCCGCCCCCGGCTCCGCTTCCCGATCCCGATCCCGGCTCACGGTCGCACCAGCTTGCGCAGATCGGCGAACCGCCGCTCGCCGATCCCGTTGACCTGGCGCAGCTCCTCCACCGAGCGGAAGCCCCCGCGCTCCGTGCGGAAGTCCACGATGTGCTGCGCGAGGACCGGGCCGACCCCCGGCAGGCCGTCCAGTTGCTCGGCCGTGGCCGTGCCGAGGCTCAGCGGCCCCGTGGCACCGCCTCCCCCACCTCCCGGCGGCGGGGCGGGGGCGCCCACCAGCACCTGTTCCCCGTCCATCAGGACCCGGGCCCGGTTGAGACCGGTGGTGTCCGTCCCGGGCCGCACTCCCCCGGCGGCGGCCAAGGCGTCCTCCACCCGTGAGCCGGCCGGCAGCCTCCGCACCCCCGGGTCCCGGACCTTGCCGCTGACGTCCACCAGGATCGGGCCGGTTCCTGCCGCGGCCGGGGCCGGCGGCGCGGCGGCCGGTGCCGGAGCGACCACGGCCGGTGCCGTCACCGGCTGCGGCCGGGCCGACCAGTACTGCTGCGCGGCGAACCCGACGGCGACGACCAGGACCACCGACACGGCCGCCACCGTGCGCGGCTCCACCCCGCAGCGGGCCTGCAGCCACACGGGCAACCTCTCCCGAACCGCGAGCCGCCGGGCAGCTCCGCCGGGCAGCGCGGCCCCGTCGGACGCCGCGGTCGTCGGCCGCACCACCCCCACCACGGTCACCACCTCGGCCGGAACCGGGGCCGGTGCCTCCGCCCGCGCCTCCGCCGGGGGCCGTTTCGGAGTCGGGGGTAGGGCCGTGGGCTCCGGCGGTGGGGTCGGATGTGGGTGGGGCGGGCCGAGCAGGGCCTCGGCCCGGTGGCGAAGCGCGGCGGAGTCGGAGTGCCGGACCCGCCGGTGGCGCAGACGGCCGTCCGAGAGGCGGGAGCGACCTGGGGCGCTGCCGGCGCCCGCGGGATGCTGAGTACGTGTGCGAAGAGTCATGACGCGACGGTAGGGCCGAATCCCGGGCACCGTTCGGAAGGCTCAATTCCGGTGGATGCCACACCCGTTGTGGATACCGCCTTCACCCGATCCGGTGATCGGACGCCAGCCGTCAACCGTCAATCGCCTGCCGCCTGCCGCCAACAGCCAGCGAGGTCAGCGCGGGGATACGACCGCCGCCAGCAAACCCGGCCCGGTATGTGCGCCGATCACCGCGCCGACCTCGCTGACGTGCAGTTCCACCAGCCCGGGGATCCGCTCACGGAGCCGCTGCGCCAGCTTGTCCGCGCGCTCCGGGGCCGCCAGGTGGTGCACGGCCACGTCGACGGCGCCGGACCCCGCGCGCTCGACGGCCAGCTCTTCCAGGCGGGCGATGGCCTTGGAGGCCGTACGCACCTTCTCCAGCATCTCGATCCGCCCGCCGTCCAACGTCAGCAGCGGTTTGACCGCGAGCGCCGAACCGAGCAGGGCCTGCGCGGCGCCGATCCGGCCGCCGCGTCGGAGGTAGTCGAGGGTGTCCACGTAGAAGTACGCCGAGATCCCGGCGGCCCGCTTCTGCGCGGCCGCGACGGCCTCGTCCACGGAACCGCCGGCCTCGGCCGCCTCCGCGGCGGCCAGGGCGCAGAAGCCAAGGGCCATGGCCACCATGCCGGTGTCCACGACGCGGACGGGTACCGGGGCCGTCTTCGCGGCGAGCACGGCGGCGTCGTAGGTGCCGGAGAACTCGGCGGACAGGTGCAGGCTGACGATGCCGGTCGCACCGGCGTCCGCGGCCGCCCGGTAGGCCCGGACGAAGTCCTCGGGGCTGGGGCGGGACGTGGTGACCGAGCGGCGCTTCTGCAGGGCCAGGGCGAGGCTCCGGGCCGAGATCTCGGTGCCCTCCTCGAGGGCCTCGTCGCCGAGGACCACGGTCAGCGGGACGGAGGTGATTCCGTGCCGCGCCATGGCCGGTTGGGGCAGGTAGGCCGTGGAATCCGTGACGATCGCGACATGGCGGGACATGAGGCGGAGGTTACCGGCAGTGGGGGTGTTCCGGCAGCCCGGGACTCTCGCCCCAGGTGGCGCGGCCGACCGTTCCGCGGCGGTACGGCCCCCGGGACCGATCCGCGCGGGAGCCCCCGGTCCCCCGGCGCGGCCGCGGGTCCTGGGCCTTCGGGGCCGTCCCCTACCCGCCCTTCCGCCGTTCCCCGGGCTCCGCCCGGACCCGCGCCGCGCACGCCGGCGGGGCTGGGGTTCGGCTCAAAAGGCCGCCTGGGCTGCGGCTGGGCTGGATGGGGCCGGCGTCATGCCGTACGGGAACGGTGACGGGGCTGGGGACGCCTCAGGTCGTCGTCTCCGGGCGGGGGGTCTTCTGCCAGGGGTACTCGGGGGCCGCGGTGGGCTGGGAGAGGGCCGGACGCGGGGACTGGGGAGGCTGGGAGGCGTGCGGAGGCTGCGGGGTGTTCCACGTGGCGGCCGTCGGGTGGGGAAGATCGTCGATCGATTCCCGGGCCCAGTCCCGCAGCGCACCGGACTCGACCTCGATCTGCGCCGACAGCGAGGACAGGTCGTCGTCCGCGAAACGGCGCGCGCGGTCCCGTGCCGCCCAGCGCAGCGAGTCCGCCGACTCCGTGATCTTCGCCGTGCGCTCCCGCAAGCCGGGCAGTGCGTCCGCGGTCCGCTTGCGGTCCGGCTCCGCCTCCAGCCGCTTCAGCTCGTCGTCCAACTCGTGCCCGTGCGCGCTCAGCCGCTCGAACAGTCCGATCGACTCCTTCAGCGAGGCGTCCGTCTGGACCCCCTCGTACAGCGCCTGCTGCGTGGCCCGCATCGACGACCGCAGGTCCAGCCGCAGCTGGGCCAGCGCACCCGTGACACCGACCTGACCGAAGCTGCGCGCCCGCAACGTGGTGTCCTCCACGGTGCGGCGGGCCTGGGTGATGGTCCGGTCCACTCCGCGTGCCGCGGCCTTGACCACCTTCGCCGTCACATAGACCCCGAGCCCCAGGAAGGCGAACAGCAGCACCAGGGCCACGATGATCAAAGACGCCTCCATGAGGTTCCCTTCCCCAGCCGGTTGGTCCCTTCCACCGTAAACGCCGCGGGCAGGCCGCGGGTTCCAATCGAACCCCCAACCTGCCCGTACGGGAATACCCCGAGACCGTCCGACAGACGTCTCGGACACGTCAGACGCGTCAGACGACGATGTTCACCAGCTTCGGCGCACGCACGATCACCTTGCGGATCTCGGCCCCGCCCAGCGCCGCCACGACCGCCTCGTCGCCCAGCGCCAGCTGCTCCAGTTCGGCGTCGGAGATCTCCGGCGAGACCTCCAACCGGGCCTTGACCTTGCCCTTGATCTGGACGACACAGGTCACGCTCTCGTCCACGACGTACGCCGGGTCCGCGACCGGGAAGTCCTGGTGGACGACCGACTCGCTGTGGCCCAGGCGGTGCCACAGCTCCTCCGCGATGTGCGGCGCCAGCGGGGCGACCAGCAGCACCAGCCGCTCCGCGACCGAGCGCTCCAGCGGCCGGCCCGCCTTGGTCAGCGTGTTGTTCAGCTCGGTGATCTTCGCGATGGCGGTGTTGAACCGCAGCCCCTCCATGTCGGAGCCCGCCCCGTCGATCGCCTTGTGCAGCGCGCGCAGCGTGCCCTCGCCGGGCTCCGCGTCGACGACCGTCACGGCGCCCGTCTCCTCGTCCACGATGTTGCGCCACAGCCGCTGCAGCAGCCGGTACTGGCCGACCACGGCGCGCGTGTCCCACGGACGCGACACGTCCAGCGGGCCCATCGCCATCTCGTACAGGCGCAGGGTGTCCGCGCCGTACTCCTCGCAGATCTCGTCCGGCGTGACGGCGTTCTTCAGGGACTTGCCCATCTTGCCGTGCTCGCGCTTGACCGGCTCGCCCTGGTAGAACCAGCCGCCGTCGCGCTCCTCGACCTCGGCCGCGGGCACGTACACACCGCGCGAGTCGGTGTACGCGTAGGCCTGGATCATGCCCTGGTTGAACAGCTTGTGGAACGGCTCCACCGAGGAGACGTGGCCCAGGTCGAACAGCACCTTCGACCAGAAGCGCGCGTACAGCAGGTGCAGCACCGCGTGCTCGGCGCCGCCGACGTACAGGTCGACGCCGCCGTGCGGCTGGCCCTCCCGCGGGCCCATCCAGTACTGCTCGATCTCCGGGTCGACCAGGGCCGATCCGTTGTTCGGGTCCAGGTAGCGCAGCTCGTACCAGCAGGAACCGGCCCAGTTCGGCATGGTGTTGGTCTCGCGCCGGAACGCGCGCACCCCGCGCCCGTCGCCCAGGTCCAGCTCGACGTTGACCCACGCCTCGTTGCGCGACAGCGGGGTCTCCGGCTTGGAGGCCGCGTCGTTCGCCTCAAACGTGCGCGGCGAGTAGTCCTCGACCTCCGGCAGCTCCAGCGGCAGCATCGACGCGGGCAGCGGGTGGGCCACGCCGTCCTCGTCGTAGACGATCGGGAAGGGCTCGCCCCAGTAGCGCTGACGGCTGAACAGCCAGTCGCGCAGCCGGAAGTTGACGGTCCCCTCGCCGATGCCGCGCCCGGCCAGCCAGTCGGTGATCGCGGCCTTGGCCTCGACCACGCCCAGGCCGTCCAGCGAGACGCCCTCGCCGGTCGAGTTGACGATGGTGCCGTCGTACGAGGAGAACGCGTCCTCCCACTCCAGCGGGTCCGCGTCACGGTCGTCCGTGGGCCGGACGACGCAGCGCATCGGCAGCTCGAAGGCGCGCGCGAACTCGAAGTCGCGGCTGTCGTGCGCCGGGACAGCCATGATCGCGCCGGTGCCGTAGCCCATCAGCACGTAGTCCGCGATGAAGACGGGCACCTGGTCGCCGCTGACCGGGTTGGTCGCGTACGCGCCGGTGAAGACACCGGTCTTGTCCTTGGCCTCGGCCTGCCGCTCGACGTCCGACTTCGCGGCGGCCTGCTTGCGGTACGCGTCCACGGCCTCGCTCGGGGTCGCGGCGCCCCCGGTCCACAGCTGGTGCGTGCCCTCGGGCCACTCGGTCGGGACGATCTTCCCGACCAGGTCGTGCTCGGGCGCCAGCACCATGTAGGTGGCGCCGAACAGCGTGTCGGGGCGCGTGGTGAAGACGGTGATGGCCTCCCCGGCGCCGACCGCGAAGTCGACGCGCGCGCCCTCGCTGCGGCCGATCCAGTTGCGCTGCTGCAGCTTGATGGCCTCGGGCCAGTCCAGCGCGTCCAGGTCGTCGATCAGGCGGTCGGCATAGGCCGTGATCCGCATGTTCCACTGGCTCAGCTTGGACTTGAAGACCGGGAAGTTGCCGCGCTCGGACCGGCCGTCGGCGGTGACCTCCTCGTTGGCCAGTACGGTGCCCAGCCCGGGGCACCAGTTGACGGGCGCGTCCGAGGCGTAGGCCAGCCGGTACTCGTTCAGCACGTCGGCCCGCTCGCCCGCGCTCAGCGCGGCCCAGGAGGCGCCACCGGGCAGCTCGCGGGAGCCGTCCTCGAACGCGGCGACCAGCTCGGCGATCGGGCGGGCCTTCTTCGCCTCGGCGTCGTACCAGGAGTTGTAGATCTGCAGGAAGATCCACTGGGTCCACTTGTAGTAGTCCGGGTCGATCGTCGCGAACGACCGGCGCTTGTCGTGGCCCAGGCCCAGCCGGCGCAGCTGGACCTTCATGTTCTCGATGTTCGCCTCGGTCGACACGCGCGGGTGCGTGCCGGTCTGCACGGCGTACTGCTCGGCCGGCAGGCCGAAGGCGTCGAAGCCCAGGGTGTGCAGGACGTTGTGGCCGGTCATCCGCTGGTGACGGGCGAAGACGTCGGTGGCGATGTACCCGAGCGGGTGCCCGACGTGCAGGCCGGCGCCCGAGGGGTACGGGAACATGTCCATGATGAACTTCTTGGGCCGCGCGACGACTGCCGGGTCGCCGGCCAGGTCACCGGTCGGGTTGGGGGCCTCGTACGTGCCCTGCGCGTCCCATACGTCCTGCCAGCGTGCCTCGATGTCGGCGGCCATGGCAGCCGTGTAACGGTGCGCCTCGGCCGCCTCGGGGGCCGGGGTGTTCGTCTCGCTCATGATTTCTGAAGCTCCATCGATCGTCTCTGCCGTCTCTGCTGCCCAAACGAAAAAACCCCTCGCACAGGAGGGGGCGCCGCGCCGGGGCCGACCGTCTCGTGGGTCGGAACTGTTCAGCGCGGCTCGGTAAGCAGAAGGCGTACGGCACGCATGGCGTCAGGGTACCGCAGCGGCCCCCAGGGGTGCTCTGCCCTTCCGGGCAGCGGGCACAACGAGAAGCGGGCCACCCGTTTCGGTTGACCCGCTTCTTCACTGTGGAGCTATGGAGAATTGAACTCCAGACCTCCTGCATGCCATGCAGGCGCTCTACCAACTGAGCTATAGCCCCTCGTTCTGCCCGCCGCTTCCTGGCCCGTTTCCGGTTCCCCTTGGCGACGTCCCAAACATTACACGGTCATGGCCCTGGTCCAAAAATCGGTTTCCGCCGACCGTGAGCCATGCCCGTTTTGAACCGAATCTTCAGATGCTCGTCACGCACGCGCGAACTGGTAGAACCGCTTCAGCGTGCAGTGTTCGTCGAGCAGACGGCCGTAGATCGGCTCGCCCTCCAGCTCCCGGTACGTCTCGATCGGGTCGCCTTTTATGATCAGCGCCCGCGCACATTCCTCGCACCAGTACTGGTAGTCGGGGTTGACCGGCTCCATGTCCCGCACGATCGGCGTGCCGTTGTTGCACCAGTCGCACCGCCGCCGGTGTGCACCCATCCGTCAGCGACTCCCTCCCGCGTCGGGCCGTCGTCCCCCTCCGGCGGTCCGATTCTGCCATGCCGGTGCTCACTCGGGCAGCTGTGGGCAAAAGCAAAGATCCCGCCCCCTGTTGGGGACGGGATCTTGATTGTGGAGCTATGGAGAATTGAACTCCAGACCTCCTGCATGCCATGCAGGCGCTCTACCAACTGAGCTATAGCCCCGCTCTCCGCGACGCGCCCCCCGTTTCCGGTGTTCCGCGCTGCGAACAAGAAGAACTCTAGCCTGTGACCAGCCGGAAAGTGAAATCCGGGTGGGAGCCGCCCCGAGGTGGCTCAGTCGTCGTCGCCGAGGACCGGTTCGGGCAGCGTGCCGGCGTTGTGTTCCATCAGCCGCCAGCCGCGCGCGCCCTCGCCGAGGACCGACCAGCAGCAGTTGGAGAGCCCACCGAGGCCCTCCCAGTTGTACGAGTCCAGGCCCAGCAGACGGCCGATCGTCGTACGGATGGTGCCGCCGTGGCTGACCACGACGAGCGTGCCGCCGGGGGGCAGCCGGTCGGCGTGTTCCAGCACCACCGGAGCCGCCCGCTCGGCGACCTCGGTCTCCAGCTCACCGCCGCCACGGCGGACCGGCTCGCCGCGCTTCCACGCCGCGTACTGGTCGCCGTACTTCTCGAGGATCTCGTCGTGCGTGAGGCCCTGCCACTCGCCGGCGTACGTCTCGCGCAGCGCCTCGTGGTGCTCCACGGTCAGCCCCGTGACGGCCGCCAGCTCGGCGGCCGTGGCGGAGGCCCGGCGCAGGTCCGAGGCGACGATGGCGTCCGGCTTCAGCGAGGCGAGCAGCCGGGCGGCACGACGCGCCTGCGCCACACCGGCCTCGGTCAGCTCGATGTCCGTGGAGCCCTGGAAGCGTCGCTCCAGGTTCCAGGCGGTCTGACCGTGCCGCCAGAGGACGATCTTCCGGCCGGTCCTGCCCGGCTTGGTCGCGCTGTCGGGAGTCGTGCTCAGAACAGATCACCGTCCAGTTCGTCGTCGCCCTGTGCCGTGCGCAGGGCGGCGTGCTCCTCGGCCTTGCCCTTGGTGAGCTTGGCGTCCTCGGGGAGGTCGATCTCGGGGCAGTCCTTCCACAGGCGCTCCAGCGCGTAGAAGACGCGCTCCTCGCTGTGCTGCACGTGGACGACGATGTCGATGTAGTCGAGCAGGATCCAGCGGGCGTCGCGGTCGCCCTCGCGGCGCACCGGCTTGGCGCCCAGCTCCTTCTGGAGCTTCTCCTCGATCTCGTCGACGATCGACTTGACCTGACGGTCGTTGGGGGCCGAGGCGAGCAGGAAGGCGTCGGTGATCGACAGCACGTCGCTGACGTCGTACGCGATGATGTCGTGCGCGAGCCGGTCGGCCGCGGCCTGGGCGGCGGCGGTGATGAGCTCGATGGAGCGGTCCGTGGCGGTCACTGGCCATGCTTTCGGGTTGGCGGGCAGATCCTTACAAGGGTCTCATGTACCGCCGACACCGCCCGCGCACAGCGTGCCGCGCGGGCGGAGCCGCACCTCAGGGGCGTGGCCGCAGTAGGGCTCGGAGGGCTCAGGACGATTTGTAGTCCTTGCCCAGCGTCACCACGATCTCCGCGTTCACGGCGCTCTCGGCCTTCTTCACGACCGTCTCGGGCAGTCCCAGCGTCTTGGCGACCTCGATCGCCTTGTCGCGCTGGGCGTCGTCCTGGTAGGTGATCTGCGACGCGGGCGCGGTCTTGTCGGCCTTGCCGCCGTCCACCAGCGTGTAGCCGGCGTTGAGCAGGGCCGCCTTCCCCGCCGTGGACGTCTTGTCGTCCCCGGTGGCGTCCTTCATGCCCACCCTCGGGACGGCGCCGGGCTGGGCCGCCGAGCCGGAGCCGCCGAGGACCTCCTTGACGACCTTCTTGTTGGCGTCGTCGGTGAGGCCCCCGTCCGGCTTCACCGTGAGCACATCGGTGCGGTACGCGCCCACCTTGGCGTGTTCGCCGAGCTTGGACAGCATCGCGCCCAGCGTCTGCGCGTTCAGCGCGGGGTCCAGGATCTGACCGGTGGTCTCGACGGTCATCGCCGCCGACTTCGGATCGCCGGGCACCTTGCGCAACAGGCCCACCAGGACCTTTCCGAACCGCTCCAGCTGCTTGGCCTCCGGCTCGCCCTGGGCCCGGTACGTGGCGTACGCGACGGCCATCGCGCCGCTGAGGCTCTGCTTCTGGCCCTGGCCCACGGCCGGGACCTTCGCCGCGTCGTCCGCCGGGACGGCCACGTCGGTGTCGACCTCGATGCCGCCGACCAGCTCGACGAAGTTCTCCAGGAAGGGGGTGTCCAGCCGCCAGGTGCCGCCGATGCGGGTGCCGAGCACCGAGTCCAGGGCTTCGCGTACGCCCAGGCCGCCGTCCCCGACGGCCTTGCCGAGCGGCGCGCCGGTGCCGTCGTCCTTGGTGACGTTCAGCGTGTTCGGCACCAGGACGGTGGCGCCCTGCTTGGTGGTGACGTTGTCGACGAGCAGCGCCGTGGAGGTGCCGCCCTTCTTCGTGTTGTGCAGGTGGACGACGATCATGTCGCGCTTCTGCGGCCCCGCGGCGGCGGCGCCCGGCGTCTTCCCGGGGCCTTCCAGGAACGGCAGCTTGCCCGCGTACCAGAGGTACCCGGCGCCGGCGACGACGAAGACGGCCAGCACGACGATCAGTGCCACCACCCGGTTGCGGCCGCGCCTGCGGGCCTCCTCGCGGCGTTCGGTGCGGCTCTCGGTGAAGGCGAGCCAGTCGATGACGTCCTCGGAGTCCTCGTCCGGCTGGTCGATGAACGCGAACTGCCCGGTGTGGTACGAGGGGTCCTGAGCCCCCTGCCCGTCCTGGGTCCCCGGTCCATCGGCCCGGCGGGGCTCGGGGACCTGCGGCGCGGCGGCCGGCCGGAACGCGGGCTCGGGCGTCTGCGGGGGCGCCGCGGGCGCGGCCTGCTGCGGGATCCACTGCTGGGTGGCCTGGGTGTCGTACCCGTAGGACTGGGCCTGCTGACCGGCCTGGGGGTGCTCCTGCTGCTGCGGGTAGTACTGCTGCTGCGGCTGCCCGTAGCCCTGGTAGTCGTAGCCGTACTGCTGCTGCTCGTACTGCTGCTGCTCGTAGGGGGGAGCGGGATCGGGGGCGGACTGCGGGGGCACCTGGTTGTACACCGGCCGCCCGTACACGTCGTAGCCGACGAGCTGCTGCTCCGGCGCCGCGAAGGCATCGAACCGGTCGTACGGATCCTGTCGGTCGTTCACCGCGGGGCCCCTCTCTCCGGAAGCTCAGGCTCCCCGGTACAGCTCACGCTTGTCGATGTAGCGGACCACACCGTCCGGCACCAGGTACCAGACAGGATCCCCCTTGGCCACGCGCGCGCGGCAGTCCGTGGACGAAATGGCCAGCGCGGGCACTTCCACGAGGGAGACGCCCCCCTCGGGCAGCCCGTCGTCGGTGAGGACGTGGCCGGGCCGGGTGACGCCGATGAAGTGTGCGAGGGCGAAGAGCTCCTCGGCGTTGCGCCAGGTCAGGATCTGTGCGAGGGCGTCGGCGCCGGTGATGAAGAAGAGGTCGGCGTCGTCGTTGAGGGCGCTCAGGTCCCGCAGGGTGTCGATCGTGTACGTCGGGCCGCCGCGGTCGATGTCGATCCGGCTCACCGAGAACTGCGGGTTCGACGCGGTCGCGATGACCGTCATCAGGTACCGGTCCTCGGCGGCCGACACGGCCCGCTGCGACTTCTGCCACGGCTCGCCCGTCGGTACGAACATCACCTCGTCAAGGTGGAACAGCGCGGCCACCTCGCTGGCGGCCACCAGGTGTCCGTGGTGGATCGGGTCGAATGTCCCGCCCATCACCCCGAGCCGGCGCTTGACCGGGCCGGTAGGCATTTCCTGCTCTCCCATGAGCGCAGAGCCTACTGGCCCGGTGGCGCGACAGGGACCCGGCTTGGGGTGCGTACCCGCTGCGCGGGGTTTCAGCGGTCCCGGTTCAGGCGCGTGGTGACCCACAGCAGCAGGAGGAGGATGCCGAAGGCGGCGCCGCCGGTCAGGTACGGGTTCAGGCTGTCGTGGTTGCCGCCGTGCTGCTCGGCCCCCTCCGAGGCGAGGACGACCAGGTTGTGGGCGGTGGAGGCGAGGCTCATCAGGCAGGTACCTATCGCGTCGGGGAGCGGGTGGAGATTTCGCTCACATCGTATGCGGGGGCCTGGGGCACGCTCACGCCGACTCAGGCGTTGGAGAGGATAGACGGACGGCCCGAGGGGCACATCGACGGGGAGGGCGCTATGACGGGGACGGGATTCGAGAAGGCACCGGCACGGGACCGCAGGAGGTTCCCCGGTATTTCCTCACGGGCGTACGAGCATCCGGCGGACCGGTCCGCGCTCGTGGCCCTGCGCAAGCTGACCGGCTTCGACACGGTCTTCAAGGCACTGAGCGGGCTGCTGCCGGAGCGCAGTCTGCGACTGCTCTTCCTCTCCGACTCCGTCCGGGTGGGCGAGACGCAGTTCCCGCACCTGCACGCGATGCTCCTCGACGCGTGCTACATCCTGGACCTGGAGCGGGTCCCGCAGATGTACGTGCAGCAGGACCCCAAGCCCAATGCCATGTGCATCGGGCTGGACGAGCCGATCATCGTGGTCACCACCGGCCTGGTCGAGCTGCTCGACGAGGAGGAGATGCGGGCGGTGGTCGGCCACGAGGTGGGCCACGCACTGTCGGGGCACGCGGTGTACCGCACGATCCTGCTCTTCCTGACGACCCTGGCGCTCAAGATCGCGTGGATCCCGCTGGGCAATGTGGCGATCATGGCGATCGTGACCGCGCTGCGCGAGTGGTTCCGCAAGTCGGAGCTGTCGGCGGACCGGGCGGGCCTGCTGGTGGGGCAGGACGTGCAGGCCTCGATGCGCGGGCTGATGAAGCTCGCGGGAGGGAACCACCTCCACGAGATGAATGTCGACGCGTTCCTCGCCCAGGCCGAGGAGTACGAGGAGAGCGGCGACCTGCGCGACTCCGTGCTGAAGATCCTCAACGTGCTGCCCCGGACGCACCCCTTCACGACGGTGCGGGCGGCCGAGCTGAAGAAGTGGGCGCAGAACCGCGACTACCAGCGGATCATGGACGGCCACTACCCGCGGCGCGAGGAGGACAAGGACACCTCCGTGACCGACTCCTTCCGGCAGTCCGCCGCGCACTACGCCGACGCGGTGCGCACGAGCAAGGACCCCCTGATGAAGCTGGTCGGCGACATCGCCGGCGGTACGGCGGACCTGGGCGGCAAGCTCCGGGACAGGTTTTCGGGTGGGACCCCGGGTGGCGGCACCCCGAGCGGTGGTGCCTCCGACGGTGGCGGGGCCCCGGACGGCGGGGCTAAGGAGCAGGGCTGACGCCCCGCTCCAGGGGGTCGGTGGTCTGCGTCGCGGCGGGTGCGGTCGCGAGGACCCCGCACAGCCCGCCCGTGCGCCGCGGACTGCCGCTGGCGTACGGATCGCTCGCGGCCGGGCCCACGGTGGTCGGTCCGGCTCCGGCCGTCAGCGGGCGGAAACCCCCCGCCGGGTCGGCCGAGCAGTCCTGCGGGCCCGCGATCACGTAGGCCGAGACCAGCTCCGCCCGCTGGGCCGAGAGGTCGTCGCGGTCGAAGCGCAGTCGCAGCTCCCTGCGGACGGTGAACAGCGAGGCCCCGTCCGCCGCGGCCGGCTGGCCGGTGGCGGGTCGCACCGCGTACACGAAGGTGTGGTCGGAGGTCACCTCCAGCGCGGTCGGGGAGACCTCCGTGACGGCGAGAGTTCCGCTGACGCGGACCCTGGTGTCGGCCATCACGGCGGTGGCGGGGTCGAAGCGGACCAGCCAGCCGGTGACGGCGTGCCTGCCGTCACCGGCCGGCGAGAGCATGCTCTGGTCGAACTGCGTCAGCTGGTCGGGGTCGAGCAGGACGCGGACGGGCCGGGTGGCCGTACCGGACAGGACGTCCGGGTCGAGCGAGGACTGCACGAGGTAGTCCTTGGCGATCGTCAGTGCCGTCTGCACCTGGTTCTCGGTGAAGTGACGGGTGCGGCGCATGGCGGGCATGGTGATCCCGACCGCCCCGACGCGGTACCGCGCCGCCGGACTGTTCGCGTACAGGTCGGCCGGCCGGCCGCCGGGTACGGGCCCGGAGGGCGCGAGCGGGACGACCGTGCTGCTCATCGCCTCGGCCGGGCCTCCGACGGGCGCCACGTAGGGGTTGCGCACCCCCATGTACACGGCGGCGGCGAGCGACAGCGCGATGCAGAACACGATGATCCGGCCCTGCCGGACCGCCCCGCCGGTGCCCCGGGATCCCGCGTGGCCGCCGAACCAGATCGAGCGGCTGCGGACGGCGCGGGCGTGCTCGCCCATGCGCTCCTGCGCGGAGAACTCCTGGAGGCGGGCAGCCCGGACGAAGTCCTCGTCGAACACCACCGACCGGTACTCGTCCGACCGGAACTCGTCGTCGCCCCCTTCGGCGCCACCCGGGGTGCCGTTGGGCGGGTTTCCTGACACGGTCATCGCTTCTCCCCGCTGTCCCCGCTTCAGAGAAGCCCCCGGTTCCGGCGATGCGGAGCGGGGTCGTACCTTCAGGGTTGGCGGCCGACGCGGTCCATAAACGCGCCGGCGCCGGTGACTTCGCCCAGCGGGGTGCTGGCGGGGGCCGGAGCGGGTTCCGCGTCGCTCGCCGCGCTGCGGTAGACGGCACTGAAGGCGAGCGCGACCATGCCGAGGCCCATCACGAAGGCGAGGACCCAGGCGACCGGACGCAGCCACGGCGAGCGGCCGCGGTAGGGGCGCAGGCTGCCGCCGTAGGCCCCGTACGGGCCTTCCGCGTAGCCGTAGCCGTGTCCCTGGTCCCAGCCGGAGTCCTCCTGGTGGTACCCGTCGGGGTTGCCGTAGGCGTACGCGTCGTAGTCCTCGTCGCCCGTCCAGCCGCCCGCGAAGGCCGCGCGGGCGGCCTCGGCGGCCTCGGCGCGCGCCCGCTCGCCGGCCCGCTGGCGCTCCGCGGCGCTCGGTTCACGGATCTCGGCGTTCCGGACGAAGTCCTCGTCGAACACCACGGAGGCGAAGTCCTTGTCCGCGCCTCCGCGGTCGTCGTCGGGCTCCCCGTCGTCCGGGAACGGTTTGCCCCCCACGTCGTCCGGCACGAGACCAGCGTAGACCTGAGGGGCACCTTTGGGCAGGGCGTACGCCGAAATCCGGCCACACCGCGTTCAAGCGTCGACTACCGTACGTGACCGTCGCCGGTGACGATGTACTTGGTCGAGGTGAGCTCGGGAAGCCCCATGGGGCCCCTGGCGTGCAGTTTCTGCGTGGAGATGCCGATCTCCGCACCGAAGCCGAACTGACCACCGTCCGTGAACCGGGTGGAGGCATTCACGGCAACCGTGGTCGAGTCGACCAGCTGGGTGAAGAGACGCGCCGCGGCCTGCGAGGTGGTGACGATCGCCTCGGTGTGGCCGGAGGTCCAGCGGCGGATGTGGCTGACGGCCTCGTCCAGGGAGTCGACGACACCGGCGGCGATGTCGTACGAGAGGTACTCGGCGGCCCAGTCCTCGTCGGTGGCGGGGAGGGCCGTGACCTTGGAGTCCCGCGCGTACGCGAGGACCCGCTCGTCGCCGTGGACGGTCACGCCGGCGTCGGCGAGCGCGTCGAGGGCGAGCGGCAGGAAGGCGTCGGCGATGTCCCGGTGGACCAGCAGGGTCTCCGCGGAGTTGCAGACGGAGGGCCGCTGGGCCTTGGAGTTGACGAGGATGTCCACGGCCATGGCGAGGTCGGCCTGGGCGTCCACGTAGACGTGGCAGTTGCCGGTACCGGTCTCGATGACCGGGACGATGGACTCCTCGACGACGGTCCTGATGAGGGAGGCGCCGCCGCGCGGGATGAGCACGTCGACGAGGCCGCGGGCGCGCATCAGCTCGCGGACGGAGTCGCGGGACTCACCGGGTACGAGCTGGATCGCGTCGGCGGGGAGACCGGCCGACACGATGGCGTCGCGCAGGATCCCGACGAGGGCGGTGTTGGAGGCGTAGGCCGAGGAGGAGCCGCGCAGGAGGACCGCGTTGCCCGACTTCAGGCAGAGGGCGGCGGCGTCGACGGTGACGTTGGGGCGGGCCTCGTAGATGATGCCGACGACGCCGAGCGGGACGCGGATCTGGCGGAGGTCGATCCCGTTGGGGAGGGTGGAGCCGCGGACGACCTCGCCGACGGGGTCGGGCAGGGCCGCGACGTCACGGACGTCGGAGGCGATGGCCGCGACGCGGTCGGGGGTGAGGGTGAGGCGGTCGATGACCGTCTCACTGGTCCCGGCCTCGCGGGCCTTGGCCGTGTCCACGGCGTTGGCCTCGACGATCTCGGCCGTACGGGCCTCCAGCGCGTCCGCGATGGCCAGCAGGGCCTTGTCCTTGGCGGACCGAGGGAGTGGCGCGATGGCCGCGGCGGCGGTCCGGGCGGCTTGCGCGGTGGCGATCACGGGCGAGGTCGTGGCATCCAGCGAGGTCATGCGGCCAGGGTAATCCCCGGGCGGGCCCGCGCCGGTGGGGTTCCACCCCGCGAGACGGGCGCCTTCCTACGTGCCCGGGGGTGGGCTCCGCTTCCTACGTGCCCGGGGGCTCCGCCCCGGGCCCCGCTCCTCGAACGCCGGCAGGGCTGGACCTGAGGGCCGGTCAGTACGGGTGCACGCCCACCGGATGGGCCGGGGGCGGTCCGTAGCCCTCGGCCACGCGCTGGTGGTAGGTGGCGCGGTCGATGACTTCCAGGCCGACGATCTCCCACGGCGGGAGCTTCGCGGAGGAGCGGTGTTCGCCCCAGAGGCGCAGGGCCACGGCCGCCGCGTCGTGGAGGTCGCGGGCCTCCTCCCAGTAGCGGATCTCCGCGTGGTCGTCGGCGTAGCGGCTGGTCAGCAGGAAGGGGTGGTCGTAGGCGAGCTGTTCCAGCCCGCGGCGGACCTCGCACAGCGGCGCGGGCTTCCCGGAGACGCTCAGGGTGATGTGCCAGAGCCGGGACGTGTCCCGGTCCTCCCCGCTCCCGCCGACGTCACCGTCCCCGCTGCCGACGCTGGTCAGCGCTCGTCTCACCAGCCGCCTCCTTGTCTGCGCTACGCGTGTCCGCCCCTCACAGTTGACCAGTCCTTGGCCCACCGCGCGGCGGTTTTACCGAACCTCAGCCCTGCAGCAGGACGAGATCGTCGCGGTGGACGACCTCCCGCTCGTACTCGGGTCCGAGTTCCCGCGCGAGCTCGCGCGTGGAGCGGCCGAGGAGCTGCGGGAGCTCCTTGGCGTCGAAGTTGACCAGACCCCGCGCGACCGCCCGGCCGTCGGCCGAGCGCAGTTCCACCGGGTCCCCGGCGACGAAGTCGCCCTCGACCGCGGCGATGCCCGCCGGCAGCAGCGAACTGCCCCTCTCGGTCACCGCGCGGACGGCGCCCTCGTCCAGGACGAGGTGACCCTGCGGGGTCGAGGCGTGCTGGAGCCAGAGCAGCCGGTCCGCCGAACGGCGCCCGGTGGAGTGGAAGAGAGTGCCGGTCGCCCGTCCGGCCAGGGCGTCCGCGGCCTGGCTGGCCGAGGTCAGGACGACCGGGATGCCCGCCGCCGCGGCGATGCGCGCCGCCTCGACCTTGGTGGCCATGCCGCCGGTGCCGACGCCCGCCTTGCCGATGCTGCCGATGGTGACGTGGGCGATGTCCTCGGGGCCGCGCACCTCGTCGATGCGGCTGGTGCCGGGCTGGGCCGGGTCCCCGTCGTAGAGGCCGTCCACGTCCGAGAGGAGTACGAGGAGGTCGGCTCGGACCAGGTGGGCGACGAGCGCGGCGAGGCGGTCGTTGTCGCCGAAGCGGATCTCGTCGGTGGCTACGGTGTCGTTCTCGTTCACGACGGGGAGGGCGCCCATGGCCAGGAGCTGGTCCAGGGTCCGGTAGGCGTTGCGGTAGTGCGCGCGCCGGCTCGTGTCGTCGGTGGTGAGCAGCACCTGGCCGACGCGTACGCCGTACCGGGCGAAGGAGGCGGTGTAGCGGGCGACGAGCAGGCCCTGCCCGACGCTGGCGGCGGCCTGCTGACGGGCCAGGTCCGTGGGGCGGCGGCGCAGACCGAGCGGGGAGAGTCCGGCGGCGATGGCTCCGCTGGAGACCAGGACGATCTCCTTCTCGCCGCCGCTGCGCGCCTTGGCCAGTACGTCGACCAGTGCGTCCACCCGGTCGGCGTCGAGACCGCCGGCCGCCGTCGTCAGGGAGGAGGAGCCGACCTTGACCACGATCCTGCGCGCGTCGAGCACGTCCTGCCTAGCCGCTGACACGTCTGTTCCCCTTGACCCTTGCCGAGAATGATCCTGCCCGCTCAATCTACGGGGTGGCCCGGCGTGCCCGCCCTCGGGTTTCAGACCGTGGACGCGCTGCGGTTCTGCTCCGCGTCACCGGACCCGGCGGCCGTCCCCGGGACGAGGATCCTGCGGGAGATCACGTAGGTGAACGGGATGGCCACGACGGCCGCGACCAGCGGCGCGATCCGGGTGTCCATGCCCGCCCAGGTCACCAGGGCGTACAGGCCGACGGACTGGATCACGTAGTTCGTGATGTTGGTCAGCGGAAAGAGCAGGAACTTCTTCCACGTCGGCCGGGTCCGGTAGGTGAAGTAGGTGTTCATGAAGAACGAGCCGACCATCGCCAGCACGAAGGCGAGCGAGTAGGCGGCGAAGTACGGCATCCACGGGTGCAGGAGCAGGTACAGCACGAAGAAGGTGCCCGTATTGACGCCGCCCACCAGTGCGAACCGGACGATCTGGCCGAGCTGGGCCTTGCGGTCCGGCTTGTCCGGCGTCCCCGTCGTCGGCGCCTGCGTCATCAGCTGCTGCGCTCCGCGATCACGGCCTGGGCCTCGGGCAGCAGTTCGTCGCGGACGTCGGCGGGCGGCCGCTGCGCGCCGTGCGACTCCTTCACCAGGAAGTGCGGACGGCGCTTGGTCTCGTAGTAGATGCGGCCGATGTACTCACCGATCAGGCCCAGCATGATCATCTGGACGCCGCCGAGGCCGACGATGATCGCGACGAGGGTGACGTAGCCCGGGGAGGTCACGCCGTTGGTCATCGCCATGACCGCGATCCACAGGGCGTACACCGCTGTCAGGGCCACCAGCGAGACGCCGGCCCAAATGCCGATGCGCAGCGGCCGGTTGTTGAAGGAGATCAGCCCGTCCATGCCGTAGTTCAGCAGGGACCCGAACTTCCACTTCGTCTCGCCGGCCTCGCGCTGCGCGTTGCGGTAGTCGAAGTGGACGGTGTCGAAGCCGATCCAGGAGAAGAGGCCCTTGGAGAAGCGGTTGTACTCGGGCAGCGAGAGCAGGGCGTCCACGGCCGGTCGCGAGAGCAGCCGGAAGTCCCCTACGCCGTCGGTCAGTTCCACGTCGACCCACCGGTTGATGCCCCGGTAGTAGAGCCGGCTCAGCGCCGTGCGGAGCTTCTTGTCCCCCTCGCGGGTGCGGCGGGCGATGATCTGGTCGTGGCCCTGCCGGTAGTACTCGAGCATCGTGGCGATGAGCTCCGGCGGGTGCTGGAGGTCGGCATCCATGATGACCACGGCGTCGCCGGTGGCCTCGCGCAGACCCGCGAGCATGCCGGCTTCCTTGCCGAAGTTCCGGCTGAAGGAGACGTAGCGGGTCTCGTCGGTGTACTGGGCCGCGATCTTGCGGAGCTTTCCCAGGGTCCCGTCACTGCTGCCGTCGTCGACGTAGCAGACCTCGTACTCGATCGGGATGGCGTCCAGAACCTTGCGGATCTCCGTGTCGAAGCTGTCGATGACGGCTTCTTCGTTGTAGCAAGGAACTACGACAGACAGCTTCATGAACACTTCCTGCTGGTCCGAACGGGTGATTGTCGGCGACCGGACCTGCCACTCACCTCTTCCTTAGAAGTATGCACGCCGGTGGTGGGCCTGCCTGGGGCGAGTGCGGCACGCGGTAGCTTTGACTGGTTAAGCGGAATGAAACAGAGGGATCGAGGTGCACGTGCCTGACGTCTCCGTGGTCGTCATCGTCTACAACGACGCAGAGCGTCTCACGACAGCCGTCCAGTCGGTTTTGGACCAGACTCTGCACGGGGTCGAAGTCGTGATCGTCGACGACTGCAGCAAGGACCGGTCCTACGCGGTCGCCCAGGAGCTCGAAACCGCGCATCCGGGGAGGGTGCGCGCCTTCCGGCTTCCGGAGAACAGCGGGGGCTGCGGCGCCCCGCGCAATCACGGGATTCAGCAGGCCACCGGCACGTACGTCATGTTCCTGGACAGCGACGACGTGCTGGAACGCAATGCCTGCCGCAACATGCTGGACGCCGCCGAGCGGACCGGGTCCGACCTGGTCTCGGGCATGTGCGTCCGGGTCCACCTGGACAACCGCTGGGGCAAGACCACCGAGTGGTACCCGTGGATCTACTCGCGCACGCGCACGCTGGAGTCGATCACCGAGTACCCGGACCTGCTGGTCTACGACACCCTCTCCACGAACAAGTGCTACCGGCGCGCGTTCCTGCTGGAGCAGGGCCTGGAGTTCCCGGTCGGCATCCACTACGAGGACCTGCTCTTCTCCGCGCAGGCCTACGTCGCCGCCCGCCGCATCACGCTCATCCCGAACCACGTCTACTTCTGGAACGTGATCGAGAAGGCCGCGGCGAAGTCGATCAGCAACCGGCGCCACGAGATCGAGAACTTCGTCCACCGGATGGAGATCCACCGGCGCGTCGACGAACTGCTGGCCGCCAAGGGCCACTCGGAGATCAAGTCCGCGAAGGACGCCAAGTTCCTCAAGCACGACCTGGTGCTGCACCTGCGGGATCTGCCCCTGCTCGGTGACGCCTACCGCCAGGAGTTCGCCCGGCTCGCCAACGGCTACCTGGCGGGCATCGACCCGGCCGCGTACGGACATGTCACCAACCTGCAGGCGATCTGCGCCTACCTGCTCGGCAAGGAGGACTGGGACAACCTCCTCCCGGCCGCCGACGCCATGACCAACAAGGGCCGGCTCACCTCCCCGCTCGCCGAGCGCGAGGGACGCGTCTACTGGTGCGCCGAGCACCTCGACGACGCCGAGGGCCGCCGGATACTGGATGTCACCGACCAGGGCTTCGCGAGCACGCCGCTCACCTCCTTGGTCCTGGGCAACCGCCTCACCTCCTACGAGGACGACGGGCGCGGCACCGTGACCCTGTCCGGCGCCGTCGTGAACCCGCTGGGCCGCATCAGCCCGGAAGCGGAACTGAAGGCCTCGCTCGAATTCCGGGCCCGCCGCCAGATCGGTGTCCGCTCCTTCAGCTTCCCCGTGGCAACCGTGCGCCACGCCGGTGACACGATCGAGTGGAAGGCCACGGCCGACATCGGCAGCACCGTCCGCCCCTTCGGCATCATCGACGCCGTCTGGGACGTACGCCTGAAGTTGACGGCCGGCGGCTCCCGGCTCACCACCCGCGTCTCCGTCGGCGGGGTGGACCTGGAGAAGGCGGCCCGGCTGCGCGTGCGCCCCCGGCTGACCCGGCTGGTCTCCGACCGCTTCGAGCCGGAGGTCACCAAGAAGGGGAACCTCTCCTACGTCCTGACCGCCCAGGGCGCCGCCGCCGTGCGCACCCAGATGCTGATCAACAGCGCGATGCACGGCAAGGCCGCCGGCGTCGTCAAGCGGGGCCTGCGCAGGGCCCTGCGCGCCCGCCGCAACATCGGCTCGGGCGAGCAGAAGGTGAAGGTCTACCACGAGGTCTTCTCGAAGCTGCCGGTCAAGAAGGGCACGGTCGTCTTCGAGAGCCACATGGGCAAGCAGTACAGCGACAGCCCGAAGGCGATCTACGAGGAGATGGTCCGCCAGGGCATCGACTTCGAGCCGATCTGGTCGTACGCGGGCGGCAGGCCCACCGGCTTCCCCAAGGAGGCCACCCTGGTGCGGCGCTGGAGCTGGCCGTACCTGCGCGCGCTGGCGCAGGCCGAGTACTGGATCGACAACCAGGGCTTCCCACTGGCGCTGAGCAAGCGCCCCGGGACCACGTACATCCAGACCTGGCACGGCTCGGCGCTCAAGCGGATGGGCTTCCACGAGCCCCGCACCAAGGCACAGGACCGGGCCGGCCAACGGCGCTTCCAGGCGGCCGTCGACCGCTTCGATCACTTCCTCATCCGGTCCGAGCACGACGCACGCACCCTCGCCAAGGGCTTCCGGCTGCGCGACGAGGTACTGCTGCGCACCGGATACCCGCGCAACGACGCCCTGGTCGCGGCCCACGGCTCCGAGGCGGACAGCGGGGAGCGGGTCCGCGGGCCGCTGGCCGGCGAGTTCGGGATCGACCCGGAGAAGAGGGTGCTGCTGTACGCGCCGACCTTCCGGGCGAATGCGGACGGCGCGGTGGAGGGCTTCGAGTTCCCCTTCGACGTGGAGGAGTTCGCCGACCGGCTCGGCGACCGCTTCACGCTGCTGGTGCGCACCCACTACCTCAACAGTGTCACGCTGCCGCCGTCGGTCGCGGGCCGTGTCATCGACGTGTCCAAGCACCACGACATCACCCCCCTGCTGGCGCTCGCCGACGGGCTGATCACCGACTACTCGTCCGTGATGTTCGACTACGCGGTCCTGGACCGGCCGATGCTGTTCTTCGCGTACGACTACGAGAAGTACGCGACCGACATCCGCGGCACCTACTTCGACCTGAAGGAGAAGGCACCGGGCCCGGTCGTGGCCACGGCGGACGAACTGCTCCAGGCCGTCGCCGCCTTCGACGAGGCGGACGCCAAGTACGCGGAGGCACGCCAGCGTTTCCTCGCCGAATTCGGCGAGTACGACCGCGGGGACGCGTCCCGCCAGATCGTCGAGAAGTTCTTCCCCAGGAGCGGCAAGTGAGCCAGCAGACTTCCACCGCACCGGAAGAGGCCACCGTCGGCCGTGACATCTTCCTCGTCTCCAACAGCGTGGACGAGCTCGGCGGCGTCACGACCTGGTCGCACCAGATGGCCCGGCTGTTCACCGACCGCGGTCACCGCGTCCACATCGTCGGCATCGCCCCCGTCGCCGAGGAGATCCGCCAGCAGCTGCCGGACGGGCTCCCCTACGCGACGACGACGCTGTACGACGCCCACCCGCCCGCGGCGCGCCGCCTGCACGGCATCAAAGGCCGGCTCAACGCGCCCGAACGGCGCCGCCAGGCGGCCCGCCGGGCGAAGATGCGAGCCAAGGCCGAGGTACTGAGCGGGCTGCTGCGCGCGGCCCGCCCCGGCGCCGTGGTGATCGTCACCCAGGTCTGGGCGATGGAGTGGGTGGCCCTCGCCGACACCAAGGGGTGCACGGTGATCGGCATGAGCCACGAGTCCTTCGAGGCCAGCCAGAAGTCCACGCGCGGCAACCGGGTCCGCCGCTTCTACCCGGAGGTCGACCGCATGCTCGTGCTGACCCCCGAGGACGCGGACCTGTGGATCCGCTCCGGCATGGAGAACGTCTCCAGCATGCCGAACCCCCTGCCGTTCATGCCCGCCTCCCCCGCCCCGCGCACCGCGAAGGTCGTGGCGAGCGTCGGCCGCCTCGCCTTCGAGAAGGGCGTGGACCTGCTGCTCGACGCGTGGGCGGACGCCTCCCCGCGCCACCCCGACTGGGTCCTGCGGATCTACGGGGCGGGCGTGGAGGAGGCGACGCTGCGCGCGCACGCCGCCGAGCTCGGCGTGGAGGACTCCGTGGAGTGGATGGGCAGCACCAACGACGTGCTGGGCGCGCTGGCCGGAGCCTCCGTCTTCGCGCAGGCCTCGCGCGCCGAGGGGTTCCCGATCACCCTGCTGGAAGCGATGGCGGCGGGTGTGCCGGTGGCCGCCTTCGACTGCGCGCCCGGCGTCCGCGAGATCGTGCGGCACGGCGAGGACGGGCTGCTGGCCCGGCTCGGCAACACGATGGAGCTGGCAGGGCAGATGGACCGGCTGATGTCGAGCGGCGAACTGCGCGACCGGCTCGGCGACAGCGCCTTCCGGCACGTGCGGCGGTACTCCAGCGCCGAGATCACCGACCGGTGGGAGGAGCTCTTCTCCTTCCTGGAGCGCTGAGACCCGCGGGCCGAGCCCGACGAAACACCTACGAAGCCGCCCGCCCCGGTCGTGTCCGGGACGGGCGGCTTCGCGGTTCTTCCCCGCCGGAGCGGATCGGACCCGTCAGGCCTTGCGGTGGGACTCCCAGCCCGCCCAGGCCGAGGTGATCATCTCGCGCACGTCGTGGCGGGCCTTCCAGCCCAGCTCGGCGCCGATGCGGTCGGCGGAGGCGACGACCTGCGCCGGGTCGCCCGCACGGCGCGGGAGGACCTCGGGCGCGTAGGCCGCGTCGGTGTGCCCGGTGACCTCGTTGACCAGCTCGGTCATCTCTCGGACGGAAACGCCTTCGCCGCGGCCGATGTTGACGGTGAGGTCCCGGTACTCGCCGCGCCCGCCCCATTCGGCGAGCTTGCGGGCCGCCACCACGTGCGCCTCCGCGAGGTCCGCAACGTGGATGTAGTCGCGGACGCAGGTGCCGTCCGGGGTCGGGTAGTCGTCGCCGAAGATGCGGGCGCCCTCCCCCTTGTCGAAGCGCTCGAAGATCATCGGCACCAGGTTGAAGACCCCGGTGTCGGCGAGCCCGTCGGTCGCCGCGCCCGCCACGTTGAAGTAGCGCAGGCACGCGGTGGAGATGCCGCTGGCCTTGCCCGCGGCGCGCACCAGCCACTCGCCGGCCAGCTTCGTCTCGCCGTACGGACTCAGCGGAAGGCAGGGGGTGTCCTCGGTGACGAGGTCCACGTCCGGCATCCCGTACACGGAGGCCGAGGAGGAGAAGAGGAAGTTGCGGACGCCCGCGTCCGCCACGGCCTGCAGCAGGACCGTCAGGCCGCCCACGTTCTCCTGGTAGTAGTGCAGCGGCTTCTCGACGGACTCGCCGACCTGCTTCTTGCCCGCCAGGTGGACGACACCGGTGATCCGGTGCCGGGCGAGGGTCTCGTCCAGGAGCTCCCGGTCGAGCACGGAACCGACCACCAGTGGTACGTCCCGCGGGACGCGGTCGGCGTTGCCCGTGGAGAGGTCGTCCAGAACCACGACCTCCTCCCCCGCGAGCAGCATCGCGCGGACGACGTGCGCCCCGATGTAACCGGCACCACCAGTGATCAGAAACGTCATGCGTGTCTCCCGAGTTCTTTCTCGTGCTTCCCGTCCCGGCGGCAGCCGGTCCCCCTTCAACGGCGGGGCGAGCGGGCCCGGTGGAGGCGGTTGCGGGCAAGGCTCACGACTCCCGCGGCACCGGGTGCGATCCGCAGCGCCAGCGATCCGCCGCTCGTGCGGTAGGGCTGCGCCAACAGCACACCGTACCGGCTGCTGGGCAGCACCCGCCGGTGAAGCAGGCTGTCGAGGGGGCGCGGGGAGGTGAGCAGGGAGCTCCCGTCGGCGCACTCCACGCTCATCTTCACGTCCCACGCCTGCATGCCGCGCCGGCCGTCGCCGCGCCCGATGCTCGCCAGCTCGGTGAGCCGGTAGGGCAGCTCTGCCGTCCAGCGGTCGCCGCCCGCGACCGGGGTCAGTTCCACCGGCTCGGTGACCAGCAGCTTCCCCAGGTTTCCGCGCGGCTGGAAGCGAAGCTGGACGGTGCGCGGGCCGGCCGCGGCGAGGCGCCCGTACAGATCGTGAACCTGGATCCGCAGCCCTGAGCAGCCGCTCGGTTCGGCGTCGATGGTCACGGGCAGTTCGGCCGTCACCAGCTCGTCCAGCCGGTCCAGCTCCACCGGCAGCGCGTCGCTCCACACCGGTGCCCCGGTGGGACCGGTCGCGTACGGGGGCAGCAGGCGCGGCGGGTCGGCGGCGAAGCGGGTCAGCCGCAGGAGGTCGGCGGGGGCGGGCGGCACCGCGGTGGCACGCAGTACCCGTACGATCCAGCGGGCGTGCGCCCCGGCGGCCTCGATGTCGGCATCGTCGAAACCGGCGACGTAGTCGCGGGTCAGCGTCCACCAGGCGGCCTGGTACCCGGGGTCCTGGCCGAGCTCGCGCAGGTACATGCGCAGGTCGTACTCCAGGAACTTGACCTGGCAGGCGCGGCCCAGCCCGGGCGAGGACTCGGTGATGATCCAGGAGGCCGCGCGGTGCGCCTCCACGCGGGCACTCCAGTTGCCGACGTCCTTGCGGTCCAGGGAGATGGACACCTGGGCGGCGTCGCGGCGCACGTGCCACACGTAGACGAGGTCGCCGATCACCGCGATGCGGGGGGCGGCGGCCAGCACCCGGGCGGTGAACACGAAGTCCTCGTAGATGAACCGGCCGTCGGGGAAGCGGATCCCGTGCCCGTCCAGGAAGGCCCGCTCGTACAGCTTGTTGACGCAGAGGGTGTCCCGGACCAGCTCCGGCCGGTCCTCCGGCTTGTCGATCACCTCGCCCGGCACGTACAGACCGGGCGCCCAGGGGATGTCGCGGCTCTCGGGCAGTTCACGGCGGACGCAGGAGCCGACCGTGACCGGAGCCCGGTTGTCGACGGCCGCGCGCAGCAGGGCGGCGACCGCGCCGGGGGGCAGGACGTCGTCGCTGTCCAGGAACATGACGTACGGGGCGGTGGCGGCCGCTATGCCGTCGTTGCGGGGGGTGCCGCAGCCCCCGCTGTTGCGCGTGCGGTGCACGACCTTCAGGCGGGGGTGGCGGGCTGCCAGCTCGTCCAGCACCAGTGCGGTGCCGTCGGCGGACGCATCGTTGACCGCGATGACTTCGGCGACAACCGGACCCTGGGCGAGGGCCGAGGAAACGGCCTGGCCCACGAGTTCGGCATCGTTGTACGCGATCACCACAACGGAAACTGTGGGGGTATGGGTGCTCGTCACTCGTGGATCCTAGGCCACAAGAGTAAACGTAGCCTTAAGACCTGCCACCCAATCGGAGCTAAACGGAATCCGCCGGGTGGCCGGGGGGCCGGCCGGATGACCGGCCGGCGCCCCTTTCAGCGGCTTCCTCGGCGACTCGCTCGGCGCCCGCTCAACGGCTCCGTCAGAAGGGACGGAACTCGTCGTACTCCTTCTGCACGGAGTCCCGCTCGGCTTCCTTCTCCTTGCGGCGCGTGGTGGCCGGACGCGGCGCCTCCAGACGGTGGTCCTCACCGCGGCGGCCCAGCATCTCGGCGCCGGCCATCATGGTCGGCTCCCAGTCGAACACGACCGCGTTCTCGTCGGAGCCGATGGCGACGCCGTCACCCGCACGGGCACCGGCCTTGCGCAACGCGTCCTCGACACCGAGGCGGTTGAGACGGTCCGCGAGGTAGCCGACGGCCTCGTCGATGTTGAAGTCGGTCTGGCGGACCCAGCGCTCCGGCTTCTCGCCGCGCACGCGGTAGACGTCCTCGACCTCGTCGTAGGCGATGGTGAAGCCGGAGTCGTCGATGGCCTTCGGGCGGATGACGACGCGGGTCGCCTCCTGCTTCGGCTTGCGGGCGCGGGCCTTCGCGATGACCTCGGCGAGGAAGAAGGACAGCTCCTTCAGGCCCGTGCGGTCGACCGCGGAGACCTCGAAGACCTTGTAGCCGCGGGCCTCCAGGTCCGGGCGGACCATCTCGGCGAGGTCCTTGCCGTCGGGGATGTCGACCTTGTTGAGGACGACGAGGCGCGGACGCTTCTCCAGGCCGCCGCCGTAGATCCGCAGCTCCTCCTCGATGACGTCGAGGTCGGCCACCGGGTCGCGGTCGGACTCCAGGGTGGCGGTGTCCAGGACGTGCACGAGGATCGAGCAGCGCTCGACGTGGCGCAGGAACTCCAGGCCGAGGCCCTTGCCCTGGCTGGCGCCCGGGATCAGGCCCGGGACGTCGGCGATCGTGTAGACCGTCGAGCCGGCCGTGACGACGCCCAGGTTCGGGACGAGGGTGGTGAAGGGGTAGTCGGCGATCTTCGGCTTGGCCGCGGAGAGCACCGAGATCAGCGAGGACTTGCCGGCGCTCGGGAAGCCGACCAGCGCCACATCGGCGACGGTCTTGAGCTCCAGGACGACGTCGCCACCGGTACCGGGGACGCCGAGGAGCGCGAAGCCGGGCGCCTTGCGGCGCGCGGAGGACAGCGCGGCGTTGCCGAGGCCGCCGCGGCCGCCTTCGGCGGCCACGTACGTGGTGCCCTGGCCGACGAGGTCGGCGAGGACGTTGCCCTCCTTGTCGAGGACCACGGTGCCGTCCGGCACGGGCAGGATCATGTCCTGGCCGTCCTTGCCGGAGCGGTTGCCGCCCTCGCCGGGCTTGCCGTTGGTGGCCTTGCGGTGGGGGCTGTGGTGGTAGTCCAGCAGGGTGGTGACAGCCTGCTCCACCACCAGGATGACGTCGCCGCCACGACCGCCGTTGCCGCCGTCGGGGCCGCCCAGCGGCTTGAACTTCTCCCGGTGAACGGAGGCGCAGCCGTGGCCCCCGTTACCCGCGGCGACATGCAATTCGACGCGGTCCACGAAGGTGGTCATGGGTGTTCCTCCAGATACATACGGGAATGTCCCGGGCAGGCCTTGCTGCCCATTAAACGTGTCTATGTGACAACGCGCCGAGGGCGGACCTCTCTTCCCGGCTTTCGCCGGGAAGAGTTGAGATCCGCCCTCGGGATGCTTCGGACTACTGATTCAGCGGAAGCTGGATCAGGCGGCCGGAACGATGTTGACGACCTTGCGGCCGCGGTGCGTGCCGAACTGGACCGAGCCAGCCTGCAGCGCGAACAGCGTGTCGTCGCCACCACGACCGACACCCGAACCCGGGTGGAAGTGGGTGCCGCGCTGGCGAACGAGGATCTCACCAGCGGAAACGACCTGACCGCCGAAGCGCTTCACGCCGAGCCGCTGAGCATTGGAATCGCGCCCGTTCCGGGTGGACGATGCGCCCTTCTTGTGTGCCATGTCTCAGTCCCTCTTACTTCGCAGCCGCGGGGATACCGGTGACCTTGATCGCCGTGTACTGCTGGCGGTGACCCTGGCGACGGCGGTAGCCGGTCTTGTTCTTGTAACGCAGGATGTCGATCTTGACGCCCTTGTGGTGGTCCACGATCTCAGCCGTGACCTTGACGCCGGCCAGGACCCACGGGTCGCTGGTCACGGCTTCGCCGTCGACAACGAGCAGGGTCGAGAGCTCGACCGTGTCGCCAACCTTGGCGGTGGGAATCTTGTCAACCTCAACGATGTCGCCGACAGCAACCTTGTGCTGGCGACCACCGCTGCGCACGATGGCGTACACGCGGATCTCTCTCTCACTCGGGGCGGATACTCCTGAAGCCAGCCGCTCAGGCAGGAACCGCCGCGAGGCGGGACCACACCGATCCGGATTGGACGAGCGGCCTCTCCCGCACGTGGTGCTCAGCGGGAGGAAGGTGCTCAGGAGTGCGGCACGCTTTAAACGTAATCGTCTAAGACATGCCGACGGTCTAGGTTACGGGGCCGGTTCCAGAGGGTCAAACCGGGTCCCGCGGGGCTGTGGGCCCCGCCACACGGCGGGGCCCACAGCCTGCGAGCGGATCAGGCTTCGGTCGGAGCCGAGACGGAGGGCAGCGTCTGCTGCTCGGCCGCCGCGGTCTTCTTCGTCGCCCGCTTCGCCACGGTCTTCTTCGCGGCCGTCTTGGTCGTCGCGGCCTTCTTGGCGACGGTCTTCTTCGCCGCCGCCTTCTTGGCCGGAGCCTTCTTCGCCGCGGTCGCCGTGGCCTTCTTGGCGGCCGTCTTACGGACCGCCTTCTTGGCCGGAGCCGCCGGAGCGGTCTCCTCGACGACGGCCTCGGCCGGGGTCTCCACCGGCGTCTCGACGACCAGCACGGCCGCCTCCGCGCCCGCCGGGGAACCGGCCGGTGCGGTGGCCTTACGGGTGGCACGGCGGCGCGGACGGGCCGGCGCGGCCTCGGCCGGAACCTCGGCCGGGACCTCCACGACGACCGGCGCCGGCTCGATCTCGGGCTCCGCCTCGGCCACGGGGGCCGCCACGGCCGGCTCCGGGGCCTGGGCGGCCTCGGCCGGGGCGCCCGCCGGAGCGGTCGCCTTACGGGTGGCACGACGGCGGGTGCGGCCCTTGGGGGCCTCCTCCGCCACCGGCTCCGCGACGACAGCCGCGGGGACCTCGACGGCCTCGGGGACGAACACCGGCTCGGGCTCGGCGACCTCGACGACCTCGGCCTCGACCACCGGCTCGGCCACGGGGGCCTGCGCCGCCGGGGTCCGCTCGACCGCACCGCGCGGGGCGCCCGCCGGAGCGGTCGCCTTACGGGTGGCGCGGCGGCGGTTGCGGCGGCCGCTCACTCCGGCCTCGGCCTCGGCCGGGCTGCTGTAGAGCTCCTCGTCGGCGACGAAGGAGGGCTCGGGCAGCGCCACGGGGGCGGCGGCCTCGGCAGCCACCTCCGCCTCGGACTCGACCTCGTAGACATCGCCCTCGGCGGTGTCCACGGCCTCGATCTCGTGGTCGTGCTCGTGCCCGCCGTCGCGACCGCCGCGACGCTTGGAGCGCTTGCCGTTGCCACCGCCGCCGACCACGGTCGGGGTCTCCATGTGCACGATCACACCGCGGCCGTTGCAGTGGACGCAGGTCTCGGAGAAGGACTCCAGCAGACCCTGGCCCACCCGCTTGCGGGTCATCTGGACCAGGCCCAGCGAGGTGACCTCCGCCACCTGGTGCTTGGTGCGGTCACGGCCCAGGCACTCCAGCATGCGCCGCAGGACCAGATCCCGGTTGGACTCGAGAACCATGTCGATGAAGTCGATGACCACGATGCCGCCGAGGTCGCGCAGCCGCAGCTGGCGCACGATCTCCTCGGCCGCCTCCAGGTTGTTCCTGGTGACGGTCTCCTCGAGGTTGCCGCCCTGACCGGTGAACTTGCCGGTGTTGACGTCGATGACGATCATCGCCTCGGTCTTGTCGATCACGAGGGAACCGCCCGAGGGCAGCCACACCTTGCGGTCGAGCGCCTTGGCGAGCTGCTCGTCGATCCGGTACGTCGCGAAGACGTCCACCTCGGAGGTCCAGCGCGACAGCCGGTCGGCCAGGTCCGGGGCCACGTGGTTCACGTAGCCGTGGATGGTCTCCCAGGCGGTGTCGCCGCTGACGATGACCTTCGTGAAGTCCTCGTTGAAGATGTCGCGCACGACGCGGACGGTCATGTCCGGCTCGCCGTACAGCAGGCTCGGCGAAGAGGTCGAGATCTGCTTCGACTTCTTCTGGATGTCCTCCCACTGGGCCTGCAGGCGCTCCACGTCGCGGCGCAGCTCGTCCTCGCTCGCGCCCTCGGCGGCGGTGCGCACGATGACGCCCGCGTCCTCGGGGACGATCTTCTTGAGGATGGTCTTCAGGCGCGCGCGCTCGGTGTCGGGCAGCTTGCGGCTGATGCCGGTCATCGAGCCCTCGGGCACGTAGACCAGGTAGCGGCCGGGCAGCGAGACCTGGCTGGTCAGGCGGGCGCCCTTGTGGCCGATCGGGTCCTTGGTGACCTGCACCAGGACCGACTGGCCCGACTTGAGGGCGGACTCGATGCGGCGCGGCCCGTTGGCCATGCCGAGCGCCTCGAAGTTGACCTCACCGGCGTACAGGACCGCGTTGCGGCCCTTGCCGATGTCGATGAAGGCGGCCTCCATCGACGGCAGCACGTTCTGGACCTTGCCCAGGTAGACGTTGCCGACGTACGAGGTGGCTTCTTCCTTGTTGACGTAGTGCTCGACGAGCACGTCGTCCTCGAGGACACCGATCTGGGTGCGCTCGCCGGACTGGCGGACGACCATCACCCGCTCGACGGCCTCGCGGCGGGCCAGGAACTCGGCCTCGGTGATGATCGGGACGCGACGGCGGCCCTGCTCACGGCCCTCGCGGCGGCGCTGCTTCTTCGCCTCCAGGCGGGTCGAGCCCTTGATGGACTGGACCTCGTCGGAGGAGGTGGACAGGGCCTCGGAGCGCTCGCGCGCCGGGCGCGGCTCGCGGACCTTGACGACGGTGCGCACACCGTCGTCCTCGCCCGCCGCCTCGGCGTCCGTACCACCGTCGCCGCTCCGGCGACGGCGGCGGCGACGACGACGGCTGGAGCTGGAGCCGAGGGCCCCGTTCTCCTCGTCCTCGTCGGACTCCTCCTCGTCGGCCTCCTCGGCGGACTCGGACTCGGCCTCCTCCTCGGCGGACTCGTCGAGGTCGGCGGACTCACCACGACGGCGACGGCGGCCACCGCGGCGGCGACGGCGCGACGGGCGGTCGCCCGACTCGTCGAAGTCCTCCTCGGAGCCCTCGAGCTCGGCGGCCTCGGTCTCTTCCTCGACCAGCTCCACGTCGGCCAGCGAGACCGGGCCGGACGGCGCGGCGGCGGCCGGAGCCGGGGCCGCGGGCGCGGCGGAGTCGGTGGCGCCACGACCGCGGCGACGGCGACGGCCGGCCGGCTGCGCGGCGGGGGCCTGGGTGACCTCGGCCTCGACCTCGGCCTCGACGAGCTCGATCTCCTCGTCCTCGGCCTCTTCGGCCGGGGCTGCCGCAGCGGCGGCCGCGGCCATCATGGCGGCGGTCTCCGGGGTCTGGAACATCGGCTCGGCGAAGACCGGAGCCTGGAACACGGCGACGGCGGGACGCGCGGCCCGGCGGCCACCCCTGGACGGGGCCGGCGCGGCGGGCGCCTCGGCCTCGGCGGCGGGGACCACGGGCTGCGGCGCGGCAGCGGCGGCCGGAGCGGTGGTGGAACGGGTGGCGCGGCGGCGACCGCCGCGCTTCGGGGAGTCCACGGCGTCGGCGACGGTGACGGTGGCCTTGGCGGCGGCGACCGGAGCCGGGGCGGGGGCCTCCTCCACGACGGCCTCGGTGGCGGGGGCCTCGGGGGCGGCCACGGCGCGGGTGGCACGGCGACGGGCACGCGGCGCCGGAGCGGCGGACTCCTCGGCGACCGGGGCGGCCACGGCGGCCGGAGCCTCCACGGCGGCGACGGGCGCGGCCTCGGTGGCGGGGGCCTCGGGGGCGGTCACGGCGCGGGTCGCACGGCGACGGGCACGGGCCGGGGCAGCGGCCGGAGCAGCGGGCTCCTCCTCCACCACGGCAGCGGCGGCGACGGGCGCGACCTCGGCGACAGGCGCCTCAGGAGCGGCCACGGCGCGGGTCGCACGGCGACGGGCACGGGCCGGAGCGGCGGCCGGAGCAGCGGGCTCCTCCTCCACCACGGCAGCGGCGGCGACGGGCGCGACCTCGGCGACAGGCGCCTCGGGGGCGGCCACGGCGCGGGTCGCACGGCGACGGGCACGCGGCGCCGGAGCGGCGGACTCCTCCGCGACCGGGGCGGCCACGGCGGCCGGAGCCTCCACGGCGGCCACCGGCGTGGCCTCGGCGACAGGCGCCTCAGGAGCGGTCACGGCGCGGGTCGCACGGCGACGGGCACGGGCCGGAGCGGCGGCCGGAGCGGCCTCCTCGGCGGGAGCCGCTGCCACCACGGGAGCGGGAGCGGCCTCGGCGGCGGCTACCGCACCACCGGGCGGACCGGCGGGCCGGGACGCGGCACGCCGGCGCCTGCGCGGAGGCAGGTTGTCGCTCGGGCTGCCACTGTCGGCGGCGGTGTTGTTGCTGTCGTTTTCGTTGTTGAGCATGCGGGGTTTCTCCCGTCACGCTCCCGGGCGCCGCGGCTGACTTCCGGTCCGGCACGGCTCCGCACGATGAGCGCGGAGCCGGCCTCCGGGGCGCGTTCGCCACACGGGAGCTCAGTTCATGGCCGCCGGTTCCGTACGTGTTTGTTCGTACGGCCTGGCGGAAGTCTTCAGGTCTGTGCGCGGCCCGACCCAGGTGGCTCCCGAGTCCCAGGGCTGCGCGACGACGACGATCCCTACGCGGCGGGACCTTCCGGCGCCTTCGCGTCGGCGGCTACGGCGGCCGTGGGTGGGGCGGCCGTGACAGCCTCGCGGTCGGGCGCGAGCGGGTCGGTCACCGTGCCGGACTCCTCATCGAAGAGCCCCTGCGCCAGCCTGGTCACCGCAGCGGGGACCGGCGGCGTTAGGTCGGCCACGGTTCGGAGACCGGACAGGACGTCGTCGGGTCGCACGGCAGGTGTCAGATGCCGAACAACCAGCCGCAGTATCGCACAAGCATTGTCCAGGGGCCTATCAGCCGGGGCGGTAGCCGATACGGGAACCACTTCCAGACTGACCACGGCGCCGCGCGTGTCGAAGGTGCGCATGCCGTTCTTGGTACGGCGCTGGACCTCCACGGTCTCCGCCGCGAGGAAGGCCTCCACGGCCCGCACGGCGTCCGCGCCCGCCACGCCGTCCAGGCGCAGCTCCCACACGGAGGCCGTCAGCCGGTCGGCGAGACCGGAGGTGTGGGCCTCCACGGCGTCGATGATGTCGAGGCCGACGGGCATCGACTCGTCGAGCAGCTCGCGCAGCTTCGCGGGGTCGCGGGGCTCGGCGAGGGCGATCTCGAGGTATTCGGCCTCGCTGCCGGTCCCGGTGGGGGCGGCGTTCGCGTACGAGACGCGGGGGTGCGGGGTGAAGCCGGCCGAGTACGCCATGGGAACCTCGGAGCGGCGCAGGGCCCGCTCGAAGGCACGCTGGAAGTCACGGTGGCTGGTGAACCGGAGGCGGCCGCGCTTGGTGTAGCGCAGGCGGATGCGCTGCACTACAGGTGCGGGAGGCGGGCCTTCGGGCTGTCGCTTGCCCAGTGGTTCATCTCCTTGTGCGGGGCTCCGCGGCTCGCGCGTCGCCCTGATGTCTGTGGAGCCTGCGGGCCACGCCGTGCCCTCCGGCTCACCCCTGCTCGCGCAGGGAGATCTCGGGGGCGGGCGTGTCGCCTGCGGCTGTGTTACTACCCAGAGTACGCGCCCGTGACCTCGCCGGTTCCCCGGCCGGCTCCCCGAACAGCGCCCTCCGTACATCGGCCCGCGCCTCGCGCACCGCGAGGCGGGACGTACGCCACACCTCACGGACGACCTGGCCGGCCGGGGCGATGACCTGCCGGTGCGCCGCGCGGGCCGCACGACCGGTGGCCGCCCACGCCGCCCGGACGGCGTTCCCCGCCGGGGTGAGCACGTGCCGGCGCAGCAGGCCCGCGGGCCTGACCACGAGCCAGCGCCACACCCACACGAGCCCGCGCCCCAGTGCCCGGCTCACGCGCCCCGCGAGGTGCCAGGCACTGACGAGCAGCCGTCCGAGCGGTGCGAGCAGGTACGCGTACAGGGCCCGCCCGGCCGGCGCGAGGACGTACCGGTACGCGCCGACCGCTCCGGGCCGTACGACGTGGCGCCACAGCGCGACCCACGGCCACACGAACAGCGCCCGCCCGAGCCACGCGGCCACGGCCCCGCCGCCACGCGCCAGCCAGGCCACCGCCTGCGCGGCGGGCACGAGCACGTACCGCCACAGCCCCACCCACGGCCAGACGAACACGGCCATGAGTGCGCGCGGCACGAACCAGGCGACCGCGCTCCCGACGGGAGCGAGCACGTGGACGTACAACCCAACGGCCGCAGGACGCACCACGACCCGGTACGCACCGACGAGCAGCCAGGCGGTCCCCGCCGCGACGGGCTTGAGCAGGTAGCGCAGCAGCCCGCCGCCGCCGGGCACGAGGACGTGGCGCCAGAGCCCGACCCAGGGCCACACGAACACCACCATCACCAGGGCCCGCACGACCCACGCGACGCCCTTGGCCAGCGGAAGGAGCAGATGCCGGCCCAGCCCGCGCAGCGTCCGGGCGATCCCGTCGCCCAACGGCCGCAGCAGGTACGTCCCCACGGCCCGCCCCAGCCACGCCAGCCCCTGCCCGGCGGGCACGAACGCGTACCGCCACAGCCCCACCCACGGCCACACGAACAGCAGCTTCAGCAGGACGGCCAGCGCCCGCCCCAGCCCCCGCAACACCGGCCGCACGGCCCGCTCGTGGAACCGGAGCAGCCCCCGCCCGGCCGGCCCGAGCACCCGCCGGTTGAGCATCCGCCCGAAGGCGACGAGGAGGTCCCACACCACCCGCACGGGCAGCACGACCAGCACCGCCACGACCTTCACGGGTACCCGGACGACCCCCACCAGACAGCCGTCACCCTGCGGCACCGACTGCGACTTCTCCAGTTCCATGCCGCTAAGGACACACCACACCCCCGAGCCGTTGCGCCGGGGCGCCTTTCAGTCGACGGTGCCCGGCTCCGCGAGCCAGCGTGTGCGCAGCTCGATGTGCTTGGCGAGGGTCTCGAAGTCCCGGTCGTAGTGCAGCACCGTCAGACGGTGGTGCGCGGCGGTGACCGCGAGGATCAGGTCGACGACTCCCGCGGAGCGGACGCACCCGGCTTCGGCCAGCGCGCTCTGGGCGGCCGCGACCCGGACCCACACGTCGTCGGGGATCGCGTGCCACGCGTACAGGTCCGTGAACGCCTGCCGCATCTCCGCGTATTGAGCGGGCGACCGGGCGGAGTACAGCGCCTCGACCTCGGTCGCCGCGCACATGCCGATGCGGCCGGCCGCCAGAGCCGGACGCCAGGTGGAGAACGGCCCCGGGAGGGTGATCCGGTGCGCGGCGGAGGTGTCGATCAGGAACTCGCCCTCGGTCAGCTCCCCCACGACCCACGCACCTCCGCCTTGAATCCGGGCTCCCGACCCTTGTCGAACGCACCCTCTTCGTCGAGCTTCACGAGGGCTTCCAGAGCTCGCTGCCTGCGCAGCCTCGCTCCTATTTCCTCGAGCGCCGCGTTGACCGTGTCCTTCTTCGTGGTGGTACCCAGAGCCTCCATCGCCAGCGCGAGGGCTTCCTCATCGATGTCGATCACCGTCTTGGCCATGCCGGCCACCTCCTGGCAGCAGATGTGGAGTATTCCTCCACGCACTCCCCCAGGATATCCGCTCACGTCAATCACAGGATTGATAATCCAGCGGTCGAATGAATACGCCCCCCACCGATCCCGGTGGGGGGCATAGACGAGGCAGGCTCAGCCCGAGGTCACTTCACGACCGTGAGAGGCAGCAGCTTCTTGCCCGTGGGACCGATCTGGATACTCGTGTCCAGCTGAGGGCACACCCCGCAGTCGAAGCACGGGGTCCAGCGGCAGTCCTCGACCTCGGTTTCGTCGAGGGCGTCCTGCCAGTCCTCCCAGAGCCATTCCTTGTCCAGGCCGGAGTCGAGGTGGTCCCAGGGAAGGACCTCCTCGTAGGTACGCTCGCGGGTCGTGTACCAGGCCACGTCCACCCCGTACGCGGGCAGCGTCTTCTCGGCCGCCTCCATCCAGCGGTCGTACGAGAAGTGCTCGCGCCAGCCGTCGAAGCGGCCGCCCGACTCGTAGACGGCGCGGATGACGTCGCCGACGCGGCGGTCGCCGCGGGACAGCAGGCCCTCGACCACGCCGGGCTTGCCGTCGTGGTAGCGGAAGCCGATGGAACGGCCGTACTTCTTGTCCCCGCGGAGCTTGTCGCGAAGCTTGCCCAGACGGGCGTCCGTCTCCTCCGCCGACAGCTGCGGGGCCCACTGGAAGGGGGTGTGCGGCTTCGGTACGAACCCGCCGATCGACACCGTGCAGCGGATGTCGTTCTGGCCGGAGACCTCGCGGCCCTTGGCGATGACGTTGACCGCCATGTCGCCGATCTGGAGCACGTCCTCGTCGGTCTCGGTCGGCAGGCCGACCATGAAGTACAGCTTCACCTGGCGCCAGCCGTTGCCGTACGCCGTGGAGACCGTCCGGATCAGGTCCTCTTCCGAGACCATCTTGTTGATGACCTTGCGCATGCGCTCGGAGCCGCCCTCGGGGGCGAAGGTCAGACCGGAGCGGCGGCCGTTGCGGGTCAGCTCGTTGGCCAGGTCCACGTTGAAGGCGTCCACGCGGGTCGACGGGAGGGACAGGCCCACCTTGTCGTCCGTGTAGCGGTCGGCCAGGCCCTTGGCGATGTCCGCGATCTCGGTGTGGTCCGCCGAGGACAGGGAGAGGAGACCGACCTCCTCGAAGCCCGTGGCCTTCAGGCCGCGCTCCACCATCTCGCCGATGCCGGTGATGCTTCGCTCCCGCACGGGGCGCGTGATCATGCCGGCCTGGCAGAAACGGCAGCCGCGGGTGCAGCCGCGGAAGATCTCCACGGACATGCGCTCGTGGACGGTCTCCGCGAGCGGGACCAGGGGCTGCTTGGGGTAGGGCCACTCGTCGAGGTCCATGACCGTGTGCTTGGACACGCGGTACGGGACACCCGACTTGTTCGGGGCGACACGGGCGATACGGCCGTCGGGCAGGTAGTCGACGTCGTAGAAGCCCGGGACGTAGACCTGTCCGGTCTTCGCGAGACGGAATAGGACCTCTTCGCGTCCGCCGGGGCGGCCCTCGGCCTTCCACGTGCGGATGATCTCGGTCATGTCGAGGACGGCCTGCTCGCCGTCGCCGATGATCGCGCAGTCGATGAACTCGGCGATCGGCTCGGGGTTGAAGGCCGCGTGGCCGCCCGCGAGCACGATGGGGTGGTCGACCGTACGGTTGCGGGCCTCCAGCGGGATGCCCGCGAGGTCGAGCGCCGTCAGCATGTTGGTGTAGCCGAGCTCGGTGGAGAAGGAGAGCCCGAACACGTCGAAGGCCCCGACCGGACGGTGGGAGTCGACGGTGAACTGCGGCACCTTGTGCTCGCGCATCAGCTCTTCGAGGTCCGGCCACACGCTGTAGGTGCGCTCCGCGAGCACGCCCTCGCGCTCGTTCAGCACTTCGTAGAGGATCATGACGCCCTGGTTGGGGAGGCCGACCTCGTACGCGTCCGGGTACATCAGCGCCCAGCGGACGTCGGTGCTCTCCCAGGGCTTGACGGTGGAATTGAGCTCACCGCCGACGTACTGGATCGGCTTCTGGACGTACGGAAGCAGGGCTTCGAGCTGAGGGAAGACCGACTCGGTCATCACGCGACTTTCGTGAAGCGGGCAGGGGGCGACTCTCAAGCGTACCCCGGGCCCCGCCCGGCCCCCGCCCCCGAGATCAGCCGCGCAGGGCCAGCGCCGGCGCCGCGGCCGCCTCCCACACCTGCGGCAGCTCCCGCTCCCGGCGGTCGGCCAGCGCCTCCTCGCGGGCGTAGAGCACGCCCCACGTGAAGGCGGACTCCCCCGCGCCGGCCGCCTGGACCGCGAGGCCGCGCAGGGCGTCCCGGGCGACCACGCTGTCCTGGTGGTCGCCGAGCAGGGTCTGGACCGACTTCACCGCCCTGGCCAGGCGCCGCGCGGGTTTGCCGAGGGCCGGGTTCGCGGCCTCCGCCGCGTACCGGGCGCGCTTCGCCGCCTTGCGTGCCTCGTGCAGGGCCAGGTCGCGGTCCTGGCCCGGGTCCATGGCGAGCGCGCCCTCGACCCGGCCGGCGAGGCGTTCCCAGTCGTCGAGCACCGCCGCGGGCAGGACGGCCTCGGCGGGCCGGGCGGCGGCCCTGAGCAGCGGCGGGTCGGCCAGCAGGGCGTCGAGGGCGTTCAGCAGGGCCAGGTGACGCCTGCTGTCGAGGGCGGCCAGGGCCGCGCGGCGCGAGCCGGTGCGGCGGGTCGTGTTCCAGACCTTGAGGCGGCCGCGGACCGGGCCCAGCAGCAGGGTCCGCGGGAGTTCGTCGAGCCGGGTCTGGATCCGCTCCAGCAGTACTTCCTGGTCGCGGTCGACGCCGAGCTCGGCGGCCAGCCAGCGGAGTTCCTCGCCGATGGGGCCGGTCTCGGCGGGGTCCAGGACCCCGCGGTACGTCTTGAAGGCGCTGCGCAGCCGCCTGGTGGCGACCCGCATCTGGTGGACGGAGTCGGGCAGGCCACGGCGTACGGCGGGGTCCTGGCTGATCAGGGTGGAGCGCTGTTCGCGCAGGTACGCGAGGACGTGCGCGCCCGCGGTGCCTTCGGGGCCACCGCCCAGGACGGGCGGTGCGGGCTCGGCGGAGGTCTCGGCGAGCGCCCGGGCGAGCTTCGAGGGGGCGGCCGAGACGTGGAGGCCGGCCTTGCGGAAGGTCTTCTCCACGGCGTCGAGCAGTGCCGGGTCGACCCCGTCGGCGAGTTCCACCTCGACCTCGGTCCAGGCGGCGGTGACGTCCTCGCGCTCGGCCAGGACCGCGTCCGTGGACAGCTCCGCGAGGAGGAGGCCTCCGGCGTCGAGGAGGTGGCTGACCTTGCGCGAGGACAGGAGTCGGACCTGGGGTTCCAGGGCGGTGTCCCGGACCCTGGAGCGCAGCAGTGCGGTGAGGGCGACCGGGACGGTGTCGCTGAGGGCGGCGGTGATCTCGTCGCGCACGCCCGGGGCGACGGGCAGTTTGAGGTGCCAGCCGGCGTCCTTGCCGCCGGTGCGGCGGCGCAGGGTGAGCCCGTCCGCGGCGAGTCGCTGGTCGGGGGTGTCGTAGTAGACGGCGTCGAGGTCGACCGTGCCCTGGTCGGTGACGGCCGCGATGGCGGCCGTGCCCGTCAGGTCCGGCACTCCGCGCCGTCCGGCCTTGTTGCTCCTGAACTCGAATTTGCGCTCTATCTCGCGCTTCGTGTCCGCCATGGATCGAACGTAGTCCTGTACGGAACACGGCGGGAAGGGAAACGTGAGGTGCGGCGGAAAACCGGTGGGCGACCCGGCGGATCAGGCTGACATCGGCCGCTGCACCCTGATGGACTGGAGCAGTCCGATGGCCACCCAGACGGCGAACATCGATGATCCTCCGTAGGAGACGAACGGCAGCGGGAGTCCGGCCACGGGCATGATCCCGAGGGTCATGCCGATGTTCTCGAAGGCCTGGAAGGCGAACCAGGCGATGATCCCGGCGCACACGATCGTCCCGTACAGCTCGGTGGTCTCGCGGGCGATGACGCAGGCCCGCCAGAGGATGACGCCGAGCAGGACCAGGATCAGCCCGGCTCCGACGAAGCCCAGCTCCTCGCCGGCCACGGTGAAGACGAAGTCGGTCTGCTGCTCCGGCACGAACTGGCCGGTGGTCTGGGAGCCGTGGAAGAGCCCGGAGCCGGTCAGGCCGCCGGAGCCGATCGCGATGCGCGCCTGGTTGGTGTTGTAGCCGACTCCGGCGGGGTCGAGTTCGGGGTTGGCGAAGGCCGCGAAGCGGTTGATCTGGTACTCGTCGAGGATGCCGAGCTGCCAGATCAGGATGGCGCCGGCCGCGCCCGAGCCCAGCAGGCCCAGTACCCAGCGGTTGGAGGAGCCGGAGGCGAGCAGGACGCCGAGCACGATGACGACCATGACCATGACGGAGCCGAGGTCGGGCATCAGCATGATGATGCCCATCGGGGCGGCCGCCAGGCACAGCGCCTTGACCACGGTGCGGTGGTCGGGGTGGGCGAGGTCGCCCGCGTCGACCCGGGCGGCGAGCAGCATGGCCATGCCCAGGATGATCGTGATCTTCACGAACTCGGAGGGCTGGAGGGAGAAGCCGCCGCCGATGACGATCCAGGCGTGGGCGCCGTTGATGGTGGCGCCGAGCGGGGTGAGCACGGCGAGGATCAGCAGGACGGAGAGCCCGTACAGGATCGGGACGGCGCCGCGCAGGGTGCGGTGGCCGAGCCAGACGGTGGCGATCATCAACACGAGGCCGATGCCGGTGTTCATGGCGTGCCGGAAGAGGAAGTAGTACGGGTCCCCGTTGTTCAGCGAGGTCCGGTTGCGGGTCGCCGACCACACCAGCAGGGCGCCGATGAGGGAGAGGGCGAGCGCGGAGAGGAGTATCGGCCAGTCGAGCCGGCGCACCACGGAGTCGCGGGCGGTGAGCTTGGCCATCGCTCCCCGCTCCGGCGCGTACCGGGATACGGAGAACTTGTTCGCGGTCTGCATCAGGGTTCAGTCCTGCCGTGCGGCGGGCGGGGCGGGCGGCCCGGCGAGCGGGGGCGGCGCCAGGTCTTCCGGGGACGGGGGCACGTACGGCTTGATCGCGGGCGAGTCGATGGAGCCGTCGGCCTGGATGGTGGGGAGCTTGGCTTCGGGGCGCAGCAGCAGGGCGGCCTTCGGGTCCTGTTTGCCTGCCATGTCGAGACCGTAGATGGCGTTGTAGACGTTGCGGACGGCGGGGCCCGAGGCTCCGGAGCCGGTGCCGCCCTGGGAGATCGTCATGACGATGGTGTAGTCGTCGGTGAAGGTGGCGAACCAGGAGGTGGTCTGCTTGCCGTAGACCTCGGCGGTACCGGTCTTCGCGTGCATCGGGATCTGCTTCTGCGGCCAGCCGCCGAAGCGCCAGGCGGCGGTGCCGCGGGTGGCGACGCCTTCCAGTGCGGCGACCATCTTCTGCCGGGTGACCTCGGTCATCGGCAGCCTGCCGTGGGCCTGCGGCTTGATCTCCTCGATGTGCTTGCCGTCGGCGCTGACGATGGCCTTGCCGATGGTGGGGTTCCACATGGTGCCGCCGTTGGAGATGGCCGCGTAGATGGTGGCCATCTGGATCGGGGTGACGAGGGTGTCGCCCTGGCCGATGGAGTAGTTGACGGCGTCACCGGCGCGCATGAGGTTGCCTTCGAGGCAGTTCTCGTAGGAGAGCAGCTCGACGTAGGTGCCGCCCTTCTTGCCGGTCTTGCACCATCCGTCCTTGTTGGCCTCCCAGAACCGCTGCTTCCACTCGCGGTCGGGGACCCGGCCCTTCTCCTCGCCCGGCAGGTCGATGTGGGTCTCGGTGCCGAGGCCGAACTGGTGGGCGGTCCTGTAGAAGATCTGCGCGGGGTTCTTCTTCGGCTTGAGCCCGCCGTCCTTGAGCCATTCCTTGTGACCCAGCGCGTAGAACACGGTGTCGCAGGAGACTTCCAGGGCCCGGCCGAGGGTGATCGAGCCGTGGCCCTGGGACTCGAAGTTCTTGAACACCTGGCCGCCGATGGAGTACGAGCTCGGGCAGGGGTAGTTGCCGTCGAACGCGTATCCGGCGTTGACCGCGGCCGCGGTCGGGATGACCTTGAAGATGGAGCCCGGGGCTGCCTGGCCCTGGATGGCCCGGTTCATGAGGGGGACGTTGGAGTCCTTGGCGGTGAGCCTGGCGTAGTCCTTGCCGGAGATCCCGCCGACCCACACGTTCGGGTCGTAAGTGGGGTTGGAGGCCATGGCCACGACCCGGCCAGTCCTGGACTCCAGGACGACGATGGCGCCGGCGTCGGCCTTGTAGGGGACTCCGGTGTTGCGGTCGATCTGCTTGCGCGCCTCGAGCATGGCCGCGTTGAGCTCGTACTCGGCGACCCCCTGGACGCGGGCGTCGATGCTGGTGACGAGGTTGGCGCCGGGGACGGCGGGGTCGTTCCTGGCCATGCCGATGACCCGGCCCAGGTTGTCCACCTCGTAGCGGGTGACGCCCGACTTCCCGCGGAGCTCCTTGTCGTAGGTGCGCTCGATCCCGAAGCGGCCGACCTGGTCGGAGCGCAGGAACGGGGAGTTGGTGGTCTTCGCCCTGATGATCTCGTCGTCGGTGACCGGACCGAGGTAGCCGAGGACCTGTCCGGTGTTGGCGCCGCCGGGTGCCGGGTAGCGGCGTACGGCGGTGGGCTCGGCGGTGATCCCGGGGAAGTCCTCGGGGCGCTCGCGGATCTGGAGGGCCTGCTGGGTGGTGGCCTTGTTGGTGACGGGGATGGGCTGGTAGGGGGAGCCGTTCCAGCAGGGCTGCGGGGTCTGGTTGTCGCAGAGCCGGACCTTGTCGGTGACGTCCTGCGGCTTCATGTCGAGGACCCCGGCGAGGCGGGAGAGCACGTCCTTGCCGCGGTCCTTCATCTTCATCAGCTCGGTGCGGCTGGCGGAGACGACGAGGCGGGTCTCGTTGTCGGCGAGGGCGACCCCGCGGGCGTCGAGGACCGAGCCGCGCACGGCGGGCTGGACGACCTGCTGGACGTGGTTGTTCTTGGCCTCGTCGGAGTACTCGTCGCCGTTGCGGATCTGGAGGTACCAGAGGCGCCCGCCGAGGGTGAGGAGCAGGGAGAAGACGAGGACCTGGATGATCACGAGCCGGATCCGCACCCGGGAGGTACGGCCGGTCTCCGGAATGTTGGTCACGTGGACTCCTCCCTCACAGCTTCTTGACGCTCTTCACACCCTTGATTCCCTTGACGCCCTTTATCCGGCCGGCCCGGTTGGCACGGCTGCGGGCGGTCTTCATCCGCAGTCCACCCCGCTGGCTGCCGATCCGCAGCCCGGTGCCGCCGGCCAGCCAGCCGGAGGCGATGTCCTTGCCCGCGGGCGGGCCGCCGTTGGCATCGACGGCCATGGGGTCGTTCTCCGCGCGGCGGGCGAGGGCCATGATGAACGGCACGGCGAACGGCGCGAGCAGCAGGTCGTAGAGGACCGCGGTGAACAGCAGTCCGGTCAGCCCCACGTGGCGGGCGGCGGTGTCGCCGACCAGGGCGCCGACCCCGGCGTAGAGCAGGGTGGAGGCGAAGGCGGCGCCGACGACGGTGAGCATCGGGCCCCAGGCGGAGCGGAACCGTCCGGTGTCGGGGCGGACCAGGCCGGCGACGTAGCCGATGACGCACAGGACGAGCGCGTAGCGGCCGGCGGCGTGGTCGGCGGGCGGGGCGAGGTCGGTGAGGAGGCCGGCGGAGAAGCCGATGAGGGCGCCGCCGACGGACCCGTACACGAGCGCGAGGGCGACCACGGTGAGGAGGACCAGGTCGGGCACGGCTCCGGGGAGTTGGAGCCGGCCCAGGATGGAGACCTGGACGACGAGGGCGACCACGACGAGCGTGGCCGAGAGCAGGATCCGGTTGAAGCGCATGGTGATCGGCTCCTACTCGTCGACCGGCTTGCCCGACACGGACGCGCCGGGCGACGGCGTGACGGTGACGGTGACCGTCGGGGTGGGCTTGGGCGCCTCGGGCTTGGGCGGCAGGACGGCGTCGCGCGGGTCCTCGCGCGGGGGCATCACCACGACGCCGACGATGTCCAGGCGGGAGAAGCCGACGAAGGGGCGGACCCAGATGGTCCGGGTCAGGTCTCCGCGCGAGGGGTCGACCTTGACCACCTCGCCGATCGGGACACCGGGGACGAAGGGCTTGTTGCCGCGCGAGCCGAAGGTGACGAGGCGGTCACCGGTGTTGATCTTGGCTTTGCCGTTGAGCATCTGCACGGAGAGGGAGCGGTCGCCCTGGCCGGTGGCGAAGCCGAGTTCGCCGGTCTTCTCCAGGCGGGTGCCCACGGTGAAGTCGGGGTCGTTGGCGAGGACCACGGTCGCGGTGTCGGGGCCGACGGTGGCGACGCGCCCGACGAGTCCGTCGCCGTTGAGGACGGTCATGTCGCGCTCGATGCCGTCCTTGCTGCCGGCGTCGATGGTGACGGTCCAGGAGAAGCCCTGGGCCGCTCCTATGGCGATGACCTCGGCGCCCTTGATGCCGTACTGTCCGGCACCCGCCCGCTTGAGCATCTCGTCGAGCTCGCGGATCCGGCTGCGGGTCTGGTCGTCGCTGCCCAGCTTGGCCTTGAGTGCCGCGTTCTCGCGCTCCAGCGTCGCGATGCGGCTGTGCCGCTCGCCGGAGTCCCGTACCGCCCCTATGGCGTTGGCGACCGGGTCGACCCCTTTCGCCACGCCCTTCTCGACCGGCCCGAAGACCGCTGCGGCGGCCTGCCGGGCACCGTCGACCGGCGACTCCTCACCCGTCCTGATGTCCACCGTGATCAATGCGAACGCGATGGCGATCAGAAGTACCAGGAGCAGCCGGCTTTCTCGTGTGTCCCTCACGTGCGGCGGCCGTGCCTTCCTCATAGATACCCGTGCGGCAAAGCCGCTCCGGTGGAGCCGGGGCCGCACCGGACCTTGCCTGTATATCAACGATCCGCCGCACGGGCCCGGCAGCACCCGTACGGCGGATCATTTGTGTTCCACCTGTGTTCCACCGCCCCGGGCGTGGCCGGTCAGCGCCGGGGCTGAGCGTCCAGGACCTGCTGCAGCGCCTCGAACTCCTCCACGCACTTGCCCGATCCGAGCGCCACGGAGTCGAGCGGGTCCTCGGCGATGTGGATGGGCATGCCCGTCTCGCGGCGCAGCCGCTCGTCGAGGCCGCGCAGCAGGGCGCCGCCTCCGGTGAGGACGATGCCGCGGTCCATGATGTCGCCGGAGAGCTCCGGCGGGCACTTGTCGAGGGTGGTCTTGACGGCGTCGACGATGGCGTTGACCGGCTCCTCGATCGCCTTGCGGACCTCGGCGGCCGAGATCACGACGGTCTTGGGCAGGCCCGAGACCAGGTCGCGGCCGCGGATCTCGGTGTGCTCGTCCTTGTCCAGGTCGTACGCCGAACCGATGGTGATCTTGATCTGTTCGGCGGTGCGCTCACCGAGGAGGAGCGAGTACTCCTTCTTGATGTGCTGGATGATCGCGTTGTCCAGCTCGTCGCCGGCCACTCGGATGGACTGCGCCGTGACGATTCCGCCGAGCGAGATGACGGCTACCTCGGTGGTGCCGCCGCCGATGTCCACGACCATGTTGCCGGTGGCCTCGTGGACGGGCAGGCCCGCGCCGATGGCGGCCGCCATCGGCTCCTCGATGATGTGCACCTGGCGGGCACCGGCCTGCGTGGACGCCTCGATGACGGCGCGGCGCTCCACTCCGGTGATGCCGGAGGGTACGCAGACCACGACGCGCGGGCGGGCCAGGTAACGGCGCTTGTGGATCTTGAGGATGAAGTACCGGAGCATCCGCTCGGTGATCTCGAAGTCGGCGATCACGCCGTCCTTGAGGGGCCGAACGGCGACGATGTTGCCGGGCGTGCGCCCGATCATCTTCTTGGCTTCGGAGCCGACCGCCAGGATGCCACCGGTGTTCGTGTTGATGGCGACCACGGACGGCTCGTTCAGGACGATTCCCCGGCCCCTCACGTACACCAGCGTGTTGGCGGTCCCGAGGTCGATCGCCATGTCACGGCCGATGAACGACATGTTGTTCCCCTTGTTCCCCATGAGGAGCGTCTGGCCTTCCAGTTGATAGCGGCTGCTGTCAGGTCGGCGAGGTGGGTGTGTGGGTGGAGGCCCCATCGTAGTGCCGCAGGTACGGACATCGCGCGACGGGACTCCGGCAAACCCGCCGGAACGGATACCCGCCCCCTTAGTGGTGACGTCGTGTCCTGTCCATGCGTTCCCGAATGTGCCCGGTAATACCGAAGGGCGACCGAAATTACTTCGGTCGCCCCAGGTCATGAGCGCTATTTGGCTGATGTTGCGTCAGAAAAGAGTGATCACAGAGCCGGGAAGAACAGCTTCAGCTCGCGCTCCGCGGACTCCTCGGAGTCCGAGGCGTGGATCAGGTTCTCCCGGGTGACGGTACCGAAGTCACCCCGGATGGAGCCGGGGGCCGCGGCGATCGGGTCAGTGGGTCCGGCCAGCTGACGGACACCCTCGATCGCGCGTTCCCCTTCGACGACCAGGGCGACGACCGGGCCGCTCGCCATGAAACCCATGAGGGGCTCGTAGAACGGGCGGCCGACGTGCTCGGCGTAGTGCTGCTCCAGAATGCTCCGGTCGAGCGTGCGCAGCTCCAGCGCCGGGATGGTCCAGCCGGCCTTGCTCTCGAAGCGGCCGATGATCTCGCCCACCAGGCCACGCCTGACCGCGTCCGGCTTGAGCAGGACGAGCGTGCGCTGGGTCATGTTGTAACTCCTTGCGGCATACGGGTGCGGTAACCCGAGGCTACAGGGCTGGACCAGGGCGGCGCCCGGCCCCCGGGTCCCCCGCGGCGGCGGGGAGCGGGAAGCTCATGGCGGCGAGCCACAGGGCAAGGTCGCGGCGCCCCCGCAGCGGGCTCAGGCCGAGGCCTCGCTCTGGGCCGCCGCCCAGCGGGCCTTGACGTCGTCGATGCGGCGGCCGTAGTGGATCGAGCACCACCACAGGGCCGCGAACACCGCGCCCAGGAAGAACATCATCGGCACGACGAACCCGCTCAGGACCAGCCCGATCTGCAGGGCCCAGCCGATCTGGACGGCCCCGGGGCGCGAGAGCATCCCGCACAGCAGCACCGACAGCAGCATCGCGATCCCGCAGACCGTCCAGACCGCGGCCTGGCCCAGGTCCCCCTTCATCGCGACCAGCCCCGCGAAGCCGATCACGAAGAACTCGCCGATCAGCGTCGAAGCACACAGGGTGCGCATCCCTCAGCCCCTCTTCAGCAGCAGGCGGGCCTCGCCCACCGTGATCACGGACCCGGTCACCAGCACGCCGGCCCCTCCGTACTCCGCCTCTTCCTCCGCCAGGGTGATCGCCGCCTCCAGGGCGTCGTCCAGCCGCGGTTCCACCTGCACCCGGTCCGAGCCGAAGACCTCGACCGCGACGGCCGCAAGATCGTCCGCGGACATCGCCCGGTGGCTGGTGTTCTCCGTGATCACGACCTCCGCGAAGATCGGCTCGAAGGCCTCGAAGACCCCGCGCGCGTCCTTGCCCTCGCTGGCCCCCACCACACCGATCAGCCGGCTGAAGCCGAAGGCCTCGGTCACCGCCTCCGCCGTGACCCGCGCCCCGGCCGGATTGTGCGCCGCATCCAGGACCACCGTCGGGCTGCGCCGCACGACCTCCATGCGGCCGGGCGAGGTCACCGAGGCGAACGCCTTGCGTACGGTGTCCACGTCCAGCACCCGCGCGTGGTCCGCGCCGATCCCGAAGAAGGCCTCGACCGCCGCCAGCGCCACGGCCGCGTTGTACGCCATGTGGGCTCCGTACAGCGGCAGGAAGATCCCGTCGTACTCACCGCCCAGCCCGCGCAGCGTCAGCTGCTGGCCGCCCACCGCGACCTCACGGGTGACGACGCCGAACTCCATGCCCTCGCGGGCCACCGTGGCGTCGACCTCCACGGCCTTCTTCAGCAGCACTTGCGCCGCGTCCACCGGCTGCTGCGCCAGGATCACGGTGGCGCCCTGCTTGATGACCCCGCCCTTCTCCTTCGCGATCTCGCCGGTGGTGGAACCGAGCCGGTCCGTGTGGTCCAGGCTGATCGGGGTGATCACGGCGACCGCGCCGTCGATCACGTTGGTCGCGTCCCAGGTGCCGCCCATGCCGACCTCGACCACGGCCGCGTCCACGGGCGCATCCGCGAACGCCGCGTAGGCCATACCGGTGAGGACCTCGAAGAACGACAGCCGGAACTCCTCGGCCGCGTCCACCATCTCCACGTACGGCTTGATGTCGTGGTAGGTCTCGACGAACCGCTCGGCGGTGATCGGCGCCCCGTCCAGGCTGATCCGCTCGGTGACGGACTGCACGTGCGGGCTGGTGTAGCGGCCGGTGCGCAGTTCGAAGGCGTTCAGCAGCGCCTCGATCATGCGGGCGGTGCTCGTCTTGCCGTTGGTGCCGGTCACGTGGATGGAGGGGTACGCGCGCTGCGGCTCGCCCAGGACGTCCATCAGCGCGGCGATCCGCGTGACGGACGGCTCCAGCTTGGTCTCGCCCCAGCGGCCGGCCAGCTCCTGCTCCACCTCCCGCAGCGCCTTGGCCGTCTCGGGGTCGGCGGGCACGTCGGGCACCGGATCGCCCTGCGGCGGACCGGCCTGCGCGCGCAGGGTGCGGCTGCCCGCGGCGATCACCGCCAGGTCGGGATCGCGGTCGGACTCTTCCGCCACGATCTGGTCGAACTCGTCGAAGCTGTCATCGTGGCTCTCGGGCTGCTGCTCACTCACGGGACCCAGTCTACGGACGAGAACCCGGGGGACTTTCGGCCCGGCCCCTTCGGGACCTTCGACGGCGAGGGCGACCCAATCGTTATGCAAGCCTTGCGGACAGGAGATTGGGGAACAAATGCCGCAGGCGCGCACTGAAACGACGGGGCCCAGCAAGACGGCTTCCAGCCGCGACATAGGAATCGATCTGGGAACCGCCAACACCCTCGTCTACGCACGGGGACACGGCATCGTCCTCAATGAGCCGTCCGTGGTCGCCGTCAGGGCGGGCACGACCACCGCACTCGCCGTGGGTACCGAGGCCAAGGAGACCATCGGCCGCACCCCCGGTTCCATCACCGCGATCCGCCCCCTCAAGGACGGCGTGATCTGCGACTACGAGGCCGCCGAGGAGATGATCCGGCACTTCGTCCGCAAGGCCGTTCCCGGGCGCCGGACCCGCACCCGCACCCGCATGGTGATCTGCGTACCGTCCGGGGTCACCCAGGTGGAGCGGCGGGCCATCGTCCACGCCTCCACCCGGGCCGGGGCCAGGACCGTTCACCTGATCGAGGAACCGATGGCCGCGGCCATCGGCGCCGGGCTGCCGGTGTCCGAACCGCGCGGCTCGATGGTCGTCGACATCGGCGGCGGCACCTCGGAGGTCGCCGTCATCTCGCTGGGCGGCATCGTCACCTCCCAGTCGCTGCGGGTCGGCGGGGACCGGCTGGACGCCGCGATCATCGACTGGGTCCGCAAGGAGCACGCCCTGCTCATCGGCGAGCGCACCGCCGAGGACATCAAGATCGCCATCGGCTCCGCGTGGCCCGTGCCGGACCAGCCGGAGCTGGAGACCCGCGGCATCACCGTCCGCGGCCGCGAGAAGGTCGGCGGCATGCCCAAGACGCTCCAGCTCGGCGCGCCCGACGTACGGGCCGCCCTCGACGAACCCGTCGAGGCGATCATCGCCGCGGTGCGCACCACCCTGGAGGAGTGCCCGCCCGAACTGTCAGGCGACGTCATGGAGCACGGCATCGTGCTGACCGGCGGCGGCGCGCTGCTGCCCGGCCTGGACCTGCGCATGGCCTCCGCGACCGGGATCCCGGTCTTCGTCGCCGACAACCCGCTGGACTGCGTGGCGCTGGGCTCCGGCCGCTGCGTGGAGGACATGGACTCGCTCAGCAGCCTGCTGGCACCGGCCCGGGCGTAGCGCCCGGCAAGTTCCGAAAGAGACGGTCTACCCCTTCGGGAGGGTCGCGACGACCTCGTACGAGTCCTCCGTGCGCGTCGCCGTCAGGGTTCCGCCCAGGCTGCGCACGCGCTCGGACATGCTCGCCGTGCCCGAGCCCGCCGAGACGGGGGCCCTGGTCGGGTTGCGTTCCGCCAGCCCGTTGCGGACGGCGATCCGCAGCTGCGGGCCGTCCGCCGCGATGGACACCTCGATGGTCTCGCCGCGGGCGTGCTTGGCCGCGTTGGTCAGGCATTCCTGCACCACCCGGTAGACCGCCGCCTGCCGGAGCGGCGACAGCCCGTGCACGTCCGGATCCAGTTCGAGCCGTACGGGGGAACCCGCGCGCCCGCTCTCCTGCGCGAGCTCCGCCAGCCCGTCCACGCCCGGAGTCGCCGCCCGCTCCCCGCGCTGCACGATGATCTCGTTGAGCACCAGGTGAGCCCGGCGGGCCGTGTCCGCGAGCTCCTCGAAGTCCTTCGCGTACGACGTCTCGCGCGAGCGCATCGACAGCACCTCGGAGCGGACCGTGAGCAGGGTCAGCTCGCGCCCCACGAAGTCGTGGACGTCGCGGGCCACCGAGGTCCGCTCCTCCTGGACGGCCCGCTGGACGGCGGACTCGGCGCGCCGGGTGTCGAGCTCGCGCACCAGGTCGTGGCGGTAGGCGGCGATGCCCACGGCCGAGGCGAGGACACCGATGGGGACGACGAGGCTGAGGAAGGAGCTGAGCGTCTCGGCCCGCGGCTCCGGCCAACCGGGCAGGGCGAACACCGCCAGCGCGAACGCCACGTAGCCGAGCGTGGCGAGGACTCCGGCGCGGCGTCCGCGGTAACGCCCGACCGAGTAGAGCGCGAACTGGATCAGGGTGAGCTCGTGCAGCCAGCCGATGAAGAGCAACGCGGTGAGGTACGCGACCCAGGGCGCGCGCCTGCGCACCAGGAGGCCGAGGCAGCCGGCGGCGAGCACGACGGCGGCGAGCGGGCCGTTCAGGGAGTTGTCTTCGGCCGCCAGGCCCGGCAGGTCCAGCGCCATCAGGGCGAAACAGCCGCCTGCCGTGAGCATGTCCATCGCCCGCGGGGACCCGCTCCAACTCTCGGTGAACCGTCGGCCGGAGGCCAGGGCCCGGTGGAACGCGCGGACGGCGGGCTTGACGTGCATGCCCCCCATCATCCGGGGTCCGCGCCGGGGATCCGCGTCGCCGGCGCCCGCCATGCAGTGACATACCGCACTTCGGACAGATCAGGACATGGTCGGATGGCCCTGCCGCCGGTGCGCCCTCCTTTCGTAGCGTCGAAGGAATGAGCCCCCGAACGACGCGCGAAGACATCGGCCCCGCCCGCCCCGCCCGGGGCGTCCCCCTGCTCCTGCTCATCGGCGGCCTCATCGGCGCCCTGGCCTCCGGCGTCCTCACCTACGACCGCATCCGCACCCTGGAGGACCCGCTCTTCACCCCGGGCTGCAACGTCAACGCGGTGCTGAGCTGCGGCGACGTGATGACCACCTGGCAGGGCAACCTGCTGGGCTTCCCCAACATGCTGCTCGGCATCGCCGGCTTCGCGGCCCTGGCCGCCCTGGGTGCGGCCCTCGTCGCCGGGGCGGTGCTCCCCCGCCTGCTGTGGCGCGGGCTGTGGGCCGGGATCGCGGCCGGGTTCGCCTTCACGGTGTGGCTGATCAGCCAGTGCCTGTACGTGATCGGGGCACTGTGCCCGTGGTGCATGGTCGTCTGGGCGGTGATGATCCCGCTGTTCTGGTACGTCACCCGGCACCTGGCCCCGGCCGGCTCCCGGCTGCGGGCGGTCCCCCACTGGCTGGTGCCACTGGCCGCGTACGGGGTGGTCGCGGTGCTCATCCTGACGAAGTTCGGCAGCCGGCTCCTGTGACGCCCGGCCCCTCGCGGGGAAGGGATACGGCGAAGGCCCCCACGTCGACCGACGGCGTGGGGGCCTTCGCATGCGCGCTACGGCGCCACCGGACCGCTAGGCGGCCGGCAGCGTGTCCAGCTGGACCTTCAGCCGGGCGATGTCGGCCTCGGCCTTGGCCAGCCGGCCCTTGATCTTGTCCACGACGTTGTCGGGGGCCTTGGCGATGAACGCCTCGTTCCCGAGCTTCGCCTCGGCCTGCTGCTTCTCCTTCTCGGCGGCGGCCAGGTCCTTGCTCAGCCGCTTGCGCTCCGCCTCCACGTCGATGGTGCCCGACAGGTCGAGCGCGACGGTGGCGCCGCCGACCGGGAGGGTCGCGGTGGCGCTGAAGGCGTCGCCCTCCGGCTGGAGGCGCAGCACCTGGCGGATGGCGGCCTCGTGGGCGGCCAGCGCGGTGGCGGACAGGTCCAGGCGGGCCGGGACCTTCTGCTTGTCGTCGAGCCCCTGCTCCTTGCGGAACCGGCGGACCTCCCGGACCAGGCTCTGGACGCCCTCGATCTCGGCCTCGGCGGCCTCGTCGCGGAAGCCACTGTCCTTGGGCCAGTCGGCGATCACCAGGGACTCGCCGCCGGTCAGCGTGGTCCACAGGGTCTCGGTGACGAAGGGGACCACCGGGTGCAGCAGGCGCAGCATGACGTCGAGGACCTCGCCGAGGACCCGGGCGGAGGCCTTGGCGGGCTCGCCGCCCGCGAAGAAGGTCGTCTTGGACAGCTCGACGTACCAGTCGAAGACCTCGTCCCACGCGAAGTGGTAGAGGGCGTCCGAAAGCTTCGAGAACTGGTAGTCCTCGTAGTACGCGTCGGCCTGCGCGACCGTCTTGTTCAGACGGGACAGCACCCAGCGGTCGGTGGCGGACAGCTCCTCGACCGGCGGCAGCTCGCCCTCGATCGTGGCGCCGTTCATCATCGCGAAGCGGGTGGCGTTCCAGATCTTGTTGGCGAACTTGCTGGAGGCCTGGACCCAGTCCTCGCCGATCGGGACGTCGACACCCGGGTTGGCGCCGCGCGCCAGGGTGAAGCGGACCGCGTCGGAGCCGTACTTGTCCATCCAGTCCAGCGGGTTGACCGCGTTGCCGAAGGACTTCGACATCTTCTTGCCGCGTTCGTCGCGGACCATGCCGTGCAGGGCGATGGTGTGGAACGGCGGGGTGCCGTCCATCGCGTAGAGGCCGAACATCATCATCCGGGCGACCCAGAAGAAGAGGATGTCGTAGCCGGTGACCAGGACGGAGTTCGGGTAGAACTTCGCCAGGCTGTCGGTCTGCCGCGGCCAGCCGAGCGTGGAGAACGGCCACAGGCCGGAGGAGAACCAGGTGTCCAGGACGTCCGTGTCCTGGGTCCAGCCCTCGCCGGACGGCGGTTGCTCGTCGGGGCCGACGCAGACGATCTCGCCGTTGGGGCCGTACCAGACCGGGATGCGGTGGCCCCACCACAGCTGGCGCGAGATGCACCAGTCGTGGAGGTTGTCGACCCAGTCGAAGTAGCGCTTCTCCATCTCCTGCGGGTGGATCTTGACCTTGCCGTCGCGGACCGCGTCACCGGCGGCCTTGGCAAGCGGGCCGACCTTGACCCACCACTGGAGGGACAGCCGGGGCTCGATGGTGGTCTTGCAGCGCGAACAGTGACCGACCGAGTGGGTGTACGGGCGCTTCTCGGCGACGATCCGGCCCTCGGCGCGCAGTGCCGCGACGATGGCCGAACGCGCCTCCAGCCGGTCCAGGCCCTGGAAGGGGCCGTGGGTCGTGATGACGGCATGCTCGTCCATGACGGCGAGGTTGGGCAGGCCGTGGCGCTGACCGATCTCGAAGTCGTTCGGGTCGTGCGCCGGGGTCACCTTGACCGCGCCGGTGCCGAACTCGGGGTCGACGTGCTCGTCGGCGACGACCGGGATGCGGCGGCCGGTGAGCGGCAGCTCGATCTCGGTGCCGACGAGGTGCTTGTAGCGCTCGTCGTCGGGGTGGACGGCGACGGCCGTGTCACCCAGCATCGTCTCGGCGCGGGTGGTCGCCACGACGATGGAGGAGTCGCCCTCCCCGTACCGGATGGAGACGAGCTCGCCCTCGTCGTCCTGGTACTCGACCTCGATGTCGGAAATCGCGGTGAGGCAGCGCGGGCACCAGTTGATGATGCGCTCGGCCCGGTAGATCAGCTCGTCGTCGTAGAGCTTCTTGAAGATGGTCTGGACGGCCTCGGACAGGCCTTCGTCCATGGTGAACCGCTCGCGCGACCAGTCCACACCGTCGCCCAGCCGGCGCATCTGGCCGGAGATCTGCCCGCCGGACTCGCCCTTCCACTGCCAGACGCGCTCGACGAACGCCTCCCGACCCAGGTCGTGGCGGGACTTGCCCTCCTTGGCGAGCTCACGCTCGACGACGTTCTGGGTGGCGATGCCCGCGTGGTCCATGCCGGGCTGCCACAGGGTCTCGTAACCCTGCATGCGCTTGCGGCGGGTGAGGGCGTCGATGAGCGTGTGCTCGAAGGCGTGCCCCAGGTGGAGGCTTCCGGTGACGTTCGGCGGCGGGATGACGATGGTGTACGGAGGCTTCTCGCTCTTCTCGTCCGCCTCGAAGTACCCACGCTCTACCCAGCGCTCGTAGAGCTTCCCCTCTACGTCGGCCGGCGCGTACGAAGTCGGCAGTTCGGAGTAGGGGCTGCTGGGTGTCTGCGTGTTCTCGGTCACGAGCCACAGTTTAGAGGCGTAACGGTCCGGTCATGAAACCGGGTTTTACCGGGGACCGGTGCCGTGCGGCGCCCCGGCTTCGGCCAGGATGTGTGGGACGGATAAACAACCTCATGGGGGGACGCGGGATGAGCTACAACCAGCCGGGGCCGTACGGAGGCCAGCAGCCGCAGCAGCCGGGGCCCTACGGGCAGCAGCCGCAGCAGCCCGGGCCGTACGGACAGCCCGGCCCCTACGGACAGCAGCCCGCCCCGCAGCCCGGCTACGGGTACCCGCAGCAGGCCCCCCAGGGAATCCCCCACCAGGGCTACCCGCAGCAGCAGCCCGGCTACCCGCCGCAGCAGCAGCCCCCGTACGGCGGCTACCAGCAGCAGGCCCCGTACGGCGGCGGGATGCCCCCGCAGCAGCCCCCGAAGAAGTCCAAGGCCGGCGTGATCATCGCCGTGGTCGTGGCGGTGGCCGTGGTCGCGGGCGGCGGGTACTGGTTCCTGACCAAGGGCGCCGGCAACGGCGAGGTCTCCGCCTCCACCAAGGGCTACAAGCTCGTCCCGCCGGCGACGGTGAACGAGTTCAAGAAGAGCACCAAGCCCGGTGACAGCACCATGGACGCGCAGGAGAAGAAGGAGACCGAGGCGATCGGGATCAAGAACCCGACCAAGGTCGGTCAGCCGTACGAGATCACCAACCCGGCCAAGCCCCTGGAGGGCAAGTCCCTCAGCTTCTCCGGCTTCTACGGCGAGATCGCGGACCCGGCCAAGACCCTCGACTCCTCGTTCCAGCTGATGAAGACCTCCAGCCTGTCGAAGGATGACAAGGACTCCGACGTCCAGTTCATCGGCTCCCCGGAGACCTTCAAGCCGGCCGGGTTCAGCGGCGCGCTGATGAAGTGCCAGGAGGTGAAGATCGTCTCCAAGAAGCCCTCCACCAACCCGCTGGAGCCCAAGGAGATCACGATGCCGATGTGCATCTGGACCGACTACAGCACCATGGGCATGTCGATCGGCATCGACATCAGCAAGGTGATGACCGGTGGCAAGGGCTACACCCTGGCCCAGAACGCCGAGCTGAACGCGAAGCTCTACAACACTGGTCGCACCAAGGCCTGACCGGACGACAGGGGCCTGGTTCAGAGCCAGGCCCCCACGGAGCGGACGTCAGCTCCGAAAGACGAGCAGCACGCAGAAGGGGGCGCCCCGGCCGGGGCGCCCCCTTCTGCGTGCTGCTCGTTCCTACCGGGCCCGCTACGCCGACTTCTCGTGCGGCCCCTGGTCCTTCGGGACGATCCGCGGGACCAGCGTCGGGTTGACGTTGGAACGGACGACGTCCGAGGTGATGACCACGCGGGCCACGTCCTTGCGGGACGGGACCTCGTACATCACCGACATCAGGACCTCTTCCATGATGGCGCGCAGGCCGCGCGCGCCGGTCTGGCGCAGGATCGCCTGGTCCGCGATGGCCTCCAGCGCCTCGCGCTCGAAGTCCAGCTCCACACCGTCGAGTTCGAACAGCCGCTGGTACTGCTTGACCAGCGCGTTGCGCGGCTCGATGAGGATCTGGAGCAGGGCCTCGCGGTCCAGGTTGTGCACCGAGGTGATGACGGGCAGGCGGCCGATGAACTCGGGGATCATCCCGAACTTCACCAGGTCCTCCGGCATGACCTCCTGGAACTGGTTGCTCGCCTCGATCTCACGCTTCGAGCGGATGGTCGCCCCGAAGCCGATGCCCTTGGCGCCGGCGCGGGACTCGATGATCCGCTCCAGGCCGGAGAAGGCGCCGCCCACGATGAACAGCACGTTCGTCGTGTCGATCTGGATGAACTCCTGGTGCGGGTGCTTGCGACCGCCCTGCGGCGGTACGGAAGCGGTGGTGCCTTCCAGGATCTTCAGGAGGGCCTGCTGCACGCCCTCACCGCTCACGTCGCGCGTGATCGACGGGTTCTCGCTCTTGCGGGCGACCTTGTCGATCTCGTCGATGTAGATGATCCCGGTCTCGGCCTTCTTGACGTCGTAGTCAGCGGCCTGGATCAGCTTGAGCAGGATGTTCTCGACGTCCTCGCCGACGTACCCGGCCTCCGTCAGCGCCGTCGCGTCGGCGATGGCGAACGGGACGTTGAGCATGCGGGCGAGCGTCTGGGCCAGCAGCGTCTTGCCCGAGCCCGTGGGGCCCAGCAGCAGGATGTTGGACTTCGCGAGCTCGATCGCGTCGTCCCGGCCCGTCCCGCCGCCGTTCTCGCCGGCCTGGACGCGCTTGTAATGGTTGTACACAGCGACGGAGAGCGCCTTCTTCGCCGGCTCCTGGCCGACGACGTAGCTCTCCAGGAACTCGTAGATCTCACGGGGCTTGGGAAGTTCTTCCCAGCGAACCTCGGAGGTCTCCGCGAGTTCCTCTTCGATGATCTCGTTGCAGAGGTCGATGCACTCGTCGCAGATGTACACACCGGGTCCCGCGATGAGCTTCTTCACCTGCTTCTGGCTCTTTCCGCAGAACGAGCACTTGAGCAGGTCGCCGCCGTCACCGATGCGTGCCACGAGGTGCTTCCCCTTCGCCTGGGAGACGCCTGGTTCAGCGCTCCTGGTGCCTCATATCCGACGGTACCTTGCCGGGGGCCCCGAGCGGGGCCCCCTTGACGTGGTTCACATCGCGTAATCCCGCGACGTGCCCAGGCCAACTGGCGGCAAGGATCAGTTCGAAGTCTTGCGGGTGGCGACGACCTGGTCGATCAGGCCGTACGCCAGCGCGTCCTGGGCCGTGAGGATCTTGTCGCGCTCGATGTCGTCGCGGATCTTCTCGATCGGCGTCGAGGAGTGCAGGGCCAGCATGTTCTCCAGCTGGTCGCGCATGCGCAGGATCTCGTTGGCCGCGATCTCCAGGTCGGAGAGCTGCTCGCGGCCGGTGCCACCGGAGGGCTGGTGGATCAGCACACGGGCGTTCGGCAGCGCCATGCGCTTGCCGGGGGCGCCGGCGGCGAGCAGGACCGCGGCGGCGGAGGCCGCCTGGCCCATGCAGACCGTCGAGATGTCCGGCTTCACGAACTGCATCGTGTCGTAGATGGCCGTCAGCGCGGTGAAGGAGCCGCCGGGGCTGTTGATGTACAGGTAGATGTCGCGGTCCGGGTCCATCGACTCCAGGCACAGCAGCTGCGCCATGACGTCGTTGGCGGAGGCGTCGTCGATCTGCACGCCGAGGAAGATGATGCGCTCCTCGAAGAGCTTCGCGTACGGGTCGTACTCGCGCACGCCCTGCGAGGTGCGCTCCACGAAGCGCGGCACGACGTAACGGTTGTCCACCGGCGCGCCGGTGTAGAGGCCGCTCGCGGGAGAAAGGTTGTTCATGTGCATCTGGGTGTTCACCATCCTGGTGGCGTTCTGCGGGCTGAGGCTTGCCTGGTGCGGGCGGGCGTACGAGCCCCCGTACGGGATCTCGCGCGCCGGGGCCGGGATCAGGCCCCGGTGCCGCCGCCGCCCGGGACCAGCGACGCGGCGGAGATGATCTCGTCGATGAGGCCGTAGTCCTTGGCCTCCTGCGCCGTGTACCAGCGGTCGCGGTCGCCGTCGCGGATGATCGTCTCCACGGTCTGGCCGGAGTGGTGGGCGGTGATCTCAGCCATGCGCTGCTTCGTGCGCAGCAGGTACTGGGCCTGGATCTTGATGTCCGAGGCGGTGCCACCGATGCCGGCGGAGCCCTGGTGCATCAGGATGTCGGTGTTCGGGAGCGCGAAGCGCTTGCCCGGCGTGCCGCCGGTGAGCAGGAACTGGCCCATGGAGGCCGCCATGCCCATACCGATGGTGACGACGTCGTTCGGGATGTACTGCATGGTGTCGTAGACCGCCATGCCGGCCGTCACCGAGCCGCCGGGGCTGTTGATGTACAGGTAGATGTCCTTCTCCGGCTCGGCGGCCAGGAGGAGGAGCTGCGCGGTGATCTTGTTGGCGATGTCGTCGTCGACCTGCTGGCCGAGGAAGATGATGCGCTCGCCGAGCAGCCGGTTGTAGACATGGTCGCCGAGGCCGCCACCGATGGACGGCTCACCCGCGGCGTAAGGCTTCAGATTCGTCACGTATCCACCTGCTCGTCTCCGACGGCCATGTGCCGTCTCAGCGTCTCGTTCTGGGGCGCGGACCAACCGTGCGGACGATGTCCGCCGGCGTCGGGTACTCCCGTGCCCTCGTATTCATGGACCCTAACGCGCAGGTAGGACAACGCCATCCCGCTTCCCGAACTGTTCGCTCGGAGCGCAAGGTAAGGGACCCGTCACCGGAGCCTTCCCACGGACAGCCCGAAGGGCCCGGACGCGATGGCGTACGGGCCCTTCGGGCCTTGCTGAGGCACTGCTCGGCGGGGGTGACCCCGGGTGTTACTTGGCTTCGTCGGCCGCGATCTCGCCGTCGGCCTCGACCGCGTTCTCGACGGTCTCGGCGGCCTGCTCGACCGCGTTCTCGTCGTCCTCGTCGTCGGAGAGGTCGACGACCTCACCGTTGGTGTCGGTGACCTTGGCGGCCTCGACGACGGCCGCGAGGGCCTTGCCGCGGGCGACCTCGCCGACGAGCATCGGAACCTGGCCACCCTCGACGACCGCCTGGGCGAACTGGTCGGGGGACATGCCGGAGGAAGCGGCGCGGCGCATGAGGTGCTCGGTGAGCTCCTCCTGGTTGACGTTCAGCTTCTCCTTGTTGACGAGCTCGTCGAGGACGAACTGCGTCTTGATGCCCTTGATCGCCTGGTCGGCGGTCTCGGCGTCGAACTCCTCGACCGTCTTGCCCTGGATCTCGAGGTACTTCTCGATGGACAGACCCATCTGGCCGAGCTGGTGGTGCTCCAGGTTGTGCTTGCGGGTCTGGACCTCGTCCGCGAGGAGCTTCTCGGGGATCGGGACCTCGACGAGCTCCAGCAGCTTCTCCAGGACGCGCTCCTGGGCCTGCGTGGCCTGGTCGTACTGCTTCATGTTCTCGAGGCGCTTGCGGCTGTCGGCCTTCAGCTCCTCGAGGGTGTCGAACTCGCTGGCCATGCCGGCGAACTCGTCGTCCAGCTCCGGCAGCTCACGGGCGGAGACCTTGGTGACCTTGACGGTGACCTCGGCGTCCTTGCCCTCGGCGGAGCCGCCCTTCAGCTGGGAGGTGAAGGTGGCCTCGCCACCGGCCTCCAGGCCCTTGACGGCCTCGTCGATGCCCTCGAGGAGCTCGCCCGAGCCGATGGTGTAGGAGACGTCCTGGGCGACACCGTCCTCCAGCACCTCGCCCTCGACCTTGGCCTCGAGGTCGATCGTGACGACGTCGCCGTCCTGGGCGGCGCGCTCGACGTCCTTGGTGGACGCGAAGCGCCCGCGCAACTGCTCGACCGACTTCTCGACGTCCTCGTCCGAGACCTCGATGGCGTCCACGGTGACCTCGATGCCGGAGTAGTCCGGGATCTCGATCGCGGGGCGGATGTCGACCTCGGCGGTGAAGGACAGCAGCTCGCCGTCCTTCAGCTCCGTGATGTCGACCTCGGGCTGGCCCAGCGGGTTCAGGTCGGCCTCGTTGACCGCCTCGGTGTAGAACTTCGGGAGGGCGTCGTTGACGGCCTCCTCCAGCACCGCACCGCGGCCGAAGCGCTGGTCGATGACGCGGGCCGGGATCTTGCCCTTGCGGAAGCCCTTCACCGTGACCTGCTGGTTGATCTTCTTGTAGGCCGCGTCGAGGCTGTCCTTGAGCTCCTCGAAGGGCACCTCAACAGTGAGCCGAACCCGAGTCGGATTCAGGGTCTCCACGGCGCTCTTCACGGTTCGGTCTCCTTGTGGCTGACTGCTGGGGGTCTCTGCTGTCGCCGCGCTCTCGCGGTTCTCAGCGGATCGGGCCCGGTACATCAGACACACGGGCACGCAGCTTGCATAGTAGCCGCAAGCGGCAATCAGCCCACAACGCGATCATCAACGCGATCTCCGCGAGGGTTCGCGGGGGCGCTGTGGAGAACGTACGGAGAACGCACGAAGGGCGACCGGGGGGACCCGCGGAGGCGCCGAGTGGGGGACCGTGCTCCCACTGAGCGCTACTCCTGCTGGTCGGGGTGGCCGGATTCGAACCGACGACCTTCCGCTCCCAAAGCGGACGCGCTACCAAGCTGCGCCACACCCCGTCGGTGCGACACGTAGGGTACATGCCCGAAGACCCTCCGCCGTGCGGAGTTTCGGCGAAAGCGCCGACTCGCCCACACGCGGGCCCGAAATGCGGTGTGCGATCCCCCGCCGGGACCCGCTAGGATGCTGTCCGTGCCAAGGTCCCCGGACCTGCGGCGCACGCGTTGCGGGTGTAGCTCAATGGTAGAGCACTAGTCTTCCAAACTAGCTACGCGGGTTCGATTCCCGTCACCCGCTCCAGAGCACTAAGGGCCAGGTCAGAGGATGTTTCCTCGACCTGGCCCTTAGTCGTTCCCGGGGCGGGGATCAGCTCCGCGTGCCCCCTGCGTGCCCCTTCCGCTGTGGATCTTCCTTCGTGCCCTTGGGCGCCTTCCGCCCCTTCTTCACGAGCCCGCTCAGGGCGTCGGCAATCAGGCGGTCCCGATCGGCGCTTGTGTGCTGGTAGATCAGCGCGGCGCGGGCGGTGCTGTGGCCCATGCGCGTCATCAACTCCCGTGTGCTGGCACCTGTCGACGCGGCGAGTGTGTTGCCCGTATGCCGAAGATCGTGGAAGTGCAGCCCTTTCACTCCCGCTTCCCGACACGCCTTGTGCCACAGCCGGTTGAAGTGATTCCGGCGCGGAGTCGCCCCCTTGGCCCCGACGAAGACACGCCCGTCTGCGCCGGCCTCGGCGAACCGCTTCAGGTGCTCGTGGAGATCCGCGTGGATCACGCCGGGGATGGAGACCGTCCTCTTGCCCGCGGCACTCTTCGGCGCCTTGATCTCCCGCTGCCCGTTGCTCAGCTCAGCGACAGCCCGCCGGACACGCACTGTGCGGTGCTCAAGGTCCACGTCCCGCCGGTGGAGCCCGATCAGCTCGCCCCAGCGCAGCCCGAGGAATCCGGCCATCAGTACGAGCGCCCGATACCGCGGCTGGACCGCTTCAGCCAGCGCGTAGACCTCCTTGACCGTGGCGGTCGGCCGCTCCGGGGTGTGCACGGTGCTGGCGCCCTTGACCTGGCAGGGATTCCGCCGGATCAACTCGTCGGACACGGCCGTACCCAGGATCGCGCGGAGCAGCGCGTAGGCCTTGGCCACGGTGGTGGGCCCGGTGCCGACGGCCAACTTGTCGGCGCGCCAACGCCGGACGAGGGGTGGCGAGATCTCCCCCAGGTTGACCCCGCCGAAAACCGGGTCCAGGTGGTGCTTGAGGAGCGAGCCGTAGAGCTGCCGCGTGGTGCTGGTCAGCTCACGCTCTTTGATCCAGGCGACGGCGTACGGCCCGAAGGCGACCTTCCCGGCGTCGGGATCGCGCCAGTCGCCCCGCCGCATCTCGGTCTGCGTGTCGGCGAGCCAGTCGTCCGCGTCCTTCTTGGTACGGAAGGTCTCGGGTGCGGGGCGGAGCTGTCCGTCCGGGCCGAGGTACCGGGCCTGATACCGACCGGAGGGCAGCTTGCGCACCCGGCCGAACGGTCGGCGCTTCCCGGCCATCAGGCAGCCACCCCCAGACGGCGGCGGCGCGGCTCGACGGTGTGGGTGTCGATGTAGGACCGGACGGCGCTCTCAGGAATCCGGACGTGTCGGCCCACCTTCACGTAGGTGATCCGCCGTTCCTCGATGAGCCGCCGGGGGAACCGCACGGTGGTGCCGAGCAGTTCGGCGACCTGGACGACGCTGAGGAGACGCTCATTCATGCTGCTCTCCCTGCAGGGCTTCGCGGGCGGTCTGGCGGTTCAGCTGGATGCCGCGGGCGATGGTGGCGGCGAGAACCGACTCCCCCGGGCTGTGTCCGTGGCCGGCGTACTGCCAGGAGGCGAGGACGAGCACGGTGTCCGGCTCTGTGTCGCTGAGGCCGCGGGCTTCGCGTTCTTGGGCGGCGCGGTAGTCGGCGCGGGTCTGGCGGAGGGCGCCGAGGGTGGTGGAGTACTGCCTCGACTTGGTGGAGAAGTGGCCGCGGAAGCCGAGCATGTGGGACCAGCGGGTGAGCGCGCGGTCCGGGTAGAGGTGTTGCAGGGCGGCGCAGGCCTCCATGAGGCGGCGGGCGTGCTCGGACACGGGCAGCCGGGCGAGGTCCTCGCCGAGCCCGGTTCCGTGGCAGCGGGAACACTGGCTCAGGGCGGAGCCGGGGCGGTGATAGCGGTCGGAGAGGCCAGTCCCCCGGCACTTGCGGCAGTGCACGGCCGTGTCGGTGGCTCCGGTGGTCTCCGCAGCCTTGGTCGCATACTTCGCAACGTACGAGGCGACGGCCTGTTCTGTGACCTCGGAGCCGTCGCCGAAGGCCTTGATGGGGCGTACGTCGAGCTGAGTGCCCCAGCGGAGGGTGCGGGCGGGTTGGTCGCCGGCGGGAGGGATCCGCACCGACGTGTAGGAGTGGGCAACAGCGGAGCGGATCGACCGTTCCAGGAGTTCCGTGCTGGCCCAGTACGGCGGCGGGCTGGAGGGGCCCGTAGGCCCGTCGATGCGGATCACGGCGTGGAAGTGGATGGCGCCGCGCTTCTGGAACTCCGCGACCTTGCCGTAGGAGATCCGGGCCTCTTCCTTCAGGTCGCGCTGGGTCAGGCCGGCGGAGGCAGCGATCTCGCGGCGCAGACGGGTCGTGAAGCGCTGCCAGAGCTGTCCGGAGTGGTTGTTGAAGAGGACGGCCGCGGCGTAGTCGTAACCCGTCGGGTCGAGCGCGCTGCCGAGTTCGGCGTCGTCGTCCGGGTGGTGCGTGCCGCAGCGGCAGCGCCCTGAGGTGGGCCGGTTGTGGACGGGACCGAAGGACGGAGCGGTGAGCGTGGCGAAGACCCGGGGGTGCTCGCGGATGGTGGCAGGGATCTCGCGGCGGTCGTCGCCTGCCAGCCCGGCCCGGATCAGGTGGTACGTGTCTCCTGCGTAGGTCCAGGCGCAGGCCGGGCAGCGGGAGGCGCGGCGGTTGCCGCAGGCGATGCGGAGTCGGGCACCGGGCTCGTCCGCGGTGGAGTACCGGTGCAGGATCTCGCCCGAGGTCTTGTCCTTGGCGACGGTCCAGCCAGTGATGTGGATCGGGTCGGAGCAGCCGCCCGTGCGGTGGATCTGGTCTTCCCAGCGTGCGTAGCCGGGATCCCCGGCCACCTTCAGCATGTCGCCGAGGGTGGCCGGGTCCAGGCCCGCGAGGGTCGCGGCGTTGGTCACGCGGTCACCGTCCGGTGGGGACGGCGGGTGGAACGGCGGGTCCCGGTGCCGTGGCAGGTGAAGCAATGGGCGGTGATCGTGCGGAGGTGGCCGTTGTGGTCGCGGCCACCGAGGGTGATGGCGACGGAGGCGTGGCCGTCGCAGTTCGGGCAGAGCTCTCCCGGGGTGTTCTGCTTCATGATGGTGTTTCCGTCCGGTTCGTTGGATCGGGCAGGAACGCGGCGCCGGGACGGCGGAGACTTGGCGGTTGAGGCCGTCCCGGGGCCGGTCAACGGCTCTTGAACTCCTGGCGCAGGGCGCGGACGAGGAAGAGCATGACGACGGCGCTGACGGACAGGGCGACGGCGGTGACCGCGACGGCCAGGAGCAGCGAGACGGCGACCGAGGCCAGCGCGAGGACTCCGGCGACTCCGCCGGCGGCGAGGGCGAGCGCGGTGCCGGGCGAGCTCTGGACCAGGCCGCCGAAGGCGCTCGGGGGCTTCGCGGGGACGGGGGCCGGGCCGGATTCCGAGTGCTCGACGGGTGGCGGGGTCGGGCGGATGGTCGCGGGGGTGTAGATGTCGGGGCTGGGGTACTTGGGCTTGAACATGGCTGTTCTCCTTCCGGGGCGGGTTACTTGTTGATCGCGGTGTCGATGGCCGGGGCGAGGAAGCTGTCCGCGAGGAGGAAGCCGCCGATGAGGATCACGGCGACGAGCCAGAGCGGCGGGCGGACGAGCTTGTAGCCGAGGACACCGACGACCAGCAGGGCGAACCAGAGCGGGACGTCCATGGCGGTGGCCTTTCGGATCAGCTGACGCGGCAGCGGTGGGAGCGGGCGGCGAGCTGGGCGGCGGTCGAGGAGCTGTAGTCCGAGGACCAGCCGCAGCCGTCGGTGGTGCAGACGGCGCTGTCCTTGTTGCGGCCGCGGTTGTCGCGGTAGGCGCCTATCTGGACGGGGCCGATCTTCATGAGCGAGCGGAAGTTGATCCGGGCGGGCATGGGATCTCCTCAGGCGAGCTGGGCGGCGATGGCTTCGGCCATCGCGGGCGGGACTCCGAGCCGGGCGCGCAGGGTCTCGGTGTCAATGTCCGAGCCGGTGCGGGTGCGGTGGTCGGCGGCGATCTTCTGGGCGTGTGCGACCAGGGCGGGCGGAGCGGTGACCGTCGTTGCGGTTGCCGGGGCAGGGGCAGGCAGGGCGGGGCGCTCGTCGGCCAGTACGCCGGGTTCTGTCTCCCGCTCGACCACGGGCAGAGGCACCGCGTCGGGGTCGAGTTCCGGCGCGCTGGGCGGCGTAGGCCGGTGGACCAGAAGCGTGCCGCCGAGGAAGGCCAGTGCCGGCCATCCGGCAACGAGGATGCGGAGCCAGTCCGGGACGTCGCGCAGGTCGAGTAGGCCGGCGGTCGCGACGTTCGCGCCGAGGGAGGCCGCCAGGGCTACGGCGAACCAGGACCAGGCCGACCGCGAGGGCTCCCCCGCATCCCGTAGGGACCGGAGCCGGTGCCAGGCTGCGACGAGGAGCAGGTCCACGCTGACCGGGTAGGCCCAGGCCTTCCAGCCGTCCTGTCCGGCGGCTTCGGCGAGGTCGTGGAGGTGGGCGAAGGAGAGGGCTCCGGCGATGACGGCCTGGACGAGGACGGCGTCCGGGCGGACCAGGCGGGTCATGGTGTTCACCTCGTTTCGGGCATGGGTGGGGTAGGGACTTGGCGCGATGAGGCCGCGCCGACCGGGTGGGGCGAGTGATCAGAAGGCAGGTGCCGAGGCGGTCTTCGGCTGGACCTTGCCGACGAGGACGCGTACCGGGAGCGCGGGCCGGAAGGGCTCCAGCTCCGGGATGCTCGGGGTGCGATGCGCCTGGGCGTTGCAGGTGTTCACGGCCTGGCGGAGCGTAGTGTGCGGGGCCCGGATGCGGGACCAGCCGCCGGATGAGTCGCCGGCCACGGCGGTGCCGGGGCGGTCCTTGTCGATCTGGACGGCGGCGAGGACGGCGTCCGGGGAGATGTCCCCGAAGGCCATGTTGGCGGAGGTCTCGTCGTTGACGCGGTGGGCGGTACGGCCGGTGAGCTGGGCACGGAGCATCGTGATGCCCTTGCCGAGTTCGGAGCCGAAGCGCTGACCGCAGATCTCCAGGTGAATGCCGGCGGCGCGGCCGAGCTGGGCGAGGCGAACCAGGTCGGTGACGATTTGGTCCCGTCGAGCCTCCTCTGCCTTACCCGCGGCGAGGGCGAGCTCCGCAACCTCATCCACCAGCAAGACGACGGGTACGGGCCGAAGATGCGCCGGCAGGTCCCAAATATCGGCGGTGATCTCCGCATCCGGGAGGTCGATGCTGATCCGCTGCTCGGCCCGGATGACCTGGTAGACGCGGCCCATGTATTGGACGAGCGCGGCGAGCAGCTCTGCTGCATCGTCCGGGTTGTCGGCGAGGGCGGTGAACCGCCGGGCCATTGGCGAGAGTTCCACGCCGTTCTTGCAGTCGATGCCGACGAGGGCGACGTTCTGCGTGGCCAGGCCGGAGACGAGCGTGCGTTGGTAGACGGACTTCCCGGACTTGGTGGCGCCGACATTCAGGGCGTGCGGGACCTGCCGGTAGTCCCGGTGATGAACCTGCCCGTCCTCGCGCAGGGCCACCGGCACCCGGAGCGGTTCATCGAGCACGGCCGCCGCCGGCATGCGTACCCGCTTGAGTACGTCGTACCCGGTCATCCTCAGCTCGACGACGCTGGAGCGGATCTCGCGCGAGACGACGTTGTGGAGGGCGAAGGAGTGGCGGAGCCGGTCCGACGATGCGGAGAAGTCGAACGCGTCCTGCCCGGGCCGGAGTTTCAGCCGTAGGACCAGGCCGGTCGAGGTGGGCCGCAGCCGCAGGATTCGCGGCGAACGAGCCTCAGGTGCAGACCTGTTCGCGACCCGAGCGAGTGCTAGTCGCCAGCGGGAGGGCGGGACGGTGAGCCCGCAGGCGTCCATCACCGAGCGGTAGCGGATCAGGACGCGGATCGTCGCGAAGGTGACCCCGAAGGTCATCCAGTACCAGGTGGGCCGCTGCCAGCGCAGCACGAGCGCCAAGGCGAGGACCACCAGCAGCGTGACCCATAAGGCGTTCATGCTCAGCCCGCCTTGACGGTGAGCGAGGTGACGGCGACGGCGCGGAAGCTGATGCCGTGGCGCTTCTGGCCGTTGAACTCGTTCTCCCACGGGCGAGCGACGAGGCCGGTCAGTGCGACGGGGGTACCCATGACCAGCTCGCCCGAGATCCCGGGAGCCGGTACGACCACCGACAGGACTTCCGCCTCCCCGTACGAGGCGAACAGCACGTCCACGGTCATCATCTGGGACCCGGTCTCGGGGTCGGTGGCGATCTCGCCGGTCCGACGGTCCTTGATCTTCACGGCCGGGGGCTGGGCGACCATCACCATGGCAGCCGAGGTGTCGACGGGAATCTGACGCACAGCGAATCACTCCTCTATAGATGCTGAACTCCGCCACTCATGTATAGGAGTGACATGAAGAAGAGTGCCTGACTCCTATACATGAGTCAACCCGCTACGAAGAGAAACTCGTAGCGGGCTGCGGGGAGTTGAGCGGGCGTCAGTCGCGCGCGGGGATCCGGTACTCGAAGACGAACTGGTCAGCGGCCATGAGGGTGTCGCAGACCTCGACCACGCGACCTTCCTCGGTGACCGCATCGCGGAGCAGATGCACCACGGGTGCGCCAGGAGTCAACGACAGCTCGGTCGCCTCAGCCTTTGCGGCCGGCCGGGCCTGGAGCGTCTCCACGTATTCGGCAAAGACGTGACCGCGATCCTCCAGCCGCGCGTAGATGCCTCCGGGCCCCGGATTCTCGGCGAACAGCTCCGGGATGTCCTTCACGACGTCCCAGGGCAGGTACGAGGTAGCCGTCTCCACGGGCGTCCCGTTCCGGAAGTACAGCCGACGCCGGGCCAGCACCTGAGTCCCCGCGGTGACCCCGAGCCGCGTCGCGATCTCCTCAGGCGCCTCCATGGGCCCGATGAACAGCACGCTCACCTTGGCTTCGGCCCCGGACTGCGCGGACTCCGCCAGATACGCCGCCCGACCCTCCTGCCGATGCGTACGCCGGAAGCGATCGGAGGACCGGTGCCGCACGGGCGGCCGAGCCTTCACGAGCGAGCCCTTGCCGTGCCGCGTCTCCACGAGCCCGCTCGCCCGAACCTCCACCATGGCCTTACGGATCGTCCCGCCCGCGACGCCGTAGCGCTCCACGAGCTCCGACTCACTCGGCACCATGTCGCCAGCCTTCAGCACGCCGGCCCGGATCTGCTGCACGATGTCGTCAGCGATCTGCACGTAGCGCGGCACAGCCCCTCGGCCACCTCCTACTGCGGTTCCCATAGTCCTTCTCTTCCTCCTATGCTCCTGTACATGAGTACGGGTTCCCCGCAGGCCAAGTCAACGCCACTGCACTCCGTGTCCGTAGCCGGGGCAGTACTACGCGAGGACGGCCGACTCCTGGCGATCCGTCGCGCGGACAACGGAACTTGGGAACTGCCGGGCGGAGTCCTCGAACTCACCGAGTCCCCGGAGGCCGGCGTCCGCCGCGAGGTCCTGGAGGAGACGGGCATCAAGGTCGAGGTGGACGAGCTCACCGGGGTCTACAAGAACACCACCCGAGGCATCGTCGCCCTGGTCTTCCGCTGCAAGCCATCAGGCGGCACCGAGCGCACGTCGGAGGAATCGACTGCGGTCGCCTGGCTCACCCCAGAAGAGGTCACTGCTCAGATGTCCGAAGTCTACGCGATCCGTCTCCTGGACGCCCTGGACGACGCCGGCCCCCACGTCCGCAGCCACGACGGCCGCCAGCTGGCCACAAGCACGTACTGAAAGAGACGCCCATGCCCGCGGACATCGCTCTGCACTTTGACCGTGTCCGCACTCGCGGGGCCCACAATGACCTCCGGCTACGCATCGGCTCCCACCGGCACTCATGCGATTCGTACTACCTCGCGCTCGATGACTCGGCGACTGCCCCAGGAGGCCTGGGTGCGCGGCTCGCTCGGCTGCTGGAGCAGTGGAACACACAGATCATCGGGCTCAAGGATGTAGGCGGCACCGCCTATCTGCCGTACGACTTCTCAGACCAGTGCACGGCCTGGCTACGGGTGACATCCGCAGATGGACAGACTGCCGAGGTCCAGGCTGGATGGAGCCTGATCGAGGCCTGGGGGATCGAGCCCTCCAACTACGTGGCCACAGCGCCCGCCGTACCTGACTTCGACCCGATCGCCAGTGCTCGCATCGAGTGCGCGCTGACCGAACTGGCGGCGCACATCAATGCCAACCGGGCCACCCTTGCAGCCACGGGGCCGTAGTGCGGTAAGAGTTTCCCTACTTCATCAAGGGCGCTTCCGCCGCCAAGGCGGCGTCGCGCGCCCGTCGCCCCGGGCCTGCGCTCCTGTCTGCGCCCCGCTCCAGCCCGGCACGCCGGCCGCGCGCCCATGGCTAAACACTTGATGGGCTGGACGAGCCCGGCCTGTCAGTGAGCCGCCCGTCAAGGCGGTGCCTCCGGCGGGGGCGCTCTGACTCCGGGATGGATGAGGCTCCGTTTGCGCGTGCTAGCGGATTCGTGGTGAACGTTGTGGGCTCGCATCCCGTCCGCCTTCGACCAAGGCAGAGCCGAGCGGGCGTGGTTCAGGGCGTCAAGGTCGTTCGTACAGTGGCGCGCTCCACCTTGACGCCCTGAACCACGCCCGCTCCACGGTGTGTGGGTCGAAGGCGGACGGGATGCGAGCAGGCGGGCCCTGGGTATAGGCACCCTGCAGGTGAACCAGCGCAAGGAGAGTCTGGCCTGCGCCATGTGGGCCAGCAATTTGGTAGAGCACAGCGGCGGCGCTTGCCTGTCTCACTGTCGCAAAATCTCGCAGTACCTAGCCCATCCGCTTCTCTACCCCGACACCTGTGCGCCCCATAGAAATAAGAGCCGAGCCGGCAGGGCCCGAGAGAAGAAAGGCCGGGGGAGACTTCTCTCCGATCTGCACTGGAACAACCGCAGCCACTGGAGCACTCATAACTATTTCTTCAAGCTCCTGACCAGACCATAGATCGATTAGACGCAAAACGTGATCCCACCCGACGGTCACAAGAAACTCGCGCCCACGCCCTGACGGGACTGTGCACATTGACCGAACAGGCCCAACGTCGATCGAGCGAACCTGCACGCCAGACTCGATATCCCAGATCTTTATGCCTCTATCCCCGTACGGACTCGCTTCCGTTGCAACCAAGGATCGTCCGTCACTATTCTTGACTGACATCATCCTCCCAACAGGCCCAACACGGAATGAATCTTCCACCACACCCGACCGAGCATTCCAAACGTGCATCATTGAATCCTTAGAGGGCATGTCCGCAATCAGAATTTGAACATCTGAAGGATTTCCCCGCCAATTCGTAATGCAGTACGAGCCAGCCCTAACCCCATGGCTTCGAAACAGTACCTTCCTGGTCTCAATATCCCAGGCCACAACCTCGTCACCACAGCCGCGACTAATCGCCGCTACCGCAGGAGAGTCACCTGCCAGGCCCTTCAGTTGACGGATTCGCCCGCACTCGATGCGCTCCAATTCCTGCTTACTAAAGGGGTCCCAAAAACGGATACCTCGATGCCGACTACCTGGATAGCCGACTGAAGAGGTAGCAATAACGGGGTTTCCGGATCTGCCTGTTACACACATTTCTGTGATCAACCCAGCTGGCACGGAACTTGCATTCACGCCCGTACTCAGGTCCCGTACTTGAATTTCGCCCCCTACCGCCACAAACGCCAAACCGCCAATTGAAGATACATATCGCCCTCCAGAGCCGGAGGCGCTGGCGCTTCCACTGTCGACCTCCCACCGGGCCCACTTTGGGTGAAGCCATCCTGCCAAAGGGGGCGGAGTACCCCCCAAAGCAGTCAAATGGAATGCATGACTAACCCTCTGAGATGCCAGTTCCACACCAACCAAGTGCCGCTCAATCCGAGCCCAGGCATGCAGGTTTATATTTCCACGAACAGGATTCAGTGACGGCAGCAGACTCCCGACCCTGCGGCTCGTTTCCCATTCAAGAAACGAGAGAGGGACGTGACCGTCATCCAGAACTGCGCCCAATGCGGCATGCTGCACAAGATAGCGCCTGATGTACGGGTGTGGGGGGTACGGAAGAGTGGATCTCGTGATGCTTGATAGCGATGCAGCGATCTTCGCATGAATCGATTCCATATGGCCCTGCAGATCGAATTCGTCGACCACTCGATTCTCGCCAACTGCAAGGCTTCTAAGATTCTCCGCAATGCGTTCATGGCTCGGACGGTAAACAATTCTATTGTCCGAAATGTCGGTGGCGAGATAACCATTTAGGCGACTTGATCGAATCGCCTTGATTACATCACTTGCATCTCGCGTGAAATTTCCGAAGATTGCATTGAGGATTGCCGCCCAGACGTCCGCCCAGGGCAACCCGGGCCCGCAGGAAAAAGCTGTGGCCTGTAGGGCCGCCAGCAAATCGCCTGGGTCGATTCCAGAATTTTCCGCCACCTCTTCGAGATCTGAATGGAGGAGCGCAACGGTACCGTCTTGCAGCGATTTAATCCACTCGGGATCTTCTACATTTTGCACGGTCGGTCTATTCCGTGCCCTGTCAGCGGCAAGGCGAGTATTGAGAAAGGATGGAGTCGTTTGGCGAGAAATAGCTTCGGCTACCTCTAGAGCTGAGTCAGGTGCCATCAGATACGGAGATTTGGGGTGGCTTTTATCGGAGAGCAAAGATAGGGCGTAGCGTGTGATTTCCGCATGACTCCCATCTTCGTCCGTCCGTAGGAAGATAGTATTGGCACTCTCGATCTCAGATGCCTCAGTAGCATCGTCAAATAGCAGCGAAGGTACGCCTTCACTGTAGAACGGGGTATTTATCACCCTCGCTATCTCGTCGATCAAGTGATCGCTCTTGGCTGTCGTTCCGTCGAGTGCAGTGCTTCTTGGACTACGTACACCGACCAGCACTCGGACATCTTTTCTGAGTCGATTCGCATCACGAACAAGCGGGTGCAAAAGATCGCCGATCAGAGAGTCTGGATCAGCAGCCTCATCGACACCATCGATAGCGATAGCAACAGGCCGGCCAAGTGTGGATCTGGTGGACTCAATTTCTTCACTCAACGAGGTTGCGCGCTCTATCCCTAGACCACTGATGTGGAGTAGTGCGGTTCGAATCTCTTGCGAAACCGAAGCAGTGGACTTGTTTCTCGCTAGCACCGCGATATCGACAGGAGGAGCAGAGCTCGTCTCCAGCACGTTCAAAATATCTTGGGGCACGTCGCTTCGGATCCGAGCATTTCCGTGTACTACCAGATGTCCGATAATTGCCGACTTACCCGAACCCGCTTCTCCCGTGACGAGACATACACCTTCACCTGATCTTAGAAACTCCTGGATCTCCTCAACGATCTTTTGCCGACCTGTAAAATGCCAGGCGACATCGTTCTCTGATGAAGTTCCTGAAGCTCGCGTTATCCAGTAGTTAGAGGGGGTAAAGGGGTGGCTTGATTCGGACTCAGGTGCGCCAAAAGTTGTCTTTTCTTTTAGCCAATACCGCGGGTTAGGCAGACACGGGCTGGGAGCGTCACTACGGCTGCGGGGCCACACCCAACGCACCGAAATTAGGTCGCGCCTCTCCGTGGCGACCTCACGTAGAACCGTCTCCCAATCTTGGTAAGAGATGGTAGGTCCCGCGAAACCCTTAGCTTCGTCACAGATTTTCTGTACAGCAAGGTCGATTACCTCAGTGAACTCACCGACCCGTGGTTGTTCAGTGAAGTCTCCACTGGTGACGACGACCAGTGTTTCCATTCCGAAGCGATCAGGCGATAGATCTTGGAGTCGATTCGCCAGTTCAGCATCCAATGAGCCCGCATAACATGAATCGACAATCACAAGGACATGCTGGGCTTCGGAGTCCAGGATGGCTCCCACCAAATCAGCTGTGGGGAAGGCCGTTGACATGAGCTTAGAGTCGTCCGACTGAGGCAACAAGAGAAAATGGCGATTCGCGTTTGATCGCGCACCATGCCCAGTTATATAAACGACTAGAACGTCTTCTTGTTCACACTCAAATAGCTTCTCCCGATGCGTGAACTCTGTGATATCGCGAACGGTTTCAAGCGCAACCGGCGCAGTCGCAATGAACCGTTCATCATGAGAAATTGCATCGTTCGCGAACCAATTTTGCACGGAGGAGACTTGCTTTCGGATGGAGTCTCCAAATTCCTCGCTCTCATAGTCGTACTCAGTCACCGCAATCGTAACGAGTCTCCGGCGATTTGAGCTCACACGCTTCCCCCTATGCCAGTCAGAGAAGTAGACTCCCCACAGCTGGCTGGCGCAAATAGTTCACGGCAGCATGGGGGTCGAGCAATCCATTCTCTACCCTGATATTCACTGTACGAGGTCCGGTCAATGCCACCCCCCCAGTAATGGCGTCCCGGGGATCGAAGATATTACTCCATTCACAACCGGCATCCTGGACATGTGAACCATGCCCAAGCATTCGCCTAACAGTTGGCCAAGCCAGTGGCGATCCAAACGTGACAATAGTTAGCCTCTTAGGATCACAGCCATCCTTCACTGACAGGTCTCCTCGAAGCAGCATGTCGTAGAGCACTACGCTCCCCAAAGAGTGTCCCGGAATTACACTCGTGGCAGCCGAGGTGGACTCTGAAATTTTCTTCCGAATGGCGCTCGAAAGATCTTCATCCGTCAAATACCGGTAGACCTGCCGAAGGATAAAGAGGAGGTATTTTCCTGCATTGCGGCCGAATTTTCGATCGACCGCCACTAGAGAGCGGGCAACTTTACTCGGTATTGCGGTAAGACCCAGCACCTGAGCTTGGACATCCCGAATACCTGTGCTGGAAATTAGATCGTCCTCAAATATCTCCTCAAGGAACCGTTGCTCACCCGGTGAGAGCGGTGCATCGGCTTCAATGGTGTCTTCGCGCCCCAGTCGACCATTGCCCTTTCGAAATAGTGTTGCATAATAAGCAACCTCCATACTTCGAAGTTTAGCTTCTTCATTTGAGGCGGCAATTCCCTGCTGGGCTGCAAATTTCCAACTCTCTTGCAGGGAGTTCGGGCTCTTTCGTTGTTGGCCGATTCCATGAATACCTAGAATTTCCGCACTCATAATCTGCATCCCCTCCGCGGCTGACCTGACCTGGAAATGATGTCGTGATGGTGGGCAGCCCGTCCAGCGGATGCACGTTTTGTCGGGTTCTGCTCCCGACGTCAGCCACGCCGCAGCAACGGCGGCTGTGGGAGAGAGCCGGACGGAGGCCACGGTGCCAGCGCCAACCGAGGTCGAGACGCGGCTTGGGATCCGTAACGGCGACCTGCTGCGTGCGTACGGTGTACGAGTTGCTGACCGGCGGCAGGTCGGTCCAGCTGTCCACGAGCTGGGAACGTACGACCTCAACGCCGGCACGCTCATCGCCCTCGCGGAAGGGCGGACCCCACGCAGACCGCGATTCTGGCATCAACGGGGGGATACGCGCGGCCCCGGGGCCGTCCCGCAGGGCCATCGAAGCTGATGTCGGGGGTGGGGTGGCGGCGTTCCAGGCGAGCTTGCAAATCAGATGGCTGTACGAATCCTGCCGACGTAAACCCAAAGACCACCTACCGATGTTTAGTAGGTGGTCTTTGAGGGCGGCCCCCTGACTGACTCTGGCGCCCCACTGTTCGTACAAGCTCCTGCTAGCTGGGGTGGGCTGGCAGTTCTTCGTGAGCGGTATGGGCTGGGCGCGGGAGGCGGTGGCCGCGGCTGGTTGCTACGCGGACTGCGTCCCTCAAGGCTCCAGTCAGGTTCGCTGCCAGGAGGCGGAGTTCATCAGGGTCCGGGTCCGGGTCCGGGTCCGGGTCCGGGTCCGGGTCCGGGTCCGGGTCCTTGTCTGCGAGGACTTCTAGGGCGCGGTTCAGGAGTTCGGACGCCAAGCCGAGCTGCACCGACTCGGTGTTGTCGGCGAGGCGGGACAGGTAGCTGGCGCTGTCGTCGGCGCTCAGGAAGCAGGGTTTACCGTCGGGGCCCGACCACGGCAGGAGTCGCAGTTCGTTGGAGAATGTCACGCTTCCGCCCTCCTGGCTTCCGTCGTGTGGAGGGTAGTGAAGACGGCATCGGCGCGGTCGCCCGGGAAGGCAAAGAGGGCCGCCTCCACCACGCGTCCGGTGGTGTCGGTTGCCACGCGTGTGATCGAGAGGATGGCCAGGGTCGGGCTGATGCGAAGGGTTTTCGCTTCGACTGGAGTTGGGAGGCGGGTGCTGACCGTTTCCTGGACCACGGACAGCGGTGGGCGCTGGTCTGGCACTCGTGCGGTTAGAAGCCCTTCCGGGACGTTGGCCGGCGCCAGGTCTCGGGGGATGTAGATGCGGGCCAGGCTGTGCGGTGTCTTCCCCTCGTGGCTGAGGCAGAGGAACTCTGTCAACGGGCTGCGGGGCGAGATCCTGAGGAGTGCTGTCAGATGGCCGTGCGCTCGGAGGTTGGTGGCGCGGACTGTGGTGTGGAGTGCCTCCTCGGTCGGGGCCGGTGTGCTCGGTGTGTGTCCGCCGCCGATGTACGTGGTCCTGCGGAGTGGGTGGCGGACGAAGTTGCCGCTGCCGTGGACCTTCTCGACTAGGCCTTCGGCCTGGAGGAGGGCGAGGGCGTTCCGGAGGGTGGGTGTGCTGACCGCGTAGCGGGTGGCCAGTTGGGCTTCGGAGGGGAGGCGTTCGCCGGCCTTCAAGTGGCCCTTCGAGATCTGGTTCCGGAGGTCTTCGGCGATGGCGTGGCGGCGGGACGGTGCGGGTTGGGTCACCAGTTCCTCCGCATCCGGAGGGCGATGAAGCGGGTTCGGGCGTGCATGGTCAGGAGTTCGCCCGACTCGAAGCAGAGTCGCTTCGCGCTGGCGGGGAGTTGGATCAGGTCGATGACGCGGCATGGTTGGCCGCCGATCTGGATTACGTCTCCGCGTTGGACGGTGGTCGAGGTGATCTCGACGTTTGTGGCGAGGGCGCCGCTTGGGGTCCATCCGCTCACTGGGACACCTGCCGCGGTTCGGACCGGTCGCTTGGGGTGTGGCAGGGGCAGTCGCAGGCCTCGTAGATCACGGGGACGCCTACCGGAGCCGTGGCGGGGGACGACTGTGCGCACTCGTGGTGAGTGCCGATCGTGCACGAGCTCGATCGGTAGGGGGTGGGGTCTTCGGTGGGCGGTGATGCCGGCCGGAGGGGGCGCCCCCTGGTGCGGGCGGTTGTGGGGACCATACGGTTCGACATGCTGATCAGCTCCTATCGCTGATGGCCAGGTCCCCGGACGTCGCCCGTCGTGGGGACCGCTTTACGTACGGCGGCCCAGAGGGTGCGGCCGGTCAAGCTGCTGGCTAGGAGTCCGAAGCGGTCGGCCTCCGCTACCACTTCCAGGACCTCCCGCCAGGTGGAGGCGGGCAGCACTTCTGGTACCTCCGCTTCGATCGACGTGTAGCGGGCGTGCTCCTCCAGTCGCGTGGTCAGGCCCAGGGCGGACAGTCGGGCGGCGATGCTCTCGGCCCTTGATTCCGAAGCGGGCACCGAGGGCCTCCGTCGCCGAGTGAACACGTTGAGTGAAGCTAGTTAACTAGATTAGAGCTAGTGGACTAGATTTTCTACATGCCTGAGCAGCCGCCTTATCTCCGTATCGCCGACGTACTCCGGCAGCGGATCGCGGAGCATGACTGGACCGTTGGTGACCGCCTCCCCTCGCGGACACAGATCGCCGAGGAGTGTGGCGTTGGCGAGAACGTCGTTCGTCGGGCGCAGGAGCTCTTGATCTCCCAGGGAGTGTTGGAGGGGCGCGCGGGCTCGGGTACCTACGTCGCGGAGCCACGGCAGCGCGTGCGGGTTGTCCGGTCGTCCGCTCGTGAGCAGCCCGGCGGTTCTCCCTTCCGTGCGGACATGCAGGCCTTGGGTAGGCAGGGGAACTGGGAGAGCCGGACCGAGGCGAAGGTTCCCGCGCCGGTCGAGATCGCCGCGCGTCTCGGGATCTCGGTTGGGGAGCTGTGCGTGCGCACGGTGTACGAGTTCCTAGCCGATGGCAGGCCTGTGCAGCTGTCGACGAGTTGGGAGTCGTACGAGCTCACCGCCGGCACGCTCGTTGTCCTGCCCGAGGGTGGGCCGCACGCGGGCGTTGGTGTTGTGAACCGGATGGCCGTCATTGGGATCACGGTCAGCCACGCCGTGGAGCAGCCGGAGCCGCGGCAGGCGACCGCCGAGGAGGCGTCGCTTCTCGGGATCCAGAAGGCTGCCCTGGTGACCCACATCCGGCGGACCTACTACAGCGACCAGGGGCAACCCGTGGAGACGGCCGACATCGTCATTCCCGTCGCACTGTGCGAGGTCGTGTACGAGATTCCGATCAGGAGCTAAGAGCTGTCACGTGCAGGGGCAGCGACTGGGTCCGGCCCAGGGAGTCAGACCCGGACGGCATGATGTCCTCCGTGACGAACAGCGCAGACCTGCATCCTGACCGGATACCGGGGTACGACGGCGGCCCCCTCACGCACGAGGCCGGGTTCCTGGACGAGCCGTTGTTCTGGCTTGGACACATCTCTTCGTGTGTCCATTCCGAGGGAGCCGCGGAACTACTCTTCGGCGCTGACTACGACGCTGCAGTCGAGTTCCAACGGCGGTTGTGGGAGCAGGCCAACTGGCCGACGTTCACCATCCCCCTCGCCAGCGATCACCGTCTCCACATCGTCTATCGCACCCTTACGGGCGAGGCCGGCACCGACTACCTCCTCCACCACCCCGACTGGGAGGAGGCCGAGCACCTCGCCCAGGACGACGGGCACTTCATGGGGCCGGGCCTGTCCTGGCCCGAGCTAGTGGCTGCTGCGGACAACGCACTGCCCAGCGGAAGCACCACCGACCCGCACGCTCGGCTGCTACTGCTGCTTCCCGCGCTGGGTGACGACGCACTACCTGACGATGCCGTGGACCGCCTGACGGCCGCGCTGCGCGCTTGTGCGGGCGTGGAGGACCCCGAGGCCCTCGGAGTCGCCCTGCTGGACGCCCAGGGGGCGCCAGGCCCCGCGCACTGGACAACAGACGGCCGCGGTTGTGCCGTCAACGACGGCGGGTACTCCTGCCGCAACCCCGCCAACCACTTTGCGCTGCCGGCCGATCGACTGTCACGGGTGGCCTCCGCGCTCGCCCCTTGACTCGCGAGTGCCCTCTGCACACGGTGTCCCGGCCCGTGTCTCCCGCGTGCCCGTTCGGAGGGGGCCGTTGAGGGCATCGCGGGGAACAGCAGCGAGAGAGCGGGAAACCGGCAGGCCAGTGGGTTGGCTGGTCAGGGTGGGGGCGGGTACGCGATCTTCCAAACTAGCTACGCGGGTTCGATTCCCGTCACCCGCTCTGAAGCACAAAGGGCCAGGTCAGAGGATGTTTCCTCCGCCTGGCCCTTAGTCGTTCCCGGGTCGCGGCAGCGGCCGGGCGATCGGCGCGGGTGTCGGGGGGCGGGGGAACCATCCGGGGGGACTTCGTGCGCCAATGCGGGCATGGCCCTGCGTCGTTGGCGGGTGAGTCGCCGGTGTGAGCCGAGGATTTCGGCGGGGCTCGTCGTGGGTTCCGCGGGCAGTGCTCACATCGGTCCTCAAGGAGTAGCGCAATGAGCTCTCAGAACATGCCGAAGTCTCCCCTCGGCCCCCTTCCCCGGCGGAGGGCGTGGGTGATCGGGGGTGCGCTGGGCTCGCTGGCCGTCGTGCTCGCGGGTCTCACGGCTCCCCAGGTCGCCGCAGGGCAGGACTCCACGGAAGCCGCCGCTCCGAGCGTCGCCGGGGCTGCCGCGGACAAGTGCGGGCACGACAGGGATTGCGGCGTCGGCGCCACGGGCCCCAGGGGTCCGGCGGGGCCGCGCGGCAAGGCCGGACCGACCGGCCCCAGGGGGCCGCGGGGGGTGACCGGCGCTCCTGGCACGCCCGGCACCCCTGGCGTGACGGGTGCCACCGGGCCGCAGGGAGTGCCCGGCACCCCCGGCGCACCCGGGGTGGGTGGAGTCACGGGCTGGCAGGTGATCACGGAGCAGTTCGAGGTGGAAGCCCGGGCCGGTACGCAGGCGTTCACGGTGGCCTGCCCCGAGGGCAAACTGGCCGTCGGAGGCGGGTACTACCTGTTCGACAACCCGTCACTCGATGTGATCCGGGACTCCCCCTTGGACAGTGACAGCAGGTCGTGGCTGGTCAGCGTGGTCAACAGGGCCGCCGCCGGCCGCATGAACGTCTACGCCACCTGCGTCAACGGGACCGCCTAGCCGGCCCTTGCGGGCAGCGCCGCGATCAGAGTGCGGTGGCCCGGTGAGGTGCCCCGGTGAGGTGACCGGGGCCGCGGGGGGCTCAGAGTTTGATGCCGGCGATGGTGTCCGCGAGGGAGTTCAGGAACCGGTTGACGTCCGGGGCGATGGAGCTGGACGCGAGGAAGAAGCCGAAGAGGACCGCGACGATCGCGGGGCCGGCCTTGAGGTGGCCGCCGCGGACGAGCACCACGAGGATGATCGCCAACAGAACGACTACTGACAGCGAAATGGCCACTTCTGATCACACCTTCGGTCGTCCCCTGGTCGGCCCGGGGCGCGGCCAGGCGCACCCCCATACGGTCCATCCTCCCACCAACACGCCCCGGCTATCCGTCCCGTGACGAAGAGACAGTGGCGCATTTGCTTCAGGGTGCGGTGAGACCGAGCAAAGAGCGGACATAGGCGTACTTGCCGGACAGTCTGTCCCGAGTGGCGGGGTCGAGGACCGCGAGGCGGGCCGGGTCCGCGTTGTGCGCCAGATCGGCCTCCTTGACCAGGAGGGCGCCCGGGGTGGCGAGGATGCGGGCCGCGTACTCCTCGACCGGTTCGCCGGGGCGCTTGGTGAGGGACAGGACCATGTCCTTGACGGGCTGCGGGAGTCCGGCCGATGCCAACCAGGCCGGGGTCAGGGCGTCGTCCTCGATCGCGTCGTGGAGCCAGGCCGCCGCCTGCTGTTCGGCGGTGCCTCCGCGGACGCGGACGCCCTCGGCGACGGCCGCGAGGTGCTCCGCGTACGGCCGGCCGGCCTTGTCGGTCTGGCCCTCGTGCGCGGCGCGGGCCAGCGCCTCGACCTCGATGAGGGTGAGTGGGCCGTCGGTCATCCGAGCTCCTTCGCCGCGGTGTGGAGGGCCTGCGCGGCCCGGCGTACATCCGCCTGCGTGGTACGCCAGTTGGAGAACGCGGCGCGCAGGGCGGGGGTTCCCGCGTACGTCGTGGGCGTGACGAACACCTCCGCCGCGACGGTTTCGCGCAGGGCCGTGAGGCGGGCGGCGGTGGGCCGGGCGGCGAGGGTGAAGCAGACGACGTTGAGCCGGACCGGGGCCAGGACGGTGAAGGACGGGTCCCGGTCGAGGGCCTCGCCGAGGGAGCGGGCGCAGGCGATGTCGCGTTCGACGATCTCCCGGTGGCCCTCGCGGCCGTAGGCGCGCAGGGTGAACCAGGCGGCCAGGGCGCGCAGTCGGTGGGAGTTCTCCGGGGTGAGGTGCACCAGGTCGGGGTCGTCGCCGAGGGGGCCGAGGTAGGCGGCGGCGTTCTGGAAGACGCGGGCCTGCAGGTCCCGGCGGCGGGTGAACTGCACGGCGCTGTCGTAGGGGACGTTGAGCCACTTGTGCAGGTCCACGCAGACGGAGTCGGAGGCGTCGAGGCCCTCGGTGAGGTGGGCGTGCTCCGGGGAGAGGGCGGCGAACGCGCCGAACGCGGCGTCGGTGTGCAGCCAGAAGTCGTGGCGCTCGCGAAGGGCGGCGATGGCCCGGAGGTCGTCGAAGTCCACGGTGTTGACGGTGCCGGCGTTGGCGACGACTACGGCGGGGCGGCCGGGTGTGTCGGCGAGCGCGCGTTCCAGGGCTACGGGGTCCACGGCCTCGCGGCCGGGCAGGGTCGGTACGGGGACCAGGGCACGGCGGCCGAGTCCGAGGACGGACAGGGCCTTGGCGATCGAGGAGTGCGGGGCGCCGGACAGCACGCGGACGGGGCCGAGCGCGGCCGCGCCGTCCTCGGCCGGGGAGACGCCGAGGCGTTCGCCGAGCCATTCGCGGGCGATGGCCAGGCCGGTGGTGTTGGACATGGTGGCGCCGCTGACGAAGGTGCCGGTGTGGGCGTCGGAGAGGTGGAAGAGGTCGCGGAGCCAGGTGACGGTCTCGCGTTCGAGGTCCTGGCCGGCGCCGTCCAGGGCGGAGTTGGAGTTCTGGTCGTGCGCGGCGGTGAGCCAGTCGCCCGCGAGGGCGGCGGGGGTGGCGCCGCCGGTGACGAAGCCGAGGTAGCGGGGGCCGGCGGACGCCGACAGCCGCGGTGCCCACCGGCCGGCGAAGTCGGCGAGGGCCGCGTGCGTGCCCGTGCCGTGTTCGGGCAGGACTCCGGGCTCCTGCGGCTTCCCGTCCGGGGGCGGCGGCGGTACGACGGGGCGCGCGTCCAGGGCCGCCAGGGCCTCGGCGGCGGCGTCGCGGGCGGCGTCCAAGAGGTCGGGGAGGCGGGCGAGGTCTGAGGCGAGCGTGCGGTCCATGGGGGCACGGTAGGGCCCCGGTGTCCCGGGGGGACCGGGCCAATCCGTCCCGGGTGGCCTCCGGGGCCCGCGGGCGGCCGGCCCCGCGGGACCGCCGGCCCTCGGGAACGCCGGCCCCGCGGGAGCCAGCCCTGCGGGACCCCGGCCCCGCGGCCCGCGTGCTCCGTGGTCCGCGTGCTCCGTGGTCCGCGTGCTCCGTGGTCCGCCGGTGTCCTCCGGCCCGTCGGCCCTGCGGGCTTCCGGCCCCCCGGCCGGCGTAGGGCGGGGTCGTACGGTCGGGGCGCGGGCGTGTCGGTCGGTTGAGGCGCTGCACGGGGCTGGTCCCCTACCCGCCCTTCCACCGTTCCCCGGGCTCCGCCCGGACCCCCTGCCGCGTGCGGCGCCGCCCTCGGGGATCAGGCCCCGGACCCTGTGCCCCGTGCGGCGCCGTTCCCGGGGGCCAGCCCTCGGACCCCGCGCCTCAAACGCCGGCGAGGCTGGAATTGCCCGCCGGTCAGAGGGGTCAGGGGCGGAGCCCCAGGACGGGGGCGGGTCAGGTGTAGGGGCTGCGGAGGGTGCTGCGGGCCGGGAGGGTGGTGGCCGCCAGGGTCAGGAGCGTGGCGGCCGCCGCGAAGGCTGCGTAGACCGTGGGCGGGACGTACGGGGCGGTGCCCGTTACCGCCCGGGTCAGCGGGATCAGCGTGGCCAGGGCGATCGCCGAGCCCAGGGTGATGCCCGCACCGCTGACCAGCAGGGCCTCCCAGCGGAGCATCCGCAGGACCTGGCGGCGGGTGGAGCCGACCAGTCGGAGCATGCCCAGTTCGCGGCGGCGGTCGAGGACGGTCATGACCAGGGTGTTGGCGGCGGCGACGGCCGCGAAGCCACCGAGGACGGCCGCCATGGTCGTGTTGGCCCAGGCGTTGACCTCACGTTCCAGGCTCTGGGCGGTGGTCCAGTCGGAAGCGGACTGCGCCGGGCCGAAGTCCGCGGGGAGCGGGCCGCGGACCAGGAGTTCCGTGGGGCGGCCCGCGGTGGTGTGGCCGGCCAGGTCGGCGGCCGGGAGGGTGATCTCGCCGAGGCCGAGGCCGCGGGAGTAGACGGCCACGATCTCGGGGGTGGCACGGGTGCCGTCCGGCAGGCGCAGCTCCATGCGGTCGCCGACGGTGGCGTGGTCGGCGGCGGCCAGGGTCCGGTCGACGGCGACCTTGCCGGGGGCCAGCCGGGCCAGGTCCCCCGAGACGACGCCCAGGTCCTCGACGGTGGTGATGTCTCCGGTGACCCCCTGGGCGGAGGCGCTCTGGATCAGGCGCTCCGGGCCGGAGCCGACGACGGCGAGGACGGAGGTGCGGGTCAGCGCGACCGCCCCGGCCGCGACCGCCCGGTCCGGGTCGCGGGGGTCGGTGACGACGTGGTCGGCGAGCAGCCCGGCCTCCTGCTGCTGGCGCACGGCCCGGTCCTGGCTGGTGTGGAGGAAGACCAGGGTGGAGGAGAAGGCCATGGCCAGCACGATCGGGGTGATCGCGGAGGCGAGGCGGCGGGCGTTGGTACGGGAGTTGGCGGCGGCCAGGGAGCCGGGGGCGCCGGCGGCGCGCAGGGGCAGTCCGAGGAGGGCGGCGCAGGCGCGGGCGATCAGCGGGCCGAGCAGGGCGACGGCGAGCATGAAGAGCATGACGACGCCGAGCGCGGCATTGGCGGCGTCGGGTCCGCTGCTGGTGGCGGCCAGGCCCGCGCAGGCGGCGCCGCCGGCCAGGGCGGCGAGGCCGAGCGGGGTACGGATCCACCCGGGCCGCAGGCGTTCCACGGCGGCCGCGGCGAGGGCCTGGCCGGGGCGGATGCGGGCGGGGCGGCGGGCCGCGGCCCAGCCGGCGAGCAGGGCGGTGACGAGGGCGACGCCGAGGCCGCTGACCAGGGGGATCCAGCCGACGGTCAGGTCGACGGCGGCCGGGATGGCGCCCTTGGCCCTGAGCTGTCCGAACCACCAGGCCGCGAGGGCGATGCCGGGTACGCAGCCCAGTACTCCCGCGACCGGCGCGACGAGCAGGGCTTCGGTGGCGACCGTACGGCGGATCTGGCGCGGGGTGGCTCCGACGGCGCGCAGCAGGGCGAACTCGCGGGAGCGCTGGCCGACGGAGAGCGCGACCGTGCCGGCGGCGGTGAAGACGGCGACGAGGGTGGCGATGCCGCCGAAGGAGCCGCCGAGGCCGGCCAGCATCTCCCTGGCGCCCGCGAGCTGCGGGTCCATGGCGCGTTCGGCGCCGGTCAGGACCTGGGCGCGGCCGTCCACGGCGGCCCGGACCCGTTCGGCGTCGGCCCCGAAGACCGCGATGGCGTCCACGGTTCCGGGGTGTCCGGACAGGGCTCGGGCCTCGGTGTCGGAGAACCAGGCGCCGGGGCGGTCGGTGCGCCCGACGACCCGGAACTCCCGATTCCCGGCGGGGGTGTCGAGCGTGACCCGGCCGTCCGCGTACGGGGCGCGGCCGCCGCCGAGGACGACTTCGCCCGGGGCGGCCGGGGCGCGGCCCGCGCTCAGCCCGGCGGGGCTGAAGGCGGTGGAACCCCAGCCGTACGCGTCGATGGCGCGACCGGCCTCGCCGGCCTCGCCGGTGGCGCCGGTGCCTCCGGCCGCTCCCGTCGCACCGGCGCCCGCCGCCTCCCGTACGGGGAACGTCAGGTCGGGGACGGCCCGCCCCAGGGGAGCCAGCCGGTCCAGGAGCGCGGCGTCCACCCGGGCGTGCTCCGGGACCTGCGCGGAGACGTCGTAGGCCCCCTCGCCGCTGCCCACCCGCAGGGTGACCTGCTGGTCGGCGGCGACCACGACGGGGACTTCGGCGTACCTGGTGGGCGGGACGCCCGCCCGGATCCCGGTCTCCAGCAGAACTCCGCAGGCGGAGACGATGGCGACGGTCATGAGGAGGGCGACGAAGGTGCCGGCGAACGCGGCGGGGCGGAAACGGAGCGCGGCGCGGGCCAGGCCGTTGGGACGCGGGAGCCGGAGGAGCCGGGCGCGGGGCTGCGGGCGGGACGGCATCAGGCGGCCGCCCCGGCGTAGCGTGCGGCGGGGGCGGTCAGCACGGTCATCCGGGCGGCGATGGTGGCGGCGGAGCTGCGCGGGAGCCGGTCGGTGATCAGGCCGTCGGCGAGGAAGAGCACCTGGTCGGCGTGGGCGGCGGCCGCCGGGTCGTGGGTGACCATGACGACGGTGGCTCCGAGGGTGTCCACGGCGGTCCGCAGCAGTCCGAGCACCTCCGCGGCGGTGGTGGTGTCGAGGGCGCCGGTGGGCTCGTCGGCGAAGACCACGTCGGGTCGGGTGACCAGGGCGCGGGCGATGGCCACGCGCTGCTGCTGGCCTCCGGAGAGTTCGGCCGGGCGGCGCCCGCCCTTGCCCTCCAGGCCGACGCGGGCGAGCAGGTCGGCGGCGCGCTCCTGGCCCCGGGAGGCGGCGCGGCCCCCGGCCAGGCGCATGGGGAGCAGCACGTTCTGCTCGACGGTGAGGGAGGGCAGCAGGTTGAAGGCCTGGAAGACGAACCCGAGGCGGCCGCGGCGCAGTTCGGTGAGCTCGTTCTCGTTCATGCCGGTGATCTCGGTGCCGCCGAGGCGGACGGAGCCCGCGGTGGGGAGGTCCAGCCCGGCGGCGCACTGGAGGAACGTGGACTTGCCGGAGCCGGAGGGGCCCATCACCGCGGTGAAGCTGCCGCGCGGGAGGCTGAGGTCGATGCCGCGCAGGGCGTGGACGGCGGAGCCGCCGCGGCCGTACTGGCGACGGACACCGCGCAGCTCGACGGCGGCCGTGGTGTCGTACCCGGGCTGGGCGGGGTACGCCGCCTGCCCGTCCCCGCGCTGCCGCCTGCTCCGCCGGAGCCCCATGATGTGCCGCCTTCCGTGTAAGTGGTCGATGCATCGACGCTACGGGCGCGGTGGTGGGGCGGACCATGACGGAAGCAGGTCGGCCCGGGGTGGGGGAAACCCCACCCCGGGCCGGGGGTCAAGCATTCAGCCGATCAGGCCGTGGGCCGGATCAGGGCCGAGTCAGTGCCGATCCGCTACCGGATCGGCGCTGGATCACTGCTCGTTGTCGCCCGTCAGGAAGTTGATGAGGACGTCACCGTTGGACTTGTGGAGCACCAGGGTGGAGTCGTACGCCCCGAAGGAGAGGTACGCGCCGTTCTGGCCCCACGTCTTGGTGTTCCAGAGCGCCCCGCCCTTGCCCTCGCCGCCGTCCTTCTTGTACGTGACGAGGTTGCCGTCCTTCTGCATCCGGGTGTAGGCGCCGGGGCTGTAGTTCCAGAAGCCGCGGCCGTAGTCCTGACCGCGGTAGAACACCGCGAAGTAGCCGCGGTTGTCCTGGGCCAGGATGGAGTTGGCGGACGACATCCAGGTGCCGCGCTCCAGGTTCTGGCCACCGGTGAGGGTGTTGTTCCCCACCTTCCAGGTCTTGGTGGACCAGCTGGCGGAGTTGTTCGAGCGGTAGACGACGAGGTTGGCGTCGTCCTGGAAGTCCAGGCGCCCGTTCGGGTTGCCCCAGGTGCCGGAGTTCCACACGGCCCCGCCCTTGCCCGGGCCGCCACCCTTCTTGTAGATGACGAAGTTGCCGTCGGTCTGGAAGACCGCGAACGCCCCCTGGTTGCCGTACGAGCCCGAGGCCCACAGCTCGGCACCGGCCTTGTGGTCCAGGACCAGGTTGCCGTCCGGCTGCATGTACAGGTAGCCGTTCTCGGTCTCGATGTACTCGTTCGAGGCGAGCACCTCGCCCGGGTACAGCGAGACGGAGCCGCTCGCGCCGAGGGTCGTGGCGCGCTGCTGGTTCTTGGCGACGGCCTTGGCCGGGACGCCCTGGGGCTTCTTGGCCGGGACCTTGACCGTGGTGGCGGTGGCGGTGGTCTTGCCGCCGTCGGCGGCCTGGGCCACCGGGGACACGAGCACGCCGGCCGAGACGGCGGCGGCGATGAGCGCGCCGGTCCAGGCAGCACGCTTGCGGTTGAGCGTCATTCTTTACCCCCCACGGGTAAGACAATGAAAGTTGAACACGTTCGATTCAACGGTGATCAGTCTGTACGGACCCCGCGCGAAAGGCAAACGAAATTCGACCGACCCCGACGCACGGCCGGCGCACGAGGGGCAGCACCCAGGAAGACTCCCGTGACCCCCCGACAGTTGTACGGGGAGAGGGCCCCATTCAGCCCGAGCGGCGGATCAGGAGCAGGGCACGGTCGTCGTTGACGTCCTTGGCCACCTTTTCGATGAGGTGCCAGGCCGCGCCCTCCCACCCGGCGGAGACGTAGCGGTCGGCCTCGCCGGTGAGGCGGTCCATGCCCTCGCTGATCTCGCGCTCGGCGGTTTCGACGAGGCCGTCGGTGAAGAGCATGAGGACGTCGCCGGGCCGCAGGTTCCCCCGGGCCGGTTCGAACTCGGCGCCGTCGTAGACCCCGAGCAGCGGCCCCTCACCGGAGACCTCCTGCCAGCGGCCGGTGCCGGCGCAGAGCTGGAGGGCGGGCAGGTGGCCGGCGGAGAGGAGCTCGTAGTCGCCGGTCTCCAGGTCGAGGACCAGGTGGATGGAGGTGGCGAAGCCCTCGTCCCAGTCCTGGCGGAGCAGGTAGCCGTTGGCGGCGGGCAGGAAGCCGTGCGGCGGGAGGGCGCCGAGCAGGCCGCCGAAGGCGCCGGACAGGAGGAGCGCGCGGGAGCCCGCCTCCATCCCCTTGCCCGAGACGTCGGTGAGGACGATCTCCAGGGTGCGGCCGCCGTTGGTGCGGGCGGCGACGACGAAGTCGCCGGAGAAGGACTGGCCGCCGGCCGGGCGCAGGGCCATCTCGCGGTGCCAGCCGCGTGGCAGGGAGGGCAGCTTGCTCTGGACCCGGATGCGTTCGCGCAGGTCGAAGAGCATGGTGCCGCCGCGCCGCCAGGGCACACCGACGCGACTGCGGAACTGGGCGATCACCAGTCCGAAGAATCCGCAGGCGGCGACGACGAGCACGGTGCCGGGGGTGACCCTGGCGGGGCCCTGGGTGTACGGCCCGAGGACGAGGGCCTCGACGATGAGCGCGGCCGCGGAGGCCGCGTACAGCGCGAGCAGGCTGGCCGGGCGCAGCAGCAGGCCGCCCGCCACGATCGGCAGGACGAGCGCTGCCGGCGAGAACCACACCGGCAGCATCAGGGTGCCGCAGGCGATGGCGGGGATGGTGAGCAGCAGGCCGCCGAAGGCGAGCCAGTCGGAGGCGTCCCCGCGGAAGTAGTCGACGGCGGATTTGCGCAGGGCGGTGCGAGCCCGGTGCCACAGCATGCGTGTCCGGGCCAGGAGGGTCTCCACATGTGCTCCGGCCATTGCTTCGGGACCCTATCCATCCTGACTGTGCGCGCGCAGGGGTACCCCCTCAGATGGGGTCCATCGGCGTCCGAAAACGGATCGACCAGGACGGAATGCCCTGATAAGGATGGCCGTATGGCTCTTGAGACGCGCGTATTGCAGGCTGATGAGTGGGATGTCTGGTACGACCACCTGGAACTGGCGTTCGGTGGAGTGCCCGAATCCCCCGAAGAGCGGGAACTGTACAAGTCGCTGACCGAGACGGAACGCTCCCTCGGGGTGTGGGACGGCGGTACGTGCGTCGGATCGGCCGGGGCCTTCACCTTCCGCCTCTCCGTGCCGGGCGGGGCGCTCGTGCCCGCCGCAGGCGTCACGATGGTGGGCGTGGCCCCCACCCACCGCAGGCGTGGGGTGCTCACTTCGCTGATGCGGCGCCAATTGGACGACGTCCGGGCGGGTGGTGAACCGCTCGCCGTGCTGACGGCCTCCGATCCGGCGATCTACGGGCGCTTCGGCTACGGCACCGCCACCTACACGATGGCGCTCGACATCGACACCACCCGCGTACGACTCTCCGTGCCGCCGGGGACCGACGACGTACGGCTGCGGCTGGTGGATCCGCGCAAGGCCCTGGCCGACTGCGAGCGGGTCTACGCGGCGCTGGTCGCGGGCCGTCCCGGGATCCCGGCCCGGCAGCCCGGCTGGGAGCTGCTGTCGCTGCTGGACCCGGAATCGGACCGCAACGGCGCCTCGCCGCTCAAGTGCGTGGTCGCCGAGCGGGCGAACGGCGAGGTGGTCGGGTACGCCCGCTACCGGGTCAGGCCCGACTGGGATCTGACCGGCTCGGACGGTCGGGTGCACGTCACCGACCTCGACGCGCTGGACCCGGCGGCCTACGCGGCGCTGTGGCGGTACGTGTTCTCCATCGACCTGACCTGGACCGTACGGGCCCACAGGCGGCCGGTGGACGACGCGGTGCTGCACCTGGTCACCGACGCCCGGCGGTCGCAGCCGCGGCTGCGCGACACGATGCACGTACGGCTCGTGGACCTGCCGGCGGCGCTGGCCGCGCGGACCTACGGGGCTCCGCTGGACGTGGTGCTGGAGGTCGAGGACGCGTTCTGCCCGTGGAACGCGGGGCGCTGGCGGCTGTCCGCGGGCGCGGACGGGGCCGCCACGTGCACCCGGACGGAGGACCCGGCCGAGCTGGAACTGTCGGTGCGGGAGCTCGGCTCGGCGTACCTGGGCGGGTTCACCCTGAACTCGCTGGCCGCGGCGGGCCTGGTGCGCGAGGTCCGCCCGGGGGCGCTGGCGCCGGCGTCACGGGCCTTCGCCGGCGACGTGGCCCCCTGGCTGCCGCACGGCTTCTAGCGGGGCGGTGGCCCGCTCCGCGGGTGGCCGACAGGCCCTAGCGGCCCTGGCCCTGGCACCCCGGGCACCAGAAGAGGTTGCGGGCGGCGAGACCGGCGGTGCGGATCTCGCCCCCGCAGATGTGGCAGGGCATGTTCGCCCTCCGGTAGACGTACACCTCGCCGCCGTGGTCGTCCACCCTCGGCGGGCGGCCCATGACCTCGGGCAGGTGCTCGTCGCGGACGGTGTCGATCCGGTTGTTCCGCACGCCCTCGCGCATGAGCAGTACCAGATCGGCCCAGATCGCGTCCCATTCGCCCCGGGCGAGGTCCTTGCCGAGGCGGTACGGGTCGATGCCGTGCCGGAAGAGCACCTCGGCGCGGTAGACGTTGCCGACGCCCGCGACGATCTTCTGGTCCATCAGCAGGGCGGCGACGGTGGTGCGGGAGCGGGAGATCCTGGCCCAGGCGCGGTCGGGGTCGTCGGCCGGGCGCAGCGGGTCGGGGCCGAGCCGGTCGTGTATCGCCTTCTTCTCGCCCTCGCCGATCAGCGCGCAGGTGGTCGGGCCGCGCAGGTCGGCCCAGTGGTCCTCGTTCACCAGCCGCAGCCGGACCGTGTCGGCGGCGGGCGGGGCCGGGGCGGGGCCGAAGCCGAGCTTGCCGAAGAGGCCGAGGTGGATGTGGACCCAGGCGTCGCCCAGTTCGAGGAAGAGGTGCTTGCCGTGCGCCTCGGCGGACTCCAGGTCGCGCCCGTCGAGCAGGGCGGCGCTCTCGGCGAACCGGCCCTGCGGACTGCTCACCCGGACCGGGCGGGCGGCGAAGCGCTCGGTGTGGTCCTGGGCGAGGCGGTGGATCGTATGCCCCTCGGGCACGGCGGTGCTCCTCGAATGGAAACGGCCGTGCCGCCCCGGAGGGCGGCACGGCCGGAAGGCGGGATCAGCCCTGCGGGTGGTGTGCCGGGATCGGGGGGAGCTCGCCGGTCTGCTCGTAGGCCGAGAGCATGTCGATGCGGCGGGTGTGGCGCTCCTCGTCGGAGTACGGGGTCTTCAGGAACGCGTCGACGAAACCGACGACCTCGTCCTGGGTGTGCATGCGGCCGCCGACGGAGATGACGTTGGCGTTGTTGTGCTCGCGGCCGAGCTCGGCGGTCTGGACGCTCCACGCGAGGATGGCGCGGATGCCCTTGACCTTGTTCGCGGCGATCTGCTCGCCGTTGCCGGAGCCGCCGATCACGATGCCGAGGGAGTCGGCGTCCGCGGCGGTCCGCTCCGCGGCCCGCAGGCAGAACGGCGGGTAGTCGTCCACCGCGTCGTAGATGTGGGGCCCGCAGTCGACGGGCTCGTGGCCGTTGTTCTTGAGCCAGTCCACCAGGTGGTTCTTGAGCTCAAAGCCGGCATGGTCGGATCCGAGGTACACGCGCATGGATCGAGTGTGGCACGAGCGTCCCCGACGGGCCGCGGCGGGTGTCGCGTAAGTCACTTCTAAAGCTCAAGTAAACCCAAAGGACGCAGATGGGACACGGTGGGACCGAGGTCCCGGACGTTCGTCCCAGCGAAACGATCCGGATTAGGGTCTTCCGCCTGAGTTCATCTCAGGTTTGAATGCCCGGGCTCGCAACCCGAGAACCTAAGGATCCGTCCATGAGTTCCACGACGACCCTTCAGAAGGCAGGCGACCCGACCGGTGACCCCGGTTCCGCCCAGTCTCCCGACGGTCTGAAGGCCGGTCTCAAGAACCGCCACCTGTCCATGATCGCCATCGGCGGTGTCATCGGCGCCGGCCTCTTCGTCGGTTCCGGCGGCGGTATCGCCAAGGCCGGTCCCGCCATCCTGATCTCCTACGCGCTGGTCGGCGCGATGGTCGTCTTCGTCATGCGGATGCTGGGCGAGATGGCCGCCGCCAGCCCGAACTCCGGCTCCTTCTCGGCGTACGCCGACCGGGCGCTCGGCCGCTGGGCCGGCTTCTCCATCGGCTGGCTGTACTGGTTCTTCTGGGTCGTCGTGCTGGCCGTGGAGGCCACCGCCGGCGCGGTGATCCTCGAGGGCTGGGTGCCGGCCGTCCCGCAGTGGGCCTGGGCGCTGATCGTGATGGCGGTGCTGACGGTCACCAACCTCGGCTCGGTCGCCTCGTACGGCGAGTTCGAGTTCTGGTTCGCCGGCATCAAGGTGGTCGCCATCGGCGGCTTCGTGATCATCGGCATGCTGGCCGTCTTCGGTGTGCTGCCGGGCTCGGACAACCCGGGTGCGGGCTTCGCGCACCTCACCGACACGGGCGGATTCATGCCGAACGGCTGGGGCTCGGTCCTCACCGGCGTGCTGATGGTCGTCTTCTCCTTCATGGGCAGCGAGATCGTCACGCTGGCCGCCGGTGAGTCCGAGGACCCGCGGCGCGCGGTCACCAGGGCCACCAACTCGGTGATCTGGCGGATCGGCGTCTTCTACCTGGGCTCGATCTTCATCGTGCTGACCCTGCTGCCGTGGAACGACAAGTCGATCACCGACAAGGGTTCGTACGTCGCGGCCCTTGACTCGATCGGCATCGCGCACGCCGGTCAGATCATGAACGTGATCGTCCTGACGGCCGTGCTGTCCTGCCTGAACTCGGGCCTGTACACCGCCTCCCGCATGGCGTTCTCGCTGGGCGAGCGCGGTGACGCCCCGAAGGCCTTCGCCAAGGTCAACAAGCGGGGCGTGCCGATGGCCGCGATCCTCGGCTCGGTCGTCTTCGGCTTCGTCGCGGTCTACTTCAACTACGCCTTCAAGGACACGGTCTTCAGCTTCCTGCTGAACGCCTCGGGCGCGATCGCGCTGTTCGTGTGGCTGGTGATCTGCCTGACCCAGCTGCGGATGCGCGGGATCCTCATGCGCGAGGCCCCGGAGAAGGTGACGGTGAAGATGTGGCTCTTCCCGTACCTGACCTGGGCCACCGCCGCGATGATCACCTTCGTCCTCGGCTACATGGTCTACGACAAGGACAACCGCGAGACCGTCCTGCTGTCGCTGCTGGTCGCGGCCGTGGTGATCGCGATCGGCGTGGCCCGGCAGCTCCGCCGCAAGGCCGCCGTGAAGGCCGCCGCGTAGCCGTTCCGGAAATGCCGGCAGCCCCGGACCGCACCGCGCGGTCCGGGGCTGCCGTGCGCGGAGTACGAGCGCTCACGCGCGGCCGAGCAGCTTCCAGGCGGCCGGCAGCAGGCCCATCGCCAGCGCCGCCTTGAGCGCGTCGCCGATCAGGAAGGGCGTCAGTCCGGCCGCGACGGCCGCGCCGAAGGACATCCCGGTGGACAGCGCGAGATAGGGCACGCCGACGGCGTAGACGACCGCGGAGCCCAGCACCATCGTGCCCGCCGTACGCAGGACCGAGCGATCGGCGCCGCGCCGCGCGAGGGCGCCCACGAGGGTGGCGGCGAGCAGCATGCCGAGCACGTAGCCGAAGGAGGCGCCGCCCGCGCCTGAGGTGCCGCCCGCGAACCACGGCACGCCGGCCGCGCCGACGAGGGCGTAGAGGGCGAGCGAGAGGAAGCCGCGGCGGGCGCCGAGGGCGGTCCCGACCAGGAGGGCGGCGAAGGTCTGGCCGGTGACGGGGACCGGGGAGCCGGGGACGGGCACGGCGATCTGCGCGGCCAGGCCGGTGAGCGCGGCTCCGCCGGCGACGAGCGCGATGTCGCGGACGCGGCTCGCGGTCGCGGGCAGCAGGTCGGCGAGGACGGCGCCGGGCCGGAAGGAGACGGAAGCAGTGCTCATCGGGGACTCCGCGGGAGGGTGCTGGCGACAGGAACGATCACCGACGTTAGTACCGGGTCCGGGGCCGCATCAGGGTCGCCCGGGACAAAGCCGCCCTCCCCGGTTTGGTGGGGAGTGAACAAAGACCCTGCTTGACACCCGAGTTGAAGTGATCCGCATCACGAGTCAGATCCGACGGCACGTCCGTTTTGCGCGGATGGGCGCTCTCCAGTGAGACTGTAGGGTCCCTCCAACTGTCGCGGAGCCCCCACCGCCGCCAGGCCACAGAGAGTACGAGCACCCCTCATGCGCGACCTCCCGTCCGCCCCGTCCACCTCCATGGACGAGCTCCCACCGGAGCCCCTGAGTCACAGCCTCAAGCAGCGCCACCTGACCATGCTGGGTCTCGGCGGCGTGATCGGTGCCGGGCTGTTCGTCGGCTCCGGCGCCGGCATCACCATCGCCGGTCCCGCGATCATCTGCTCGTACCTGCTCGCCGGCGTCCTCGCGATGCTGGTGATGCGGGCTCTCGGTGAGATGTCGGCGGCGATGCCCGCCTCCGGTTCCTTCTCCGTCTACGCCGAGAAGGCGCTCGGCCGCTGGGCCGGTTTCTCGGCGGGCTGGCTGTACTGGTTCCTGCTGGTCGTGGTGCTGGCCGTGGAGGCGACCGCCGCCGCGAAGATCGCGAACGGCTGGCTGCCCTCGGTGGACCAGTGGGTCTGGGTGCTCGTCTTCATGGTGGTCTTCACCGTGAGCAACCTGGCCGCCGTGCGGAACTTCGGCGAGTTCGAGTTCTGGTTCGCGGCCCTGAAGGTCGGCGCGATCGTGCTGTTCCTGATCCTCGGCACGCTGGCGGTCTTCGGTTTCCTTCCGGACACGGACCCGATCGGCATGGCCAACCTGACCGGACAGGGTGGGTTCTTCCCGAACGGCGCGAGCGGCGTGGTCGCCGGCATGCTGGCCGTCGTCTTCGCCTTCGGCGGCCTGGAGGTCGTCACCATCGCGGCCGCCGAGTCCGACGATCCGGCCCGGTCCGTGGCCCGCGCGGTGCGCAGCGCCGTCTGGCGCATCCTCTTCTTCTACGTCGGCTCGATGCTGGTCATCGTGACCCTGCTGCCGTGGGACTCGCTGGAGCCGGGCCAGAGCCCGTACGTGGCGGTCCTCGACTCGATCGGCATCGCGCACGCCGGCCAGATCATGGACGTCGTGATCTTCGTGGCACTGCTGTCGGCCCTCAACGCCAACCTGTACGGGTCCTCGCGCATGGTGTTCTCGCTGGCGGAGCGGGGCGAGGCGCCCAAGGCCCTCCTGAAGGTGTCGGGCGGCGGGGTGCCGCGCCGGGCGGTCTTCGCGTCGGTGGCCTTCGGGTTCGTCTCGGTCGTGCTGAACCTGCTGTGGCCGGACACGATCTTCCTCTACATGCTCAACGCGGTGGGCGCGGTGCTGCTCTTCGTGTGGGTCCTGATCGCGCTCTCGCAGCTGAAGCTGCGCCGGAGGATCGAGCGGGACATGCCGGAGCGGCTGACGCTGCCGATGTGGCTGTTCCCGTACGCGACGTGGGCGGCGCTGCTCGGGATGGCCACGGTGCTGATCCTGATGCTGTTCGACGATTCGGCGCGACCGCAGCTGCTCTGGTCCTCGGGGGCGGCGGCCGCGGTGCTGCTGGTGGCGTGGATCCGCGAACTCCGGGAGCAGCGGGAGCGGCGGGGGGCCGTTCGGCCCTGAGGCACGGCAGGGTGACGGGAACGACGGGCGGAACGGGTCCGGGGCTTTCGCCCCGGGCCCGTTCCTGCTGCGCGCGCGGGTGATCACCTCACGTAGGAGGTCTGTCCGGATATTGGACACTAAGGGTCCGATAAACGGACGATGGGCAGACTGGGGCACCTCACCCCGTCCACCCGCACACCGGACAGGCACCACCCCATGAGCCAGAGCACCCTGACCCCGCCCGGGCAGAAGCCCGCTGACCCCGCGATCGCCGAGGGGTCCTCGCCCCTCGGCAACGGACTCAAGCAGCGCCACCTTTCGATGATCGCCCTCGGCGGCGTCATCGGCGCCGGGCTCTTCGTCGGCTCCGGCGCCGGCATCGCGGCGGCCGGTCCCTCGATCGTGCTGGCGTACGCCGCCTCCGGCCTGCTCGTGATGTTCGTGATGCGGATGCTCGGCGAGATGTCCGCCGCCAACCCCTCCTCCGGCTCCTTCTCGGTCCACGCCGAGCGGGCCGTCGGCCCGTGGGCGGGCTTCACCGCCGGCTGGATGTTCTGGACCCTGCTGTGCGTGGGCGTCGCCATCGAGGCCATCGGCGCGGCGCACATCATGACGGGCTGGTTCCCCGGCACCCCGTCGTGGATGTGGGTGCTGGCCTTCATGGCACTGTTCTGCGGCTCCAACCTGACCGCCGTCTCCCACTTCGGCGAGTTCGAATTCTGGTTCGCCACCCTGAAGATCGGCGCCATCGCGCTCTTCCTCGGCCTGGGCGTGCTGGCCGTCATGGGCGTGCTGCCCGGCGCCGATTCCCCGGGCTCCGCCAATCTGCTCCACGACGGCGGCTTCCTGCCCAACGGCGTGGACGGACTGCTGGTCGGACTGCTCGCCTCCGTCGTCGCGTACGGCGGTCTGGAGACGGTGACCATCGCGGCCGCCGAGTCCGACAACCCGGTCCGCGGCGTCGCCAAGGCCGTGAAGACCACCATGTGGCGGATCGCGATCGTCTACGTCGGCTCGATGCTGGTCATCGTCACGCTGCTGCCGTGGAACGACCCCGCGGTCACCACCGAGGGCCCGTACGCGGCCACCCTGGACCACCTGGGCATTCCGCACGCCGGCCAGGTCATGAACGTGGTCATCCTGATCGCCCTGCTGTCCGCGATGAACGCCAACATCTACGGCTCCTCCCGCATGGCCTACTCCCTCGTCTCGCGCGGCCAGGGCCCCAAGGCGCTGGGCAAGATCTCCGGCCGGGTGCCGCGCCGCGCGGTGCTCGCCTCCTCCGGCTTCGGCTTCGTCACCGTGCTGCTGTCGTACTGGTACCCGGACACCCTCTTCGCCTGGCTGCTGAACATGGTCGGCGGCGTCATCCTCGTCGTCTGGGGCTTCATCGCCGTCTCGCAGTTCGTGCTGCGCCGCCGGATGGAGCGCGAGGCCCCCGAGAAGCTGGTCGTGAAGATGTGGGGCTTCCCGTACCTGACGTGGGTCGCGCTCGCCGGACTGGCCGGAGTCCTGGTCCTGATGGCCATGGGCGACGACACCCGCGTCCAGCTCGTCTTCACGGGCGGCCTGACCCTGACGCTGGCCGCCACCGGGTACGTCATCCAGCGGCGGGCCGCCGCCAGGGGCTGACCCGGACCGCCCCGGACTCCGGCGCGCCTCATGCCCTCGCATGAGGCGCGCCTCCGTTTCAGGTAGGGAACCCTTACATGAGCTGCGGCATAGATGCTGCTAGCGTGCAGTTGCGCATTGATTGCAATAAGCGGTTGGCACGCCGAGGGGACCGGATAACACGCATGGCCATCTACACGCTTCCTGAACTTCCTTACGACTACGCGGCTCTCGAGCCGGTGATCAACCCGCAGATCATCGAGCTGCACCACGACAAGCACCACGCTGCCTACGTCACGGGCGCCAACAACACCCTGGAGCAGCTGGCGGAGGCACGCGACAAGGAGAACTGGGGCGCGCTGAACGGCCTGGAGAAGAACCTGGCCTTCCACCTCTCCGGCCACATCCTGCACAGCATCTACTGGCACAACATGGCCAGCCCGAAGACCGGCGAAGGCGGCGGCGAGCCCACCGCGGCCGACGGCCTGGGCGACCTGGCCGACGCGATCACGGAGTCCTTCGGCTCCTTCGCGAAGTTCAGGAAGCAGCTGACCTTCGCGTCCTCCGCGACGCAGGGCTCCGGCTGGGGCGTGCTCGCGTACGAGCCGGTCAGCGGCCGGCTGATCGTCGAGCAGATCTACGACCACCAGGGCAACGTGGGCATCGCCAGCACCCCGGTCCTGGTCTTCGACGCCTGGGAGCACGCCTTCTACCTGCAGTACAAGAACCAGAAGGTGGACTTCATCGAGGCGATGTGGAACGTCGTCAACTGGCAGGACGTGGCCAAGCGCTACGCCGACGCCAAGGCGAACACCCCGCTGCTGATCCCCGTCAAGGGCTGATCGCCGCCACCCCAGCCCGTCCGCCTCGTGATCGTCTTCTCAACCTTCACCTGCGGGCGTGTCCACCGGAAGACCCTCGTGAGGACGTGACTCGCGGGGGTCTTCCGCGTCCGCGCTGTCGACCAGTCCGTCCACTTCGCCGACCGCCGTGAACTCCCGGGCCAGCCCCGTCTCGTGCAGCCGGGCGAACGGGGTGAAGGGGATCCCGAACTCCGACTCCCCGCGGTCGAAGTTCCAGCTCTTGTGCACCTGGAAGCGGTAGTCGCTCACCACGGACCCGTCCTCGTGCACTCGTACCGTGCCGCTGACCCGGTACTGGGCCCCGCGCAGCGCCAGCCACCAGTCCGCGCTCCCCCGCCGGGTGATCAGCACCCCGCGCCAGCCGCTGTCCGCCGCGTACCCGCCCGGTTCGCCGAGGGCCCGCGCGGCCCGCCTCCACTCGGCCAGGCGCCGGTCCACCTCTTCGCGTACGGCTGGCACCGCGAGCAGCGCCCGCGCGTCGACCCGGTACGGGCGGCCCGTGCCCCGGAGGTAGTGGCGCAGGGTGCCGGCGGCGTGGCGGACCCCGAGGGCCGTCCACAGCGGGGGCACCGCGACGCAAGCTGCCCGCAGCGCCCGGTCTCGGGGGCGTGCGGGCAGGCTGGCGTGCGCGGCGTTGCCGTTCGGTATCGCGGGCTCCGCCCGGCCGCCCGTGCGGCCGAGCGGTTCCTCGCGCGTTCCCTGGTGCATCGACCTGGTCCCCATACGGGGACGTTAAGGGAGGAAGGGGATGCCCGCCTCCCGGGAGGAGTCCTCCGGACCGTCGACTAGTCGAAGATCGGGCCCTGGGTGCGGGTGCGCTTGATCTCGTAGAAGCCGGGGGTGGAGGCGACGAGCAGGGTCCCGTCCCAGAGGCGGGCCGCGGCGTCGCCGCGCGGGGCCGGGGTGACGACCGGGCCGAAGAAGGCCACGTCCTCGCCGTCGGCGCCGGGCACCGAGATGACCGGGGTGCCGACCTCCTGGCCGACCCGGTCGATGCCGTCGTTGTGGGAGTCGCGCAGGACCTCGTCGTACTCGTCGGAGTCGGCGTAGTGGATCAGCTCGGCGGGCAGGCCCACCTCGTCCAGGGCCGCGGCGATCGCCTCACGGGTCGGGCCCTGGCCCTCGTTGTGGAAACGGGTGCCGAGCGCGGTGTAGAGCTTGCCGGTGACCTCGTCGCCGAACTTCTGCTGGGCGGCGACGACCACGCGGACGGGAGCCCAGCCCTTGGGGCCGAGCAGGTCGCGGTAGACCTCGGGCAGTTCGTCGAGCTTGTTCTCGTTCAGGACGGCGAGGCTCATCACGTGCCAGCGGACCTCGACGTCACGGACCTTCTCGACCTCCAGCATCCAGCGGGACGTCATCCAGGCCCAGGGGCACAGCGGGTCGAACCAGAAGTCGACAGGGGTCTTCTCGCGCACCTGGGTGTCAGCCATGTCTCTCCTCATGTCGGAACGTTCCTCACTGCCCAACCGCTCCGACCGCACACACATTCCCCCGTGGGAGGATTCGGTCAGGTATCGCGATCACGCACGAAGGAGTGCACGTGCCCGGAGAGAATCTGTCCCGTGACGAGGCCCGCCAGCGGGCCGAGCTGCTGTCCGTCGACGGGTACGAGGTGGTCCTCGACCTGAGGTCCGCGGTGGACGAGGCCGAACCGGCCGACGGCCCAAGGACCTTCCGCTCGGTGACCACCGTCCGCTTCCGCGCCGCCGCTCCGGGAGCCGCGAGCTTCGCGGACCTCATCGCGCCCAAGGTGAACAGCGTGACCCTCAACGGGCGCGCGCTGGACCCGGCCGTCGTCTTCGACGGCGCGCGGATCGCCCTGGACGGGCTGGCCTCCGAGAACGTGCTCGTGGTCGACGCCGACTGCGCGTACAGCCGGACCGGCGAGGGCATGCACCGCTTCGTGGACCCGGAGGACGGCGAGGTCTACCTCTACACCCAGTACGAGCCGGCGGACGCCCGGCGGGTGTACGCGAACTTCGAGCAGCCCGACCTCAAGGCCCCGTACCGCTTCGAGGTGACGGCGCCCGAGGGCTGGCAGGTCTGGAGCAACGGCGCCGAGGAGTCCCGCGAGGGGCAGACCCGGCGCTTCGCCGAGACCGCGCCGATCTCCACGTACATCACCTGCGTGGTGGCGGGGCCGTACCACTACGTGACGGACACCTACGCGCGCGGGGACCTGACGATCCCGCTCGGCGCGATCTGCCGCAAGGGGCTGGCCAAGCACTTCGACGCGGACCAGGTGTTCCTCGTCACGAAGCAGGGCTTCGACCTCTTCCACGAGATCTTCGACTACCCGTACCCCTTCGGGAAGTACGACCAGGCCTTCGTGCCGGAGTACAACCTGGGCGCCATGGAGAACCCGGGGATGGTGACCTTCCGGGAGGAGTACATCTTCCGCGGGAAGGTCACGCAGGCCTCGTACGAGCGGCGCGCCAACACGATCCTGCACGAGATGGCGCACATGTGGTTCGGCGACCTGGTCACCATGAAGTGGTGGGACGACCTGTGGCTGAAGGAGTCCTTCGCGGACTTCATGGGCTCCTTCGCGCTGGTCGAGGCGACCCGCTTCGACCAGGCGTGGGTCACCTTCGCCAACAGCCGCAAGGCATGGGCCTACCGGGCCGACCAGCTGCCGTCCACGCATCCGATCACGGCGGACATCCGTGACCTGGAGGACGCGAAGCTGAACTTCGACGGCATCACCTACGCCAAGGGCGCGGCGGTGCTCAAGCAGCTCGTGGCCTACGTGGGACGGGACGCGTTCCTGGATGGCGCGCGGCGCTACTTCAAGGCCAACGCGTACGGGAACACCACGCTGGACGACCTGCTGTCGGTGCTCGCGGAGGTCTCCGGGCGGGACATGGCCGAGTGGTCGCGGGCCTGGCTGCAGACGGCCGGCGTGAACGCCCTGACCCCGGTGGTGACGTACGACGCGGGTGGCCGGGTGACCGAACTGGCGGTGGTCCAGGACGGCGACGAGCTGCGCCCGCACCGGGTGGCGGTGGGCCTGTACCGGCTCGACTCCGACGGCGCGCTGGTGCGGTACGCGCGCGCCGAGACGGACGTGGCCGGGGCCCGGACCGTGGTGGCCGAACTGGCCGGTCAGGAGCGGCCCGACCTGGTGCTCGTCAACGACGACGACCTCACGTACTGCAAGATCCGCTTCGACGAGGCCTCGCTGGCCACGCTGCGCTCGCACCTGGGCTCGGTGGCGGACCCGCTGACCCGCGCGCTGTGCTGGTCGGCGCTGTGGAACCTGACGCGTGACGCGCTGATGCCGGCGCGGGACTTCGTCTCGCTCGTACTGGCCCACGCGGGCCGGGAGACGGACGTCGGTGTGCTCCAGATGCTGCACTCGCAGGCGTTGTCCGCCGTCGCGCACTACGCGGCGCCCGACTGGCGGGAGCAGGGCGGCCGGGTGCTGGCGGCGTGCGCGCTGCAGGAACTGCGGTTCGCGGAGCCGGGTTCGGAGCGCCAGCTGACGTGGGCCCGCTTCTTCGCGGCGGGCGCGGCGACCGAGGGTGACTTCCAGCTGCTGCTGGGGCTGCTGGAGGGGACGGCGCGGATCGACGGGCTGGACGTGGACCAGGAGCTGCGCTGGGACTTCCTGCTGCCGCTGGCCGCGCACGGGGCGGTCGGCGAGGACGTCATCGCCGCCGAACTGGCGCGGGACGACACCGCGTCGGGCAAGCGCCACCAGGTGCGTTGCCTGGCGGCGCGGCCGTCGGCGGCGGTCAAGGACCAGGCGTGGGTGGCCGTGGTGGAGTCGGACGCGCTGTCGAACGCACTGGTCGAGGCGACGATCGCGGGGATGCAGCAGCCTTCGCAGCGGGCTCTGCTCGCGCCGTACACGGAGCGCTACTTCGCGGCCATCGAGGGACTCTGGGCCGACCGGTCGATCCAGATCGCCATGGACGTGGTGAAGGGGCTGTACCCCGCGCTGCAGAGCTCCCAGGCGACGGTGGACGCCACTGACGGGTGGCTGGCGGCGCATGCGGATGCCGCCCCCGCGCTGCGGCGGCTCGTCCTGGAGTCCCGGGACGACCTGGCCCGTGCGCTGCGCGGCCAGGCCTGCGACACGGCGGCGGCCGGCTGACCCTGTGGGGCCGTCCTCGAACTCCGGCGGGGCTGAAGGATTCAGCCCCGCCGGAGTTCGAGGCGCGTGGTCCGGTGCGGGGCCCCAGAAAACGGGGCCGAACCGGCGCACTCCATCGGCAGTCGAACGCCCGTACTTTAGCCCCGTCTTGTCCCGATTTGCCGACAGACGTGTAACAGGGGTTAGCGAGGCCATGGCCTGAGGGAATCACCGCGTCATGAACCACAACGCGCCCCTCCCCCTCGCCCACCTCACCGACACCCGCCCCCGCGTGCTGTCGCTGGCCCAGCTCCGCGAGCACGGCGTCACCGCCTCCGACGCCGCCGAGCGGCCCTGGCAGCAGATCCTGCCGGGGGTGTTCCTGCTCCACTCCGGGCCGGCGACCAGTGAGGAGCGGCTGCACGCGGCGCTGCTCTACGCCGGGCGCCGCGGCGACGAGGTCATGATCACCGGGCTCGCCGCCCTCGCGCTGTACCGGTTCTCCTCGGCCCCCGCCCTGCTCGGCCTCCCCCGCATCGACGTCCTCCTGCCGAACACCCGCCGGCTGCGCTCCGCCGGAGACGTCCGCATCGTCCGCACGCACACCCCGCCCCGGCCGATGGAGGTCACCGGCCTCCCCGTCGCGCCCGTGGCCCGCGCCGTCGCCGACGCCGTCGCCCACCTCTCCGACGCCGGTACGGTCCGCCGCCTGCTCAGCGAAGCCGTCCGCGGCGGGCACTGCGAACCGGCCGCCGTGGTGCGGGAGCTGACGGTGGCCCGGCTGCTGAACCGGCCGCACGTCGTGGACGCGGTCGAATCGCTGCTCGCCGAGGGCCGGGCCATCGCCGAGGACCGGCTGTACCAGCTCGTACGGGGCTTCGAACTCCCCGAGCCGGTCTGGAACGTGGACCTGCGACTGCCCGGCGGACCGCACCTCGGCGGGGTCGACGCGTACTGGCCCGAGCAGGCGGTGGCCGTGGAGATCGACACACGGGCCCCGCGCCAGGGCGAGGACGAGCAGTGGTCGGAGACCGTCCGCAAGCGCGAGACGCTGGAGCGGTGCGGGGTGACCGTCCTGCACATCACCCCGCGCAAGCTCCGCGACTGGCCCGAGCAGCAGGCCGCGGTCGTCCGGACCGCCCTGACGGCGGCCGGCGACCGCGAGCCCGCCGCCTACCTCGTCGTACTGCCCAAGTGAGGTCCCCACGGCCGGAGCCCCTGGGGCGAAGGCACGACCGGATTGGCGGGCGAGTACTCCGGGGCGCTCCACAGCAGCCGCCCCGGGTGCACGCTCTCCACCACCGCGTCGATCCGGAAGCGGATCCGCCGATCCCCGCCGGCCCCGAACTCGGGCTCGGCCCGCCCACTGAGTTGGAGCAGCGCCCCGCTCTCCCAGTCCGGGAACAGCAGCCCGGCACGCGGGTCCGCCGTCAGGTTCCCCAGCGTCAGGAACATCGCGTTGCCGGGGTAGTCGGGCCAGGCCAGCTCGGTCGGGGACAGCACCTCGACGAAGCCCGGCATTCCGCCCCGGTGGCTCGCGTCCGCCCCGTCCGCCTCGGCGGTGGTGGCGACGAAGAAGGTGTCGGCGGCACGGACGGCCCGCTCCTGGTCGGGGGTGAGCGTGTCCCCGCGCCGCACGACACCGGCTCCTTCGGCGGCGAGCTGGACAGGCTGCCGCTTCTGGAGGTACTTGGGGCAGTTCGCGAACACCTGCTCGGCCGCCACCGCGAACCCGCCCGGGGTCACTTCCAGGGTTCCGTTGAGCCGCATCCGCCGCCGGGTGCGCGGATCGAGCGAGATGGTCCCGATCCGGGTACCGGCGGTGGCCAGCGCCTCGGCGAGCGGATCGCCGCCGGGCAGGCCTCCGGTGACCGCGATCCGGTCCGGCCCGGTGGCCCGTACGAAGCCGGGGGCGCCGGTCAGCAGCGAGGTCCAGAGCCGGCCGCCGGGGTCGGCGGCGCCGACGACCAGGTGCGGCTGCTGCGCCAGGAACTGTGCGGCGACGTCCTTGATGTACGGGGTGATCGAGCGGCCGACATGGACGGCGTGCTCGCGGACGCCGACCCGGTCCTGTACCGCCAGCGAACCCCAGTGGTACCCGGACATTAGAAGAACCCGCAGGTCGGGGCCCCTGCGTGAGGAGCCTCAGCGCCTTCGGCGCCGGTCGGCACGAAGATCTCCAGGCGGGTCCCGTCGGGGTCGTGGAAGAAGATCCCTCCGGAGTGCTCCCCCTCGCCGTGGGCGACGACCCCCTCGTAGGCGAATTCGACGCCCAGGCCGCGCAGCCGCTCCTCGTACGCCCGGACCTCCTCGAGGGCGTCCGCCGCGAGCGCGAGGTGGTGCAGTCCGGCCGAGGCGGGTGCGTAGGCACCCTCGGCCTGCTGCCACAGGGTGAGGACCAGCGCGCCGTCCTGGCCGAGGAAGGCGAAGCGACGGCCCTCCTCCTTGCCCTCGCCGAGCACCTCGAAGCCCAGGGCCCCCTGGTAGAAGGCGAGCGATCGGGCGAGGTCGGTGACGTTCAGCCCCACGTGGCCGGTGCGGAGCTTGCTGATGACGGCCGTCATGGCTGGTTCCTTCCCTCAGAAATACCGCAATACCTAACCCTCTAACTCGATGTTAAGGGTTAGGCGTGAAGGCGTCAAACCACTCACGTACTCTTGAGGGGTTAGTGACGCGAGGAGGCGGACATGACGACGGCGGAGCTGCCGACGGCGGACCCACGACCCCTGACCGGGGAACCGGTGGCCCTGGACCTGCTGAACACCCGCTGGGTCCAGGAGGGTGAACCCCTCGACCTCTTCGCCGGGGCCTTCGGCCTCAGCCGCGTGCAGGGGCTCGCGCTCTGGCTGGAGAGCACCGGGCTGTCCGGCCGCTTCCGCGCCGACGCCGCGACCCTGGTCCACCTGCTCACCGCCCGCGAGGCACTGGCCCGCGCGATCGCGGACCCGGCCGACGGGGGCGCCCGCGCCCTGGTCGACGCCGTCCTGGAGCACGGGCGGATCCGGGCCACCCTGACGTCCGGGGGACCCGGCGAGCGCACCGAGTTCGCGGACCCGGCCTGGGGTCCGGCCTGGACGGCCGCCTACGACTACCTGGAGCTACTGGGCTCCGACCCCGACCGGATCCGCAAGTGCGCCTCCGAGACGTGCGTCCTGCACTTCCACGACACCTCACGCAACGGCACCCGGCGCTGGTGCTCGATGGCGGCCTGCGGAAACCGGGCGAAAGCCTCCCGCCATTACGCGCGCACGCGCGAGCGCTGAACACCGCGAAGTTGTCACACTCGATCCGAGACGGAGTCGTGCTTCATCCCTGACAGAAGGTCGGGAAGTCGATAAATCGATGATCTAACCCGAAGGCTCGTACCGGTTCACCCCGGTACGGGCCTTCTGGCGCATCCCTGGCAGTGGCGGGAGTCCGCCAGGTCAGGTATCGGTCGATGACAACTCTCCCCAAAGAGCTGTCACTTAAGCGAGGCTGACCGGTCATCCGGCACCGAAATCCGGACCGTATCTTTCACTTAGCCAGGGATGCTGATGACCCTCGACTCCCCCAGCTCCATATCCGTGACCCGACGCGCCGCGCGCGTCGCGGCCGCGGCCGGCCTGGTGGCCGCTCTCGCGGCCACCGGAGCCGTGCCCGTCTTCGCGGCGACCGGCACCGACGGCCCCACGGGCAAACCCACCGCCAACCCCGCGGTGAAGTCGGCCGACCAGAAGCTCGGTTCGGCCGACGTCGAACTGCTGCAGGAAGCCAAGACCAAGGGCGAGAAGACCGTCACCGTCATGGTCGCGACCGCTCCTGGCCAGACCCAGCAGGTGGCGAAGCAGCTCGACGACGTCCAGGGCGCCTCGGTGGGCCAGACGTACGACAAGCTCGGCTACGTCCGCGCCACCCTGCCGACCGACAAGGCCGAGGCCGCTCTGAAGGCGGCCGCCAAGCTGTCCTCGGTGCACGGCATCGACCTGCGTCAGGAGATCCAGCTTCCGGACCCCCGTCCGGACGCGGGCCGCGAGACCGGCACGGTCAAGAAGACCGCCGCCGAGACGTACCCGGCGCCGGGCAAGAACACCCCCGCGAAGAACCCGTACAACCCGTCCTTCGAGACCGGTTCGCTGGACTTCCTCAAGAAGAACCCGAAGGCCGACGGCCGCGGTGTGACCATCGGCATCCTGGACTCGGGCGTCGACCTCGGTCACCCCGCGCTCCAGAAGACCACCACCGGCGAGCGCAAGATCGTCGACTGGGTCACCGCGACCGACCCGCTCGCCGACGGCGACGCCACCTGGCGCCCCCAGATCACCCCGGTCGCCGGCGGCGCGTTCAGCGCGGGCGGCGCGAGCTGGAAGGCCCCGGCGGGCTCGTTCCAGTGGAGCCGCTTCACCGAGTCGATCACCGCCACCGGTGACATGAAGGGCGACGTCAACCGGGACGGGGACACCACCGACCGGTTCGGCCTGCTCTACGACCCGGTCGCCGGGACCGTCCGCGTCGACACCGACCAGGACAACGACTTCACGAACAACGAGCCGATGAAGCCGTACAAGGACGGCTACCAGATCGGCTACTTCGGCACGGACAACCCGGCGACCGACGTCGCCGAGCGCATCCCGTTCGTGGTCGAGATCCGCAAGGACGTCCCGATGGACCCGCTGGGCGGTGACTGGGTCGGCAAGAAGGCCGACTTCGTCAACGTCGGCATCATCGAGTCCGAGCACGGTACGCACGTCGCGGGCATCACCTCCGCCAACGGCCTCTTCGGCGGCGCGATGAACGGCGAGGCGCCCGGCGCCAAGATCGTCTCCTCGCGCGCCTGCTCCTGGTCCGGTGGCTGCACCAACATCGCGCTGACCGAGGGCATGATCGACCTCGTCGTCAACCGCGGCGTGGACATCGTCAACATGTCGATCGGCGGCCTGCCGGCGCTGAACGACGGCAACAACGCGCGCTCCGAGCTCTACAAGAACCTCATCGACACCTACGGTGTCCAGCTCGTCATCTCGGCGGGCAACGAGGGCCCCGGCATCAACACCATCGGTGACCCCGGTCTCGCGGACAAGGTCATCTCCGTGGGCGCGGCGGTCTCCAAGGAGACCTGGGCAGCCAACTACGGCTCCGGCGTGACCAAGAAGTACAGCATGTTCCCCTTCTCCTCCCGCGGTCCGCGTGAGGACGGCGGCTTCACGCCGACGATCACCGCCCCCGGCGCGTCGATCAACTCCGTCCAGACCTGGCTGCCGGGCTCCCCGGTGAAGGAGGCGGGCTACGACCTGCCGGCCGGTTACGCCATGCTGCAGGGCACCTCGATGTCCTCGCCGCAGGCGGCGGGCGCCAGCGCCCTGCTGATCTCGGCCGCGAAGCAGCAGCACATCGCCCTCACCCCGGCGACCCTGCGCATCGCGCTCACCAGCAGCGCGAAGAAGATCGACGACGTTCCGGCGCACGCCCAGGGCGCGGGCCTGATCAACATCCCCGGCGCGTGGGAGTCCATCCAGCGCGGCGCGAAGGCCAACGAGTTCACCGTCTCGGCGCCGGTCGACACCGCGATCGACCAGTTCCTGAAGACCCCGGGCTTCGGCACCGGCGTCTACGACCGTGAGGGCGGCCTGAAGGTCGGCCAGAAGAAGGTCTACAACGTCGTCGTGACGCGCACCACCGGCGTCAAGTACGGCACCCCGCACCAGCTCAGCTGGCGCAACAACGACGGTACGTTCAAGGTCCTCGGCGACTACGACTACGTCACCCTGCCCCTGAACAAGCCGGTCACCATCAAGGTCGAGGCCAAGGCCACGACCGCCGGTGTCCACAGCGGCATCCTGCAGCTCGACGACGAGACCACCGAGGGCATCGACAAGCAGATCCTCTCCACGGTCGTCGTCTCCGCCCCGCTGGCCAAGCCCTCGTTCGCCTACTCGGACACCTCGTCCGTGCAGCGCAACAGCCACAAGTCGTACTTCGTGACCGTCCCCACGGGCGCCAAGACCCTCGAGGTCGCCCTCGGCGGTCTGAAGCCGGGCAGCCAGACGCGCTTCATCTCGATCCACCCGTACGGTGTGGGCGTCGAGGACAGCGCGACGACCCAGTGCTACCCGAACTACGACAACCCGGCGAACCTGTGCCGCCCCGACCTGCGTTCGTACCCGAACCCGCAGCCGGGCGTCTGGGAGATCGAGGTCGAGTCGCGCCGTACGTCGCCGCTGCTCGACAACCCGTTCAAGCTCGACGTCTCCGTGCTCGGCGCGGCCTTCGACCCCGCGGTCAAGGTCCTGCCCGAGGTCAAGCTGGGCACCCCGGCGCCGGTCCAGTGGACCGTCAAGAACGAGGGTGCGGCCATCTCCGGCGGCAAGCTCCAGGGCGGTCCGCTCGGCTCCGCGAAGGTCGCCAAGCCGACCATCGCCACCGGTGAGACCCAGACGTCCGAGGTCACGATCGGCGAGGGCGTCTCCCGCCTCGACATCGCGATCGGCAACGTCTCCGACACCGCCGCCGACCTGGACCTCGAGGTCTACAAGGACGGCGTCAAGGTCGGCACCTCCGCCGACGGCGACTCCGAGGAGGCCGTGAGCCTGGTCAACCCGGCCGCGGGCACCTACACGGTCAACGTGATCGGCTACGCGATCCCGACCGGCTCCACCACCTACGACTACCGCGACGTCTACTACTCGGCCGCCCTGGGCACCGTCCAGGTCGACGAGGCCGCGAAGGTCAACCTCGCCAACGGCGCCTCGGCGTCCGTCTCCGCGAACGTGCTGGTCAACAGCGCGGCTCCGGAAGGCCGCCAGTTCTTCGGCGAGATCAAGCTGCTCAACGCCGGCGGCACCGCCGCCGGCACCGGCAGCGTGCAGATCGAGAAGGTCCTCCCGTAACGGCTCCGGCCGTGCGACGGATCACCGCATGACCTCGTGACCGCATGACGGAGGGGCGGGTACCCGATCGGGTACCCGCCCCTTCCGCATGCCCCCCTCGGGCCCCGCGTCACTTCCCGAGCGAGCTCAGGTCCTGCGCGTAGGTGCCGACCGCGTGGGCGATGACGTCCAGGTTGGTGTCGAAGGCCTTGAGGTCCAGGTTCTTCAGGGTGTCGCCCGCCCCGTGGTAGTTCGGGTCGTACGGGGCCCCGGCCGTGCCGCCGTACCGCTTCGCCTGCTCGGGCGTCTTGATGCCCTCGGCCCCGGTGAAGGTGCCGCCCGCCGGGATGCCGTTCGCGATGAACGGGCCGTAGTCGGAGCGGCCGTCGAAGTCACTGCCCTCGTGCGGCTTGTGCTTCTTGTCGAGGAAGCCGTTGATCAGCGCCTCGATCTGCGCCGATCCGGCCGGACCCGCGCCCTCGCCGGTCTTGTCCGAGTCGTCGCCGTCGTAGACGAACTGCACCGGGTTCGGCGAGGCGATCATGTCGAAGTTCAGGTAGAGCGCGATGTCCTTCTTCTGCTTCTCCGACAGCTGCGCCACGTAGTGCTCGGAGCCCAGCAGGCCGAGCTCCTCCGCCGACCACCAGGCGAAGCGGACCTTGTTCGCGGTCTGCTTGCCCTTGCCCTTCTTGTTGGCGCCCTCCTCCGCGAGCTTGAGGGCCACCTCCAGCAGGCCGGCCGAGCCGGATCCGTTGTCGTTGATGCCCGGGCCCTCGGCGACCGAGTCCAGGTGGGCGCCGACCGTGAGCACCCGGTCGGCGCGGCCGCCCCGGGTCTCGGCGATCACGTTGCGGGTGGTCTTCTTCACGTGCTCCTGGTCCAGGTCCAGGCGTACGGTCACCTCGCCCCTGCCGGCGGCCGCGGTCAGCGCCTCCCCGTCGGCGAGGGTGATGCCGGCGCTCGGGATGATCCCCTCGGCGGGCGAGGAGAAGCTGCCCCGGACCGGGGTGGTGCCGCTGTGGTTGTAGACGATCACGCCGAGCGCGCCCGCCGCGGCGGCGGCCCGCTGCTTCTCCACGAAGGTGCAGGACCCCCGCTTGACCAGGGCGATCTTCCCGGTGAACGCGCCGGCCGGGTAGTCGGCGGCGTCACAGCCCGGGGTCTCGTCGACCCGTGCGAGGGCGATCGGGGCGGACAGGCCGCCGGCCGGGGTGGACTTGGTGAAGGTGAACGCGGCGGTGGCCAGCTCGCGCGGGTCGGCGCCGGCGAGGACGGTGGTGCGCTCCGTCCTCGTGTGCGCGTCGTAGATGTCGAAGTCCTGGTACGAGACCTGGTACCCGGCCTTGGCGAGGGTGTCGTGGACGTACGCGGCGGAGGCGGCGTGGCCGGGGGTGCCGGCGGCGCGGTTGCCGCCGTTGGCGTCGGCGATCTGCTGGAACCTGGCCAGGTGACGGTAGGCCCCGCGGGCGGTGACCTCCTCCACCAGCTCCTTGGCCAGCCGGCCCTCGCGCGGGTGGGCGGCCGCCGGAGTGGCGGCGAGCAGGACGGGCGCGGCGACGGCGGCTGCCGCGAGGGCGGCGAGCGCCGGTATGGACCGGCGCCGGTGGCGGATGGCACGCACGGTGGTTCTCCCCGGGTTCGAAGTGCGGAAGGATCGTCCGGATTGCGGACGCGACAGATCGGACCGTAACCGGCTGCGACCTGGCAAAAGGGGCGGTGGGCCGGGGTGCAACACGGCCGCCACGGAGTTGTCACGGGGGTTCACACGCAGAACACCGTCCGCTCCTCGGACAATGGATTGGACAAGCCTCGTGGGGTCGAACGCATGATGACTCCACGCGCGCCCGCGTCGTACGTACCAAGAGGAGTCACCGTGAGGGTCGGAATCGTCGGAGCCACCGGACAGGTCGGCGGAGTCATGCGCGGCATCCTCGCCGAGCGGAAGTTCCCGGTGGACGAGCTGCGGCTGTTCGCCTCGGCCCGTTCGGCCGGCACGACCCTCGAATGGGAGGGCCGCGAAATCACCATCGAGGACGCCTCCACGGCCGACTGGTCCGGCCTGGACATCGTGCTCTTCTCCGCGGGCGGCGCCACCTCCAGGGCCCTCGCCGAGAAGGTCGCCTCGCAGGGCGCCGTCGTGATCGACAACTCCTCCGCATGGCGCGGTCACCCCGAGGTCCCCCTCGTGGTCTCCGAAGTGAACCCGCACGCGATCAAGAACCGCCCCAAGGGCATCATCGCGAACCCGAACTGCACCACGATGGCCGCGATGCCGGTGCTGCGCCCGCTGCACGACGAGGCCGGACTGACCGCGCTGATCGCCACCACCTACCAGGCCGTTTCCGGCTCGGGCCTGGCGGGCGTCGCCGAGCTCAAGGGCCAGGCCTGCGCGGTCGCCGAGGCCGCCGACCAGCTGACCTTCGACGGCGGCGCGGTGGAGTTCCCGGAGCCGCAGGTCTACAAGCGGCCGATCGCCTACAACGTGGTCCCGCTCGCGGGCAACCTGGTCGACGACGGCTCCTTCGAGACCGACGAGGAGCAGAAGCTCCGCAACGAGTCCCGCAAGATCCTGGAGATCCCGGAGCTCAAGGTCTCGGGCACCTGCGTGCGCGTGCCGGTCTTCTCCGGCCACTCCCTCCAGGTCAACGCCCGCTTCGCCCGGCCGCTGAGCGTCGAGCGTGCATACGAGCTGCTCGGGGCCGCCCCGGGCGTCGAGCTCTCGGAGATCCCGACCCCGCTGCAGGCCGCCGGCAAGGACGCCTCGTACGTGGGCCGCATCCGCGTCGACGAGACCGCCGAGAACGGCCTCGCCCTGTTCCTCTCCAACGACAACCTCCGCAAGGGCGCCGCCCTGAACGCGGTCCAGATCGCGGAGCTGGTGGCGGAGGAGCTGCGCGGCTGATCCCGCACGCACGCACGAGGAGCAGGGGCGGCGCCGCTACGGCGCCGCCCCTGCCGCGTTGCGCCGCCCCTGCCGCGTCAGCCCCGGCGGACCTCGAAGAGGTAGCAGCCGAATTCGGCCGCGCGGACGTGGACGAGAGCGGTGCCCGGGTCCGCGAAGGCTTCGGCCAGGGCCTGGTCGATCACCGCGTCCGGGTCCCCGGTGAGGGTGAGCACCCGGCCGCCGAGGATGTGGCCCGCCGCGTCGTAGCGGCGGGCGGTGCGCAGCGCGCCGGGGTGGGCGAAGGGGTGACCGGCCGCCCCGGCCGGTCCGCCGCAGTCGGCGGCGTGGATGAACACCGGGCCCTGTTCGTCGTAGGCGCCGGGCTCGGCGCCGGTCGCGGCGGCCCAGCGGCGCAGCGGGGCGTAGGAGACGAGGGCGATCCGTTCGCCCGGGGCGCTGCGGCGCAGGCAGCAGCGGAGCGGGGCGCCGCCCTCGGGGTCCTCGTACGGCAGGCAGGGCTGCCCGGCGTCGTCGAGGGAGCGCAGGGCGGCGAGGGCGGACGGGGCGATGGGGAGCGCGGTGTGAGCGGTCATGAGGTCCAGCGTGCGTGGCCGGCCGGGCCGAAGCTGGCGGAAATCGGACGTCGCGTTCGCCCGTGGATTACTCCGGCGCGGTGACGCGGCCCGCGTGGAAGGATGGACAGCACCGTCACCATCGAAGGAGATGAACGCGTGCCTGGCACGAATCTGACCCGTGAAGAGGCTCAGCAGCGCGCAAAGCTGCTCAGTGTCGACTCGTACGAGATCGAACTCGATCTCAGCGGAGCGCAGGAGGGTGGCACGTACCCCTCCGTGACCACGGTGCGCTTCCAGTCCGCCGAGGCCGGCGCCGAGACCTTCATCGACCTGGTCGCGCCGGCCGTGCACGAGGTCGTCCTCAACGGCAAGGCCCTGGACGTGGCCGCCGTCTTCCGGGATTCCCGGATCGCGCTCGGTCACCTGGCGGCCGGGGCCAACGAGCTCCGTGTCGTCGCGGACTGCGCGTACACCAACACCGGTGAGGGTCTGCACCGCTTCGTCGACCCGGTCGACGAGCAGGCGTACCTGTACACCCAGTTCGAGGTCCCGGACGCGCGGCGGGTCTTCGCCAGCTTCGAGCAGCCCGACCTGAAGGCGACGTTCCAGTTCACCGTGACGGCCCCCGAGGGCTGGACGGTCATCTCGAACTCCCCGACGCCGGCCGCTCCGGCCGACAACGTCTGGCGCTTCGAGCCCACCCCGCGCATCTCCACGTACATCACGGCCCTGATCGTCGGCCCGTACCACGCGGTGCACAGCTCCTACGAGGGCGTGGACGGCCAGTCCGTCCCGCTCGGCATCTACTGCCGGCCCTCGCTCGCCGAGTTCCTCGACGCCGACGCGATCTTCGACGTGACCCGGCAGGGCTTCACCTGGTTCCAGGAGAAGTTCGCGTACGACTACCCGTTCGCGAAGTACGACCAGCTCTTCGTGCCGGAGTTCAACGCGGGCGCGATGGAGAACGCGGGCGCGGTGACCATCCGCGACCAGTACGTCTTCCGCTCGAAGGTGACGGACGCGGCGTACGAGGTGCGCGCCGAGACGATCCTGCACGAGCTCGCGCACATGTGGTTCGGTGACCTGGTCACCATGGAGTGGTGGAACGACCTGTGGCTGAACGAGTCGTTCGCCACCTACACCTCCATCGCCTGCCAGGCGTACGCCGAGGGCTCGAAGTGGCCGCACGCGTGGACCACCTTCGCCAACTCGATGAAGACCTGGGCGTACCGGCAGGACCAGCTGCCGTCCACGCACCCGATCATGGCCGACATCCGTGACCTGGACGACGTCCTCGTCAACTTCGACGGCATCACGTACGCCAAGGGCGCCTCGGTGCTCAAGCAGCTCGTCGCCTACGTCGGCATCGACGCCTTCTTCAAGGGCGTGCAGGCGTACTTCAAGGCGCACGCGTTCGGCAACACGCGCCTGTCGGACCTGCTGGGCGCCCTCGAGGAGACCTCCGGCCGCGACCTGACCGCCTGGTCGAAGGCGTGGCTGGAGACGGCCGGCATCAACATCCTCCGCCCGGAGATCGAGACGGACGCCTCCGGCGCCATCACGGCCTTCGCGGTCCGCCAGGAGGCTCCGGCGCTGCCCGCCGGAGCCAAGGGCGAGCCCGTCCTGCGCCCGCACCGCATCGCGGTCGGCCTGTACGACCTGGCCGACGGCAAGCTGGTCCGTACGGACCGGATCGAGCTGGACATCGACGGTGACCTCACCGCCGTGCCGGAGCTGACCGGCCGTGCCCGCCCGGCCGTCGTCCTGCTCAACGACGACGACCTGTCGTACGCCAAGGTCCGCCTCGACGAGGTGTCCCTCGCCAATGTCACCTCGCACCTGGGCGACTTCACCGAGTCGCTGCCGCGCGCGCTGTGCTGGGCCTCGGCCTGGGACATGACCCGCGACGGCGAACTGGCCACCCGCGACTACCTCGCCCTCGTGCTCTCGGGCATCGGCAAGGAGTCGGACATCGGCGTCGTCCAGTCGCTGCACCGCCAGGTGAAGCTGGCCGTCGACCTGTACGCCGACCCGGCGTGGCAGGAGCAGGGCCTGGCCACCTGGACGGAGGCCTCGCTGGAACACCTGCGCGCGGCCGAGCCGGGCAGCGACCACCAGCTGGCGTGGGCCCGCGCGTTCGCGGCGACGGCCCGTACCGAGGAGCAGCTGGCGTACCTGTCGGCGCTGCTGGACGGCTCGGCGGAGGTCAAGGGCCTGGCCGTCGACACCGAGCTGCGGTGGGCGTTCCTGGAGCGCCTGGTCGCCACGGGCGTCGCGGACGAGGCGGCGATCGCGGCCGAGCTGGAGCGGGACAGGACGGCCGCCGGCGAGCGTCACGCGGCGACCGCCCGGGCGGCGCGTCCGACGGCGGAGGCCAAGGCCGAGGCCTGGGCCTCGGTCGTCGAGGGCGACTCGCTCCCGAACGCGGTGCAGGAGGCGGTGATCGGCGGGTTCGTCCAGACCGACCAGCGCGAGCTCCTCGCCCCGTACACGGAGAAGTACTTCGCGGCGGTCAAGGAGGTCTGGGAGACCCGTAGCCACGAGATCGCCCAGCAGATCGCGGTGGGGCTCTACCCGTCCCTCCAGGTCTCCGAGCAGACCCTCGCGGCGACGGACGCCTGGCTGGCCTCGGCCGAGCCGAACGCGGCCCTGCGCCGTCTGGTCTCGGAGTCCCGCGCGGGCGTCGAGCGCGCGCTGAGGGCCCAGGCGGCGGACGCCGCTGCCGCCGGAGCCTGACCGGCCCGGACGGAGGAGCGGGGGCGCCCCCGGTGTGTAACGCACCGGGGGCGCCCCCTTGCCGTACGCGCGGTACGGCGCGTGCCGCGCGCATCGCGCCGGGCGGTCAGCGGGCCGACTGGCTCCAGCGCCAGCCGCCGTCGCCGACGGGCACGCCCGCGGAGAAGCCGGTGCCGGCCGCGTTGCCCTGGAGGTGGTTCAGGCCCGCGGTGCCGGTGCCCCTGGGCGCGGTGGTGAGCAGCAGGTCGGCGCGACCGTCCCCGGTCGTGTCACCGATGGTGCCGGCGAGCGGGTACGAGGTCAGGGAGGCGGTTCCGATCACGGTGGGCGGGGCGAGCGTCGTGGCCCCGGCGGACAGGAACTGGCTGATCCTCCCGTCGGCGGAGCGGGCCCAGAGGTCGGCGCGGCCGTCACCGTTCACGTCACCGGGCGTGAGGATCTCGTAGTCCCTCCACTCCGCGCCCGCCAGGGGCTCGGCCTTGTGGGGCAGGGCCGGGTCGGTACCGGTGGCTCCCGGGTGCAGGAACAGGCCGCCACCACCGCGGGCCACCAGGTCGGGCTGCCCGTCGCCGTTCACGTCACCGGCGGCGAGCACGGTGACGCCGGCCCATTTGTCGGGGCGCCCGCCCATCGGGATGCGGTCGCCGAGGCGGCCGTCGCCGCGGTTGGGGTAGATCCACAGCTCGTCGCCGATCCGGGCGACGACGTCCTCGCGGCCGTCGCCGTTCCAGTCGCCGCGATGGCTGACGTCGGCGCCCTCGAAGCCGCTGGTGGCGATGGTGCGGTAGGGGGCGAAACGGCCGTTGCCGAGCCCGGGGTGGAGCCGCAGCGAGCCGTCGTCCTGGACGGCGAGCAGGTCGGGCGTGCCGTCGCCGGTGAGGTCTCCTTCGGCGTGCGGGCGCTCGGTGAAGACGGCGGTGGCGCGGACCAGTTTGTGGTCCTTCGGGGTCAGCCCGGTCTCCTCGGCCGTGCTGTTCAGGTCGCGGAAGTCCTGACGGCTGAAGAAGGTGAGGTCGATCCTGGGCCCCCAGTCGCCCTTCTCCCCGTTCCCCTTGTTCTTGTCCTTGTCCCATGCGGTGGGCTCCGGACCGGTGGCTCCCGCGTCGGCGAGGGACAGGATGCCGGGCGCTCCGTCGAAGACGGGCTTGAGGAGGTCGCTGCCGGGTTCCGCGTTGAAGTCCCCGGCCAGGACGACCGGCAGCCCGTCCGCCCAGTCCTCGATGCTGCGCATCAGCACCGGGGTGCCGCTCTGTGTGACGGGGTCCTGCACCAGGTGCGTCCCGCAGGCCAGGACGGTGCGCCCGCCGACGGGCGCCCTCGCGCAGACGACGGAGCGGGCCGCCGTCATCCTGACCGGGTCGGCGGGGGTCACCACGGCGGACATCCCGGTGACCGAGCTCTGGTCTCCCCTGATCAGCAGCGCCTGGCCGAAGCTGGTGTCACCGCCCTCCCCGGCCCACTTGGCACAGCCGGTGGCCTTCTGCGTACTGGTCCACACGCCCGCGTAGCCGGGCAGGACCCGGCGCAGCTCGTCGTACTGGCCCCGGCACATCTCCTGGAGCGCCACCACGTCGGCCCTGCCGGCCCCGGAGCCGATCGCCCGCACGAGGCCGTCGGCCCATTCGGTGAGCGGCTTCTGGCTCTGGCAGGGGGCCGCGCCGCAGACGTTGTACGTGAGCGTCCGCACGGTGGCGGCTTCCACCGCGGCCTGCACGGGCGCGGCCCGCGCGGTCGGCGGCGCCGGTGCCAGCAGTGCCGACAGGGCTGTCAGTACGGTGACGACCAGGCCCGCCACCAGGACGAGTCCGCCGGCCACCCACCCCCCGAGCGCCGTTCTCCTTCTCATGGCCCCCACCCCCGGAAAGATCATGCAAAGGTGTCAGCGTAGGTCACCCGCCGGCGGCCGTCCGCAGCGCGGCCAGTACGTGGGCCACGGCCGGGGCCGATTCCGAGCCGCGGCGCAGGGCCGCGACGACGTGCCGGGTGGGGCGGTCGTGGGACAGGACGCGGACGGCCACCCCCGAGGCGCGGCTCGCCACCATGCGCGGTACCAGGGCCACGCCCATGCCCGCCTCGACCATGGCCAGGATCGCGGTCCAGCCCGAGGCCGAGTGGGCCTGTTCGGGTACGAACCCCGCCGCCTCGCAGGCGCTGCGGGTGATCTCCGACCAGGGGCCGCTGCCGCCGTAGATCCAGGGGTCCTCCGAGAGGTCCGCGAGCCTCAGCTCCGCGGCTCCGGCCAGCGGGTGGTCCGGGGGCAGGGCCACGTCGAGGGGGTCCTCCAGCAGCGTCCGGCGGGTGAAGCGGGGGTCCCGGGCGGTCGGGGCGTGCGCCGCGAGGGAGAGGGCCAGGTCCACGACCCCGGCGGACAGCAGCTCGTAGGACTCGGCCGCCTCCGTCTCCCGTACGCGGACCTCCACGCCGGGGTGCGAGAGCCGCAGGGCCGCGACCGCCGGGACCACCAGCACCGGCACGGCGGTGGAGAAGGCGCCGATCCGCACCTCCCCGGCCTCCCCGGCGAGGTATCCGGCCAGTTCGGCGTCGGCCCGCTCCAGCTGCGCGAACACCGCCTCGGCATGGCGCAGTACGAGGTGCGCGGCGTCGGTGAGGCGGACCCGGCGGCCCTGGGCCTCCAGCAGCGGGACCCCCAGCAGCCTGGCCAGGTTGGTCAGCTGCTGCGAAACGGCCGAGGGCGTCATGTGCAGCGCCTCGGCCGTCGCGGTCACGGTCCCCTGTTCGGCGAGGGTCCGCAGGATCCGCAGCTTCTTGATGTCCCACTCGGTCATGGGACCGAACCTACCGCCGGGCACCCAGACCCACGCCGCCGAGGATCAGCGCCATGCACACCAGCTGCGCCGGGCCGGTCGTCTCGCCGAGGAGCAGCAGGCCGAGGCCCGCGACGCAGACCGGCTGGAGGTAGTAGACGACTCCGGCGCGGGCGGCGCCGATGAGGGAGACGGCCTTGTTCCAGGCGAAGAAGGCGACGGCGGAGGAGCAGACGCCGACGTAGAGGAGCATTCCGGCGGTGGAGGGGGTGACCTGGAAGCCGCCCTGGACGCCGACGGACACGGCGTAGGCGGGGGCCAGCATCAGGGCGCCGAGGACGAAGGTGGTGAGCAGGAAGGCGAGGCCGCCCAGTTCGGCGGGCTTGCGCTTGAGGAGCGCGCTGTACGTGGCGAAGGACAGGGCGGCGGCGAACATCCACAGGTCGCCGGCGGCGAAGTCGAAGCGGATGGAGCCCTTGCCGACCAGCAGCAGCACGCCGAGGGCCGCGAGGGCGAGTCCGAAGGTGCGCCGGGCGCCGAGCCGTTCGCCGCCGACCCGGGCGTACAGGGCCATGATCACCGGGGAGGCCGCCATGATCATGCCCATGTTGGAGGCAGAGGTGGTCAGTCCGGCCTGGTGCACGAGGGTGTTGTAGAGGGTGACGCCGAAGAGGGTGGCCAGGGCGATGTAGCCGAAGTGCTTGCGGATCAGGGCCCGCTGCTGCCAGGCCTGCCGGGCGGCGAAGGGGGCGACCGCGACGGTGGCGATCGTCCAGCGCCAGAAGACGGCCTGGACGGGCGGGATGCTGTCGGCCATGCCCCGGGTGGCGACGAAGCTGCCGGACCAGACGACCGTCGCGAGCAGGGCGAGGAGTACGCCGAGGCCGGCGGCCCCCTTCTTCGCCCCGGCGCCCTCGGCGGCGGGCTGCTCTGTCTGCGAAACGGTACGGGCGCGGTCCATGACGGCCACTGGGCGTCTCCCCCTCGGAGTTCGGTGTGTCGGTTCGTCGCACTACCGTCGCATCGACCCACCCGTCAGGTCCATCGAAACATTTCGATCGGTTCCTTCAGTAGAACTGAACGGTTCGGGCTTCGTCCGCACCGGGCCCACCGCGAGCTGCCCGGCGACGGTGGCGCCGAAGGCGATCGCCATGCCCAGCACCTGGACCGGCGACAGCGACTGCCCCAGGGCGGCCCAGCCGATGACGGCGGCGGTCAGCGGGGAGAGCGGACCGAGGAGGGTGACCGAGGTGGGGCCGAGCCGCCCGAGGCCGCGGAACCAGAGCCAGTAGGCGATGCCGGTATTGATCAGCATCATGTAGCCGTAGCCGAGGAAGGCCTTGCCGTCGAGTGCCGGCGGCGCCCCCTCGACCAGCGCGGCGACCGGGATGATGATCAGGCCGCCCGCGGTGAGCTGCCAGCCGGTCATGGCCAGTGGACCGACGCCCTCCGGGCGGCCCCACCGCTTGGTCATGACGGTGCCGGCGCCCATCGAGGCGGAGGAGACGACACCGGCCACCACCCCGACGGGATCGAGCCCGGCCTCCGCGGTCAGCACCACCATGCTGACGCCGAAGGCCGCCACGACGGCGGCGAGCACGGTCCGCAGCCGGGCCCGCTCGCCCAGGAGGAGCGCGGCCAGCCCCACGACGAACAGCGGTCCGGCGGAGCCCAGTACGGCCGCGACCCCGCCGGGCAGGCGGTAGGCGGAGAGGAACAGCAGCGGGAAGAAGGCGCCGATGTTGAGTCCGCCCAGGAGGGCGGCCCTCCCCCACCACCACCCCTTCGGCAGGGTGCGGGACAGGGCCGTCAGCAGCAGTCCGGCGGGCAGTGCGCGCATCACCCCGGTGAACAGGGGCCGGTCGGGCGGCAGCAGCTCGGAGGCCACGGCGTAGGTGGAGCCCCAGGAGATGGGAGCCAGGGCGGTCAGGGCGATGGTGGTGACGCGCTTCATGACGGACGCTCCTCCGGCAGGGACGAGTAGCTCACTTGGAAGTAGCTTACCGCTAAGCTACTTTTCCGCAAGCAACTTTCTTGCGGCGGAACAAGTGGAAGCCGGATACTTCGCCCATGACCGAGCCCACGCCAGCAGCCGGTGCCGCCAAGGACCCCGTCGACGCCATCACCGACCAGTGGTTCGCGGTGCGCCCCGACCTGGAGACCACCCCCATGGCCGTCTTCGGGCGGATCTTCCGCATCTCCAAGGCCATGGGCGATGCGATGGAGCGGGCCTACTCACGCTACGGGATCGCCCGCGGGGAGTTCGACGTCGTCGCCACGCTGCGCCGCAGCGGAACCCCGTACACCCTCTCGCCCCGCGAGCTGTCGGCCACGCTGATGCTCACCACGGGCGGTATGACGGGACGGCTGGACAAGCTGGAGAAGGCCGGACTGCTCTGCCGCAAGCCCGATCCGCACGACCGGCGAGGGCTCCAGGTGACGATCACCGACCGCGGCCTCGCACTCATCGACGAGGCCGTCGAGGCGGGTCTGGCGGTCCAGCGCGACGCGCTCACCGGGCTCGGCGAGGCGGAGGTCGCGACCCTCACCGCCCTGCTGCGCAAGGTGCTGGCCGGGGTCCCGTAGGCCGGCCGGAGGCGGTTCCCCGCGAGCGGCCCGTGAGGTCGCTCGGGTACGACGGGGCGCCGGGGGTCCGTTCGGACCCCCGGCGCCCCGGAAGTTTCTGATCGAGCGAGAGGACCCCGGGAAGGGGTCAGCTCTCGTTCTGCTGCTTGCGCGACTTGTCGCCGACCATCACCAGACCGGCGATGACCAGGAACAGCACGATCGGCGCGGCCACGTAGAGGCCGAGCGTCTCGGCGACGCTCAGGCCCGGACCCGGGTCGTCACCGTCGTCGCGGGTGACCGCGAGAGCGGGAGACGTCATCAGCAGCATCATCAGCGTCGTTCCGGCCGTGACGGCGCCGGCGCGCAGAGCGTTCTTCTTGTCCACGGTGCAAACGTAGCGAACACCTAAACTCCCCGCGCGCCCGGGGGTGCCGTACGGGGTTCCCCCCGCCCCCGCACCGCCGCCAGCAGGGCGTTCGCGCGCGGCGAGGCGGCCAGCGCCGCCAGCGTCAGCGGCCGGCCCTCCGCGTCGGCGAGCGGAAGCCGCCAATTGGGGTACTGGTCCCAGGTCCCGGGCAGGTTCTGCGGCCGCCGGTCCCCCACCGCGTCGGGCAGCCAGACCCCGACCAGCCGGGCCGGGGTGCGCAGCAGGAACCCGTACAGGGACCGTACGGCGGCCTCCTCGCCCTTGGTGTCGAGCCCGAGGTCCTCCAGTACGTCCAGCCAGCGCGCGGTGTCCGCCGCGTCCTCGGCGCGCTCCCGCTCCAACGGGCGGGTCAGCAGGCCGAGGCGGTCGCGCAGTTCCACGTGGGAGCCGGCCAGTTTGGCGGCCGAGGGCGGCAGGTCGTGGGTGGTCGCCGTGGCCAGGCAGTCGGACCGCCAGCGCTCCGGCTCCAGCGGCTCCCCGTCCCCGCCCCAGTCCCGCTCGAACCACAGCACCGAGGTGCCCAGCACCCCGCGCCGGGCCAGCGCCTGACGGACCCCCGGCTGCACGGTGCCCAGGTCCTCGCCGATGACCAGGGCCCCGGCCCGGTGGGCCTCCAGGACCAGCAGGGCGAGCATCGCCTCCCCGTCGTACGAGACGTACGCGCCTTCGGCGGGCGGGGTCCCTTCCGGGATCCACCAGAGCCGGAAGAGTCCCATGACGTGGTCGATGCGCAGGGCCCCCGCGTACCGGAACACCCCCCGCAGCAGGGCCCGGAACGGCTCGTACCCGGTGGCGGCCAGCCGGTCGGGCCGCCACGGCGGCAGCCCCCAGTCCTGGCCCCGCGCGTTGAAGGCGTCCGGCGGGGCGCCGACGGAGACGGCCCGGGCGTAGTGGGGGGCTCCGGAGGCGTCCGAGCCCTCCGGATGCACCCCGACGGCCAGGTCGTGCACGATGCCGACCGCCATCCCGGCCTCCTTGGCGGCCCGCTGGGCGGCGGTGAGCTGGGCATCCGTCAGCCAGACCAGCCAGCGGTGGAAATCGGCCCCCGCGACGGGGTCCTCCCCGGCCCGCGCGGCGCACCACGCGGCGTGACGGTCCAGCTCCGCACCCTGCCCGGCGCGGAACTCCCCGTAGGCCGCTGCCCGTTCGGGGGTGCGCGGGACGGCGTACAGCAGCTCCAGGGCGGCCCGCTTGAGGGTCCAGACGGCGTCCCGGTCGATCAGCGCCCCTTTCTCCAGGACCTCGCGGCGCAGCTCCCCGCCCCGGGCGGCGAGCGCGGCGAGGGCTTCGCGGTCCGGGCAGGCGGCGTACTCCGGGACGTCCTCGATCCGCAGGTGCACCGGGTCGGGGAACCGGCGCGAGGACGGCCGGTACGGGGAGGGGTCGGTCGGGGTCCCGGGCACGGCCGCGTGCAGCGGGTTGACCTGGACGAAGCCGGCTCCGTGGACCCGGCCCGCCCAACTCGCCAGCTCCGCCAGGTCGCCCAGGTCCCCCATGCCCCAGGAACGCTCGGAGAGCAGCGAGTACAGCTGGACGAGGATCCCGTGGGTGCGCTCCGGCGCCGCCGGGGCCCGCTCGGGGGCCACGATCAGGGTGGCGGTGGCGGTGCGGCCGTCGGGGGCCTCGGCATGGACCCGGTGCACGCCGAGCGGCGGGCGCCCCGTCCCCGCGTCGCCGCCCCAGGGCACCGCCGGGGCGGCCTCCCCCGCCCCTTCCCCCGCCCCCGGCGGTGCGCCCTCCTCCGGCTCCAGCCGGAGCCGCGTCCCCGGCGGCAACGAGCCCAGCTCCACGGGCGGCCTCGCCCCGGCCCACCACACCAGCACGCGCGGCAGCAGCCGGTGCGCCGCTTCGTGCTCCGCCGCCGCGAGGTCCGCCCGTACGGTCTCCGGGGTGGCGGTGTCCGCTCCCAGCTGCCGCAGCACGGCGGCGACGGTGGCGTCCGGGACCCGGACGGTGACGTCCTCGGCGGGCTGGTAGGTGGTGGCCACTCCGTACAGGGCCGCGAGCCGGGCGAGGTCGTCCATCAGGTTCCTTGTCTAGTCACCCGCGGCGGCCGCCGCGGCATGGGTGGTCGGCTCGCTGGTCAGCGGGGCCTCACAGGCGAGCGGGGGCTCACTGGTCAACGGCGAGTGCGCGGCGTCGGCGAGCGACGGCTCACTGGTGAGGGGCCGTTCGTCGGGCCCGGCCTGCGCGGGCAGATGGGCGAGCGGCGGGCGCTGTTTCGGGGCGGGTATGGAGGTGGTGGCGTTCTCGGTGTTCACGGCCTCGGTGTTCACGGCAGGCACTCCTTTGTGCGTGAGAATCGGTCAGGACCATGGAACACCGCCGGAGAACACCGCAGCCATACCCAGTCGGACGCATCGCATTCCTGCGCGATCCCGGTCAGACCGCCCGCGGGCGTTGACACCCCGGCCGTACGGATGGTGGGCTCTGGCCCATTCGTACGAGCGGGGGACGACTCGGGACGAGGTGGCTCCGTGCAGCTCAGGGGCAGCAAGCGGGCCACGGCCGCGGCCGTCGCCGTCATCGGCACGCTGCTGGGCGGCACGGTGGTCGCGGGACCGCCCGCCGCCTTCGCCTCGCCGGCCTCGCCCTCCGCTCCCGACACTCCCTCCCCGCCCACCACTTCTGACGCTCCCGGTGCACCCGGAACTCCCGCGGCCCCCTCCCCGGTGCGCGGCCCCGCGCCCGCCGCCGCACCCGCACCCGTCCCCCTGCTCGGCCCAGGCTCCGATCCGGCCCGCGAGGCCGCCGCGGGGCCCGCGGTGTGGCCGCGTCCGCAGTCCATGGCCACCGACCCGGCGCGCGAGGTGCCGCTGGGTGCCGAGGCCGTGCTGGTGCTCCCCGCCGGCGTGGACCCGTACGCCGTCCAGGTGGTCCGCGAGGCCCTGGGCGGGGCGGGCGTACGGACCTTGCACGAGCGGTCCGAAGGGGCGCCGCTTCCCGAACGGATCCCGGTCGTACGGCTCCAGGGACCGGAAGCGGAGCGGGCGCTGCGGGCCCTGGGCGCGGACGGGCCGGGCGATCTGCCGGACGGCGGCTACCGGCTGGCGGTGGGCCGGGCCGACGGGCGGGACACGGTCGCCCTGGCCGGCGTGGGCGACGACGGGCTGTTCCACGCCGAGCAGACGGTGCGCCAACTGCTGGCCCCGGGCGGCGGGAAGGTGCCGGGTGTCCTGGTGCGGGACTGGCCCTCCGCACCCGTGCGCGGGATCACCGAAGCGTTCTACGGGGCTCCGTGGACTGCCGCCCAGCGGCTCGAGCAGGTCGAGTTCATGGGCCGCACCAAACAGAACCGGCTGCTGCTCGCGCCCGGCGACGACCCGTACCGGACCGCGGAATGGCGCCGGGACTATCCGCGGCCGAGGGCCGAGGAGCTGCGGGCCCTGGCCGAACGGGCCCGCGCCAACAAGGTGGTGCTCGCCTGGGCGGTGGCGCCGGGGCAGTCGATGTGCCTGGCCTCCTCCGCCGACCGGGCCGCGCTCGCGCGGAAGCTGGACGCGATGTGGGACCTCGGATTCCGGGCGTTCCAGGTGCAGTTCCAGGACGTCAGCTACACGGAGTGGGGCTGCCGGGCCGACCGGGAGCGGTACGGGAAGGGGCCGGCGGCCGCCGCGAAGGCGCACGCGGAGGTCGCGGGCGAGCTGGCCGCGCACCTCGCCCGGCACCATCCGGGTGCGCCCGCGCTGTCGCTGCTGCCGACGGAGTACTACCAGGAGGGCGCGACGGCCTACCGGACCGCGCTGGCCGGGGCACTGGACGGCCGGGTGGAGGTCGCGTGGACGGGCGTCGGCGTACTGCCGCGCACGATCACCGGACGCGAGGTGGCCGGGGCGCGCTCCGCGCTCGGCCATCCGCTGGTCACCATGGACAACTACCCGGTCAACGACTGGGACCCGGGCCGGATCTTCCTCGGCCCCCTCGTGGGACGGGTCCCGGTGGTGGCGGGCGGTTCGGCGGCCGTGCTGGCCAACGCGATGCCCCAGGGCACGCTGTCGCGCATCCCGCTGTTCACGGCGGCGGACTTCACCTGGAACCCGCGCGGCTACCGGGCCGGCGACTCGTGGGCGGCGGCCGTCGCCTCGCTCGCCGGACCCGACCCCAGGGCCCGGGAGGCGCTGGCCGCACTGGCCGGGAACAACGCCTCCTCCGGCCTGGCCCAGCCCGAATCGGCGTACCTGGCACCGCTGGCCGAGGAGTTCTGGCGGGCGCGGGGCGCCGGCGACCCGGCGGCGGGCGACCGGCTGCGGGCCGCCTTCCGCGTCCTGCGCGAGGCCCCGGAGCGGCTGCCGGGCCTCGCCGACGAGGCGGGGCCCTGGTTCTCGCGGCTCGCGCGCTACGGGACGGCCGGGGAGCTGGCCCTCGACGTCCTCCAGGCGCAGGCGCGGGGGGACGGGGCGGCGGCCTGGCGGGCCTCGCAGGCCCTCTCCGCCGCCCGCGCCGAGTTGTCCGGGCCGGACACCGTCCGGGTCGACGAGGCGGTGCTGGACCCCTTCCTGGTACGGGCCGCGGCCGAGGCCGACACCTGGACCGGCGCGGCCCGCGACCCGGGCACCGTGCGCCGGGAGCCCGACGCGTGGACGGTCCAGCTGTCCGGCGCCCGCCCGGTGTCGGTGGTGACGGTGATGACCGACCCGCTGCCGCCCGGGAGCAGGGGCGCGGTGGTCGAGGCGCATCTGCCGGGCGAGGGCTGGCGCAAGGTCGCGGAAGCGGCCGCTTCGGGCTGGACCCAGGCGGACGTGGGCGGCCTGCGGGCCGACGCGGTCCGGCTCATCTGGTCGGGCCCGGCTCCGGCCGTGCACAGCCTGGTCCCGTGGCCGGCGGACGGCCCCGAAGCCCGCTTCGAGCTGCCGGACGCCGTGGACGCGGAGATCGGCGGGGCCCCGCGGCGGGTGGCGGCGGAACTGTCCGCGCTGCGTCCCGGCGAGGTCCGCGGGACCCTGTCCGCGACGCCGCCGCCGGGCATCGAGGTCCGCCTGCCGGGGACGGCCGCGGCCCCGCGCGGCACCAGGGTGTCCGTGCCGGTGGAGGTCGTGGTGGCCGCGGGCACCGCGCCGGGCACCTACGAGGTGCCGGTCGCCTTCGGCTCCGAGACCCGGACCCTGGAGGTCCGTGCCCACCCCCGAACGGGCGGCCCGAACCTGCTGCGCTCCGCCGTGGCCTCGTCCTCGGCCGACGAGACCCCGGCCTTTCCTGCTTCGGCGGTGCTGGACGACTCCCCGGTCACCCGCTGGTCCTCGCCCGCGGCCGACGGGGCGTGGTGGCAGGCGCGGCTGGCCGCGCCGGCCCGGATCGGACTGCTGCGGCTGCGGTGGCAGGAGGCGTACCCGTCCCGCTTCCGGGTGGAGACCTCGGTGGACGGCGTCACCTGGCACCCCTCCGCGGTGGTGGCCTCGCGCGGCGGGGAGGACTCGGTCCATCTGGACCCGGCGGCGCCGGCGGCCCGGTTCGTCCGCGTCACCTGTGAGGCCCGGGCCACCCGCTACGGCTGCAGCCTGCTCGGGGCGGAGGCCTTCGCGCTGGCCCCGTAGCCGGGGCCCGGCACCCTGCGGGGCCGTCCCCTACCCACCCTTCCCCCGTTCCCCGGGCTCCGCCCGGACCCCCTGGGCTCCGCCCCGCAGGGCAGCCGCCAACCCGCACCGGCCCACCTGACGCCGCCGGCCAGGACGGCCCTGGCCGGCGGCGCGCCAAGAATCAGGAGGCCACGGCCGTCGCCGTCGCCGGGACGCCGATGCGGTCCAGCGCATCCTCGGCACCGTACGGCTGGAGGTACGGCATCCAGCACGGATCCCGGTGCCCCGTCCCGATGATCCGCCAGGCCAGCCCCGACGGCGGAGCCGGCTGATGGCGCAGGCGCCAGCCGAGGTCGACGAGGTGCCGGTCGGCCTTGACGTGATTGCAGCGGCGGCACGCGGCGACGACGTTGTCCCACGCGTGCTGCCCTCCCCGGCTGCGCGGGATGACGTGGTCGACGCTGGTGGCGACGGCCCCGCAGTACATGCAGCGGCCACCGTCCCGGGCGAACAGCGCGCGACGGGTGAGTGGAACGGGCCCCCGGTAGGGGACCCGTACGAAGCGCTTGAGCCGAACCACGCTGGGCGCGGGGACGGCCCTTGTCGCGCTGTGCAGGAAGGCGCCGGATTCTTCCAGGGAGATCGCTTTGTTCTCCAGGACGAGGACGAGCGCGCGACGGAGCGGTACGACGCCGAGGGGCTCGTACGACGCGTTGAGGACCAGGACGTGCGGCACGGACTGCCTCCTTGTACGCCGGCGGCGCGTGGCTCGCGCCGGGACGATCTGCCTTCCAGTCTCCCCTTAGGGCTGGTCGAAGCGCCACCACGTGCCTGTAACGGGTCCGGGGTGTTTTCGACCACACCCGCTTAATCCCCGCGTGAGTCTGGTCTCTCCCTCGAACACGGCAACAAGCTCGGGCGAGTGCCCCGTTAGGGTGGTTGGTCTGCCCGCACCTCTGCTCCGCGGGCAGGACGCCACATCTGGAGGTTCCCGCCGTGCCCTGGCCTGCCGCCCTGCTCCCGCTCGCAGCCGACACTCCCGACGCGGCCGAAACGATCAGAGAGACGCACGAGAACGTCACGAACGCGGCCAGTTTCATCGAGGAGAACTGGGCCGGATGGCTTTACCTGGGCCTGCGGATCCTCCTCATCCTGGTCATCGCCTTCGCCCTGCGCTCGGTGGTCCGCAAATCACTGACCAAGCTGATAACCCGGATGAACCGCGGCGCCGAGGCCGTCGAGGGCACGGCCCTGGGCGGACTGCTGGTCAACGCCGAGCGGCGCCGTCAGCGCTCCGAGGCGATCGGTTCGGTCCTGCGCTCGGTGGCTTCGTTCCTGATCCTCGGCACGGCCGGGCTGATGGTGCTCGGCGCGCTCGACATCAACCTGGGCCCGCTGCTCGCGAGCGCCGGTGTGGCCGGTGTGGCGATCGGTTTCGGTGCCCGGAACCTGGTCACGGACTTCCTCTCCGGCGTCTTCATGATCCTCGAGGACCAGTACGGGGTCGGCGACAAGATCGACGCGGGGGTGGCCTCGGGCGAGGTCGTCGAGGTGGGCCTGCGCGTGACCAAGCTGCGCGGCGACAACGGTGAGATCTGGTACGTCCGCAACGGTGAGATCAAGCGGATCGGCAACCTCAGCCAGGGCTGGGCCACCGCGGGCGTGGCCGTACAGGTCAAGCCGGGCGAGAGCCTCGCCCACATCCGCGAGGTCATCCAGGGGATCGCCGACACGATGGCCAAGGAGTCCCCGTGGGACGAGCGGCTGTGGGGTCCGGTGGAGGTGCTGGGCCTGGACGAGGTGCTGCTGTCCTCCATGACGGTGAAGGTGGCGGCGAAGACGATGCCGGGCCAGCAGTTCGCCGTGGAGCGCGAGCTGCGCTGGCGGATCAAGGACGCCTTCGACACCGCGGGCATCGGGATCGTCGGGGGGCCGGCTTCCGGTGAGGACGAGGCCCCGGCCGATCCGGCGGCCGCCGTCGCCGCGCCGTCGGCGCTGGCGAACCCGGCCTCGCCGCAGTCCCTGGCCACCGCGCCCATCCCGCCGCCGGCCCTGGGCGCCCCGGGCTCAGGCCCCCGCATCACCAAGTAGCCCCACCCGGCACCACCCGCACACGAGTGCACCGCTGCCCCCGCAGGTTCGACCTGTGGGGGCAGCGGCATGTTCAGTACGGGTAGCACGGTCTCGGCACCGCCATTGACACGGCTCACACGCTGATAGGAAACTTACCTAACAGTTCACTTCGGTGAGGGAGAAAACACCCCATGCCCGCCGCCACCCCCGGTACGCCCAGCCTGTTGCGCGCCCTGAACGACCGGGCCGCCCTCGAGCTCCTGCTGACGCACGGTCCGCTGTCCCGGACCCGGATCGGGCACCTCACCGGGCTCTCGAAGCCCACCGCCTCCCAGCTGCTGGCCCGGCTGGAGGCCGCCGGCCTCGTCGTCGCCACCGGCACCGCCACGGGCCGCCCCGGACCCAACGCACAGCTCTACGCGGTCAACGCGACGGCCGCGCACGTCGCCGGACTCGACGTCACCCCGGGCCGGATCCTCGCCTCCGTAGCCGATCTCACCGGCGAGGTGATCGGCAGCCACGAGCTCCCGTACGCGGAGGGCACCGGGCCCGTCGCCCAGGTCACCCGCGCGCTCGGCGAGGCCGTCAAGGACGCCGGGCTGACCCTCGGCGACATCCACCGGCTGGTCGTCGCGACCCCCGGCTCCTTCGATCCGCGCACCGGGGTGCTGCGCTACGCCGACCACCTGCCGGGCTGGCAGTCCCCCACGCTCCTCGAGGAGCTCGCCGCCGCCCTGCCGATGCCGGTGGAGTACGAGAACGACGTCAACCTCGCCGCCGTCGCCGAGCAGCGCCTCGGGGCCGCCCGGGGACACGAGGACTTCGTCCTGCTGTGGAACGAGGAGGGCCTCGGCGCCGCCCTCGTGCTCGGCGGCCGGCTGCACCGCGGCTGGACCGGGGGCGCCGGCGAGGTCGGCTTCCTGCCGGTCGCCGGCCACCCGCTGGTCCGCCAGGTCACCCGGGTCAACTCCGGCGGCTACCAGGAACTGGCCGGCGTGCAGGTGCTGCCGTCGATGGCGGCCCGCCTCGACATCGAGGCCCCGCCCGCCGCCGCCTCCGCCGGATCGGTCCTCGGGTCCGTGCACGGGGCGGAGTCCGGGGCGATGGTCGAAGCGGCGGCCGCGCTGCTGGCCCAGGCCGCCGCGGCGCCGGAAGGGGCCAACCTGGAGCTCCTGCGGGAGTACGCCACCGCGCTCGCCACCGGCCTCGCCTCGCTGGTCGCCGTCCTGGACCCGGAGGTCGTCGTCCTCTCCGGCGCCCTGACCATCGCCGGCGGGGAACCGCTGCGCGGGCTCCTCGAGGCCGAGCTCGCCGATCTCGCCCCCTCCCTGCCCGTACTGGTCACCGGAGAGGTACGGGAACGCCCCGTGCTGCGCGGGGCACTGGAGCGGGCCCTCTCGGCCACCCGGGACGAGGTCTTCGACACCTCCCGCCGCTGAACCGCACCGAGCCGCCGTACCGCATCACCAGACCGCACCTGCACCCCTCCGGCACCCCCGCCCCGTGCGCGGCCCCCTGCCCACGCAGCCCCGTACACCCCACCCGCAACACCCCTCCAGGAAGTCCCCCCGCGCAGAGAGTGACTCCGTCATGCCCAGAACCCGTCGCCTGACCGCCGCAGCCGTCGCCGTCGCCGCGCTGTCCGTACTCGCCACCGCGTGTACGGGCTCCGCCTCCAACACGGCCTCGGACGACCCGAACAAGGACGTCACCCTCAACTTCTGGCACGGCTGGTCCGCTCCCAGCGAGATCAAGGCCATCGAGGACAACATCGCCCGGTTCCAGAAGGCGCACCCGAACATCAAGGTCGACGTCACGGGCAACATGACGGACGACAAGATCAACCAGGCGCTGCGCGCGGGCGGCGACAAGGCTCCCGACGTGGTGGCCTCCTTCACCACCGACAGCGTCGGCAAGTTCTGCAACACCGGCGCCTTCGCCGACCTGAACCCCTTCCTGAAGAAGTCCGGGATCGACAAGACCAGGGTCTTCCCCAAGCCCCTGATGGAGTACACGCAGTTCAACGGCAACCAGTGCACGCTGCCGCTGCTGAACGACGCCTACGGCCTCGTCTACAACAAGACCGCCTTCGACGCCGCCGGGATCACCGAACCCCCCAAGACCTGGAGCCAGTTCGAGGCCGCCGCGCAGAAGCTGACGATAGCCAAGGGCGACTCGTACGAGCAGCTGGGCATCATGCCCACCTATCACGGCTACGAGACCGCCCCCCAGCGCCTGGCCGCCCAGTGGAACCCGGCGTACTTCGGCGCCGACGGCAAGTCCAACCTGGCCAAGGACCCCGCCTTCGCGAAGATGCTCACGGCGCAGAAGGACCTGGTCGCCAAGCTCGGCGGCTACGAGAAGCTGGAGAAGTTCCGCAACACCTTCGGTGACGAGTGGAGCGCGGAGCACCCCTTCCACCTGGGCCTGGTGGCCATGCAGATCGACGGCGAGTGGCGGGCGGCCATGGCGAAGGAGGCGGGTGTGAAGTTCGAGATCGCCACCGCGCCGATGCCCGTCCCGGACGACCAGCTCGCCGACTACGGCAAGGGCTACCTCGCCGGCACCATCATGGGCATCTCCTCCAAGAGCGCGAAGCAGAACGCCGCCTGGGAGCTCGCGAAGTACATGACGACCGACACCGACGCGGTCGTGGACTTCGCCAACGCCATCCACAACGTGCCCTCCACGCTGGCCGCGCTGGAGTCCCCCAGGCTCCAGGTGACCCCGGAGTTCAAGACGTTCATCGACATCGCCAAGCACCCGAAGTCGAACACCACTCCGGCGCAGGCCGACGGCGGCACCTACCAGCTGACCTTCACGGACTTCGCCTACTCGGTCGAGAAGGGCGACGTCACGGACATCCCGGCCGGGCTCGCCAGGACCGACCAGCAGATCGACACGGACATCGCGAAGGCGAAGTAGCCACCGATGACCGCGACCACGCTCCCCCCCTCCCCCGAACTGCGCGCGCGGCGCCGCAGGTCGGCGCTGCGCACGGCGGCCTTCATGTCGCCCTGGTTGATCGGGTTCTGCGTCTTCTTCGCCTACCCGCTCCTGTCCACCGTCTACTTCTCCTTCACCAAGTACGACGGCTTCCGCCCGCCCGTCTTCAACGGGCTGGACAACTGGACCTACGTCTTCACCGACTATCCGATGTTCTGGCCGGCCATGCGCAACACCCTGTGGCTGGTCCTGGTGATGGTCGCCTGCCGGGTCGCCTTCGGTCTGGGCATCGGCCTGCTCATCACCAAGATCAAGCTGGGCACGGGCGTCTTCCGGACCCTGTTCTACCTGCCCTACCTGGCCCCTCCGGTGGCGGCGACCCTGGCCTTCGTCTTCCTGCTCAACCCCGGCACCGGCCCGGTGAACACGCTGCTGGACTCGGTCGGACTGGCCACGCCCGGCTGGTTCACGGACCCCGCCTGGTCCAAGCCGGCGCTGACCGCGCTCGCGGTGTGGGGGGTCGGCGACCTGATGGTCATCTTCATGGCCGCGTTGCTCGACGTACCGCGCGAGCAGTACGAGGCCGCCGAGCTGGACGGGGCCGGGGCCCTGCAGCGGTTCCGCCACATCACCCTGCCGAACATCTCGCCGATCATCCTGTTCGCGGTGGTCACCGGGGTCATCCAGGCGATGCAGTTCTACACGCAGCCCCTGGTGGCGGGGAAGGTGGCGTCCGGCGTGATGGGCGGTTCGGGCCAGCAGTTCGAGCCGGGGTACCCCGAGAAGTCCACCCTGACCCTGCCCCAGGTCATCTACAACGTCGGCTTCCAGCGCTTCGACTACGGCACCGCCTGCGTGGTCGCCCTGGTGCTGTTCGCCCTCTCCATGGCCTTCACCGCGCTGCTGATGCGGCGGCGCGGCGGCCTGATCGAGGCAGGTGACTGAGGATCATGAGCCAGACCATCACCCGCGGCGCGCGGCGCGCTCCGCGTCCGGCGACCCCCGGTAGGCCCGACTCCGCGCGGGCCGTGCGCACCGCGCGCCGGCGGGCCGCCCTGCACTGGGTCGCCGTGCACTCCCTCGGCGTCGCGGCGGCGCTCTTCTTCACCCTTCCCTTCGTCTTCCTCTTCCTGACCTCGGTCATGAGCGACCAGCAGGCGCTGACCCGCGACCTGTGGCCGCACAGCTGGGAGTGGGGCAACTACGCGAAGGTGTGGGACACCCCCGGCTTCCTGACCTGGTGGCGCAACACCCTGCTGTACGCGGGCCTCGGCACCCTGCTGACCGTGGTCTCCTCGGTGCCCGTCGCCTACGCGCTGGCCAAGTTCCGCTTCCGCGGCCGGCGGCTCTCGCTGCTGCTGGTGATCGCCATGATGATGCTGCCGCCGCAGGTGGTCGTCATCCCGATGTACCTGTTCTGGGCCAAGCAGCTGGACCTGTCCGGCACGCTGTGGCCGCTGATCATCCCGATGGCCTTCGGCGACGCCTTCTCCATCTTCCTGCTGCGCCAGTTCCTGCTGACCATCCCCGACGAGTACCTCGACGCGGCCAAGGTCGACGGCTGCGGCGAGCTGCGCACCCTGCTGCGGGTGGTCCTGCCGATGGCCAAGCCCGGGATCGCGGCCGTCGCCCTCTTCCAGTTCTTCTGCGCCTGGAACGACTACTTCGGACCGCAGATCTATGCGTCCGACAACCCGGCCGCCTGGACGCTCAGTTACGGACTGGAGTCCTTCAAGGGCGCCCACCACACCAACTGGAACCTCACCATGGCCGCCACCGTGCTGGTCATGGCCCCGGTGATCGTCCTCTTCTTCTTCGCCCAGAAGGCGTTCGTCGAAGGCGTCACCCTGACCGGAGTGAAAGGCTAGTGACGATGAAACTCGCAGTGGTGGGCGGCGGTTCCACCTACACCCCCGAGCTGATCGACGGCTTCGCGCGGCTGCGCGACACCCTTCCCCTCAGCGAGCTGGTCCTGATCGACCCGGCCACCGAACGGCTGGAGCTGATCGGCGGCCTGGCCCGGCGGATCTTCGCCAAGCAGGGACACCCGGGCCTGATCACCACCACCTCCGACCTCGACGCGGGCGTGGCCGGTGCGGACGCGGTCCTGCTCCAGCTGCGCATCGGCGGCCAGGCGGCCCGGCTCCAGGACGAGACCTGGCCGCTGGAGTGCGGCTGCGTCGGCCAGGAGACCACCGGCGCGGGCGGTCTCGCCAAGGCGCTGCGCACGGTTCCGGTGGTCCTGGACATCGCCGAGCGGGTCCGGCGGTCCAACCCCGACGCGTGGATCATCGACTTCACCAACCCGGTCGGGATCGTCACCCGCGCCCTGCTCCAGGCCGGGCACAAGGCGGTCGGGCTGTGCAACGTGGCCATCGGCTTCCAGCGCAGGTTCGCCGCGATGCTGGACCTGACGCCGGCCGACATCCACCTCGACCACGTGGGCCTCAACCACCTCACCTGGGAGCTGGGGGTGCGCAAGGGCGGCCCGGAGGGCGAGAACCTGCTGCCGCAGCTGATCGCCGCGCACGGCGAGGCCATCGCCGGTGACCTGCGCCTGCCGCGCGCGGTGCTGGACCGGCTCGGCGCCGTGCCCTCGTACTACCTGCGCTACTTCTACGCGCACGACGAGGTGGTCCGCGAGCTCGGGACCAAGCCCTCGCGGGCCGCCGAGGTCGCCGCCATGGAGAAGGAACTGCTCGGCCTGTACGGGGATCCCGCGCTGGACGAGAAGCCGGAGCTGCTCTCCAAGCGCGGCGGCGCCTTCTACTCGGAGGCGGCCGTGGACCTGGCCGCGGCCCTGCTGGGCGACGGCGGCAGCGCCGTGCAGGTGGTCAACACGCTGAACAACGGGACCCTGCCGTTCCTCCCGGACGACGCGGTCATCGAGGTGCAGGCCCGGGTCGACGGCTCGGGACCGGCGCCGCTGGCCGTGCCGCGGCTGGACCCGCTGTACTCGGGGCTGATCTCGCACGTGACGGCGTACGAGGACCTCGCGCTCGACGCGGCGCTGCGCGGCGGCCGCGAGCGGGTGTTCAAGGCGCTGCTGGCACACCCGCTGGTCGGCCAGTTCGACCTCGCCGAGGGGCTGACCGACCGGCTCCTGGCGCACAACAAGGAGCACCTGGCATGGGCGTGAGCCGGCCCGTTCCCCCGCCGCCGGCCGCGGCGGTCCTCGCCGTCGACGCGGGCAACAGCAAGACGGACGTGGCGCTGATCGCCGCGGACGGCAGGGTCCTCGGCACCGGGCGCGCGGGGGCTTCCAGCCCCCGCGCGTCGGGGTCGAGGCGGCGGTGGACGTCCTCGGGCAGGCCGTCGCCGAGGCGGCCGCGGCCGCCGGGCTGCGGCCCGTGCCCGGGGCGGCGTACGCGGTCCGGGTCTCGGCCTGTCTGGCCAACGCGGATCTCCCGGTGGAGGAGGAGCTGCTCGCGCGGGCCATCGGCGCGCGCGGCTGGGGCGCGGCCACCGAGGTCCGCAACGACACCTTCGCGATCCTGCGGGCCGGGCTCGGCGAGGCCGCCGGGGGGCCGCGCGGGGTCGCGGTGGTGTGCGGGGCCGGCATCAACTGCGTGGGCATGCTGCCCGACGGGCGCACGGCCCGGTTCCCGGCGCTCGGGCAGATCTCCGGCGACTGGGGTGGCGGCGGTGGACTGGCGGCCGAGGCCATGTGGTGGGCGGCGCGCGCCGAGGACGGGCGCGGCGGCTCCACGGAGCTCGCGGCGGCCCTGCCCGGCCACTTCGGGCTGGGTTCCATGTACGAGCTGATCGAGGCGGTGCACCTGGGCAGCGTCGGGCCCGGCCGGGTCCACGAGCTGGTGCCGGTGCTGTTCGCGGTGGCCGCGGCCGGCGACACGGTCGCGGCCTCCCTCGTCGAGCGGCAGGCCGAGGAGGTGGTGGCGCTGGCCTCGGTGGCGCTGGGGAGGCTCGGTCTGCTGGCCGAGGAGGCGCCCGTCCTGCTGGGCGGCAGTGTGCTCGCCGCCCGGCACCCGCAGCTGAACGGGCGGGTGGAGGCGCTGCTGGCCGAGCGGGCCCCGTTCGCCCGGGTCTCGGTGGTGACGGCCCCGCCGGTGCTGGGCGCCGGCCTGCTGGGCCTGGACGCCCTGGGGTCACGGCCCGAGGCCTACGGGAAGCTGCGTGCCCATTTCGGATGAACGGGGCCCGGCACGGAACCATGGCGGCCGGCCGGGCGTATTGACGGTGTAGGGGTGGTGGAGAAGGGCGGCCGGGGTGGAGCGGGGGCCGGACCGGGGGGACGGACCGGCAGGACGCACCGGGGTGGAGGACCGGGGGACGGACCGGGTCGGATCGTCTCTGATCGTGTCCGATCCAGCACCGGGTGCTGTGGACCACCGCCACTAAGGCCATACTGCTGCGAAGCACGAAGGACCGAGGGGGAGGTCACGGTGGCCATCACATCACGCGCGCCCGCGCCCGGCGGCGCCCTGGCGCCCTCCGGGCCGCAGGCGCCACCACCCGACGGGCTGCCCCGCCGGGGCACCGCCTGGGCCGAGGGCGTGGAACAGCTGCGCGCCGCGGCCACGACCGAGCCGGGCCGGCTGCGGATCGTCGGCGCGGTGCTGGCCGCCCTGGTCCTGCTGTTCGGTGCGGTGGCCGTCTGGGAGATCTCCGCCAGGGTGACCGCGGCCGACGACGTGGTGGGCCGCAGCCAGCCGCTGAGCGCCGACGCGGCGAACATCTACCGCTCGCTGGCCGACGCCGACACGGCCTCCTCCAGCGGTTTCCTGGCTGGCGGCGAGGAGCCGCGCGAGGTCCGGCAGCGGTACGAGAAGGACATCGCCAACGCCTCCCGGCTGCTGGTGAACGCGGCCGCCAGCACCACGGCCGGCGAGGACTCCCGCAAGCAGATCACCCTGCTGAGCGAGCAACTGCCCCGCTACACCGGCCTCATCGAGCAGGCGCGGGCCACCAACAAGCAGGGCCTGCCGCTCGGCGGCGCCTATCTCCGGTACGCGAACGAGCAGATGAGCACCCAGCTGCTGCCGGCCGCGCAGCGGCTCTACGAGGCGGAGACCGACCGGCTCTACACGGACTACGACGACGCCCGCGCACTTCCGCTGGCCTCGCTCGCGGTGGGTCTGCTCGCGCTCGCCGCCCTGGCATGGGCGCAGCGGCGCAACTACCTCCGGACGAACCGCGTGCTCAACCACGGGCTCGTCGCCGCGACCGCCGCCTCCTTGGTGGTCCTGCTGTGGCTGGCCGCGGGGCACATGGTCGCCCGGGCCGAGCTGAGCGAGGCCCGCAAGGACGGTCAGGAGTCCCTGAAGGTGCTGGGGGACGCGCGGATCGCCTCGCTCCAGGCGCGGGCCAGTGAGAACCTCACGCTGGTCGCGCGTGGAGCCGTACTGGCCGAGGACAAGAAGTCCGACAAGTACGACGTGGACTTCTCGAACGACATGAAGGACCTGGACGCGGGTCTCGCGACGGCGGCGGCGCTGGCCGACGACGAGGCGGGCCGCGGGCCCGTGGCCCGCGCCGCGGACGGCGTGAAGCGGTGGAAGGAACTGCACGCGGCGGCCCGGCAGACGGACCTGAAGGGCAACTACCAGGACGCCGTCGGCCAGGTCATCGGGGACAAGGACCACAAGGAGTACAGCGGCGCCGCCTTCGACACGGTGGACGCGTCCCTGGAACAGGCCGTGGTCCACGAACAGCAGGAGTTCACCCGGGCCGCGCGGGACGGGCTAGGCGCGCTCGACGGTTTGGTGACAGGCACCGCGGCCCTGGCGGTCGTCGGCGCGGCGGCGGCACTGCTCGGCATCGGGCGCAGGCTTTCGGAGTACAGGTGAGAGCGATGCCGGAACGTGGGACGGGCGAGGACGAGGGCTTCGGGGGCGCCGGGAGCACCGGGGCCCGGGCGGCGGCCGGGGGCCACGAGGGCCCCGGCGCCGACGAGGCGGTCCAGGAGGTCCGCGGCGTGCGGCGGTTGACGACGCGGCTGCGTGGCTGGGGCGGGGTCGGCGCGATGGCCGTCGCCTGCGCGCTGACGGCCGCGGCCGTGCTGCTGCCGCTGGCCCAGGCGGCCCCGGGGAGCGCGGCGCACCCGCCGCTGGTGCGCGAGCCGGCCCGGATGGCCGTCGCTCCGCTGGCTCCGGGCGACGACACCTGCCAGGACCCGGCGGCGAGCCTGCGTCCCAACGGGGTGGACGGGGCGGCCATCCAGCGGATCCGTAGCGCGGGCCACCTCGTCGCGGGCGTGGACCAGAACAGCTTCAAATGGGGCTACCGCAATCCGGCCGGAGAGCTCGACGGCTTCGACATCGCGCTGGTGAAGGCCATAGCCAAGGACATCCTGGGCGACCCCGACAAGGTCATCTACCGGGCGATCCCCACCAGCCAGCGCATCCCCGCGCTCAAGGACGGCACCGTCGACATCGTCGTGCGGACCATGACGATCAACTGCAAGCGGCTGGAGGACGTCGCCTTCTCGACGGCGTACTTCGAGGCCGGGCAGCAGGTGCTGGCCCCCAAGGGCTCCGCCATCACCGGCTACGACGCCTCGCTGAAGGGCCGCCGGATCTGCACGGCGGCCGGTTCCACGGCCGAGGCGCAGCTGACGGCCCAGTCGTACGGTTCCGTTCCGGTCAGCGTCCCCAACCAGCTGGACTGCCTGGTCCGGCTGCAGCTGGGCGAGGTGGACGGCATCGTCACGGACAACGCCCTCGCCGCCGGCCAGGCCGCGCAGGACCCGTCGGTCCGGCTGGTCGGCTCCCCGTTCACCACGGAGTTCTACGGGGTGGCCATGAACAAGGACGCGGGGGACCTGGTCCGCCGGGTCAACAAGGTGCTGGAGGACTACCGTACGGGCGGTGACTCCAGCCCGTGGATGGCCGCCTACCGGACCCACCTGCAGCCCGTACTGCCCGGCGTGAGCGGCCCGCCCGCGCCGAAGTACCGGGACTGAGGCCGGTGGCGGATTCTGAGCCCTATGTCACGAGACCGGAGGCGGGGTCGGTGGAGGCACATCCCTTGGGAGCGCAGCCTGCGGTGATGGACCGGGACGGCGTGGACCGCGCGCTGGCCCGGCTGGGCGCGGAGCACGAGGCCGTCGAGACCTCGCTGCTCGCGCTCCAGGACCACGCCGGACGGCGGCTGCTGGAAGGCGCCGGGCTGACCGGGGTCACCAAGGAGCGGTGGGCGGCGGCGGACGCGGCCATCACCCGGCTGTGGCGGTACTTCGACGCCTACAGCGGGGCGCTGGGCGCCGCCCGGGAGATCCGCGAGCGGCGCCGCTGGCCCAGCCGCGAGGACCTGGTCGAGCTGACCGACCGGCTGCGCGGGCCCGGCGTGCTCATCTCCGGAGCCGGGGTCGAGGGGGTCCCGCTGGCGGAACGCTTCTCGCTCGCCGAGCTGGTGTCCCGGATGAACGAGCTGTACGCGAACTCCCTGGACGTGGTGGTCTCCGCCGACTCGGTGTGGTCGGCGCTGCCGGCCCGGATCGACCTGCTCTCCGCCGAACTGCACCGCACCCGCGGCCTCGCCCACTCGGTGGGGGTCCGGCCGGGGGAACACCCCTCGGGGGACGACCTGGAGGCCATCACGGCCGAGCTGGCGGACCTGCGGGCCCGGGTGATCGAGGACCCGCTGGCGTTCTGGTGCGCCGTGGCGGGGAGCTCCGCGCCGGGTGGCGGCCGTCCCGACACCGGGCGCTACGACCGGGCCGCGCTCGCGCTGGAGGACGTACGCCGGGAGGTCGAGGCGGTGCTGGCCGTCCGGCAGGACTCCGAGCAGCGGCTGATCGGTCTGCGGGACGTGCTCTCGCGGGCCGACCGGACTCTGGCGGAGGCCCGGGTGGCGCGCGGCGAGGTGCTGGCGAAGATCGCGGCCTCCGAGGTGCCCGCGGTGAGCGGCCCGCCGACGGCGCTCCAGGAGCAGTTGTCGGCGGCGGCCGAGTACCGGCGCCGGGCCCAGTGGCACCGGCTGTCGCCGCTGCTGGAGTCGCTGGAGGAGCGGGCCGAGGAGGAACTGCGCCGGGCCCGCGAATCGTTGACCGCGGTGACGGCTCCGCTGGCGGTGCGGGCGGAGCTGCGCGGGCGGCTCGACGCCTACCGGGCGAAGGTGGCCCGGCTCGGGCTGGCCGAGGACCCGCTGCTGATGGAGCGGTACGACACCGCCCGGCGGATGCTGTGGAGCGCGCCGTGCGACCTGCGGGCCGCCGAGGAGGCCGTGCTGCGCTACCAGCGGGCGGCGGCCGAGGCGCTGGCACCGACCGGGCAGCAGGGAGCGCAGGAACAGCAGTGGACCGGGCAGCAGCAACCGGTTCGTGAGTGGCCCGACGGGCCGAGGGAGGGGGACGCGTGAGTCTGATCGGAACGGCGTGCATGCGCCCCGGCTGCCCGGGGGCCTACGAGGACATGGGCGGCGGCGAGGTCTACTGCGACACCTGCGGGCTGGCGCCCACCGGCGCCGTCGCGGCGGGCGCCGAGGAGCTGGTCTCGGTGCCCACGGCCATGACGAGCGCGGCGCGCCACGGCGACTCGCAGGGGTCCCAGGGCTCGCACGGGTCGGGCCGTTCGGCCTCCTCGTCCTCCTCCTCGCGGGCCTCCCGGTCCTCGCGGTCCTCCTCGTCCCGCCGCTCGGTGTCGGGGCGGCTCTCCCGGGCGCTCTCGGGGGCCGCGTCCACCCGCTCGGTGTCGGTGCGCAGTTCGGGCTCGGCCGCCTCGGTGTCGGGCCGCAGCCGGCTCGGGGCCGGGCTGGTCAACGTACCGGAGGTGCCCCGTCCGGATCCCTCCGAGGCGGTCCTGGAGAACCCGGAGGTGCCGGAGCGCAAGCGGTTCTGCTCGCGCTCGGACTGCGGAGCTCCGGTGGGCCGGGCGCGCGGTGACCGACCGGGACGGACGGAAGGATTCTGCACCAAGTGCGGGCATCCGTACTCCTTCGTCCCCAAACTGCACGCGGGTGACCTGGTCCACGGCCAGTACGAGGTCGCGGGCTGTCTCGCCCACGGCGGCCTCGGCTGGGTCTACCTCGCGGTGGACCGGGCCGTGTCGGACCGGTGGGTGGTGCTCAAGGGCCTGCTGGACACCGGGGACCAGGACGCGATGGCGGCCGCGATCTCGGAGCGGCGCTTCCTCGCGGAGATCGAGCACTCCAACATCGTGCGGATCTACAACTTCGTGGAGCACCTGGACCAGCGGACGGGTTCGCTGGACGGGTACATCGTCATGGAGTACGTCGGCGGCAAATCGCTCAAGGAGATCGCCAACGACCGGCGCCGGCCGGACGGACGGCGCGATCCGCTGCCCGTGGAGCAGGCGTGCGCGTACGGCATCGAGGCGCTGGAGGCGCTCGGCCACCTGCACACCAGGAACCTCCTGTACTGCGACTTCAAGGTCGACAACGCCATCCAGCAGGCCGATCAGCTGAAGCTGATCGACATGGGCGCGGTGCGGCGGATGGACGACGAGGAGTCGGCCATCTACGGCACCGTCGGCTACCAGGCGCCCGAGGTCGCGGACGTCGGCCCGTCGGTCGCCTCCGACCTGTACACGGTGGCCCGCACGCTGGCCGTGCTGACCTTCGACTTCCAGGGGTACACGAACGTCTTCGTGGACTCCCTGCCGGACCCGCAGCACATCGAGGTGTTCGGGCGGTACGAGTCCTTCTACCGGCTGCTGGTACGGGCCACCGACCCGGATCCGGGACGGCGGTTCGCGTCCGCGCAGGAGATGGCCGACCAGCTGACGGGCGTGCTGCGGGAGGTCGTCGCGCTCCAGACGGGCCGCCCGAGGCCGCAGATCTCGACCCTGTTCGGACCGGAGCTGCGGGTTCCGGACGATCGGCTGTTCACGGACGAGTCGGGGTCGCGGGTGTCCCGGCTGGGTGAGCGGCCCGTGAAGCGGTGGGCGGCGGGCCGGAGCCGGACTCGGGGTACGGCGTCCGACCCGGGTACGGCTTCCGTTCCCGCTCCTCACTCCTTCGAGGGGGTGGGAGCTCCGGCTGCCGCCGCCCCGCCCACCGGTCCGGCGGCTTCGCCGATCACGGGGTACGGCACGAGCGGGCTCGTGACCACGGCGACGCACCGGTCCGCCGGTCCGGCCGTGCCGGCCCCGCGCCAGGCCCCGGTGACGGCTTCGCCGACCCCCGTCGCGATCACCTCCCCGCGGCGGCCCGGTCCGTCGACGCTGGACACCCGCGAGGCCGCGCTGGCCCTGCCCGTACCGCTGGTCGACGCCGGGGACCCCAACGCCGGTTTCCTGGCGGGCCTGCTCGCCTCCGCGCCGGCCGACCTGCTGGCCGCGCTCGGGTCCGCGCCGGCCGAGTCCGCCGAACTGCGGCTGCGGGAGCTGCGGGCCCGGCTCGAACTGGGCGGCACCGACGCGCACCTCGTGGCCGAGGCGCTGACCCGGCTGGAAGCACGGCATCCCGACGACTGGCGCGTGGTGTGGGCCCGCGGCGTCTCCTCGCTGGCCGTCGGGGAGGACGAGACGGCGGCCCTGTCCTTCGACGCCGTCTACGACGCCTTCCCGGGCGAACCCGCGCCGAAGCTGGCGCTGGGGCTGTGCGCGGAGGTGCTGGGGCAGCTGGACAATGCCGCCGAGTACTACCGCCTGGTGTGGACCACGGACCCGGGGTTCGTCGGCGCGGCGTTCGGGCTGGCCCGGGTGCAGCTGGCCGCCGGGGACCGGGACGGGGCCGTACGCACACTGGAATCCGTGCCGGAGGCGTCGATCCACCACACCGCCGCGCGGGTGGCGGCCGTACGGGCACGCCTGCGCGACCGGTCACCGCAGGAGGCGCTGCTGCCCGATCTGGCGGCGGCCGCGGCGCAGGTGGAGGCGCTGGGGAGGTTCGGGCTGGACTCGGTGCGCCACGAGCGGCTCAGGGCGGAAGTACTGGGCTCGGCGCTGGACTGGGTACTGTCGGGTAGCCGGGGTTCCGACCCCGGCAGTGCCTCGCTGCTCGGCTGCCAACTGGATGAGCGGGGACTGCGCTTCGGCCTGGAGCGCTCGTTCCGCGTGCTGGCACGGCTGGCGCAGCGGGGCGAGGAGAGGATCGAACTGGTGGAGCGGGCAAACCGTTTCCGTCCCCGGACGTGGGTGTGATTGATGTCGATGCATCGGCTGTCGGGCTGCCCCAGCTGCGCGGAACCCCTGGAGGAGGGTGACCGCTTCTGCGGCCTCTGCGGGTACGCCCTCACCACCCGGCCCGCGGGAGCCACGGCTCCGGGGGCCCCGGCCCACCCCGCGGCTGCCCCCTCATCGGCTCCGATCGCCGGGGCGGGCAGGATTCCGGCCGGTCCGACCACGGCAGGCGGCGGCGCGGCACCCGCCGAAGGCGCCGATACCCGCTCCTCCGGCGCGGCGTACGCCGGCGCGTCCGCACCGGGCTGGGGCAGCGCCTCCACCGCCGCCCCCACCCTGGTCGCGGGTCCCACCGGCTGGTCCGACCCCACGGCCCCGGCCGGCTCCCGGAGCACGGCTCCGGGCCCCGGTACCCCGTACTCCGCGCCGACGCCGCAGGGACAGGATCCGGCGGTCGAAGCCGCCTACGGCGGTCAGCTCGCGCAGGGCCCGGCCGACGGGTACGGGTCCCCGGGCCCCGGGGACCGGGCGCGCTACGACCACCCGACGCCGCAGGGGCACTACCCCGAGGGCGAGGCCCCGTACGGCGGACCCGCCCAGCAGGACCCCATGCCCGGGCACGAAGCCCCGTACGGCGGACTCGCGCCCCAAGGGCAGTACATCGACGGCGAAGCCGCGTACGGCGGAGCCGCCCAGCAGGACCCCACGCCCGGGCACGAAGCTCCCTTCGGCGGGGCCGGGCAGGGGGATCCCTACGGCGGTGGCGAGCCGCAGGGGGAGGGCTCGGGGAAGACCTGCGTCGCCTGCCGGGCCGGGCGGGTGGACACCGACGGGTACTGCGAGCACTGCGGGCACGCCCAGCCGCGGGAGCGGGACCACATCGAGGAGGAGCTCGGGAGCGTCGCCGCCGTCACCGACCGCGGGCTGCGCCACCACCGCAACGAGGACTCCTTCGCCGTGGCGGCCACCGCGCTGCCCGACGGCTCCGCCGCCACCGTGGCCATCGTCTGCGACGGCGTGTCCTCCGCCAGCCGACCCGACGAGGCCTCGGCCGCCGCCGCGGGCGCCGCCAACGAGGCGCTCCTCGAAGCGCTCCCCCGCGGCGCCCACCCCCAGGAGGCCATGCACGAGGCGATCCTGGCCGCGGCGGCCGCCGTCAACGCGCTGGCCCCCGAGGTGCCCGGCGCCCAGAACGCCCCCGCATGCACCCTGGTCGGCGCCGTCGTCAGCAGTGGCCTGCTGACCATCGGCTGGGTCGGTGACAGCCGCGCCTACTGGGTCCCCGACGACCGCGCCGCGCTCCCCCGGCGGCTCACCGAGGACGACTCCTGGGCCGCCCAGATGGTCGCGGCGGGCCTGATGGGCGAGGCCGAGGCCTACGCCGACGTTCGCGCGCACGCCATCACCGGCTGGCTCGGGGCCGACGCGTACGACCTCGAACCGCACACCGCCACCTTCAAGCCCGACCACGACGGTGTGGTCGTGGTCTGCACGGACGGGCTGTGGAACTACGCCGAGTCCGCCCGGGACCTGGCCCAGGTGCTCCCCGCCGACGCCGCCGTCAGACCCCTGCACAGCGCACAGGTCCTGGTGGGGCACGCCCTCGACGGCGGCGGGCACGACAACGTCACCGTGGCCGTCGTCCCCTTCGCCGCGACCCCGCCCACGCCGCCGGCCCCGCCGGTCCCGCAGACCCAGGCCTGATCCCCGTCCCCGAGGAGTACCGACCGATGGCGAACTTCGCCAAGCCGAGCGCCCCGCGCTTCAGCGTGGAGGTGTACCAGAACGAGTACCTCCCCGAGGGCGGCCGCGACGTCCACTCCATCGTCACGGTCACCTCCAGCGGCGGGGCCACGGCCACCCGTACGTCCGTCGCCCCGGGCGGCGCCGCCGTCGTGATCATGGTCGACTGCTCCGGCTCCATGGAGTACCCGCCGGAGAAGATGCGCGGCGCCCGCGAGGCCACCGCCGCCGCCGTCGACACGCTCCGCGACGGCACCGCCTTCGCCGTGATCGCCGGCACCCACGTGGCCAAGGAGGTCTACCCCGGCCAGGGCCGCCTGGCCGTCGCCGACCCGGCCACCCGGGCCCAGGCCAAGCAGGCCCTGCGCGCCCTCACCTCGGGGGGCGGCACCGCCATCGGCACCTGGCTGCGCCTGGCCGACGGCCTGCTGCGCCGGTCCACCGCCGCGATCCGGCACGGGATCCTGCTCACCGACGGCCGCAACGAGCACGAGGAGCCGGCCGTGCTCCGCGCCACGCTCGACGCCTGCGCGGGCCGTTTCACCTGTGACGCCCGCGGCGTGGGCACCGACTGGGAGGTCAAGGAGGTCACCGGCATCGCGAACGCGCTGCTCGGCACGGCCGACATCGTGGCCGACCCGGCCCACCTCACAGAGGACTTCACGCACATGATGGAGAACGTCATGGGCAAGGAGGTCGCGGACGTCTCGCTGCGCCTGTGGACCCCGGTGGGCGTGGAGATCCAGTACGTCAAGCAGGTCGCGCCCACCGTCCAGGACCTCACCGGACGCCGCACGGAGGCGGGTCCGCGCGCCGGGGACTATCCGACGGGCTCGTGGGGCGACGAGTCCCGTGAGTACCACGTGTGCGTACGGGTCCCGGGCGCGGCCGTGGGACAGGAAATGCTCGCCGCCCGCGCCAGCCTGGTGATGCCGGGGGCGGCGGGCGAGGCACCGGCCGTTCTCGCCCAGGGCCTGGTCCGCGCCGTCTGGACGGACGATCTCTCCGCCTCCACCTCCATCAACCCGCAGGTGGCCCACTACACCGGGCAGGCGGAACTCGCGCAGGCTATCCAACTGGGCCTGGAAGCGCGCAAACTGGGTGATGTCGACGGTGCCACGGCCAAGCTCGGCAGGGCCGTGCAACTGGCCAGCGCCTCGGGCAACGCCGACACCGCGAAGCTGCTGGCGAAGGTGGTGGATGTCGTCGATGCGGCGGCGGGTACTGTGCGGCTGAAGGCGAAGGTGGCGGACGCGGACGAGATGACACTTGAGACGCGTTCGACTCAAACCGTTCGAGTGCGAAAAGCTTGACCCTCTAATCTGATCAGACGCACGCCGAAGAGACACATACGAAGAAGAAGACCTGCCGCGATGACGCAGGAAGAAGGAGGAAGCGCCGCGATGCCGACCTGCCCGAACGGGCACCAGTCCGCCTCCGACGACTGGTGCGAGGTCTGCGGCCACCGCATGGCTGCCCCTACGGGCGCGCCCGCGGCGCCGTCCTACGGCTACGGCTACCCTCCGACCGGCGAGCCGACCGCCCAGGCCGAGCTCTGCCCGCAGTGCCGGACCCCGCGCGAGGCCATGGCCCCGTTCTGCGAGGAGTGCCGGTACAACTTCCTGACCCGCACGGCGACCTCCTACGCGCCGCTCGCCCCGGACCTGGGACCGGGATCCGGTGCCGGTGCCGGTGCCGGTGCCGGTGCCGGTGCACAGGCCGGTCCGGGCGCCACCGGGACCATGGGCGTGCCCGGCATGCCCCCGCCGCCGCCCCAAGCCCAGTCCCCGGGCGCACCGGCGGCTCCGCAGGCGTACTCCCAGGACCACTTCGACTACCAGGGCTCGCGGCCCTCCCGGGTCAACCGCCCGGCCGAGCCGCTGCAGCGCGAGGACGACTGGATGCTGCCGCCTCCGGCGGCCCAGGAGTACCAGCAGCCCCAGTACCAGCAGCAGCCCCCGCCGCAGCAGCAGCAGGGACAGCAGCAGTACCAGCAGCCTTCACGGACGGGGCAGTACCAGCCGCCCCAGCAGCACCATCAGCCTCAGCCGCAGCCGCAGCAGCCGTTCCCGCCCCAGCAGCACCAGCAGGGCGGCTCCTGGACCGCGACCATCGGCCCGGACCGCTCGTACTTCATGGCGATGATGCACCGCAGCGGCCCCGAGGCGGCCGGCCTCAACCTGCCCGCGTACTCCCCCGAACAGCACCTGCCGCTCGCCGGCGGCCAGATCACCATCGGCCGCCGCCGCGCCTCGACGGGTGAGTCCCCGGACATCGACCTGTCGGTGCCCCCGGAGGACCCGGGAGTCTCGCACCAGCACGCGGTGCTCGTGCAGCAGCCCGACGGCAGCTGGGCGGTGGTGGACCAGAACTCCACCAACGGCACCACCATCAACGGCGGCGAGGAGTCCATCCAGCCGTACGTGCCGGTCCCGCTCGGCGACGGCGACCGCGTCCACGTCGGCGCGTGGACCACGATCACCGTCCGGCGCGGCTGAGACCGGGGCCCAGGGCCAGTCGTCGCGCGGCAGACGGGAGTCTGACGACAGGCCCTAAACGCTCTCCTGGTCCCCCAGGGGCCACACGTAGGGCCCCTGGGGATCGTCGAGCCACGACCACTGTCTCCCGTCGGCGACGGTCACCCCGAAGCGCTCGCGCGTCGGCCGGCCCTCGCTCCGCCACAGGTCCAGCGCCTCCCTCGGGTGCAGTGCGCCCGAGGTCAGCACCAGCATGAACTGGAAGCGCTCGTTCTCCACCAGGTCGTACGGGAGCCCCTGCGGCATCCCGTACGTGCCCGGCGGCGCCGCCCTGGCCCCGCGCAGGGGCACGAAGTACGCCGGGGTGTGCAGGAAGCGGCCCTCCGCGAAGGTGCCGTCCCGCACCGTCAGCGCGATCAGCCCCGTCGACAGCGGCGCCAGGATCCGGGCCCCCGGCCGGCACTGGCCCAGCCAGGCGTACGGGATCAGCGGCAGCGTGCAGGTTACCAGGATCCGGTCGAAGGGGGCGCGGGAGGGACAGCCGCGCGCCCCGTCCCCGGTGACGACGAAGGGCCGGTAGCCGAGCCGGGCCAGGTGCCCGCGCGCCGACTCGGTGATCTCCTCGTCCAGGTCCACGGTGGTGACCAGGTCCTCGCCCAGCCGGTGGCAGAGCAGGGCCGCGTTGTAGCCGGTGCCCGCCCCGATCTCCAGGACGTTGTCCCCGTCGCGCACGTCCAGGTCCTCCAGCATCCGCGCCATCAGCGAGGGCTGGCTGCTGGAGGAGACGAGCTCGCCGTCGCGCAGCCGGGTGGCGAGCGGGCCGTCGGTGTAGACCCCGCGCAGCCAGCGGGCCCGCCGCGCGGGATCGGGGTCCTCGGCCCAGAGCCGTTCGTGGCCGGCGCCGCGGCCGGTCCAGTAGTACGGGACGAACACGTGCCGGGGCACGGCGGCGAAGGCCGCCCGCCAGGCCGGGTCCTCCAGCGCCCCGGCGGCGGTCAGCTCCCGCACCTGGGCGGCGTGCGCGGTCTGCAGCACGTCGCGTACCTCGGCGTGTGCGCCCATGTCTCCACTGTCCTGCGGACACCGCCCGGGTGCGACCGCGGTGGAGCGGGTGGTCCTAGGACCGGGGTCCTCCGTCCGGGCGTCTGAGACGATGGTCGGGTGAATGAGATTCCGCGGGGCACGGTCCAGGAGCAGACTTTTTACGAGCAGGTGGGCGGCGAGGACACCTTCCGCCGTCTGGTCCACCGCTTCTACCAGGGAGTCGCCGGGGACCCGCTGCTGCGTCCGATGTACCCCGAGGAGGACCTCGGGCCCGCCGAGGAGCGGTTCGCGCTGTTCCTCATGCAGTACTGGGGCGGCCCGAACACCTACAGCGAGAACCGCGGCCACCCGCGTCTGCGCATGCGGCACGCGCCGTTCCAGGTGGACGCGGCCGCGCACGACGCGTGGCTGAAGCACATGCGTGTGGCGGTGGACGAGCTCGCGCTCGCGCCGGAGCTCGAGGCGCAGCTGTGGCGGTACCTGACGTACGCCGCCGCGTCGATGATCAACACGGCGGGCTAGCGCGCACCGGATCCGGTACGGGAGCCCGCGCGGGCTCCGGGACCGGGTCCGCTAGACCGGGCGGACGAGCAGGGTGCCCAGACCCCCGGGGCGGCGCGTGGCGACGGAGCCGTACGGGGTGCGCAGCCGCAGCCAGCCCCCGGCGGCGAGCAGGGCCACCGGCTCGGGGGTGCCGGGCGGGGCCGGCAGCGCGGGCACGGTGGACCGTACCGGCCGCAGGAAGCCCAGGGACTGCGCGGCGTGCACGGCGCGCAGCGGAAGTTCGGTGTCCCCCAGCGTGCGGGACCAGATCTCGCGGCCGATGCGGTCGCGCTCGGAGCGGGTCCGGTGCTGCGGGGGCAGGGCCTCGTCGCGGGTGCGGAACTCGGCGACCGCGGCCGCGAGGGCTCCGCGGATCGCCTCGGGGCCCGGCAGCCCGGCCACCGGGGACCAGCCGCCGCGGGGCGGGAGCATTCCGGCCCAGGGCGGTCCGGTGACGGCCGCGGGAACCACGGCGCCGGCCCGCTCGCCCTCGTCCACGGACTCCAGCAGCTCCCCGGCCGAGACGGTCAGGTCGAGCGGAGCGGGGACGGGTGCGGCGAGCCGCACCGTACGGACGGCGAGCACGTCGAAGGACGGCGGCCGCCCGAAGACGGCGAGCGCGCCGCCGCCGGCCCGCGCCTGCAGGCGGACGGCGGCGGCGCGGTCGTAGTGCACCAGCCGGCCCAGGAAGGCGGCGAGGTCCGCCGCCTCCCCGGAGTCGGCGAAGTGCAGCTGCTCGTTCATGCCGCGAGGTCCCGGGAACCGGTCCGCGGCCGCTCCTCCAGGTACTCCTGGAGGAAGAGCTTCTCCTCGGCGGAGATGCGGCGGGGCCGCCCCTCGGCGAGGTTGTAGGGCACGACCACGGTCTCGGCGCGCACGTAGACCGTCTCGGGCGCGTCCTCGGTCGCCTCGTCCTTGACCTCGTAGCGGATGGTCAGGGACGCGGCGCCTATCCGGGTCACCCAGGACTCGATGAGGACCGGCTCGTGACGGTGCACGAGGGGCAGCTTGTAGTCGATCTCGTGACGGGCCACGACGGAGCCGCCCGTGAAGGACTCACTGCCCTCCCCGGGCGCGAGGCGGAACATGAAGTCGATCCGCGCCTCCTCCAGATAGCGGAGGAAGACGACGTTGTTGACGTGCCCGAAGGCATCCATGTCCGCCCAGCGCAGGGGGCACCGGTAGTGATGTCTGGCCATGGCCTTTGACCTCAGCCCTCAGCCTCGGGTGAGCTTCTTGTAGGTGGCGCGGTGCGGACGGGTCGCGTCCGCGCCGAGCCGCTCGACCTTGTTCTTCTCGTACGACTCGAAGTTGCCCTCGAACCAGTACCACTTGGAGTCACCCTCGTAGGCGAGGATGTGCGTCGCGACCCGGTCCAGGAACCAGCGGTCGTGGGAGATGACCACGGCCGCACCCGGGAACTCCAGGAGCGCGTTCTCGAGCGAGGACAGGGTCTCGACGTCGAGGTCGTTGGTGGGCTCGTCGAGGAGCAGCAGGTTACCGCCCTCCTTGAGCGTCAGCGCCAGGTTCAGGCGGTTGCGCTCACCGCCGGACAGGATGCCGGCCGCCTTCTGCTGGTCCGGGCCCTTGAAGCCGAAGGCGCTGACGTACGCGCGCGACGGCATCTCGACCTGGCCGACGTTGATGTAGTCCAGCTCGTCCGACACGACGGCCCAGAGGGACTTCTTGGGGTCGATGTTGGCGCGGCTCTGGTCCACGTACGAGATCTTGACGGTCTCGCCGACCTTGACGGAGCCGGAGTCCGGCTCCTCCAGGCCCAGGAGCATCTTGAAGAGCGTGGTCTTGCCGGCGCCGTTCGGGCCAATGATGCCGACGATGCCGTTGCGCGGCAGCGTGAAGGACAGGTCGTCGACCAGGACCTTGTCACCGAACGCCTTGGAGAGGTTGTTGACCTCGACCACGATCGAGCCCAGACGCGGGCCCGGCGGGATCTGGATCTCCTCGAAGTCCAGCTTCCGCATCTTGTCCGCTTCGGCCGCCATCTCCTCGTAGCGGGCGAGACGGGCCTTGGACTTGGTCTGGCGGCCCTTGGCGTTGGAGCGGACCCACTCCAGCTCTTCCTTGAGTCGCTTCTGGCGCTTCTCGTCCTTGCGGCCCTCGACCTTGAGACGCGTGGCCTTCTTCTCCAGGTAGGTGGAGTAGTTGCCCTCGTACGGGTGGGCACGGCCGCGGTCGAGCTCGAGGATCCACTCGGCGACGTTGTTCAGGAAGTACCGGTCGTGGGTGACGGCCACGACGGCGCCCGCGTACTGCGAAAGGTGCTGCTCCAGCCAGTTCACCGACTCGGCGTCGAGGTGGTTGGTGGGCTCGTCGAGGAGGAGCAGGTCCGGGGCCTCGATCAGCAACTTGCAGAGCGCGACGCGGCGCTTCTCACCACCGGAGAGGTTGGTGACCGGCCAGTCGCCGGGCGGGCAGCCCAGGGCGTCCATGGCCTGCTCCAGCTGGGCGTCGAGGTCCCAGGCGTTGGCGTGGTCCAGGATCTCCTGGAGCTTGCCCATCTCGTCCATGAGCGCGTCGGTGTAGTCGGTCGCCATTTCCTCGGCGACCTCGTTGAAGCGCTTCAGCTTGCCCATGATCTCGGCGGCGCCGTCCTGGACGTTCTCCAGGACGGTCTTCGACTCGTCGAGCTTGGGCTCCTGCATCAGGATGCCGACGGTGAAGCCGGGAGAGAGGTAGGCCTCGCCGTTGGACGGCTGCTCCAGACCCGCCATGATCTTGAGCACGGTGGACTTACCGGCGCCGTTGGGGCCGACCACACCGATCTTCGCGCCGGGCAGGAAGTTCAGGGTGACGTCATCAAGAATCACCTTGTCGCCGTGCGCCTTGCGCGTCTTGCGCATGGTGTAGATGAACTCAGCCAAGAGAAACCGTCCGGCAGATCGATGGGTGGGCAGATACACCCCATCTTGCCTGAGGTCCACCCTTCGGGGGAAACCCGTATGGTCCGGGAGCCCTGACCTGGGGCCCAGCGTCAGGACCCCCGCACGGTCCTGGTCGTCATTGGCCACCTTGGGCCGTCCTTGGGTGACCTCTGACGGCCCAGGGACGGCCCAGGGACGGATCCCACCGTCCACCTTTGCGCAGGTGGGGGTCATGCCCTCCGCTGTACTGAGCCCGCCGAAGCGAGCGCGTCGGCAACGGCATCCATGCCGACCACGACGACGTCTGCCCCCGCGTCGGCAAGCGTGGACCGCTTCCGGGGCTTGTTAGCGAAGCCGATGCTCCGGACACCGGCGGCCCGGGCCGCCTCCACGTCCGTGGTCGAGTCGCCAATGAGCACCAGGGCGGCAGGCTCGACGCCCAGGGCCTGGCCGGCCGCGCGCAACGGGTGCGGGTTCGGCTTCATGAGATCCGGCCGAAGGACAGGGCGCCCGACCACGACATCAACGGTTCCGTCGATGCCATGGCTCACGAGGTACTCGCGCACGCACTCGGCAGAGTTGTTGCTCACCACGGCCACCCGCCGGTTCGACACCCTGGCCGCTGTGAGTGCCTGCACGGCACCCGCCACAGGCGGCCCAGCGACCTTGACCGCAGCGACTTCGGCAGCGGTCAGAGCCGCCTCCACATCGGACAGCAGGGCCGCGCCGCCCTCCTGCGAAAGCTGGTGGATCTCCATCGGGTCATCGGTGGCCCGGGCACGGTCCGCAAGGTCCGGCGCGCGGCTCGCAACGATCTCAGCCAGTTCCACGGCGACCTGCGGAGCGGGCAGCCCACGGAAGACGTCACAGATGGGCCCGTCGAAGTCGAAGAGCACCCCCGTCGACGCCTCGACGACACCGGCCAGAGCGTCAGAGGAGCTGGGCATCTGCATCCCTCGCGATCGTTTCCCAGATGCTGTCGAACCACATGCGCGCCTGCTCGACCTGCTGCGCGCCACTGGACGAGTCACCGTCGTTCATCGAGTGGTGGAACAAGATCGTGTCCTTACCCACCAGGTCGAAGATCTCGATGGCCTCGCCCTGCGCGACGACCTTGTTCGGCCGGATCGGGTAGTACCCGAAGAACGCGTCCTCATTGTTGATCACGTACAGCTTGAAGAACTGCGTACCGCTGTGCACGCGGACGCTGACGCTGCTCTCCTGGACGAGGCCGAGGTGGCTCAGCTCGCTTATGGCGTCGGAGATGCTGCGGGTGTAGCCGACCATGATGTCGTGCATCCGACTGCGCAGCCGGACATCATCCGCACAGTCCTCGCGCCGGACCGGGGCCGCCTGCGGCACGTCCATGTCGGGAACCAGGATCCGGATGCGGATGCTGGCCGGCGTGAGCCGCCCGACGCGGATCTTGTCCAGCGGCTCTTGCAGCGCGCCGTGCAAGGTCTCGCTGGAGAACCCCGCGAAGTCGATCGTGACGTTCTTACTGGCGAAGGCTTGCTCGACGTAGGGCCGCAGACCCGCCGGCCGCTCGGTGCGGCTCCGGACGAACACGCCGCTCCCCTTGCGGGACACGACGAGCCCTTCGTCCTCCAGGTCCCGTAGCGCCCGCTGAATCGTGGCTCGGGCGAAGCCGAAGTGATCAGTCAGCATCTTGTGCGACGGCAGCTTCTCCCCAGGGGCGAGCTTCCTCGTTCTGATCGCGGCCCCCAGGCTGCGCGCCACCTGTTCGTACGGCGGCCGGTCGTCGTCCGGGTCCAGGGGTTCAAGCGCAAAGGTCATGCCCCGATGCTACGGCCAACCTGACTATTTGAGCAGCTTGGATAGCCAGATGTTGACGTGGCTAGCCATGCTGGCTACGTTATTCCCATGCCGACCGGGCTAGCCAAGTAAGTCAGGCTCGAACGGGAGAGCTCCGCCTTAAAGGCGCCGCTCAAGGCATCGAGGTCCGCGAAAGCGAGCCGAGGGTCCCGGATCCCTGGTCAACCGGAGGGCAAGACCGAAAGGTCACCGTCTCGCGGCCTACAACGGGAGCACGCTCCCGAAGGCGAGACACGTACGAACCCAACTCCCGCGACGACTCAGTCGCGGCCGGTTGCCTCCTCTGCCCGTCCGGTGCCGTCGGCGCTCGTACGGGCGGGGTCGAGGGGAGCCGGAGTTCTTCCCGCTTCACCCCCAACGAAGTGCAGCCCCCGGCGCTCGAACGCCGGGGGCTGCTGTTGGGTCCCGTTCCTCTACCGAAGGAGCAAGACCCGTGGAGTTCATCGCTGCACTTCAGAGCATCGTTACCCCGTGGTCCGACGGCCTGGAGCCGACGGACGCGGAGCTGAACGCGATCGAGCAGGAGATGCCGCTGATCCTGGCGGAGCGCGACCTGCTGGACGCGCAGATCATGACGCTGGACCGGATGCCCACCGAGGTGGACAGGCAGCGGCTGCGCCGGGCCCGCCGGCGGATGCTGGCAGCACGTACCGCACTGGAGAACCGGGCCACCCACCTCCCGTCCTCCGGTGACGCGGCATGAACCGCAAGGCCAAGGCCGCCCTGGTCCTCGCGTTGGTCGTCGTGGTCGCCATGGCCTTCCGTGTCTCCTGGAACGCCCTGCGGGACGTCGCCAGGGCCATCGGTGCGGACGAGACAGCAGCGACGCTGTACCCGTTCGTGGTCGATGGCCTGATGGCCCTCGCCCTCGTCGCAGCCCTCGTCCTGACCGACGAGGCCCGCCGGTTCGCCCTGCGGGTCCTGGCCGCGTACACGCTCGCGTCACTGGTCCTGAACTACGTGCACGGGCTGCTGCCGGAACTGCACGCCGAGTCGATCGACTGGACTCGACTGGCCGACTGGAACCCCGCGAACTGGGTGCTCGTACTGCTGGCGACGTCGCTTCCGGTCGGGTCGATCTACTTCGGCTCCGACCTCGTCGCCAAAGTCCTCCACCACAAGCCCGCAGTCGACCCGACCACTCAGGAATCGGCACAGATCGATGCAAATCGGTCTACTCCTGAGCAGGGCGAACAGCCGGTAGAGCTGCCGGAGCCGAAGCGGGAGGTGGACTCTTCCCCCACCGCCCCGATCGAGCCGATCGAGGAGCGTCCGCAGCTCGTTGCGGCGGCTGAGTCGCCTCGTCCTCGTCGGGCGACCGGTCGAGTACCGGCCGCCGCCCGATCGACCCGCCCGACCCGCACCGACGTCGAGCTGCTGGGTGAGGCTCGGAGCCTGACGGAGTCGTGGCCGATCGAGAAGCTGACCGGTGAAGGGATCCGCAAGGCCCTGCGCACCTCACCGGCCAAGGCCAGGATCGTGCGGGAGGCCTTGAAGGCAGAACGTGAGCGGGACACGGCTGCGGCGGTGGCCGGATGAGCCTCACGTTCGCCGACTGCCACGACCCGACGGGAAGAGTCCACGGCCTGCCCACCTTCCCCTGGCGGCTCGCCCCCGACGGTCTCGCCACCCGACGCCAGCTCCGCGCCCTGGGGCTGCGCCCCGGCGGTCAGGACATCGCCGGCCAGGTCCTGCGCCCGCGCTTCCGGCGTGGGCCGCTGGCCGCGTTCCTGTACCGCGTCGACCGCGCCAAGCCCGTCCGGCCGATGACGCCGGCCAAGACGGCCGCGCTCGCGAAGGCCAACACCGCCCGCCGCACCTGCCCCGAATGCAAGGCCGATGCCGGATACGTCATCCCGGTCTCGCTCGGCATGTGCATCCCCTGCGCGTACCCGTCCTCGCCCTGACGCTCGCCGCGCTCTTCCTCGCTATCTGACCTGAAGGGATCCACCATGAGCGAGATCACCAACGTCCCCGCAGCCCTGCGCGACTGGGCCGTGAGCTGGCCGCAGTACACGCCGGTGGACGTAACGCCGCCCGAGCTGGAGCCTCAGGCCCTCGCGTCCGAGGTGCCCGGATGGGCCGAGGGTGCGAGCAGCCCGGACGCCGTGGCCGACTGGACCGAGCGCCGGTCCGCCGCGCTGGTCCCGTTCGAACTGGACCAGCGCGGCTGGCCGCTCAACCCCGCAGGCCGTACCGGCTGCACCGGGCGCAACCTCGGCAAGTGGGGGGAGAACAGCGCCGCCGACCCGATCGTCGTCGCGGGCAGCGGTCAGGACCGGAAGGTATTGCTGATCACCCGGGACGACATCGGGGTGGAGGCCATCCCGGGCGGGATGGTGGACCCGGGGGAGACCGCCCCGGCCGCGCTGGTAAGGGAGCTGCGCGAGGAAACGGGCGTGGACCTGACGGGCCACCAGCCGGTAATCCTCGGCACGGCTCTGGTGGACGACTGGCGCAACTCGGACCACGCCTGGGTCGCCTCCACCAGCGCGCTCTACCTGCTGCCCGCCACCGTACGCGCCGTCGCGGCCGACGACGCCCTGGACGCCAACTGGTACTCGTTCAGCTCCATGGCCGAGCTGGAGGCCGCCATCATCAAGGCCGGCCGCACGCTCTACCCCGCGCACCGGCCCCTGCTCACCCAGGCCCTCGCCTACCTCGCCCAGCAGTAACACCCACACCGAGCAGAGGCCGCATCTGCCGTCGCTGAATAACCGTCAGGTCAACAGATTCAGCATGAATGCGCCGAATTGGGCGCCCCGGTACTTCATCCGGTGCCAGTTCCCGCAGAACCGCTGCGGAGCCCACCACCGGCTCTGTGCGAGCTGCTGGCCGCACATCTTGCACGGCAGCGGATCGACCTCGATCTCGATAACCCCCATGCCGCGACCCTAGTGACCACCCTCAGGGAGCACACATGCAGTCCCTGCCCGAACCCGTACCCACCCGTCAGCCCGACGTCGTCTGCCTGGCTAACGGCACCTACGTCTACGCCGACCCGGCCGCACTGCCAGCCGCATACGCCGGGCCGCAGGTCGTCCACCAGCACATCCACCAGGCAGCCCCGGACCGCACCGTCCAGCGCATCGCCCTCGGCTCCGGAGTCGGCGCCGGAGCGGTCGCGGCCGGCGTGTACTTCGGTCCGCTCCTGATCGCCGCCCTGACCGCGATCGCCGCGAACATCGCCTTCCTCGCGTTCCTCGCGCTGGTCCTCGGCTGGGCCATCCACACGGTCGTGAAGTCGGTCGGCAGCCCGGACGGGACGCAGGCCGTGAAGAACGTACGCAAGGCCCGCCGCCGGCGCGGCTGACGGCTGCCCGATCCACCCGGCCCCGTGCCGGGTGGTGAGGGGAGCCGGACAGACCGGCCTCCGGAAGGAGCACCGTGATGGCGAAGGACCCGAAGTTCACCGCCGGCGAGATCACCAAGATGGCCTGGCTGACCGCCCGGATGGCCAAGCGCGGTATCGCCAGCCAGACCGTCTACCAGGGCGACTGGAGCGCAAGTTCGAGCGGGTCATCGAGGGCGCCCGCGAACGCGAAGCCCAAGAGGCCGCCGACCTGGCGGAAGCCGAGAAGGCCGCCCGCAAGGCGAAGGCCAAGGCCAAGACCCTCAAGCGCAAGTAGCTGTGCCCCGGGGCGGCCGCCTCTCGCCAAAGAACGCCGGCCGCCCCGGGCCCCACCCACCCTGAGCCAGTCAGTGAGAGCAGGAGCTTTCAGCATGACCGACAACGTCGTTCCCCTGTTCAAAGACCCCTCGACCGACACCGACACGCTTACCGCGGCTTCCCCCACCCCGGCCCCCGTCGCCGCTGACGTGGTGCGGCCGGTTCGGATGTGGAAGCGCACGGCGCGCGGTGTGCGTGCGGCCGTCACGAGCGAGCAGACCCGCACCGCCGCTCGGCTGGTCGCCCGCCACGGCATGTACGTGGTCGGGGGCACGAGGATCACGGCGAAGCGGACGTGGGACGGACGGACCGCGTCCCGGTACGAGCGGATGATCCGCGCCGCTGAAGCGGGCGGGAACTTCGAGGAGGCCAAGGAGTGGGAGGACCGGCTGCAGCGCTTCCGTACGGGCCGCCACCACCGGCGCATGGACCTGCTTCGCTCCGCCCCCGACCTCGCCAAAAGCGCAGCCGTCGGCACCGGCCTCAGCGTCGGCGGCCTCCTGCTGCTCGGCATCGTGCTGGCCATAGCCAACAAGGACATCTCGTGGGTGCTCGCCCCGATCGGCACGGTGATCGAAGCGATCCGCATGATCGTGGTCGTGGCCACCGTCGTTTGGGGTCCCGCGCTGGTTGCCGGGCCCTGGTTGGCCTTGCTGGCTCTGTGGGGCGTCGGACGTCGACAGCAGACCGCACCGCAGTGGATGCTCCCCGCCCGGCAGCGTGACGACGCCGGAGCGCCCATCACCCCGTCCATCGTCGTGACTGCCCTGCGTGACCTTGGTATCGCTCCGCTGAGGGGTGCGATCAAGGACATGGGGGATGCCGGGGCCGCGATGCTCGGCCCGATCCGGATCGCCGGATGCGGCGTCGAAGTCGACGTCACCCTCCCCTCCGGCGTCTCCACCGCCGAAATCCAGGGACGTCGGCGCAAGCTCGCCGAGAACCTCGCCCGCCACGAGCACGAGGTCTTCATCACCTTGCCGGCCGCCGCTCGCACGGTCCGGCTGTGGATCGCCGACTCCGGCGCACTGGACGAGCCGATCGGCCCCTCCCCACTGGTCACCGACGTGACGACGACCGCGAACTACAAGTCGGGCAAGGCTCCGTGGGGTCAGGATCTGCGCGGAGATGCGGCGGCCCTGAGCGTCTACCAGCGCCACCTGCTCATCACGGGCCTGTCGAACCAGGGCAAGACCGCTTCCCTGCGCGCGCTGGCCCTGTGGCTCGCCAAGGACCGCACGGTCGAGTTCCGGATCGCCGACCTGAAGGGTGTGGGGGACTGGGGCATGTTCGACGGGCTGGCCACCACCCTGATCCAGGGGCCGACCGATGAGCACGTCATCGAAGCCACCGAGATGCTCGAAGGGCTGGTCGCGGAGATGGAGCGCCGGATCCAGGCCCCGCCCGGAACCGTGTTCACCCCGCTCGTCGGCATCGTGGACGAAGCGCAGGTCGCGTTCATGTGCCCGGCCGTCGGGGACGACAAGCGCCCGTACGGCGGGTCTAAGGCCACCTCCCGCTACTTCATGGCCGTCCGGAAGATCCACAACCAGGGCCGCGCCGTGGACGTGACCCTGTGGGAAGGCACGCAGGACCCCACCGACCAGAACCTCCCCAAGCTCGTCCGCGAAGGCGCCCACACCCGCATCTCCCTCGTCCTGGGCACCGAGTCGCAGGCTCGCATGGCCCTGGGAGACAAGGCCATCGACGGTGGGGCTGCACCGCACCTGCTGCGCCAGGGCCTCGACAAGGGCACCGTCGTGGTCGCCTCGGACGGCATCTCCGTCCCGGCCGGTCAGGCGTCCATCACGGTCCGCACCCACTTCATCGACACCGAGCAGGCCGCCGAGATCGCTGAGCAGGCCAAGGCCCTGCGCGACGGCATCACCACCGCCCACAGCATCGACCACGGACCGGCCCTCGACCCGCTCGCGGACATCCTGACTGTGCTCGGCACGGACTCGCGCGTCCTCACGCAGGACGTCCTCAAGCGGCTGGCCGCGCTGAACGAGAAGGCGTACGGGGGCTGGTCGTTCCTCGACCTCAAGCGCGTCCTCGACGGCACCGGAGCCGACCCGTACAAGTCGGAGGGCCGCATGTCCATCAGCCGCGAACGCCTCACCCGCGTCCTCGCCAACCGCCCCGACGCCGGTTCCGCTTCCGCCGCCGAGTAGAGGGAGCCGACCCCGATCCGGTCAGGGAGGCAGGGAGAACTCCCTCGCCGCCTCCCTGACCCTCCTCCCCGGGCTTGACCAGCGGAAATGATCTGTCAGGGAGGCAGGGAGGCACCGCAGGTCAGACCCCCGAAACCCCCTCCACAAGCCTCCCGGCAGGGGGTGCCCAAGGCTCCCTGCCCGCTCGGCGGCAGGGATTCCGTTTTACCCGTCCGAACATGCCGAGAGCGGCCCCCCTCACGCCAATGGTTGGGGCCGCTCTCGTCCAGAACGCAAGAACTGGAGAGACCAGCATGACCCACCCGACCGACTTCCCGCGAGACCCCAACCGAGCGGCCTTGCCGCCCAACCTGCGTACCGCGCTCTGGCTCGCCGAACTCGGCATCCCCGTCCTGCCCCTGCGGGAGGGCAAGCTCCCCGTCGGGAACTGCCCGGCCTGCACCAAGTCGGCGTGCGGGGACCGCCCCCACATGCTGGCGGCCGGACCCTGCCAGTGCGCGGCCCCGTGCCACGGCTGGGCTGCCGCCACCACCGACCCGGCCGTGCTCACCTCCCCGGCATGGGCCCGCTCCTGGCGCCAGGCCGGAGCGGTTGCCTACCACCCCGGCGGCGCTCGCCTCACCGTCGTGGACCTCGACAACGCGGACGCGGTCGCTTGGGCCCGCCAGAGCCTCCCCGCGACCAAGGTCGTGCCGACCACTAGGGGTGAGCACTGGATCTACCGGGGCGCCATGCAGTCCTCCAACCACGTCCGGCGCGGCGTCGACATCAAGTCCCTCATGTCCTACGTCGTGTGGCGCGGCCCCGGCACCGGCCCGATTACGGCCCTGCCGGACCTCGTCCGGGCGCTGGCCGTCAGGGAGGCACCGGCCTCCCGCCTCGCCCCGCTCACCGTCACCGTGCCCACGGAGGCCGGGGGCGAGTGCCGGCACCGGAGCCCGGTCTACCTGGAGCGCGGTATCGCCATGGCGGAGCAGTCCATCGCCGGGGCGCAGGAAGCGATCCACACGAGCGTCTACCGGGTGTTCCTCGCGGTCCTGTCCAGGCACGGCCGGTGCGGCTGCCTCACCGAGGGCCACGTGAAGCGGCTGTTCACCGCCGCCCACGACAAGGGCGAGTCGGCTCGGCACTGCGAGGCCGCCTGGTCCAACGCCCGCACCGCATTGGGGATGTGACCGTGCCCGAGGACGAGAAGAACCCGGCCCGGCAGATCATCACCGACTACGCACGGGCCCACTTCCGGTACTTCCGTACCACCGAAGGCACCGTCTACGCCCAGAAGAACGGCCACCCCGTCGCCCGCCCGATCCGCTCCCAGGGCACGACCGGCAGCCACCGGCAGGAACTCATGGTCGGCCTGTTCCACGACGGCCACGGCGTGTTCAACGGCACCGCCCTCAAGGAGGCACTCGACTTGATCGAAGCACTCGCACTCAGCCAGGACGTCCAGGCCACCCACATCCGAGTGGCGCCCGGTTTCGATGGCGCGACCTGGCTCGACCTGGGCCGCGACGACGGCCAGTCCGTCCGTATCCACCCCACGGGCTGGGACATCCTCACCCCCGACCCGCGAGAGGTGTGCTGGCGCCGCACCCAGCTCACGGGCGAACTCCCCCTGCCCGCGAAGGACACCGACGGCAAGGGGATTGACGCTCTGTTGCGGCTGACGAACTTCGCCAACGCCGAAAGCGAGTGCCTGGCCATCGCATGGCTGATCGGTTGCCTGGAACCGGTCGTGCCTGTCCCCGCCCCGTTCCTCACCGGCCCCCAGGGCGCCGGGAAGTCCACGGCCGGCCGGATGCTGGTACGGGTCATCGAGGGCATGACCGGCGACCTGCGGCGCGCGCCGAAGGACGAGGAGAACCTGATTACCGCCGTGGCCGCCGGGTGGGTCACGGCCCTGGATAACCTCTCCCACTTGCCCCCGGACCTGTCCGACCTCATGTGCTGCATCGTGACCGGCGCCGAGAGCATCAAGCGTGCTCTGTTCACCGACGGGGACGTCGTGCGCTCCCGCTATCGCCGCCCCATGCTCCTGACCGGGATCGACGTCGGCGTGATCCGGCCCGACCTCGCTGAACGTCTCCTGCCGCTGCGACTGGTCCGCCCCCAGGTGCGCCGCACGGAAGCGGAGCTGTGGGCCGAGTACGCCCCCGCTCTGCCCGTCATCCTCGGATCCCTCCTCGACCTCACCGTGAAGGTGCGGGCCACAACGGCTGGCATTCCCTCCGACCTCCGCATGGCCGACTTCGCCCACCTGTGCGCCCAGCTCGACGCGGCGACCGGCCTGAGCTCGCTGACCGCCTACCGGGGCAGCCTCGACGACCTCAACGACGACGTCATCGAAGGCGACCTCCTCGCCCAGACCGTCCTCAAGTACGCCGCCGCCCTTGATGCGGGAGCGGAAGAGCAGAGGACGTCCACCGAGTGGCTGCACGCCCTCACTCAGCTCTACACCGGCGACGACTTCCGCCCCCTCCCCAAGGGCTGGCCGACAACGGGCAAGGTCTTCTCCGACCGGCTCAAGCGGCTTCAGCCCACCTTGGCCGCGCGGGGCGTCCTGGTCGACTGGGGCCGCACCAAAACCGCCCGCTACATCGAGATGACCCGCCCCGCCTCGACGTCGCCCGACGTCCAGCAGGCCGCTTTCTAACCGGTCGCCACGGCGGTCCCGGAACAAGCAAGAGGAGCACCCGCCCCCGGGGGCGCAGCGTGCTCCTCTTGCTGTTCCGGCGGCTTGCCGCCGCTGCAAGGGTCGCGCCGCGCAGCGGCCCGCTCTTCGCGCTCTAAGGCGCACCCCACCACAACAGAAACCCCTCCTCTTTTTCCTAAGAGAAGAGAGGCTGCGTCACCCACGACACCACCCGCCTCGAAAGCACCCGCGACCTGCACAAACACCGGTGACGCAGACCGCCAAAAGCGCGTCACCACACGTCACCCACGTCACCGCTCTACGTCACCTGATGACACGGGTGACGTAGAGCGGTGACACACGACCGCACCCTGAGTCACCCAAAGCTGCAGGTCAGGCAGCCAAGTGACGCGCCTGACGCCGATGACGCAGAAATCCCGACCTCGGACAGACACGCACCACCCGCCCACCAAATCCGCTGGAGGAGCAATGCCCGCCCACAGCGACCCCCGCGCCCTCTTGCGCGGCGGACTCCCCGACCGATACCTCACCCCCGACGACATCGCAGCCCTGTTCGACGTCCCACTGGAGACCGTCTACCAGTGGCGCAAGAAGCGCACCGGCCCGCCCGGGTTCCGCGTCGGCAAGCACGTCCGCTACGACCCGATCGCCGTACACGGCTGGATCGCAGAGCAGATGCAGGCGGACATCAGCGTCGCAGCCTGACTCCCACCACAACCGCCGAGGGCGGGCCCGCACGGGCCCGCCCTCCCCCGTACGCCCGGAAAGGCACATCACGTGGCAGGCCACATCCAAGACCGCTGGTACAAGAACGAAGTCGGGCCCGACGGCAAGACCCGCCGGGTCAAGACCGACCGCTACGGCACCGGCATGCGCTACCGAGCCCGGTATGTCGGCCCCGACGGCACCGAGCAGTCACAGAGCTTCGCGGACCGGCAGAAGACCAAGGCCGAGAAGTGGCTGACCCGAATTCAGGCCGACATGGACTCGGGGCAGTTCTTCGACCCGAAGGCCGGCCGGATCACGTTCCGCGAGTACGCCGAGAAGTGGCTCGGTGGCCTGACGACCGACGTCGTCAGCCAGGAGGCGGTGAAGAGGCGGATTCGCCTTCACGCCGTTCCCCACCTGGGCACTCGCCCCATGGGATCTTTCCAGCCGGAGCACGTGCGCACGTGGCTGAGCGACCTCACGACGTCCCTGCCCAACGCGACGTACCGACGCGCGATCTATGACTCGGTGTCCTCCTTGTTCAACGCGGCCAAGGACGACGGAGTGATCCGTTCAAACCCCTGTCACGCGCAGTCGGTCAAGGCCCCGGAACCTGCGCCACGGCTGGTCCAGCCGTGGTCGGAGAAGCGCGTGCTGGCCGTCCGCGCCGGGCTTCCCGATCGCTTCGCTGCCATGGTCGACATCGGTGGCGGTTGTGGTCTTCGTCAGGGCGAGATCTTCGGTCTGGAGCGAGACAACATCGACACGGCGACGGGGTGGCTCAACGTCCGGCAGCAGGTGAAGCGGGTCGGGGGAAAGCTCGTGTTCGCACCGCCGAAGCGGGGCAAGCTCCGCGACGTGCCGTTGAGCCCCGTCACCGCTGCGGCGCTGAGCGCCCACATGACGCGCTTCCAACCGATCGAGGTGAAGTTGCCTTGGAAGACCCCTGACGGGCCGCTGGTGGCCCGTCAGCTCGTCTTCACGAGCACAGTCGGCCACGCCATCTGGCGAAGCTACTTCGATGACCACGTGTGGAAGAGCGCCTTGGCGTCCGCCGGCGTCATCAGGCCGAAGGAGCGGGGCAAGCGGTACGCTGCGGCACCGGACGACGGCATGCATGCCCTGAGGCACTTCTACGCGTCCATGCTCCTGGACAGCGGCGAGAGCATCAAAGCGCTGAGCGTGTACCTGGGGCACTCGGACCCCGGCTTCACCCTCCGGATCTATACGCACCTCATGCCGAGCAGCGAGCAGCGGACACGGGCGGCGGTCGCGGCGGTGTTCGGCGGCCCCCAAAGCGGCTCTGAAGCGGCCTGACGGCCCACAGACGGCCCACGGCCCCTAAACGGCCCCTGATGGGCGGCTCCGCCGCAGGTCAGGGGCCATATCGGGGCTTGTTTGCGCCAGAAACACCCCATCTTGCCTGACGTCCATCCCTCGGGGGAAACCCGTTCGGCCCCCGGGGCCCTGACCTGGGCTCCGCCACCAGGGGTGGCCTGCGGTGCCGACGTGCCGGAAAAGGTGCCCGCCGCCGTCCGGTCACGGGGCTGGGTCGCCGGCGCGAGGGCTGCACACACGTCAATGCGGCCTTCCGGCGCTACCGGACCCGGCTGATGATGTTACTTCGACGAGATCCGAACGGACTTCGGCCGGCTCTGGGGGCAGTGGGAGAGGATGACTCGGCGCGATGCGCGGCCGGGGTAGGGGTGGGGGAATCGTGGACAACGGACTGATCGCGCTCGGCGCCGCCGTCGTGGGTGTGGCCGGGACGCTGCTGGCGACCGTGCTGTCGCAACGGATGCTGGCCCGGGTGCAGGCGGCGCAGTTCGACCGGGAGCAGCGGGGCGCGCACGCGCGGTGGCTGCGGGAGCAGGAGGTGGCGGAGCTGGACCGCAGGCGGGTCTGCTACGCGGCGGCGAACACGGCGTACCGGCGGTACCGGATCGCCCTCATGTACTTCCTGTGGCTCGTGCACAAGGCGCAGGTCACTCCCCAGGAGCGGGCGGCGGTGGAGGAGGCCCGCAACGCCCACCACGCCGCTTTCGCCGAGGCCCAGATGATCGCTTCGGCGGCGGTGCTCGCGGAGCTGGACCTGATGACGGTGGCGCTGTCGGAGGCCTACCGCCGGACAATGCGGCTGGAGGAGGGCGATCCGGCGCCGGGCGGGTCCTTCGAGGAGATCCACGCCGAGCTCCTCCGGCTCACGGAGGGCTGGACGGGCATGCGGGGCGTGATGCGGGCCGACCTGGGCGTGGACGCGGCGCCCCCGGGGCCGCCCCTCGCGGACCCCACGCTGATGCCGACGCGCGCCGCGGCCGCCCCGGTCCCGCCGGCCCGCACCCCGGCCCCGGACCAGGCCCCGGGGCGGGCGACGTAGCCGACGGGGCCCCAGGGCGCGCGGGCCGGGCCGGCCACGGGGTGAGCGGGCCGGGCCGAACACGGGGTGAGCGGGCCGGGCGCGGAGCGGGCGCCGGGTGAGCGGGTGGGGTGGTGGCGGGGTTACTCCGGGGTGTGGCCCTGGTTCGGGGTGGGGGTGTCCTCCAGGGGGCGCTTGCGCAGGAGGAGGACGACCAGGCCGCCCAGGACGACCAGGCCCACCGCCAGGGAGGCGATCACGGGGGTGGCCGCCGAGCTCCCGCTCGAGGCCAGCCGCGCCTCCGCGGTGTCCGGACCCGCCGCGGGGGCCGCCGCCGACAGTGCGCCCAGCGTCGTCACCCCCGTGCCCGGGGCCGCGGCGTCGACCGGCTGGGCGGCCGGGACCCGCGGCCACCTGCCGGTCGCCGTCGCCACCGCGGCGGACTCGCTGGAGCCGGCCACGATCTGGACCTGCGCCGGGACCCCGCTGGTGAAGACCCGCCCCACCGGTACCCGGGTGGACCCGCGCAGGACGATCCCGGCGCTGCCGTCCGGCGTCCCCTCCGGCACCTCGAAGAACAGCTGGCCGCCGTTGGCGGCGACCGTGACCGGCCGCCCCTCGGCATCCACCACCCGCACCCCCATGGCCAAGGCCGCCGCGTCCGGGGTGACGCTCACGCTGTGCGCTCCCGTCCGTACGGTGACCGGCCCGATCCGGGTGCCCAGCGCCCCCGACACCTCGCCGGGCTCCACCGCCAGGGAGGCCGGCGGCTCCGGCAGCCGGGCCGCCGCCCGCTGGAGGTAGTCGGCCAGCTTCTCGGCCTGCGGGTCGACGGCCTCCACCCGCACGCCCTCGGCCAGCCGCCAGATCGCCACCTGGGTCCCGGCCGCCGCGCTCTCCGCGGTGAGCGCGGCGGCTCCGGCCGCCTTGGCGAGCCCGGCCAGGTCGTTCAGCTGGGGGTAGGAGTGCTCCAGGACCCAGCGGATCCGGCCCGCCTCGGCGTTCCCGCCGAGCGGCGTACCGCTCCACCCGCTCTCGGTGTACCGGGCCTGGGGCTGCGCGTTGCCCGTGATGCCGACTCCGTACGTCTGGAGCATGCCGCCGCCGTCGACCCGCATCTCGTACAGCCCGGCCGGGATCTGCCGCGCGGAGCCGTCCGCGCCGCGCAGGACGGCCTGCCCGTACGTCTTCAGCCCGTCCAGCACGGCGCTCGCGCCCTCCGGTGCCCGGGAGGCCGTCGGACCGGCGGCGGCGGCCACCGTGCCCGGCGCCGCGGCCAGCGCGGCGGCGAGCAGCGCCCCCGCGATCGGCCGCCGCGCGGAGCCCCGTACGGCCGCGGCGGGCGCGGCCCGCCCGGGGTCGGCGACCCGCGGAAGAGCAGGCGCGGGAGCGGGAGCAGGAGCGGAGGATGCGGGAACGGCAATCGACACAGTCTTCCCCTTCGGGCCGGAGGCCCAGGTGCCCGTGAGTACCGTGGAATCCTAGCTTCCTCGAACACTCAGACCACCGCTGCCTTCTGAGTGCCCATCAGCGGGACATCCGTCCTGACGACCCGCCTGAAGGCCGCCGTACCACGGTTCAGGTCGTGACCGATGGCGGTCGCCTCGATGTCCGCCGAGAACCAGCGGTTCCCCTCCCCGTCGGGCGGATCCTCGCGCACCCTCAGCCGCCCGTGGACCACCAGTGGTTCGCCGACGGAAACGGAGCCGGCGAGGTTCACGGCGAGTCCGCGCCGGGCCCACACCGTGTAGAAGCTGGTGGGCGCGTCCGCCCAGGCCTCCTTCTTCCGGTCGTAGTACCTGGGGGTGACCGCGAAGCGGAAGCGGGCCGCAGGGCCGGTCGGCGTGTCCTTGTAGTCGATCTGGGTGGCCACGTAACCCACCAGCGTCACCTGGGTGTCGTTCATCCCGGTCGTCCTCCCGGGGCCCTGCCGCGCGCCGGACGACGCGCGGCCCGACCCGCGTTCCGTACCCGCCCGGACCATCCGGACGGGGTACGGCCATGCTGGCCCGGTCCGCCGGAACCCGCTGGAGCCTGTGGATCAGTGACGACTTGTGGACAACTTCGCCACCGTCGCGTACTGCTCGCGCACCTCCCGGTAGCGCAGCAGTTCCGCCGCCACCGGCTCCAGCACCCGGGCCCGCCCGCAGCCTGCCGCGGCCTGCCGCAGCCGGCGCTCCGCGTCCTGCCCGTACCGCCTCGCCGGGCCCCGGGCCCCGATCGAGCAGGCCCACTCCACCAGCGGCCCGCCGACGATGCCCGCCAGCATCAGCAGCACCGGCGGCATCAGGCTCGGCTCCAGGACCCCGGCGATCTGCCCGACCAGCCACAGTCCGCCGTAGATCTGGAGCAGGGTCATGGCCGCCTGCACCAGCACCGCCGCCGGCCACCACGAGGGCCTCGGCGGCCTGGCGCTGGGCACCGCGATCGCCGCGCCGAGGGTCACCGCGATCTCGTCCAGCGCCTCCGGGAGCCGTTCGGCGCCGCGGACCGCCGTCTCCCGTACGGCCTGCGCCCACGGGTCGGGCAGACCGCGGACCGCCTCGTCGGCGACGGTCCGTACGGCCTGTTCCACGCGCTGGCGGGCCGTCACCTCCTCCTCGATCGGCAACTCTGCGGCCGTCTGGGAGCGCCCGATGGCCGCCAGGGCGGCGAGCCCGGCCAGTGAGCGTGGGGCGCGCCGGCTCTCGTACCACCGCCACAGGCGCAGCCACGGGGTTCCGCAGGCCTTGCCGGCATTGCGGCGCCAGGCGCGCTCGGCGGCGAGCCCGGCCGCGTACGCGCCGACCGCCTCGGCGAGCCGGTCCTCGAACTCGGCGCGCGCCGTCTCGCCGATCTCCGGCCCGGCGTGGCCGTCGGCGACGTAGAGCGGGCGCAGCCGGGCGGCGGCCCGGTCCACATCGGCCGAGATGCGGCGGGTGGCGGCGCCCTTCTCCTGCGTGAACTGTCCGAGCATCTCGCGCAGTTCCCCGACGCCTTCACCCGTAAGGGCGGAAATCCCGAGGACGGTGGCTCCGGGTTCGTCGTGCTCTCCGAGGGCGATCCCGTCGTCGTCGAGCAGTCGGCGCAGGTCGTCCAGGACGAGGTCGGCGGCTTCCGCGGTCAGCCGGTCCACCTGGTTCAGCACGACGAAGGTCACCTCGGCGTGCCCGGCCAGCGGGCGCAGGTAGCGCTCGTGCAGGACGGCGTCCGCGTACTTCTCCGGGTCGACCACCCACACCACGGCGTCGACGAGGGCCAGTACCCGGTCCACGTGTTCGCGGTGCGCGCCGACCGCCGAGTCCAGGTCGGGGAGGTCCACGAGGACCATTCCGCGCAGCGCCTCGGCCTCGGAGGTCTCGCGGGGCCGGCGGCGCAGCCGTCCGGGGATCTCCAGCCGGTCGAGCAGTCCCGCGGCGCCGTCGGACCAGCTGCAGGCGATGGGTGCGGCGGTGGTCGGCCTGCGGAGCCCGGTTTCGGAGATCTGCACTCCGGCGAGTGAATTGAAGAGCGTGGACTTGCCGCTTCCGGTGGCTCCGGCGATGGCGACGACCGTGTGCTGTGCCGAGAGTCCGCGGCGGGCCGCCGCCTCGTCCAGGACCCGGCCGGCTTCGGCGAGGGTCTTGCCGTCGAGGATCCGGGTGCGGGAGAGCCCGATGAGCTGGCGCAGCGCGTCGAGGCGGACGCGCAGTGCCTGCGCCTCGGGGCTGAGCGGGGGCGCGGGGGCCTTGCCGCCGTCGCTTCCGGCGCCGGAGACCGCCCGTACGAGTGCTTCTTCACTCTCCTCCTCGCCGGTCGCGGGCCAGTCGTCGTCGGCGACCCGGGGGCGCGAGCGCGCGATGAGTCCGTCGTCCCAGCGATCGTCGGTCCGGTCGGTCAGGGCGGTCACCGCGTCACCTCTCCTTCTGCAGTACGGACAGGGCGGCGATCAGCTCGGCCTGGGGTTCGGGGCTCACTTCGAGCGCTTCGATCGGGGCGAGGCGGCGGTCGCGTTCGGCGCGGAGCACCTCGTCGAGGTGTTCGGCGACGAGTTCGCCGCCCCGGTCGCGCAGCCGTACGGCGGCCTGGACTCCGATCCGCTCGGCGAGCTTCTCCCCCGCCGGACGGGCCCGCTTGCCGCCCAGGAGGGCCGCGACCAGTAGGGCGGCGACCCCGTCGGGGTCCGGTGCGGGCTGCTTGTCGAGGCGGGCGACCTCTTCCTCGGCGAGTTCCTCCAGTACGCGCCGCCAGCGCCGTACGGCCATGCCGATACGTTCCGCCGCTTCACGGTCGGGGGCGGGCAGGTCGACGGCTCCCGCGGCGGGCTCGCGCCGCCAGGCGTCCGCGATCCGTTCGTCGGCGGCGGCGACGGCGCACTGGAGCAGGGCGGCGAGGGATTCCGCGAGGGAGTCGAGCAGTTCGTCGGCGCTGGTGTCGAGCGGGTAGCCGCGCCAGCGGGTCAGCGCGTCCCCGGCGAGTACGGCGCCCCGGTCGAGGCGAGTACGGACCCTCTTGCCCTCCCGCTTGTACGCGTCCTCGACGGCGAAGGTCAGCCGTACGGCGGCGGCGTGCTGCGCGGCGACGGCCGAGGCGAGCTCGGGCATCCGGCGCCCGAGGGAGTCGAGCGCGCCCAGCGCGGTGCGCCCGACGGCGTACTGCCGGGCCGCCGGGTCCTGGGCGTGGTGGGCCAGCCAGGCGAACAGCGGCGCCACCGCGCTGGCGGGAAGCAGCCCGCCACCGCCCGCCGATTCGGGCAGTTCGGGGACCGTGAAGCGGGGTACCTCGCCCAGCCCGGCCCGGGTGAGCAAGGCTCCGTACTGCCGGGAGACCTCGGCGAGCACCTGGTGCGGGACCCGGTCGAGGACGGTGACGAGGGTGGCCCTGTACTGCTTGGCGGTGCGCAGGAGGTGCCAGGGGACGGCGTCGGCGTACCGCGAGGCGGTGGTGACCATGACCCAGACGTCGGCGGCGCAGATGAGTTCCGCGGCGAGCGTCCGGTTGTCGACCACGAGGGAGTCGATGTCGGGGGCGTCCAGGATGGCGAGGCCCCGGGGCAGGGTGGACACGGTCTCGATCCGCAGTTCGCGGGTGGCGTGCCCGTGGTCGTCGCCGTGCCGGTGGGCGGTCCTGCGGGCGGGCGGGACGGGGTCCTCGTCGTCCTGGGGGGCCCAGACCCGCAGCAGGTCGGGCAGCACCCGCACCCCGGCGAACCAGTGATGATCATCCGGATGGCAGACGAGGACGGGGGTGCGCGTCGTGGGCCGCAGAACGCCTGCTTCACTCACTTGGCGCCCCACGAGGGAGTTGACGAGGGTGGACTTACCGGCTCCGGTGGACCCGCCGACAACGGCGAGCAGCGGAGCCTCCGGCGCCTTCAGCCGGGGTACGAGATAGTCGTCGAGCTGCGCGAGCAGCTCAGCTCTGGTCTGGCGGGCGCGCGGGGCGCCGGGCAGGGGCAGCGGCAGACGCACGGACGCCACCCGGTCGCGCAGGGCGGACAGGGCATCGAGCAGCTGAGGCCGAACATCCAAGGTCACCACATGCGAAGAATGCCCAATTTAGGAGCATTTTTGAAGCTTATACGCCCCCTGCGCGCCGATCGCGACTCCGGCGGCGCATCCTGGACAGAGCGGACGAGTGGGGCGCAGGCATAACGAGTGCACAACACCCAGGGCGCCACGACGCAAAAGCGGTGCGCGAATCGCACCTGCCTGCGATTATCGGGACCGCTTCACCGAACCTCCACATCGTGGCACGCGGGTGAAGCAACCGGGACAAGGCAACCGGAGCCCTATCCTTGACCCGGCACGGACCACAGTCCCACCCCCACCCCGGGGCTCCAGGCCACCACGGCCACCTTCCGGCCCCCGTAGCTCAGTGGATAGAGCAGGTGCCTTCTAAGCACTTGGCCGCAGGTTCGAGTCCTGCCGGGGGCACTCCTCACGTTCCACTCCAAGCCCTCCCCCCGGGGAGGGCTTTCGTGCGGGTCAGGGCACCTTAGCCAGCCCGCCGTAGTGCCGGGGTAAGCGGCAGGGCGGGGCAGGGAGCCGGGCGCCGTCCCTTTCGGCACCGCGCCCGGGCGCCAGCCCCTGCGGCCCCGTCACGTCGTCCAGGAGACCTCCGGGCGGGACGCGCCCTCGGGTAGCGCCCAGACGGGAGCGGCGGCCGGTTCGCGGCCCGGCGGGCGTGCGGCGCCAGGGGCGCCGGCGAGGGCGAGGAGCGCCGTGACGACCGCCGCCAGTTCCGCCGGGGTCGGGGTCCCGCTCAGGACCCGCAGGAAGGGGTCGGCGTCCACCGCGCTCACTGGGGCTGGTTCCCGTGCTTGCGGCGCGGCAGCTGCGTGTCCTTGCGCCGCAGCACCGCGAGGGCGTCGACGAGCCGCGCACGGGTCTCGCCCGGGTCGATGACATCGTCGACGAGGCCGCGCTCGGCGGCGTAATACGGGTGCATCAGTTCGGTCTTGTACTCCTTGACGAGCTGCTGGCGGGTGGCCTCGGGGTCCTCGGCCTGGGCGATCTCCCGCCGGAAGACCACGTTGGCCGCGGCCTCGGCGCCCATGACGGCGATCTCGTTGGCCGGCCAGGCCAGGGAGATGTCGGCGCCGATGGAACGGGAGTCCATGACGATGTACGCGCCGCCGTAGGCCTTGCGCAGGATCAGCTGGATGCGCGGGACGGTGGCGTTGCAGTACGCGTACAGCAGTTTGGCGCCGTGCCGGATGATCCCGCCGTGCTCCTGGTCCACGCCGGGCAGGAAGCCGGGCACGTCCACGAGGGTGACCAGCGGGATGTTGAAGGCGTCGCAGAGCTGCACGAACCGGGCGGCCTTCTCGCTGCTCTTGATGTCGAGGACCCCGGCGAAGGCGGCCGGCTGGTTGGCGACGATGCCGACGACCTGGCCGTCGAGACGGGCCAGCGCGCAGATGACGCTGTGCGCCCACTCCTGGTGGACCTCGAAGGACTCGCCGTCGTCGACTATCTCCGCGATGACCGCCCGCATGTCGTACGCCCGGTTGGGGTCGGCCGGGACCAGATCGAGCAGTGCGTCGGTACGACGGTCCGCCGGGTCGGACGAGGCGGAGGCGGGCGGCAGTTCACGGTTGTTGGAGGGCAGCAGCGAGAGCAGGAAGCGGACTTCCTCCAGGCAGGTCTCCTCGTCGTCGTACGCGAAGTGCGCGACGCCGGAGGTGGCGGCGTGGGCGTCGGCCCCGCCCAGGGCGTCCTGGGAGATGACCTCGCCGGTGACGGCCTGGATGACGTCCGGACCGGTGATGAACATCTGTGAGGTACCGCGGACCATGAACACGAAGTCGGTCAGCGCGGGCGAGTACGCCGCGCCACCGGCGCAGGGGCCCATGATGACGCTGATCTGCGGGATCACCCCGGAGTTGCGTACGTTGCGCTGGAAGATGCCGCCGTAGCCGGCGAGGGCGGTGACGCCCTCCTGGATACGGGCACCCGCGCCGTCGCACAGACCCACGATCGGGGCCCCCGCGGAGGCCGCCAGGTCCATGATCTTGTGGATCTTCTGGGCGTGCGCCTCGCCGAGCGCGCCGCCGAACACCCGGAAGTCGTGGGCGTAGGCGAAGACGGTACGGCCGTGCACCTGCCCCCAGCCGACGATGACTCCGTCGGTGTAGTGACGCTTGTCCTCCAGGCCGAAGCCGGTCGCGCGGTGCCGCCTGAACGGCTCGACCTCGGTGAACTCGCCCTCGTCGAAGAGGAGTTCCAGACGCTCGCGAGCGGTGAGCTTGCCCTTGGCGTGCTGCGCCTCGGTGGCCTTCGCGCTCGGCCCCGCGTGGATCCGGGCACGCAGGTCCATCAGTTCGCCGAGCCGCCGCGTCATCTGCGGCGGCCCGTCCGGTATCTGTTCGTCCTGCGGCCAGGCGGCGGCCGTCAGCGGAGTGTCTTCGATGATGCTCATCCGCAAGGTCCCTTCTCGATGGCGGGTCGGTGACGTCACCAACGGATCAGTGGCCGCGCAGACTGTCCCCGGCCCCTTGAGGAAACCTCGAATTCCGGGCGTGCGACCGGACTCCGGCCGGCTCAGGCCGGACCCGACCGGGACGCGAGCCGGGCACGGGGGGCCCTCCACCGCGTACCGCGAACCTGGATCCACTGCCGTGTCCGTTGACCGAAAGGGCCTTTGGCCATGTCCGCACTCGCACGCTGGTGCTTCCGACACCGCTGGTCGGTCGTCCTGTTGTGGTTAGTCCTCCTCGTCTCCGCCACCAGCGCCTCCTCCGCGCTGGGCAACAGGTTCGCCAACGACTTCAACCTCCCCGACAGCGACTCCGCGCGCGCCCTGAAACTGCTCGACAAGGCGTTCCCGAACCAGAACGGTGAGACCGACACCATCGTCTGGCACATCCGCGAGGGCTCCGTACGGGACGCCGCCCCCAAGGAGCGCGTCGAGCGGATGCTCGCCGACCTGGGCAAGCTGCCCGACGTGGCGAACGTCGCCAGCCCCTTCGCCGAGGGCGGTGCCACGCAGATCAGCGCCGACGGCCGGACCGCGTACGCGCCCGTCACCTTCTCCAAGAGCGGGGAGAAGCTCACCGCCGAACAGATGAAGGAGTTCGTCGCCACCGCCAAGGCCGCGGGACAGGGCACCGGGCTCCAGGTCGAGGCCGGCGGTGACGCCATCAACCTCGCGGAGGAGGAGGGCGGGCACACCGCCGAACTCGTCGGCGTGGTCGCCGCCGCCGTCGTGCTGTTCCTCGCCTTCGGCTCGCTGTTCGGGATGCTCCTGCCCCTGGTCACGGCGATCTTCGGCGTCGGCACCGCCATCTCGGTCATCGGACTGCTGAGCCACGCCATCACCATGGCCGACCTCTCCTCGATCCTCGCCACCCTCGTCGGCCTGGGCGTGGGCATCGACTACGCGCTCTTCGTGGTCACCCGTCACCGCAAGGGCCTGCTCCAGGGACTCGATCCGGAGGAAGCCGCCGTCCGCGCGGTCAACACCTCCGGCCGGGCCGTGGTGTTCGCGGGCGGCACCGTGTGCGTGGCGCTGCTCGGCATGTTCACGATGCGGCTCAAGTTCCTCAACGGCGTGGCCATCGGCTCCGCGCTCACCGTGGTCCTCACCGTGGCCGCCTCGATCACCCTGCTCCCCGCGCTCCTCGGGATCCTGCGCATGCGCGTCCTCAGCCGCCGCCAGCGCCGCCGACTCGCCGCCGACGGACCGGTGGCGGCCGGTACGAGCGGTGCCGCCGCACGCTGGTCCGCCCTGGTGCAGAAGCGCCCGTGGCCGCTGGCGGTGCTCGCCCTCCTGGTGATGGCGGCGATCTCGCTGCCCACCCTCTCGCTGCGCCTCGGCTCCTCCGACCAGGGCAACAACCCTGACACGACGACCACGCGCAAGGCCTACGACCTGCTCGCCGACGGGTTCGGCCCCGGCTTCAACGGCCCGCTGACCATCGTCGCCGAGACCCCGGCCGCCGCGGACCACGCGGCCCTGAGCACCCTGGTGCTCAAGTTGAAGGAGGTCCCCGGGATCGCCGAGGTCGTGGCCGTGCCCGCGGCGCCGGACGCCACGGTCGCCCTGGTGCGCGTGGTACCGACCACCTCGCCGCAGGCCGAGGAGACCGACGAGCTCATCGACCGGCTGCGCTCCGACGTGATCCCTCCCGTCGAGCGCGGTACGACGCTGCGCGCGCACGTCGGCGGACAGACCGCCCTGTTCAAGGACTTCGCGACCGTCCTCGAGCACCGGCTGCCGCTGTTCATCGGCGTGATCGTGGCGCTCGGCTTCGTCCTGCTGCTGCTCGCCTTCCGGTCCCTCGTCGTCCCGCTGACCGCGGCGCTGATGAACCTCATCGCCGCGGCCGCCTCGTTCGGCCTGCTGGTGGCGCTGTTCCAGTGGGGCTGGGGCGGTGAGGCGGTCGCCGCGGGCCGGGCCGGGCCCATCGAGTCCTTCCTGCCCATGATCATGCTGTCGCTGCTCTTCGGACTGTCGATGGACTACCAGGTGTTCCTCGTCAGCCGCATGCACGAGGAGTGGGTGCACTCCGGTGACAACGCCCGCGCGGTGCGGGTCGGCCTGGCCGAGACCAGCCGGGTCATCAACTCCGCGGCCGTCATCATGATCTGCGTCTTCAGCGCGTTCGTCCTCAACGGCGAGCGGCAGATGGCGATGTTCGGGATCGGGCTCGCGGGCGCCGTCGCGATGGACGCCTTCGTCCTGCGGACGGTCCTGGTGCCCGCGCTGATGCACGTACTGGGCCGGGCCAACTGGTGGCTGCCCGCATGGCTCGACCGGGCGCTGCCGCACGTGGCGGTGGAACCGGCCGAGGAGCCGGTGTCCGCCGCGGCGGACCAGCGCGAGCCGGTGGGTGCGGGCGACCGCGCCTGACCCTCCGCGACACGGCGATGGCCCCGGCCCCGGAAGGGGGCGGGGCCCTCGCCATGTGCGGCGCGCCAGCGACGACCTGCGGACCCGGTCGTGCCGACACGTAGCGAACACGCAGGCCCTGTCCGACGCTCCCCGAACGACCCGCCGTGCCCAGCGCCAGCCTGCGCGACGAGGCGCGAGGAGGCACGGATGCTGGCCGTGGGCCTGCGCGGGGCCCTGCTCGGGCACCGGGACCGCGAGCGGCCGCTGGCCGGTGCGGCCGCTGGCCGGTGCGGCCGCGTACGGCACCGGCCCCGGCCCCGGCACGGTGACGGGCCACGTCACGGGCCTCGTCCTGCGGGAGCGGAGCGGGAACCGCGGCACGTCCGCGGTGGACGGGGGACCGCGCGAGGCCTCCCTCAACACCACCGGGCGCCGCGCCCAGCTCGCCGTCCGGCCCGCTCCTGGACCCCCGACGGCCGGGGCTGGCGGCCCGCAAGCGGTCCCGGCGCACGCGCGGAAGGCCCGAACCCCCCCCTATGGAAGAGGGAGTTCGGGCCTTCAGGCACGCCGGCGCGCACGGTGCGCCGTCAGTCGACGAGCAGGTCCCCGTCGATCCGGATGGACTTGTTGCCGTACGCGATCGTGTCGAGGATCTTGCGGTAGAGCGGGGTGTGACGCACCACGCCCGCGAGCCTGGGCCGCACCCGGGTGGCGAAGGTCCCCGTCGAGAGCATCGCCCGGCTCTGGACGGTCTGCAGCCGCGCCATCCGGGCGATGTCGGGGGCCCGCCGCCGCTCGAACTCGCCCAGGACGCCCGCGCTCGCGTCCTGTCCGCGCACCGCGCCGACCAGGACCGGATGGGCGAGGACCGCGTCCTGCACCGCGAGGTTGATGCCCTGCGCGCCGATCGGGCTGTGGGTGTGGGCCGCGTCGCCGATCAGCAGCAGTCCGTCGGCGGCCCAGCGTTCGGCGCGGCCGGAGAACACGTCGAGCAGGCTCACGTCCTTGAACGACTTGATCTGCTCGTGGATCAGGTCGGCGTACGGGGGCACCGCGCGGGCGAGTTCGGAGCGCACGTGCTCGAACCCCTGGGTGACCACCTGCTGGTAGCCCTTGTGGGGCAGGGTCCAGCCGACCTGGATCCGGTCGGGGAAGGAGTCGTAGGCGAGGACGGGGCTGGATCCGGAGCGGAACACCCGTACGTCCCGCAGCCCGCCGGGGGCCGGCGCCTCGTCGGAGCGGAGCTTGAACCACAGGACGTCCAGGTCGAACGCCTCGGTGCGGCCCGCGTCGATGCCCGCGAGCTGGCGCGTCTTGGAGAAGCGGCCGTCCGCGCCGACCACGGCCCGGGCCCGGACCAGGACCGGCCCGCCCGCGCCGTCCGCGCGTACGCCGCGCACCACACCGTTCTCGCGCACCAGCCCGGAGACCCGGCGCCGGTCGAGGTAGGTGAAGTCCTCGTACTTCTCCAGGTGCAGCAGCAGTTCGTCCAGCACATGGGCCTGCGGAATGCTCAGCAGGTGGTCGTACGGGGCCGGCAGCGCCCGGTAGTCGATGTCGAGCAGCACCCGGTCCTGCTCCACGAGACGGAACCGGGCGTGCTCGTGGCAGCCCCGGGCGCGGGCCCCGGCGAGGACTCCGAGCTCGTCGAGGAGGCGCATGGCGCCCGGCTGGAGGATCTCCCCGCGGAACTCCCGTTGTCCGGCGCGGTGCTTCTCGACCACGGCGACCCGCACGCCCGACCGTACGAGCAGCAGCGCGAGCACCAGGCCCGCCGGGCCCGCGCCCACGACGCAGATGTCGGTGGTGACTTCGTCCTCGGCTGTCATCGTCCTGTCTCTCCTTCTCTCCTTCTCTCCCCGGAGCGTTCGGCCCGGGTGGAGTGCCGGGGGGCTCAGAGCAGCCCGAGGCCGCCGTCCGCGGTGATGACCTGGCCGTGGATCCAGCGGGCCTCGTCGGTGCACAGCAGGGCCACGACGTCCGCGACGTCCTGCGGGGTGGTGAGACGGCCGGCCGGGGTACGGGCCGCCAGGACGGCGGCGGCCTGCGGGTTCGGCGTGGCCGCGCCCTTGTCGATCTTGGCGGTGGCGACGGCGTTCACCGTGATGCCGCGGCCCGCGAGCTCCACGGCCAGGTAGCGCACCAGGCTTTCGAGGGCCGCCTTGGCCACGCCCTGGCCGACGTAGTGCGGGATCACCGAGCGCGCACCGCTGCTGGAGACGGCCACGATGCGGCCGCCGCGGCCCTCCATCGCCCGGGCGAGCAGGGGCGCCGCCGTGAGCAGCGGATCGATGCCCGCGGCGATGTCCGCGCGGACATGGGCCGGGTCGGCGCCCACCGCGGGCGAGGGGTGCCAGGAGGCCGCGCTGTGCACGAACACGTCGATCCCGCCGTGCTCGTCGCGCACCCGGTCCAGGAGCCCGGTCAGCTCCTCGGCCCGGGTCACGTCGGCCCGTACCGCGAAGGCCTCGCCCTTCAGCCCGGACAGCTCCTGGACCGCGCTGTCGGCATCGGCCTCGCTGTGCGCCCAGTTGACGATCACCCGGGCGCCCGCGGCGCAGAGCGTACGGGCCACCGCGAGGCCGACGCCGCGGGTCGCCCCGGTGACGACGGCGACCTTGCCCGTGAAGGCCCCTTCCAGTGTGGTCATGGTGCTACCGCCTCCTTGGGCGCCGCGGTGGCCTCGAGCCGTGCCACGAGGGCGTCCCGGAGCAGCCGGCGCTGGATCTTGCCGTTCCCGGAACGCTCGATGGCATCGACCAGCTCCACGTGGTGGACGTGCTGGTAGTAGGGGACGCGCGCGGCCACGTACGACACGATGTCGCCGACCGCCGCGCCGGCGTCCGCCCGTCCCTCGGCGGTGAGGACCACGAAGGCCGCGGCGACCGCGCCGTGGCGCTCGTCGGGCAGGCCGACGACGACGACCTCGCGCACCCGCGGGTGGCGGGCGGCGACCTGCTCGATCTCGGAGGGCGCGACGAGGAAGTTGTCGCACTTGAAGACGTCCCGCAGCCGGTCGACCACGAACAGCCGGCCGCTCTCGTCGATCCGGCCCACGTCTCCGGTGGTGAACCAGCCGTTGGCGTCGGTCTCGGAGCCGTCCGGGCGGCCGATGTAGCCCTTCATCACCTGCGGTCCCCGCAACTGCACCTCGCCGGTGGATCCTTGCGGCAGCACCGACCAGGACTCGGTGTCCACGATCCGGCACTCGGTGTCCCGGACCGGGCGGCCCACCGAGCCGTGGGCCGGCCGGCGCGGGTCGTCGCTGTGGGTCAGCGGGGAGGTCTCCGCGAGCCCGTAGCCCTGGAAGACGGGTACGCCGAACCGCTCGGTGAGGGCCCGGGCCGCCGCCGGGGCGAGCGCCGAACCGCCCGAGGCCACGTACCGCACGCTGGTCAGCTCCAGTCCGTCCGGGACGGGGGCGGTGGCCAGCCGGGCCAGGCGCACGGGAAGGCTGTAGAAATGCGTCGCGCCCGTACGGTTGGCCTCGTGGACGGCGTCGACGGGGTCGGGCGCCAGGCACAGGACCTGGGTGGCGCCCGCGCGCACCGCGGAGTTGAGGTGCATCGGGTGGTAGGTCGGCAGGTGGTTCACCGCCACCGACCCGCTGTCCAGCAGGTGCGCTTCGGCGACCTGCTCGGCATTGGTGGTGACGTTGCGGTGGGTCAGTCGGACCCCCTTGGGCAGTCCGGTGGTGCCGCTCGTGAACTGTACGCAGGCCACGTCGTCGGGGCCCGGACGGGTGGCGGGGTCCGCCGCGGCGGCGCCGTGCGCCGCTCCGACCAGCTCGGCCAGGGTCCGTACGCCCGGCGCCTCGTCCTGGTCCGGGTCCGGGTCCAAGTCCGCGGCCACGGATGCCGGTGCCGGTGCGGCGGCCGGGCCGATCAGCACGATGTGGCGCAGGTGCGGCAGCTTCTCGCGGAGCGGCAGCAGCCGCGCGTACAGCCCGGCGTCGACGAGGGCGACGCGCGCCTCGCACAGGGAGAGCACGTGCAGCAGGCCCTCCTCGCGCAGCAGCGGATTGACGACGGCGGTGACCAGGCCCGCGCGGACGGCGGCGTAGTAGGCGACGGCGAAGTCGGGGTCGAGGACGGAGGAGACGGCGACCGCGGCGCCCGGCTCGGGCAGCAGCCCGCGCAGGGCACCCGCGGTCGCCTCGACCTGTGCCTCCAGGGTGGCGAAGTCCAGGCTGCGCTCCCCCGCCGTGATGGCGGTGCGGCCCGGGTGGGCCCGGGCCGCCTCGGCCACCAGGTCGTCGAGGCGGGTGGTGGCGTCAGCCACGACGGGCCTCCGCGAAGTCCTTGGCGTGGCCGAGGGTGGCGCGCGAGTTGGTGCTCAGGGCGCCCGTGACGAACTCGCGGGCCTTCTCGACATCCGCGTCGGGACCAAGGATCCTGGTGATGTTGTCGGTGTTGAGGATGCAGGTGTGCTGCGAGGTGGCCAGCACGCCGTCGCCGTCCTCGACGAGGGTCCACCGGCCGGTGTGCAGGAGCAGCAGCGCGGGCAGGGTGATCTGCTTGTACGCGATGGCCTCGTGCGGGAAGCAGACCCGGATGGACTTGGTGGTGTGCGCGGATCCGTCCTTGGCGAGGGTGTCCATCTCCAGGGTCTGCAGACCCGGCGTCTCCTCGGTCAGCTCGACACGCTTGACGTGCGGGAGCCGCTCGGTCCACAGGCCGGCCTCGTTCAGGAAGTCGTAGACGTCCTTGGCCTCGCCGGCGATGCGCACGGTGTCCTCGAAGGAGAACGTCAGCTCGGCCTCGTGCGTGGCGCGTTCCACGTTGACCTTGAGGGCGTTCAGCTCGGAGCGGCTGTTGCGGTCGACGGCCTCGTCGATCCACTTCAGCGACTCCGGGTCGTCGTCGACGGCCCGGTAGTCGTGCAGCAGGCGGACCTTGGCGCTGTCCGCACCGAGGGGCTCGATGATCCACGTACCCCCCATGGCGGCGACCGGCGGGGCGGAGACCTCCTGGCGGAAGGTGATGCGCAGCGCCTCGGGGTCCAGGGTGCGGTGCGACGTCCAGTTCTTGGCGGTGCCGTTGGCGGTCGCCCAGATGCGGATGCGCTCCTCGCGCTCGCCCCGTTCGACGTGGTCGACGTAGACGCTCGGCGGGAAGATCAGCGGCCAGTTGGTCACCTCGGCTATCAGCCGGTAGACCTCGGTGGCGGGGGCCTGCACCGTGATCTCGTGCTCGACCTCGCGAACGGTCATCGTGAACTCTCCTTGTTTCGGGGCGTGGTGGTGCGAACGGATGACGCGGGACGCGTCAGAAGTTGCCGAGGCCGCCGCAGACGTTGAGGGCCTGCGCGGTGATGGAGGCGGCGGTGTCGGTGGCGAGGTAGCCGACCAGGCCCGCGACCTCCTCGGGCGTGGAGTAGCGCCCGAGCGGGATCTTGGACTGGAACTTCTCGAGGATCGCGTCCTCGGAGGTGTCGTAGGCGGCGGCGTAGCCCTGGCGGACGCGCTGGGCCATGGGCGTCTCGACGTAGCCGGGGCAGACCGCGTTCACGGTGATGCCGGTGGGCGCCAGTTCGTTGCCCAGTGCCTTGGTGAAGCCGACCACGCCGTGCTTGGACGCCGAGTACGGGGCGCCGAGGACCACACCCTGCTTGCCCGCCGTGGAGGCGATGTTGATGATGCGGCCCCAGCCGCGCTCGCGTACGCCGCCCTGGCGCAGCACCGCGCGGGTCAGGAGGAAGACGGAGGTGAGGTTGGTGGCCAGGACGTCGTCCCACAGCTCGTCGTCGAGGTCCGCGGTGACACCGCCGCCGGACCGGCCCGCGTTGTTGACCAGGACGTCGACCCGGCCGAACCGCTCCACGGCCGCGTCCACGAGGGCCTTGACGCTCTCGGCGCTGCGGACGTCGGCGGTCGTGCCGTCCGCGTCGAAGCCCTCCTCGCGCAGCTGCTTCACCGTGAGCTCCACGCTCTCGGCGCTGCGCGCGCAGATGAAGACGCTCAGGCCGGCGCCGCCCAGGGCGCGGGCGGACGCGAGACCGATACCGCTGGTCGCCCCGGTGATCAGCGCGACCTTCTGCTCCTTGCCCGTCATGTCCGGCGCTCCTCTCGATGTGCTCTTGGCTGTGCTGGTCGAGGGGCTTCTCGTTGAAAACCCTTTCGGAGCATCGGCGTTCGGTCTCGAACGCCGATCGAGGGGCGCTGGACGGGTACGGACCGGAACCGGGCGGGGAAGCGACGGGGCGAGGGACGCGAAGGGGCGTACGGGGATCGACCGGCAGTCGAGAGGAGCGCGAGGCGCGGGGCCCACGATCCGTGGAAGACAAGCGAGTCCGGCAACGGTGCCGGCTCCGCACACCACCGGGCAGAAGGGACCACCATGACCGTGACGGACGAGGCGACCGCCGCCGGCCTCGGGGCGCTCCACCTCGAGGTCCAGCAGTTCTACGCGCGGCAGATGCAGCTGCTCGACGACGGCCGGGTGGAGGAATGGGCACTGACCTTCACCGAGGACGGGGTCTTCGCGGCCAACGCGCACCCCGAGCCGGCCACGGGCCGGGCCTCGATCACCTCGGCGGCCGCCAAGGCCACCGAGGAGTTCGCGGCGAAGGGCGTGAAGCGCCGGCACTGGCTCGGCATGCTCACCGTCGACCCGACCGGGCCCACGACGGCCGTCGCCCGCTGCTACGCCCTGGTCATCGAGACCCCGAAGGGCGGCCAGTCCGCGATCCGCGTGAGCACGCTGTGCGAGGACCGGCTGGTGCGCGAGGGGAGCGACTGGCTTGTCGAGTACCGCTACGTGACCCGGGACGACCTGGTCTGACCTCCCCCAGCCGACTGCCCCCGTCCCCCGCCCCCGCGGGACGGGGGCAGTCGTACGTCCGGACCGGTAGCGGCCGCCGTCGGCCGGCGCTCGCGCGGCCCGCGCCCCTCGCCCCGGAACCGCCCCGCAGCACAGCAGGACGCCGGCCGTGACCCCCTCCTCGGGTGTCACGGCCGGCGTCGTAGGTGTGACGGCGCGCCGCGCCGTCCGGCCTCAGGCCGCGGCCTGCACTCCGGCCAGGGCCTCGTTGACGAAGGCCAGCAGCAGCCGCGGGGTGCTCGCCTCGGCGGCCGTGTCGTCGGACAGGCTGATGCCGTACTCGCGCTCTATGCGGCCCGTGGTCTGCAGGACGGCCAGCGAGTCGTAGCCCAGGTCGTCGAACGGGGTGTCGAGGACGTCTCCCGACAGGTCGACGGACTCGTCCTCGCCCGCGCACTCGCGCAGCAGCCCGGTCAGCACTTCCAGTGTCATTTCAGCCATGGTGTTCCTGTCTCCTGCTTCTTCCCTGCCCGAGCGGCCCTCTGCCGCCCGGGTCGTGCTGGTGTACGGGGGCGGTGGCCCGGCACGGCCCACCGCCCGAAACGTTTCCTCTACCCGGCCCTCCACGGATCCGCGGCCAGGTCCGGCTACGGCGCCGTGACGATCGCCGCGGCGTTGAACCCGCCCGCGCCCCTGGCGAGCACGAGGACCGCGCGGACCTCGCGCCGCTCCCGGGCCGCCCCGGTGACCAGGTCGAGCTCGATGCCCTCGGCGAGCCGGCCGACGTGGACGGTCGGCGGGATCACCGAGTCTCTGATCGAGAGCAGCGCCGCCGCCAGGTCGAGCGAGGCGCCGCCCGCGGCGAGCCGGCCCGTCATCGTCTTGGGCGCCGTCACGGGTACACCGCGCGGCCCGAACACGGCCGTGATCGCCTCCGCCTCGGCACGGTCGAGGTCCGGCAGCCCCGCGGCGTCGGCGAAGACCACGTCAATGGCCTCGTGCGACAGTCCGGCGTCGGCGAGGGCCAGATCGACGGCCCGGCGCAGGCCGGGCTCCCCACCGGTTCCGGGCCGCGGGTCGAAGGTCGCCGCGTAGCCCGCGAGCCGCCCGTACACCCGGGCGTCACGCGCCCGCGCGGACTCGGCGTCCTCCAGGACCAGGATCGCGCCGCCCTCTCCCGAGACGTGGCCGCGCGCGTCCGCGTCGAAGGGTACGTAGGCCCGCTCGGGGTCGCTCGAGGTGCTGAGGCGCTTCCCGGCGAGCTGGGCGGTCCAGCCCCAGGGGCAGACCGCGCCGTCGACGCCGCCGGTGACGATGACGCTGCTGCCGCGGCGCAGCTGGCGCCGCGCCTGGGCCACGGCGTCGAGCCCGCCGGCGCCCTCGCTGACCAGGACCCCGCTCGGCCCGCGCAGTTTGTGCTTGATGGAGATCTGGCCGGAGTTGACGGCGTAGAACCAGGCGAAGGACTGGTACGCGCTGACGTACTGCCCACCCTGGGACCACAGGGCCTCCAGCTCGCGCTGGCCGAACTCGAAGCCGCCGGCCGAGCTCGCGGTGACCACGCCGGCCGCGTAGTCGGGCAGCGTCTCGGTGTCGATGCCGGAGTCGTCGAGCGCCTCCTGCGTGGCGACGAGCGCGAGCCGCGTCTGGTGGTCGGTCTGCGGCAGGAGCCGGCTGGGGATGTGCTCGCTCGCGTCGAAGCCGGGGACCTCGCCGGCGAGCGTGGCCGGGTAGCCGGAGGCGTCGAACCGCCCGACGGGCCGGATGCCGTGCTCACCGCGCAGGGTGGCGGCCCACCAGGCCTCGGTGCCCAGGCCGTTGGGGGCGGTGACGCCGATGCCGGTGAACACCGCACCCGCCGTGCGCTGCCCGGCCCGCTCCGGCCCGGCCGCCCGGTCCAGGACCTCGCTGCTCATATGTTCCTCCTCTCGGGACGGGTCAGCACCATCGCGCTCTGGAACCCGCCGAACCCGCTGCCGACGCTGAGGACCGTGTCGATCTCGCGTTCGCGGGCCTCGCGCGGGGTGTAGTCCAGGTCGCACTCCGGGTCCTGCTCGTGCAGGTTCGCGGTGGGCGGTACGACGCCGTGCTCGATGGCGAGCGCGCTGGCGGCGATCTCCAGGGAGCCGATGGCGCCCAGGGAGTGGCCGATCATGGACTTGATGGAGCTGACCGGCGTCGCGTACGCGTGGTCGCCGAGGCTGCGCTTGAAGGCGGCGGTCTCGTGCCGGTCGTTCTGCTTGGTGCCGGAGCCGTGCGCGTTGATGTAGTCGACGGCGGTACGGTCCAGGCGCGAGTCGTCCAGGGCCACCCGGATCGCCTCGGCCATCTCCGCGCCGTCCTTGCGCAGTCCGGTCATGTGGTACGCGTTGCAGCGGGACGCGAATCCCGCGATCTCGGCGTAGATGTGGGCGCCCCGGGCACGCGCCGCCGTCAGCTCCTCCAGGACGAAGACGGCCGAACCCTCGCCGAGGACGAACCCGTTGCGCGACGCGTCGAACGGGCGCGAGGCCGTGGCCGGGTCGTCGTTGCGCGGCGAGGTCGCCTTGATCGCGTCGAAACAGGCGACCGTGATGGGCGAGATCGGGGCATCGGTGGCGCCGGCCACCATCACGTCGGCCGAGCCCTCCCGGATCAGTTCCACGGCGTGCCCGACGGAGTCGAGCCCCGAGGTGCAGCCGGTGGAGACCACGGAGGCCGGTCCCTGCGCGCCGACGCTCCAGGCGACCTCGGCCGCGAAGGAGCTGGGCACGAGGTAGTCGAACAGGTGCGGCACCGCGTACTGCGGGTCGACCAGCCATTTGGCCCCGCCGTCGCTGACGACCTCGTACTCGGTGTCGAGGCTCGTGGTCGCGCCGACCGCGCTGCCGATGGTGACACCGGTCCGGTACGGGTCGATCGCGGAGAGGTCGAGGCCGCTGTCGGCGAGCGCCTCCCGCGCGCTGACGACCGCGAACTGCGCGGCCCGGTCCATCCTGCGGATCTCCTGCGGGGTGAGTCCCGCGGCCGCCGCGTCGAAGTCGGCTTCCGCCGCGATCCGGGACCGGAACGCGGAGGCGTCGAAGTGGCTGATGGCGCGGGTCGCCGTACGCCCGCTGGTCAGCAGTGACCAGAATTCCTTGGTGCCGACCCCGCCGGGGGCCACCACGCCGATCCCGGTGATGACCACACGCCGGCTCACGCCTGTCCCTTTCGTCGGGTTTCCATGTCCACCGCGGGGCGGCGGAGCTTCGGACCTCTCACGTCCTCACGACCTTCCAATCGCTCCTGCTGATGTCGCGACCCTCGCCCGACGTGCTCAAACCGCGCTTGACTCGGGCCGGAGACCCGCGAGGATCCCGCCCAGTTCCGCACGCAGCAGGCCGGGCAGCGTCTTGTCCCGTACGAAGAGGTGGCCGCCGGGGACCGTGCGCAGCCGGAAGTCCCCGGCCGCGTAGCGCGCCCACTGGGCGACCCCCTCGGGCGGCGCCACGGGGTCCTCGGCCCCCGCGACGGCCACCACCGGGGCGCGCAGCGGGACGTCCGCGCGCCGGATGAGGTCCTGCGCCAGGCGCAGGTCGTCGCGCAGGGGCGGCAGCACCCGGCGCCGGAAGAGGTCGGATCCCCGCTCCTCGTCGGCCGCCTCCGGTGGCAGCACGCCCTGGCGTACGAGGAGGTGCAGCAGCGGGGTGTCCGGCAGTTCGGCGCTCAGGGCGAGCGGGGAACGCAGGTGGGGCGGCAGCACCGCCCCGATCACCACGGCCCGGGGCGGGTCCCCGGCGGCCTCCCGCGCGGCGGCGAAGCTGTAGGCGACCAGGCCGCCGAGGCTGTGCCCGTACAGGAGGTAGGGGCGGCCCCGCGTGAGCGCGGCGGCGACCTCCAGCTCGGCGAGCAGGGCGGCCCGTCCGGTGACCCGGGGCTCCCGGATCCGGGCGTCGCGGCCCGGCAGCAGGACGGGTACGACCTCGGCCTCCGCCGCGAACTGCCCCTGCCAGCGGGAGAACGCCGAGATTCCGGCGCCCGCGTGGTGGAAGCAGAGCAGGAGCGGCGGCCCGGGGTGGCCGCTCACGGTCCTACGAGGGCCACGGCACGGGTCCATCCCGCGCCGGCGCCCGCGATCTTCACGGGGAAGCAGGAGACCTGGAAGCCGAACGGCCGCGGCAGGGCGTCGAGGTTGGCCAGGCGTTCCACCTGGCAGTACTCGCGCCGGCGCCCGGCGAAGTGCGCGGGCCACAGCACCGAGCGGTCGCCGGTCTCCTGGAAGGTGCGCAGCATGTGCCCGAAGGGGGCGTCCAGGCTCCAGGCGTCCGTGCCGATGACGCGTACGCCGAGGTCGAGGAGGTGGTCGGTGGCCGGACCGTCGAGGCCGGCGAAGTCGGTGAAGTAGCGCGGGGTGCCCACGTACTTGGACGCGCCGGTGTTGAGCAGCACGATGTCGAGGGGCTGCGGGCGGTAGCCGATCCGGGCCAGTTCCTTCTCGATCCGCTCGACTCCGATGACCCCGGTGCCCGAGTCCGTGAGGTCGAGGACCACGGCGGGCCGCAGGAACCAGTCCAGGGGCATCTGGTCGATGTGGCGCGGCACCCCGTAGTCGCCCACGGAGCCGTAGTGGGAGGGGGCGTCGACGTGCGTGCCCGTGTGGCTGGTGAGGGTCAGGGTGTCCAGCGAGAGGAGTTCACCGCCGGGCAGGTCGGCCGGGTCGAAGTCGATGCCGAAGTGGGTCTTCATCTCCTCGGCCATGTGCCGGGCGCCCTCGGCCGGCGTGAGGATCTCGTGGATCACGGGGTCGGGCTCCCAGAAGGAGGCGTCCACGGGAGAGGAGAGATCGATGATGCGCAGGTCCGACGCACGGAGAACGCCGGAACCGCCTGAGACGTCCGATGCATCGGGAACGTCAGGAACCTCGTGAACGTCGTGAACGTCGGACAAAGCAACCCCCAAGAACGGATGTTCACGCCCGCGGCCCGGGCTGGACCGCCGATGCACCATCGCCACCGTTCCTCGACACGCCCTCGAAGGCCGCTGGACCCGGCCGGCCGGCCGCTCCCGCCGCCCGCCTGTGGACGCGGGCATGCGCGAGCCCCGCGACCCGGCCATGGGGGGATGCCGGGTCGCGGGGCTCGGACGGGTCCGGCGGCGGGGGGGAGCCGCCGGACGGACGGGAGATGGTTCAGGCGGCGAACAGGTCCAGGACCCGGCGCCGGTGCGTCCCGTCGTACTCCAGGGCCGGGTCTCCGCAGAGGACCGCCTGCTGGAGCCGCTTCACGCGCGGCGAGGGCTCCAGACCCAGCTCGTCGATGAGCCGCGAGCGCAGGTGCTGGAAGACCTCCAGCGCCTGCCAGGGCCGGCCCGAGCGGTAGAGCGCCACCATCCGCTGGGCGTGCAGGCCCTCGTGCAGCGGGTGGCGGGCGGTCAGCTCGCTGAGCTCCGCGAGCAGGATGGCGTCCTTGCCCATGCGCAGCTCCGCCTCGATGCGGCGCTCCAGCGTGGACAGCCGGCTCTCCTCCAGTCGGGCCAGCTCGATCTCCAGGATCGGCCCGGTGCGTACGTCGACCAGCGCGGGCCCCTGCCACAGGCTCAGGGCCTGGCTCAGGTACAGGGACGCCGACTCGTCGTCGCCGTGGTCGAAGGCCTCGCGGCCGGCGGCGGCGAGCCGGTCGTACTCGTGGACGTCGACGGCGCCCGGCTGGATCTGGAGCAGGTAGCCCCCGTGCCGGGTGACCAGGATGTCCCGGGAGATCTCCGCGGAGCTGACGCCGTACGCGGCGACCAGCTTGCGGCGCAGCTGCAGGATGTAGGTCTGCAGGGTGGTGAGGGCGCTCCGCGGCAGGGCGTGGCCCCAGATCTCCTCCATCAGGGTCGGCACCGGCAGCACGTGGTTGGCGTGGACGGCGAGCAGGGACAGGATCTGCCGCGGCTTGGCCGCGGTGGGAACGATGGACTGGCCGCACGCTTCCGCGGTCAACGGCCCCAGCACCTTGATGTCCACGGTCGATTACCCCTCGTCTTCTCTGGAGATGCGCCTCAACGGGTCCTTGGGGACCGGGGTCCGTCATGACCCCTCGATGCACACCCCGACCATCGCCCCGGCGGCGCCTCCGGGGCCAGTGCCGCCGTACCTGACGGGCGATGGGTCCGTACCGGTCCGACCCGTGAAACTTTCATGCCGTCACTCGTGAACAGGGCACTGGGCAGTCAGGACCGGCCACGGAGAGACTTCAGCCATCGCTCAAGGGACCTTCGAGGCAGGCCGGCCCGGAGGTCCGCGGGGCGCGAGTCCAGCAACCCGGCGTCCATTACCGCCAGTTCGCTCTTCTCATTGTCTCTTCACCACTCTGGAGTACCCCGATGACCAGCATCACCGCCTCGTACGGCGACCGCCTCGACGACCTCGTCATAGAGGAACTGGTCCAGGAAACCCGTTCCGTGGGCGACTACAACCTGTGCATCTGCTGGGTCACCTCCCTGCACGACCTCCAGTCCGACACCGCCGTCTCGGCCCGCACCCTCTGATGGCGCCCGTGCAGCGTGCCGCCACCGCACCGCTGATCGGCTTCAAGCCCCACCTCCAGGTGGAGTCGGTGCCGGGCGAGGCGGCCTATCTGATCGCCGACCGGCGGGTGACCGCACTGCACGGCACTGCCATCTCGGTCCTCGCCCCGCTGCTCGACGGCACCCGCGATCTGGCCGCCCTGCGGGCCGCGTGCGCGGGCCTGCTCCCCGGAGTACAGGTGGAGCGGCTGGTGGGCCAGCTCGACCGGGCGGGACTGCTGCGCCGCGCGGTCGAGCCCGGACACTGCGCGGAGCGCACCTACTGGGAGCTCGCGGGCGTGGACGGCGCGGCCGCCGCGGGGGCGCTCGACGCCACCGCCGTACGGGTCCTCGCGGTCGGAGCGGGCACGGACCCGGCCGAGCTGCGCGCGGCCCTGAGCGGTGCCGAGCTGAGCCTCGCCTGCGAGGGGACGCCGGCCGCCCTGACCGCGGTGGTCTGCGACGACTACCTCAACCCCGAACTCGCCCTGGTCGACGAGGAGTCGCGGGCCGACGGAGTCCCGTGGTTCCCGGTGCTCGTGAACGGCACGGAGATCTGGGCGGGCCCCTTCCTCGGCGGACGGCCACAGTCCGGGGCGCCCTGCTGGACCTGCCTCGCCGACCGGCTGTGGCGCGGACGACAGGCGGAGGCCCACGTACAGCGACTCCTGTCGCGCCCCGGGCCCGCACCGCGCCCCAGCACCTCACTGCCCGCGGCCCGGCGCGCCGGCCTCCAGCTGGCGGCCCTGGAGGCGGCCAAGTGGCTGGCCGGACACCGCGACGCGCACCAGGCTTCCCTGTGGACCCTGGACACCCTGACCCTCACGGCAGTGCACCATCCCGTCAGGCGGCGCCCGCAGTGCGCCGGTTGCGGTGACCCCGGGCTGGTGGCGCGCCAGGTGCGCCGGCCGGTCCGGCTCGCCCCGCGCCCCAAGCGGGACACCTCCGGAGGCGGCCACCGCTCCTCGTCACCGGCCGAGGTCATGGCCCGCTACGGCCACCACGTCGACCCGCTGACCGGGCTGGTCGCCGAGATACGCCGGGACCCGCGCGGACCCGAGGCCCTCAACAGCTTCCACGCCGGGCACAACCCGGTGACCGGCACCCCGGGGCTGGGCGCGCTGCGCGCGGGCCTGCGGCACACCAGCTCCGGCAAGGGCATCACCCCGCTGCACGCGAAGGTCAGCGCCCTGTGCGAGGCCCTGGAGCGGCACAGCGGTTTCCACCAGGGTGACGAGCCCGCGGAGCGCGGCAGCTTCCGGAGCCTGGCGGCGGACGCGGTGCATCCCGACGCCGTGCAGCTCTTCCACCCCCGACAGTTCGAGGACCGCAGGCGCTGGAACGCCCGGCACAGCGCCTTCCAGCAGGTCTGCGACCCCTTCGACGAGACCGCCGAGATCGACTGGACGCCCGTCTGGTCGCTCACCGAGCGGCGCACCCGGCTGCTGCCGACGGCCCTCCTCTACTTCAACGCCCCGCAGGCCCCGGGGCGTGCGTACTGCTGGGCCAGCTCCAACGGCGCCGCGGCCGGCGCCACCCTGGAGGACGCCGTCCTGCAGGGCACCCTGGAGCTCGTCGAGCGCGACGCGGTCGCCTTATGGTGGTACAACCGCACCCGTCAGCCCGGTGTGGACCTGGACCGCGCGGACGACCCGTGGATCGGCGAACTGCGCACCCTGCACCGGGGGCTGGGCCGCGAGGTGTGGGCGCTCGACCTCACCACGGACCTCGGCATACCGGTCGTGGCCGCCCTGTCCCGCCGTACGGACCGCGCGGCCGAGGACATCGTGTTCGGTTTCGGCGCGCACCTGGACCCGGCCGTGGCCCTGCGCCGGGCGCTGACCGAGCTGAACCAGCTCATGCCCTCGGTGGTCGACTCGGCTCCCGACGGCTCCGGTTACGGCTCGACGGACCCGGCGGCGCTGCGCTGGTTCCGCACGGCCACGGCCGAGGCCCTGCCCTACCTCAGACCCGATCCGGCGGCCCCGGTGGTGACCGGACGCCCGGTGGCGACCGCCGACGTCACCGAGGACGTCGGGCTCCTCCAGGGCCTGCTCGCCGATCGTGGCCTGGAGCTGCTGGTGCTCGACCAGACCAGACCCGACGTGGGACTTCCCGTGGCCAAGGTGGTCGTGCCGGGACTGCGCCCGCACTGGGCGCGCCTGGCCCCCGGCCGTCTCTACGACGTACCCGTACGGCTCGGACGCCTCCCGGCCCCGCTCCCCTACGACCGGCTCAACCCCACCCCCCTGTTCGTGTGACGCCCCCGCGCACACCCCCTTCTCCGCCCGGACGGTCCCCCCATGCGCATCGACGAGCTCGCAGGCACCGACATCACCGAACTGTGGGCGCTGCGCACGGACTCCACGCTCCGCTACGAGGGCACCTGGAACCCGATCGGCCCCGCCGGTCCGGCGGGGCCGGCGGGCCCCGTCCGCGCTGACGGGCGCCGCGCCGCCGTCGTCCTGGAGTCCAGCTGGGGCACGACCCGCATCGAGCGCCCCGGTCCGTACTTCGTGGAGCTGCTGCGCCGGATGACGCTCGGCCCCGTCTCCCCCGCCAATGTGCTGGCGCCGTTCCCTCCCGTGCTCTGCGAGACCGACACGGCCGTGCTCCCCCTCGAGGTGGCGGCCCTGCGGGAGGAGCTGGCCACGGTGCAGAACTGCGTGGTGCGCACGCTCGCCGTGGGCGGCACCCCGCTGCTCTCGGTGGTGCCGATCACGCCGGAGGCCCGGTTCGAACCGTGCCCCCCGCCCGCCGACCGGCCCTGGCACCCCACCGGGCAGCGGCTGTCGCGCTTCGCGGTGCTGCACAGCGCCGGGCGCGGACTGCACCTGGAGTCGCCCCTGTCGCAGCACCGCGTCGAAGTGCACCACCCCGGGGTCAGCTGGGTGCTGGGTGAGCTCGGCGGCGGGCGCGACACCTCGGGCCTGCTCGCCGGACGGCAGCCGCTGGAGCAGCGCGCGGTACGGCTCGTGCACGCCTATCTGGCGGCCGCCGGCATGGTCACGCCGTTCGACGGCACGGGGTACGCGGAGGACTCCGACCCGGCCCTGACCGGCTGGAGCCCGGCCGAGCTGTTCCTGCACGCGCGCAGCCGGCCCGGGCGGCACGACGCGGAGCTCGGGGCGGCGTACCCCCTGGCCGGCCGCGCCCCCGCCCGGCCGCCGGCGGAGCCCTCGGACGGCGCCGCCTCGGTGCGCCTGGAGCGGCCCTCGCTGGCCCGCCTGCGCTCCGACGACCCGTCGTTCGCCCAGGTGCTGGAGGACCGCCGCTCCACCCGCAGCTTCGCGGCCGAGGGCCCGGACCTGGGGCAGCTCGGCGAACTGCTGTACCGGGCCGCGCGCGTGCGGGCCGTACTCCCGCCGCCGGCGGACGACCCCGGTCTCCCGTGGCGCACGAGCCGTCCCTATCCGAGCGTCGGCGGCGGCTACGGCCTGGAGATCTACGTGGTGGCCGTGCGCTGCGCCGGGCTGCTCCCTGGCGCGTACCACTACGAGCCCTTGGAACACCGTCTCCAGCCGGTGCACGGCGACCCCCTGGCCCTGGCCGAGATCCTCGCGGACGCCGGATCGCTGGCCGGGCTCGGCGAACTACCCCCGATGCTCGTCCTGCTGACGGCCCGGATGCCGTGGGGGTCCGCCCGCCACGGACCGGTCGTCTACACCAGCGTGCTCAAGGAGGTGGGGGCGCTGCAGCAGACCATCTACCTGGCCTGCGCGGCGATGGGGCTGGGTGCCTGCGCGCTGACGGCCGGTGACGTGGGCCTGGTGGCGCGCGCCCTGGGGCTGGACTGGCTGGCGGAGCCGAGCGTCGGAGAAATAATCCTCGGCCTCCCACGCGCCAATTGATAGGATTCTTACATTCCGCCACCGCCCGATAATGATTCACTTCTCAACAAATTTCCGGTGCGACAAATGCGCGACAACGTGTCAGGCCACGGAGGCCGGACATCATCTATGCTCGCTCGCGTCGGCGGAAGCCCCGCCGGCTAGGGGGCGAATATGCATGTGAACACCTATGTCGAACAACCATCCACAGATACCGGACAACAGCGGGCCCGTGACCTGGCTCCGCGTGTCGCCACCGGTATCACCGCCATCGTCCTGTGCGGATTCTTCGGAATCGCGGCCACGTATCTCCTCGCAGCCCATTTGACTCCGATCACGCTGATCTCCGCGATCCTGCTGTTGCTGGCCACGCTGTCCACTCAGGTGCTGCATTCTTTCGCACGTCAAAAGGTGCTGTCCTTTAAGCCGCAGAGGCTGACCTTGATCGCGCAGGGCTGCCTCACCTACGGGCCGTTCCTCTTCCTCGGAAGGGCCTGGCTCGGAATGCCCGGGTTCCTCGCCGCGTCCACGCTGCTGCTGCTCCCCGCGGCACTGGCCTGGCCGTTGTTCGCCGCGGAGATCGTGGCGACCGATGTGATCGTCTCCGGCTTCGGCGTCAGCACGGCGGACATCGCGTACACGACCGTCGCCACGATCCTGACCTCCCTCGTGGTGTACGGCCTCTCGCGGCTGAGCGAACTCGTCAAGGAGGTCGACGACTCGCGGGCCGAACTGGCCCGCCTGGCGATCGCCCAGGAGCGGCTGCGGTTCGCGCGCGACCTGCACGACCTGCTCGGCTACAGCCTCTCGGCGATCACCCTGAAGTGCGAACTGGCCTACCGCCTCGTACCCCGGCAGCCCGACCGGGCCCAGGAGGAGCTCACCGAGATCCTCCGGACGGCGCGTCAGGCCCTGGCCGACGTCCGCACGGTGGCCCGCGGCTACCGGGACATGTCACTCGCCGTCGAGGCCTCGACGGCGGAGTCGATGCTCTCGATGCTCGGCGTGCGCACCAGCGTCCTGCTGAACTGCGGTGAACTGCCCACCGCCGCGGACACGGTGCTCGCCACGGTGCTGCGGGAGGGGCTGACCAACATGCTGCGGCACAGCAAGGCGGAGAACGTGGAGATCACCGGCGACCGGCTCGGCGCGGTGGTGCGGCTGAGCATCACGAACGACGGTGTGGGCCGCATTGGCCGCATCCCGGCCACGGACGCCACGGGGAGCAGCGGCATCTCCAACCTCACCGCACGGGTCGAGGAGCACGGGGGCAGGCTGAGCGCGGAGATCCGCGAGGACGGCTGGTTCGCCCTGACGGCGGAGATCATGCTGCCCGCCACCGAGGACACGCTGCAGGAACAACAGGGCGCGCTGGCCTGACCGGCGGGCACGTCCGGCGGGTCGACCCGCCGGACGTGCCCGCCGGGGGCCGTCCCCCGGAGCGGTTCCTCAGAGCCAGCCCGCGTCGCGGGCGATCCGCACCGCGTCCACCCGGTTGCGCGCGCCGAGCTTCGTCACCGCGTTCGTCAGGTAGTTGCGCACCGTTCCGGCGGACAGGAAGAGCCGGACCGCGATCTGCGCCGCCTCCTCGCCCTCGGCCGCCAGCCGCAGTACCTGCAGCTCGCGCGGGGTCAGCGGCTGCGGACCGTCCTGGAGCGCGGCGAGGGCCAGTTCGGGGTCCACGACCTGACGCCCCTCCGCGACGGCGCGGATCGAGGCGACGAGCCGGTCCGGGTCGGTGTCCTTGTGCAGAAAGCCCGAGGCCCCCGCCGCGAGCGCCCGGCGCAGGTTCCCCGTGCGGTGCAGGTTGGTGAGCATGAGGATGCCGCAACCGGGCAGTTCCTTGCTGATCACGCCCGCGGCCGTGATGCCGTCCATGCCCGGCAGGTCGATGTCGAGGACCACGACGTCCGGACGGTACTTCTGTGCCTGCGGAAGGATGTCCAGACCGTTGGCCACCTCGGCCACGACCTCGATGTCCGGTTCCAGTTCCAGGAGCGACACGAGCGCCCTGCGTAGCATGAGCATGTCCTCGGCAATCAGAACACTGACCACTTTTCCCCGTTCCCCCGTTGCTTCCGCGTGGCGGTGAGGCGGCGTGGTCCGCGCGAGCGCTCCCGGCAGCCCCACGGCCCTGCGATGGATGCGATGGATGTTCCATACATCCACAAGTCCCCTGTACTGGGACGGCCGTTCCTCGTCCGTGACGGAAAATCGACCACCTCGCGAGTCTACTCGATCACTTCCAGTAGGGCTCGGGTCACTTCGTCGAGGAACCCGGAATCGAGCATGCTCGCGGCCGCCGTGTCGGCCGAGGTCTCCCAGCCGGCGGTGTGGCCCGCCACGCTCAGCAGGTGAGTGCCCTGGATCGGGTACGCCGCGAAGGACCACTCGCCGGGCGAGAGCGGCGTCCCGTCCCGCGACACCAAGTCCCCGCTGCGCTGGTCGAATCCGAATCCGGTGAATCCCATCCGCATTCCCTGACCCATCGCCTTGGTGTAGGCCTCCTTGAGCGTCCAGAGCCGCAGGAGCGCGTCGGAGCGCTCCGCCTCGGGCATCGCTCCGATCGTGTCGCGCTCCATGGGGGTGCACAGCAGACGGCGTAGCCCCGCGTACGACATCTGGCGGACCAGCGGCTCCATGTCGACACCGATCCGGCCGCGCCGGCTGAGCGCGACGGCCGCCACGTCGCCGGTGTGGGTGAGGGCCACCTCGACCTGGTCGCAGCCGCGCAGGTACGGGCGGCCGCCCGGCCGGTAGGCGAGATCGACCTCGTCGGGGGCGACGCGCAGCACCGCGGCGGCCGCGTACCGGGTGAGCAGACGGGTCGCCACGAACCGGGCACGGGCGGCCGGGTTGGTCATCGCCCCGTGCCGCCGCCAGTCGTGGGGGCCCAGACTCGCGCGCAGCCGGGGCGAGTCGAGGTCCCGCGGCAGCCAGCCGGTCCAGCGGGCGTGCGCGACCGCGGTGCCCGACCGGGCCATGTCCTCCAGCACGCGGTCCCACGGGACGTCCGGTCCCGGCATCTCGACGGGCGCGGCGAGCGGTACGCCGGTCACGGCCGCTCCACCTCCAGGGCGCAGGCCCGCAGATCGTAGGAGCGTCCCGTGCGCCACCGCGCGAGCGCCTCGTCGAGCACGCGCTCCCCGGCCACCGCGGGCAGTTCCGGCAGTCCGGTCATCCCCAGCCGGTGCCCGAGTCGCCGCAGTGCGAGCACCAGCCACGAGGGGTGCGCGGCGAAGGAGCCGGTGCCGCTGCGCCACTCCCAGGTGGACAGGGCGGCGCCGGCGGCGCTCACGAGGACGTAGCGGTCGGTCAGCGAGTAGACGGCCGGCCCCGGCGCCACCGGGCGGCCGTCGGGAGAGAGGGAGCGCAGCCGCTCGCGGAGCAGCCCGAGCTCGCCGACGAACGCGGTGACCAGCCGCCGCAGCACCGGGCCGTACGGTCCGGGGGCGCTGCGGTCCAGCACCCGCCGGGCCCCGTGCACCAGGGCGGCGGCCAGGGTGTCCTCGCCGCCCGCCACGGCGAGCGCGCCCAGGTCCAGGGGCGGCAGCCCGGGGCGGGCCGTGTAGAGCCCGTGCGGCGGCTCGGGCGCGGTGAACCAGGAACGGCCCGCGAGCCGCGCCAGCTGCGGCACCAGCACGGCCTGGCAGGTCGCCGTGCCCGCGTGGCCGAGCCCGGCGGCGGGCATGTCGCGGAGCAGTTTGCGCAGCTGGGCCCCGCCGGGCCCGCCGTCCGGGCCGGCGGTGCCCTGGATCTGGGCCAGGTCCTCCAGGCCGTCCCGGATGACCTCCGGCACCAGATACTTGACGGTGGCCGAGGTCAAATGGGCGCTGTGCGGCACCAGATGCAGGGTCCGCAGCGCGCCCTGGGTCACGCTGTCGCACAGCAGCAGGTCGGCGAGGACCCCGGCGAGGACCCCGCCGAAGCGGCGCCCGATGCCGCCCGGGGCCCGGCGGGCCGCGGCGGCCACGGCCGCGCGCAGCACGGTGTCCGCGCCGGCCACCAGGGCGGCCGCGATGAGTGCGCGGCTGAGCTGGGTGGTCTGCAGGGCCAGCCGCATGCCCTGGCCCTCGTGGCCCACGAGGGCGTCCTCGGGCGCGGTGTGGCCGTGGAGTTCGAGCCCGCCCATGTAGCCGCCGCGCAGCCCGTCGGTGGGGTGCCGGTCCAGGATCCGCACCCTGCGGGCGCGGCCCGGTCCGGCCCCGGGGGGTGCGGCGCCGGCCGCGTCGTGGGCGGCCCGGTCGAAGCCGTCCCGGTCGAGCAGCAGCACCGAGTGGCTGCCCGGACCGTTCGTGGCCCCGCCGTTGCGGGCGTACACGGTGAACATCCCCGCCCGGTCGGCGTTCATGACGGCCTCCTTGCGGCCGTCGAGCACGAACCCCGGTCCCGGACCCCGCCCCCGGCCCCGCCCCGGCTCCGGTACCGGCTCCGGCCGGGTCGCGATCACCTCGCCCGTCAGCAGGGCGTTGCCGTGCGCCGTCGCGTGGTGCACGATCGCCGCCCGGCCACCGCCGCGCAGCAGCCCCGCCACCGCCTCGCGCTGGCGCGCGCTCCCGGCGGCCCAGACCGGGGTGGCCGCGAACAGCGAGGTCATCCCGTGCCCGAACCCCAGCGCCAGGTCGCGCCGGAACACCGCCCCGAGGACCGCCGCGAGCCCGTCGGCCCGCTCCAGCCGCCCGCCCGAGGCCACCGGTACGAACTCGGCCCCGAGCCCGAACCCGTCGAGCATCGCCTCGCCCGCCGCGCAGCGGGCGCCGACCCGGTCGGCGTCCAGCAGCGCCCCGAGCCCCACGGGGCCGGCCGGGTCGAACGGGTCCCCGAGCATCCGGTCGAGCCTGCCGGCGCGGTCGAACGCGTCCGCCTCCGGCACGGCGGTGTCCCCGCATACGGGCATGTCCCCGCGCACGGCGGTGTCCCCGGCCACGGCCACGGCGCCTTCCTGGTCGCGCACTTCCGTCAGCCCCCTCATCCGCCCGCCTGACCGGACACGTACAGGGGTCTCAGCTCACCGCGCAGGTACATCGTCCGCACCGCCGAGCGGCGGATCTTGCCGCTGGTGGTGCGGCGGACCGTCCCCGGCCGGACGAGGAGGACCTCGTGCGGCGTGACGCCGAACTCCTCGGCGAGACTGCGGCGCACGGTGCTCATGAGGTGGTCCGGCGTCGTGTGGACGCTGTGCCGCACCTCTTGGACGACGACCACGCGGTCGGGCACGGACGGCTCGCTCACGGCGAAGACGGCTGCGGACACGAATGAGCGGCCGTTGTCGAGGAGGGCCCGCTCCACGTCGTGCGGGTGCACGGCGGCGCCGTCGACGAGCATGACGTCCTTGAGCCGTCCCGTGACGACGAGTTCGCCGTCGGCCAGCATCCCCAGGTCGCCGGTGCGCACGAAACCGCCCTCGCCCGCGGGGGTGCGCCGGCCGTACGTCTGCGCCGTCTCCACCGGCCGGTTCCAGTACCCGGCCGTCACGGCGGGCCCGCGCACCCAGATCTCCCCCACGCTTCCTTCGGGCAACGGCACGCAGCTCTCCGGATCGACCACGCGGACCTCGACCCCGCGCACCGGCCCGCAGCTCACCGGGGCCCGGCCGGCGCCGCGTACCGCCTCGCCTGGCGCGGACACGGCCACCAGCAGGGTGGCCTCCGCGAGCCCGTACCCGACGACGAGCGCCGCCGGGTCGAAGCCGGCCGGGGCGAACCGTTCGGCGAAGGCCCGCAGGGTGGCGCCGGACACCGGTTCGGCCGCGTTCACGGCGGTGCGCCAACCCGACAGGTCCAGGCCGGCGAGCCGTTCGTCGGTGACGAGCGCCGCGCAGCGGGCGTACATCGAGTCGGGCGCGGCCGCCGCCGTGATCCGGTGCCGGCTGATCTCCTCCAGCCAGCGCACCGGATCGCGGACGAGCAGGGTGGGCGGCATGAGCACGGCGGTGGCGCCCAGCCACAGCGGGTGGAGCAGCTGCCCGATCAGGCCCAGGTCGTGGTGGAGCGGCAGGCAGCCGCCGATCCGTGAGTCCGAGTCGGTGCCGATCGCCTCCTGGACGGCGGCCATGGTCGCGGCGAGGTTCCCGTGGGTCACCATCACGCCGCGCGGCTGGGACGTGGAGCCGGAGGTGTACTGGAGCAGCGCCTCGTCCCCGGCCCGGGCCGGGGACGGGACCGCGCCGGCGCCCCCGCCGGACCGCTCCGGGTCCGGCAGCGGGTCCGCGTCCGGCAGCGGCAGTTCCGCGTCCACGGCCCGGCACTCCGTGGTGCCGAGCCCGGCGAGGGAGAGGCTCTGGGTGAGCTCGGCCGCGTAGGCCCGCTCGGTGAGGGCCAGCAGTCCCTTGGCGTCCTTGACGATCGCCGCGGTGCGCTGGGCGGCGGCGCGCGAGGCGGACGGCGGCGGTACGGGGACGGCCACGGCCCCCGCGAGCAGGCAGCCGAGCATCGCCACGGCCGCCGTCGGCCCGTCCTCGACGGCGACGACCACCCGCTGCCCGGCCGCACCGCGACCGGCCAGCCAGGAGGCCAGCCGCCGGGTGCGCAGGGCGAGCTCACCGTAGGTGATGCGGCTCTCCCGTTCGCCCCGTACGTGGATCACGGCGTCCCGCTGCGGCCACCGCTCCGCGTACGACGCGACCCTGCCCGCCAGATCCAGCGGTTCCCGGCCTCCGTCCATGACGCACCCTCCCTGCTCAGACCACTCCGGATTCTCTCCACCGAGTGTTGGTCCCCGGGCTCGACGGGAGCTCGAACCCGGGTGGTCGACGCGCGGCCGGCCGGCTCAGGCGGTGCTCCAGTCCTCCTCGTCCCCCCGGTGGTAGGCGGCCATCAGCTGCCGTCCCAGGTCCAGTTCGAGATCGCTGAGGGGGATGTCCGGGCGCAGCCGCTCGGGGTGCCCCGCCGGCGGCTCGTGCAGGTACCGCGGGGCCGGCCGCGCGGGCGCGGGCCTGGTCAGGATCCGCACTGCGGCCTCCTGCCCCTCTCCGTGGAGATAGGTCGCTCCGTAGGCCATCAGGGCCTCGGCGAGCCAGCGCCGGACCCTGCCCAGCACCGTCCGCCTCTTCCACCACTCCGCATATGGCATCCGCGCCTCCTGACCGTCAGTCGCCCCGCCGCTGCAAGGTGGGGATCCTCGCTCGCGTCTTCCTGGAGCCCGGCTGCAGCGGGGACGAACCGCGCCCGGGCGTGGCTTCATTTCGCCCCTGCGCACCGTCTCCGCCGTCCCGGGTCCGGTCCTCGGGGCCGGGCTTTCCGGCCGGATCCGGCCGGTGCCCCGTGAACAGGAGGATCAGCACGAGGGTCACGGCCAGTGACGCCAGCCCACCTCCCCAGAGCACGACGCGCACCCCCCAGCGCTCGGCCAGCCACCCGGAGGCCAGGGCGCCGACGGGGGTGGAGCCCTGGAAGATGAGGGAGTACAGGGCCATCACCCGGCCCCGGTACTGCGGGTCGGTGCCCAGCTGGATCCGGTGGTTGGCGGCCTGTGCGAAGTAGACGGACCCGAAGCCGGTGCCGGCCAGCAGGACCAGCGCCACCGTGTAGCCGGACGCCAGGCCGGCCGCCGTCTCCACCGCGGCGAAGCCGATGGCGGCGCCCAGCACGAGGCGCTGCGAGGGCCTGCCGCTGCGTGCGGTGGTCGCGAACGCGGCGGCCAGGGAACCGGCCGCCAGCGCGGTGGTGAGCATCCCGAACGAGGCCGACCCGGTGTGGAACACCGTCTTGGCCAGCAGGGGCAGCGCCAGCTGGAAGTTGAAGCCCAGCAGGCCCACGCACGCGACGAGGATCAGCGGCAGCACCAGGTCGGGGCGGCTGCGCAGATGGCGCAGCCCGTCGGTCACCTTGGCGCCGTGCGTCCGGATCCCGTCGCGCAGCAGCTCCTGCGGTCGCATCAGCAGCAGGGCGGACACCGTGGCCAGATAGCTCACCGAGTTGAGCAGGACCACGGACACCACGCCGAAGCGGCCGATCGCCACGCCCGCGAGGGCCGGCCCGACGATCCGGGCCACGTTGAAGTACGCGGCGCTCATGGCGGAGGCGTTGGGCAGCAGGTCGGGGCCGACCATCTCGCTCACGAACGACATCCGGGCCGGGGTCTCCACCGCGGACACCGTGCCGAGGGCGAACGCGAAGACGTAGATGTGCCACAGCCGCTCGGCCCCGGACAGCAGCAGGAGACCGAGGAGCAGGGCGAGCGCGCCGGCGGCGACATTGGCCAGAACCAGGAGGCGCCGCTTGTCGTACCGGTCGGCGAGCCGGCCCGCGTAGAGGGTGAGCAGCAGGACGGGGGCGAACTGCAGGGCGGTGATCACCCCGAGCGTCTGCGCCGAGTCGCCCGACATCGACAGGACCAGCCAGTCCTGGGCGACGAACATCATCCAGCCGCAGGTGACGGAGAGCACCTGCCCGATGGTGAAGCAGCGGAAGTTGCGGACGGACAGGGAACGCAAGGGATGCATCGGCATGGGCCCTTCTCCCCCGCCGCAGTCGAGAAGGACTCAAGTCCGCTGCGCCATGGACACCCCCGGGGCGGCGCCGAAGGTCCTCACGGCCTGGTAGTAGGTCCAGGCGGTGCCCTCGCACGAGGTCCTGCGCACTCCCGTGTACCGCGCGCAGACCCGGTTCAGGTCGGAGCGGAACATCTCGTCGAGACGGGCCTTGGCCGCCGGGAAGCCCATCGCCGCCTTGTAGTTGCGGTAGCCGAAGTCGTGCCGGGCACAGGCCATGCGGAAGGGGAAGCCGAAGGGGTTGTCCGGGGAGGTCGTGCAGTAGTCCGTGGACCAGTCGAAGCCGTAGGCGGCCCACGCGACCCGGTTCCCGCGCGCCGCGGTCCAGGCGCTCTGGCTGGCTCCGGTCGTCTGCGTCCAGCTGGTCAGCACCCGCGGCTTGTCCGCCGGGACCCGTGGGGCCTGCGGCTCCCCCGGTGCCGCGGACGCGGGCGGCGCGAGGGCGAGTACGGCCGCGGCGGCGCAGGCGGCGAGCGCGGAGGCGCGGGCGCGGACGCGGATGTGTGGAGGGGCGGCTGGGGCCGGGGCTGGGCGGTGGCGCACGTCCTCTCCAACGACGCGCGCCACCCCGGGTGTCGGGGCGGCGCGCGGGTACCACCGGGTCGGCCGGGGGAGGCTGGGGCAGGTGTCAGCCGGGTCAGCCGTCTTCGGCGAGCCCCGCCTGGTGGGCGAGGAGGGCGGCCTGGACCCGCCCCGTACTGCCGGTCTTCTCCAGGATGGAGCCGACGTGCGTCTTGACCGTGCCGATGCCGATGCCGAGCCGGCGGCCGATCTCCAAATTGGCGAGGCCCGCGCCGAGCAGGGCGAGCACCTCCCGCTCCCGGTCGGTGAGCCCGGCGACGCGCGCCGCCGTCCGCGCCCCGGGACCGGCAGGGGCGGCGGTGTCCCGTCCGGCGCCACCGCCCTGGAGCATGCGGCGGATGACGGTGCCGGTGACCCCGGGCGACAGGACGGCGTCACCGCTCGCCGCCGACCGTACGGCGCTGATCAGCTCGTCGGGGCCCTCGTCCTTCAGCAGGAACCCGGTGGCCCCGGCCGCGAGCGCGCGCACCACGTTCTCGTCGTCGCCGAAGGTGGTGAGCACCACCACCTGCGGCGCCGGATCCAGCGCGGTGAGCGGCCCGATCGCGGCGAGGCCGTCGAGTACGGGCATCCGGATGTCGAGGAGGACCACGTCGGGGCGGTGCACGGCGGCGAGCTCCACGGCTTCGGCCCCGTTGGCCGCCTCGGCGACCACGTCGATGCCTTCGGCGTGCTTGAGGATCATCCGTACGCCGGCCCTGATCATCTGCTCGTCGTCGGCGAGCAGGACCCGGACGGGGCCGCCGGCCCGGTAGGACCCCTGCGGGTCATTCACGTGAGCTCCCGGATGGAGTGGGCGAGACGGACGAGGACGAGGACGGGGCCGCTGGTCCCATCGGCACCATCGGCACCTCGAATCGGATGATTTGGATAAGAATGTCGCCTCGGAAACAGTACCGGGTGAGCTCCAGCCGGTCCCGGCTGTCGGTCTCCCGGCTGAACGGGTACACGCACTCACCGGCCCCCGGTGGCCGGACCGGCTCGTGACCGGCGGCCGCGGCGCGGGCCATCTTCTCGTCGTAGACCCCGGCGGCCTCGACCTGCTGCCGGGTCATCCCGAGTTCCGGCGGCCGCGGCGGGGAGTAGTTCAACGGCCGGGCCTGGCCGACGAACTGGAGGCCGAACATCAAGGTGGCCCCGATGCCGGCCAGCCCGAGGAGCCCCGAGGCCGCCTGGGCGAGCGGGATCAGCAGCGGGGCCCGCCGCAACCGCCGGGCCGCGGCGCCCGCGGGTCCCGGCGTACGGTCCTTCGCGCGTTCGGCGTCGGTCTGCGCCGCCGTCGGGGGGACGGCGGGCAGCCGGGCCCGCACGGCGAAGCCCCCGGCGGGATCCGGCCCGGCCGTCAGGTCGCCGCCGAGCAGGGCGACGCGCTCGCGCAGCCCGTTCAGACCGCGGCCGGTCCCGATCCCGGCCGCGGGTGCGCCGGCGGATCCGGCCGATCCGGCGGCCGGCGGGCGCACCGGAGCCCCGTTGGCCACGCGGACCGTGACGGAGTCGGCGGTGTGCTCGATCCGCACCTCCACGGCCGCCCCGGCGGCGTACCGGTGCACATTGGTCAGCGCCTCGCGCACGACCCGGTGCACCGCCCGCCGCACCCGCGCCTCCCGGTCCACCGTGTCGGGCCCGGTCCAGCGGAAGCCGACGGGGACCCCGCCCGCGCGGGACTCGGCGACCAGCGCCTCGATGTCGGCCCGGGTCCCGGTGGCGTCGGTGAGCGCGCCGGTGCCGGTGTCCCGGGACAGCGGCCCGAGGACGCCGAGCGCCTCGCGCAGCTCGTGCATGGCGTCGCGGGTGGCCGTGCGCACCTGCCCAGCGCTCTCGCGCAGCTCGTCCGCGCCTTCTCCGCCGCGGCTGCGCAGGGCCATCTCGAGGCCGCCCGCGTGCAGGGAGATCAGGCTGAGGCGGTGTCCGACCAGGTCGTGCATCTCGGCCGCGATGCGGGACCGTTCGTGGATGCGGGACTCGCTCTCGGCGAGCCTGCGGTTCTCCTCCGCCGCCGCGGCCCGCTCGCGCAGGGCGGCGAGGAGCCGCTGCTGCTGCCCGGCGGAGGCACCGACCAGCCCGGGTACGAGGACGGCGACCGCGGCGAGCACCGCGCCGAGGGTGAGCCCGTACTGCCAGGAGCCGTAGCCCTCGCGGTACACCGACGCCCCGGCCGTGAGCACGGTGAGCGCGCCGGCCCCGAACAGCACGGCGGCCCGGCGCCCGGCTCCGGCCAGCTGGTGGGAGACGGTGTAGGCGGTCACGGCCATCAGGACGCCGAGGCAGGACATCACCCCGAGCAGTACGCCCATGCCGAGCAGCGCCACCTCCGGAGAGCGGCGGCGCACCACGAACAGGGCCAGCGCGACGAGCGTCAGCGCGGCCCTGGTGTGCATCGGCAGCGCACCGCCGACCTGGTCGATCAGCCGGAACGCGGCCAGGACGAGCACTCCCCCGCCGAAGGCCTCGGCGGCGGCCCGGAGCAGCGAGCGACCCATGACAGACATATCGATGATTATCCGAGGCCGGGAGGGGCCGGGGCATGAGCCTCGCGAGGGATCCGGGCCTCTGCCGAAGTACAGAGACGGGACTCAGGTATGAGTCCTTGTCACCCTTTCGGCAGAGATCGGGTTCGTCCTCGGGAGGGACGCGGGTTACGGCGGGCGCCGCGAATACTCGTGAGCATGAACCGCCGTCCGCTCGTCATCGCCGCCGCCACCGTGGGAGTTCTCGCCACCGCCGCCGTCGCCCTGCCCAATCTCCCGCAGAACCCCGTGACCGACACGATCAACGCCCGGGTCTACAAGGAGAAGGGCATGCGCTTCGCGTCGGCCGCCGACGCCCCGACGCGCGGGCGGCTGACCTGGGTGCTCCCGGAGTGGGTGCCGAAGGACGCGACCAACGTCCGAATAAAGGCGCGCACCGACGGTGATGCCCGGCTGCTCCGGTTCACCCTGGGCGCGACCCCGCTGGACGGCCCGCAGTGCTCGGCGGGCACGCCCCGGAAGCATGCGGGGACGTCGCTGGCGGCCAAGTGGTGGCCGACCGGCACCCGTGCCGAGGAGCGGCCCGAGTGCCGGGACCACTACCAGTACCAGGTCGCGGTGCGCGGCAAGGAGGTCTTCGCCTGGACCGACGGCACCCCGTCCCCCGGTGCGAGGACCCCGGACGGCGCCCCGGCCCAGCAGGCAGCGTCGGGCCCCACCCGCTGACCCGGCCCGCCGGACCTCTGACCCCGCTCCGCCCGCCCGGCGGGTGAGCCTCAGCGCGTGCGCGGTTCGCGGGCCGCCGCCAGCTCCGCGAGACGGGCTCCGTGGGGGCGCAGCCAGTCCTGGGGCGAGGCGGCCCCCAGCGCGTTCATCTCGGCGTGGGCGAGCGGCGTACCGCGCAGCGGCCCGGTCCCCGGGCCTTCCTCGTACGCCTCGTTGCGGCTCGCGGCGAGCGTCCGGCCGCCCGCGTCCGTCAGGACCGCCCCCACCGCCAGGCCTCCGGCCGCCAGCGCCTCGTAGGCGAGGGCGAGCGCCCCGCGCACCGGCTCCGGCACCGCGTGCCACGCCGTGTCGAAATCCCGCTCCTCCCTGCTCATCGGGCCATTATCGTCACCCTCATGGACATCCGCCCCGCCCGCACCCCCGCCGAACTCCAAGCTGCCGAAGCCCTCTTCGACGGCCCCGCCCGCACGGAGTGGTCGGAGCGGTTCCTCGCCTCCCCCGGGCACCTGATGCTCATCGCCTACGTGGACGGTGCACCCGTCGGCATGGTCTCCGGCGTCGAGATGAGCCACCCCGACAAGGGCACCGAGATGTGCCTCTACGAGCTCTCCGTGGACGAGGGACACCGCCGGCGCGGCATCGGCCGCGCCCTGACCGAGGCGCTCGGCGCCGAGGCCGGGAAGCGCGGCTGCTACGGCATGTGGGTCGGCGTCGACACCGACAACGAGGCCGCGCTGGCCACCTACGGGGCGGCCGGCGCGCACGACGAGGGCGTCTTCACCATGCGCGGCTGGCCCATCGCCCCGTAGACCGTCCCTTCCGGATCCCGCCGGGCCCGTGTCGCCCCTGGGGCGGCGTGTCGTGGGGCCACTCGGCGCACCCTCCGCGCGGCCGGCCCCCGCCTCGCCGAGCATCGGCGCATGACCCCACTCACCGCGCTGCTCCCGGCCGCCGCCCTGCTGGCGGTGGTCACCGTCCTGCCGCCGTACGCCGCCGAGGCCTCCGCCGCCACCGACGACCCCACCGCCTCCTACGTCGTCGTCCTCAAGGACAGCGCCACCCGAGCCTCCACCCGCGCCTCCACCCGCGCCCTCGCCGCCGAGGCCGAGGCCGCCGGGGACCGCGTCGGGACCGTCTACGACACCGCTCTCAACGGATTCGCCGTCCGCACCACGGCCGCCCGCGCCGCCGAACTCGCCGCCGACCCCCGGGTCGCCTCCGTGGAACCCGACGCGATCTTCCGGATCGACGGCGCCCGCACCGGCCCCGCCGACGACGACACCCCCGCCCCCACGGCCATGCCCGTACCCGTACCCGTACCCGCGCCCGCGCCCGTACCTGTACCCGCGCCCGTACCCGCGCCCGCGCCTGTACCCGCGCCCGTACCCGCGCCGACGCCAACGCCCGAACCCACGCCCACGCCCACCCCCGTACCGGCGCCGGTACCCGCGCCCGCGCCCACCCCCGAACCCACGCCCACACCCGTGCCCACCCCCGTACCGGCGCCCGTACCCGTACCCGCGCCCACGCCCACACCCGTACCCGCACCCACCCCCGCGGTGGCCCTGGTCCAGACGCCCGCGCCCTGGTCCCTGGACCGGCTCGACCAGAGCGCGCTCCCGCTCGACGGCTCGTACACGTACTCCACCAAGGCGGAGGGGGTCACCGCGTACGTCGTGGACACCGGGATCAACACCGCGCACCAGGAGTTCGGCGGGCGGGCCAGATGGGGCGCCAACGCCGTGTACTGGGAGGCCGCCACGGACTGCAACGGCCACGGCACGCACGTCGCGGGGACCGTCGGCGGGGCCACCTACGGTGTGGCGAAGGGGGTCTCGCTCGTCGCCGTGAAGGTCGCGGACTGCCGCGGGGAGGCGAGCCTGTCGGCCATCGCGGGCGGTATCGACTGGATGGTGAAGGACGCCCTCAAGTCGCCCATGACTCCGGCGGTGGCGAACATGAGCCTGGGCGGCGACTCCAGCTTCGCCCTGAACAAGGCCGTGACCCGGGCGATCGCGTCCGGGATCACCTTCTCCGTGGCGGCCGGCAACTCCGCCGAGAATGCCTGCACCGGCTCCCCGGCCGGCGTCCGGGAGGCACTCACCGTGGGCGCGACGGACGCCGGGGACCGGCTGGCCTCGTTCTCCAACTACGGTGCCTGCGTGGACCTCTCCGCCCCCGGCGTGGCCATCACCTCGGCCTGGAAGGGCTCCACGACGGCCGCCGTGCGGGCCTCCGGCACCTCGATGGCGGCCCCGCACGTGGCGGGCGCCGCCGCACTGGTACTGGCCAGGAGCGTGGCGGCCGGCGGACCGCGCGCGACACCCGCGCAAGTGGCCGAAATCCTTCTGCGGGACGCCGTACGGGACCGGCTCACGGCCCTGCCGGCCGGCACACCGAACCTCCTGCTGCACGTCCCGGCGGACAAGTAGCCCGTACGGGGATCCCCGCCGGCGGCGGCCTCCCCGCCCCGGCGGGCGACGGCCGGGCACCGGGCCGACCGCGCCCGGACCCCGCTCCCACCAGGGGCTCCGACCAGGGGCGGGAGCGCCCGGGAAGTACCCCCTGCCCCACCCGTACCGCCCACCGGCCGGTCGGTATCCCGGCCCCCGCCCCACCCGACCTGATGGCACATCAATTTCTGTGTGCTTCGGGCGAAAGCAAGTCATTGACTTCTCATCACCGCGACGCGTCAATGTCGGCCACCGCACCGGCTCGACCTCCCCCACACAGCGGGTGGGGGGAGGGTTCGTATGACGAAGGAGTCGCGACCCAGTGAGTACAACGTTTCGACGAAGAGTTCTGGCCGGGACGGGTGCCTTGTCCCTCGTCCTGACGGGCGCCGTAGTGGGCCTGTCGGGTACCGCGCAGGCCGCGACCAAGACGACGTCCGTGAAGCTGGACTGCGTTGCCCCGCCGCCCCAGGCCGGGGCGACCGGCAACCAGGACTTCACGATCACGCTGCCCGACGGAGCCAAGGCCGGCGACGTGGTCCCGATCACCATCGACCCGGGTGCGAGCCCGGTCATCCCGGGCTTCTCCGTCACGACGGTGAACACCTCCAAGATCACCCTCAAGGTCGGGTCGACCACGCAGACGGTCGTCAGCCCGCCCGAGACGGTCAGCGTGGTCGCCGGACAGCCGCTCGACCCCTCCGGCTTCTCCGGCACCATCAAGATCCCGGACGGCACCGAGGGCACCGCGGTCAGCGTGGCCCTGGACCTGTCGGTGACCGACGCGAACCTCGGCGGATCGGTCTTCACGACCACCTGCACGCCGAACCCGCGCCCGAGCGCCTCGCTCGGCTCGGTGGCGGTCGAGGCCCTGCCCAAGGACCCGATCACCACGAAGCTGACGCCCAACAGCGGCAAGGCCGGCCAGGAGGTCGTCGTCACGGGCGCCAACTTCCCGGCGGGTCCGGTCACCTGCTCCGGGCTCAAGGGCGGTGCCGCCACGGGTGAGACCGGCAACGGCACGGCCACCGCGGCCGGCGTCGCCACGTGCAGCCTCATCGTCAACGTGGACACCGACCAGATCAAGATCGACGGAGCGATCGCCCCGTACAAGGACTACGTCTTCATCAAGGAACAGCCCGGCGTACAGAACCCGGTCGACGTCGAGGTCCTGCCCGGCCCGCTGGCCATCGGCCCGCAGGCCGGCAACCCCGCCGTCAGCTTCGGCAAGGTCACCATCAACGGCAAGTCCCAGTCCGTCATCGGCCAGTTCACCGCGATGGCCGTCCAGGACTTCCGCGGCGGGACCCTCGGCTGGGACGTCTCGGTGACCCGTACGCCGTTCCTGAACTCGGTCACCGGCCACGCCATGCCCACCGCGCAGATCGGCATCCAGCCGACCTGCAAGGTGACCAACGCCGACAGCCCGAGCCCCTGCACCGCCGGTGCCCCCGGCGCGATCTCCGACACCCCGATGAAGGTCGCCTCGCAGAGCGCGGGCGGCGACAACCTGACCGGTGGCGAGTTCGAGGTCGGCGGCGCCGGAATGATCCAGCTCCCGCCGTTCATGTTCGCGGACACCTACCAGTCGGTCGTCACCTTCTCGATCGCCTGACCCGTACGGCCCCGCTCCAACCCGGGTGGTGCGGCGCTCCGGCGCCGCACCACCCTTCCGCGCTTCCCCGGCACCGCCCCACCGACACCCCGTCCGCGCCGACTGGAGAACCGCCCATGCGCACCCGCACCCGCACCCGCCGTACCTCCCTCTACGGGCCGCTCGTCACTCTCCTCCTCCTGCTGGGTACGGGCCTGCTCCCCGCGGGAACCGCGACGGCCGCCGACAACGGCACCTGGGGTGTCTTCCCGACGCCGCCCGCCGGTGCGGCGATGACCGACCGCGCGTACTTCTTCCACCAGGGCGAGGCCGGCACCACCGTCAGCGACAGCGCGACGATCGTGAACTCCTCCGACAAGGAGCTGACGTTCCAGATATTCGCCACCGACGCCATGAACACCCCGGTGGGCGGCGGCTTCGCGTTGCTGCCGGTCGAGACGAAGCCCAAGGACGTCGGCACCTGGATCGCACTGCCGCCCGAGACGAAGACCACCGTCACCGTGCCGCCCAAGGGCCGCAAGGACTTCCCGTTCTCCGTGAAGGTGCCGGCCGACGCGACGCCCGGCGACCACGTGGGCGGGATCGTCGCCCTGAACACCGCGGTGGAAGGCGTCCAGCAGGAGGGCAAGGTCCAGGTCGGGGTCAAGCGCCAGGTCGGCGCCCGGCTCTACTTCCGGGTGCCGGGGCCGGTGACCCCGGGGCTGAGCGTGGAGGACGTGAAGGTCAACCGGTCGGCGCCGCTCCTGCCCTGGGTCAAGGACGCCCACGCCACGATCACCTACTCCCTCGTCAACCGGGGCAACGTAGTCGTCGAGCCGAAGGTGACGGTCTCCGCCGAGGGCCTGTTCGGGCGCCGGGTGCTGGACCGGCCGGCCCGTGAACTGAAGCTCGTGCTCCTGCCGGGCCAGCGGATCGAGCTGACCGAGGACTGGGCCGACGCGCCGCAGTCGGACTGGGTCACCCTCGAGATCACCGCCGGGGCCTCCGCCTACCCCGACCTCGCCTCCGCATCGGCCACGGACCTCCTCGCCGTGCCGTGGCCCGCGCTCGGCGCCCTCCTGGTACTGGCGGGTGCCTGGATCACCACCCGGGTGCTGCGCAAGCGCCGCCGGGCCGGGTCCGAACAGGCCGAAGCGGCACCGGACTTGGCTGAAGCCCGCTGACGGGTGAAGGTGTCCCCCGGTGACGGCATCCGGCCATCACCCGGTAGGGGGGCACCGCGCATGGCACCACAGCACGGCGACGAGGGGGCCGCCCGGGCGGCGGGCCCGGCCGCCCACGGGATCGGGCTGCTGGCGCTCGTCGAGCGGACGTTGGGCACCGGCACCGCCGCCTACCTCCCCGGCGGAGGCTGGATCCGGCTGACGCTTCCCCTCGACGACGGCGGCGGAGATCGGTCCCGGCTGGGGCCTCGAGGCTCACCGCCGGGACCTCGCCGCAGTACCTCGGCCACTCCGCCGGGGCCGCGCTCGCGCTGGACGCGGCCGCGCACGACGACTCCCCGCGCCTGACGCGGGTGGTGGCCCTGGACACGACCGGCCCCTACTCGGGCGACCTGGCCGTACGGGCGGCCCTGACCCGGGACGCGTACGAGGCCCAGCTCGCCCGGGGAGCGTACGCGGCGGACCCGGGCCTGGCGGCGCTGATCGCACGGGCCGTCACCGAGCGGTCTGGGCGGGCGGCAACCAGCGGGTCCCCTTCACCGTCGTCCCCGGCTACGGCCACGGCGACGCCGTCTGGTCGGCGACGGCCGCGCCCGACGTCTGGTCACTGCTCCAGGCCATGCCCGGCCGGGCCGGGACGGGAACGGGCTCGCCCCCCGCGGTGAGGGTTGCGGGGGGCGAGCTGTCCTGCGGGGCCGGGCGTCCGGTCAGTGGTTGCGGGGGAACCCGAGGTCACTGGATTACCGCATCACCGGATGCGGGACCTGCGGGGCCGACAGAGAGTGTCCATATGGCCCGCGCGCTACTCGCTGCCCGCATCAGCGATGACAAGAACGACAGCAACAGCATCGAGGCCCAGCTAGAGGACCAGCGGGCCTGGGCGCTCGCTGGTGGCCACACCGTAGCGGGTGAGGTGGAGGACCGGACCGTGTCCGGCGACGTGAACATGTACGACCGCCCGAAGCTCGGCAAGTGGCTGACCGACGACAAGCGAACTGAGTGGGACACGTTGGTGGTCTCGACTCAGGACCGGCTGTCCCGTGATGACCTCCACTTCATGGCGTTCATCAAAGACGTGCTCGACTGGGGCAAAACCCTGATCGTTCTAGATGACCCAGCCTTCGACATCACCACCGAGATTGGCCGGTTGATCGCCTACGCGAAGGCCACACAGGCGGCCGGTGAACTCCGGAAGATCAAGGAGCGGGTAACCAAGTCCCGCGCCTACCTCCGGCGCCATGCCCGGTGGGCTGGCGGGACGCCCCCATACGGATACAAGAAGGTCAAGAACGTCCCCCGGGCCGAAAACAGTCAGTGTGAAACCTGTGGCATTTGGCTGGAGGCTAACCCTAACGGCAAGGGCTACCACCTAGAGCCCGATTCCGTTTCGGCCCTGGTGGCACAAGAGGCCGTCAGCCGGATGCTCAACGGGGATTCGCTCTCGAACATCTGCCGAGACTTCACCGAGCGCGGAATCCTGTCTCCGTGGGACTACGCCCGAACCAAGATGGTCACCCCGAAGGAACCGACCGGGGCCGCATGGGATGTCTCCGGACTCCGCCGAATCCTCACGAGTGTTGCCCTCATCGGGCACACAACCCACGCAACCGAAAGGGACGTCAACGGGAAGGCGCTCAAGGTTGAGATTGTGCGGGGCGAAGATGGGATGCCCCTTCAGGTGGCAATTGCCATCATCGCCGTGGGCGACTTCCGCAGGCTCCAAATCCTCTTGGAAGCGAAGGCCAGCAGTCCCGGCATGTCTCGCAGTAAGTACACCAGCTACATGCTTCGACAGGTTGGATTCTGTGGATATCACGTAGCGGCGAACGCTGGCGACCTCGATTTCATGATGCTCATGATGGAAGTCAGCCTTGCCGCAGCCACCAGCAGCGGCCAGTCAGAAAGCGGCGACGTTTTCAAGTTCCCTGTGTACGGACAGGCCTCCACGAAGAACGGCAAGACAACCGGCTACTACCGGTGCAAGAAATACATGGGATGCCCTGACGGCAAGAACCATAGGGCAGACACCCTGGAGCCGGCCTTCGAGGCGGCTTTCCTTGCAGAAGTCGGCGACCTGCCGCACATTCACCGCGTCTTCATTCCTGGCGAAGACCATTCGGAAGAGCTGGCAGCTGTAGAGCGGTCGATTGTCGACCTTGAAGAGGACAGGTACGAACACGGCCTCTACCAGAATGAGGACGGCAAGAAGAGGTATCGACGCATGATGGGGAAGCTGGAGGCGAAGAAGGAGAGGTTGCAGGCTCTACCGTCTCGCAAGGCAGAGACCCGCGACGAACCCTCTGGGATGAACCTGCGTACGTATTGGGAGACTCTCGACTACGCGGATCGGGGTCACTGGCTGCGGTCGATCGAGATGCGGGCGCTCGTGATCAGGCAGGCGGATGGTTCTCCCGTGGTCGTGCTGGCGATTCCCCCCGGCTTCAAGGAACGAGCCTTGAAGTGGGCTGCTACTCGCGAGGTGATAGCCCATTAGCAGAACGATCCATCAGATGATCAAGGCTCTGTAGAGCCGATGAGAGCCCCCGACTTCCCGCCGGGGGCTCTTCCATTGTCGTGGCCACGATCAAACAGGCTGATCGCATCACTACATACAAGCGGAGAGCCCATTCACCGAAGGAGCACGAGCATGGACGCAGCACACGGAACCATGAGCAGCACTGACATCGACCGGTCGAACGTCGTGAAGCGATGGACCTTGGCAATAGCCGCAGATTCCAAGCTGACGGCCTCTGAGCGCCTGCTAGGTGCCGTGATAGGCCAGCACGCGAACTACAAGACCGGCCTGGTCTACATCGGCTCGGAGCGCCTGGCGGAAATCCTGGGAACCACCGAACGGAAGGTGAAGGAGCGCCGTAAGGCCGTCAAGGCCCGGAGCTGGATGGTCGACACCGGCGAGCGCGTTGGCCGCGCCACCATCTATCAGCTCACCATTCCTACCGTGCCCAATCCGGGCACGGTGCCTAATCCAGGTGATTCAACAGTGCCCAATCTGGCCACGAAGGGTGCCCAATCTGGGTCTGTACCGTGCCCAATCCAGGCACCCATACATACAAAGGAACCTACAAAGGTTCCTACTGTAGAAGGTACTACTACTGAGAAGCCGGAAAATCCGGCTGAGACTAAGTGTGAATCTGATCTACCTTCGGGATCATCTTCACCTGTAGAGGCCGGTCCGGAAATCCGGCCTCTTGGTCTAGTTACTCTGTCCTCCTCCGTCGGTACTGGTAGCTCCTATCCGTCGCTACCGTCCTCCGGTTATCCCTGCAACCCCACCTGCCTAGGTCACTCCTTCGGAGATTCCCCAAGCTCTCCTTGCTCCTACTAAAAATCCCCCGGCTCTATGGCCGGGGGCTTCTCCCTCATTCTCAGACGTACAGCTCTTCCAACATCTCCAGCACCTCAGGGGTCCTCGTGGCGTCCTGCCGGACGCTCCTGGCCGCAGCGTCCCGAAGGCAACGCAGAGCCTTCCTGTCCTGCCCTCGATACTGCTGCGCTGCTCTTCCGGCATACGCCATAACGAGTAGCTCTCTCTTCATGCCTTGATGCCGGTCAAGGCTGATGCCGTCCGCGTGCGCGGCAGCGTATACGCGAGACTCGGCCTGAGAGGCCGTGCGCGCCTCCCTCTCGGCCTCTTGAGCGTCTATAGCGTCCAAATACGCCTGCGACGGCCCGGAAGCCCTCTTGCGGCCTCCCAGCCCGTGAGAGACGCGTATAGGGCCTACGCCGAATCCGATGCTGACGCGGGGCATGGGGGTGCTCCTGAGTTCGTGGGGGCACTCAGGCTACGTGAGGACTTTGGTCCCGCCGGCTGCGGGACGTTCGACCTGAATCCGATATCGGCTGACCTAAACTACGCCGCGCACCCCTATGTAATAAGTGAGGGGACGCTGTTAGCCACCCCCTGACTCCTTAGAACTCTGAGCGCCTTAGCCGGGCGCTCTTTTTATTTGGGCCAGTAGTTCTGATCAGAACCGAGAGGAGGCGTTCCCGTGAAGGAGTGCCGACGGTGTGAGCACATGAAGCCTCTCACCGATTTCAACCGGAGCTCGTCTCATCGAGACGGATTCCAGAAGTGGTGCCGGGAATGCTTCCGAGAGTACAACCGGCACTGGAACCAGCAACACAAGATTGTGAGGGTCAAGCTTTGACTTACCAGCAGCGATACAACCGAAACTTCTTCAACTTCCGCGAGGCCGGCTGCCTGCCGAATTGCCCGGGAGCGACGTCCGACGACTATGAAGCCGCTTTCTGGGCGGCAGCAATCCCGAACAGTGATTCCTACCAGATGAACCGCCACGCTCAGGGTTGCCCGAATATTCGAACCCGTCCGCGCAACGTTTTTGCGGGCGACCTCGTCGGGGGTGAGTGCTAATGCCGCAGAGTCAGGAACTGACGTTGCTTCCGGCTGACGGGTACCGGGCTGTGTTCTATCGCCATCCTGTCGGATATTCCAAGAATGACGATGGCACCTACAACGTGCCTCGCGGCGACTATCTCATCTACGCCGCCCCGGTCATCAGGTTCGGAGTGAACACAGCTATCGCTAAGGCGTCCGTAAACGGTTCTCTCGTCGGCGTTGCTTACGTCCAGACACGAGAAGGTGCAATCAACGCTTTCCATCGCACTGAGGGGGACTTCCTGGGGATCGCGGGCCCGGCAGAGAGTACACGCTCCCCGCTCTTCCAGAAGAAGGCGTGCGATAAGGCCCGGGAGATTACTGCCGGGATGTTCAAGCAAGACCAGATCAATACAGAGAAGGCCGCCACCCTGGCGGGTATCAAGGAGGAAAACTAATGACAGAGCCCACGTTCGAAACCTATGCAGAGGTCAACCAGCGAGTGCAGGTTCACGAGGCATTCCAGGCATCCAAGGATGCTGCGCTTGCCATGGAGCGCATGAAGCCCACCTACCGACCCCGGTTCGACATGCCGGAGATTCCGGCCAGCTATCAGCCGCACAGCACGGATGACAAGGGCGTGAAGGATGCCGGTAAGGCTCTCGACAATGCCGTTGCCTACCTGTCCAGGAACGCGGAGGCTCACGAGGCCGCTGCTACCGCTTTCGGCGAGGTTGTTAACGAGCGTCGGACCGCCATTGCCGAGTATGAGTCTGCTGTCTCTGAGGCTGTCTCTAAGGGCATGGACGCCCCGGAATATCCGGAGCTTGACGAGAAGGCTCTTACGGCCGCTCACCGTGAGCTGAACAAGCTTGAGACCGTCATTCCGGCTGCTGCCGGTAAGGCCGATGACGCTGTCTCGGCTTTCGCTGCCGAGCGGTCCCGACTCCGCGCTACGGCTACTTACCGGAAGTGGGCAGACAAGGAGGCCGCTACGAAGAATGAGGCCGCCGTGAAGGCGCTCAATGCCCTTCGTGAGGCACTGGCCGAGCGTGACACGATCCTGGGCACTCTGCCCGATGCTTTCTCGGATATGAACGGGGTCCCGTTCCAGGAACTCCGCAGCGGAAACACATTCGGCTCTGGTGGCCTTGCTGGTTCGTCGGCCGGCCCGGCTTCCCTTGGGGATTCTCTGGCCTTTGTAGAGGCAGCCGTGACCCCGGGCGAGGGCGTTTCTCCATGGATGCCTTCGCAGCTTCCCCCTGAGGCTCGGGAGGAATACGCGGGACGCGTGGCCCACTCCAAGATTGACCATAATGCAGCCCGAAAGGCCGAGCAGAGCGATCGACTGGCCGACGCTCTTCAGCACCGAATGCAGAGGATCTGATCATGCCCCAGCCTCGAATTGTCTATAACGCTGCCGGGCAGCGATCTGTCCAGTGGGTTCACACGGACTTTGGGGAGTCTGACGCGCCACTGGGTGCGGGCGGGCTAATTCCTGATGGCAGTGCATCCAGCCTCGCTAATCACGGCAACGAACAGATCAGGTTCATGGACATTCACGATGATTACGTACACCGCTCCGAAAGGGCTGGACGGTGAATCCAGAAAGGATGAGGGCGCGACGCAAAGCGTTGAACGTTTCACAACGTGAGGTTGGCGAACTGATTGGTGTTGTCCATTCGACGGTGTGTCAATGGGAACGAAACGCACGCAAACCACGGCAACGCAACGAGTTGCTTTGGAATGCTGCACTCAATCACATTGCGAGCAAGAACAAGAGTCGATGACATTTCGATGTGTTGTTTGAGTGAGTGAAGAAGGTTGACGCTTTGGCTTTCTTCGCTCGCTCAATCCACACACACAACGGTCACACGCACAGCTCATGGAAGCACAGAGTGGATGCGTGAGGGTGCGAGGTGAGTGGATGAGTGAGAGCAAATCGAATCGAAGCGAAACGCTTTGTTCTTCAGTTTTTCAAAAATTTTCGATCTTTCGCTTGAGCTTCAAAACGTTTTAAGCGAACGAAATCCTTGGCGAAAAAGAAGCGTGGTGGCGGGTGGGGGGTAACCCAAATGCATTTGGCTTCCCGGCCGATGCGTCATAGCGCTCTCGGGCCCAAGCACTCCCCAAACCCTCTTCTAAGCCGTGATCAAGGCTCTATTTCAAGGAATTCCGGCTTTTTCCTTGTCCGCAAACTGCACCACAACCCATGTAATTACCGGCCTCCGAGAGGCCGCATTGTCTGCAAATCAACCCCTCAAGGAGGACTCGTGACCACCAAACGCAAGGCGCCGGCTCAGCGAATCGAGGCTGAGCTGCTGGAGAAATTCACCCGAGATGGCATTCGCCTATCTGGGTTCGAGAAGCGATATGTGGAGTCGGCGGCGCAGCATATTGCGCGAGCCGAGAAGATGGATCGACTCGTCAAGGATCAGGGCTCCATGGTTCCTGGCGGGAATCGCAGCGGTGTCTTCGTCCTTCATCCTGGCATTGCTGAGGCTCGGCAGTCTCGTGCTCTTGCTGACAAGATGCTGGCTCTTATCCAGAAGCCGACCACTGCCGCACCGTCGCGCCGTGCCGCTAAGCGCGGGGAGCACCACTAATGGCCGAGTGGATTAACGAGGTGGCCGATAATACCGAGCGGATTCGGCTAGCTCGAAAGATGTGGGAGTACGCCGATGCCCTGGGGACGGAATACCGGAACCTATGCCTGGAGAAGTACGGGGATGTGATATCTGATGTCACCTAATCCCAAGACGACGACAGTTTGGGGCCGTGTAATCGGCCCTGATGGCTGCCCGGCTTCCGGCCGGTTCGCTATTTCGCTCCCGCATGCCATTCACTATGTGCGCGGCGCCGAGGGTGGAGCCCTGCTGAGCGGCCGTGACTACGTGGTGCAGCTGGACGAGTCCGGAAGCTTTGAGTTCCGGCTGATAGCCAACGATGATCCCGACTGGTCGGCGTTCGGCCGTGGCTGCTCTGAGCCTGTCCCCTGGTTCTGGGATCTCCGTGCGGAGTTCGACGGCTGGACTTATGCCGAGTGGCACCTACAGGTGCCCATGGCCAATGAGTCCCTGTTCTTCGGTGACCTCGTCAACGCCCCTTGGTGCACCAGGTGAGGCAGGCCCTTCGGCCCTGCCGGCCACGGGACGAAGGTCCTTCCGCGGGACCTACCCGACGGGGCTACGCCGTGTAGATCGGCGTGTACGCGGCCACCTGCTCAGGGGTGACCTCCTCCACGGTCATGGCTCCCGTCCAGAGGTGCTCGCGGTGGCAGTACCCACCCAAGTTGGCGCGCTTACCGCGCTGAAGCTTCCACGTACCCACAGCCAGCTTCACGACCATGTCGCTGCCGCATGTGAGCGAGCGGTTCGCCTGCGCCATGATCCAGCGGGCGTGTTCGTCGTCGCCCGTGTTCGGACGGCACATCGTCCGGGCCATCTGCCACAGCCGCCCCCACTCGACACCAGGAGTCAGGGGGCCGACCACGGCCACTTCTCCAATGCCCCGGCCATCGAGGGAGTGGGTTGCGTAGCCGAAGACCGTGCCGAACATGCGGAATACGGTGACCCTGCTCTGTCCGGACAGAGTCTCATCAACTGGCATGCGGTATACCTCTGTTCATGGGTGAGCCCCGGACGCATTGGCCGCGTCCGGGGCTCATCTCTTGGGTAGTGCCGTCCGACAGGCGGAGCGGCTGGATCAGCAGCAGCCGCCGTCGCCGCAGCACGCGGGCTGGTTGCAGTCGGCCGAGGTACCCCACAGGCGTTCGTCTACCTCGAACCCGGCGGCCTTGATCCGGTCCGCGACGGACACCATGAGCGGCCGCGTCCGGATCTTGGAGTTCGGCGCGTGGTGGACGAAGTGGCCGAACTGTTCTTCGCACCACGCGGCGTAGTCCTGGGTGTGGAGCATGAACGTGTGCCACCCCGGATCGACGATCTCCGAGGGGGCCATGTCGAAGGCCTTGGCGTCGCCCATGACCTTGAGGAAGGCGAGGGCCTGGTCCATGACCTTGCGGGCTACAGACAGCTCCTGCCCGTACTCGTCCGCGCAGAACGCGGACAGCTTCTCGAACAGCTCGGGACTGACGAGGTCTCGCCCGTGCCGCAAGGCGACGGGAGTTTCCACCATGGTCGTCATCGTTGCCCCTCCTGATCTGCTTGACGGCCCAGTGAGGCCGTCTCCCGCCCTTAGTGGGCGGAAGTCTCCGTGACCCTCATGGCCTCGGCTATCTGCTCCACCACGGCGGCCGGGAGCATCCCCAGGTGGACGTACGCCAGCCCGTTGAAGGTGACCGTGGGTCGTATGCCGCTCCACGCCGACTCGGGGACCCCGAGGGAGGCGAGGGCGGCGCGTATCGCTTCGGAAGCGTCAGTGGCCTTCGCTCGGCGTCTCGCCAGGTCTGCATCTCCACGGTCAAGCCGCCACGGTCCGGCTCGGGCACTTGTCGTGCCGGTAGACGGTGGCGGGCGCACCCGACACGCGGTCGATGACTCCCCGGCGGACGGGTTCGAGCGGCTTCACCGTTCGGGAGCAGGCGGAGCACGTGCGCCCGGGGGCGTAGGTCAGGTACTCCCATGCATCCCGGTCGAGCTCCGGAGCCTCTGCCTTCTTGCTCTTCGCCATGTCGCACCTCTCCGCTTCGCCGGGTGTGCTGACGACGTTAGGGAGGGTGCTAGGCAGGCATCCACGTTGTTGCAAGCTGTTGCACGGATTCACTCAAGTGCGTTGATTGCCTTGGTGATTAGGTCGCGGGCCGGCGTTCCGCGCACGGCGATGCGGGACAGGTCCAAGAAGGCCCGAAGGTAGGTGCTGATCTCCCCTGGCGCAGTCAGGTTGATCTCTGCCGTGAGGGTCTCGACGGCTACCTGTTGGTCGTCGAAGGCGTAGAACGCTTCGAGCGGCCATACCGTCCGGCGGGCACGGGCAGGGATGATCCCGAGGGATACGTTCTGCTGGCCCATCACAGCGAGCAGTTGCTCTAGCTGCTCGCGCATCGCGGGGTCGTCGCTGACCCGGTAGTAGAGAACCGTCTCCTCAAGGAGGATCGCGAAGCGGTGGTCACCTTCCCTGATGACCTTGGATCGGGCCTGTCGGGCCCGTACGGCGTCCGCCACGTCGTCGGGAGTTCCCTGGAACGTGGTGATGGCCTTGAGGAGCCCTGTGGCGTATCCGGCGGTCTGGAGCATGCCCGGGACGACGTTCGAGGCGTAGACACGAAATGAGCGGGTCCGCTGGTAGAGCGGGGTTGTCTTCTCGTGGATGCGGCGCATGCCGTCGCGGTGGATCTGCTTCCACTCGACGTACATCGACTCTGCGTTTCGGGAGGCCGCGATTATGTCGGCCGCCTGGTCCGGTGCCCCGCAGGCCGCGCACCAAGCACGGATGTCCGCATCGGAAGGCCACGAGAGGCCCCGGGCGATGCGGGACGACTTAGCCCGGTGCCAGCCGCACCGGACGGCCAGGTCATGCCCTGAGAGCCCAGCGTCTTTCATCAGCTCTTGCAGACGGGTGGCCACGGCGGCCCGTGCTGCTTGGGCGGTGGAGAGCGGGGAGGAAGGCATGAACTGACCGGCCAGTGATTCAGACGGTGTACTTCTCGTGCGGGATGCCGCGCTCCCACACTGCTTCGAACGCTGCTGCACAGTGGGCGGCTACGGCAGGGTCTTCGGTCTGGTCGGTGTGCACCCAACGGCCGACCCCGTCGAAGATGTTGAACTGGACGAGCTTCCCATCGAAGAGCCAGTAGTCATTGCCCGGGAGGGCAAGGTCTGACGCTTGGCGGCGGGGGAGCCAACGGACCTGCTCACCGGCTGCCACGTTGGTGAAGGTGAAGGAGTGCTCGAAGGCGATGTAGTCGCTCACGGGCTCCGAGATCACGCGGGCCCTGCGGATCAGCACACCCTTGGCGGTGACCTCCTGGACGAGGTCGAGCCAGGGGCGCCACCACGAAGCGCGGTTGTCCGGGTCGAGCCGGTGCCCGTTCTTCCACTCGGCGAAGCCGTCGATCTCGTTGTCGACGCCGTACCCGTCTCGCAGCTCCAGATGTACGGCCGACTTCTGGACCGACCTGATGAGGTCGGAGAAGTCAGTCAGACTCTGCGACACGAATAGCCTCCTTGAGCAGTGGGATCATCCTGGGCTCAAGGATGATCAAGGCTTCATCGTCGGACCGGGGCGAGTCAGCCGCTGCCTGGTCGTGAGCGTCGCTGTCCGCCTGCTTCCCCTGTACGAGGATGCGGCGGTCGTCGTCCACCCACACGGCCGGGCATCCGTGATCTCCAGACTCAGGATCTTTACCGACGAACCGTAAGGCCATGGTGTCCCTCCCTGTCGAGCGCGTTGCGCCTGGTTGCACAACCCTCACCCTCCCGGATTGCGGAGGGCAAGAGGGCGGGAACGGCAGAAACCCCCGGCCGGTGAGGGTTGGCCGGGGGTCTGCGTTTTGGGGCGCCTGTCAGGCGTCAGGCATTATCGAGACGTCGGGAACCCGAGGTCCACGCCGGCCGGGGCGTCCGACGGGTCGGGCCAGCGGGTCGTGACGACCTTGCCCCGGGTGTAGAAGTGGATGCCGTCGTTGCCGTAGATGTGGTGGTCGCCGAAGAGGGAGTCCTTCCAGCCACCGAAGGAGTGGTAGCCCACCGGCACCGGGATCGGCACGTTGACGCCGACCATGCCCGCCTCGATCTCCAGCTGGAAGCGGCGGGCGGCGCCGCCGTCACGGGTGAAGATCGCGGTGCCGTTGCCGAACGGCGAGGCGTTGATGAGCGCCACGCCCTCCTCATAGGTCTCGGCGCGCAGCACGCACAGCACCGGGCCGAAGATCTCGTCGCGGTAGGCGTCGGAGTCGGTCTTGACGTTGTCCAGCAGCGAGAGCCCGATCCAGTGACCGTTCTCGTTGCCCTCCACCGTGAAGCCGGTGCCGTCCAGGACCACGTCGGCGCCCTGCGCGGCCGCGCCCTTCACGTACGAGGCGACCTTGTCGCGGTGCACGGCGGTGATCAGCGGGCCCATCTCGGAGAGCGGGTCGTTGCCGGGGCCGATCTTGATCTTCTCGGCGCGCTCGCGGATCTTCTCCACGAGGGTGTCTCCGATGGAGCCGACGGCGACGACGGCGGAGATGGCCATGCAGCGCTCGCCGGCCGAGCCGTAGGCGGCCGAGACCGCCGCGTCGGCGGCCGCGTCCAGGTCGGCGTCGGGCAGCACCAGCATGTGGTTCTTGGCACCGCCCAGGGCCTGTACGCGCTTGCCGTTGGCGGAGGCGGTGGTGTGGATGTGGCGGGCGATCGGGGTCGAGCCGACGAAGGAGACGGCCGCGATCCCGGGGTGCGCGAGGAGCGCGTCGACGGCCACCTTGTCACCGTGGACCACGTTCAGCACGCCCGCCGGCAGACCGGCCTCGGTGGCCAGCTGCGCCAGCAGCGTGGAGGCGGACGGGTCCTTCTCGCTCGGCTTGAGGATGAAGGTGTTGCCGCACGCCACGGCCAGCGGGAACATCCACATCGGGACCATCGCCGGGAAGTTGAACGGGGTGATGCCCGCGACCACGCCGATCGGCTGGCGGATCGAGGAGACGTCCACGCGGCTGGAGACCGACGTCGACAGCTCGCCCTTGAGCTGGACGGTGATCCCGCAGGCCAGCTCGACGATCTCCAGGCCGCGGGCGACCTCGCCCAGCGCGTCGGAGTGCACCTTGCCGTGCTCGGCGACGATCAGGTCGGCGATCGCGTCGCGGTTGGCGTCCAGCAGGGCGCGGTAGGCGAACAGCACCTTGGTGCGGGCGGCCAGCGAGGACTGGCCCCAGGACAGGAACGCCTCCCTGGCGACGCGGACGGCCGAGTCGACCTCCTCCGCCGACGCGAGGGCGACCTGGGTGGTGACCTCGCCGGTGGCCGGGTCGGTGACCGGGCCGTAGTTGCCCGACGCGCCCTCGACGGTCTTGCCACCGATCCAGTGGTTGACGGTCTTCATGCCTTGCTCCTTCACAGATGGCGACGTCGCTGCGCGGCTTGCCGGTCGTACTCTTCGCGGGCCTGGGCCGCCGACGCACGGGTCGCGGTCTCGGCCACAGGCACATCCCACCATGCCTGTGCCGGGGGCGGGCCCGACACAGTGTCGGGTGTTCGGGTCTGTGCGTAGACACATGTGGGACGGTCCGCCATCCGCGCCTCGGCGAGGGCTTTCCGCAGGTCACCAATGGTGTGGGCGCGGATCACGGCCATTCCGAGGGAGGCCGCGTTGGCCGCCAGATCCACTGGCAGCGGCGCACCGGTGTACGAACCGTCCACCGCCCGGAAGCGGTACGCGGTCCCGAACCCCTCGCCGCCCACCGCCTCCGAGAGGCCGCCGATGGAGGCGTACCCGTGGTTGTCGAGGATCACCACCCGGACCCGGATCCCCTCCTGCACGGCCGTGACGATCTCGGTCGGGTTCATCAGGTACGTCCCGTCACCGACCAGCGCCCACACCGGCCTGCCGGGCGCGGCCAGGGCCGTGCCGATCGCGGCGGGGATCTCGTAGCCCATGCAGGAGTACCCGTATTCGACGTGGTACTGGTCGGCGGAGCGGGCCCGCCACAGCTTGTGCAGGTCACCGGGGAGCGAGCCGGCGGCGTTGATCAGGATGTCGCTGCCGTCCACCAGGCCGTCCAGCAGGCCCAGTACCTGTGCCTGCGTCGGGACGGCGTCCTCGTCGGGAGCCGCCCAGGCCCGGTCGACCAGCCGCTCCCACGCCCTCTTCCCTTCTTTGTACGCCGCCTCGTACGAGGGGTCCACCCGGTACCCGGCGACCTCGGCCCGGAGTTCTTCCAGGCCCACTCGGGCATCGCAGACCAAGGGCCGGGCGGCGAGCTTGTGTGCGTCGTACGGGTCCAGGTTGAGTCCGAGGAACCGCACGTCCGGGTGGCGGAACAGCGTCGAGGAGGCGGTGGTGAAGTCCGTCAGCCGGGTCCCGGCCGCGATCACCAGATCGGCCTCGCGGGCCAGCGCGTCGGCGGTGGCCGTGCCGGTGTGCCCGATTCCGCCCACCTCGGCGGGGTGGTCCCACGGCAGCACGCCCTTGCCCGCCTGCGTGACGGCCACCGGGATCCCGGTGGCCCGCGCGAGTTCCGCCAGCGCGGCCCCCGCCGCGCTGTGCCGGATCCCGCCGCCCGCGATGATCAGCGGTCGCGCGGAGCCCCGTACGGCCCGGGCGGCCGCTGCCAGCTCGGTCCGGTCCGGCCGGGGCCGGCGCACGCCCCACACCCGCTCGGCGAAGAACTCCTCCGGCCAGTCGTACGCCTCCACCTGCACGTCCTGCGGCAGGGCCAGGGTGACGGCGCCGGTCCGCACCGGGTCGGTGAGGACCCGTACGGCCTGGAGCGCGGCGGGAACGAGGGCTTCGGGACGGGTGACGCGGTCGAAGTAGCGGGAGACCGGGCGCAGCGTGTCGTTCACGGAGACATCACCCGCTTGGGGGACCTCCAGCTGCTGGAGCACCGGGTCGGCGGGCCGGGTCGCGAAGGTGTCCCCGGGCAGCAGGAGCACCGGGATCCGGTTGATGGTGGCGAGCGCGGCGCCGGTGACGAGGTTGGTCGCCCCCGGCCCGATGGAGGTGGTGACGGCGTGTGCGGACAGCCGCCCGCTCTGGCGCGCGTACCCGACGGCGGCGTGCACCATGGCCTGCTCGTTGCGCCCCTGGAGGAACGGCATCTCCTCGCGCCCGGTCTCCAGCAGGGCCTGCCCGATCCCGGCGACGTTCCCGTGCCCGAAGATCCCCCAGGTGGCGGCGACCAGCCGCTGCCGCTGGCCGTCGCGCTCGGTGTACTGCCGGGCGAGGAAGCGGACGAGGGCCTGCGCGACGGTGAGCCGGAGCGTCCGGTTCGTCATACGGGGTCCTCCGCACGGTAGAAGGGGAGCCGGGGGTCGGTGTCCTGACCGGTCCAGGTGGAGCGGATCCAGCCGTGATCGGGGTGATCGCGGATGAGCCACTCCCGGGGCCCGCCGGGTCCGGCCATGACGTTGAGGTAGTACATATCGTGGCCGGGCGCGGCGATGGAGGGACCGTGCCAGCCGTCCGGGATGAGCACGGTGTCCCCGGTCCTCACCTCGGTGAGGATGTCGGTCTTCCCCGCCGGGGAGGGGCTGACACGCTGATAGCCGACTCCGGGCGTGTCCCCGTGCGGGGCGATCTCGAACCAGTAGATCTCCTCCAGGCGGGACTCCTCGCCGGGATGGTGCTCGTCGTGCTTGTGCGGTGGGTACGAGGACCAGTTCCCGCCCGGGGTGAGCACCTCGACGGCGATGAGCCGGTCGCACGCGAAGGCATCGGGGCCGGCTGCGGCGAAGTTGTTGACCTGCCGCGAGCACTGGCCGGCCCCGCGGAGCTCCACCGGGACCTCCCGGGCGGGCCCGTACCTGGCGGGGAGCCGCCGCTCGCACCGGGCCCCGACGAGCGCGAACCGCCCGCCGACGGCGGCCCGGATCTCGGCGTGCCCGTCCCGGGGCAGGTAGGCGAAGTCGGTGACGCCGTCGAACACCCCGCGGCGGCCGCGCAGTTCGAATCGTTGCGGTCCGCTACTGGGGGCGCTGCCCCCGGACCCCCGCGCCTCAATCGCCGGCGGGGCTTGATCTTGGCCGGCGCCAGCCTGCACGTGCGCGTCGCGCACCGTACGCCCCGGCGGGCCGAGTTGCCGCGCAGCGGCAACTCCAGCCCCGGCGCTTGAGGCGCGGAGGCCCGGGTCTTCCAGCCCCGCCGGCGTTTGAGGCGCGGGTCCGGGCTGAGCCCGGTTTCGGGAAGGGGCGGGGTGGGGGAAAGGCTCCGTGCAGCGGACCTCGCAGCCGCCGGACAGCGGGAGCACGATCCATTCCGACTCCCCGCACGTGTGCGCGTACACCTCCCCCGGCCCGAGGTCGAGCACGATCAGCCTCGTCCATTCCATCCCCCACTCAGACACCACCGGCACGGCCGAGCACCTCCTCCACTTCCCCGGCGAACGGCATCGCCGTCGAGCACGCCAGCCGCGAGGCCACGATCGCCCCGGCCGCGTTCGCGTAGCGGATCACCCGCTCCAGCCCCCATCCCGCGAGCAGTCCGTGGCACAGCGCCCCGCCGAACGCGTCCCCCGCCCCGAGCCCGTTGACGACCGTCACCGGCACCGGTGCGGCCTCCACCACGGTCCCGTCGCGGTGGGCGGCCAGCACCCCCGCCGGGCCCCGCTTCACCACCGCCAGGTCCACTCCGGCGGCGAGCAGTGCCCGGGCCGCCGCGTACGGCTCGCTCTCGCCCGTGGCGAGAGCGCACTCCTCGGTGTTGCCTACGGCCACCGTGGCCATCGAGAGCGCCCGCCGGTACCACTCCCCCGGCCCGGTGGCACCGTCACCGTCCCCGGCCCCGTCCCCGGAAGGCCACAGCATCGGGCGCCAGTCCAGGTCGAACACCGTGAACCGGCTCTTCCCGCGCGCCTCCAGCGCGGCCAGCGTGGCCGTCCGGCTCGGCTCCGCGCTGAGCCCCGTACCGGTCATCCAGAACACCCGCGCCGCCCGCACCGCGTCGAGGTCGAGCTCCTCCGGGCCGATCTCCAGGTCCGGCGCCTTCGGGTAGCGGTAGAAGTACAGCGGGAAGTGGTCCGGCGGGAAGATCTCGCAGAAGGTCACCGGTGTCGGATAGGCAGCCACCTCCCCGGCCCACCGGTCGTCCACCCCGAACCCGCGCAGCTCCGCCCGGAGGTACGCCCCGAAGGGGTCCGCCCCGGTCCGGGTGATCACCGCCGTCCGCCGCCCCAGCCGGGCCGCCGCGACCGCGACGTTGGTCGGCGAACCTCCCAGGAACTTCCCGAAGGTGTCCGCCTCCCCGAGCGGTACGCCCGTCTTCAGGGGGTAGAGATCCACCCCGATCCGCCCCATCGTGATCAGGTCGAACGCCAACGGATCCGCAGCCATCACCACACCAATCCTCCCGATCGAGTGCTCCCCGTACCCGAGAGCCTCGCACCCTAAGGTGGCCGTATGACGTCCTCACCGCCCGAGTTGACCCGTATCCGCATCGGCTCGGCTCCGGACTCCTGGGGGGTCTGGTTCCCCGACGATCCCCGGCAGACGCCGTGGGAGCGGTTCCTCGACGAGGTCGCCGACGCCGGGTACGAGTGGATCGAGCTGGGGCCCTACGGCTACCTCCCCACCGATCCCGTCCGGCTCGCCGACGAGGTCGCCAAGCGCGGCCTGCGGGTTTCCGCCGGAACCGTCTTCACCGGACTCCATCACGGGCCCGCCGTGTGGGAGGACACCTGGGAGCACGTGTCGCGGATCGCGGAGCTGACCCGGGCCGTGGGTGCGGGGCACCTCGTCGTGATCCCGTCCTTCTGGCGGGACGACAAGACCGGCGAGGTGCTGGAGGACCGCACCCTCACCCCCGGCGCCTGGCGGGAACTGACCACGCAGACGGAGCGGCTGGGACAACGGGTCCAGGACGAGTACGGGCTGCGGATCGTCGTCCACCCGCACGCCGACACGCACATCGACACCCCCGAGAACGTGGCCCGCTTCCTCGACGCCACCGATCCCGCGCTGGTCGCGCTCTGCCTGGACACCGGGCACTACGCGTACTGCGGCGGCGACAGCGTGCGGGCCGTCGAGACCTTCGCCGAGCGGATCGGCTACCTCCACCTCAAGCAGGTGGATCCCCGGATCCTCGCCGAAGTCCGCGCCGGCCAGGTGCCCTTCGGGCCGGCCGTGGCGCGCGGGGTGATGTGCGAACCGCCGGCCGGAGTGCCCGCGCTGGAACCGGTGCTGGCCGCCGCCCAGCGGCTCGGCGTGGACCTGTTCGCCATCGTGGAGCAGGACATGTACCCGTGCCCGCCCGACCGGCCGCTGCCGATCGCCCGCCGCACCCGCGCCTACCTGCGCTCCTGCGGCGCCCGCTGACCGAGACGTCCCGGCCTTGCCCGTACGGCCGCCGCACCCCCATGGAGGAACACGACATGACCAGCACGCTCGGTATCGCCGTCATCGGCACCGGGAAGATGGGATCCGACCACGTCCGCCGGTTCGGGCAGACGGTCGGCGGGGCCCGGGTGGTGGCCGTGGCCGACCCGGACGGGGACCGGGTCAAGGAGGTCGCGGCCGGGCTGGTGGGGGCCGGCGCGTACACCGATCCGGCGGCCGCGATAGCCGCGCCCGGGGTGGACGCCGTACTGATCGCCTCGCCCGGGCCCGCCCACGAGGAGGCGATTCTGCACGCGCTGGAGCGGGAGTTGCCGGTGCTCTGCGAGAAGCCGCTGACCCCCGACCCGGCGGGGGCCCTGCGGATCATGGAGGCGGAGCAGCGGCTGGGCCGCCGGCTCGTCCAGGTCGGCTTCATGCGGCGATTCGACGCCGAGTACGCGCGGCTCAAGGAGTTGCTCGACGCGGGCGGCATCGGGCGGCCGCTGTTCCTGCACTGCCGGCACCGCAACGCCTCCTCGCCGTCCTTCTTCACCAGCGACATGCTGATCAGCGATTCGGTGGTGCACGAGGTGGACGCGGCCCGCTGGCTGCTGGGCCAGGAGATCACCGCCGTGACGGTGCTCTCCCCGACGCCCACCTCCGCCGCGCCCGAGGGGCTGCGCGACCCCCGCCTCGTCCTCCTGGAGACCTCGGGCGGCGCCGTCGTGGACGTCGAGATCTTCGCCAACTGCGGCTTCGGCTACCAGGTGCAGTGCGAGGCGGTCGGCGAGTCCGGCAGCGCCCGGATCGGCGACGGCCACGCGATGGTCGTCCAGTCGGCGGGCCGGTGGGGCGGGGAGATCGACCAGGACTTCACCGTGCGGTTCGCCGACGCCTACGACCGCCAGCTCCGCCGCTGGGTCACCGCGGCGGCGCGGGGCCGGGTGGACGGTCCCGACGCGTGGGACGGCTACGCGGCGACGGCCGTCTCCGAGGCGGGCCTCACGGCGGCGCGCAGCGGCGTACGCACCCCCGTGGACCTCGCGCGACGCCCGGCCCTCTACACCTGACCCGCCTTCGCCCGGTCCCCCCTTCGACCCCGTCGACCCCTGTGATCCCCTGCGCCCTGTGTTCCGCATGTGTCACGGGGGTCCCCCGCGTGTCACACATATCCGCATTACGCGGGTTTTCCGTCACAGCCGGTCGACAGGCCCTCCCCTGGCCTCACCGTGCGTCGTTCTCCGGACACAACCTGAGTGATCGTCAGTGTCCACGCGCCGGCTCCCCCGACGGCCTCCCGGCCGGCCCTGCGGCGTGGACAAGGAGGTGTCGAGGATGAGCGACCGACAGCTGTGGTCGTACAAGGAGATCGCCGCTCACATCCGGGTGCAGCCGGACACCGTGCGCTCCTACCGCAAACACGGACTACTGCCCGCACCCGACCACGTGGAGGGCGGCAAGCCCTACTGGTACGCCGACACCATCCGCACCTGGGTGGCCCGCCGGCCCGGCAACCGGGGACGCCGCGAGGACTGATCCCGGCGTGCCGGCCATGGACGGGACCCACCCGGGCCCCGTCCGCTATCGGATCCCGACGGCTACGGGCTCGGGCTCGGCCTCGGACGCCACGGGCGTCGACGGGGACTCCCCCTCGCTCAGTCCGAACCGCTCGTGCAGCCTGCGCAGCGGCGCCGGCGCCCACCAGGTGGCCTTTCCGGTCAGCTTCATCACCGCCGGGACCAGCAGGCTCCGCACGATCATCGCGTCCATGAGCACGGCCAGCGCGATCCCCAGCCCCAGCATCTTGGTGTTGGTCACCCGCGAGCTGCCGATGGCGACCATCACCACCGCCAGGATCACGGCCGCCGCGGTGATCAGCCCACCCGTGCGGGTCAGTCCGGCGCGCACCGCGCCCTCGTGGTCCCCGGTGCGGTCGTACTCCTCCTTGATCCGGGATATGAGGAACACCCCGTAGTCCATGGAGAGCCCGAAGGCGATGCAGAACATCAGCACCGGCAGGGTGGTCTCGATGTCTCCCGTGGAGGTGAAGGAGAGCGGTCCCGAGAGGTGACCCTCCTGGAACACCCACACCACCGCCCCGAACATCGCGGTCAGGCTGAGCGCGTTGAGCAGGACGGCCTGGAGGGGTATCAGCAGGCTCCCGGTGAGCAGGAAGACCAGGAGCAGCGTGGCCAGCACCACGACGGCCAGGGCCAGGGGCAGCTTCTCGGCGATGGCCTTGCGGGCGTCGACGAGCACCGCGGCCTGTCCGGTCACGGAGGTCTCGAAGGGGGCGTCCACCGCCCTGACCCGGTCCACCAGGTCCTGGGTCGGCTCTCCCACCGCCTCCCCTTCGGTGAGCACCGAGAAGTAGGCATATCCCGTGCCTGCGGCTCCGCCGACCGGTCCTTCCACCCCGAGCACGCCGGGCAGGGCTTCCACCTGCCGCTTGTAGCCGTCGAGTTCGAAGGGCCCGGAGGCGCCCTCGGTCAGCACGGTCAGCGCGCCGCCGGGACTGCCCGGGAACCCGTCGCGTATCTGCTGCTGCACCACGTGCGACTCCGCGGTGTTCGGCAGCTGCCGGTCGTCCACGGTGCCGAACTTCACCCCGAGGAAGGGAAGTCCGAGGAGCAGCAGCCCGGCCGTGGTGACCACGGCGAACACCGGGGCGCGGCGCATCACCAGGGCGGTCAGCCGGGCCCAGCCCCGCCCGCCCGCAGCCGGGGCCGCGGCGCCCGCGCCGGAGCGCCCGGGCCGGCCGCGCCGCCACAGCCGGCGCAGGTCGAGGGAGTTGACCCGCTCCCCGAGCAGCACGAGCGCGGCGGGCAGCAGGACGAGCGCCGCCGCCGCGGCGAGCAGGACCACCGCGACCCCGGCGTAGGCGAAGGAGCGCAGGAAGTACATCGGGAAGAAGAGCATGGCCGAGAGGGACACGGCGACGGTCAGTGCCGAGAACAGCACCGTGCGCCCGGCGGTGCGCAGGGTGACTCCGACGGCCGCCACCGGATCGTGCCCGGCGGCCAGCTCCTCGCGGAACCTGCGCACGATGAACAGGGCGTAGTCGACGGCGAGTCCGAGGCCGAGCGCGGTTGTCAGGTTCTGCGCGAAGACCGAGACGTCGGTGAACTCGGTGAGTCCGCGCAGCACGGCATTGGTTCCGATGATGGCGACGACGCCGACACCGAGGGGCAGCAGGGCCGCGACGGCGCTGCCGAAGACCAGGACGAGCAGGACGAGCGTCACGGGCAGGGCGATCAGCTCGGCGCGCAGCAGGTCCTCCTGGATGGTGGAGGTCACTTCCCGCTGCACGGCGGCGGGCCCGCCGAGGGTGACCTCCACCGGGCCGTGTGCCCCCCGGTAGTGCGGGGCGATCCGGTCGAGCACGGCGTTGGCCGTCTTCTCGTCGCCGAGCACCCGGGCGGCGATCAGTGCCTGCCGGCCGTCCCCGGAACGCAGGACCGGCAGCCCGCTCCGCCAGTACGAGCCGACGCCGGTCACCCCCGGCTCGGCGGCGAGCCGCGCCGTCAGCCGCTCCGCCTCGGCGGCGACGGCGGGATCGTCCACCCCGGCCGCCCCGACCGCGGCTCCGGCGTCGACGAGCAGCAGCAGGTTCGGCTGGGAACCGGGGAACTCGCGCTCCAGCGCCCGGGTGGCATAGGTGGACCGGGCGCCGGGATCCTCCCAGCCCCCGCTCCCCAGCCGGTCCTCGACGCCGCTCCCGGCGAAGACCGCCAGTGCCGTGACCACGAGCGCGAGCAGCAGTGAGAGCCGTGGGCGTCCGGTGACGAACCCGGTCCACCGGCCGCCCTCCCCGGGCGACGGCGGTTTCTTGACTTCGGACATGTCTCGGTGTCCCCTTCACCGTGATTGCCAGGCCACATAGACTGGCAAACACGAGCAGTCGCTCGCGTTTCTCAAGAATGCGAGCGACCTCTCGCGTTTGTCAATCACCCACGGGAAGCAACGGGAAGCAAGGGATTGGACATGCGGGAGAACTCTCGAACCAGGAGCTCGGACAAAGCCGACGAACCGCCGGCCGAGGCCACCCCGGTCGAGGCGGCGGCAGCAGCTGCGGCAGCGGCCACCCCCCGCCGCCGCCAGGCCCGCGGTGAGCGCCGGATCGCCCAGCTGCTGTCGGCCGCCGCCGGGGTGTTCTGCCGTACGGGTTACGCCGCGGCCAGCACCAACGCCATCGCCCGGGAGGCCGGCGTGTCACCGGGCACGCTCTACCAGTTCTTCCCCAACAAGGAGGCCATCGCCGTCGAGCTGGGCGGACAGCTCCTCCAGCGCGCCCACGAGGCGCACGGCCAGGCCTTCCTGCCCGCGAACCTGGACCGGCCGCTGCCCGAACTGCTCGACGCCGTACTGGATCCGGTCATCGCCTTCAACTGCGAGAACCCGGCCTTCTGGGCGCTCATGCACGGATCCGGCGTCCCCGGCATCGCCCAGGAACACGACGAACTGCACGTCGGGATGCTGACCCGCGTCGAGGAGGTGCTGCGCACCTGCGTCACACCCCCGGGGACCGGAGAACCGGCCGCCTCCACAGGCTCCGCGGGCCCCGCGACCCCGACCGACCCGGCCGACCCCGCCGGCCCCGTCGACCTCACACACGTCGCACACATGGTCCTCGGCATCGTCAAGGCCTCGCTCGAACTGATCCTCGCCAGCGAGGGCACCGAACGGGCCGCGTACGTCGCGGAGCTGAAGACCGTACTGCTCCGCTACCTGGAGCCGCTGATCACCACGCCTCTTCCTCACTGACACGGGCCCCGCCCCCGGCCCCGACGGTCCCGGGACCGGGCCCGCCCGGACCCGCACCCGGCCCGCCCGATCGGGCCCGCATGCGCAGCCCCAGCAGCGGGAACACCAGGACGGACACCATCCCGGCCCCGACCAGCGCCGCCGCCTCCCCCGACTCGAGCTTGCCGTCCTGTACGCCCAGAGTGGTGATCGCCACCACCAGCGGCAGCGCCGTGGAGCCGAACAGCACCAGTGCCACCCGGTCGCGGCGTCCGAGGTCCCGCGGAGCCAGCAGCCACATCGGGAGCCCCCGCACCACGAGGAAGAGCAGCAGGAACACCGGCAGCAGCAGGAGCACCCACCCGCCCCCGAGCAGCGCGTCCAGGTCGAACTCGATCCCGGTGACCACGAAGAACAGCGGCACCAGGAAGCCGAAACCCATGGCCTCCACCTTCGACAGCACGGTCTCGCTGCTCTCCGGGGCGGCCCCGTGCAGCACCAGCCGGGTGATCAGTCCGGCGGCGAAGGCACCGAGCAGTACGTCGAGGCCGAGCACCTGGGAGAGCGCCAGGAACGCCACGAGGATCAGCACCACCAGCCGCACGGCGAACTGGCCGCTGCTGTGCAGGGTCTTGGCGATGACCCGGGAGAACCAGGGCGGCTTGGGCCGCAGCGCCCAGAGCACGGCCGCGGCCGTGAGCGCCGCGAAGGCGATCAGCAGCGCCGCCGAGCGGCCCGGGGCCCGTCCGCTGAGCAGCAGGGCCATCGCGATGATCGGCCCGAACTCGCCGACCGCGCCCATCGCCATCATCACGGAGCCGAACCTGTTCTGGAGGTCCCCCGAGTCCCGCAGGACCGGCAGGATCGTGCCCAGCGCGGTACTGGTGAGCGCGGTGCCGACGTAGACGCCCTTGTCGAATCCGCCACCCTCGGCCAGCAGCAGGCCGACGCCGAGCCCCAGCCCGAGGGCGACCACCCAGGCCCACACCGACCGTTTCAGGGTGTCGCCCCTGACCTGGGCGAACTGGATCTCGTAGCCGGCCAGGAAGATCAGCATCGCGAGACCGAGCTCGCTCAGTACGTCGACCACCTCGCCGGAGTGCGCCCAGCCGAGCACGTCGGGCCCGACCAGGACCCCCAGCAGGATCTCGAAGATCACCAGCGGTACGGGGAGCCAGCGCGAGACCCCGTACGCGAGCAGGGGCGCGAGCACCGCGATCGACATGATCAGGATGAGAGTGATCCCCGAGTGCGCCATGGGTGCCATTTACATACGCTTCACCCTGATTGTCCACTTCATGGATTCGTGGCACACGCTCGCATCGATACCCCCTAGGGGTATAGTCTCGGTGTGTCGGGAGGAAGGTGGGGAGATCCACCGCTTCCCGGCCGACCCGGAAACGCCCCCGAAGAGGAGAACGACATGAGCGCCGACACGGACACCCAGACCACCACCGTCTACCGGGTGACCGGCATGACCTGCGGGCACTGCGAGGGCGCGGTGACCACCGAGCTCTCCGCCCTGCCGGGTGTCGCCTCGGTCAAGGCCGTCGCCGCGACCGGTGAGGTCACCGTGGTCTCGGCCGCCCCGCTCGACGAGGCCGACGTGCGCGCCGCCGTCGACGAGGCCGGCTACGAGCTCGCCGGCCAGCAGGCCTGAGCACCCTCCTCTTCAGCAGTACCCGCCGGGCCGCACCGGCCAGCTCATACTGGTTCTGTACGGCCCGGCCCTCCCCCTGGAGCCCGGATCATGAGCAGCAGCACAGTGCACGACGGACCCATAGCGGCGACCGGCGCCGCCCCGGCCACGGCCGAGGTCGAGCTGGCCATCGGCGGGATGACCTGCGCCTCCTGCGCGGCCCGCATCGAGAAGAAGCTCAACCGGATGGACGGGGTCACCGCCTCGGTGAACTACGCCACCGAGAAGGCCAAGGTCTCCTACGCCGCGGGCGTCCAGGTCGCCGACCTCATCGCGACCGTCGTCAAGACCGGCTACACCGCCGAGGAGCCCCCGCCGCCCGAGCCCGAGCCGGTACCGGACGAGGCCCAGGACTCCACGCAGGCCCCGCCCGACCCCGAACTGGCCGCACTGCGCCAGCGCCTCCTGGTCTCCACCGCGCTCGCCCTGCCCGTCGTCCTGCTCGCGATGGTCCCGGCCCTCCAGTTCGACAACTGGCAGTGGCTCTCGCTCACCCTCGCCGCCCCCGTCGTCGTCTGGGGCGCCCTCCCCTTCCACAAGGCCGCCTGGACCAACGCCCTGCACGGCGCCGCCACCATGGACACCCTGGTCTCGGTGGGCACCCTGGCCGCCTTCGCCTGGTCGCTGTGGGCCCTGTTCCTCGGCCACGCCGGAATGCCCGGCATGCGCCACGAATTCGAGTTCGCCGTCTCCCGCACGGACGGCTCCTCGGCGATCTACCTGGAGGTGGCGGCCGGGGTCGTCGCCTTCATCCTGCTCGGCCGGTACCTGGAGGCCCGCTCGAAGCGGAAGGCCGGCGCGGCCCTCAAGGCCCTGATGCGCCTCGGCGCCAAGGACGTGGCGGTACTGCGCGGCGGCGCCGAGGTACGCATCCCCGTGAGCGCGCTCGCCGCGGGCGACCGGTTCGTCGTCCGGCCCGGCGAGAAGATCGCCACCGACGGCACGGTCGTCGAGGGCAGCTCCGCCGTGGACGCCTCCATGCTGACCGGTGAATCCGTACCGGTCGACGTCGCCGTGGGCCACACCGTCACCGGAGCCACCGTCAACACCTCCGGCCGGCTGGTCGTCGAGGCGACCCGGGTCGGCTCGGACACCCAACTCGCCCGGATGGCCAGGCTGGTCGAGGACGCGCAGAACGGCAAGGCCGAGGTGCAGCGCCTCGCCGACCGGATCTCCGGCGTCTTCGTGCCGATCGTGCTCCTCCTGGCCCTGGGCACCTGGGTGACCTGGCTGCTGATCACCGACAACCCGACGGCCGCCTTCACCGCCGCCGTGGCCGTCCTGATCATCGCCTGCCCCTGCGCCCTGGGCCTGGCCACCCCGACCGCGCTGATGGTCGGCACCGGGCGGGGAGCGCAGCTCGGCATCCTGATCAAGGGCCCCGAGGTGCTGGAGTCCACCCGCCGCGTGGACACGATCGTCCTGGACAAGACCGGCACCGTGACCACCGGCCGGATGACCCTGACCGGCACGTACCCCGCCGAAGGCGTCGACGCGCACGAACTGCTGCGCCTGGCCGGCTCGCTGGAGCACGCTTCCGAACACCCGATCGCCCGGGCCGTCGCGGTGGCGGCCGCGGACCTCACCGAGGGCCTGTCGGTCCCGGAGGGCTTCGAGAACCACGGCGGCCTCGGCGTCCAGGGCGTGGTCGACGGCCACGCCGTACTGGTGGGTCGCCAGAAGCTGCTGGCCGACTGGTCGATCGCACTGCCCGCCGGGCTTGAGGAGCGCAAGGAGGCCGCCGAGGCCGCCGGTTCCACGGCCGTCCTGGTCGCCTGGGACGGGGAGGCGCGCGGGGTGCTGACCGTGGCCGACGCGGTCAAGGAGACCAGTGCCGAGGCCGTGTCCCGGCTGCGGGCCCTGGGGTTGACCCCGGTACTGCTGACCGGCGACAACCGGGCCGTCGCCGAGACGGTGGCCCGCGAGGTGGGCATCGAGGAGGTCGTCGCCGAGGTCCTCCCGCAGGACAAGGTGGACGTCGTACGCCGGCTTCAGGCCGAGGGCCGTACGGTCGCCATGGTCGGCGACGGGGTCAACGACGCGGCCGCGCTGGCCCAGGCCGACCTGGGACTGGCGATGGGCACCGGTACCGACGCGGCGATCGAAGCGAGCGACCTGACCCTGGTGGGCGGCGACTTGCGGGTCGCGGCGGACGCGATCCGGCTCTCCCGCCGCACCCTGGCCACCATCAAGGGCAACCTGTTCTGGGCCTTCGGCTACAATCTCGCGGCGCTGCCACTGGCGGCCGCCGGACTGCTCAACCCGATGATCGCGGGGGCCGCGATGGCCTTCTCCTCGGTCTTCGTGGTGACCAACAGCCTTCGGCTGCGCTCCTTCCGCTAGTGATCACTCTTCGCAATTCGCGCACACTTCCTTCACGCGAGACGCAGATCACAGCGATCACAACGTAACCATCGGGCAGGCCCATGGGTCTAATGGGGCGATGCCAGAAACGCGTTGGGGTGTACGCGCGGTTTCTCGGCACACAGACACCCGGTCCGGGTCCCGTGGGGGGAATCCGTTCCGGGGTAAGGAAAGCGCCCCGACCTTCGACCCGTGGGGGGATCGATGGCGGGGCGCTTTTCCTTGTGTACGGCCAACCTGTTCTGCAAGTCCTGCGGGTACTGCGGGTACTGCGGATCAGCCCTCGGGTCAGCGGGACTCGACCGGGACGAAGTCGCGCAGGACCTCGCCAGTGTAGATCTGGCGCGGGCGGCCGATGCGGGAGCCGGGCTCCTTGATCATCTCGTGCCACTGGGCGATCCAGCCGGGCAGGCGGCCGATCGCGAAGAGCACGGTGAACATCTCGGTCGGGAAGCCCATGGCCCGGTAGATCAGGCCGGTGTAGAAGTCGACGTTCGGGTAGAGGTTGCGCTCGACGAAGTACTCGTCGGCCAGCGCGTGCTCTTCCAGCTTCAGCGCGATGTCGAGCAGCTCGTCGTCCTTGCCGAGCGCCGAGAGGACATCGTGTGCCGCCGCCTTGATGATCTTCGCCCGGGGGTCGAAGCTCTTGTAGACGCGGTGTCCGAAGCCCATCAGGCGGACGCCGTCCTCCTTGTTCTTCACCTTGCGGATGAAGGCGTCGACGTCGCCGCCGTCGTTCTTGATGCCCTCGAGCATCTCCAGGACGGACTGGTTGGCGCCACCGTGCAGCGGACCCCACAGGGCCGAGATGCCGGCGGAGATCGAGGCGAACATGTTCGCCTGCGAGGAGCCGACCAGGCGCACGGTGGACGTCGAGCAGTTCTGCTCGTGGTCCGCGTGCAGGATGAACAGCTTGTCGAGCGCGGCGACCACGACCGGGTCCAGGTCGTACTCCTGGGCCGGCACGGAGAAGGTCATGCGCAGGAAGTTCTCGACGTAGCCGAGGTCGTTGCGCGGGTAGACCACCGGGTGGCCGACCGACTTCTTGTACGCGTAGGCCGCGATCGTCGGGAGCTTGGCCAGCAGCCGGATCGTCGAGAGATTGCGCTGCTTCTCGTCGAACGGGTTGTGGCTGTCCTGGTAGAACGTCGACAGCGCGCTGACCACGGAGGACAGCATCGCCATCGGGTGCGCGTCGCGCGGGAAGCCGTCGTAGAAACGCTTGACGTCCTCGTGCAGCAGCGTGTGCTGGGTGATCTCGTTGCGGAACGACGCGAGCTGGTCGACGGTCGGCAGCTCCCCGTTGATCAGCAGGTAGGCGACCTCGATGAAGGTCGAGCGCTCCGCCAGCTGCTCGATCGGGTATCCGCGGTAGCGCAGGATGCCCTGCTCACCGTCGAGGTAGGTAATGGCGGACTTATAGGCGGCGGTGTTTCCGTAGCCGCTGTCCAGGGTGACCAGCCCGGTCTGAGCCCTGAGCTTCGCAATGTCGAAGCCCTGGTCACCGACGGTGCTCTCGACCACCGGGTAGGTGTATTCACCGTCCGCGTACCGCAGTACTACAGAGTTGTCGCTCACGTCATCCCTCACCGACGTAGTGCCTCTTCTTCGAGGTGCCCTGACTGCCTCTACCTTCCCCCATTTGGCGCAGGTGAGTGCACTCGGGGTCGAGCTTTGGTGTTTTTGACGGCACTGAGTGCCGCCAACCTGCTCATCCTGCCCCCTCCGCGCCGGTTGTAGGAACCCCAAATGATCGATCATCTAGGTGATGTTTCCCACCGGTATGCGGCCGGACAGTCTGGGCGCGACGGCGGTGTACCGCCTGCCTGCGGAAACGGTACGCACCGCCTGGGCAAGGGCTTTGCGGGACCCGACGAGGACGACCAGTTTCTTCGCCCTGGTCACGGCCGTGTAGAGCAGATTTCGCTGGAGCATCATCCAAGCGCCCGTGGTGACCGGGATCACCACGGCCGGATATTCACTCCCCTGGGAACGGTGGATGGTGACGGCGTACGCGTGGGCCAGCTCGTCCAGCTCCGCGAACTCGTAGGCCACTTCCTCGTCTTCGTCCGTGCGCACCGTCAGGCGCTGTTCCTCCAGGTCGAGGCCGGTGACCACGCCGACCGTGCCGTTGAAGACGCCGTTGGCCCCTTTGTCATAGTTGTTTCGGATCTGCGTGACCTTGTCGCCGACCCGGAAGACCCGGCCGCCGAACCGCTTCTCGGGAAGGTTCGGCCGGGCCGGGGTAATGGCCTGCTGGAGCAGGGCGTTGAGGTTCCCGGCGCCGGCCGGGCCCCGGTGCATGGGGGCGAGGACCTGGATGTCACGCCTCGGGTCGAGTCCGAATCTGGCTGGAATTCGACGGGCGGCGACGTCGACGGCGAGCTTTCCGGCCTCCTCGGTGTCCTCCTCGGGGAAGAGGAAGAAGTCGGGCAGCCCGTCGGTGATCGGCGGCACTCCGGTGTTGATCCGGTGGGCGTTGGTGACCACACCGGACTGCTGGGCCTGCCGGAAGATGGTGGTCAGCCGGACGGCGGGGACCGGCCCGCCCTCGGCGAGCAGATCGCGCAGCACCTCGCCCGCCCCGACCGAGGGGAGCTGGTCCACGTCCCCGACCAGCAGCAGGTGGGCACCCGGTGCCACGGCCTTGACCAGCTTGTTCGCCAGCAGCAGGTCGAGCATCGAGGCCTCGTCCACGACGACCAGGTCGGCGTTGAGCGGCCGCTCCCGGTCGTAGGCCGCGTCCCCGCCCGGTTTGAGCTCCAGCAGCCGGTGCACGGTGGAGGCCTCGGCCCCGGTGAGCTCGGCCAGCCGCTTCGCCGCCCGCCCGGTGGGAGCGGCGAGGACGACCTTGGCCTTCTTGGCGCGGGCCAGCTCCACGATCGAGCGGACGGTGAAGGACTTGCCGCAGCCCGGGCCGCCGGTGAGGACCGCGACCCGGCGGGTGAGCGCGAGGCGGACCGCGTCCCGCTGCGCGGGGGCGAGCGTGGCCCCGGTCCGGCCGGCGAGCCAGCCCAGGGCCTTGTCCCAGTCCACGTCCCGGAAGGCGGGCAGCCGGTCCTCCTCGGCGTGCAGGAGCCGGCGCACCTGACCGACCAGGGACAGCTCGGCACGGTGGAACGGCACCAGGTAGACGGCGGTCAGGGGGTCCGGCCCGCCCTGCGGGTCGGGCACCGATTCCCGTACGACCCCTTCCGGATCGGCGGCGAGCTCGGCCAGGCAGTCGATGACCAGTCCGGTGTCCACCTGGAGCAGCTTGACCCCGTCGGCGATGAGCCGGTCCTCGGACAGGAAGCAGTGCCCCTGGTCGGTGGACTGCGACAGGGCGTACTGGAGCCCGGCCTTGACCCGCTCCGGGCTGTCGTGCGGGATCCCGACCGCCTGCGCGATGCGGTCGGCGGTGAGGAAGCCGATGCCCCAGACGTCGGCGGCGAGCCGGTAGGGCTGGTTCTTCACCACCGAGATGGAAGCGTCGGCGTACTTCTTGTAGATGCGGACCGCGATCGAGGTGGACACGCCGACCCCCTGGAGGAAGACCATGACCTCCTTGATGGCCTTCTGCTCCTCCCAGGCGGCGCCGATCAGCCGGGTCCGCTTGGGGCCGAGGCCGGGCACCTCGATCAGCCGCTTCGGCTGCTCCTCGATCACGTCGAGGGTGTCGAGGCCGAAGTGCTCCACGATCCGGTCGGCGATCTTCGGGCCGATGCCCTTGATCAGGCCGGAGCCGAGGTAGCGCCGGATGCCCTGGATCGTCGCGGGCAGGAGCGTCGTGTAGTTCTCCACGGTGAACTGTTTGCCGTACTGGGCATGCGAGCCCCAGCGGCCCTCCATGCGCAGCGATTCACCCGGCTGGGCCCCGAGGAGGGATCCGACCACGGTGAGCAGGTCGCCGGCGCCGCGGCCGGTGTCGACCCGGGCGACGGTGTAACCGCTCTCCTCGTTGGCGTAGGTGATGCGCTCCAGCACCCCCTCGACCACAGCGGACCGCACGTCCGCGTTCGTCGTCATGGCCCGAAGCTACAGCCCGGCTCCGACAGCCCGCCGGGCCTGTGGAAAGACCGGGGCGAGCGGTCCGGGGAACCAGAAGGGGGTCCGGCCTTCCGGCCGGACCCCCTCACGGTTACCCCTCCCTCGCCGGACTTCCCGATCCCCCCGGATCCCTCCCCGGAAGTGCCGACGCAACATACGACCCGCGACCCCCGTCAGTGGTTGCACACGGATCCGGAACTTTACCTTTCCATTACTTCAGGCTGGCCCGCAGGCCATCCGAGGTGCCGGTGAATCGCCACAGAAGTAGCGTTTCAGGCATGAGCGAATCTTCATTCCAGGACGACGTGCTGGGCGAGCTCGGCGAGGAACGGCTGACCGAGATCGCCGGCCTCCTCGGCACCGACACCAATGGCGCCCGCGACACCGTCGCGGCCACCGTCGGTGCGATGACCGGCGACCTCCAGCAGAAGGCCGACGTGGACGACGACGACGGCAAGGAGGTCCGCCAGGCCTTCGCCGAGGTGACCGAGGCCCCGCTGGAAGGCGTGGCCACGCTCGGCGGCGGCCTGGGCGGCCTGCTCAGCGGCGGGATGATGGCCGGCGTGCTCGCCAAGGTGAGCAAGCCCGTGGCCAACGCCGTCTCGAAGAAGACCGGCATCCCCGCGCCCACCATCACCCGGGTCATCGAACTGCTGATCCCGGTCCTGCTGGCCGTCTTCGCCAAGCGCGCGGCCGCCGGCAAGGGCGGTACCGGCGCCGGCACCCCGGCGGCGGCGGGCGGCGAGTCCGCCATCCCGTCCCCCGGAGCCGTACCGGGCGCGGCGGGCGCGGCCCCGGGCGCCCCGGGCGCGGCCCCGGCCGGTGGCGGTCTCGGTGACCTGCTCGGCCAGATCCTCGGCGGCGGCAAGAAGTAGCACCGCGGGTTCACCCGTTCGGACGAGACGGGCCGGGCCGGGTCCGGGCCTCCCCGGCGGACCGGACCCGGCCCGTGCTCAGATCGCCGGACGGTAGAAGAAGGTCTTGCGGCGCTCGATCCTGCCGTCCCGTACGAGGTAGGTGTCGGCGAAGGCCTCGTCCAGGGCCGTGCCGTCCTTGTCGGCCCCGCGGAAACGCCCCCAGCAGGCGGCCGCGGCCAGTCCGCCGGTCACTTGGCTCACCTCGTGGGCCCCCGAGGTGATGATCCGTTCGTGCTCGTAGAACCGGCGGATCCGGTCGAGCCCCTCCAGCGCTGGGTAACCCGGCCGCTCGTACACGGCGCCCGGCGCGAAGACCTCGCCGAGCCGGTCCCACGAGCGGGTGTCGATCACCTGGAACAGCCGGGCCACCAGGGATTCGGCGGTCACCGGTGCGGGCGACGTCGTTGTCACGGCCTTGCTCCTTATGGGTGTGGGGAAAACGGTGCGGATGCGTGCGTGCACGCGTGGGTGCGTGCACGCGTACGTACGTACTGCCGGCCTGGTCACGCTCCGTCGGCGAGGGCCTTCTCCCAGGCCGCGGCCAGCCGCGAGACGCCCTCCTGGCGCTGCGCGTCGTCCAGGGAGGCGAAGGACAGGCGCAGGACCCGCGAGCCGTCCTCCTCCATGCAGAAGGGCGTACCCGGGACGATGGCCACTCCCTGCGCCAGCGCGTGCTCGTAAAGCGCGTCCGAGCCGACCCGCGGGTCGGTCAGCCGGCACCAGAAGAAAAGGCCGCCGCGCGGCCGCTCGAAGTCCAGCCAGGGCAGGCGCTCGCGCAGCAGCGCCTCCATGTCCCTGGCCCGGCCGCCGTACAGGCCGCGCAGTCCGGCCAGGTGGGCCGGCAGGAACTCCGGGTCCCCCAGCAGGTCGGCGAGGAGGTACTGGCCGAAGGTGTTGGTCTGCAGGTCCCCGCACTGCTTGGCGGCGACCAGCTCCCCGATGAGTTCGGCCGGGGCGACCAGGCCCGCCACCCGCAGCCCTGGGCAGACCGTCTTGGACAGGCTCATCAGCCGGACCACCCGCCCGCTGTGGACATCGGTGGAGGGCAGCCGGCCGCCCTCGAAGGCCAGGTCCCCGTACGGATCGTCCTCGACCACCAGGAAGCCGTAGCGTTCGGCCAGCGCGGCCAGGTGGCGGCGGCGCTCCTCGGAGAGCACGGCCCCGGTGGGGTTGTGGAAGTGCGGTACGACGTAGACCAGTTTGGGCCGCGCCCCGGCGATCAGGCGCTGCTCCAGCACATCGGTGCGCATCCCCCGGGCGTCGCCGGGCACCGGCAGCAGCCGGGCGCCGGCCCGCCGGAAGACCTGTACGGCGCCCAGGTAGCTCGGGTCGTCCAGGGCCACCTCGTCGCCCTCGTCGATGAGGGTCTGGGCCACGAGGTCGAGCCCCTGCTGGCTCCCGGCAGTGACCATCACCCGCTCGGGCGTGACGGGGGCGCCGGTCGCGGTGGCCCGGGCCGCGATCACCTCGCGCATCGGGGCGATGCCGTCGGTGGGGGCGTACTGGAGCGCCCGGACGGCGGAGTTGGCGAACAGCCGGTCGGTGGCCTCGGCGAGCCGGGCCACGGGGAAGCTGTCGGGGGCCGGGATCCCGCCGGCCATCGAGAGCACCCCGGGGGCGCCGGCGGCCGCCAGGATCCGGCTCACCGCGTCGGAGCGGCCCCAGCCGGTCCGCCGGGCGAGCAGCCCGCTGATGGACACGGGCGGGGCCGGGACCGCGGGAGGTTGCCGTACGGAGCTCACTTTGCGTCCACCTTCCGGGGCTGCGCGACGATCTGGGGCGGGAAGTCCTTCAGGCGCCAGACCGGCGACTTCAGGACCACCAGGACCGCGGTCAGGAAGAGCCCGGCCGTGACGAAGAGGGTCTCCCGCAGCCCGATGAGGTCACCGAGCCAACCGCCCAGCAGGGCGCCGAGCGGCAGGGTCCCCCAGGAGACGAAGCGGTAGCCGGCGTTCATCCGGCCCAGAAGGTGATCCGGGGTCATGGACTGGCGCAGGCTGATGATGTGGATGTTGGCCATGGTGCCGCCCGCCCCGATCAGGGCGAACGCGGCGACGAACAGGGCCAGCGACAGCGCTCCTCCGTTCGCCGGGGCGGCCGGGATGGCCACCGGGGCCAGGCAGCACAGCAGCAGGGCCGCCAGGATGGCCGGGCCGAGCCCGGTCTTCCGCTTGAGCCACTGCGCGAGCATCGAGCCGACCAGGGAACCCACCGCGCCCGTGCCCAGCAGCAGGCCGATGCCACCTGGCGAGATGCCGAGCGTGCGGGCCGCGTAGAGCACGAACACCGTCTGCAGCGACATCCAGCACAGGTTGTACAGCCCCGACTGGAGGGCGCAGGCCCGCAGGTGGGCGCTGTCCCAGATGATCCGGATGCCCTGGGCGATGCTGGTGCGGATCCCGGTCCGCTCCTGCTGGGGCACCGGCTCCGGCTCGACGCGCCGTACCGCGAGCAGCGTGAGCACGGAGACCAGGTAGGAGATCCCGTTGATCAGCAGGGCGTACGGGGCGGTGACCCAGCCGATCAGCAGACCGGCCAGGCCGGGTCCGCCGATCTGGGCCAGCGAACTGGTGCCCTGGAGCTTGCTGTTGCCCTCCACCAGGTGTTCCTTGCCGACCAGGGTCGGCAGGTACGACTGGTAGGAGACGTCGAAGACCACCGTGAGGGTACCGACGAGCAGCGCGGCCACGTACACGTACTCGATGCGGAGCAGGTCGAGCACGGCCAGCAGCGGTACCGCGCTGACCAGCAGCGCGCGCCCCACGTTGGCCATGATCATCAGGGGCCTGCGCCGCACCCGGTCGACCCAGACGCCGACCAGGAGGGTGACCATCAGGAACGGGGCGTAGGAGGCCGCGTTGACGAAGCCCACCTGGGAGGCGCTGGCGTCGAGCGTCAGCACCGCAGTGAGCGGCAGCGCCAGGGTCGTGACCTGGGCCCCGACCTGTGAGATCGCCTCCCCGGACCAGAACTTGAGGAATTCCGGGTCCCGCCAGAGCGTGGAGGGCGTGGCGGCGGCCGGGTGAGCGGCCGTCACCTCCTCCAGCGGCTCGGCGGCCCCGTTCCCGATGTCGGTCACTTGGTTTCCACTCCCTCTGCCGCCGGGGCGACGTGGAACGCACAGCCGATCTGGGCGCCGCGCAGCATGCTCACGATGCCGACGGCCGGGTCGGTGACGCCGCGGGCCAGGGTGCCGGCGTAGTGCCCGTCGACCATCAGCGTCCCGTAGGCGACGGCCATGTCCTCGCAGGTCTCGCCGTCCTCGGAGAGGAAGCGCTCGGTGGTCGGCAGCAGCCGGTGCTGCAGGACGTACGGGCCGTCGACGGCCTGGCGCAGCCTGGCCACCCACTCCTTCTGGTCGGTGGTCCAGCCGGGGGTCACACCGACGCCGCCGTAGAGCAGGGTGGGCTTGAGGACCAGGTGGTCCTTGTTGGCGATGGCGTAGGGCAGCAGGTCGATCTTCTCGCCGCCGAAGGTGACCTTCTCGTCGCGGACGAACCGGGTCCACGGGAGGATCCGGTCGATCAGCTCGCGCTCGGCCTCGGTGAAGACGGCGCGGTTGCGCTCGTCGCTGAGCATCGCGAGGCTGCCCTTGTTGCCGTAGAGCTCGCAGTCCAGCGGGGCGAACAGTTCGACCGTGCCGGCCTCGACGGCGTCGAGCAGCGGGTTGACGAGGGCGTAGGTGCGGGGCTCGTCCGGCATTTCGCCGGGCAGGAACATCCGGTAGACCACGTCGACCTTGCGGCCCTGGTGGAGGACCTTGGCGTCCTCGTAGGCGAAGTCGCCCAGGTGGCAGACGACGGGCTCGAAGCCGAGCCGCTCGAAGGCCGGGACGACGAACTCCATCCAGCACTTGGACTTCTCGAAGCCCTCCGGCCAGTCGGTGATCGCCAGCAGCGGCCGCTCCACGCCTTCCAGGGTCGGCGCCTGGCGGCGCAGCACCTCGGTGATGCGGGCGAGCGGGTCGGGGTAGACCAGGCCCTCGGCGGCCGCGAACTCCGCGAACTCCTCGTCCTGGATCAGGGCGCGGGCGAACTCGCCCATCTGCCAGCCGCCCAGCGAGGAGCCGGTGTTGAGCTCCATGACGCGGAATCCGCCGGTCTCTCGGTACAGGTCGGCGCGGGAGAGCGGGGCGAGCTCCTCGGAGGAGCCGCGCAGGACCAGGTCGGCCTGGGTGGCGGACATTCCGACGGCGGTGGCGAAGGCGCGCAGGTCGCCGCCGAAGAGCCGGTCGGGGACCGCCTTCAGCAGTTCGAAGAGGCCGTTCAGGTCGTTCTCCAGGCCGGTGACGTCGGCCTCGCTGAGGAAGACGGGGCGGTTGAGCCCCTCGCCGCCGCCCGCTCCGTAGCGGAACCACTCCACGCCGCGGACGCCCGAGACGGTCTGGCGGGCCGCGGTGCGCTCGTGGTCGAAGAAACGGCGGGTCACGGCGTTCTCGACGCGGGCGCCGAGCCGGTGCGCGGCGACTCCGGAGACCTCCGTGCGGGAGAGCGCCTCGGCGTCGTCCAGGGCGCGGCGGGTGCCCGCCGGGGTCCCGCTCACCGCGACGAGCGCGGCGGAACGCGGGGTCAGCCCGCGCGGCGGGAGCAGCAGCTCGTCGCCGGGCTCCACGAGCGCGACGGCCTCGACCAGGTCCTCGACCTCGTCGGGGGCGGGCAGTACGACCCGGTCGACGGCGCCGTCGTAGGCCGGGTAGAGGAAGCGGACCTCGGCGCTCAGGGCGCGCGTCGGGGTGATGTCGGGGGTCTCCTCGAAGGCGATCCTGGCAGCGGCCAGCGGCAGGTCCACGCCGGTCGCCAGCTTGTTCAGGTGCGGGATGAGGTCCCCGCCGAGCCGGCCGTTGAGCTCGATCAGGCGCGGGCCGTTCGCGGCGACCCGCAGTTCGGTGTGGGTCACGCCGTAGTCGACTCCGGCCGCGCGGTGGGAGTCCTGGACCAGCTGGGTGACGGCGTCCGCCCACGGCTCGTGCCGCCAGTCGGTGACCAGGTGGCCGACCTCCTCGAAGTACGGGTGGGCACCCAGCCGCTTGCGGGCCACGCACACCGGGGTGGCCACGCCGTCCACGACGACGCTGTCCACGCTCAGTTCGGGGCCTTCGATGAACTCCTCGATCAGGACCGAGGCGGTGGTGCCGGCGCCGCGCAGCCGGCTGGTGGAGGCGAGCCGGAAGGCCCGGCGCAGGCCGTCCACGTCGCGGGCCATCATCACGCCGAAACTGCCGCCGAGGGTGCGGGGCTTGACGACGACGGGGAAACCGATGGACTCGGCGGCGGCGACCGCCTCCTCCTCGGTGGTGGCCGGAATGTAGCGGACGGCGGCCATCCCGGCCGCCTCCAGGGCCTGGCGGGTGGCGTACTTGTCGCGGCAGATCTTGGCGGCCGCCGGGTCCATGGCCCGCATGCCCAGCTTCTTGGCGACCGAGGACACCGCGACCAGGGACCACTCGTCCCAGGTGACGACGGCGGCGTCCGCGACCTCGCCCCGCAGATCGGCGACCGGGGCGTACAGCTTGGCGGCGTCCGTGGTGTCCGCGATCCGGTGGGTGTCCACGTAACGGGCCTGCCAGGTGGGCGCCTCCGGTGCGACGAGCGTCACCTCGTAGTGCTGGGCGAGGGAGGCCAGGGCGTACTCCCGGTACTGCTGTATCCGGCTGCCTACGAGGATGACGCGCTGGCGTTCGGAGGTCTTGAGGACCACGGTGGAATCCTTTCCGGTGCGGGGCGTGGCGTGCGTGACGCCCCAGGAAACAGAAGGTGCGACAGGGGTTCGGGCGGAGCGCGCCGCGGGCTGGTCCGCGCGGCGCGCCGTGCGTCAGCTCTTCGGGTCGGGTGGACCGTCCACCGGTGCGCAGGTCAGCCGGAAGGAGTTCGCGGCCTCGGTGATGGCCGCCTCGACCTCCCGGGTGGAGGCGCCGCGGAAGCGGAATCGGGTGCCGACGTGCTCGTAGCCGCTGATCGCCGGGGCCACACTGCCGACCGGGGTGTGCATGACGGCGTACGGGAGCCGCTCGGGCGCGGGTTCCCGTACCCAGCCGGCGGCTTCGACCCGGCAGGGGGCGGGCACGGGCAGCGGGAGCAGCAGGTAGCCGCCGACCTCGCCGGTCTTCAGGGGGGACAGGACGGGGGTCAGACCCAGCTGGATGTCCACGGCGGCGGCCATCAGGTCGATGCCGTGGACGTCGCGCCAGGTGAAGGGGATCTCCCCGCCGCCCACCCGGGCCCCGCACTCCAGGAAGACCAGCGCGGGCCCGCCGCCGGGCGCCGCGGTGACGAAGGCCTCCAAGTGGAAGACCCAGGGCTGGGAGCCGCCGAGGGCGGGTCCCACGGCCGCGGCGAAGGCCTCGACCGCCTCCAGCAGCGCCGGGTCGTCCTCCTCCACGGAGCCGAGCCAGGTGCCCTGGGTGAAGTCGGCGCAGGTGCCGCCCACGTAGCGCGAGACGGTCCAGCTGCCCAGCGAATCCCCTTCCCACAGACCGTCGATGTGCAGGATCGGCCCGTCCACGTAGGTCTGGACGAGGTGCGGTTCGGCGGCGAGGGCGGCGGCCAGCCCGGTGGGTACGGCCGGTCCGTCCGGAGCGGTCAGTGCGGCCAGTTCCGCGGCGGAGTCGATCTGGACGACGCCCCGGCTGGCGGTGCCCCGGTGCGGCTTGACCACCACCGGCCAGCCGTGGGCTTCGCCGAAGGCGAGCACGGCGGCCGGGTCGGGCGCGGGGGCGAAGGCCGGCACCGGCAGACCGGCCGCCTCGGCCGTACGGCACATGGTCAGCTTGTCGCGGAACACGGCCAGCTCGGCGGCGCTCTGGCCGGGGATCGCGAACTCCCCGCGGATCACCGCGGCCGTGTCCAGATCGCCCTCGTTGAGGGCGATCAGCCGCGCCGGGGCGCCGAAGCGGGCGACGAGCCCGGCGACGGCCGCGCGCACGGCGGGCAGGTCGTCGGTCAGCGCGACTGTGGTCACCGCGGCGGCGGCCGGAGGTAAGGAGGCCCGGCCGAGCTCGGTGCTCACGTAGGTGACGTGGGCGGCGGCGTGGTCGAGGTAGTCGGCGTAGTGCGCGTGGGTGTCGCGCCAGCGGTGCAGGACGATGATGTGCGGCCGGTGTGCGCTCATGCCGTCCCGGCCCCCTCACCCGCGTCGGCGGAGTCGGCGGTCACGGCATCAGCGGTCGCGTCGGCGGCAAGCCAGGGCAGTGCGGCCGTGGCCATCGTGCGGACGCCCACGGACAGGGCGGGGCCGGCTACGGGGGCGAAGGTGGAGGAGTGGTTCTGCGGGAGCTCCTCCAGCTTGCCGGCGGCGAAGGCCTCGCCGAAGGCCTGCGGGTCGAGACCGCCGTAGAACCAGTACACCGAGGGCACCTGGGCGGCCGTCGCGAGGAGGCCGAAGTCCTCGCTCGCGGTGGTCGGGCCCATCGTCATGACGGCGCCGGCCCCGAAGTGGTCGCGGTGGGCATTGGCCACCCGCTCGGCGGCCTCCGTGTCGTTGACGGTCATCGGCAGGTGGTAGACGGAGGTGATCTCCGGGTCGGCGGTCGCTCCCGCGGCCGCCGATTCGGCGCGCGCCAGGCGCTCGATGGCCGCGAGGACCTTCTCCCGGACCGGCGCGGAGCTGGTGCGCACGTTGATGCCGAGCTCGGCGGTGTCGGGTATGACCGCGGCGGTCGTACCGGCCTGCAGTTTGCCGACGGTGACGACCACCGGTTCCTGGGCTGCGATCTCGCGGGAGACCACCGTCTGCAGGCGCAGCACCAGCGAGGCCGCCATCACCACGGGGTCCACGGCGGCCTCGGGCTTGGAGCCGTGACCGCCGCGCCCGAACAGCTTGACCGTGATGGAGTCGGTGGCGCCCATGACCGTTCCCGGCAGGGTCGCGATGAGCCCGGCCGGGCCGGGTCCCACGTGCGAGCCGAGGATCACGTCGGGGCGCGGGAAGCGCTCGAACAGGCCGTCGTCGACCATCTCGCGGGCTCCGTAGCCGCTCTCCTCGCCCGGCTGGAAGACCGCGACGACGGTGCCCCGCCAGGCCCCCCGGTTGCGGGCGAACAGTTCACAGGTGCCGATCAGCGCGGCCACGTGCAGGTCGTGGCCGCAGGCGTGCATCACCGGGACCTCGGCGCCCGTCTCGTCGGTGGCGGTTTCGGTGCTCGCGTAGGGCAGCCCGGTGGTCTCCTTCACGGGCAGCGCGTCCATGTCCGCGCGCAGCATGGCCACCGGGCCCTCGCCGTTGCGCAGGACCGCGACCACGCCGGTGCGGCCGACGCCGGTGGTGACCTCCCAGCCGCCCTGGGCGGCGAGCCGCTCGGCGACCAGGGCCGCCGTCCGCTTCTCCTGGAAGGCCAGTTCGGGGTGGGTGTGCAGTTCGCGGTAGTCGGCCTCCAGGGCCGGCATCAGCGCGTCGAGTCCTTCGAGCAGTGCAGTCATGTCGTCCTTCTCAGGCATGAGGGGTTACGGACACGGGGTGTTCGCGCACACCCCATGAGGCGGCCAGCGCCGCCGCGGCGGTCAGTGCGGGCCACCACGGCAGCCAGTCGTTGTGGCCCGCCGACCTCAGGAGCTCCGCGAGCATCGGGAAGGTGCCGCCGAAGAGGCTGATCGCGGCCGCGGTGGGCAGTCCCACGGCGACGGCGCGCACCGCCGGCGGGAACAGCTGCCCCGCGAAGACGTTGCTCACCGCCAGTGGCAGGCCCAGCAGGAAGAGCAGGACCACGGTGACCAGTTGGACGGGGACCCGTCCGGAAGTCATCGCCATCAGCAGCGGCACGGAGCCCAGGGCGAGTCCGGCGAAGCCCAGGCGCAGGACGGGCAGGGCGCCGAACCGGTCGGCCGCCCTGCCGCCGCCGAGCATCGCGAGGAGCAGCGCCACCATGCCGAGGAGCAGGGCGGCGGAGGTCTCCTCCTTGGTGGCGGCCCCGGCGCTGTCCGCGTAGGACGGGAAGTCGACGGTGACGAAGTAGAAGGTGGTGGTCGCCCCGGAGGTGATGGCGAACACCACGGCCAGGCGCCCGAGATGGGCCCGCAGCACCGGCCAGGGGCTCGGCGCCTTCACCACCGCCGCCTTCGCCGTCGGCGCCTTCGCCTCCGGTGACTTCGCCGTCGGTGCCTTCGCCGCGGCCGTGAAGACGCTGCTCTCCGCCGCTCCGCGCCGGATCCACAGGGCCGTGAGACCGAGCAGTCCGCCGAAGACGAAGCCGAACCGCCAGGCGCCGTCCTCGACGCCGGTCTCCCCGAACACCCCCAGCAGGACGTTCATCACGATGAAGGACAGTGCGCTGCCCAGCACCACGCCCCCGTAGGAGACGGCGCTGTAGAAGTAGCGGCGCCCGGCCGGCGCGGTCTCCGTGACGTACGCGGCCACGCTCGGGTTCTCCGCTCCGACCGACAACCCCTGCACCAGCCGGGCACCGACCACCAGGAGCGGCGCGGCCAGGCCGATGGACGCGTAGCCCGGTACGACCGCGAGGAACAGCGATCCGGCCGCGATCAGGCCGACGGTGAGGGTCAGTCCGAAGCGCCGGCCGCGGGTGTCGGTGAGCCGGCCGATGAGCACGCTGCCCAGCGGCCGGACCAGGAAGCCCAGGGCGAAGCCGAGGTAGGCGGCGATGAGTTTGGCGGTGGGTGAGGTGCCGGGGAACAGCGCCTCGGCGAAGTAGGGGGCGAGGATGCCGTAGATGGTCCAGTCGTAGGCCTCGACGACCGAGCCGACGGTGGCGGCGGCCAGTTCCCTGCGGGGGCGCCGGGCCGGCGCGGCGGCGGTGGTGGTGTCCGCCGCCGCACCGGCCGCCGGGACGCCGCCCCCCGCGTGACGGTCGGTCTCAATGCTGGTCATCTGTTACTCCGTAGACCCTGATCAACGAGTTGTCCCGGCCCGGGAACGGCACGGCGTGCAGCCGTACCCCGGTCGCCGGGAGCGCCTCCAGGCCGGTCAGGCCCGTGAGGGCGGGCAGACCGGCGGCGGCGAGCGCCGCCGCCACCGGTCCGTCGCCCTGCCGGCTGTCGGTCGCCACGAGGGCCGCGCCCTGCCCGGCGAGCAGGTCCACGGCGTCCTCGGTCAGGTACGGGCCGGCCGCGCGGCCGGTCTGCACCACGACGGCGTGCCCCGCGAGGTCGAAGGGCGCCAGCGCGAGCCGGTCCGCGACCGGCTGTCCGGCTCCCAGGAGCCGGACCAGGACCACGGGAAGGTCCACCAGACCGGCCAGGGCCGGTGCGGCGGTGCCCGGACCCGCCGGCCAGGAGGCCCGGGTCGCGGGTCCGGTCAGGTCCGCCGCGGCGGCGCGGTCCGGGCCGGTGGCACCGGTGTTGCGCGAACCCTTGTGGGGCTCCTGGACCAGCTCCCGGCGAGTGATCTTCGTACTGCCGACCATCAGCAGTCCGAGGTGGCGCACCACCAGTTCGCCCAGTTCCGCGTCGCCGATGTCGGCGCCGGGGATGTCCAGGCGGAACCCCTGCATCTGCAGGGCGCCTCCGTTGCTGAAGACGACCTCGGCGTCGAAGTCGACCCGCCACTGAGCGCCGTTGGTTGCCGTGGTTCCCGTGGTTCCCGTGGTCATGTTCTCTGTCCTCGCGTTCGTGGATCCGCCGCTCAGCGGATCCGTGCTCTGCCGTGCCTGCCCAACCGGCCCGTGCGGCCCGTCCGGCTCAGGCGCAGTCGATCAGAGCTTTCTCCAGAGCCGCCGCCATCTCGTGGATCTCCTCCTCGGTGATCACCAGTGGCGGAAGCAGGCGGAGTACGGCGCCGTGCCGGCCGCCGCTCTCCAGCAGCAGCCCGTGGTCCAGGCAGGCCCGCTTGACGCGCTTGGCCCGGGCGCCGTCGGCGGGCAGGGTGCCCAAGTGGTCCGCCGGGCCCTCGGGGTCCACGATCTCGATGCCCCACATCAGGCCCCGGCCCCGGACCTGGCCGATCTCCGGGTGGTCCGCGGCCAGCCGGCCGAGCAGGCCCTCGATCAGCCGGCCCTTGGCGGCGGCCTTCTCGATCAGGCCCTCGGACTCCGTGACCCGCATCCCGGCGAGTCCCGCGACCAGGGCGATCTGGTTGCCGCGGAAGGTGCCCGCGTGGGCGCCGGGCGACCAGGAGTCGTACTTGCCGTGGTAGAGCAGCAGCGCCAGCGGGAAGCCGCCGCCGGCTGCCTTGGACACGAGGACAGCGTCCGGCTCGATCCCGGACTCCTCGAAGGCCCACATGGTGCCGGTGCGCCCGAATCCGGCCTGGATCTCGTCCAGGACCAGCGGGATGTCCAGCCGGGCGGTGATCTCCCGCAGCCCGCGCAGCCAGGCGGCCGGCGCGGGGATGACCCCGCCCTCGCCCTGGACCGCCTCGACGAAGATCGCGGCCGGTCTGGTGATGCCGCTCTCCGGGTCGGTGAGCAGCCGCTCGATGTAGGTCAGGCCGGCCTGGATGCCCGCCTCGCCGCCGAGTCCGAAGGGGCAGCGGTAGTCGTAGGGATAGGGCAGGTGGTGGACGTCCGGCATGAGGGAGGGCACGGACTCCTTGGCACCCAGGTTGCCGGTGAGGGCCAGCGCCCCGGCCGTCATCCCGTGGTAGGCGCCGTGGAAGGACATGACCGTCCGGCGGCCGGTGGCGGTCTTGAACAACTTGATCGCGGCCTCGGTGGCGTCGGTGCCCGCCGGTCCGCAGAACTGCGTCTTGAAGGTGTCGGCCATGGTTCCCGGCAGCCGTGCGTACAGCGCCTGCAGGTACTCGTACTTGGCCGGGGTGGTCAGGTCCAGCGCCTGCTGGACTTGACCGGAGGTGAGGTACTCCCCCACCTTGTCCAGTACTTCGGGGTGGTTGTGCCCCAGGGCGAGGGTGCCCGCCGCGGCGAGGCAGTCCAGGTATTCACGGCCGTGCCCGTCGCGGATCCGCGCGCCGCGGCCTTCGGTGAGGAGCTTGCCGAAGGCGTTGGCGTAGGTCCGGGCGCCCGATTCGCGCGCCTCGACGAATGTGTACATCTCGTCCGGCGTGAGGGTGGTCACGTCTTCACTTCCTCAGGTGTGAGCGGGCGTCGGCGACCATGACCTGACCGAGGGCGATCCCTCCGTCATTGGTCGGCACGAGCCGCTGGACATAGGTGTCGAAACCGTCGGCGGTCAGCCCGGTCAGACAGTTGAGCAGCAGGAACTCGTTGAGGAACACGCCTCCGGAGAGGGCGACCTGGTTGACCCCGGTCGCCTCCCGCAGGGCCTTGCAGCGCTCCCGGACCATCTCGACGACGGCCGTGTGGAAGCGGCGGCTGATCCGGTCCACGGGCAGTCCGGCGGCGATGTCGGCGGCCATGGCCCGGATCACGGGCCGCGGGTCCACCTCGGTCAGGCCGTCGGTCTCGTAGGCCCCGAAGCGGTACGAGGCCTCGTCCTCCTGGGTCGCGTCGCGGTCCAGCAGGCCTTCCAGCTCGATCGGGCCCTGGGCCTCGTACTCGGCCTTCGCGCAGACCCCGGCGAGGGCGGCGGCCCCGTCGAAGAGCCGGCCCATGCTGGACGTCGGCGGGGAGTTGATGCCGCGGGCGGCCATCCTCGCGAAGACCTGGCGCCGCTGCTCGTCGAGGACGGCCAGGGCGGGGAAGCCAGCCAGGGCCCGGTCCCCGTCGCCGTCGAAGGCGTCCAGGGCCAGTGCGTATCCCGTGCGGATGGGTTCGCGTACGGCCTGGTCCCCGCCGATCAGCGGCAGCCCGCGCATCCGGCCGACGCGGCGGAAGGAGGCGAAGTCCCCGAGGAGGAACTCCCCGCCCCAGACCGTGCCGTCCTCGCCGTATCCGAAGCCGTCGAAGATGACGCCCAGGGTGGTGCCGCTCACGTGGTTCTCCGCCATGCAGGAGGCCATGTGCGCGTGGTGGTGCTGCACTTCGACGGTCACGCCGGCCGGGCCGGTGCCGTCGTCGTCCAGGGCGGCACGGGTGGAGCGGAACTGCGGGTGCATGTCGTGCGCGGTGATCTCCGGCTTGAGCGCGTACAGCTGCGCCAGGTGCCGGGCGGTGCGGTGGTGCGCGGCGAAGGTCTCGTCGTTCTTGAGGTCGCCGATGTGCTGGCTGAGGAAGACCTGGGAGCCGTTGGTGAGGGCCACGGTCGTCTTCAGTTCGGCCCCGAGGGCGACCACGGGGGCCACCTCCCGGCCGACGTCCACCGGGTAGGGCGCGTAACCGCGGGCCCGGCGGATGAACTGGAGCAGCGGCTCGTCGAGTTCGGGGTGGTGCGAGAGGCGGACCACCGAGTCGTCGACGCGGATCTCGATGTCGCGGTCGTGGTAGAGGATCACGTCCGCGATCTCGAAGAGCTGCTCCAGGGCCTCCTCGTTGCGGTAGGCGATGGGGTAGCCGGAGATGTTGCCGCTGGTGGCGACGAGCGCTTCGAGTCCGGGCTCGTCCAGCAGCAGGTGGTGGTGGGGCGCCGACGGCAGCATGATCCCGAGGTTGGGGTTGCGCGGGGCCACGGACTCCGGGAGGGAGCCGGCGCGCTTGCGCGCCAGCAGGATGGGCCGGGCCGGCGAGCGCAGGACGTCGATCTCCGCATCGGAGAGCTCCACCAGGCGCTGTGCGGTGGCGAGGTCGCGGACCATCACCGCGAACGGCTTGGAGTCGCGGCGCTTGCGGCCGCGCAGCAGGGCCACGGCCTCCGCGTTGGTGGCGTCCACCACGAGGTGGAAGCCGCCGACGCTCTTCATGGCCGCGATCCCGCCGTCCGCCAGGACCCGGGCGGCCCGCAGGAGCGCCTCGTCCCCTTCGGCCGTGTTCCCCTCGCGGTCCTGGAGCAGCAGCCTGGGGCCGCAGTCCGGGCACGCGTTGGGCTGCGCGTGGTAGCGCCGGTCCATCGGGTCCTCGTACTCGTTCTTGCAGTCCGCGCACATGGTGAAGGAGGCCATGGTGGTCATCGGACGGTCGTACGGCAGGTCCTGGATGATGGAGTACCGGGGCCCGCAGTTGGTGCAGTTGATGAAGGGGTAGCGGTGCCGGCGGTCCTTCGGGTCGCGAAGTTCCGCCTGGCAGTCGCCACATACGTGGGTGTCCGCCGGGAGCAGTGCGGACCGGGCTCCGGTGTGCTCGCTGTGCACGATGGTGAACGGACCGCCGGGCACGGTGCCCGGGGTCAGTCCCCTGGTCGGCCGGACCTCGTCCACCCGGGCGAGTTCGGGGGCGCGGCCACTCAGGCCGGCCGCGAACTCCGTCAGGGCGGCCACCGGTCCGGACACCTCGACCAGCACACCCTCGGGGTCGTTGCGAACCCAGCCGGAGAGGTCGAGTTCACGGGCCAGTTTGTAGACGAACGGCCGGTAGCCGACGCCCTGGACCACGCCGGTGACGCGGATGCGCCACTCCTCCGTACCCGCTGCGGGCCCTGCGCTGTGATCGGTCTCCGCGGCCTCGGTGGTCGCCGCGGTCTGCTCGGTGCTCATGGCGGTCTCCTCGGTCCTTCTCAGCAGAGCCGGGGGAGTTCGGCGCCGAGCAGTTCCTCCAGCTGGGTCTCGCGACCTTCCTTGTCGCGCAGCAGCACCAGGGCCTCGGTGTCCTCGGAGATCTCTCCGATGGTCACCGCGTCCTTGCCGTAGGGCAGGGAGCGCAGGGCCGCCAGCACCTCGGCCTCGGCCGCCGGGTCCACGAAGAGGGCCAGGCAGCCCTCGTTGGCGCAGTGGAGCGGGTTGATGCCGAGCATGTCGGCCGCCATCGCCGTCTCGTGCTGGATGGGCAGGTCGTCCTGGGCGACGCGGATGGTGCGGCCGAGCTTGCCTGCGTACTCGTGGAGCACGGCCGTCAGGCCGCCGCGGGTGACGTCGCGCATCGAGCGGACGGCGCCGGCCGCCACGTTCGACAGGACCGTGTCGACGAGGCCGTTGAGCGGTGCGCAGTCGCTGTCCACGCGCTGCTCGAACCCGAGTCCCTCGCGGATGGAGAGCAGGTGCACCGTGTGGTTGCCGATGGGGCCGCTGAGGATCACCTTGTCCCCGGGGCGCACGTCGGTCATGGTGAGCGGCTCGCGCTCGAAGACGCCGACGCCCGCGGTGTTGAGGTAGATCTGGTCGGCCTCGCCCTTGCGGACCACCTTGGTGTCGCCGCCGACTACCTGCACTCCGGCCTCGAGGGCGGTGTCGCGGATCGACTCCAGGACCCGGACCAGCTTGGCGATGGGGAACCCGGTCTCCAGGATCATCCCGAGGGTGAGGTACTTGGGTCGGGCGCCGGCCACGGCCAGGTCGTTGACGGTGCCGCAGACCGCGATCTTGCCGATGTCCCCGTTGCCGAAGAAGGGCGGGTCGACCACGAAGCAGTCGGTGGTCATCGCGATGCGGTCGCCCTCGATCTTGAGGATCGCACTGTCCTCCATGATGCCGATGTAAGCGTCGCCGAGGGTCGCCGCGATCAGCTGGACCAGGTCCTGGCTCAGCTTCGCGCCGGTGCCGTGGTCGAGGACGATGAATTCGGTGGGATCCACGCTCGTGGTCATGCCGGTTCCTCTCTGGAATGCGGGGTCGTGGGGGGAGGCGTGGTCACGGGGTCTTGATGTTCTTGCGGGGCAGGCCGCCCTCGGCGTCGAGGACCTTGATGACCTCGGTGGAGTCGCTCACCGTGGCGCAGTAGCCCTCCAGCCAGTCCAGGGCGCGCTGCTTGTCGTCCAGGCGGGCCGAGACGACGCAGTCGGAGGGGACCCAGATGTTGTAGCCGCGGAAGAACGCGTCGGCGGCGGTGGTCTGGACGCATATCTGGGTCTGCATGCCGGTGATCAGGACGGTGTCGACGCCGAGGGCCTGGAGCCGCTCGTGCAGGTCGGTCTCGTAGAAACCGGAGTCCTTGCTCTTCTCCATGACGACGTCCTCGGGGGCGAGGAACGCCTCGATGATGTCGGCGCCGTGGGTGCCGCGCTGGACCGGGAGGTGACCGTCGTAGCGCTCGGCGTTCGGGTCGTCCGGGTCGTTGACCAGCTGGAGGTGGAAGATGTGGTGGCCACGGCTGCGCATCTCGTCGAGGAAGCCGGTGAAGTGCGGGGTCGCGGCCTCGACGGCGGCGACGCGCTCCGGGTTCTTCTCGACCAGTTCGTACTGGAGGTCGTTGGTCAGGACGGCGATCTTGGACATGGCTGTGCCCTTCGGTGAGGTCTGGGGTCTGAGGTCTGAGGTCCGTGGTGCGTGGGCCCGGCCGGGCGCACGTCGAAGCACGCCCTGGCGGGTGGTGTCGGGGAAGTGGTGCGGGTACCCGGCCGCCCCGGTACGGGAGTTCACGTCCGCCGGGTCCCTGCCCCGTCGGCGGCGAACGCCGCGGACGGCGGTTCGTGGAGCGGTGCGCACCGGTCCGGGCGGCCTCGGGGGACCGCGGCGCACGGGCGCGTCGGCCCGGGCGTGGCACGGAGTGTTGTCGGTGCGCGGCCGGCGGCCCTACGGGGCGACGGCGGTCAGGTGGAGCGCGCGGGGCGCGGGAAGGAGGGGCGTGGGCGAAGCCGCCGGTGAGGTGCGTCGGGCGCGGTCCGGGCCCGTCCCGCCGGTACGGGGGTCAGCTCGCGACCGCGACGCGGTCGGCCTCGATCTCGTGCAGCCAGGTGCCGGTGGCCTCGAAGTGGGCCTGGATGTCGGCGAGCCGGGCGTGCATGTAGAAGCCGGTGACGGGCCGGCCGTCGGCGCGGGCGTAGTCGGGCAGCCTGCCGTACTCGCGGAAGCCCAGGCGCTGCCACAGCACCGAGGGGCCGTCGTCGCGGACTTCGAGCGTGATGACGTCGCAGCCCATCTCGCCGACCTTGCGCAGGGCCTCGGCCCAGCCCTCGAGCAGGAACTGCCCGCGATAGTCCGGGGCGACGACGCAGCGCCGCATCTCGACGATGTGGCGGCGGGCGGGCAGCGGGGCCCGGGCGAGGGTCACCATCCCGACGATGCGGCCCTCGTCGTTGCGGACGTGGAGGAGGTCGACGGCGCCCTTGCGCAGGTCGGCCTCGAAGGCCCGCATCAGCGGCAGGCCCTTCTCCAGGCCCACCGGTTCGTAGAAGCCGAGGGTCATCTCCTTGACCGCCACGGCGTCCATCAGCTCGATCATTTCGCGCATGTCCTGCTCGGACAGCTCGCGAGGCCATGAATAATGCATCGTCTTCCTTGGTGAGTAGACGGGTGGAGCAGCCGGACCCCGGACATCGCGCGTACCGCCCCGTCGGGGCGGTACGGCACATCTGGAACGCAATGCCCGGGATCGCCGGCATGCGGGAGTGTCGGCCCTTCACGCAGCGACCCTTCAAGCGGCGGGCCGGCTGGATCCGGTCGGTCAGACCGAAGCGGTGGCCTTCGTCTGCAGGTTGGTCTGGACGGCGGCCGCCGGTGCTGCCTGGGTCAGCAGCGAGGGGTCGGCGCCGGCGCCGAGCACGGTGGCGGCGTAGACCTCGACGAAGTACGAGACGAACAGGGAGTTGATCTTGATGAGGTGGTTGACGAAACGCTCCTCGTCGGCCTCGTTCTCGATCACGCGCATGATCAGGTTCCAGACCATGTCGACGTGGTCGTCGTCGTCGTCGAGGGCCAGGTGGGCGCGGGCACCCTTGGTGTTGGCGGCGCCGACGTGCTGCTCCATGATGTCGAGCCAGTCGGGCTGCGTCTTGCCCGCGATGTACTCCAGGTAGAACCCGCTGATCATCGCGGCCAGCGGACCCTCCGTGGCCATCGTGTAGTAGAAGTAGCCGTTGAGGAGCTCGGTGGCGAAGGTCGGACGGATCGCGTAGATCTCCTCGTCCGTCATGCCGACCTTGTGCAGGTCACCGGCGAACATGCGGTCGTGGCGGCCCTCTTCGGCGCCGTACAGGCCCCACTCCTTGCAGAGCTGCGGGTCGCGGGTGGCCCAGTAGTTGGCGATGAGCGGGTCGACGGCGCGCTTGAGACCGATGCGGATCATCGTCTCGACGTTGTGCCGCTTGTACAGCTCGAGGTCGAACTTCTCCTTGTCGAGCATCCCGTCGGCGCCCGCGCTGCGCTCGTAGAAGTCCCGCTCGAACTTCAGCAGGAGCTCGTCGACGCGCTTGCGGAACTCAGGGCGTTGCAGGTTGGAGTACGTGTTGTACGACTTACTACGAGGCATCTCATCCCCAGCCGAGATCGTTGACTACCTGACCCGGACCAGTGGCGGCAGCGAGGTTCGCCGCACCACTCGTCGACGGGGCAAGGAAGACGGTCACCGCGAAAGTTGCCGCAATGGCGATGAGGAAACTCGCTATACGTGGCATGCTTGCCTGCCCCTCAAGATGTCCTGCGGTCCGGATCAGCTTCGGCTTCATCCTGTCCGTTCGACGACATCCGGAGCCATCCCTTTCTGGGATCATGTTGCCGCTGGCGAAAACATGACAGGGGGATGAATTGAACTCAACCAGACAAGTCCATCCTTTTCCCGTGCCCCGGCTCACCCCTGCCGGAGACCGTCTCTACCGGTTCGTCACCCAGACACCGGGTACAACGTGCGAAACAGCGGCCCGAGCCCTGGACATGGACGCCGCCGAGATAGAAGGGGCCGCCGCGGCCCTGGAGGCCCTGGGGCTGCTCGGCAAGTGCCCGGTGACGGGCATCTTCACTCCGTTCCCGGTGGACCACGCGCGCATCAAGGTCCTCAATCCGGCGCAGCACAGCCTGAACGAGAACCAGACACACCTCGATCAACTCCGTGGAGATCTCGATGAGTTAACCCTGAGAACGGCGCACCTGCAGGACGACACCTCACTGGAGGTCATCCCGGGCGTGGGCGACGTGCGCAAGCTCATCGCCGGACTCGCGGACGGCAGCCGCACCGAGGTACTGACCTCGCAGCCCGGCGGAGCCCGGGATGAGGAGGTGCTCCAGGAGAGCCTGGAGCGCACCGAACGGCTGCTGGAGCGCGGCGTGCGGATGCGGACCCTCTACCAGCACACGGCCCGGTTCAGCCCGGCCACGTCCTCGTTCGTGGGGCGGGTGACTCCGCTCGGCGCGGAGGTGTGCACGCTCGCCGGCGGTTTTCCACGCTGCATCATCTTCGACAAGGAAGTGGCGATCATTCCCCTCGCGGACGGATCGCACGGAGCCGCAGTATCGAGAAATAGCCACCTTGTCTCATTTCTTTCGGATGCCTTCGAGCGCGCCTGGAGCGCGGCCGAGAAATTCACCCCGGAAAGCGACCGGCCGGCCCGCGCGGCGATTACCTCGGACATTCAGCAGACCATCGTCTCGCTGCTCATTCAGGGCGAATCGGACAATCGAATAGCCCACGTCGTCGGTATATCACTGCGTAATTGCCAGCGCCACATCGCGAACATCATGAAGAGCATCGGCGCCCGCAACCGGCTCCACGCCGGATACCTGCTCGGCAAGGAGCCCTTCAACGGCATCTGACCCACCGTTGGGTCCGGCCCGCGGCAGCGCGGCCCGGACCCAACGGCGGTCCCCTAGCGGCCCCCCGCCGCGGGGAGCGGATCCGCCGTCCCGGTCCGGACCCCGTTCCCGGTACCGGTCCCGGCCTCGGCGGTGGTTGTGGCTGTGGTCGCAGGTGTGGCCACCGGCTGGGCCTCGGACTGGGGCTGTGCCTCGGACTGCGCCTGGGCCCGGGGCCTCGGCTTCGAGGGGACCAACGAGGTCGCCGCCACCCCGCCCACCAGCAGGACGGCCGCCACCCAGCGCAGCCCGCTCACTTCCTCCCCCAGCACCAGCGCCGCCGAGCTCATCCCGAAGACGGGCACCAGGAGCGAGAAGGGGGCCACCGAGGAGGCGGGGTAGGTGCGCAGCAGGTACCCCCACGCACCGAAGCCGAACACCGTGGTGATCCAGGCGAGGTAGACGATGACCCCGACCCCGCTCCAGTCGAGCCCGCGCAGCGCCGCCAGATCCCGCTCGGGTCCCTCCAGCAGCAGCGACAACAGAGCCAGCGGCACCACCGGCACCACGCTCACCCACACCATGAAGTTCAGCGCGTCGGGCGGCGACGCCTTGCGGGTCAGCACGTTGGACACGCCCCAGCACGCCGCGGCGGCGATCACCATCGTGAAGCCCAGGACCGGACCGGAGGCGCCGCCGTCCACAGCGGCCACGGCGATCCCCGCGAAGGCCACGGCCATGCCCGCGATCCGCAGCCGGCCCGGCCGTTCCTTGAGCACGACCGCCGCGAACACGGCGGTGAACACCGCCTGCGCCTGGAGCACCAACGAGGACAGCCCGGCGGGCATCCCGTTGGCCATCCCGGAGAACAGCAGCCCGAACTTCGCGATGCCGAGGACCACTCCGACCGCGAGCACCCACTTCCAGGCCACCTTGGGCCGGCCGACGAAGAACACCGCCGGGAGGGCCGCGACCAGGAACCGCAGGGCCGACAGGAGCAGCGGTGGGAACGTGCCGAGGCCGAACTCGATGACGACGAAGTTGAAACCCCAGACGGCTGCTACGAGGACCGCGAGGGCAGTGTGAATGGGTCGCATGAGCCGAGCATCGGGTCATCAACCGTTTAGCACCAGCACAGATGTCTTCAGGGTCGGATGTAGCGTTGCTACATCCAGGCGCGCTACGGGCCCCTAAGCTGCCTGGCATGCTCGACCTCTCCCGGCTCCGCGCCCTGCACGCCGTCTCCGTCCACGGCTCGGTCGGCGCGGCCGCGGCCGCTCTCGGGTACACCCCCTCCGCCGTCTCCCAGCAGATCGCCAAGCTGGAGCGGGAGACCCGTACCACCCTGCTCGAACGCCACGGCCGCGGCGTCGCGCTCACCGAGGAGGCCAAGCTGCTGGCCGCGACGGCCCAGCAGCTGATGGCCATCGCCGAGCAGGCCGAGACCGCGCTGGAGGAGTCCCGCGGCCAGCCCGTGGGACGGCTCCGGGTCGCCGCCTTCGCCTCCGCCGCCCGCGGCCTGCTCCCGGGGGTCCTCGCGGACCTGGCCCACCGTCACCCGACCTTGGAAGTCCGGCTCACCGAGATCAATCCGCATCTCTCGATGGACCTGGTCTCGCGCGGAGTCACCGACCTGGCCGTCACCCACGACTGGGACATCGCCCCGCTGCCCGCCCCCGAGGGCGTGGAGCAGGCGGTGATCGGGGACGACCGCTGCGACCTCGTGGTGCCGGCCGGGCATCCCTTCACCTCCCGCGCCGTCATCCACCGCTCCGACCTGGGCGGGCAGCGCTGGGTGTGCCAGCCTCCCGGCCGGGTCTGCCACGACTGGCTCGTACGGACCCTGCGCACGGCCGGGTTCGAGCCCGACATCACGCACGTCGCCGAGGAGAACCACACCGTGGTCGCGCTGGTCGCCGCCGGTCTGGGGGTGGCCGTCGTACCGCGGCTGGGCACCGGGACGTTGCCGCCGGGCGCGGTGGCCGTACCGCTGGAGCCGGGCCCCGTACGCCGGTTGTACGCCCTGTGGCGGACCGGAGCGGCCCGCCGGCCCGCGATCACCGAGACGGTGCGGACCCTGCGGGAGCACTGGCCGCAGGTCTCCCCCCGTCCGGGGGACTCCGCGAGTGTCCGTCGCCCGGAAGGCCCAGCGCCGCAGTAGCGTCCGGCGCGTGCCGTACCACGCCTCCCGCCGGACCCTGCTCACCGCGGCCGCCGCGGCCGCCGTCACCGCCGCGGGGGTCGTCTCCGCCGCCGTGGCCCCCTCCCGGTCGCCCGGCGGTCCGCCCGCCGACGACCCCCGGCCGGGCGAGGGCCCGCCCGGGCGTTCCCGCGCCCGGGTCCTCCCGCGCGACGTCCTGGCCCGGATGAGCCTGGCCGAACTGGTCGGGCAGCTCTTCGTCTCGCGGGCGTACGGGCATTCGGCGACGGACCCCGACCACGAGGACGCCGAGCAGAACCGGACGCTGTTCGGGGTGCGCACCGCCGCCGAGCTGGTGTCGCGCTACCACCTCGGCGGGATCGTCTACTTCGGCTGGGCGCACAACACCCGTACCCCGCGCCAGATCGCCGAGCTGTCGGCCGGTCTCCAGCGCGCGGCCGCCGACTGCGGCGCGGGCGTCCCGCTGCTGCTCTCCACCGATCAGGAACACGGGGCCGTGGCCCGCGTGGGCAAGCCGGCGACCCTGCTCCCGGGCGCCATGGCGCTGGGGGCCCTGGCCCAGGGATCCCGGGAGCCGGGGGCCGCGGACTCCGTCCCGGAGGCCTCGACCGCCGCGGCCCGCCGGGCCGCGCGCATCGCGGGCGCCGAGCTGGCGGCCATGGGCATCCGGCACAACTACGCCCCGGTGGCCGACGTGAACGTCGACCCCGCCAACCCGGTCATCGGCGTACGGTCCTTCGGCGCCGACCCGCACGCCGTGGCGGCCCTGGTCGCCGCCCAGGTCCGCGGGTACCAGGGCGCGGGGGTGGCCGCCACCGTGAAGCACTTTCCCGGGCACGGGGACACCGGGACCGACAGCCACGTCGGGCTGCCGCTGATGCGGCACACCCGCGCGCAGTGGGAGGAGCTGGACGAGCCGCCGTTCCGGGCGGCCGTGTCGGCGGGCGTCGACGTGGTCATGACGGCCCACATCGTCTTCCCCGCCCTCGACCCCTCGGGGGATCCGGCGACCCTCTCGAGGCCGATCGTCACCGGGATCCTGCGCGAACGCCTCGGCTTCCGGGGTGTGGTGGTCACCGACGCCCTCGACATGGCCGGGGTCCGCCAGAAGTACGGGGACGACCGGGTCCCGGTGCTGGCCCTGAAGGCGGGCTGCGACCAGCTGCTGAACCCGCCGGACCTGGGACTCGCGTACCGCAGCGTGCTGGCGGCCGTGGACTCGGGCGAGCTGACGCGGGCCAGGATCGAGGAGTCGGTGCTGCGGATCCTGGAGCTGAAGGCCCGCCGGGGCCTGTTCGACGAGGCCGCCGGGCCGGCCGCCGACGCGGATCGGACGCGGGAGGCGGTGGACGCCGCCGTCGGGATCCCGGCGCACCTGGCGGCCGCCGGGCAGATCGCGGACCGTACGACGACCCTGCTGGCCAATCCGGTGGACCTGCTGCCGTTGGACCCGGCGGACCGGCCGCTGCTCCTGGTCACCGGGACCGACCCGGTCTCCCCCACGGGTACGACCGGCCCCCCTACCGCGGTACTGGCCCGGGAGCTGTCCGCGCTCGGCTGCCCGGCGACTGCCGTGCCGCCCGCCCGCGCGGCGGCCGCCGCCCCCGGGAACGCGGCCGTGCTCGTGTGCACGTACAACGTCCCCGAGGGGGAGAGCCCGCAGCGCGAGCTGGTCACGGAACTGCTGGCCACCGGGGTGCCGGTGGTCCTGGTGGCCATCCGCAATCCGTACGACCCGGCCCGGCTGCCCGCCTGCGCGGCCGAACTGGCGACGTACACCTGGACGGACGTGGAGATGCGGGCGGCGGCCCGGGTGGTCACCGGGACCGTACGGCCCACCGGGCGGCTCCCGGTACCGGTGCCGGGCCGCTACCCGCTGGGCCACGGACTGACGTACTGACCGCTACGGCCGCAGCATCGGCTCGCGCTCGATGTCCCGCTGGTCGAGCTGCGCGTCCGGCTTGGCCAGCGGCGCGGCCTTCGCCGCACCGGTGGGCGCGGTGGCCGGGGCCACGCCCGCCCACTGCAGGATCTTCTGGGTGGCCAGCGCCTGCTCGCCCTCCTGGAGCTTGGCGACGTTCGCCCCGTGGTTGGCGCCCGGCGCGATCATCACGTAGCTGTCGCGCACCCCGTAGCCGAGGTGGAACTGTTCGGCGCCCCACGGGTCGTTCTGGCCGTAGACGAAGAGCATCTGGTTCGCGTTGTTCCTGACCCAGGTGTCCACGTCCCGCATCGCTCCCGGCTGGAAGGTCATCGGGATGTCGCGGGGGACGAAGCTGCGCGGCGGCTGGTAGCCGTAGCGGCTCAGGCTGCCCAGGTGGGGCTGCTTGATGTCGGGAGAACCGAGCTGCGTGCCCGCCTGGTAGTAGTACGGCGTGTACGTCTGCAGGCCCTGGTCGGCGTAGGCCGAGAAGCCGGAGATCGTGTCGATCGTGTCCCAGATCTCCTGGTCGGTCGCCGTGGCGGCGGCCGGGATCGTGGCGCAGTCGGCGAGCAGGCTGTACTGCCAGAAGGCCCACACGTAGTCGAGCACGACGGCCTCGTAGGCCTTGTCGAGGTTGCCGACGGTGGTGAAGGTCCAGCCGTTCTCGGCCGCCGCGGTGGCGTACTTGACCTCCAGCGGGACGCGGCGTACGAGCGCCTCGCGCTGTACCGCGTTCAGCCGGTCGCGGCACTCCTTGGTGCCGACCTTGGCGAAGAACCGGTCGTAGGCCGAGTCCTCGTTGTTGACCACGTCGTTGGGGGCGACATACGCGACGACGCCGTCCATGTCGCGCGGGTAGAAGCGCTCGAAGTAGGTGGCCGTCATACCGCCCTTGCTGCCGCCCGTGGCGAGCCAGTTCTTCTTGTAGACCTTCTTCAGGGCGGTGAAGAGGCGGTGCTGGTCACTGGCGGCCTGCCAGATGTCCAGGTTGGCCCAGTTGGCCGGATCGGGCCGGGAAGGGGTGAAGAAACGGTACTCCAGTGACACCTGGTTGCCGTCGACTATGGTCGTCGGCTCGCTGCGGCGCGGGCTGGTGTTGACGTTGTAGCCGGAGGTGAAGAACACCGTCGGCCGCGAGACGTCCTTGTGCAGCAGGGTCAGGCGCTGCTTGAAGGTGCCCTTCCACGGCGCGCGGTGGTCGACCGGCTGCTCGTAGTTCAGTACGAAGAAGCGGTAGCCGGGGTACGGCTTCTCCTCGATCAGGCTCATCCCCGGGATCGAGAGGATCTGGTCCTTGATGTCCTGCGTTGCGGCGGTGGCATCCTTGGCGGCGGCCGGCTCCGCGGCGGTGGCCGCTTGTGCCGTGGAGCCCACCGCGCCCATGGTGCCGATGAGCACTACGAGCGACAGCAGCCATCCGAGCGTCTTGCGCATTCACCCTCCCCTTGAGTTCACTTCGGTCGCCGTGAACCTAGCTGGGGGAACACTCGGCTGAACAGACCTAGTTGGGCCGCTCCATCAGCACAGAATCCAGCCGGAATCGATGGATCCGGCCCCCACGCTCCCCTTTACATACACGCAGCGGTTGATCGCGTGGACGGTGACAGGTCCGGCATATCGGGTGAATTGTCCTGAATCGCGAACCGGGTAGCCGCCACGCGGCTGGATGCTCACCGACATCGGACGCCGCACGCCGGGGCGATGGGCGACCGCCACGGCGCAGGCGCGGTCCCGGGTCTTGTACAGGCGCACCTCCCCCGTGGAGAACGGCAGGGTCCGCACCAGCTGCCCCTCGCATCCCCCGGTCGCCGCCTCCGCGGGCTGCGCCGCCATCAGCCCGGCCACGCCGAGCCACAGCGCCACCGCGCACACCCCCAGCCGGGCAGCCCACGGGCCGCGTCCGTTCCGCGCCTTCATCACCCTGTCCCCCATCGGTCGTACGTACAACGTGCGTACGCACGTACGACGCCCATCACCCCCGAAAGGTTGCCGCGGACAGGAGGACTCAGCCCGCCGGGACCGCCTCCGCGCACCCCAGCCCGTGGTCGAAGACCGACTCCCGGGGGCGGACCAGGGTGGCGACGGCGATCGACTGGAGGTGGGTGGTGCGCACGGCCGGCTGGTTGGCCTCGCCGAAGATCCCGCCCGTGGCGCCCGTTCCGCCGTTGTACGGGAGCACCGGCAGGCAGCCGATGTGCGAGTCGTTGACCTTCAGCATGCCGCCGTTGACCACCTCCTCGCAGAACCGCTCCACGACCCGCTCGTCCTGCGTCCACAGGGAATTGCGCAGGCCGTAGCGGTTGGCGTTGAGGAAGCCGATGACCTCGCCGAGGCCCGCAGTCGCCTCGGGCACGACCACGCACAGCAGCGGGAAGAAGGTCTCCTCGCGGAAGGCTCGCAGCCGGCCGGCGGCGGCCAGTCCGTCCACCCGCACGACCGCCGGACGGATGAACGGCCCCGCCGCGGCGGGCACGTCGTCCACGTCCACGAACTCGCCTCCGCACAGCAGCTCCCCGCCGGCCGCCAGCACCTCGCCGAGGAACTCGGTGAACTCCGCCCGCTTGACCACCGGGCTCAGCACCGTGTCCGGATCCTCCGGCGGCCCCGGCCGGATGTCCCGCACCCGCTCCACCACCTCCTTCAGCAGCCGGTCGGCCACCTCGGGGTGGACGACGGCGAACTTCGGGGTCATGCAGATCTGCCCGGAGCCGTAGTACCGCTCGCACAGGGCCCGCGCGGCCAGACCGGCCTCCGCGTCGTGCCACACCAGCACGCCGTCGTTGCCGGACAGTTCGAGTACGGGCTTCTTCCCGGCGGCCACGCACTCCCGCTCCAGCTTGAGGCCCTGCTCGGAGCCGCCGAAGAAGACGAGGTCGTCGCAGTCGGGGCTGTCCAGCCACTGGCGCACCACGGCGCGGGCGTGCGTGGAGACCACGTTCAGGGTGCCGGGCGGGGCGCCGAGCCGCTCCAGGAGCGGGGCCACGATCTCCCGGTAGACGAAGCTGACGCCCAGCGGGGCGGTCGGCGGCGCGTTGACGACCAGGCTGTTGCCGGCGGCGAGCGCCATCGCCCCGTAGAAGGAGTTCGATGTGGGGGCGTTGCGCGGCGGGCTCAGGCACACCACCCCGTCCGGCTTGCGCACCATGCGGATCCGCCGGCCGGCCACGGTCCGCTCGGGCTCCCGCAGCCGCCCGGCGAAATCGGCTACGGAGTCCGGATGGAAGGAGGCGGCCACCGAGGCCAGCTCCCAGGCCGCCAGCCGTACGGGGTGGCCCTCGGCGACCAGCAGCCCGGCCAGTTCCTCGCGGCGCTCGACGACGGCCCGGTGGACCCCGTGCAGCAGCTCCAGCCGGTCGGCGAGCGGGACCCCCGCCCACGCGGGCTGGGCGGCGCGGGCGGCGGCCAGGGCCCGCAGGCCCTGCTCCGGGGTGGACATGGCGACGCGGCCGGCCAGCAGGCGGTCGTCGTAGGGCAGGTCCTCGCCGCGCTCCAGCCGGGCCTTCAGGCCGAGCACCTCGAACGGCTCGCGCAGGAGTTGACCCACCCGGGGCCAGTAGACCCAACGGGTGCCCGGTTCGGCGGCGCCGTTGACCCATACCTCGTAAGAGTGCATCCACAACTTCCTAGCCGGGGAACGGGAGTTCACGATCAAGAAGGAGATTACGGTAGGTGAACACAAGACCGCGCACCGTAGCCGCGAAAGGCAACTGAAATGACGAACGACCTGCTCGACCGCAAGCTGGACCGCGCCTTCACGCACCTGGACGTCAACGAGGACCGGGTGATCGACGAGCACGACATCATCGGGCTCGGTTCCCGCCTGCTGTCGGCCCTCGGGGAGTCGGCCACCTCCCCCAAGGCCACTCAGGTGATGGGCGGGCTCGTCGACTTCTGGCAGGAGCTCTTCTCCGAGCTGGACCTGGACCGGGACGGCAAGGTCTCGCCGGAGGAGTACAAGCAGGGCATGACCCGCCTCTACTCCGGCGGCGGCGTGGCGTACGACAAGTCCTTCCGGCCGATGGTCGAGGCGATGCTCCTGGTCGTCGACACGGACGACGACGGGCGCATCAGCCCCGAGGAGTTCCACAAGGCCCAGCTCGCCTTCGACACGAAGCTGGGCCGCGAGGACGCCGACGCGCTCTTCGCCCGGATCGACAGGAACCACGACGGGTTCCTGACGGTGGACGAACTCCTCGATGCCGTACGCGAGTACTACACCGGTACCGAGGAGGACGCCCCGGGGAACCTGCTGTTCGGCGAGCTCTGAGCCGGTCCCGCCTCAGGCCGCGGCGGCCGGCTCGTCCTCGCCGGCGAAGGTGCGCCACAGCTCCGCGTACCGGCCGCCGCGGGCCAGCAGTTCGGCGTGGGTGCCGTCCTCCGCCACCCGGCCGCGAGCCATGACCACCACCCGGTCGGCGCGTGCGGCGGTCGTCAGCCGGTGCGCCACGACCAGGGTGGTGCGCTTGCCCGCGAGCCGGTCGGTGGCCTGGTTGACGAGGGCCTCGGTGGCCAGGTCGAGGGCGGCGGTGGCCTCGTCGAGCAGCAGCACGTCGGGGTCGACGAGCTCGGCGCGGGCCAGGGCGATCAGCTGGCGCTGGCCCGCCGAGAGGTTGCGGCCGCGTTCGGTGACCGTGTGCAGGTAGCCGCCGTCGAGGGTGGCGATCATGCCGTGCGCGCCGACCGCGTGCGCGGCCGCCTCCACTTCGGCGTCGCTCGCCCCCGGCCGCCCGTAGGCGATGGCGTCGCGGACCGTCCCCGGGAAGAGGTACGGCTCCTGCGGGACGACCCCCAGCCGGTGGCGGTAGCCCGTCAGGTCCAGCTCGCGCAGGTCCACCCCGTCGGCGGTGACCCGGCCGGAGGTCGGATCGTAGAACCGGGCCACCATCTTGACCAGCGTGGACTTTCCGGCGCCGGTCTCGCCGACGAAGGCGACGGTCTGCCCGGCGGGGATGCGCAGGTCGATTCCGGCCAGCGCCGGCTCCTTCTCCCCGCGCTCCTCCGCGGTGCCGTACCCGAAGTGGACCCCCTCGAAGGCGATCTCGCCGCGCAGCCCGGGCACCGGACGGGGCTCGGCGGGGCGGGGGGTGCTGGTGGGCTCGCGCAGCAGGCCCTGGATCCGGCCGAGGGAGACGGTGGCCTGCTGGTAGCCGTCGAAGACCTGGGACAGCTGCTGCACGGGGGCGAAGAACAGGTCGATGTAGAGCAGGTAGGCGACCAGTGCGCCGGTGGTGAGCGTGCCGGCCTCCACCCGGTTCGCGCCGACGATCAGCACGGCGGCCGCGGCCCCGGAGGACAGCAGCTGCACGAAGGGGAAGTAGACGGATATCAGCCACTGCCCCCGCACCCGGGCCTGCCGGTAGGAGTCGCTGCGCTCGGCGAACCGGGTGGCGCCCGCGCGCTGGCGGCGGAAGGCCTGGACGATGCGCAGCCCGGCCACGGACTCCTGGAGGTCGGCGTTGACCAGGCCGACCCGGTCGCGGGCGAGCTCGTACGCGGCCACCGACCTGCGGCGGAAGACGATCGTGCCGACGATCAGGAGGGGCAGGGTGGCGAAGACGATCAGGGCGAGCTCGACGTCGAGCACCAGCAGGGCGATCAGGATGCCGAAGAAGGTGAAGACGGAGACGACGGCGGTGACGAGCCCGGTCTGCAGGAAGCTGGACAGGGCGTCCACGTCGGTGGTCATCCGGGTCATGATCTTGCCGGTGAGCTCGCGCTCGTAGTAGTCGAGGCCGAGGCGCTGGAGCTGGGCGAAGATCTTGACGCGCAGGGCGTAGAGCACCCGCTCGCCGGTACGGCCGGTCATCCGGGTCTCGGCGAACTGTGCGGCCCACTGGACCACGACGACGCCCAGCGCGAGGAGGGCGGCCACCCAGACGGCGCCGAGAGCGGCCGCTTCGACGCCCTTGTCGATGCCGTGCCGGATCAGGATCGGCAGGAGCAGTCCGGAGCCCGCGTCGAGGGCGACGAGGCCGAGGGATATCGCGAGCGGAGCCCAGAACCCGCGCAGCAGGCGGCGCAGGTTGTAGCTGTCCTCGGCGGACGCGGCGCGGGTCTCGTCCACGTCGGGGGTGTCGTCGGCGGGCGGCAGCGCGGCCACCTGCGCGAGCAGTTCGGGGGTGGCGGGCATGCCGGCGGGGGCGGTGGTCTTCTCGTCCGCCTCCTCCTGGCGCTGCCAGAGCTCGGGGGTGATCCCGCCGGCCACCCGGCGCTTGGCGTTGACGGGCTCGGAGTCGATCTCGGCCTCGAGCTCGATGTCCCGCTCGATGTCGCGGTCGAGCTCCCGCTCGAACTCGCCCATCGCCGGCGCCTCGGGCGTGCGCGGCGAGCCGGCGCCGAGGGCGTCCGGATCGGTCAGCAGCCGCCGGTACAGGGCGGAGCGGCGCTCCAGCTCCTCGTGCGTACCGATGTCGGAGAGCCGCCCCTGGTCGAGTACGGCGATCCGGTCGGCGAGCGCGAGCGTGGAGCGGCGGTGGGCGATGAGCAGGGTGGTGCGGCCGGCCATGACGGCCCGCAGCGCCTCGTGGATCTCGTGCTCGACGCGGGCGTCGACGGCGGAGGTCGCGTCGTCGAGGAGCAGCAGGCGGGGGTCGGTGAGGATGGCGCGGGCGAGCGCGATGCGCTGGCGCTGGCCGCCGGAGAGGGTCAGACCCTGCTCGCCGACCTTGGTGTCGTAGCCGGCGGGGAGGGCCGTGACGAACCCTTCGGCCTGGGCGGCGCGGGTGGCGGCCAGCACCTGTTCGTCGGTGGCGCCGGGGTGCCCGTAGGCGATGTTGGCGCGGATGGTGTCGGAGAAGAGGAAGGAATCCTCGGGTACCAGCCCGATCGCGTCGCGCAGCGAGTCGTAGGTCAGCTCGCGCACATCGTGGCCGCCGACGCGGACGGCGCCGTGGTCGGCGTCGTAGAACCGCGGCAGGAGGAGTGAGGCGGTGGACTTGCCGCTGCCGGAGGAGCCGACGAGGGCGACGGTCTCGCCCTCGGCGATCGAGAGGCTGAACCCGTCGAGCACGGGCCGCCCGGGGTCGTACCCGAAACGCACGTCCTGGAACTCGACGGTGGCGGGGGCGTCGGCGGGAAGCTCCTCGCTCCCCTCCCGGATCACCGGCTCGGTGTCGATGAGTTCGAAGACCCGCTCCACGCCGGCGCGGGCCTGCTGGCCCACGGTGAGGACCATGGCGAGCATCCGGACGGGGCCGACGAGCTGGGCGAGGTAGGTGGAGAAGGCGACGAAGGTACCGAGGGTGACCTGCCCCTTGGTGGCCATCCAGCCGCCGAGGGCCAGCATCGCGACCTGCCCGAGGGCGGGGACGGCCTGCAGGGCGGGGGTGTAGCGGGAGTTCAGCCGGATACCGCGCATCCGCCCGGCGAACAGCCGCCGGCCGGCGTCGCGGAGCTTCCCGGTCTCCTGCTCCTCCTGGCCGAAGCCCTTGACGACGCGGACGCCGGTGACGGCCCCGTCGACGACGGTGGCGACGGCGGCGGCCTGGCTCTGGGCGTACCAGGTGGCGGGGAAGAGCTTCTTGCGGCTGCGCTTGGCGATGAACCAGAGGGCGGGGGCCATGAGCAGCGCGACGAGGGTCAGCAGCGGCGAGAGCCACAGCATGATCCCGAGGGATATCCCGAAGAGCAGGAAGTTCCCGATGGTCATGGGCAGCATGAAGAGCAGCCCTTGAATGAGCTGCAGGTCGCTCGTGGCCCGCCCGACGACCTGACCGGTGGACAGCTCGTCCTGGCGGCGCCCGTCGAGCCGGGCGATGGTGTCGTACATGTCGGTGCGCAGGTCGTGCTGTACGTCGAGGGCGAGGCGGCCGCCGTAGTACCGGCGTATGTAGGTGAGCACGTACACGAGCACGGCCGCGCCTATGAGCATCCCGGCCCAGGGCCCCATGGGCTTGGTCTTGTCACCGATGACGTCGTCGAGGATCACCTTGGTGACGAGCGGCACGAGCGCCATGACGGCCATGCCGCCGAGCGAGGACCCGAGCGCGAGCAGCACATTGACCTTGTAGCGCCAGGTGTAGGCGGCGAGCCGCCGCCCCCACCCCTGTTTGTCCCCAGCCGCCGTTCCCGCCGCCGTAGCCACGTACTGCCTCCCCGTTCGTCCTGCCCTACCGGAAGCGCCAACGCTCCGACCGGCGGATTTCATCCCGCCGCAACAATTCGAACGGGTTTACGCGCGGCTGGGCGAGGCGGCCGGGGCCGCCCGGGGAGAACGGCCCCAGGGCCCGTCCAACGCTACGGGGCGTCGAACTCGTACTCCAGGACGTATGCGGAGGCGTCGAGGACCATCTCGTTGACCTCGACGACCCGCCCGTCGGCGGCGAAGGCGGTACGGACGACCAGCACGACGGGGGTCCCGGCGGCCAGCCCGAGGCTCGCGGCCTCGTCGGTGGCGGGCATCCGCGAGCGGACCTCCTCGCGGAAGCGGGCCGGCTTGCGGCCGAGCTCGGCGAGGCGGGCGTAGATCCCGCCGGGGCCGGTGTCCGGCTCCGTGATGGGCGTGCCCGCCACGAGGGCGGCGTCGAGGTAGGAGGTCGCGTGCATGACGGGCTTCCCGTCGAGCAGGAACCTGCGGCGGCGGACACAGACGGGCGAGCCGGCGGGGAGTCCGAGCACGGCGGCGACGGCCTGGGGTGCGGCCTCCTCGGTGACGGAGAGCAGCTCGACGACGGGTTCCCGGTCCTCGGTGTCGGCGGCCCAGATGGACCGCCCTTCGCCCCAGACTCCTTCGGCCAGCCGCTCAATCCCCCGCCGCCGGATCCGCCGGAACTCCCGGACGAAGACCCCGGCGCCCTTGCGGGCTTCGGTCAGCCCCTCGGACTGGAGCACGCCGAGCGCCTGCCGTGCCGTCATCCGGGCGACGCCGTAGGTGGCCATGAGGTCGTTCTCGCCGGGCAACCGGTCCCCGGGCCCGTACTCACCGGCCTCGATGGCGGCCTTCAGTGCGGCAGCGATGCGCTGATATTTGGGCTGCCGTACGGCGCCGCCACTCGGCATGCGGTCCTCCCTGATCATCTCTAGTCATCCTAGGCACCTCTTCGCGCCATGGACCCAACGCGCTCGCCCACACCCACGACAACGCGCAACATCTCTAGAGATTCGCTTGACCGCGCCCGCTGCGGCCCGCTTCACTTGGAGCACTATCTCTAGAGAGGTGTACTCCGTGGGTCTTGCGCATGGCGAAGAGGTCTTCTGGCTACTCCCGCGCAGCAGTCGCACGCCGGGCCGGGCACGGGCCCTGCTGCGGAAGCAACTCGCCGAATGGGGCGCGAGCACCGACCCCACCGAGACGGCCGAACTGCTGCTCTCCGAGCTGGTCACCAATGCCGTACGGCACGCCCGTGCCCCGCAGGGGCGGGACATCGGAGTCCGGATCGCCCGGTACGACGGCGTGCTGCGCGTGGAGGTGGCCGACGCCGGGCCCCCGGTCGAACTGGCCCCCCGGGCTCCCGCGGTCCGCGACGAACAGGGGCGCGGGCTCGTAATCGTCGCGGCGCTCGCCGGGCGCTGGGGGCAGTGCCCCCGGGCCCACGGCATCGGGAAGGCCGTGTGGGCCGAGGTCGCATGGGAGGGAGCTTCGTCATGACGAGTCGGCACACCCGGTGGAAGTGGGCCGCGGAGCCGGCCTCGGCCGGGCACCGCGAGGAGGCTTCGTTCAGACGTGCGTCGGGGCGAACATCTTGAGGGTGGTCGGGAGGACCAGGACCGTGGGGCCCGGGGTGGTCAGGGCCTTCTTGAGGTCCTCGCGGAGGGACTGCGGGGTGGTGGTGGCCGCCGGGACGTCGAAGGAGGCGGCCAGGGCCACGAAGTCGGGGCGGGTCAGGGTGGTGCCCGTTTCGCAACCGTACTCGCGCAGGATGCCGTAGCCGCCGTCGTCCACGATCAGCCAGGTGACGTCCAGGTCGTGCTGGCGGGCCGTGGCCAGGTCCGCGATCGAGTACATCGCGCCGCCGTCGCCGGAGACCGCGAGGACCGGGGTGTCCGGCTCCGCCACGGCCGCGCCGAGGGCCGCCGGGAAGGCGTACCCGAGGCCGCCCGCACCCTGGGCCGAGTGCATGGTGTTCGGGTGCTTGGCGTCGAAGGCGGACCAGGCCCAGTAGGACAGGATCGTCATGTCCCAGAAGGACGGGGAGCGCGGGGGCAGGGCCGCGCGGATCGAGGTCAGGAGCTGCTGCTCCAGGGTCAGGTCCTGGGCGGCCAGGCGGGCCGCGATGGAGGAGAGGAGCAGGCTCACGCGCTCCGGGGCGCCCGGGTCCTGCCGCTCGGCGACCGTTTCGAGGAGGGCCTGCAGGGCGAGGCGGGCGTCCGCGTGGATGCCGAGGGCCGCGTGGTTGGACTCCAGCTTACCGAGGTCCGCCTCGATCTGGACGACCCGGCCCTCCGGGAAGAACGTGTGGTAGTTCGAGGAGAGTTCGCCCAGGCCCGAGCCGACGACCAGGAGGACGTCCGCGTCCTCCAGGAAATCCGTCATGTGGCGGTCCTCCAGCCAGGACTGGAGGGAGAGCGGGTGCGTCCAGGGGAAGGCGCCCTTGCCGCCGAAGGTGGTGACGACGGGGGCGTTCAGGCGTTCCGCCAGTTGCTTGAGCTTGCCCGCCGCGTCCGAGCGGATGACTCCGCCGCCCGCGATGATCACCGGGCGTTCGGCGTTCTCCAGCCAGTGCGCGGCCAGCGCGGTGAGCTCCGGGCGCGGGGCCAGCTCGTGCGGGGTCGCGTCCATGCCCGTGACCTGGGGGACGACGGTCTCCGCCCGTAGGACGTCCTCCGGGATCTCCACCCACACCGGACCGTGCGGAGCCGTCAGCGCGGATTCCCACGCCTCGGCGATCACGGACGGGATCTGGGAGGGGGTCCGGGCGGTGTGCACGGACTTGACCACGTCCCGGAAGGAGGCCGACTGGTCCCGCAGCTCGTGCAGGTGACCGCGCCGTCCGCCGCCCAGGCCCGGGGTCGGGACCTGCGAGGAGATCGCCAGAACGGGCGCGGAGGCGGCCGCCGCCTCGGCGAGGGCGGGCAGCGCCATCAGCGCGCCCGGGCCGGTGGACAGCAGGAGCGGGGTCGCCTCTCCCGTCATCCGGCCGTACGCGTCGGCGGCGAACCCGGCGTTGTTCTCCGTACGGAGTCCGACGAGGCGCAGGTCCGAGCGGCCCACCGCGTCGAAGAGGCCGAGCGCGTGCTGGCCCGGCAGGCCGAAGACGGTGGTCGCGCCGAGCGAGCGCAGCGTCTCCACGACCAGGTCCCCGCCCGTCCGCCCCGGCGGCGGCGCGAGCGCGGCCGCCTTCTGGGCTTCGGTGGGACGGAGTACCAGGTCGTGGTCGTGCGTCACTTCGCTTACTTGCCCTTCGGGTTCGCCTTCGCCTGCGCGATCTGCCGGCTCATGATCGTGGTCAGCTCGTACGCGGTGTGCGAGGCCGCGACCGAGGTGATCTCCGCGTGATCGTACGCCGGGGCGACCTCGACGACGTCGGCGGAAACGAGGTTGCAGGAGGACAGCCCGCGGATGATCTCCAGCAGCTCGCGCGAGGTCATGCCGCCGGCTTCGGGCGTGCCCGTACCGGGCGCGTGCGCCGGGTCCAGCACGTCGATGTCGATCGAGATGTAGAGGGGACGGTCACCGATGCGCTGGCGCAGCTGGTCCGCGACCTCGTCGGCGCCGCGCCGGTAGACGTCGGCCGAGGTGACGATGCCGAAGCCCATCTTGGCGTCGTCGTCCAGGTCCTGCTTGCCGTACAGCGGGCCGCGCGTACCGACGTGGGACAGCGCCTCCGTGTCGAGGATGCCCTCCTCCACGGCGCGGCGGAACGGCGTGCCGTGCGTGTACTCGGCGCCGAAGTAGGTGTCCCAGGTGTCCAGGTGGGCGTCGAAGTGGAGCAGCGCGACCGGGCCGTGCTTCTTGGCCACCGAGCGCAGGAGCGGGAGCGCGATGGTGTGGTCGCCGCCGAGGGTCATCAGACGCGAGCCGTTGCCGATGAGCTCGTCGGCCGCCGCCTCGATCGTGTCGACGGCCTCGTTGATGTTGAAGGGGTTCGCGGCGATGTCACCGGCGTCGGCGACCTGCGCGAGCGCGAACGGGGAGGCGTCCTGCGCCGGGTTGTACGGGCGCAGCAGGCGCGAGGCCTCGCGGATGGCGTTGCCGCCGAAGCGGGCACCGGGGCGGTACGAGACACCGGAGTCGAACGGCACGCCGACGACGGCCACGTCCGCCTTGCCGCCGACCTCGTCCAGGCGGGGCAGCCGGGCGAAGGTGGCGGGGCCCGCGTAGCGCGGGATGCGGGAGGAGTCGACGGGTCCGCGCGGCTGCGTGCTCATGGGGGTGCCTTCCGGGGAGGTGTGCGGTGCGGTCCTTCGAGCGTAAACGGACACTTCGGGAGCACGAAGTGTACGTTTCATCCATCACGCTCCCCTGATGTGTACGGAGTATCCATTCATGGCCATGGAAGCCCCTCCGACCCCGCCGGTGGCGCTCGGCCGGCTGTTGGCCGACCGGGAGCTGGGGCTGCGGCACCTGGCCGGGCCCGGCGAGGGCGAGGTGCACGGCGTCCACGCCTCCGAGATGGCGGACCCCTCGCCGTACCTGCTGGGCGGCGAGCTGCTGCTGACGGCTGGGGCGGGCCTCGCCGGGGCCGGGACCGGCGGCGGGGCGGATCCCGGGGAGTACGTGGCCCGGCTGGTCCGGGCCGGGGTCGGCGCCCTCGGCTTCGGGGTGACCCCGGTGCACGAGACGGTGCCGCGTTCCCTCGTCGGGGCTTGCGACCGGTACGGACTCCCGCTGATCGAGGTGCCGCCCGGGACCCCGTTCACGGCGGTGGGCCGCAGCGTCTGGCGGCTGATGGCACAGGCCCGCACCGCGGAGCTCCGCCGAGTCACCGAGGCCCAGCAGTCCCTGGCGGCCGCCGCCGCCCGCCCGGACCCGGTCCCGGCGGTCCTGCGCCGCCTGGCGGCCACCCTGGGCGGCTGGGCGGCGCTCCTCCCCACCGCCGGGCCGGCGGAGCCGGGGCCCGCCGCCGGGCCGGAGGGGCCCGGGCCCGCCGCCGACCCCGCCACCTCCGCCCCCCTCGCCTCCGCCGGGTCGGCGCCCGACCCCGAGGCGCTGGCCGCGCTCGGCCTGCTCGCGCGGCGGGTGGGGTCGGGTGCGGCGGCCACCGCGACGGCCGCGCACAGCGGGCTCCACCTGAGCGCGCACGCCCTCGGCGACGGCCGGGTCCTCGCCCTCGCGACCCCGTCCCGGGCCCCCGGGGACCACACCGTCGCCTCGGTGGCGGCCGTACTGCTGACGCTGCTGACCCACCGCCCGGCCGGGGCGCAGGCCGCCGCGCTGACCCGGATGCTGCTCGGCGCGGCGCCGGGCGAAGCGCTGGACCCCGGGCCCTGGTACGCCGTGCACGCCCGCGGCGCCGGGGACCCGCGGGCCCTGGCGGCCGCGCTGGGCACCGTACTGCTGGACCCGCGTGAGGACGGCGTACGCCTGCTCACCGACCGGGACCCCGCCCCGCAGCCCGGCTGGCGGCTCGGGGTGAGTGCCCCGACCGGGCCCGAAGGCCTGCCCGGCGCCGACGCGCAGGCCGGGCGGGCCCTGGAGCGCGCCGAGGCGACCCGTACCCCGCTGGCCCGGCACCGGGACCCCGGCTTCGCGGGGCTCATCGGCGAAGCCGAGGCCCGTGCCCACGCCGAGGCCCTGCTCGGCCCCCTCTCCCCCGTCCTGCGGGACACCCTGCGCGCCTGGCTCGCCCACCACGGCAGCTGGGACCGCGGCGCGGTCGCCCTCGGCGTCCACCGCAACACCGTGCGCCAGCGCATCGCCCGCGCCGCCGGCCTGCTGGGCGCCGATCTGGAGGACCCGGACACCCGCATGGAGCTGTGGTTCGCCCTCCGGCACGCCGGACCGGCCGGACGCCCCTGAAGGGCGAGTCGCGGTGCGCCACCGCCGGGGCCACGCTTGGGACATGAACCCGCCGGACAGCTCCCCGGAGCCACAGGGCTGGGGACCGCGCCCGCCCGAGGGCCCGCCGCCCCGGGGCGCACCCCCGCAGCCAGCACCACCCTCGTACCCCTACGCGCCCCGGCCGCCCGCACGAAGGCGTCGCCGCTGGCCGTGGGTGGTGCTCGGCCTGGTCCTGCTGCTGCTCGGCGGGTGCGCCGCCCTCTTCGCCGTCTTCGTCAACGAGGTGGCCGAGGAGGCCGGACGGCCCGCCCGCATCACCTACGCGGCGACCGGAACCGCCCCGCGCGCGACCGTCTCCTACTCGACCTGGCGCGACGGGAGGGCCTCCTCCAGCCAGATCGGTGACCAGCCCCTGCCCTGGACCAAGGCGATCACCACGAAGGGCTTCGCCAAAGGCGGCTCGCTCGTCGTCACGCTCGGCGCCGACGGCGGCACGGCCACCTGCTCGGTGACGGTGGACGACTCCCCGCCGGTCACGGCGACGGCCAGCGGCCCCTTCGCCTCCGCGGTCTGCGAGGGGTTCTGACGCAGTGCCCCACCTCACTCTGGACAGGAGAGACAACTCGCCGGTAACTTAATCTGAGCAAGCGCTTAGGCATTAAGCGGCGGACCGCCGCGACCGAAGGGAGCCGGCCGTGCGCCGTACCGTTTTTGACGAGGACCACGAGGCGTTCCGCGAGACCATTCGCGCCTTCATCGAGGCCGAGGTCGTCCCGGTCTACGACGAGTGGTTCGCCGCCGGCCAGGCCCCTCGCGAGTTCTACTACAAGCTCGGCGAGCTGGGCGTCTTCGGCATCAACGTCCCCGAGGAGTTCGGCGGCGCGGGCCTGGACACCCACAAGTTCGAGGCCGTCCTCTACGAAGAGACCTCCCGCGCGGGCGTCAACTTCGGCGGCTCCGGCGTGCACGTGCTGCTCGCCCTGCCCTACATCAAGATGCTGGCCGACGACGAGCAGAAGAAGCGCTACCTGCCGAAGTTCGTCACCGGCGAGGAGATGTGGGCGCTCGCCATGACCGAGCCGGGCACGGGCTCCGACGTCGCAGGCATGAAGACCACCGCCAAGCTCTCCGAGGACGGCACGCACTACGTCCTCAACGGCTCCAAGACCTTCATCACGGGCGGCGTGCACGCCGACCGCGTGATCGTCTGCGCCCGCACCTCCGCCCCGCGCGAGGACGACCGCCGCTTCGGCATCTCCCTCTTCGCCGTGGACACCAAGTCCGAGGGCTACTCCATCGGCCGCAAGCTGGACAAGCTCGGCCTGCGCACCTCCGACACCGCCGAGCTGGCGTTCGTCGACGTGAAGGTCCCGGTCGAGGACCTGATGGGCGAGGAGAACAAGGGCTTCCACTACCTCGGCGCCAACCTGCCCTCCGAGCGCTGGGGCATCGCCTTCGGCGCGTACGCGCAGGCCAAGGCCGCCATCCGGTTCGCCCAGCAGTACGTGACGGACCGCACCGTCTTCGGGAAGCCGGTCGCGCACTTCCAGAACACCAAGTTCGAACTGGCCGCCTGCCAGGCCGAGGTGGACGCCGCCGAGGCCGTCGCCGACCGCGCCCTGGAGGCCCTCGACGCCGGTGAGCTCACCGCCGCCGAGGCCGCGTCCGCGAAGCTGTTCTGCACCGAGGTCGCGCACCGCGTCATCGACAAGTGCCTCCAGCTGCACGGCGGCTACGGCTACATGAACGAGTACCCGATCGCCCGCCTGTACGCCGACAACCGCGTGAACCGCATCTACGGCGGCACCAGCGAGGTCATGAAGTCCATCATCGCCAAGTCCATGGGTCTGTAAGCAGTAAGCGACTTACGCTTACCGACCATGAACGAGGCACTGACGACGCTCCTCGATCTGCTCGACCTGGAGCAGATCGAGGAGAACATCTTCCGCGGTACCAGCCGTTCGGCGGTGGTACCGCGGGTGTTCGGCGGCCAGGTCGCGGCCCAGGCCCTGGTCGCGGCCGGCCGCACGGTGCCCGAGGACCGCACCGCGCACTCGCTGCACTCGTACTTCCTGCGCGCCGGGGACCCGGGCGCGCCGATCGTGTACTCGGTCGACCGGATCCGCGACGGCCGCTCCTTCACCACGCGCCGGGTCGTCGCCGTCCAGCACGGCCAGCCGATCTTCCACCTCTCCGCGTCCTTCCAGACGTACGAGGACGGCCTCGACCACCAGAGCGCGATGCCCGACGCGCCCGATCCGGAGACCCTGCCGACGGCCGCCGAGGCGCTCCCGCTCTACCGGGACGTCTTCCGCGACCCCGGCACGGTGGAACGGCTCCTCGACGCGCGCGGCGCGGTGGACCTGCGGTACGCCACGGTCCCGCCCTGGGGCAGCGTCGGCGAGCCGGTCGAGCCGCGTTCGCAGGTGTGGTTCCGTACCGCCGGCAAGCTGGAGAGCGACGACCCGCTCCTGCACACCTGCCTGGCCACGTACGTCTCCGACATGACCCTGCTCGATTCCGTACTGCTCGCGCACGGGCGCGGCGGGTGGGCGGTCGGTGACGTGGTCGGGGCCTCGCTGGACCACGCGATGTGGTTCCACCGGCCGTTCCGTGCCGACGAGTGGCTGCTGTACGACCAGGAGTCACCCTCGTCGGCGGCCGGCCGGGGGCTCGGCCAGGCCCGGATCTGGACCCAGGACGGGCGGCTGGTCGTGACGGTCATCCAGGAGGGCGTGGTGCGCGTCCCGCGCGCGTAGGACGGCCGCCCCGACGTACCGTCACACCATGTCCAGCAGCGGTGGAAGCGAAGACGAAAGCGTCGGGACGGTCCTCGTCGCCGTGGTCACGAACCTCGGCATCGCGGCGGCCAAGGCGGTCGGCGGGGTCATCAGCGGATCGAGCGCGATGCTCTCCGAGGCCGCGCACTCGGTGGCCGACACGGTGACCGAGGTGATGCTGCTGGCCGCGCTGAAGCGCAGCGCGAAGCCCGCGGACGAGGCCCACCCGCTCGGGTACGGGCCGGAGCGGTACATCTGGGCGCTGCTGGCGTCGATCGCCACCTTCATCGGCGGCGCGGTGTTCGCGATCTACGACGGCATCCACACGCTGATCCACGGGGAGGACCCGGGCAATCCGACGATCTCCTACATCATCCTCGGCGTGGCCGCCCTCCTGGAGGGCTACTCGCTGCTGGTCGCCTGGAGGCAGGTCAAGGGTGAGGCGGAGCGGATGCGGGCCCCGCTGGGGCTGTACGTGAAGCACACTCCGGACACGGCGGTGAAGGCCGTCCTGCTGGAGAACGTCGCCGCGCTGATCGGCCTGGCGCTGGCGGCGGGCGGCCTGCTGGGGGCGCAGCTCACCGGGTCCGGCATGTACGACGGTCTGGCCTCGCTGGCGATCGGACTGCTGCTGGTGTGGGTGGCCTGGGAGCTGGGGAGGTCGAACGCGCAGTACCTGATCGGGCGGCCACTGCCCGCCGAGATGCGGGCCCAGGTGCGGGAGGAGCTGCTGTCCGTGCTGCACATCGAGGGCGTGCTGGAGCTCACCACGCTGGTGCAGGGGCCGGCGGAGGTGCTGATCGCGGCGAAGGTCGACTTCCACGACCTGGCATCGGCCCGGCAGGTGGAGGCGGCGTGCGAGGAGGCGGAGGCGCAGCTGCGGGAGCGGTTCCCGGCGATCCGCCGGGTGTACCTGGACCCGACGCCCACGCAGGTCCCGCCGCCGGAACCCGCCGCCGCTCCCCCTACTCCTGCGGGCGGGCCTTGAGCTTGGCCCAGACCGCTTCGAGCGCGGCGATGTCCTCGTCGTCGAGGCGGTCGTCGAAGACCTCGGCCAGCGCCTCGCGGCGGGTGGCGTCGGCCTCGGCGAAGGCGCGGTGGCCGGCGTCGGTGAGGGCCACGCGGATCGAGCGGGCGTCGGTCGGGGACGGTATCCGCTCGACGAGGCCGCGGGCCTGGAGCGAGTCGGTGACGCGCGAGACCTGACTGCGGCTGAGCAGGGTCCTGGCCCCCAGTTCGGAGGGGGCGACGGGCTCGGACCGGGACCGCAGCCACAGCATGACCTCGAACCAGGACAACGGCAGGTCGTGGCGGCGGGTCAGCGCCTGGTCCACCCGGGCGGTGAGGGTGGTGCCCGCCCAGACGAGCCCGTAGAAGGCGTGGTCGCGGGGGGTGAGACCGCCCAGGGTGAGGTCGTTGTGCGCCATGGGTCCAGGGTACCTGTTTGCGTGTACGCACACACAACGATAATCTGTGTGTGTACACGCGAAGATTATCCGCGTGCCGTTCGCGCTGTCCGCGCCATCCGTGCCGTCCGCGCCGACGCCCTCCGCCGCACCCGGGAGACCTCCATGAACCCCACGACCCCCACGACCCGCAAGACCGTCCTGATCACCGGCACCTCCTCCGGCATCGGCCTCGCCGCCGCCGTGGCCGCCGCCGCGGCCGGCTGGCACACCGTCGCCACCATGCGCGACACCGGCCGCGCCGACGCCCTGCTCAAGGCCGCCGCGGAGGCCGGGGTGTCCGACCTCGTCCAGGTGAAGCGCCTCGACGTCACCGACGCCGCGTCCGTCAACGGCTGCGTGGCCGAGGTCGTCGCCGAGCACGGCCGGCTCGACGCGGTGGTGAACAACGCCGGCGCGGGCTCCGTGGGCACCATCGAGCAGCAGGGCATGGAGCCGGTCCGCTCCGCCATGGAGGTCAACTACTTCGGCGTCGTCGAGCTCACCCGCGCCGCCCTCCCCCACCTGCGCGCGAGCGGCGGCCGCGTCATCACGGTCACCAGCGTCGGCGGAGTGGTCGGGCAGCCGTTCAACGAGTTCTACTGCGCGGCCAAGTTCGCCGTCGAGGGGTTCATGGAATCACTCGCGCCGGTCGCCGCCACCGTCGGCGTCGGGGTCACCGTCGTCGAACCGGGCGCCGTGGCCAGCGAGTTCGTCACCAGCCTGCAGCTCGACGCCCCGGCCATGCTGGCCGCGGCGGGCCCGTACGCCCCGGCGCTGAAGGCCTACATCGAGCGCACCACGCAGTCCTTCGCCGGCGCGCAGACCTCCGCGGAGGCGGCCGCCCCGATCGTCGCTGCGCTGACCGCGGAGCGCGCGCCGTTCCGCGTCCAGACCTCGGACTGGGCCCGCGAGTTCGTCGCCCCGAAGCTCGCCGACCTCGACGGCTCGGCCGTCCAGACCCTCACGGGCGGCTGGCTGCGCTGAGCCGGCCGGCCGCGCCCGGCCCCCCGGGGCTCCGCACCCCGAAGGGCTACAGCAGGCCCGCCGCGTCCAGCAGGTAGGCCACCATCGGGTCGTAGAAGCGCGGGTCGCGCACGTGGTCGTCCAGGGGGATCGCCACCTGGAGGGTGCCTTCGGCCTCCGCCAGGAAGAGCGCGGGGTCGTTGCAGTCGGCGTAGCCCACCGCGTCCAGGCCACGCTGCGCCGCACAGCCCGCCCAGCCGTGGTCGGCGACGACCAGGTCGGGCTGGGGGCGGCCGTGCGCCGCCAGCGCGTCCAGGATCGCGGCCATCGGCTCCGGGGAGTGGGTGTGCCACAGCGTCGCCCCGCGCTCCAGCACGGCGATGTCGGCGAACTGCCACACCGAGCCCTCGTCGGCGACGAGGCCCGCCGGGATCACCACGATCTCGCAGCCGGCCGCGCGCAGCGCGTCGGCGGTGGCGCGGTGCACGTCCAGCAGGCCACCGGGGTGCCCCGTCGCCAGCAGCACGCTCTGCCGGTCCAGCGCGGCCTTGCGCAGCCGCGCCGCCAGCCGGTCCAGGCCGGCCACGGTCAGTTCCGGGTCGATGATGTCCTGGCCGACGCGGTGCCCGGGGTCGTCCACGACCCCGCAGCGCTCCGCCATGACCGCGAGCACGTCCTGCTCGTCGCTCCAGCGGTCGCCCAGCTCCAGGCCGAGCCAGTAGTGCCGGTCGCCGTTGGCGAGCTTGCGGTAGTGGGACAGGTTGTTCTCGCGCGGGGTGGCCACCTGCCCCGCGATCCGCGTCCGGACCAGATGGTCGACGAGCTCGGCGCGGCTGGGTACGGGCGTCTCTATCGGCTTCGGCATGCGGCCCATTCTGCCGCCGCGCGGGCGCAGGCGTCCGCTCCATCCCGACCGGCGGACACGTGGCCTCATCCCGACAGCGCCCCGAAAGCCCCGTTGGCGAGCCGTCGCAGCAGCGACTCCGTCGCCTCCCGGCCCAGTGCGGCCAGGTGGGGGGTGGAGTTCAGCAGGCCGAAGACCGCGTGCACCGAGACCCGCACCTCCGCCTCGCCCACCTCGGGGTGCAGCTCCCGTACGACCTCGACCCACAGCTCGACGTACTGGCGCTGCAGCTGCCGTACGAGCTTGCGGTCGGCCTCGCGCAGCCGGTCCAGTTCCCGGTCGTGGAGGGTGATCAGCGCCCGGTCGTCGAGCGCGAAGTCGATGTGGCCGTCGATCAGCGAGGCGAGTACGCCGGACGGGTCGCCCGCCGCTTCCGCGACGCGGTGGCGGCCGCCGGTCAGCAGCCGTTCGCTGATGCCGACGAGCAGCTCCGCGAGCATCGCGTCCTTGCCCGCGAAGTGGCGGTACAGGCCGGGGCCGCTGATGCCCACCGCGGCCCCTATCTCGTCCACGCCGACGCCGTGGAATCCGCGCTCCGCGAAGAGGCGGGCAGCCTCGCTGAGGATCTGCTCGCGCCGGGTCGGGGCGGCCGCTCTGGTGCTCATGGGAATCCATTCTAGACAGGGCCGTTAGCGGTCGTTAACCTAAGCCCCACATGCGTTAACGCTCATTAACAGGAGCGCACCGAGCAAGGGAGCTCGACCGATGCAGCAGGCACCAGTGCTGACGAGCGCCGCAGACCCGGCGTCCGATGCCTGGCGGGCCAACGAGGCCGCCCACCGCGAGCTCACCGAGGGCCTGCGGGCCCGGCTGGAGGCGGCCCGGCTCGGCGGCGGGGAGAAGGCCCGCGCCCGCCACACGGCCCGCGGGAAGCTGCTGCCGCGCGACCGCGTCGACGCCCTCCTGGACCCCGGGTCCCCCTTCCTGGAGCTGGCCCCGCTGGCCGCCGAGGACATGTACGGGGGCGCGGCCCCGGCCGCCGGGGTCATCGCGGGCATCGGCCGGGTCAGCGGCCGCGAGTGCGTGATCGTCGCGAACGACGCCACCGTCAAGGGCGGCACGTACTACCCGATGACCGTCAAGAAGCACCTGCGGGCCCAGGAGGTGGCCCTGGAGAATCGTCTCCCCTGCCTCTACCTGGTCGACTCGGGCGGCGCCTTCCTCCCCATGCAGGACGAGGTCTTCCCCGACCGGGACCACTTCGGCCGCATCTTCTACAACCAGGCCCGCATGTCGGGGGCCGGCATCCCGCAGATCGCCGCCGTCCTCGGCTCCTGCACGGCGGGCGGCGCGTACGTCCCGGCCATGAGCGACGAGGCCGTCATCGTGCGCGGCCAGGGCACGATCTTCCTCGGCGGCCCGCCGCTGGTGAAGGCCGCCACCGGTGAGGTGGTCACGGCCGAGGAGCTGGGCGGCGGCGAGGTCCACTCCCGGATCTCCGGGGTCACCGACCACCTCGCGGAGGACGACGCGCACGCGCTGCGGATCGTACGGAACATCGTGGCGACCCTGCCCGACCGCGGGCCCCTGCCCTGGTCGGTCGAGGCTCCGGAGGAGCCCAAGGTGGACCCGTACGGGCTGTACGGCGCGGTGCCGGTCGACTCGCGCACCCCGTACGACGCCCGCGAGATCATCGCCCGGATCGTGGACGGGTCCCGCTTCCAGGAGTTCAAGGCGGAGTTCGGGCAGACCCTGGTCACCGGCTTCGCCCGGATCCACGGCCACCCGGTCGGCATCATCGCCAACAACGGCATCCTGTTCTCCGAGTCGGCCCAGAAGGGCGCGCACTTCATCGAGCTGTGCGACCAGCGCGGCATCCCGCTGCTCTTCCTCCAGAACATCTCCGGCTTCATGGTCGGCCGGGACTACGAAGCGGGCGGCATCGCCAAGCACGGCGCCAAGATGGTCACGGCCGTGGCCTGCGCCCGGGTACCGAAGCTCACGGTGGTGGTCGGCGGCTCGTACGGCGCGGGCAACTACTCCATGTGCGGGCGGGCGTACTCGCCGCGGTTCCTGTGGATGTGGCCCAACGCCAAGATCTCGGTGATGGGCGGCGAACAGGCCGCGTCCGTCCTCGCCACGGTCAAGCGCGACCAGATCGAGGGCGCGGGCCAGGAGTGGCCGGCCGAGGACGAGGAGGCCTTCAAGGCCCCCGTCCGGGCCCAGTACGAGGCCCAGGGCAACGCCTACTACGCCACGGCGCGGCTGTGGGACGACGGGGTCATCGACCCGATGGAGACCCGGCAGGTGCTGGGACTGGCCCTGACGGCTTGCGCGAACGCTCCCCTGAGCGACTCGGGCTTCGGCATCTTCCGCATGTGACGTGAGGACTTCTTCGATGTTCAGCACTGTTCTGGTGGCGAACCGGGGCGAGATCGCGGTACGGGTCATCCGTACCCTGCGGGAGCTCGGCGTACGGTCGGTCGCCGTCTTCAGCGACGCGGACGCGGACGCCCGCCACGTACGGGAGGCCGACACGGCCGTCCGGATCGGCCCGGCGGCGGCCGCCGAGAGCTACCTGTCGGTGGAGCGGCTGCTCGACGCGGCACGGCGTACGGGCGCGCAGGCCGTCCACCCCGGCTACGGCTTCCTCGCGGAGAACTCGGCCTTCGCACGGGCCTGCGCGGACGCCGGGCTGGCCTTCATCGGACCGCCGGCGAGCGCCATCTCCCTGATGGGCGACAAGATCCGGGCCAAGGAGACGGTGAAGGCGGCGGGCGTGCCCGTGGTCCCCGGCTCCTCCGGCAGCGGTCTGACCGACGCCGAACTGGTCGCCGCCGCCGAGGAGATCGGCATGCCGGTGCTGCTGAAGCCCTCGGCGGGCGGCGGCGGCAAGGGCATGCGGCTGGTACGGGACGCGGCGCTGCTGGGCGAGGAGATCGCCTCGGCGCGGCGCGAGGCGCGGTCCTCCTTCGGGGACGACACCCTGCTCGTGGAGCGGTGGGTGGACCGGCCCCGGCACATCGAGATCCAGGTGCTGGCGGACGCGCACGGCAACGTGGTGCACCTGGGCGAGCGCGAGTGCTCGCTGCAGCGGCGCCACCAGAAGGTGATCGAGGAGGCCCCGTCCGTTCTGCTGACGCCGGAGCTGCGGGCCTCGATGGGCGCGGCGGCGGTGGAGGCGGCGCGGTCGTGCGGGTACGTGGGCGCCGGCACGGTGGAGTTCATCGTCCCGGGCGGGGACCCCTCGTCGTACTTCTTCATGGAGATGAACACCCGGCTCCAGGTGGAGCACCCGGTGACGGAGCTGATCACGGGGCTGGACCTGGTGGAACAGCAGCTGCGGGTCGCGGCGGGAGCCGAGCTGGGCTTCGGCCAGTCGGACGTCGTCCTGACCGGGCACGCGATCGAGGCCCGGGTCTGCGCGGAGGACCCGGCGCGGGGGTTCCTGCCGTCCGGCGGCACGGTGTTGGCCCTGTCGGAGCCGAACGGCGGGTCCGTCCGTACGGACTCCGGGCTGGTGGCGGGGGTCGACACCGGATCGACGTACGACCCGATGCTGTCGAAGGTGATCGCGTACGGGCCCGACCGGGCGGCGGCGTTGCGGGTGCTGCGGGGTGCGCTGGCCGACACCGTGATCCTGGGGGTGCAGACCAACACCGGGTTCCTGCGCCGTCTGCTGGCCCACCCCGATGTCGCGTCCGGCGACCTCGACACGGGGCTGGTCGAGCGGGACCTCCCGTCCCTGCTCCCTGATGGCGTGCCGGACGAGGTGTTCGCCGCGGCTGCGCTGCTGGCCGGGGCCTCTTCCCCGCGGCCCGCCGCTTCCCGAATCCGTGGCTCCGCCCCGGACCCCGGTCCTCGAACGCCGGACGGGCTGACATCGGGCTGGCTCGACCCGTTCGACTCCGCCAACGGCTGGCGCCTCGGCGGCACCCCCGCCTGGACGGTCCACCACTTCCGCCTCCCGGGCCAGGACCCGGTCACGGTCCGCACCCGCCCCGCCGGAACGGGCCCGGACACGGAGCTGCTCCTGGACGCGGCCGCACTGGACGGCGGCGCCGGCCACGGCACACCGGCCCGGGGCCGGGTCGTGGCACGCACCCCCGACCACGTAACGGTCGAACTCGACGGGGTCACCCACCGCTTCTCCCACGCCCGCTCCCCCGAAGGGACCTGGCTCGGCCGCGACGGCGACTCCTGGCACGTGCAGGCGTACGACCCGGTCGAGGCGAACCTCCGCGGCGGGACGAGGACCGGCGCCGGAACACTGGCCGCCCCCATGCCCGGCACCGTCACCGTCGTCAAGGTGGCCGTCGGCGACGAGGTCACCGCCGGTCAGAGCCTGCTCGTCGTCGAGGCCATGAAGATGGAGCACGTCATCTCCGCCCCGCACGCCGGCATCGTCACCGAACTCGACGTCACTCCCGGCACCACCGTCGCCATGGACCAGGTCCTGGCCGTGGTCACCCCGGACGAGGAGGAGAAGAGCGAATGAACGGGCTCCCGATGAGCTTCGCGGACGAGGGCCTCCCGGCACGCGTCCGCATCCACGAGGTCGGCGCCCGCGACGGGCTGCAGAACGAGAAGACGGCCGTCCCCACCCACGTCAAGGCCGAGTTCGTCCACCGGCTGGCCGCCGCCGGGCTCACCACCATCGAGGCCACGAGCTTCGTGCACCCCAAATGGGTGCCCCAGCTCGCCGACGCCGAGGAACTCTTCCCGCTCCTCGCCGACGTGGACGCCGCGCTGCCCGTCCTCGTGCCCAACGAGCGCGGCCTCGACCGGGCGCTCGCGCTCGGCGCCACCCGTATCGCCGTGTTCGGTTCGGCCACCGAGACGTTCGCCTCCCGCAACCTCAACCGCACCGTCGCCGAGTCACTCGCGATGTTCGAGCCCGTCGTGGCCCGCGCGAAGGAGCACAAGGCGCACGTCCGCGGCTACCTCTCCATGTGCTTCGGCGACCCCTGGGAAGGACCCGTCCCGGTCCACCAGGTGGTCGGCGTGGCCAAGGCCCTGCTCGACCTCGGCTGCGACGAGCTGAGCCTCGGCGACACCATCGGCGTCGCCACCCCGGGGCACGTCCAGACCCTCTTGAGCGCGCTCAACGAGGAGGGCGTGGGTACCGACCGGATCGGTGTGCACTTCCACGACACCTACGGCCAGGCCCTGTCCAACACCCTCGCCGCGCTCCAGCACGGCGTGACCACCGTCGACGCCTCCGCCGGCGGCCTCGGCGGATGCCCGTACGCCAAGAGCGCCACCGGCAATCTCGCGACCGAGGACCTCGTCTGGATGCTCGACGGCCTCGGCATCGAGACCGGCGTCGATCTGGCCGCCCTCACCGCCACGAGCGTGTGGATGGCCGAGCAGCTGGGGCGCCCCAGCCCCTCCCGTACCGTCCGCGCCCTCTCCCACAAGGAGTAACGAACACCATGGCCCTCGACCACCGGCTCACCCCCGAGCACGAGGAACTCCGCCGCACCGTCGAGGCGTTCGCGCACGATGTCGTGGCTCCGAAGATCGGCGATCTGTACGAGCGGCACGAGTTCCCGTACGAGATCGTCCGCGAGATGGGCCGCATGGGCCTGTTCGGCCTGCCCTTCCCGGAGGAGTACGGCGGCATGGGCGGCGACTACCTCGCCCTCGGCATCGCCCTGGAGGAGCTGGCCCGTGTCGACTCCTCGGTCGCCATCACCCTGGAGGCGGGCGTCTCGTTGGGCGCCATGCCGCTCTACCTCTTCGGCTCCGAGGAGCAGAAGCGGGAGTGGCTGCCGAGGATGTGCTCCGGCGAGATCCTGGGCGCCTTCGGCCTGACCGAGCCCGGCGCGGGCAGTGACGCGGGCGGCACCCGCACCACCGCCGTCCGCGAGGGCGACGAGTGGGTCATCAACGGCTCGAAGTGCTTCATCACCAACTCCGGTACGGACATCACCGCTCTGGTCACCGTGACCGCCGTGACGGGCCGCAAGGCCGACGGCCGCCCGGAGATCTCCTCGATCATCGTCCCGTCCGGCACCCCCGGATTCACGGTGGCCGCCCCCTACTCCAAGGTCGGCTGGAACTCCTCGGACACCCGGGAGCTCTCCTTCGACGGCGTACGGGTCCCGCTCGCCAACCTGGTCGGCCAGGAAGGGCGGGGCTACGCCCAGTTCCTGCGCATCCTGGACGAGGGCCGCATCGCCATCTCGGCGCTGGCCACCGGCCTCGCGCAGGGCTGCGTGGACGAGTCGGTGAAGTACGCCAAGGAACGGCACGCCTTCGGCAGGGCGATCGGCGACAACCAGGCCATCCAGTTCAAGATCGCGGACATGGAGATGCGCGCCCACATGGCCCGCATCGGCTGGCGCGACGCGGCCTCGCGGCTCGTGGCCGGGGAGCCGTTCAAGAAGGAGGCGGCCATCGCGAAGCTGTACTCCTCGACGGTGGCCGTCGACAACGCGCGGGACGCCACGCAGATCCACGGCGGCTACGGGTTCATGAACGAGTACCCGGTGGCCCGTATGTGGCGGGACTCGAAGATTCTGGAGATCGGCGAGGGCACGAGCGAGGTCCAGCGCATGCTCATCGCCCGTGAGCTGGGACTCTCTGCCTAGTCGTACCGTCACGCGCGGACGAGGGGGCCCTTCACCCGGGGCCCCCTTATCGTTTTCAGAGAAGGTTAGGCTAACCTTCCCCACGAATGGCCCGAAGGCCGCCCGACGCGTACGAAAGCGGACAATCGACATGCCCAAGTCCCGATCCTCCCTCCTCACCCGTCGCGGTCTCGTCGCAGCGGGCGGCGCTCTCGGTCTCGTTGCCGCGCTCACCGCCTGCGGTGGCAGCGACTCCGCGAAGGACGGGTCGGACGGCAAGGGCACGGGCGCCGCGGCCTCGGGCCCCTGGTCCTTCAAGGACGACCTCGGCAAGGAGCCCCTGACCGCCAAGTCGACGCCGAAGAACATCGTCGCCTTCACCGGCACCGCCGCCGCGCTGTACGACTACGGCGTCACCGTCAAGGGCGTGTTCGGCCCGACCAGGACCGCCGACGGCAAGCCCGACGTCCAGGCCGGCTCGATGGACATCTCCAAGGTCGAGATCCTCGGCAACGTCTACGACGAGTTCAACGTCGAGAAGTACGCGGCCCTCCAGCCGGACCTCCTGGTCACCAACACCTGGGACGGCACGTACTGGTACGTGCCGGAGGCCTCCAAGGACAAGATCCTGAAGCTCGCCCCGGCCGCCGCGATCGGCGTGGGCGGCGACGTCACCATGGACAAGGCCCTCGCCCGCACCGCGGTCCTCGCCAAGTCCCTGGGCGCCGACCTGAACGCCAAGAAGGCCGTCGACACCAAGGCCCGCTTCGAGGCCGCTTCCGCGAAGCTGCGCGAGGCCACCAAGGCGAACCCGGGCATCAAGGTGCTCGTAGGTTCCGGCTCCGCCGACCTGTTCTACGTCTCCACCCCGGCCACCTCCGCCGACCTGAAGTACTTCCAGTCGCTCGGCGTCGAGTTCGTCACCCCGGAGAAGACGGACGAGGGCGGCTTCTTCGAGAGCCTCAGCTGGGAGAACGCCGGCAAGTACAAGGCCGACGTCGTCCTCCTCGACAACCGCACCGGCACCCTGCAGCCGGAGGAGCTGAAGGCCAAGCCGACTTGGGCCGAGATGCCCGCCGTCAAGGCCGGTCAGATCACCCCCCGGGTGACCGAGCCGATCTACTCGTACGAGAAGTGCGCGCAGATCGTCGAGGAGCTCACCAAGTCCATCCAGAGCGCCAAGAAGGTCAGCTGACCTCAGGCAGTCCGGCCCCGGCACCTCGTACAGGTGCCGGGGCCTCCTGTCGTCGCGCGTCGCCCGCCGCACGCCGCCCGGCACCGAACCGATCCCAGGGGGACCCTCCGCATGACCGCCAACGCATCCGACGCCGCCCCGGCCGTCGCGCACTTCCGGTTCTTCGGGCTCGAAGTGGTCCGCACGCGCCGTCTCGGGCACTCGTTCCTGCGGATCACCTTCGGCGGCGAGTCCCTCCGGGACTTCCGCTCGGGCGGCTACGACCAGAGCCTCTCCCTCTTCCTGCCGCCGGCCGGCCGGGAGCACACGGTGCTGCCGTCCACGGACGAGGACACCTGGTTCGCGGACTGGCGCGCGATGCCGGACGAGGAGCGCCCGGTGATGCGCTCCTACACCGTGCGCGGGCAGCGCCGGACCCCCGAGGGGGCGGACGAGGTCGACATCGACTTCGTCCTGCACGGGGACTCCTCACCGGCCTCCTGCTGGGCGGGCCGCGCGGTCACCGGCCGCCGGATCATGGCCATCGGCCCGGCCGTCGCGGAGAACAAGTCCGTACGTTTCCAGCCGCCGGCCGCCACCGGCGCCGTCCTGATGTACGCGGACGAGACGGCGCTGCCCGCGGCCGCCGCGATCCTGGAGCGGCTCCCGGCCGGCACCCCGGTCAGGGCCTGGTTCGAGGTCCCGCACGAGGACGACCGGCTGGTCCCCGAGACGCTCGCGGACGCGGACATCACGTGGGTCGTACGGCGGCCGGGCGCCGGGCGGGAACGCACCGAGCGGCTGCTGGAGGCGCTCCGGGCGGCCGAGCTGCCCGCCGCCGAAGCCCCGTACGCCTGGATCGCGGGCGAGTCCGCGACGATCCGGGCGGTACGCAGGCACTTCGTGGGGGACCGGGGCGTCGACCGGCGCGCGGTGCGCTTCACCGGCTACTGGCGGCTCGGCGCGAGCGAGGAGGAGCTCCTCGCGGAGGCGTACGCGGGCCGGGCACCCAGCGAGGATCCGACGGCCGAGCTCTAGGGCCTGTCGGCCCTCCTCGTCGAGGTCCGGCCGTCCGGCGTCGGCCCGCTACGACCAGGGCACGTCCGGGGCCCGGAAGTAGGCGATGTCCTGCGCGTCCAGCCGGGGCCCCTGGGCCGCCAGGCGCCTGCGGTAGGCGTCCCAGTCCAGCGCGGCGGCCGGTGACCAGCCCAGCTCGGCCAGTCCCAGCACCCGCGGGTAGGCCATCAGCTCCCAGTCCCCGCGCGCCGCGATCGTCTCCGTCCACAGCGGGGCCTCCACCCCGAGGACGGCGGATTCCGGGACACCGGTCAGATAGCTCCCCGGGTCCCAGGAGTACGCCCGCTTCACCGGCACGTATCCGGCCCAGGCCAGTCCGGGCTTCGTCGCCTTCTCGTACTTCATGTCCAGGTACAGCCGGTCCGCCGGGGACAGGATCACCGGGTTCCCCGCCTTCGCCGCCGCGGCCACCGCCGCCTTCTCCGGCGCCGGGGTGCGGTCGTGGCCCCAGTACTGGAGCACCGCGCCCGGGGCCGGGCGGGCCGTCGCGAGCTGGTGCCAGGCCACCACGGTCTTGCCGTGCTCGGCCACCACCGCCTGCGCCCGGTCCATGAAGGCCGCGTAGTCCGCCGCCGGCGTGGAGTGCGCCTCGTCGCCGCCGATGTGCAGGTACCTGCCCGGGGTCAGCTCCGCGAGCTCCCCCAGCACCTGGTCGATGAACTCGTACGTCCGCTCCTTGCCCACGCACAGCGAGCTGAAGCCGACCTTGATCCCGGTGTACGGCTCGCGCGCCCTCCCGTCGCAGTTCAGCTCCGCGTAGGCGACCTGGGCCGCGTTCACGTGCCCCGGCATGTCGATCTCCGGGACCACGTCCACGTACCGCTCCCCCGCATAGGCCACCAGGTCCCGGTACTGCTCCTTCGTCCAGTACCCGCCGGGCCCGCCGCCGACCTCGCCCGCGCCCCCTTCCCGGGCCAGCTTCGGCCAGGAGTCGATCGCGATGCGCCATCCCTGGTCGTCGGTCAGGTGCAGGTGCAGGGTGTTGACCTTGTACTGCGCGAGCTGGTCGACGTACCTCTTGACCTGCTCCACCGGGAAGAAGTGGCGGGCCACGTCCACCATCGCCCCCCGGTACGCGAAGCGCGGCGCGTCGGTGACGGTCCCGCCCGCCACCGTTCCCGGACCGGACACGGGCAGCAGCTGGCGCAGGGTCTGGCCGGCGTGGAAGAGGCCGGCCGGCGTGCGGGCGGTCAGGGTGACCCCGCCGGGCCCGGCCTCCAGCCGGTACCCCTCCTCCCCCGCCCCTTCGTCCTGGTCGAGCCGCAGCCGGATGCCGTCGCCGTCCACCCCGCTGACCACCGGCAGCGGCAGCCCGCTGGCGGCGCGCAGCTGCTCGGCGAGGAGTTCGCCGACCCTGCGGACCTCCTCGTTCTCCGTCGGGCCGGTACGCACGACCGTGCCCGGGCCGAAGGCGTACCCGGGTCCTTCGGCGTGCGCGGAGACGGGCGCCGGCAGGAGCCGTTCGTAGGGGGCGAGCGCGGCGGGCGGTTCGTCGCCGGGCCGGGCGTCGTCCCCGTGGGCGACGCTGCAGGAGACGGCCGCGGGGACGGCGGCGAGGACGAGGAGGGCGGCGAGCGTGCGTCGCGGGACTCTCATGCGCACAGGTATAGGCCAACTGGGCCCGGAAGGGGGCCGTACGGGCGGTGCGAGAATCCCAGGATGGCGGAAATCATCCAGAAGGACGGTACATGGACCTTCGACGGGGACGCGGTGCGCATCGTGCCGGGCCGCGACAAGGGAGTGGCACTGCTGCGCCAGACGCTGGGCGAGGTGGTCGTGCCGCTGCGCGCGCTGGCCGGGATCTCCTACGAACCGGGGCGCAAGGCGGGCCGGCTGCGCCTGCGGCTGCGTGACGGCGCCGATCCGCTGCTGCAGGTGACGGGCGGGCGGCTGCCGGAGGCCTCCGATCCCTACCGGCTGACCGTGGAGCCGGACCGCGGCGGGGTCGCGGAGTACTTCGTGGACGAAGTGCGCAACGCCCTGCTGCTGGACCAGGTGGATCCCGGGCCCGCCGGCTCCTACCTCCTGCCGGGCCCCGCCGTGCCGATCACGGTCGGCGCGGGCGACGGGACGGTGGCCTTCGACGGGGACCGGGTGACCCTGGAGTGGAGCTGGACGACCGAGGAGGCCAAGCGGTCCGCCGGGGCCCGGGAGTTCCGGGTCGCGGACCTGCGGTCGGTGGAGTGGGCCCCGTCGCGAGGGCTGGAGAACGGGTGGATCCGCTTCTCCCTGGCCAGCACCTCGGCGCAGCCCGCCGCGCCGAAGTACGACCCGCACACGGTGGAACTGTTCGGATTCAAGAAGGACCCGCTGATGGCGTTGGTCGCGGCGGCCGTCGCTGTGCGCATGCCCCACCCGGCGGCGCCCGTCCCCGAACCCGGGGACGGCCCCGAGCTCGAGAAGGGGCCCACGGCCCTGGCGCCCGCCCCGGTCTCCCCCGCCCCGGCGGAGGATCACGACGCCCTGCTGCGGCGGCTGCGCGAGCTCGGAGAGCTGCACCAGGCGGGGATCCTCACGGCCGAGGAGTTCACGACGGCGAAAGCGGTAATTTTGGGGCGTTTCTGAGCATTGAAGACCGGAATTACCCCCTCCTCTGGTCCAGACCAGCGCGATCCTGCCCGATTTCGGGCAGGATTTTTGCGTTCTTCCGTCCGGACCGCCAATATCAACAGGTGCCCGACCGTCGCCCGTCGCACGACGACCTCGTCGACCACTTGGTGCGCAGCACCTCGCTCCAGCGGGGTGAAGCCGCCCGAGTGGTGCTCGACGTGCTCGCGTACTTCGACGAGAGCACCGAGGAGTTCGTCCGCCGCCGCCACCGTGAGCTCCAGTCCGGCGGCGCGGTCAACGCGGACATCTTCGAGCGGATCGCGGCCGAGCTGCCGCACCGCGCCGTGGCACCGCCGGAGCTGTCACTCCGGCAGCTGCGACGCATCGTCTACGGCTGAGTACCGCCCCGGACAGGGGGCGGCAGCGGCAGGAAAGCATTCGAACTTCAGGAGGGGAAAGACCTTTTATGTGCGGAATCGTGGGTTACATCGGCAAGCGTGACGTGGCACCGCTGCTGCTGGAGGGGCTGCAGCGACTGGAATACCGCGGCTACGACTCCGCCGGCATCGTCGTCAACACCCCGAAGGCCGCGACCCTGAAGGTCGTCAAGGCCAAGGGCCGTGTCCGCGAGCTGGAGTCCCGGGTCCCCAAGCGCTTCGCCGGCACCACCGGCATCGCCCACACCCGCTGGGCCACCCACGGCGCCCCGAGCGACATCAACTCCCACCCGCACCTGGACGCCGGCAACAAGGTCGCCGTCGTCCACAACGGCATCGTCGACAACGCCTCCGAGCTGCGCGCCAAGCTGGAGGCCGACGGCGTCGTCTTCCTCTCGGAGACCGACACCGAGGTGATCGTCCACCTCATCGCCCGCGCCCAGGCCGACACCCTGGAGGAGAAGGTCCGCGAGGCGCTCAAGGTCATCGAGGGCACCTACGGCATCGCCGTCATGCACGCCGACTTCGCCGACCGCATCGTCGTCGCCCGCAACGGCTCGCCGGTCGTCCTCGGCATCGGCGAGAAGGAGATGTTCGTCGCCTCGGACGTCGCCGCGCTCGTCGCCCACACCCGCCAGATCGTCACCCTGGACGACGGCGAGATGGCGACCCTGAAGGCCGACGACTTCCGGACCTACACCACCTCCGGTACGACGACCACCGCCACGCCCGAGACCGTGGAGTGGGAGGCCGCCTCGTACGACATGGGCGGCCACGACACGTACATGCACAAGGAGATCTCCGAGCAGGCCGACGCGGTGGACCGCGTCCTGCGCGGCCGGATCGACGACCGCTTCAACACCGTGCACCTGGGCGGCCTGAACCTGGACCCGCGCGAGGCGCGCGGCATCCGCCGGGTCAAGATCCTTGGCTGCGGCACCTCGTACCACGCCGGCATGATCGGCGCGGGCCTCATCGAGAGCCTGGCCCGGATCCCCGCCGACGCCGAGCCGGCCTCGGAGTTCCGCTACCGCAACCCGGTCGTGGACCCCGACACCCTCTACATCGCGGTCTCCCAGTCCGGCGAGACGTACGACGTGCTGGCCGCCGTCCAGGAGCTCAAGCGCAAGGGCGCCCGCGTCCTCGGCGTCGTCAACGTCGTGGGCTCCGCGATCGCCCGCGCGGCCGACGGCGGCGTGTACGTGCACGCCGGCCCCGAGGTCTGCGTCGTCTCCACCAAGTGCTTCACCAACACGGTGGTGGCCTTCGCGCTGCTCGCCGTGCACCTGGGCCGCATCCGCGACCTGTCCGTCACGGACGGCAAGCGGATCATCGAGGGCCTGCGCAAGCTGCCCGCGCAGATCCAGGAGATCCTCGACGGCGAGGAGGACATCAAGAAGCTGGCCGCGGAGTACGCCGAGGCCAAGTCGATGATGTTCATCGGCCGCGTCCGGGGCTACCCGGTGGCCCTGGAGGCCTCCCTGAAGCTCAAGGAGATCTCCTACATCCACGCCGAGGCCTACCCGGCCTCCGAGCTCAAGCACGGTCCGCTCGCCCTGATCGAGCCGTCGCTGCCGACGGTCGCCATCGTCCCGGACGACGACCTGCTGGAGAAGAACCGCGCCGCGCTGGAGGAGATCAAGGCCCGCAGCGGCCGGATCCTGGCGGTCGCCCACCGTGAGCAGGAGAAGGCCGACCACACCATCCTCGTACCCAAGAACGAGGACGAGCTGGACCCGATCCTGATGGGCATCCCGCTGCAGCTGCTGGCGTACCACACGGCCCTGGCCCTGGGCCGGGACATCGACAAGCCGCGCAACCTCGCGAAGTCCGTCACCGTCGAATAGGCACGAAGAAGGCCCCCGGGATCCCCCGGGGGCCTTCTCCTACGTTCGGGCCGTGCCCTCAGCCCGCGGCGACCGCGCCGCGCGAACGCTTTCCGAACGCCAGCGGCCAGCTCGCCAGCGCCGCGGTGGCCCCGTACCAGGCCAGCAGCCCGGAGAGCGCCGCCACCCAGCCGGCCGCCTTGGCCAGCCCGCCGCTCCCGGCGAGGGTGCCTATCGCCAGGAGGAGGAGGGAGAGGGTGAACAGGCCGTACACGCCCTGACCGAACAGCCCGCGCGAGGCCGCGGCGGTGAGGGTCAGTGCCAGCATGGCGAACAGGACGAGGAACAGTCCGGCCGCGTGTGCCGAAACCTTTCCGTCGGCGCCGTTGGCCCAGGTGAACCAGAAGGCTCCGATTCCCGCGAAGGCCGTCCCGTTGAAGCCGTTGCCGCCGCGGAACTCCATGATTCCGAGGACGAACAGGGCGAGACCGCCGAGGAAGGTCGCGAGCGACACGGAGTTGGCCACGGTGACACCGTCGACGATCCCGGTGTGGCCGATACCGAACGCGAGAAGGGTGAGACCCAGGGCGATGTGCCCGAGGGTCGAAGTCGAGGCCGTGCTTCCCGCAGAGACACCATTGTCCACGGCGGGCTCCCTTCGATCTGCAGTTGTTTGCTGCGTACCAGCAGCCTTTATCTACCCCTTACATGGGGGTGCACAACCGCACAATCGACATACGGTCGGTTACGGGATGACAACAACCGGTCGCTGCGCCCGCTTCGCCAGCCGGCCCGCCACCGATCCGAAGATCCGGCCGACGATGCCGTGCGTGGAGCCGACGACGATGGCGTCCGCCGAGTACTCCCGGCCGACCTCCTCCAGCTCGTGGCAGATGTCCCCGCCGCGCTCCACGAGGATCCACGGGACCTCGGCCAGGTAGTCCGCGCAGGCCAGCTCCAGCCCCAGCACCTCGGTGCGGTGGTCCGGCACGTCGACGAAGACCGGCGGCTCGCAGCCGGCCCACACCGTGGTGGGCAGCCGGTTGGCCACATGGACGATGATCAGCCCGGATCCCGAGCGCCGGGCCATCCCGATCGCGTACGCGAGGGCGCGCTCACTGGACGTGGATCCGTCGAAGCCCACCACGACCCCGTGCCGGAAGGCCGGGTCGCAGGGATGACGTGGTTGTTCCACCGCGCGCAGGTCGGCCGACTCGGGGTCGGCGAGGCGTTTGCGCTTGCGGTCCGCGGGTTCGGAGAATTCGTGACCGGCCATGGGTGTCTCGGCGAAGAGGTCCTCAGGGGAAGGGACAAACGGGCGGGGCGCCAGTAGGCGGAAGCGACGATTCGGGCGGGACGATTCCAGAAAACGACAACTCAGTGTGACTGAGCTCTGTCCGGGAAGCATCTTCCCAAGCCCATACCCACCAGGGTACGGCGACACTCCTGTGCTGCACAGGGCTTGCCGCCCCTGGAGAGCGTCCAAGGGAGCATGCCGCAGCGGCGCCTCCTTGGCAATGTCCGCTGCCCCCTACAGCCAGTGACGAGGGGCACCCCACCGGGTACGTGCCACCCGTGCGCGCAGTGACCGAGCCGCGCCGCCCGCCGTTGGACACGAGTCCGACCGTCCAGGAAGAGCCCGCAGGGAGCACGCCGTGCCCGGTCATCCGGTTCACCCCGTCCAGCCCGCTCAGTCGCCCGCTCAGCCGACGCAGTCCGTCCACATGCCACCCCCTCCTCTTCACCCGTCCGTGCAGTCCGCGAGGCACCCCCATGACGACCCCGCTGGTGACGTGGTGCGCTGGGCGGCCTTCAGCTGCCTGCTCGTCCCCGTCGTCCTCGTCGTCTACGGGACCTCCTTCGGCGGGGCCGCGGTGGCCACGCTCGGCCTGGCCGCCGTCACGGCCGCCTGCCGGGTGCTCCTGCGCCACTCGGAGAAGGAGGAGCGGAACGCGGCCCGGGTCCTCGCACGGGACCGATTGACGCCCGCCCATCGGGGCCGACACTCGCGCGCCGGGGCAGGAACCCAGCGCGGATGTCACGTTTCCTGTGGGATGTCCCCTCCCGACTGACCGATTCGCACATCCACACCCGCACGTTTTCAGCCAACTTCCCGGCAGGTCACCCTCCTTGCCGGAATGTCCCCCCACCCCCCTCACCATCAGCGACTACAGCGCCGGAGGGGGACTTTGACCCTACGAGTACTGGCCATGGCCGGACAGTGCGCTTTCCACCCGGGTAGCGGAGTGGAACGCTTCCTGATCGAATGCTTTTCGCCAAGTTGCCAAGTCGACATAGCGCTGCGTGCTGAACTTGTCACGCCGACACCACGGGACGCAGTAGATTCGATCATGTATTTACGGCGGGGGAGCCACGTGCAAGGCCGAGGGGATACGTGCAGGTGCGACCAGACCAAGGAGTCGCGACACCCAAGGGGGGCTTAGCGCCATGAGCCAGGATTCCACCGCCGTCGTCGTTGACGGCAGGAAGCTCGCGGGGCGTCGCCGCAGGGAGATCGTCGCGGTGCTGCTGTTCAGCGGCGGGCCGATCTTCGAGAGCTCCATTCCACTTTCCGTGTTCGGCATTGACCGGCAGGACGCGGGAGTTCCACGCTATCGACTGCTCGTCTGCGCCGGTGAAGACGGTCCTCTGAGGACCACCGGCGGACTCGAGCTGACCGCGCCATACGGGTTGGAGGCGATCGCCCGGGCAGGCACGGTCGTCGTTCCCGCGTGGCGTTCCATCACTTCACCGCCGCCGCCGGAGGCACTCGACGCGCTGCGTCTGGCGCACGAGGAGGGGGCCCGGATCGTCGGACTGTGCACGGGGGCATTCGTGCTCGCCGCCGCCGGTCTGCTGGACGGCCGGCCCGCGACGACGCACTGGATGTACGCGCCGACGCTGGCCAAGCGCTACCCGTCCGTCCACGTCGATCCGCGCGAGCTGTTCGTCGACGACGGCGATGTGCTGACGTCCGCGGGCACCGCGGCCGGAATCGACCTGTGCCTGCACATCGTGCGCACGGACCACGGCAGCGAGGCGGCCGGGGCACTGGCCCGGCGTCTCGTCGTCCCGCCGCGCCGCACGGGTGGCCAGGAGCGCTACCTCGACCGGTCGCTGCCGGAGGAGATCGGCGCCGACCCGCTGGCCGAGGTCGTCGCCTGGGCACTGGAACACCTCCACGAGCAGTTCGACGTGGAGACGCTGGCGGCGCGCGCCTACATGAGCAGGCGCACCTTCGACCGGCGGTTCCGCTCGCTCACCGGCAGTGCGCCGCTGCAGTGGCTGATCACCCAGCGGGTGCTCCAGGCACAGCGGCTGCTGGAGACCTCCGACTACTCGGTCGACGAGGTCGCCGGACGCTGCGGGTTCCGTTCGCCGGTCGCGCTGCGCGGGCACTTCCGCCGCCAGCTGGGGTCCTCCCCGGCCGCCTACCGCTCCGCCTACCGGGCTCGCCGCCCGCAGGCGGACGTGGCCCAGGTGGCGCAGCTGTCGGAGTCGCCGGTACCGCACCAGCGCTCTCCGCAGCCGCAGCGGACCGCGGCCGCCCTGGCCGCGGCCGGTCCCACGGTGACGGAGCTGTACGCCCCGGGCCGGGTGCTGCGCGAGCACGCGTAGTCCGCGCCGGGCCTGCCCGGAGAAGGTCCTGGGAAGGTCCCCCGTATCGGTGGTCACCGATACGGGGGACCTTCCGCATAAGGTGGGGCACATGAACGATCGCATGGTGTGGATCGACTGCGAGATGACCGGGCTCTCGTTGACGGACGACGCACTTATCGAGGTGGCCGCACTGGTCACCGACTCGGAGCTCAACGTGCTCGGCGAAGGCGTGGACATTGTGATCCGCCCGCCGGACGCGGCCCTGGAGACCATGCCCGACGTGGTGCGCGAGATGCACACCTCTTCCGGCCTGCTCGACGAGCTGGCCGGCGGGACCACCCTCGCGGACGCCGAGGCACAGGTCCTGGCCTACGTACGGGAACACGTCAAGGAACCGCGCAAGGCCCCGCTCTGCGGAAACACGGTCGGCACCGACCGCGGCTTCCTGCTGCGCGACATGGCCGCCCTGGAGGGGTACCTGCACTACCGGATCGTGGACGTGTCCTCGATCAAGGAGCTGGCGCGCCGGTGGTACCCGCGCGCGTACTTCAACAGCCCCCCGAAGAACGGCAACCACCGGGCGCTCGCGGACATCAAGGAGTCCATCGCCGAGCTGCGCTACTACCGGGAGGCGGTCTTCGTGCCGCAGCCCGGACCGGACTCGGACACGGCGCGGACCATCGCCGCCAAGCACGTGGTCCCCGGCGCGTAGCACCCCCGGAGGCGGGCACGGGGAAAGGAGGGAGCGAGCACCCTCCCGGACCCTGTACCCTTTTCTTCGGCCGGTCGGTTTTCCGTCCGGACATGGTGGGTGTAGCTCAGTTGGTAGAGCACCTGGTTGTGGTCCAGGTGGCCGCGGGTTCAAGTCCCGTCACTCACCCTGCGAGAGGGCCCCGTTCCGCGAAAGCGGAGCGGGGCCCTTCGCCTTTGTCAGAACAGCAGGTTGTACCTCTCGAAGCCGGTGGCGACCTTCACCCGAGCCGCGAACGGCTTGGTGGCGACGCCCGTGCCCCGGTAGAACCAGAGCGCGCCCGCGGCGTCGCGCGCCACGAGATCGGCCTTGCCGTCCGAATTCAGGTCACCCGGGGACAGCAGGGAGTCGTAGATCTGCCAGCCGGTGCCGATCTGCACCCGACCGGCGAGCGGCTTCGCCGCCGTGCCGGTCCCCTGGTAGAGCCACAGCTTGCCGGCGGGGTCCCGGGCCACCAGGTCGGCCTTGCCGTCACCGGTCACATCGGTGCCGCCCACGAGCGTGTCGAAGATGTTCCAGCCCCCGCCGATCTTCACCCTGGAGGCGAGCGGCTTCGAGTCCACTCCGGTGCCCGCGTACAGCCACAGGGTGCCCGCGGTGTCCCGCGCCAGCAGGTCCGCCTTCTTGTCGCCGGTCAGGTCCGAGGCGCCGACCAGCGTGCTGTAGATGTTCCAGCCGCCACCGACCCTCAGCCGGTCCTTGTAGACGGCGCCGTCACCGGACGTCGGGTAGAACCACAGCACTCCGGCCTTGTCCCGCGCCACCGCGCCCGGCCCGGTGCTCTGTACGGTCACCGGCCCCAGCCGGGTCAGCGCCGAGTACTGGTTCCACTCCGGGCTGCCGCCGACCGGATCCACCGGAACGAACGCGTCCGGCACCTTGCCGGTGCTGCGGTAGTCCCACAGGTCGCCGTCCGCGCTCCGGGCCAGGACCCGGAAGCGCTCGGTCACCGGGATCGGGCTGGCGACCGCGAAGTCCGCCGTCTTCTCCGGGTTACCGGTGCCGAAGCTGTACACCTCGTAGACCGCTTCGATGCGCAGCCGCCAGGCCGGAGCCGTGGCTTCCGCCTTCAGCTTGTAGGTGACCGTGTAGTCCCCGGGCTTCTTGATGTCGCACCAGACCCCACCGCCGTCGCCGGTCGAGTGGTTGCACTCGGCACCGTCGGCGCCGGCCGCGTCGGCACTCTCGACGGCGACCTTCAGCTCGCCGTCGTCCCAGCGACGGAAGCCCGGCGCCGCGGACATGCCCAGTGCCAGCTTGCCCTTGTCGACCGCGTGGAGCTTCACCGTGTGCTGCACGGAGCCACCGGCCGGCAGTGGCGGCGTCGACATCGCGACGGTGTTCTGCGCGACGTGCGCCTTGGTCTTCACGGTGACCGTCGCGTGCGCCCGACGCGGACCGACGGCCTGCGAGCCCGCGGTCTGCGCCTCCTTGATGCCCGCGTCGACGCTCTGCCCGCGCGGTACGTAGACGAGGCCGTAGTAGGCCGTCGCACCGTCCACCGTCGCGCTCGCGGCAGACAGTTCGGGGGCCGGGTTGTTCCACCCCTTCAGGTCGCACAGGTACACGCCGGCGATCCCGGCCTTCGGCGCGCAGCCGTCCGTCGGGTCCACGGTCAGCCCGGCCGGCACCCCGCCGCCGGACCAGCCGGCGTCCGTGAGCGGCTTCTTGCTCAGTACGTAGACGTACGTACCGTCGGGCTGCCCGTCGTTCTGCCCGCCCCCGCCCGACGGTGACAGCCAGACCCGCCCCTCGCCCGGCATCAGGACCTTGTCCGTGACCGGGTCGAAGTAGAACGTCGGGTCCCCGGCCGCCATGGCGCTTCCCGCACCCACGAGGCCACCGGTGACGAACAGCGCCACCGCGGCGCCGATGCTCATAACTCTTCGCACAATCCCCCCATGCATTTGATCAATCGGCGGACGCTAGCACGCACCGCCATCGGCGGCCCCGGCCGGGGGCCATGTGCCGTGACCCGGCACCGGGCGGCTTCGGAGACTGCCGACACCCGGCGGTTCCGTCCCCCCAGGTCCTCCCGTAACCTGCCCGTCGGCACGCCGGGACCCCGGCCGCCATCGGGGGATCACACGCGCTTCAGGCACGCCACTTCGCGCCGCCGGCCGCACTGGCGGTCCCGCCCTCGGCCCGCCCCTGCCCGGCCACCGCGCCTCCCGAGGACACGGGCTGCCTCCGGCTCGTCCCGTACCACGTGACCGGCACGGTGATCTCCAACGGCCGCGGCTCCCACTACGAGGCCCGTCTCTCCGCCGGAGCCCACTCCCCCGTGTCCGTGGGCTTCCCCACCGACTCCCCGCTGCTCATCCGCATGGTCAAGAGCGGTCTCGTGACGGCGACCGTCTGGCGAGGACGCATCACCGCGGTCTCCATGGGCCTGGCCTGCTTCCGGCGACGGCCGGCGCCTTCGGCGTGTGGTTCGCCTGCTGGCTGCTGCGCCGCTCCGAGGACTACCTGGCCGGCCGCACCCGCCCGGTGACGGTTGCCGGGTGGGTCGTGATGGGGGTGCTCGCCCTCATCCCACTGACGCTGCCGGCCCTGGCGACGGCCGGGCGGGGCCACTAGCTCTGTTGCCGGAAAGCGTCCGCGTGGTCCGCCGCCCAGGTGGCGAACGTGCGCGGCGCGTGACCCGTGAGGCGCTCGACCGCGTCGGTGAGGTCGACCGGGAGACCGTCGGCGGCGGCCCAGAAGTCGAGCAGGGCCTCGGCGTACGGGCCCGGTATGAATCCGTCGACCTCGGACTTCCACTGGTCGCGCGAGACGGGCTCGAAGGGTATGTGGTGGCCGATCACGTCGCCCAGTATCGCCAGCTGCGCGGCGAAGGTCAGGGTCTGCGGCCCGGTCAGGGTGTACGCGCGAGCTCCGAGGGACGGGTCGGCGAGAACCGCGAAGGCCGCTTCGGCGAGGTCGGTCTCGTGGACCGGGTCGCAGTAGGCGCCCGGGTAGGGCAGGTGGACCGGGCGGCCCGATTTCAGCGACCAGGCCCAGCCGAAGGCATTGCTCGCGAAGGACCCGGGGCGCAGCAATGTCGTGCGCAGCGGGGAGGCGAGCAGGGCCCGCTCCACCGCGAGGTGGGACACGGCCAGGGGGCTGTCGGCGGCGTCGGGTGCGAGGACCGAGGAGGAGGACAGGAGGACGACGTGCTCGACGCCGGCGCTGACCGCCTCCTTCACGAAGGCGTCGACGGCGGAGGCCTCGGCGTAGAGGAAGACGGAGCGGACTCCGGCGAGGGCACCCGGGAAGGTGGCGGGATCGGAGAGGTCGCAGTGGACGGTGCCGGGTTTGTCGGGCTCGCGGGATGCGAGGCGGTGTGGGACACCGTGGGCAGTGAGGAGGGAGGAGAGACCGCGGGCGACGGCCCCGCGGCCACCGGTGACGAGGATCTTCGACATGGCATCTTCCTGTTCTAGACTGGTCATGTGACGCAGATTCTGTGTGGCGCAATCTCTGCGCCACACAGACAAATTTGAAGCACGGAGAAGCCGATGTCAACCGATTACGCTCGTTCGAGTGATGAGTGGACCCGCGCCGAGCTGCTCGCGCGCATCGTCACCGAGAGCCAGCGGCACTACGCCGACTACTCACTCTTCAACCAGGCCATGGCCGACCACGTCGGCCTGCACCCCACCGACATGCAGTGCGTCTCGCTCCTCGACATGGAGCCCGGCCCGGTCAGCACCGGTGACATCGCCCGCCTCACCGGCCTGACCTCGGGATCCGCCACCCGGCTCGTCGACCGCATGGTCAAGGCCGGCATCGTCGAACGCCACTCCGACCCGAACGACCGCCGCCGCTCCCTCGTCTCCCTCGCGCCCGCCGCCCGCGACCGGATCGGCGCCGCCTGGGAGACCCCCGGCCGCGCCTTCGGCGCCGTCCTGCAGAGCTACTCCGACACCGAACTCACCGTCATCGCCGACTACCTCCACCGCGCCGCCGAAGTCGGCCGTGCCCAGGCCAAGCGCCTGGCCTCGGGCGACACCGACTGACAGCCCCCGCACGCCTGCACGCCACGGGCGGACCGCGTCTACCGAACCGGTCGTTCCGCCGCTAACCTCCGGCCCAACGGGCAACAACGCGCGCCGGAGAAACGGGAGGGTCGGCGTGCGGCTGGAGGTTGTCCGTGTCCCCTTCCCCACCCCCGCTCGCGCCGCCTCACCCGCCCGCCCCCGCGGGCTTCCGCGGGATCCTGGCCCTCGGCGGCGGCGCCCTCCCCCTCTACGGGTTCCTCGCGCGACTCCCCGCCGCGCTGTGCCCCATCGGGACGCTGCTGCTCATCAACGAACGCGACGGCATCGGCGACGCCGGCACGGTCGCCGCCGCCCTCTGGCTCGGCCAGGCCCTCGGCGGTCCGGTCATCGGCCGGCTGGCCGACCGGCACGGTCACCGACCCGTCCTGCTGCTCGCCTGCGCCGCCAACGCCACCGTGCTCCTCGCCCTCGTCGCCGCCGTCCTCGGCGGGCTGCCGCTGCCCGTCCGCATCGCGTGCGCCGTCGCCGCCGGCCTCACGGTGCCGCAGGTCGGACCGCTGGCCCGGGCCCGCTGGGCGCGGCTGGCCGGAGACGACAAGGCCCTGGTCACAGCCGCGATCTCGTTCGACACCACACTCGACGAGGTCGGGTTCGTGGTGGGGCCCGCGCTGGCCGGGATCCTCGCGGTGACCGTGCATCCCGCCTCTGCCCTGGTCCTCGCAGCCGGCCTGATCCTGGCCTTCGGGACGCTCTTCGCCGTGCATCCCACAGCGCCCGGGCCGGCGGAAAGCGGCGCCGCCGCACGTGCCGACGTACGACTGTGGTCCGCGGGGCTGGTCCTGCTGTTCGTCATGGCCGTCCTGCAGGGCGCCTCGTGGAGCGCCGCCAATACCGGGGTCAACGCGCTCGCCGAAGCGGCCGGCTCCCCCGGTTCCGCCGGGCTGGTCTGGTCCGCCATGGCCGTGACCAGCTCGATCGCCGGCTTCGTGACGGTGGCCCGGCCCGGTCCGGCCACGCCGGGCGTCCGGCTGCGCCTGACCATCACCGCCCAGGCCCTGCTGACGCTGCCGCTGCTCGCCGTCTCCGGCCCGTGGGGGGCCGCCTTCGCCGTCGCCGGCATCGGGCTGGCCGTCGCCCCGCACCTGATCGCCCTCTTCGGCCTCGTGGAACGCACTGGCCCCGCGCAGCGGATGGGTGAGGCGATGACCCTGGCCGGCAGCGGTCTGATCATCGGCCAGGCACTGGCCGCGGCAGTGGCCGGACCGCTGGCCGAGGCGTACGGACACCGGGCGGCCTTCGCCCTGTCCTGCGGTGCGGCAGCCGCCTCCGCGGTAGTGGCATGGGCCGCCGCCGGCCGGGTACTGGCCCCCCGACCCGGCACGGCGGGGCCCGGCCAGGCCGTTTCCTTCGGATCACTTCGCTGACCGGCCGAAGACGGCGGCGAGGTGGATTTCGGTAGTTGAAGACCTTCGCCCACGTCCCGTCCGCGGCCCACACGCGCAGGCGGTTGTGGGCGACCTTCCACGAGCCGACGTGTTCGGGCAGGCCCATCCACGGCGTCCCGGTGCGGTACATGAACGCGATTGCGTCGATCACTTACCGGTGATCACGCCGCCGCCCACCCCTCCGAGGTGTCCGGTCCGGCAGCCGCGGCTCGGTAGGTGTCCACTGCGCGTCAGTCAACGACGCACCGGGCCAGCGATCAGATGATCGGAAGGCTACCGCTCAACTGTCGTGACGCCGTCGGCGCTCCCGAAGCCGCCGTACATGCCTGGTGTACTGCCCAGCCTGCGACCTCTGAGCGCGATCGAGGAAAAGCGCTTGGGGATCCGCCGCGCGCTCGTACAGCTCGACTTCGAAGGGATCCATGTCCACCTCGACAAGCCGGGCCAACGCGTCCCGATCCTGATCGGCGGTCGGACGCACGCGAACCTCGTCCCTCCACACCTGGCCGCTCACTTCGGCTTCGTCCACGTCGCCAATATATGGGCGGGCCGGCAGCGTGCGGGCGCCTGCGAACCAAGATCCGAAGGAGACGGCCCAGTGCTGCGACTGCAGGGCCGCCAGGCGCCAGGTCCTCGCCGGGTCCTCGCCAGGCCCTCCGTGTTCATCACCTGCGAGACCGGCGGCTAACCCTCCCGGTTCGCGCCCTGGATGTGGAAGTTGAAGTCCGTGTGCCCGAGGGCCCCCATCAGCCGGAGCCAGACCGGCAGCAGCATTTCCGTACCGCGCGCCGTCTCGATCCCGCCCAGGTCGATGACGGTGTGCTCGCGCCAGTCGAAGGAGTACAGGAGCTCCCGTACGGCCTTCTTGGCCTCGGCGTCCTCACCCGAGAGGAAGACGGTGTGGTCGCCGGGGACCCTGGCCGGGTCGACCATGACCTGGCAGTTCATCGTGTTCAGCGTCTTGACCACGCGCAGCCCGGGGAAGGTCCGCTGGATCAGCTCGCCCAGACTGTCGCTGTCCACCGGGTCGAGGCCCGGCGGGAACCCGTGCGAGAAGTCCAACGGGTTCGCGATGTCGATGAGGACCTTGCCGTCCAGGTGCGCGGCGTCCGCCTGCGTCAGGGCGGCCACGCTGACCCGCCCGCCCGTGGCGTTGACGAGCGTCTCGCCCTGCCGCGCGGCCTCCGCGAAGCCGGCGAGGCCCGCCCCGGGGTGGGCCGCCTGCCACTCGGCGTACTCGGTGCGGGCGAGGGTGGCCCCGGGGTCCCGGGTGCCGACGACGACCTCGTGGTCGAGGGAGAGCAGCCGGGAGGCCACCGTGCGGCCGACGATCCCGGTGCCGAGGACTGCGTAGCGCATGGCGGCTTCCCATCGAGTGCGAGCGGACGAGCGGACGAGCGGACGGACGAGCGAGGGGACGAGCCGTGGCGGAGAGGAGCGGCGGAGAGCCGTGGACGAGCAATGGACGAGCCCACCCACTCAAGCAGCTCCTACGGATTCCCGCGCGCGCGGCATCAACTCCGCGCCAACCTCAGCTAGTCCAGGATCCCCACGTCGTAGAAGAACTGGTAGCGCCCCGGGTCGTCCGGCAGGAACCAGTGGAAGCCCTCCTCCAGGAAGACGGCCACGACGTTCACGGCGATCACCAGCCCCAGGAACCACAGCGCGACCATCCCCACCGTGCGGTACGGACCCGGCCCCTCCGCCGGCACGACCCGGTCCGCGGTGGCGTGCGCGAAGGCCAGGACGATGCCCACCGCCACGACCGAGGCCTGGAAGAGGATCCACGCCCATACGTACAGGTGCAGGCCGAACACCTCGCTGCCGTAGCCCTTGTCACCCGGCAGGACGTGCAGCATCATCTGCCGCCACGAGGCGAAGGAGCCCGCGACCAGGGCGACGAGCGCCAACCCCCAGCCCATCATGTAGTCGCGGCCCGTCACCGCCCCGTCGGTCAGGGCCGTGCGGACGATGTGGGCCGCCCCCATCGCCGCCAGCAGCATGAACATCCGCTGCACGATGCAGAGCGGGCAGGGGTACTCCCACATCCCGAACTGGTAGAAGAGGCCGCCGCAGACCACCCCGGTCCAGCCGATGGCGAAGACGCACGCGAACCAGAACTGCACACGGCCCAGCAGGCCGCCCTCCAGAGGCGTCTCCGGGAGGAGGCTGGACATCGCGGCCACGGTCAGTAGCTCAGGGTGAGGGCGAGGCTGCTGGTGATGTGGTGCGCCATCAGCAGGATCACCGCGAGGAGCATGAGCCACCAGGCACCGAGCACGACGAACCGCGAGGCGTCCCGGTACATCGCGATCAGGGTGGCGAGAAGACCGCCGAAGATGAGGGTGTCCATGGCGCGGACCGTATCGACATGGGGACATACCGGTCGCGCGGCGCGCCCCTGCCGACCGCAGGGTTACGTCAGTTGCCCCGCCGCTTGCGCCGGCTGCGCCCGGTGCGGGCCGACTCGCCCCGCGACCGTCCGTCCAGCGAGATCCACACCCGCACTTCGGTGCCGCCGAGCACCGAACGCCCCAGCCGCACGTCGCCGCCCGTCGACTCCGCGACCCGGCGCACGATGTCCAGGCCCAGGCCCGTGGAACCGTCGCGGCCGCCGTCGTTGCCGCGCCGCAGGGCGGCGTCCGGATCGGCGATGCCGCCACCCGCGTCGGAGACGAGCACGATGACCGCGTCCCCGGCGTCGTGGACGTCCACCGCGAAGGGGGTGCCCTCCGCGGTGTGCCGGAAGACGTTGCCGAGCATCGCGTCCAGTGCGGCCGCGAGCTCCGGCCGGGCCACGGGGATCCGTACCGTACGGTCGACCCCCGCGAGGCGCACCTCGCGGCCCTCGTCCTCCGCCAGCGCCGACCAGAAGCCCATCCGGTCGCGGATCACCTCGGAGGCGTCGCAGCCCGCGCCCGCCGAACCCGCCCCGCCCCCCGGTCCCTGCGCGGCGGCGGGCCGCTGTTCGCGGGCGGTACGGATGATCGTGTCGACCTCGCGCTCCAGCTGCTCCACGGCCGCCCGGGTCTGCTCGGCCGCCGGTCCCTCGCCGAGCGAGGCGGCGTTGAGCCGCAGCACCGTCAGCGGGGTCCGCAGCCGGTGCGAGAGGTCGGCGGCCAGCTCGCGCTCGTTGGCCAGGAGTTCCACCACCTGATCGGCCATCGAGTTGAACGCGACGGCGGCCTGGCGGAGTTCCTTCGGCCCCTCCTCCGGCACCCGCGCCCCGAGCCGCCCCTCACCCAGCCGGTGCGCGGCGTCCGCCAGCCGCTCGGCCGGCCGCACCAGGCGGGCGCCGAGCCGGTCCGCGACCGCCACCGAGCCCACCACCAGGGCGAGTCCGACGCCCGCGAGGACCACCCAGGCGGTGGCGACCCCGTTGCTGACCTCGCTCTCCGGAACGAGGATCTCCACCACCGCGATGTCGCCGGAGCCCAGCGCGACGGGCTGGAGCAGCGCGAAGCCCCCGCCCGCCACCGGGACCGTGGAGGCCCGCCCGATCCGCCGGGTCTCGGCGACGGCACGCTCGCCGGCCGAGCCCTCGCCGACCTCCACGCGCGGGCTGCCCCCGACCGCCGGTACGTGCACGGCCATCCGCCGGGCGGCGCCCATCTGCGTGGTCTCCACGGCCTTGCGCAGCTGCACCGGGTCGGTGGTGATCGACAGCGTCGGCGCGATGGTGGCGGCCTGCCGCTCGGCGTTGGAGATCGCCCGGTCGCTGGCCATCTCCTGGACGACCAGCCCGAGCGGTACGGCGAAGGCCACGACCACCATGACGGTGACCGCGAGGCACACCTTCACCAGGGCCCATCTCATCTCCGACGGCTCGCTTCTGCGCCCGCCCGGAGCGGCGGTGCGGCCGTCGTGGACGTCGGCGGCCCGGCGGCCTCGCGTGCGCCGCTCACCGCGGCGGCTCCAGCTTGACCCCGACACCCCGCAGCGTGTGCAGGTAGCGCGGGCTGGCGGCGGTCTCGCCGAGCTTGCGGCGCAGCCACGACAGGTGGACGTCGATGGTCTGGTCGTCGCCGTACGACTGCTGCCAGACCTCGGCGAGCAGCTCCCGGCGGGCCACGACCACACCGGGCCGCCCGGCGAGGAAGGCGAGCAGGTCGAACTCGCGCCGCGTGAGGTCCAGTACGGTCCCGTCCAGCTCGGCCTGGCGGCGCAGCGGATCGATGGCGAGGCCGCCGACGCGAAGGACCCGGGAGGGCGGTTCGGAGCCGGCGGCGGTGCGGGCGCGGCGCAGGACGGCGGCCATCCGGGCGGAGAGGTGCTCCACGGAGAAAGGTTTGGTCAGGTAGTCGTCGGCGCCGTCGTTGAGCAGCCGGACTATCTCCGCCTCGTCGTCGCGGGCGGTCGCGATGAGGACGGGCACATCGGTGATCCCGCGCAGCATCTTCAGCGCCTCGGCCCCGTCCAGGTCCGGCAGCCCGAGGTCGAGGATGACCAGGTCGAATCGGTTGTGGGCGACCTCGCGCAGGGCCTCCAGGGCGGTGCCGACGCTGCGCACGGTGTGCGAGGCCTCGGTCAGGTGCCGGATGAGGGCGGAACGTACGAACTGGTCGTCCTCGACCACGAGCACACTAGCCATGGCCCGCACGGTAGCCCATTCGGGGGACGTGGCGGGGTGCCGGTCCAGGTCTGGGACGGGTGGGGCAGTATGTCCCCCGATGCGACGAGGACTTGTACATGCGGGTGCGTGGACGCTGGCCACCGGGGCGGCGGTCACGCTGTCGTGGTGGGGCGTGCACTCGGTCATGTCCGGTACGGCCTACGATCCGCCGCTCGCGGTGCCGCTGGCGACGCAGCCCCTCTCCTCCTCCACGCACCGGGCCGCCCCGCCGCCGGAACGGTCGCCCTCGCCCTCCGTCTCCCCCTCGTCGCCGTCCTCGCCGCCCGCCTCGCCCTCCTCCGCCAGGCCCGCCCCGCCGGCCCCGCCCCAGCCCCGGCGCGGGGCCGGGAACGAGGACGTGAAGGCGTACAGCGTCTCGGGCGGCCGCGTCGTCTTCGGTCTCGGTGCCACCTCCGCCGAGCTGGTCTCGGCGACCCCGTCGGCCGGGTGGCGGATGCAGGTGTGGAAGCAGCCGTCCTGGATCCGCGTCACCTTCACCCGCGACGGGCGCGAGGTGTCGGTGTTCTGCACCTGGCACGACCACCCGCCGCTGGTGGAGATCGTGGATCCGTAGGGCCCGTCGTCAGGGTCAGCGGAAGACGGACGGCGGCGGCTGCGGCGAGGCCACCGCCGAGGCGTCGGCGACCGGCGCCGCGCCGCCCGCGAAGTCCGCCAGGGCCCGGCCGTGCTCGACCCGGCCGGGGTGCGGATCGCTCGCGACCCGGCGGGTGAACTCCGCCACGGGCAGCTCCCGGTCCGCGGCCACCAGCACGGCGTTGCCGAAGCGCTTCCCCCGCCACACCACGGGATCGGCGGCCAGCGCGAGCTCCGCGAACCGGGACGCGGCCGTCGCGATCTGTCCCCGCAGGTGGGCCAGCGGCGGACCGTCCGCGAGGTTCGCCACGTACCAGCCGCCCGGTGCCAGGGCCCGGCGTACGTCGTCCAGGAACTCGGCGCTCGTCAGGTGGGCGGGGGTGCGGGCGCCGCTGAACACGTCCGCGACGACCAGGTCGGCCCAGCCGTCCGGGATCTTGGCCAGTCCCGCCCGGGCGTCGACCGCCCGGACCCGGACCCGCGCCTGGGGGTCCAGCGGCAGGTGCTCGCGCACGAAGGCCACCAGTCCGGCGTCGATCTCGACGATCTGCTGCGTGGAGCGGGGGCGGGAGGCGGCCGTGTATCGCGCCAGGGTGAAGGCTCCGCCGCCGAGGTGGAGCACGTTCAGCGGCTGGCGGGCGGGTGCGACGAGATCGATCAGGTGGCCGATCCGGCGCTGGTAGGAGAAGTCCAGGTACCCGGGGTCGTCCAGGTCCACGTGCGACTGCGGGGCGCCGTCGATCAGCAGGGTCCAGGCGCGCGGCCGCTCCCGGTCAGGCTCCAGCTCCGCCCGGCCGCCGTCCACCTGCCCGACGACCGCCCCGGAAGTGCCCTGCCCGCGCCGCTTGTCCTTGCCTTTGCCTGCCACGCCCCCATTATCGCTGGTCAGGGCCTGGGAAGCCGCGGCGGCAGTCGTGGGTGACCGTCACCGGCGCTGGTCAGCCGTCAGCCGTCAGCCGTCAGCCGTCAGCGGCAGTTGTCCGCGGCCTCGATCAGCCGGGCCGCCTCGCCCAGCGCCGCGCGCAGCACCTCCGGGTCGGTGACCGGCCCGACCGCGTCCGGCGGCAGCAGCCAGCCGGTGCCGCCCGCGGCGGGCGAGGCGTCGCCGAAGCGCATGCCGCGCCCGTTGGTCTGCGTACAGGCGCTGCCCGGGAGGTCCCAGGCGTCGGCGGTGCCCGGCGGGACGAGGAAGCCGAGGGTGCTGCCGGACCCGTCGTGCAGGACCGGGCCCACGCCGCCCGCGCAACTGGCCTGCCCGGCGGTCCGGCGGATGATGTCCACCGCCTCCAGACCCTGCCGGGTGGGCACGGTGACCAGGTCCGGGGCGTCGGCGCCCAGCGGCTCTCCGGTCATGAGGGGCGCTCCGGTCAGCACGGGCGCTCCCGGCTCGCGCACGGTGTTCGTATCCGTGCTCTCCATGCCGGCCTCCACCAAGGGAACCCCTCCATCGATCCGCGTACGAGCCTCGCGAGAGCGGTCCTGGAAGCCGGCGGGCTTCCTCCCACTCCGCATGGGTTCAACGCACGGGGACGTCAACAGGTGCGGTGGCAAGACGCTGCAAAGGATGGCAGTTCATGGCGGATCGTGGGTGAGATATCCGTTTTGTAGCCAAACACCGAGTCAACCCGCCACCGCTGGCGGTACGTTCATGCCCGCCGGACACCCGTCTGTCTCCACTCAGCACAGTCACCGGCAGCGCGTCCCTGCCCCAGAGAGGCCACGTCCATGGCGGCGTCCCCCCACTCACCCAACTCCCCCTTCCGGCGGCTGCGCGGTCAGCACTCCCCGGCCGAGTTCGCCGCGATGGTGCGCAGGGCGGCGAAGGAAATCGGAGAAACGGTTTCCTGCGACGCCCGTTACATCGGCCGGGTCGAGTCCGGCGAGATCCGCTGCCCCAACTACGCCTACGAGCGGGTCTTCCTCCACATGTTCCCCGGCCGCACCCTGGCCGATCTCGGGTTCTCCCCGCGCGAGACGGTCCGCGGCCGGCTGGCCCAGCGCGAGCAGGTCTCGTCCTTCTCCCCCTTCACCCGGCGCACCGCCCCCGCCTCCGCTCCTTGCGCTTCCGCCGCGCCCTCCGCTTCCTCCTCGTCCGCTTCTCGTTCCAGGGAGAGCGACGTGCTGCGTCGCGCGTTCATGGCGGGCGGCTCCGCGACCGTGGCGGCCGCCACCCTCAGCCTCACCCTGCTCGGCGACACCCGCCGCCTCCCCCACCGCGCCGGCGAGTCCGAGGCGGCCGCGGTCGAGGAGGCCGTACGCCAGATCCGGCTGCTGGACGACCGGCACGGGGCGGACGCCCTGTACCGGCGGGCCGCGGAACCCCTGCGCACCGCCTACGCGCTGCTCGACGCGGGAGCGACCCGGCAGTCCACCGAGGACCGGCTGCACGCGGGCGCGGGAGAGCTGGCCATCTCGGTGGGCTGGCTCGCGCACGACTCGGGCCGCTTCGACGACGCCCGCTCGCACTACGCGGAGGCGCTCGCCACGGCCCGGGTCTCCGGGGACGACGCCCTGGAGGCGCACGCCTTCAGCAACATGGCGTTCCTCGCCCGGGACTGCGGCCGCCCCCGCGAATCGGTACGGGCGGCCCAGGCGGGCCGCCGGGCCGCCCGCTCGCTCGGTTCCCCGCGACTCCTGTCGCTGCTCGCCCTGCGCGAGGCCGGTGGCTGGGCGGGGCTGGCCGACCGCAAGGCGTGCGAGGAGGCGCTGACCCGGGCCCACACGGAGTTCTCGCGCGGTGAGGCGGGGGCGGACCCCGAATGGATGTCCTTCTTCGGCGAGGCCGAGCTGGAGTCCCTGGAGTCCCGGTGCTGGGCCGCGCTCGGCGAGCACGCCCGCGCGGCCCGGCACGCCCGACGGGCGGCGGACCTCCAGGATCCGCACTTCGCCCGCAACGTCGCCCTCTACACCGCCGAGCTGGCTGACAACCTGGCCCACGCCGGCGCCCCCGACGAGGCCGCCTGGGCGGGTGGCCGGGTGCTGGAGCTGCTGAACGAGGTCCAGTCGACCCGCATCCAGTCCATGCTGGCGGCCACGGTCCGCACCCTGATCCCCCACCAGCGCTCCCCGCGGGTGGGCGCGTTCCTCACCCGGCACGCGTCGGCGTGACCCTACGGGGGCCGGGCGGTAGGGGACGCCGCGCCCGAGGCCCCCGGGGCTCCGCCCCTCCATTGCCGGAGCGGCCGGATCCGGCCGGCGTCAGCCCGCATGTGCGCCCGGCCGCTACGCGTCCAGGTGGCCCGTGTCGTTCCAGCGCTCCAGCGCGGGTGCCCCGTACGCCCAGCCCAGGACCGACAGGGAGGTCGGCTCCAGGCGGATGCGGGCGCCGAAGGAGGCGTCGAAGCCGAGCCAGCGCGCGGCCAGGGTGCGCAGGATGTGGCCGTGCGCGAAGACGAGGACGTCGCGCTCGGCCGAACGGGCCCAGGTGACGACCTCGTCCGCGCGGGCCGAGACGTCCGCGACGGACTCGCCGCCCGGCACCCCGTCGCGCCAGATCAGCCAGCCCGGCCGGACCGCCTGGATCTCGGCCGGGGTCATCCCCTCGTAGTCGCCGTAGTCCCACTCCATCAGCGCGTCCCACGGCTCCGCCTGGATGCCGAAGCCGGCCAGGTCGCAGCTCTCGCTCGCCCGGAGAAGCGGACTGGTGCGCACCTCCAGGCCGCGCAGGCTCGCCCACGGAGCGCGGGCGAGGCGCTCGCCGAGCAGTTTCGCTCCGCGCCTGCCCTCCTCCAGCAGGGGCACGTCCGTGCGTCCGGTGTGCTTGCCGAGCTGGGACCACGCCGTCTGGCCGTGGCGGGCCAGGAGGATGCGGGGGGCCATAGGAGTTCTCCCGGTCGAGGGGGCGGAAAGGGGCGCAACACCGACGGATCCATTCGCACTGCTTTGCGGGGATTCCGTCGCCGCTCCATCATCCATCAGATGAACGGCGCGCAACCTCCGCCTCTTCACACACGTCCTACGCCGTATGACTAATCGGCGGCAGCCCCCTCGATGGTGGGCCGAACTGCTGGTCCTGGGACTCCTCTACGGGGCGTACTCGGGCGGCAGACTCCTCGCCCGGGGCGACGTACGGCTGGCCGTCGACCACGGGCTCGCGATCCTGCGCGTGGAGGAACTCCTGGCGATCGACCTGGAGCGGCCGCTCAACCGGCTCTTCACCCACCACGCGGCGCTCGGCATACCCGCCGACTTCGTCTACGCCTCCCTGCACTACCTCGTCACCCCGGCGGTGCTGGTCTGGCTCTACCGGCGACGCCCCCAGCAGTATCGATTCGCCCGTACCTGGCTGGCGAGCTCCACCGTCCTCGGACTCATCGGCTTCGCCCTGGTCCCCACCTGCCCGCCCAGGCTGCTCGACGCCTCCTACGGGTTCACCGACACGATGGCCCGGTACAGCGCGTACGGCTGGTGGGGCGGAGAGGCCAGCGCCCCGCGCGGGCTCGGGGGCCTGACCAACCAGTTCGCTGCCATGCCCAGCCTGCACGTGGGCTGGGCCCTGTGGTGCGGGATCGCACTGTGGCGCCACGGGCGCCGGCCACTGGTGCGGGCGCTCGGCGCCGCCTACCCCGCCGTCACCACCCTCGTGGTCATGGGCACCGCCAACCACTACTTCCTGGACGCCGTCGCCGGGGCCGCCGTGATGGGCGCCGGATACCTCGTGGCCCGCGCCCTGCCCGGATCCGGCGCACCGCGCACCGTCCGAACAGCCGGTTTCCACGGTAAGTCCACGATTGTCAGTGGCGGATGGGACACTTCCGCGGGTGAGCTCCTACCCGTCCAGCGCCGTGCCGCCGCAGACCCCGCAGCTGCCGCAGACGCCGAGGCCGCTGCGGCCGACGACTCCGCCCCCGAGGACTCTGCGGCAGCGGCTCGCTGACCTGCGCGGCCCCGCCGTACCGCCCCGCCCGCTCGACGCCCGCGCGCTGGCGGCGCTCGCCGCCAACCCGGGCTGCGGCAGACGCGCACTGCTCGACGGCGCGGGCGTGGACAAGACGGCCCTCGCGGCGGCCCTCGGCTCCCCCGCCGGCTTCGGGCAGTCGCAGTTCGCCATCGTGCGCGGGAACTCCTTCGAGGCCAAGGTCAAGGGCGACGGCGGAGCCGAGCTCCTGCGGCTGGTGCACGAACACCTCGGCGCCGGGTCCGGTGACGCGCCCGGGCCGGACGCGCTCGTGCCCGATCTCACCGCCGCCGGGCCGCAGGGCCGCGCCGCACGCACCGCGCTCGCGCTGCGGGACGCCACCGCCGCCGGGGCCTGGACCCTGCTCGACCACCCCATGCTCGCGCTGGAGGTGGCCGGCTCCCCCGCCTACCTGGAGCCGGACGCCGTCGTCGTGCACCCCGACGGCCGCTGGACCGTCGTGGAGATCAAGTCGTTCCCGATGATCGACGGGGCCGCCGACGCGGCCAAGGTGGGCGCCGCCGCCCGCCAGGCCGCCGTCTACGTCCTGGCGCTGGAGTCCACCGCCGCGAAGCTGACCGGCGCCGAGGTCGGCCACACCGTGCTCCTGGTCTGCCCCCAGGACTTCTCGAACCTGCCCACCGCCGCCGCCGTCGACATCCGCCGCGAGCGCTCCGTGACCCGGCGCCAGCTGGAGCGCCTCACCCGGGTCGAGGAACTGGCCGGGGCCCTGCCCGAGGGGCTCAGCTTCGACCCGGCGCGCTCCGCCGAGGAGCTGACTGAGGCCGTCTCGGCGGTGTCCGCCGCCTACGCCCCCGAGTGCCTGGCCGCCTGCGAGCTGGCCTTCCACTGCCGGGGCCGCGCGCGCGGGGCCGATGAGGTGACCGCGCTGGGCCGTTCGGTACGGGGCGAGCTGGGCGCGCTGACCACGGTCGAAGCCGCCCTCGCGGCGGCCGCCGGTGCCGAGCCCGTGTGCGGCTCCGCCCCCGGCGACCCGACGGCGGCCGCGCTGCGGCACGCCGCCCGGCTGCGCGCCGAGGCGCTGGAGCAGGCCCCTTACCGCGTCCGCCCGGAGGCCGCCGCATGTCCCTCATGAGCACCCTGGCCCGGCTGGAGGCCGTCCGGGCGGGCCGGGCCCAGCCGCTGGCGACCGTACGGCACCGGCATCTGAGCGGGCGCCCGCTGGTCCTCGTACCGCTGACGACCGCGGGCGAGGCCGGGGCTCCGCTCGGCGCGATGGTCGGCACCGATCCCGACGCGCCGCACGTCCTGGTCGTAACGCAGCCGCGCGACCGGGACCTGCGGTGGGAGTTCCTGGCGGAGCTGGCCGGGCACGTGGTCCCGTACCTCGAGTCGTACGCGGACGCCGTCGAGCCCGTGGAGCGCACCGAGACCGATCCGGAGACGGGCAAGCGGGTCAAGGTGGAGGCCGAGCTGTGCCTGGACGCGCCGCAGCTGATCGTGCCGAGCCGTGCGGGCATCGAGTACGTACGGCTGCTGGGCCGGTCCATGCGCTTCCGGCGGACCGCCGAAGAGGACCCCGAGAACCCGTATCCGGCGCCCGCGCGGGTGCCGCTGCTGGGGCGCTGGTTCACGCACCTCGCCGAGCGTTCCCGGGTGCCGGGTTCCTCGATGCTGCTGTCGGCGACGGACCTGCTGTCCCGGCACTGGGCGACCGGGCAGAGCAATCTGGAGGACCAGCACCTGGGCGCGCTGCTGGCGTGGATCGATCCGCCGCGGGGGACCTCCGGCGCCGAGCGGGCGCTGCGCGCGGAGCTCGGCCGGGGCCCGGACGGGCAGTTGCTGGTCCCGCCGGCCGGTCCGGCCACCGATCCCGCGTTCGACAACAAGCTGCTGGCCCCGGCGATCGCGAAGTTCGACGCGGCCCGTGCGACCGCCGCTGCCAACGGGAACGGCAGCGGGAACGGCGCCGGAACCGGGGACGGGGCTCGGGCCGCCGCCGAACAGGCGGTCCGGCAGCTGGTCGTGGCGCAGATGGAAAGCACCTGGCGGGCGGTGTGGGAGTCCATCGGCCTGCTGCGCGAACTGCCCGCCGGGGAGCGCACCGAGGACCGCTGGACCGGCGACCGCTGGTCCTACACCGGCCACCGGGACCGGGTCCGTGCGGGCGAGGGCCCGCAGCCGCGCCGCGACGACGCGGTGACGGCGGCCCGCAAGCTCGCGACGCGGGAGACCGAGCAGGTCAGGCTGGAGGCCCAGGAGGCGCTGGACGACCTCCTGGTGATGGCGGGGCGGCGGCTCGCGGGCGAGGCCTTCGCCGGCGAGGTCACCGAAGTGGTCATGGAGTGGACCGGGTCGACGCGGCCGAGCCCGCGCCCGCTGGTGACGGTGGCCACCGAGGACCGGCCACAGCTCGCGGACGGCGTCAGCGGGGACGGCAACACGAAGGTGTACCGCTCCCTGGACGGGCGCCCGCAGAGCGCGCAGTTCGTGCGCCGGGAGGAGGACGGCCGCCTGGTGCTGCGCCTCCTCGACAAGATGGGCCGGGGCAAGGACCCGGTGGCGGGCTCCGTGCCGGAGAAGGGCGACCGGGTGTGCTGGACGCTCTTCGAGCACGACGCGCGCGGCGGCCCGAAGCTGCCGGACGCCGAGCGGACCCCGTGGACCCACGGCGGACCGCCCGCGCACCTGGCCGGTTCGGCCGCCCCGCACCCGACCGGTTCGGCCCCGGTGCACCCGGCCGGCTCCGCTCCCGCGCTCCCGATGCCCGACTCCGCGCCCGATCCAGTGACCGCCGAGGACCTGCTGTGAGTTTCGATCCTGGTGCGGAGGCCGACCGGGCCACCGCGGCCATCCTGCACGACACCCTGCACGGACCGGCCCGGGGCGTGGTCGTCGACTCCCCTCCCGGGGCCGGCAAGTCCACCCTGGTGGTGCGGGCGGCGCGCGATCTGGCGGCCGCCGGGCGCCGGCTGATGGTGGTCGCGCAGACCAACGCCCAGGTCGACGACCTGGTGCTGCGGCTGCACGGGAAGGACCCGGAGCTGAAGGTCGGCCGGCTGCACAGCAGCGAGGGCGACAGCTTCGATCCGGCCCTGCGCGAACTGCCCTCGGTGGTCCTCTCGGCGAAGCCGGCGGAGCTCGCCGGGCTGCCGGTCACCATCTCCACGGCGGCCAAGTGGGCCTGGGTCAAGGACGTGGAGCCCTGGGAGCACGCCATCGTCGACGAGGCGTACCAGATGCGTTCGGACGCGCTGCTCGCCGTGGCGGGGCTGTTCGACCGGGCGCTGTTCGTGGGCGATCCGGGGCAGCTGGACCCCTTCAGCGTGGTCGGCGCCGAGCAGTGGGCGGGCCTGTCCTACGACCCCTCCGCCTCGGCGGTGTCCACCCTCCTCGCCCACAACCCGGACCTGCCGCAGCACCGGCTGCCGGTGTCGTGGCGGCTGCCGGCTTCGGCCGCGCCGCTGGTCTCCCGCGCGTTCTACCCGTACACGCAGTTCCGCAGCGGGACGGGCCCGGGCGAGCGGCGGCTGTCCTACGGGGTCGCGGGCGACGGTTCGGGCCCCGACCGGGTGCTGGACGAGGCCGCCGAGTCGGGTTGGGGGCTGCTGGAGCTGCCGGCCCGGCACACCCCGCGGACCGATCCCGAGGCGGTGCGGGCGGTGGCCCTGGTGGTCCGCCGGGCGCTGGACCGGGGTGCGGTGACGGTGGACGAAGAGCCCGGCGGCCCGTCCCCGCTGACCGCCGACCGGATCGCGGTGGGCACCGCCCACCGGGACCAGGCGGCGGCGGTCCGGGCCGCGCTGGCCTCCCTCGGGGTCACCGGGGTCACGGTGGACACCGCGAACCGGCTCCAGGGCCGCGAGTACGACCTCACGGTGGTGCTCCACCCGCTCTCGGGCCGCCCGGACGCGACCGCCTTCCACCTGGAGACGGGCCGGCTGTGCGTGCTGGCCTCGCGGCACCGGCACGCCTGCGTGGTGGTGGCCCGGGCGGGCATAGCGGAGCTGCTGGACGAACACCCGTCGACGGAACCGGTACAGCTGGGCGTGACCGTGAAGTTCCCGGACGGCTGGGAGGCCAACCACTCGGTCCTGGCGCACCTGGCGGAACACCGCGTGCCCTGGAAGCCCTGAATCAGCGCGACTTGCGCTCGACGCCGAGGCGGGTCCTGAGCAGTTCGCCGACCTCGGCGAAGGTGCGCAGCTGCTCCGGGGTCAGGATGTCGATCAGGTGGCGGCGCACCGACTCCACGTGGAGCGGGGCCGCCGTCATGATCGCGGTCACGCCCTGTTCGGAGAGGACCACTTCGGCGCCGCGCCCGTCGCCGGCCACCTCCTCGCGGCGGACGATGCCGCGCTGCTCCATGCGGGTGAGCTGGTGGGAGAGCCTGCTGCGGGACCACTGCATGAGGACCGCGAGGGCGCTGATGCGCATGCGGTGGCCGTCGGTGGAGCCGAGGACGGACAGGACGTCGTAGTCGGCTTCGGAGAGCCCGCTGTCCTGGGTCAGATCGCGTGCGATATCAGCGTTGACCAGCGGAAACATCCGTCGCCAGGCGTACCACGCCTGCTGCTCGGCCTCGCTGAGCCAGCGCGGCCCGCTCTCGATCTCGGTCATGACCGAAGTCTAGACCGGTAAGTGACATGTCACCTACCTAGTTGACACGTCACCCATATACGGGCTTCCATGGACCCGCACCATAGGTGACACGTCAACAACATTGCCCACACCGCGAGGAGCCCCCTTCCGTGAACTCCCACCCGATCCGCCTGCACATCGTCTCCGCGTCCGTCCGCCCGACCTCCCTCGCCCGCCCCGTCGCCCGCTGGGTCGCCGACCGGGCCCGGGAGCACGGCGGTTTCGAGGTCACCCCCGTCGATCTCGGCGAGATCGCGCTGCCCTTCCTGGACGAGCCCGAGTACGCCTCCAGCGGCATCTACACCCACCCCCACACCCGCGCGTGGAGCGCCCTGATCGACTCCGCGGACGCCTTCCTCTTCGTCCTGCCGATGTACAACGGCGGCTTCACCGCCCCGTTCAAGAACGCCGTCGACTTCCTCTACCGCGAGTGGCAGGGCAAGCCGGCAGGCCTCGTCTCCTACAGCGCGGGCGGCACCGGCGGAGCGCCGGCCGCGGCGATGCTGCGGCCGGTACTGGAGGCCGTGGGCATGGTGCCCACCGCATCCTCGGTGGCCGTCCCGGGCATCACTGGGCTGGTCCCGGCCGGCGCGTTCCGGGCCCCGCAGGGCCTCGCCGGCGAGCTGGCGACCGTCCTGGACGAGGTGGCGGCGCTGTCGAAGGCGCCGGTCATCGCGTGACGAGCGCCCCGGCCAGACGGTCGCACGCGGCGTGCGGGTGCAGCCGCACACCGGGCGGATGACGGCGCCGACCCGATCACCCGCTCGATGCCCCCGTCGCAGAGCCGGTCCAGTTCCCCGTGCGCACCATCGGCCGTACGGATGTTCCCGCCCACCCGCGGACACCCTCGGGCCGTCTTGCGCGAAGCTGGACAATGGACGGTGGCCCGGAAGCTTTTCGGCCCACCGTTCCCACGCGCAGCAGGAGGACACGCATGGCAGAGCCCGAGCGGACCGAGCGCAGGCTACGGCCCGCACACCTGCTCTTCGAGCCGTCGGAGACCGTCACCGACCCGGAGCACTTCTTCGACCTGGAATCGATCGAGGACCCCCGGGAGCTGCTGGTCCGGGCGACGGAGCTGACCCTGGCCTTCCGGGCCGCGCAGGAGCGGGCGGTGGAGTTCCAGGCCGTGGCGGCCGCGCAGCTGGCGGATCCGCGGCGGTTCGACCGGGTGCCCGCGGCCGCCATCGCGGAGCAGGCGGAGTGGACCGAGGACTACGCCCGCAAGATGATCGAGTTCGGCGAGTCCCTGCTGCGCGGCACCACTCCCGGGGGTGCCTGACCCGACGGGCGGGCGGGCTCCGCGGTGCGACCTCTGGCATATGCGGGGCGCAACATACCCCAGAGCCACCCGGCCTGTCCTGGATTCCCGTAACTCCCGGAGATCGTTCCGCTACACCGGGTAGACCTGGACGCATGACGACCCTCACCGGCTGTCCCGCGCTCGACATGCGGACGACGACCGCCTCCGCGAACCATGTCACCCCGGCCGGCGCCGCCTGGCTGGCCTCCGCGTCCGCCCGGCCGGGCAGCACGCTGGCCGCCTGGCAGGCCCGGCCCACGGCGCCCGCCGTACTGCCCTGCGGGACCGCCTTCGACGTCGTCAGCGTTCCGCTCGTCCTCGGGCGCCGCATGCTCGACCTGCTCTGGGCCGAAGGCCCCGGCTCCGGGCCCGCCGCCGTGCACCGCGGGCGGACGCTGCTCTTCGCCGCTCCCGGCACCGCGCACCGCCTCCCGGCCCTCCTGGCCTGGGAGGAGTGGAGCACCCCCGTCCCGGCACCGCTCTGCCACGGCCCCGGCGACGCCGTCACCGTGCCCCCGCTGGCCGCCGCCGCGGGGCCGTCCCGCTGGCTGGTGGCGCCCGACACTCGGCTGCCGTGGCTGCCCGGACCCGAGGCGCTGCTGTGGGCGTTCGTCCGTGCCACCCGAGCTGCGGATATCGATTTTTCCGATCGCCGGTCGGGATGCTAATGTTTTGCTCGTCACCAAGCGCCGCTAGCTCAGTTGGTTAGAGCAGCTGACTCTTAATCAGCGGGTCCGGGGTTCGAGTCCCTGGCGGCGCACAGACGGAGAAGGACCCCCATGCGAGTGGGGGTCCTTCTTGTTTCCCCGACTCGCCCTATCGCGTGATCTTCACCGTGTACGCGCCGGACTGCGTGCGGTCGGCCACCTCGATCGTGATCCGCTCGCCCGGCACGGTGAACGTCTCGCCCACCTCCAGCGGCGCGTCCGCGAGCGGCGGGTACACCGACCGGTCCCAGCACGCCTCGGTGTCGGGGTGCGCGTCCATGACCTCGATCGGCCCACCGCCCGAGGCCGCCTCGGTGCGGATCCGGTAGACCAGGACGCCCTCGGTGCACGTGTCCCCGTCGTTGCCCGCCGAACCCCGGGCCTCGACCGCGACCGCGCTGCCGGTCCCCGTACGGATCACCGCGAGGCGGGTGCCGCCCGTGCCGCCGCGCGGCGGGGCCTCGGACAACGGCTGGATCGTGTGCAGGGAGGAGCCGGCCGGTACGCAGTCCACCTGGGAGGCGTCCAGCCAGCCGAGCTTCCACTTCTGCCAGGCGAAGAGGTCCGGGGCCATGCCGAACTGGCTGCCCATGACGTCCCAGTCGCCCACGTACGTGTCCCAGTCGCCCTTGCCGTCCGAAGGCCGGTGGTAGAGGTCGGGCAGGTCGAAGACGTGCCCCGTCTCGTGGGCCAGCACGTTGCGGTCGGGCGGGTGCTTCTCGAAGACCGTGACGATGCGGCGCAGGTCGGTGCCGTCCGCCCTGATCGGCTGGTCGAAGTTGACGACCTTGGTGGCGTCGGAGTCGACCCCGGGCGCGTCCGGGTCGGCGACGAAGTAGACGACGTCGTACTGGCCGAAGTCCACCGTCGGATCGGCGCCGGCCACGGCGTCGCGCAGGTAGGCGGCGCGGTCCGCCGGTGCCCAGTCGCGCTGCATCCCGTACGCGGTGGACGGCTTCGGCATCCTGATCCACTGCTTCTGCGGGTGCGGGACCAGTCGGAAGCGGCCGTAGGAGGCCTTCTCGAAGAAGTCGCTGGTCGCCGGGAAGTAGTCGCCGGTGAGCTGCTCGGCCGTCAGGGCGGGGCGGTGGTCGGGGAAGGAGAGGAAGACCATGACCGCGTTGAGGGTGCGCTCGGGCCTGGGGTAGGCGCCGTTCCAGCTGTCCAGGCCCAGGGAGTGGTGCGCCGCGGTACGGGTCAGCGCGCAGGGTCCGGCCCCGGGTGCGGCGACCGCGGGTCCCGCGACGAGCGACATGGCGGCGAGCGCCGTCAGGGAAGTGAGCGCCGCCGCCGTGGTTCGCATGCGGGAGCGGTCCACTCCCCCGGGTGTCTGCTGTCGCGGCACATCGACCTCCGGTGGTGGATTAGTACCTCTTCATCCACCTTGGGGCGATTGTCTTACTAATGCCCTGTTCCGCTGCCCCACACGAGTGAGCACTGGGGCAAGCCGGTGACGCGGGGTTTCGCACACCCGCCTACGGAAAGTCACGACCGATCAGGTGAGGTCAGCGAGAGTCGCCGCATGCTCACAGCCGTGCGGAAACGATCAGGCGCAATCGCGCCGACGATCCGTCATCACACCGAACTCCCGCGTCCCGCACGGCGACGCCGCTGGATAGGGCCGTCCGGCAGCCTCTATGATCGGCACACTTTCCTGCACGGACACTCACACGCACTGCGGGAGCCAACGGTGAGCGGAACCTCAGACGGAACCGGTTCGGCGGCCGACAACATCCGATCGGCCATGACGCAGCGTCACTCAGAACTGACGAAGACGGCAACCCCGGACCATGCCGAGGCCGCGCCGCACGACCACGCGGCCGGGACCCAGACCGGTCACCAGGCCGACTTCCGGGCCGCCTTCGACGCGGCCCACCTCCCCATGGCCGTCATCGACCGCGGTGGCCACGTCGCCTGCGCCAATCAGGCCCTCGCCGCCCTGCTGGGCGCCGAGCCGGCCGCCCTCGCCGGGCGGTCCGCCGCCGATCTGGTGGACCTGGCCTCCGAGGCCCGCACCTGGCAGGCCTACCAGGAGGTACTGCGCGGCCGGCAGGCGCGGCTGCGCTGCACCCGCCGGCTCAAGCACCCCGACGGGCACTCGCTGTGGACCGAGATCACCCTCGGCCCCGTCCCCGGGACCGGCGACGTCCTGCTGTCCGTCGCCGACATCAGCGACCGGCGCGACCTCCAGGCCCGCCTGCGCCACCTCCAGATGCACGACCCGGTGACGCGGCTGCCCAACCGGGCGCTGTTCTTCGAGCGGCTCTCCGCCGCCCTGGAGGCGGCCTCGTACGAGCAGGGCGGCACCGGCCGGATCGGGCTGTGCTACCTGGACCTCGACGGCTTCAAGGCCGTCAACGACACCCTGGGCCACCGGGTCGGCGACCGGCTGCTGGCCGCCGTGGCCAAGCGGCTGGCCCGGTGCGCCGACCAGTCCGGCTACGGACGCACCGGCGGACACCTGGTGGCACGGCTCGGCGGTGACGAGTTCGCCCTGCTGGTCGAGGAGTCCACCAGCACCGAGCAGCTCGCCGACCTGGCGCGGAGCGTATTGGCCGCCGTGCAGGAGCCGTTCGACCTCGCCGGGCAGCGGCTGTCGGTCTCCGCCTCGATCGGGGTGGTGGAGCGGGCGGCCTCCGGGACCTCGGCGACCGGGCTCATGCAGGCCGCGGACACCACGCTGTACTGGGCCAAGGCCGACGGCAAGGCGCGCTGGACGCTCTTCGACCCGGAGCGCAACGCGCACCGCATGACCCGCCAGGCACTCTCCTCCACGCTGCGGCCGGCCGTGGAGCGGGACGAGTTCACTCTGGAGTACCAGCCGCTGGTGGATCTGGAGAGCGGGGTGGTGCGCGGGGTGGAGGCCCTGGTGCGCTGGAACCACCCGCAGTTCGGCACGCTGACGCCGAATCGGTTCATCGGAATTGCCGAAGAGGACGGCTCCATCGTGCAGTTGGGACGGTGGGTGCTGCGCACGGCGTGCCGCCAGGCACGGCGCTGGCAGATCGAGCAGCCCAGCGACTCGCCCGTCTTCGTGTCCGTCAACGTGGCGGTGCGCCAGGTCTGGGACTCCGACCTGGTCGGCGACGTCGCCGAGATCCTGGCGGAGACGGGCCTGGCACCTCAGCTGCTCCAGCTGGAGCTGACGGAGTCGGCGGTGATGGGCTCGGCCGGACGACCGCTCCAGGCCCTGCAGGCGCTGAGCGACATGGGGGTGCGGATCGCGATCGACGATTTCGGCACCGGCTACTCCAACCTCGCGTACCTGAGCCGGCTGCCGGTCTCGGTGCTGAAGCTGGACGGCTCCTTCGTCCGCGGCTTCCGCTACGAGGAGGGCGCCCATCCGAATCCGGCCGACGAGACCATCGTCGAGGCCCTGGTGCAGCTCGCGCACCGGCTGGGCCTGACGGTGACCGCGGAGTGCGTGGAGACGGCCGGCCAGGCGGCCCGGCTGCGCCGCGTCGGCTGCGACACCGGTCAGGGCTGGCTGTACTCCCGGGCGGTGGCCCCGGAACTGATCGCCGAGATGATCGCCGCCCGGCCGCGGACCGGCGCCCCCGGCTGAGCGGCCCGCCGGCCGGCCGCCGTACCCCGGGGCGGAACCGGCCGCCGTACCCCGGGGACCGAAAGGGAGCCGGGTTGCGGGCGGAGCACGGCAGCGAGCGGCGCCGGACTCTGCCGGACACCGGCATTACGTCACCGCGCCACCCTTTGGAACGATCTTCGTGCCGGCCTGCCGCCGGCAGCTCTTCGTACCAGGGGGAAACCACATGAAGACGACCCGAGCCGCCCTCGTCCTGGCCGCCGGCGCACTCGCCCCGGCCCTGCTCCTCGCCACGCCGGCGCTCGCCGCGGGCCCGTCAGCCGCTCCCGCCGCCGCGTCGGCGGCGAATTCGACGGACACGCAGAACGCCGCGGCCATCGTCAAGCTGCTCGCCGACCCCGCCAGCGGCAGGGCCGTCAAGCGCGAGGCCAACAAGGCCCTCGACGGCACCGCCGCCGACCGGACCGCCTTCCTCGCCACTGGCCTGCGGCTCGCCCGGGCCGAGGACGACCGGGTCGCCGTGGCCCGGATCCTGGCCCGCCCCGGCATCAGCGCCGCTCTGCGCGCGGCGGCCAACAAGGCCATGGACGGCACCCCCGAGGAGCTGCGGTACTTCGTGACGGTCGGCCAGTACGAAGTGGACGCCCCCGCCCGGCGCTGACCGCCGGCCACGGCCGCCGACACGGCCGCCCCCGCCCCTGTGAGAGGGGCGGGGGCGGCCGGCGCTCGGCGCGGGGTGGGGGGAGATCAGCAGGCGCCGAGGTCCTTCCAGACACCCCATTCACCGGTGGTGCCGGGCACCTCGTTCTGCGTCCACCACTGGGCCTTGTACTTGCGGCCGTTGTACGAGACCTCGTTGCCACCGGTGTAGACGGTGCCCGCGACGTAGGCCGGAGCGGTGCAGCCCGTGGTGGGCGGCGTCGTCGGAGGCGTGGTCGGCGGGGTGGTCGGCGGCGTCGTGGGCGGAGTGGTGGGAGGCGTGGTCGGCGGGGTGGTCGGCGGCTGGGTGGTGCCGCCGAGGGAGTCCGAGATCTGGTTCAGCAGCGTGGCGTTGGTGTCCAGGCCGAGCAGGGAGTACATCATCGCGCCGGCCAGGCCGCGCTGCTTGCCGTAGTCGACCCGGGCCTGGATGGACTTCTGGTTGAGGCCGGTGAAGAACTCGCCGTCCTTGAAGAAGTACGAGGCCTTGGCCTGGTCGTCCCAGAAGGTGGTCGCCGGGTTGTCGACGATCCCGCCGAGCTCCTTGTAGAGCGCGATGCCTGCCTGCTGGCTGGTCGGACGGGCGGCCGAGGCCTGGGAGGCGGGCTGGGCGAGACCGTTGGTGGTACCGGCCTGCACGCCCTTCCAGCCGCGGTAGTAGAACTCGTAACCCAGGGTCAGCTTGTTGGCGGGGAAGCCGCCGGTGATGCCGTAGGCCGCGTTGCCGTCGATCCAGGAGTCGATGGCGTTCTTGATGCTGTACTTCTCGGTGCCCGGGGTGATCGCGTCGGTCGGGTCGGACGCCGAGTTCAGCAGCGGGGACTGGTGGTACGTCGGGCCGTCCGCGTCCCAGGCGCCGTGCATGTCGTACGTCATGATGTTCGCGTAGTCGAGGTACGCGCCGATCTTGTCCGTCTCGATGTACTTGATCTTGTCCTGGCCGGCCGGGAGGGCCGAGGTCAGCAGGTACTTCTTGCCGCCGTTGGCCGCGCCGTACGCGTCGAGCTGGGTGCGGAACTCCTTGAGCAGGAGCGTGAAGTTCTGCTTGTCCTCGGCGGCGTAGTGGTTGCCGAGGTGACCACCCGACGAGCCCGGGTACTCCCAGTCGATGTCGATGCCGTCGAAGATGCCGGCGGCGCTGCCCGCGCCGCCGTAGCCGCCCTCGACGGGCAGGTTGCCCTTGATGTACTGGTCGATGCAGGAGGAGACGAGCTTCTTGCGGGAAGCGTCGGTCTTGGCCGCGTCGCTGAAGTACTTCGAGTAGCTCCAGCCGCCGATCGAGATGTTGATCTTCAGGTTCGGGTACTTGGCCTTGAGCTGCTTGAACTGGTTGAAGACACCGACGATGGGCTGGTCCCACTTGTCGGCGACGCCGCTGACGCTGTCGGCCGCACTGAAGGACTTCTGGTAGTCGGCGTACGAGTCGCCCGCCCCGTCACCGGCGTTGGGGTTGTTGTCGTCGCCCGCCGCCTTGTTCGCCTCGAAACAGGTGAGGTCGGTGGGGTGGATGTTGCCGAACGAGTAATTGATGACGTCGAGCTTGCTCGCTATGCCGCGGGTGTCGAGGTGCTTGGGGTAAAAGGCGTTCCCGTACACGCTCCACTGGTCGTAGTAAGCGATCTTGACGTTGCCGGCCGTGGCGGTGGAGGAGGCCTCGGCGGCCGCGGCGGTACCGAGCCCCGCGAAGGTCGCCAGCGCACCGGCTGCAAGCGCGGCGGTGGCGGCAGCCGCGATGAGGGGTTTACGGATGTGCATGAACTGCCTCCGGGGGGTGGGAGGGGAGAGCGAGAACATCAGGTGGGAGAAGTGATAGCGATCACTCCCGGCCCGCGTCAATGGTTTGGACCAAAGAAGGACTAGACCACTGCCAGGACAAATCCCTTGGTCAGAGGCGTGAGGGCATACCAAAAACTGCCCGCCACCCCAGGTGACGAGCAGTTTTCACGTACCTCCGGCCATCCCCGCGCAAGGTTTCGGCAACAAACCAGCCAAACCCCGTTCGTCTTCGATCAGAAGCCTGCCGGGTCCTCCCCCGGCATCCCGTACGCATCTGCGACGAGCCCGTACGAGCGCAACCTGGCCTCCCCGCCATGGGCGTTGGCGGTCAGCATCAGCTCGTCGGCGCCGGTCGCCTTCGCCAGGGCGTCGAGTCCGGCGCGCACCTCGTCGGGGGTGCCGTGGACCACGCCCGCGAGCCGCTCGTCCACGAACTCCCGCTCCAGCGGCGTGTACGGGTAAGCCGCCGCCTCCTCGGGGGTCGGCACCAGCCCGGGGCGCCCGCCGCGCAGCCGCAGCATCGACAGCGCGCCCGTCAGCACCTGCGCGCGGGCCTCGGCGTCCGTGCCGGCCGCGAGAGCCGCGACGCCGATGACCGCGTACGGGGCGTCCAGGACGGCCGAGGGCCGGAAGGACTGCCGGTAGAGGTCGAGGGCGGGCAGGGTCCCGGCCGGGGAGAAGTGGTGCGCGTAGGCGAAGGGCAGTCCGAGACCGCCCGCCAGCCGGGCGCTGAAGCCGGAGGAGCCGAGCAGCCACACGGGCGGGCGGGCGGCGGGGCCCTGGACGGGACCGGGCACCGCGTGCACGCGGGCGTACGGGTGCCCGTCGGGGAAGTCGTCGTCGAGGAATCGGATCAGCTCCGCGAGCTGCCGGGGGAACTCGTCCACGGCCTCGTCGCGCCGCCCGGGCCCGCGCAGCGCGGCGGCCGTGCGCCCGTCGGTGCCGGGGGCGCGGCCGAGGCCGAGGTCGATCCGGCCCGGAGCGAGGGCCTCCAGGGTGCCGAACTGCTCGGCGACGGCGAGCGGGGCGTGGTTGGGCAGCATGACTCCGCCCGAACCGAGCCGGATCCGGGAGGTGTGGGCCGCGAGGTGGGCCAGGATCACGGCCGGGGAGGAGCTGGCGACCCCGGGCATCGAGTGGTGCTCGGCGACCCAGTGGCGGTGGTAGCCGCGGGCTTCGGCGAGCCTGGCGATGCCCACGCTGGTGCGCAGGGAGGCGTGGGCGGTGCTGCCGGCGCCGACGGTGACGAGGTCGAGCACCGAGAGCGGGACGGGGGCCCGGCCGACGGCCGTCCCGCGGATCCCGTCACCGGGAGCTCCGACGAGGGCCCCGCCGCCGCCCGGCGGGTCCGACGGGGCGGACGGGCCGGTCCCGGCCCGGTCCGGCGTGCGGCTCCCCTGTCGATCCGCGTCTCCGGTGTCACTCATCGTCGCTCCCGCTCCGCTCGCCCGTCTGTACGAAGAACTCGAACCGCACGGCCGGGCCGGGCATTCCCGGCACTCTCGGACACCGCCCATGACGTTGGCATATGCCAGAGGAGTAGATACAGGCAGAGCGGTGCAATCGAGCCATCAATCTCACCAACAGGCGCTCCACATGGGCCTCTTGGTGGCTATCGTGTGAGGGCAAGCGGTAACAACCTGCTAGGGGGAAACCGTGGCGCTGAAGCCCGAGCCGACCGCGCCGTTCCACTCGGTGCAGTACGCCCTGCGCGTACTCGAAACGGTCGCCCGCCATACCGGCGGCGTGACCGATGTACAGATCGCGCGTGAGACCGGCCTGCCCGCGGTCCATCTCGCCCCCATGCTCCTCATGCTGCGCCGGGAAGGGTACGTACTGCAGGTGTCCGACGGCGCCTATGCCATAGGGGACTCCCTCGTCCTGCTCGGCTCCGGCGTCGACCGCAAGCAGGCCCTCCAGGACAAGCTCCAGGACACCCTGGACCGGCTGCGCGACTCGGTGGGCGCGGCGGTCTACATCAGCCGGTACGTCGACGGTGAGGTCCGCATCACGCAGTTCGCGGACAGCCCCCGCACGCCCAAGGTGCACGAGTGGGTCGACTTCCGCTCGGCGGCGCACGCCAGCGCGGTGGGCAAGTGCCTGCTGACCCAGCTCGACCTGAACGGGCGGCGCGACCACCTGTCCCGGCACAAGATCGCCCGGCTGACGTCGAAGACCATCGTGAACGAGCGGATCCTGTTCTCGAAGCTGGACAGCCAGCCGGCCACGGTTCCCATGCTCGACCTGCAGGAGTACGCGGTGGGCACGGTCTGCGCGGCCGTCCCGATCACCGCCGGAGCCTCGGTGGGCTGCCTGGCCCTGTCCCTGCCCGTGGAGCACGCCCACCGGCTGCGGGCGGCGGCCGACGCCCTGAACCGCAAGGCCGCGCCGCTGCTGCTGTCGCTCACCCTCTGAGCGGCGGGGCGGCCCGGCCGGCGACGGTGCCGGTGCCGCCCGGAAACCGGCACGCGGAACAGCCCGGAAAACACTTCGGGCGGTTCCCGGTGAACCGGAAACCGCCCGAAGGACAGGTGCGCCGCCAGGGACTCGAACCCCGGACCCGCTGATTAAGAGTCAGCTGCTCTAACCAACTGAGCTAGCGGCGCCTGCTGACAGAGAAAATACTACCTGCTCCTCCGGGGTGCTCAAAACCGCTTTCAGCGCCCCAGCAGATCGGCCCGCCCCTGGGCCTCGTAGGAGGCCAGGAGAGCCGCCAGATCCGCCGGCTCCAGCATCCGGTACCCGCTCTCGCCCGGCGGGCGCCACCAGACCGGGTCCGCGGTGCGGAAGGCCTCGCCGCGCAGGGAGACCCGGTGGACCTTGTTCGTCGCCGTGATCGGCATGGTGGGGACGATCCGCACGTAGCGCGGGGCCATCTTCGTGCCGAGGTCCGGCTGGGCTTCGAGGAAGGCCGCGAAGCCCTGCGGGGAGAAGGCGGCCCCTTCGCGCAGGGCCACCGCCGCCATGACCTGGTCCCCCGCCACCTCGTCGGGTACGGCGTACACGGCCACGGCGGCCGCCCGGGCCCAGCGGGCCAGGATGTTCTCGATCACCGCGGCGGCCAGGTTCTCGCTGTCGACGCGCAGCCGGTCGTCGGTGCGGCCGGCGAAGTAGAGGAAGCCGTCGGGGTCGCGGAAGAAGAGGTCTCCGGTCCAGTACCAGCCGTCGCGGGTGCGGTCCGCCTCCGCGCCGGGGTTGCGCCAGTAGCCCTCGAAGAGGCTGCGGCCCTTGTTGACCAGCTCGCCGATGGCCTCGGAGCCGTTGAGGAGCCGGCCCCGCGCGTCGAGGACGGCCGGCGGGCACTCGCGCCCGGTCTCCGGGTCGATGACGGCGAGGTCGTCGCCCGCGCCCGCGCGCCCCAGTGCGCCCGGCGGGGTGTCGGGGGTGCGCTGGACGGAGGCGCCGCCCTCAGTGGCCCCGTAGCCCTCGACGAGGCGGACCCCGAAGCGTTCGGCGAAGCGCGCCGCGTCGACCGCGCCCGCCTCGGTGCCGAAGCCGAGGCGCAGGACGTGCTCACGGTCGTCGGGGCGGGGCGGGGTGGCGAGGACGTACTGGACGGCCCGGCCGACGTAGGTGAAGTACGTAGCCCCGTAGGCCCGTACGTCGTCCAGGAACGCGGAGGCCGAAAATCGTCGGCGCAGTGCCACGGCCGCGCCGCCCGCGAGGGCCGGGAGCCAGTCCGCGATGACCGCGTTGCCGTGGAAGAGGGGCATGCAGATGTAGTGGACGTCGTCCGGGGTGACCGAGAAGTGCCGGGCGAGCGAGGCGCCCGCGCCCGCGAGGCGGCCCTGGGTGCAGATGGCGGCCTTCGGGGCGCCGGTGGAGCCTGAGGTGAAGTAGAGCAGCAGCCGCGAGGACGGGCCCGGGCCGGCGCCCAGGGTCGCGTCGCCGGGTTTCGCTCCGGCGTACGGGGCGAGCAGCGCCGCGTACTCCCCGGCGTCCTCACCGTCCGTGACCAGGATCCGTACTCCGGGCAGGTCGAGGCCGCGCAGGAGCGGCAGGTGGGCGCGCTCGGTCACCAGGATCCGGCAGTCGGTGTGCAGGATGTCGCGGGCCAGCTCGGGACCGCGCCGGGTGGGGTTGATCCCGGCGACGGCGGCCCCGGCGAGGGCCGCCGCGCCGAGCCAGAACGGGAACTCGGGGGTGTTGTCGAGCAGCACCCCGATGTGCGGCTCCGCCCCCGGCGGCAGCAGGTCGACGAGGAGCGCGGCGCGCGCCGCGGCCTCCCGGGCGGTCCGGTGGTGACTGAGCACGCCGTCGGCGTGCTTCAGGCCGGGCCGGTGGTCGCCCCATTGGCTCGCGATGAGCTCCGCGACGGTCTCGGGTGTCGTCGTCCGCATGCCGCCGGAGAGTAGCTGACGTTCCGTCAGAAATGAACGCCGGGACCGGCCCGGCCGTCAGAACTGGACGTCGGAGCAGGAGTAGAAGGCGTTCGCGGTGTCGTTCACCGTCCAGACGGCGAGGATCAGGTGCCGGCCGCTCTTGCCGCTCGGCATGGCGCCCTGGTGGACGGTGGTCATGGCGGGGCGGGCGCCGTTGTAGGCGACCGTGAGGAAGGGCTGCGGGTCGAGGTCGGCGCGGGTGAGGGGCTTGGTGGGGTTCCAGCCGTTCTTCGTGACGTAGTACCGGAAGTCGGTGGTGGAGTGGTTCGCGGTGAACTGCCAGCGGAAGCTGTAGCTCTGCCCGCTGGTCACCGGGGTGGCGGGCCAGGTGCCACCGCGCGGGTCGTCGAGCTGGGCGAACTCGGTGTGGTTCGCCGAACATATGTGACCGTCGGCGGGGCCTGCCGCGGGGAACCCCTTGAGGCCCTCGACGCTCTGGGGCTCCCACTGGATGGGGCCGCAGTCGGCGACGGTCTTGTTGGCGCAGAGCTTCTGGCGGCTGATGGGGGTGTCGGTGTAGCCGTGACCGGTCGCGGTGGGGGCCGTGACGAGCGCGAGGGCGGTGACGACCCCGAGGCCGACGGCGGTGACGGCGGCGGCCCGCGGGGTTCGGGGCATGCGGAAGGAACGCATGATGCTCCTTGAACGTGGGGGGGTGTCCGGCGAGAGCGTGCGCGCACGTGGGGATGGACCGTACCGGTGTCGGCGGCACGGCCCGCTCACGACTCTTTAGGTCTAGACCAAGTTCCACAGTATTGACGGGAGTTGGCCATGTCCATACCAATGGAAGAACGGGTGGTCCGGTCCACCCGGATCCACCCGTTCTTCCACCACGCCTCTTCCGCCCCGCTTGGGCCCCGCGGCCGTCGTCGCGTGGGCGCTACTCCGCGCGGCCCGTGTAGAAGGCGACGGTCAGGTCCTTCACCAGTGCCTTGCGCTCGTAGTCGTCGAGCTCTACGAGCCCGCGCGAGGTGAGGCGGTGGACGGTGTCGTCGACCGCGTCGACAACCGAGGTCAGGACGGTGTCCCGGTGCTTGGCGTCGATCGCCGCGACCCGGCGCCGGCGCATGGCGTCGGCGACCTCGGGGGCGTACTCGATCCGGGTCGGCTGCGCCGAGAACACCTCCACACCCACCGCCTCCGTCTCGGCGGCCAGCATCCGGGTCAGCGCGTCACCGACGGCCTCGGCGTCGCGCAGGGTCGGGGCGTCCTCGTGGAAGGCGTCGGCGGGGAGCTGGGACAGCACGCGGGCCATGGCCGATTCGACCTGCTCGGCGAGGTAGTCCACGTGGTCGGCCACGGCGAGGGTCGCGCGGGCGGTGTCCTTGACCTGCCAGACGACCTGGACGACGACCTGGAGGGCGAGGCCGCCGGAGTCGACGGCGGGCATCGGGTCGCTGCGCCAGTGCCGGAGCCGGACATCGACCCGGCGGCGCAGGAGGAGGGGGCTGATCCAGGTCAGGCCGGAACGGCGGACCGTGCCCCGGTAGCGGCCGAAGAGGGTGAGCACCCAGGCGTGCCCGGCGCGGCCCCGGCCCAGTCCGCCGAGGGCGAGCAGCACGACGATCCCGAGGAAGGCGAGCGGGGGCCAGAACCGCGCCTGCAGTCCCCGGTAGGGGCGGGGCTCCGCGCCGAACGCCGCGGCGAGGGCGTCGGGGACGGCCCCGGCCCGCCAGAGCACGACCGCGCAGCCGGTGAGCGCGATCCCGCCGACGGCCACGCCGATCCAGCCGGGCAGCACCGGGCCGTGGTGCTCGCGGAGCCGGTCGTCGCCGCGGGGGACGCGGCGGCCGGGGGCCGCCCGGACGGCGGTGGCCCCGGCCGGAGCCTTGGCCCGCGGCTGGGGCTGGGGCTGCGGCTGCGGCTGGGGCTGCCGCTTCACCGGGGGCTGCGGAGGGCGCTGCACCGCGCCGCGGAACGGCAGGTGGACCGGTACCTCGGTCACCGCGGGCCCGCGTACCGGCGTGACCCGGGGCAGGTCCTGCGTGTCGTCCTCCTCCATCCGCGCCACGGCCCGCGCGACGACCTCGGCGACCCCGGGCCCGGGCACGGCCGAGCGCTCCCTCAGCTGCGGCTCTTCCTCGGGGGCGTCGGTGGCGGGACCGGTGGCGGTGGCGGGACCGGTGGCGGGGCCGGCGCCGCCCGGTGCGGGGACGGACCACGTCAGCTCGCGGCCGCCGGCCGGGCCGTGCGGACCGCCGTCGGCTCCTCCGTGGCGCGCTGCCGCGCCGCTGAAGGCGTGCTCGGCGTCGGCGGCCGGAGCGGGGACCCCGCGCTCGGACACGAACCCGGCGGCGCCGCGCGCCGGCGGCGCCGCCCCGGACGGGCCGGGCAGGCCCCGTACGGCCGCCGGCGCCGCGTACCCGGCCTCGGGGGCCGGGCCGGGGACGCCGAACGGGGGAGCACAGGACGCTTCGGCCTCGGCTTCGGCCTCGGCCGGTTCGGCGGCACTGGCGGTCGGCCCCGGCAGCGCCGCGACGCACTCCGGAGCGTAGGAGTCCTCGGTGAACAGGCCGCTCCGGCGGGCGCTTTCGCCGTCGGCGACGAGGCCCGCGGCGGCCAGGGCCGCTCCCCGGGCGGCCGGCGGGGTGGGGGGCCGGAGGTCGTCCTGCGGATGCGGGCGGGCGGCTTCGCCGTCGGGGCTCCGCAGGCGCAGGGTGGCCGCCCCGGCGTCGGCCTGCTCGTCCTGGGGGTGCGGGATGTCCAGCGCCTGGGCCCGCGCCGCGGGTACGTCACCCCATACGGCGGGCCCGTGGGGAGCACCGGCCGCAGCCCGGCCCGCCACTCCCGCGGCCACCGCGCCGTCCCCGGCGGGGCCGCCGATGTCCAGAACCTCCCCGGCACCCGGAGTCCAGGCACCGGGAACGGCGGCCGGAGCCACCGCGGCGGGCGCAGGCGACGCCGCGGCGGGCGCAGGCTCCGCCCGACCCTGGTCCGGAGCCACCGCCCAGCCGGTCGGCTCCGCCCACCCGGTCGCGGTCGGCGCGGCCGCGCACCGCTCGGCCGCCGCCCGCTCGGGGGTGGCCGACGTGGCCCGCGTGGCCGTCGGCGGTGTGGTTTCGGCCCGCTCCGGCCCCGCCGCCGCCGGTGCGGGGGTCGGGGGGAAGTGGAAGGTGCCTGTGGTCGATGTCGTGCGCGTGGGGTACATCGTTGCCTCCGTCATGCGAACAGCCGGCGCCAGGTTTCCGGGCCCGGATAGCCGTTGGCCTCGGCGCCGCGCCAGCCCTGGGCACGCTGGAACGCCTCGACGCCGCGGCGGTCGGCCTCGCCCCAGCGGGGGCCCGGACCGGATGTGTAGTTCTTGCCGAAGCCCTTCTTCACCAGCTGGCGGCCAAGGGCGGTGATGGACGGGTGGGACACCCCCGGGCGGAAGGTCGCGGTACCCGGGAAGGCCGGCTTGCCCGCCGGTCCCAGAGCGCCGCCCGGTGTCGGGGTGCCGACCGGAGTCGGGGTGCCGACCGGAGTCGGCGGGATGTCCTTGCCCTGGTGCTGGGTGAGCAGCCGCCAGGTGTACGCGCCCGGAACGCCGTCGGCGTCCGCGCCCGTCCAGCCCTGGGCGCGCTGGAAGGCCTCGGTCGCCTGCCGGGCGGCGTCGGTCCACTGCGTGCCGACGCCCTTGGGGTAGAAGCGGGAGCCGCCGCGGTCGACGAGCATCCGGCCCAGCCGGGCGATGTGGACGTTGTCCGCGCCCGGCCCGAACTTCGACGCCCCGGGGAAGGCGGTCGGGACCGCCGGCGAGCCGCCCGGATTCGGCGGTTCACCGGCAGCCGGGGGCCCGGGAACGGCGCCGCCCGCCACCCCGATGAACCGGTACGGGATGTACTTCGCCGCGTTGTTCCAGTAGCCGTACGGCGTGGCCTGGCGCCGCGTGGTCGGCCGCGTCTGCTCGTAGGTGACGTAGTGCGTGCGCGTCTCGTCCACCCACCCGCCGAAGAGCACGACGTGCGAGCCCTTGTTGGGGTCGGCCGGGTTGTGGAAGAGCAGCATGTCCCCCGGCAGCAGCTCGTCCTTCGTGATCCGGGTCGCGAACTTGTCGAGGCTGCCGGTCCACTCGTTCGTGCCGAGGTTCCATGCCATCGAGACGTAGCCGGAGCAGTCCTGCCGGTACCCGTCGGTCCAGTACTCGGCCATGCTGTACGGGACCTGCGCGTCCAGCCACAGCTTCGCCCGGTTGATGATCGCCGCCCGGTCGGTCCGCTTCACCGCGGAGGGAGCTCCCGGCAGCCCGGCCGGCTTCGCGGGCAGGCCCTTCTTCCCGCCGTGCAGCGGGGCCCGGCCGCCCTGCGGCTGCCCCGGGTCGTCTTGCGACACCGCGCCGCCGGGACCCGGAGCGGTCACCGCGACCGCCGCTCCCCCGCCGCCGCCGAGGACCACTCCCGCGGCGGTGGCCAGGACGAGCGCCCGGCGGGCTCCGCGTACGGCGGGGTGGCCTCCGTCGCGCAGCGGTATGGCCCGGGCGCGGGCGAGCGCGCGGCGGCGGTGGGCGCAGCCTTGGCACGGGCAGTCGCCGGCGGGCTCGTACTCCTCGAAGGCGGGCATCGGCATCGAGATCGCGGCCGACGCCGTGGCCGGTGCCGGTGCCGTCATCGGCGTCACTTCGTACACATCCGTCGGAGGCTGCATCGTCATGCGGTTCCGTCCACTCCCCTGCTCGTCCGCTGGTCGGCCGGACCGCATCTGTCAGGGCATCAGATTCGGCCTTGCCCAGACATATCGTGCACGACAAAGCCCCCAAACATGGGTTAATCGGACAACGCGGGCGCGGCCTGTCACGAGCACCGGCACGGGTGGGGTAGAGTTTTCCCTGTCACCAAGCGCCGCTAGCTCAGTTGGTTAGAGCAGCTGACTCTTAATCAGCGGGTCCGGGGTTCGAGTCCCTGGCGGCGCACAGACGGAAGAAGCCCCTCGCAGTGAAAACTGCGAGGGGCTTCTTCGTTCGCCCCGGAACACGCGTCCCGGGAGGGCTCAGGCCGCCGTTCCCGGGCGGACCCCGACGCCGGTCAGGTACGCGGACACCACCACGTTCGCCGTGTACTCCTTGGCCGCCTTGTCGTACGTGCCGCCACAGGTCACCAGCCTCAGCTCCGCCCGGCCCCTGACCCTCGGGCCGTACGCCTTGGCGGGATCGAAGCCCGCGCGCTCGTGGACCCGCACGTCCTCGACCGTGAACTCCGCGACCGATCCGTCCGCCCGCACCACCCGCACCTTGTCACCCGGCTTCGCCGAGCTCAGCCCGTAGAACACCGCCGGCTTCGACTGCGTGTCCACGTGCCCGACCAGCAGCGCGGTCCCGGCCGCGCCGGGCTGGGCACCACCGCGCCACCAGCCCACCGTGCCCGGGTTCTCGTACGGTGGCGGCTCGATCGCCCCCTTCGCATCCAGGTCCCGGACGATCACCGGGGCCTGGACACCCAGGGACGGTACGTCGACCCGCGCGGGCGCGGCCGGCCCCAGCGGGTTGTGCGCCGCGGGCAGACCCGGGGCCGCCGGTCCGCCGGCCTGGCCGGGAAGGGGTATCTGCACCCCGGTGATCTCGCGGCCCCACAGCCACAGGCCGAGGACCAGCACCGACCAGGCGGCGAAGGTCAGCAGCCGGGAACCGGAGCCCCTCGCCTCCCCGCTCACCCGCTCACTCGCCGCTGCGGCGACGGCGCAGGGTCAGCGCCCGGCCGGCGACCGCCAGGGTGGCGGCGGCGGCGAGCACCGCGCCGATCACCGTGTGCGGCAGACCGGGGCCGTCGCCCTCGTGGCTCTTCTTCGCCGTCGCGGCCAGCTGCGCGGCGCCCGCGGCCTTGGCCTCGTCCGCCTTGGCCTGGTCCGCCTCGGCCTTGACCTGCTCGGCCTTCGCCTTCGTGGCGAGCTCCGCGGACATGCCGCCCCCGCCCGCGTGGACCGGCCAGATGGGCGTGTGGTGGGGGTCGGGGTGGTGCTCTCGGCGGCGCTCGATCTCGATCGTGCCCCACTCGCGCTCGCCGCCGTGGCCGCCGCACTTGATCTTGATGTCGTGGCGGCCGGGCTCGGCCCAGGAGCGGATCATCGCGTCGCCCCACAGGGTGCGGCGGTCGTCCCGGCCGGTGGACAGCCGGACCTCGGAGACGAATACGGCGGACTGCGCGACGGCCCAGTCCTCGTCACAGCCGCGGACGCGCAGTTTGACCTGCGCCCCCGGCTCGGCCGGACTGGGGTCGGCGGACACGCTGCCGCGGTTCCACTCCTCCGCGAAGGCGATGGGCGCGGTCACGGCGGACAGGGCCGTCAGGGCGACGGCCACCCCGGCGACACGGAGAGCGATCAAATCACTGCGCATGGTGAACCTCCTCAACAAGGAGATTCACGCGCGGCACGCCGCTCCGCATCCGGAGCGGCGCTCTCTTGGCCCGTACGTGTCAGCCGTACGCCCTAAACCAGATCGACCAGATCAGCGATGGACTTGACCGTCTTGGTCGGCCGGTACGGGAACTTCTCGGTGTCCTCGATCGACGTCAGACCGGTCAGCACGAGGAAGGTCTGCATGCCCGCCTCCAGCCCGGCCAGGATGTCGGTGTCCATCCGGTCGCCGATCATCGCGCTGCTGTGGGAGTGGGCGCCGATGGCGTTCAGGCCGGTCCGCATCATCAGCGGGTTGGGCTTGCCGGCGAAGTACGGCTTCTTGCCGGTCGCCTTGGTGATCAGCGCGGCAACCGCGCCCGTGGCCGGCAGCGGGCCCTCGGTGGAGGGGCCTGTCTCGTCCGGGTTGGTGCAGATGAAGCGGGCGCCCGCGTTGATCAGGCGGACCGCCTTGGTCATGGCCTCGAAGCTGTAGGTCCGGGTCTCGCCCAGGACCACGTAGTCCGGCTCGTGGTCGGTCAGGACGTAGCCGATGTCGTGCAGGGCGGTGGTCAGGCCGGCCTCGCCGATGACGTACGCGGTGCCCCCCGGGCGCTGGTCGTCGAGGAACTTCGCGGTGGCCAGCGCCGAGGTCCAGATGTTCTCGACCGGGACTTCCAGGCCCATCCGGCTGAGGCGGGCCTGGAGGTCGCGCGGGGTGTAGATGGAGTTGTTGGTCAGCACCAGGAAGGGCTTGCCGGACTCGCGCAGCCGGTTGATGAAGGCGTCGGCGCCGGGGATCGGGGTGCCCTCGTGGATGAGGACCCCGTCCATGTCGGTGAGCCAGGATTCGATCGGCTTGCGCTCTGCCACTGGACTGTTCTCCGCTCTCGGTGGCGTCTGACCTCGGTGACCTCTGGTCTCTACCACCCTATCCGGGCCGGACCGGGAACGCGTTCGGCGTCCACGGCCCGGACCGGAGGGCGGAACGGTCGGTTCCGAGCGTGCTGTCAGCCCAGGTGGACGTTGTCGACGGTCCAGTACCAGTTGTTGCTGCCGCTGTAGCGGAAGCGGACCTGGACGTCGGTCGCGCCGGCTGGGACCTGGAGCGCGATCGACTCGGACCTGGCGACCGCGTCCGCGGTGTAGCTCTTGACGACCGACGGGGCGGCGCCGTTGTAGGAGACCAGGACCTGGGCGGTCTGGCCTGCCTCGTGGTGGTAGTGCGTCTGGAAGGTCACGTTCGCGGACGAGCCCGTGGAACCGCCGGTGACCGGCCACTTGGGGGTGACGAGGGTGGAGTCGTAGGAGCCGGTGTGGCTCTTGTCGTCCCACTCGTCGGAGTCGGCGACGGCGAAGACGTCACGCGAGCGGACGTTCAGCTCGCGCCACTGGTCACGCTGCGACTGGCTCCAGAACTCGTCGGTCGCGAAGGCCCATCCGGCCCACTCGGTGACACCGCCCGCGCCCATCCTGGAGTTGTCGACCGACCAGCCGGCCGGCGGGGTGTGCGTGAAGCCCTTGGTGGCGGCCGGGATGCCCGTCTCGTCCACGCGTGCCTGGAGGTTGGGGCGCAGGGTGTCGAAGGCGTCGTTGTCGTCCGGGGCGTCCAGCGGGATGCCGTCGACGGCGGAGCCGGCCGCGACCCCGACCTGGGCGAGCGCGGTCGCCGCGACGTCGACGAGCTTCACGTCGGTCCGTACCGAACCGGCGGGGATGCCGGCGCCCTTGGCGATGACGAAGGTGCCGCGCTCCTGGATGGTGGACCCGCCGTGGCCGCCCGCGTCGGTGTGGCCGTGGTCGGTGGTGACCAGGATCTTCCAGTTCTCCCGGCCGTAGGAGGGGCGGGCCTGGACGGCGGTGAGGAGCTGGCCGACCAGCTTGTCGACCCGGGCGATGGTGTTCAGGTACTCCTGGCTGGCGGCGCCGGAGGAGTGGCCCGCGTGGTCGATCTCGCCGAAGTAGACGAAGGCGGCGTCGGGGTTCTGGTCGCGCAGTTCCGTGGCCGCCGCGGCGGCGATCTTCGGGTCCTCGCTGCCGTAACCGTCGCGGTCGCCCTTGAGGTTGAGCCTCTTGTCGACCTTGGCGGAGAAGATCGGGCCGTTCTGGTCGGTGGAGGTGATGGGCTCCCAGTCGGCGGCCGCGTAGGTGTTGAGCGCCGGCTTGGCGTTCTCGATGCGGGTCAGGAAGTCCGGGTAGGCCGCGTAGTTCTTGCCGGTGAAGGAGTTGTCCTTCACCCCGTGCTTGTCGGGCCAGACACCGGTGGCGATGGTGGACCAGCCGGGACCCGAGGAGGTGGCGGCCATCGGGTTCGCGTACAGGGTGCTGCGGGCGGTCAGGCCCTGGGCCATCAGGCCGTTCAGGTTGGGTGCGTCGGCGGCCTTGACCCGGTCCAGGACCGTTCCGTCGATGCCGATGACCAGGACCTTGTTCGTGACGGCGGCGGCTTCGTCGGCCGTCGCGGCGTGGGCGCCGAGGCCCGTGGCGAGCAGGGCGGTGGCGGTGGCCGCCACGGCGAGGGTCCGTCCGGACAGGACAGTGGGCACGTACTCCTCCGGGAGTATTCGTGGGGAAGGCGCAGGGGACGTACGGCGGGTCCGGACCGGGGGCGACCTCGGTCCAGACCCGTTATCCAAGCGTCACTGTCCCGGTCGTGGGTGACCAGGAGGCGACGGGTCAGCTTCCGGTGGCCGACTTCCACGCGTCGACGTAACCGGTGAGGTTCTTGTCGATGTCGGCCCAGTCCGGCTCGAAGACCTCGACGCCGGTCATGAGCTTGGTGAGCTCCACGGCGTTGGCGTCGGTGGGCTTGACGTCGGTGCGCGCCGGGAAGCCGCCGCCGACCCCGCTGACCAGCTTCTGGGCGTCCTCGCTGAGCAGGTAGTCGAGGAGCTTCTTGCCGTTCTCGGTGTGCGGGGCCTTGTCGACCAGGCCGGCCGCGTACGGGAGGGAGAAGGTGGTGGGTCTGCCGCCGTCCTTGGCCGGGAACCAGATGGCCAGGTTCGGCATGGACTTGGACTGCGCGAAGTTCATCTGGACGTCACCGTTGGCGACGAGCAGCTCGCCCTTGTCGGTCTTCGGCGCGAGCTTGCTGGTGGAGGAGGACGGGCCGACGTTGTTGGCCTGGAGCTTCTTCAGGTACTCCATCGCCGGCTCCTTGCCGCCGAAGTCGTGCATCGACTTGATGAGCACGGCGGTGCCGTCGCCCGCGACGCCGGGGGTGGAGTACTGGAGCTTGCCCTTGTACTTGGCGTCCAGCAACTCCTCCCAGGTCTTGGGGGCCGACGCCAGCTCCTTCTTGTTGTAGACGAAGCCGAAGTAGTTGTTGACGACCGAGGTCCACTTGCCGGCCGAGGACTTGTTCGCGCCGTTGACCTTGTCGGATCCCTGCGGCTCGTACGACTGGAGGAGCCCCTTCCCGTCGGCCTGCTGGATGAAGGGGGGCAGCGTGATCAGTACGTCGGCCTGCGTGTTGGTCTTCTCGCGGACGGCACGCTGCACCATCTCGCCCGAGCCGCCCTCCACGTACTTGACCTCGATGCCGGTCCTCTTCGTGAAGTCGGCGAAGACCTTGTCGTACCAGCCGTCCCCCTTGTCGCTCTTGAGGCCGTCGGCGCTGTAGACGGTGACGACCTTCTCGCCGCCGCCCTTGGAGTCGGTGGCGGAGGAGGAGCCTCCGCAGGCGGTGAGGCCGGCGGCGAGGGCGAGGCCGCCGGTGACGGCGGTGGTGATGCGCAGGTACGTGTTGCTGGGCATGGAACTTCCTTACGGGGAAAGGGAGTCAGCAGGGGAATCAGCAGGGGCGAGCACGAGCGTTGAGCGCGAGCGTTGAGCAGGAGCGTTGAGCACGAGCGTTCAGCGGTACGTGGCCCTGGTGCGGACGCGGGAGACGGCCAGCAGGACCAGCAGGGTGGCGGCCATCAGGACCACGGCGACGGCCGAGCCGCTGAAGAGCGAACCGCGGTCGGTGGCGGTGAAGATCCGGACCGGCAGGGGCATCCAGTCCGGCGGGTAGAGCATCATCGTGGCGCTCAACTCGCCCATGGAGAGGGCGAAGCAGAGCCCGGCGGCCGCGGTGAGCGACGGCAGCAGGAGGGGAAGCCTGACCCGCCACAGCACGTACGCGGGGCGGGCGCCCAGGGAGGCCGCCGCCTGCTCGTACGCGGGATCGAGACGCACGATGGCAGCCGAAACCGACTGGTGGGCGAACGCCGTGACAAGAATCGTGTGCGCCAGGATCACGATCGAACTGGTGCCGTTGAGCAGCAGCGGCGGCTTGCTGAAGGCGACGAGCACGGCGAGGCCGACGACCACGGACGGCACGGCGACCGGCAGCATGAACAGCGCGTCCAGGGACCTCCTTCCCCGTTCGCGCAGCCCGGCGGCGGCGAGCGCCGCCCAGGTGCCGACCGTGAGCGCGATCAGGCTGGCGGCCAGCGCGGTGACCAGTGAGGTGGTCAGGGCCTGGAGGGATTCGCCGCGGACGGCCGCCGCGTAGTTCTCGGTGGTCGGTCCGGAGGGGAAGGCGCCGGACCAGTGGGTGGAGAAGGAGGCGGCCACCACCACGAGGAGCGGCAGCGCGAAGAGGGGCAGGAAGAGGAGGCCGAAGAGGCTCCAGGCGGCCCAGCGGCCGCTCTTGCTATGCACCAGCACGCTTGCTCACCACCCGGTAGAGGCCGAACAGGCCGACGGAGATCGCGATGTTGACGACGGCGACCACGCAGGCGGCCGGGTAGTCGGATTCGAGGATCGCCTTGCCGTAGATGAGCATCGGGAGCGTGGTGACGCCCTTGGCCCCGGTGAACAGGACGATCCCGAACTCGTTCAGGCACATGACCAGGACGAGGCTGCCGCCCGCGGCGAGGGCCGGGAGGGCCTCGGGGAGGATCACCCGGCGGACGATGCGGCCGGGCTTCGCGCCGAGCGAGGAGGCCACCTCCAGTTGGGCGGTGTCCAGCTGGGAGAAGGCGGCGAGCAGCGGGCGCATGACGAAGGGCGTGAAGTAGGTGACTTCCGCGAGGAGGACTCCCCACGGGGTGGTCAGGAAGTGGAAGGGCCCGTCCGCGACCCCGAAGGCGCCGGTCCACAGTCCGTTGGCCATGCCGACCGTGCCGTAGACGAAGAGGAGGGCGAGGGTGATGAGGAAGGAGGGGAAGGAGAGGAAGACGTCGATGAACTTCGCGACGGCGCGCGCCCCGGGAAAGGGGACGAAGGCGATGACGAGCGCGAGCGCGAAACCGAGGACCAGGCAGCCGGCGGTGGCTCCGACGGCCAGCCAGACCGTGGTGCCGAGGGCCTCGCGGAAGGAGTGCGAGGCGAAGACGGACGCGTAGGCGTCGAAGGCGCCGCCGCCGTTCTCGGGGGTCAGGGACTGCCGGACGACCAGCGCGAGGGGGTAGAGGAACACCGCCGCGAGCACGGCGACGGGAGGCACCGCCCACAGCCAGCCGGGCACGGTACGGGAGGCGGGCCCCTCCGGCGTGGCGGCGGGGCGGTCGGACGCCGTCCGACCGGAGACACCGGCCGGCCGGTCCGTCCCCGTCGCGGTGCGGGAAGCCGGGCCGGGGGCAGGGGCGGCGCCGATACCGGGGGTGCCTTCGCGTGGTCCGCCCTGCGCACCGCGTGCGAAGGGCTCGGCGGAGCTCTGCGCCGGGACGGCCGCCGTGCGCGGCGCCGCCTCAGTCATCGGACACCCCCGCGGCCAGCAGAACGGCGTCCCGCGGCTCGAAGTGCAGGGTGACGTGGTCGCCCAGCGCCGGCGTCTCGCGCAGTTCGGGCAGGTCCGCCTTGACCCGGTGGCCCTCGATGTCCACGTAGAGCCGGTGGGTCGAACCGCGCCACTGCACCTCGGTGATCGTCCCGCTGAGCGCGTTGGGGCCGGCACCGAGGCCGAGCAGGTGCGGCCGTACGCACAGGGTCGCGCTCGCGCCGACGGCCGCACGCCCGCGGTCCAGCTCGAGGGGACGCCCGGCGAACAGGGCGCCCCCGTCGACCACGGTGACGGGCAGCAGGTTGGCGTTGCCGACGAAGGAGGCGGTGAACTCGGTGCGCGGGGCCCGGTACAGCTCCTGCGGGGAGCCGCAGTCCTGCAGCCGGGCCCGGTCCATGACGGCGATCCGGTCGGCCAGGGTCAGCGCCTCGACCTGGTCGTGGGTGACGTAGAGGATGGAGACTTCCGGCAGCTCGCGGTGGAGTCGGGCCAGTTCGGCCAGCATCCCGGAGCGCAGCTGGGCGTCGAGCGCGGACAGCGGCTCGTCCAGCAGCAGGACCCCGGGCCGGATGGCGAGCGCGCGGGCGATGGCCACGCGCTGCTGCTGCCCGCCGGAGAGCTCCCGGGGGTAGCGCTTGGCGTAGGCCGCCATCCCGGTCATCTCCAGGGCCTCGGCGACGCGGCCGGGGATCTCGGCCCTGGGCGCCTTCTGCGCCCTGAGGCCGAAGGCGACGTTGTCCTCGACCCGCATGTGCGGGAAGAGCGCGTACTGCTGGACGACCATGCCGATGCCCCGCTTGTGCGGCGGCAGGGCGGTGACGTCCCGGCCGCCGATCAGCACCCGGCCCGAGGCGGGCCGTACGAAGCCGGCCACCGCGCGCAGTGCCGTCGTCTTGCCGGAGCCGGAGGGGCCGAGCAGCGCCATGACCTCGCCGGGCTCGACGGTCAGCTCGAGCCGGTCGAGCACGGTGGTGCCGTGGTAGGCGACCGAGACGGAGTCGAAGCGGATGCCGCTCACGCGCCGGACTCCCGCTCCTGGTCCAGGACTTCGGGGAGCTCGGCGACGGAGGCCAGGACGTGGGTCGCACCGTGCTCCTGGAGCGCCGCGCGGTCGTGGGCGCCGGTGAGGACGCCCGCGACGATCCCAGCGCCGGCGCGCACGCCGCTCAGCATGTCGTACGCCGTGTCTCCGGCCACCACGGTGTCGCGTACGTCGGCCACGGCGCCGGTGCGCAGGAAGGCGGCCAGCACCATGTCCGGGTAGGGCCGGCCGCGACCGCCCGCGTCGGCGGGGCACAGGGTGAGGTCGGCGAGGCCCTGCCAGCCGAGGGCGTCGAGGATGGCGTCCTGGGTGACGCGGGCGAACCCGGTGGTCAGGACGACGGTGCGGCCGTCGGCACGGAGCTTCTCGACGGCCTCGCGGGCGCCGGGGAGCGGGGCGACGAGGCCGCCGTCCACAAGCGATCCGTAGGCCTGCTCGAAGGCGGAGTTGGCGCGCCGGGCGAGGTCCTCGGTGCCGAAGAGGTGACGGAAGACGGAGATCTTCGACTCGCCCATGGTGTCGCGGACGTAATGGAGCTTGGCGGCGTGGTCGGGGCTGCCCGGTTCCACGCCCAGGCGCTCGGCGGCCCGCTCGAAGGCGCGCTCGACGAGGCCGCCGTCGGCGACGGTGGTGCCGGCCATGTCGAGGACGACCAGCTTGCCGGAGGTCGCGCGGTGGGGGGTCGTGCGGTGGGGAGTGTTGTCGGTCATGTCGCTTACCAGCCCAGTTCGTTCGCGGTGGTCTCGGCTATGGCGGGCGAGCAGGTCATGCCCCGGCCGCCCGGTCCGGTCACCAGCCAGATGCCGTCGCCCACCTGCTGGCGGTGGACGACGCGGGTGGTGTCGGTGCACTGCGCGTACACGCCCGCCCAGCGGTGCCGGATCTGCGGCAGCGGGCGGCCCAGGAGCGACTCGACGACCTCGGTGAGGTGCGTGTACGGGTCCTCGAGGGTGTCGAACGCGAAGGGGTGCTCGTACTCGTGGGTGTCACCGATGGTCAGTCCGCCGTCCTGCCGCTGCACCATCAGGAGCTGCATCTTGTGCGCGGCCGCGATCGGGGCCTGGGCCTGCCCGGCGTTGAGCTCGTCGAGGGCCTCGCTCTGGTACGCGGGGTAGTAGCGGAAGCTGTCGGCGTCGGCGACCGAGGTCGTCAGGGTCTCGCCGAGCGGGCCGGTCTGCACCATCTGCAGCCGGACGCGGCGCACGGGCAGGTCGGGCGCCAGCTCGCGGACCAGGCCGGAGAGCCAGGCGCCGGTGGCCAGGACGACGACGTCGCCCCGGTGGACCTCACCGTGGTCGTCGCGGACGGCGCCGGGCCCGGTGACCTCGCGGACCTCGCGGCCGGCGAGGAAGGTGTAGCGGCCGGAGGCGCGCAGGGCGTCCCGCAGGTGGAGCTGAGCGGTGCGCGGTTCCACGGCCGCGTCCCGCTCGCACCACAGGGCGGCCTCGAACGCGCCGCGCAGCGCGGGGTTGATCGCCCGGGCCTCCGCGGCGGTGACCAGTTCGTAGCCTCGGGCGGCCGCGTCGGGACGGGCGACGGCCGCCTCGGCGACGGCGTACTCGCGGGCATTGCGCACGGGGGTCAGGGAGCCGATGGCACGGAAGCCCAGGCCGGGCACCCGCTCGCCGATCCGCTCCCAGAGCTCACGGGCCCGCAGGGCGGTGTCTAGCTCCTCGCCTCCGGCTCTGCCGCTGATCCAGATCTGGCCGAAATTACGCAATGACGCGCCGCGGGCCTCCGCCTCTCGCTCGATCTGGACGACCTCGTGGCCGCGTTCCACTGCTTGCCAGGCGTGCATGGTGCCTACCACGCCGCCTCCGACGACTATGACTCTCACGTGGTCCACGGTGGCGGCGGCCCGTGACCCGGGAGGATCCCCCGGACGACGTCCCGGTGAACAGGCCTCGACGTTTGGACTAGACCCGTTATCATTTCGTGATGCCACTGCACCCCTTTTCGCCTTGTACGGGTGATTCAGGCGGGCTGTTCGGACCTCAGGTGGGTCGTGAAGCTGAACCGGTCACCACGGTAGAGCGAACGCACCCGCTCCAGCGGCCGGCCGTCCAGGTCCCGGGAGAAACGGTGGATGAGCAGCATCGGGAGTGCGGGCGGGGTACCGATCAGCAGGGCCTCGCGGGGGGTCGCCAGCACCGTCTCCAGCTTCTCGTCGGCGTCGCCGAAGGAGATGCCGAGGCTGTCGTGGAGGTACCCGTAGAAGGAGGAGTCCGGCTGGAAATCGACGTCGAGGCGGGGCGCGCGGGCCACCCGGACGTACGTGCTCTCCAGCCCGACCCGCTCCTCGTCGGCGAGCAGCACCCGCTCCAGGTGCCAGACCGGCTCACCGGGCTCGGCGCCGATGCCCGGGGCCGCGCCGGCCGGGCAGGGGAAGCGCTCCAGGCCGATGAGATGCCGCCCGGGCGTGCGGCCCTGGCGGCGTACGCCCTCGGTGTAACTCGCCAGCGACAGGGGCTGTTCGAGCTTCGGCCCGGCGGCGACGGTGCCGCGTCCCGAACGGCGCAGCCGGCCCTCCAGCAGCAGCTCGCGCAGGGCCTGGCGGACGGTCTCGCGCGAGACCTCGTACTGCTCGGCGAGATCACGCTCGGTGGGCAGCGCCCCACCCTCGCCCAGCTCGTCGAGCAGCCCGGCGATGCGGGCCTTGACGGCGTAGTACTTGGGGATGCGGCCGTGCTCGGGAATCCCGGAGCGGACGGGCAGGCCGGGCTGGTGGTGGTGCGCGTGCACGGTCGGTTCTTCCACCCCCGGACTCTACGTGGGCGGGGCGCGGGGTCGGCCAGCCGGCGGGCACGGAGTCACGGGCGGCGGCGTCCGGTTCACGGGCGCGACGGCCATGAGGAGCGGGGGGCTCGGGTGGCCGCCGTGGTCGGACGGCGGCTCAGGCAGGGGCGGGTGGGCTCCGTGGTCGGACGGCGGCTCAGGCAGGGGCGGAACCGCGCCGGAGGCGGCGGGCTCCGAGGAGGAGGGCGCCGCCGCCGGCCAGGGCGGTGCCGGCGCCGGCCCCGTAGAGCCAGGAAACCCGGCCCCGGCCGGTGTGCGCCAGCGCTCCCGCCTCGCCGGTCTCCGCGTCCGGGCCCTGGATGTCGAACCGGTAGCCGCCGGCCTCGCCGACCCAGTCCCCGTCGTCGCCCTTGCGCTGGACGAGCGCGGCGTCGGCGACGGCTTCGCCGCGCGGGGCGTCGGCGGCGAAGGCGAGCCGGACGGTGACGGTCAGGGCGCCGCCGGGCCCGACGGCGAAGCCGGAGAAGGCGTCGCCACCGTCGAATACGGCGACGATCTCGTCCCGGTCGGTGCGCTCCAGGCTGACGGGGAAGGTCCCGGTCGGAGCGCCGGGGGCCGCGAACTCCATTCGGAAATGGGCGGGCCGCAGGGCGTGGGCCTTGTCGGTGAAGACCACGACGGGGTGGATGGCCGTGCACTGCGTGGCGGTGGTGTTCGTGAGGTCGAGGTACCAGGTCTGCGCGTCACCGCCGGTCCGGTACACGGCCGGGCCGCCCCGGATCCGGGCGCCGATGGGGAACTGCGTGCTCTTCCCGTCCCCGCAAGTGGCCTCAACCCGCGAGGGCAGCGCGGGGGCGGGGCGAGCCCCGCCCCCGGCACCGATGTCCGCGGCCGCGGTGGGAGCGGCGGCGGCGACGAGAACGGCGGTGAGGGCAAGGGCTTTGCGTGCTGTGCGCAGTCGCATGGAAGACCTTCGCTACTCGCCGACGATGGAACGAACGGTGGGGCCGATTGTCGGACGAGGTGACAATCACCCCGGCCCTGCCCGCACCCTCCCATGCCCCCACGACCCCCTGTCCAGCACCACGCCCGAGTCCTCCCGGTTTCCCTCCATTCGGCGGACAGCCGCTCCTGGGCTCCCCCGGGGCCCGGACCAGGGGCCTCGCGGCGGGCTGCGGCGTTCGGAGGGCACGGCGGGGCCGGGCGCCGCCGGACCGGACCGGCGGGGCGGGCACGGGGGGCGCGCGGGGGCGAGCCCGGCGGGGTGCCCCGGAGCCGCAGCCCCGGCGGCGGCCGTCAGTCGCCCCGCCCGAACACCCCCGCGAGCACCAGCTCCGCCGCCCCCTCCGCAACCCCGACCCCCGCGAGGTCCACGGCCACGCCGCCCGGCACGAGGCACCGCACCGCCACCACCGCCCGCACCCCCTCCAGGAACACCGCCGGCGCGGCCGCCACCACCCGGCCCCCGAGCAGCACCCGGTCGACGTCGAGCAGCGCGACCAGGTTCGCCGCCGCCTCCCCCACGATCCGGGCCGCCTCCGCGGGCCGGCCCTCCGCCACCGCGTCCAGGCACAGCACCTCCGCGCACCCGCGCCCCCCGCACCGGCAGGGCGGCCCGTCCAGGCGCAGCACCTGGTGCCCGAACTCCCCCGCCGCCGAGCGCCGCCCCCGGTACACCTCACCGCCGGCCAGCCTGAGTCCTGCCCCCAGTCCGGTGCCCACGTGCACGTACGCCACGGCCTCGTCCCCGGAGGCGGCCACGCCCGCCACCCCCGCGTTGGTGTCCTTGTCCACCCGCACCGGGACCCCGAGCCGCCCCTCCAGCACCTCCCGCAACGGGTACCCCTCCCACTCCGGGTGTCCCGTCACCCGTCCCAGCACCCCCGTCCGCCAGTCCAGCGGCCCCGGCGCGGCCACGCCGACGCCGAGGACGCCCGGGACCGGCCCGTCGGCGCACACCCGCGCGACCGCCCGTACCGCCTCCTCCACCACCGTGTCCGGGCCGGCCCCGAAGTCCAGCGGACTCCGCCGCTCGGCGACGACGTGACCCGTCAGGTCGACCCGTACCGCCGTGAGCTCGTCGCGGTCCAGATGCACCCCGACCGCGTACCGCGCCTGCGGCACCAGCCTCAGCAGCGTGCGCGGTTTGCCGCCCGTGGACGGCTCCCGACCGGCGTCGGCCACCAGGCCCTCGTCCCGGAGCCGCGCCGTGATCTTGCTGACGGCCTGCGGGGTGAGACCCGTACGGGTGGCGAGGTCCCCGCGGCCGAGTCCGGCGGGACCGGCGCCGCGCAGGAGGTCCAGTACCAGGGCGTCGTTGTGCCCGCGCAGCACCGGCAGGTTCACGCCGCTCGCGCCACCGCCTCCGCCTCCGCCGTTACGCATTGCCCCCGCCGCCCGCACCGCACCCGCTACTGCTGTCCACCTGGCCATTGTCCACCCTCCTTGCACTTAGGCAACACTGTTGCCAAAGTGGTTCCCATGAACGACACCGCCCCCGTCACCCCCACCACCCCCCTCCGCGTCGGACTCGTCGGCTACGGACTGGCCGGTTCCGTCTTCCACGCCCCGCTCGTGTCCGCGACCGACGGGCTCGTCCTCGACACCGTCGTCACCTCCGACCCCGGCCGCGCCGCCCAGGCCCGCGAGGCCTACCCGGACGTCCGGATCGCCGCCACCGCCACCGAGCTCCTCGAGCAGAGCCCCGCACCCGATCTCGTCGTCATCGCCTCCCCCAACAAGACGCACGTCCCGCTCGCCACCGCCGCCCTCACCGCCGGCATCCCGGTGGTCGTGGACAAGCCGCTCGCCGCCACCGCCGCCGAGGCACGCGGGCTGGCCGCGCTCGCCGAGCGGACCGGGACCTTCCTGTCGGTCTTCCAGAACCGCCGCTGGGACAACGACTTCCTCACCCTGCGCCGGCTCCTCGACGACGGCGAGCTCGGCGAGGTCCAGCGCTTCGAGTCCCGATTCGAGCGCTGGCGTCCGCAGCTCAAGGGCGGCTGGCGGGAGTCCGGCGCCCCGGAGGAGATCGGCGGGCTGCTGTACGACCTCGGCAGTCATGTCGTGGACCAGGCGCTGGTGCTGTTCGGTCCGGCCGTACGGGTCTACGCGGAGACCGACGTCCGCCGCCCGGGCGCCGAGGCGGACGACGACACCTTCATCGCCCTCACCCACGCCGGCGGGGTCCGCTCCCACCTCTACGTCAGCGCGACCACGGCCCAGCTGGGTCCGCGTCTGCGCGTACTGGGCTCCAGCGCGGGCTACGTCAAGTACGGCCTCGACCCGCAGGAGGGGGCGCTGCGCGAGGGCCTGCGCCCCGGCGACCCCGAGCGCGCCTGGGGTGAGGAGCCCGAGCACCTGTGGGGCCGGCTGGGCTCCGGGGAATCACCGCTGACCGGCGGGGGCATTCCGGTACGGACCGTGCCGGGCGACTACCCGGCGTACTACGCGGCCGTCGCGGCGGCGCTGCGCGAGGGCGGACCGGCGCCCGTCACGGCACTGGAGGCGGCGCACTGCCTGGACGTACTGGAGGCGGCCCGCGTCTCGTCGAGGGACGGGCGGACCGTGGAACTCTGACGCGGGCGGTACCGGCCGGGCCGGGGCCGGGACTGCCGGGGCCGGGGCCGGGGCCGACCGGCCTACGTGGAGGGGGCGGCGCCGTCGTCGACGGCGCCGCCCCCTCCACTTGAGCCCCACGGGCCCCACGAGCCCCACGGGCCGCGCGGCCCGCACCGGCTAGGCGTTCTTGAACTCCTGGCGCTGGCGGCCCAGGCCGTCGATCTCCAGCTCCACCACGTCCCCGGCCCGCAGGAACGGCTTCGGCTCCGGCTGGCCCGCGGCCACACCGGCCGGGGTGCCGGTGACGATGACGTCGCCCGGGTACAGGGTCATGAACTGGCTCACGTACCGGACGACCTCGCCGACCGGGAAGATCTGGTCCGAGGTGTGGCCGTCCTGCTTGAGCTCACCGTTGACCCACAGCTTCACGTCCAGCGCCTGCGGGTCCGCGATCTCGTCCGCGGTGACCAGCCAGGGGCCGAGCGGCGTGAAGGTCTCGCAGTTCTTGCCCTTGTCCCAGGTGCCGCCGCGCTCGGTCTGGAACGCGCGCTCCGTCACATCGTTGACCAGCACGTACCCGCCTACGTGGGCGAGGCCCTCCTCGGGGGAGGCCAGGTAGCGGGCGGTGGCGCCGATGACCACGCCGAGCTCGGCCTCCCAGTCGGTCTTGACGCTCTCGCGCGGGATCAGCACGGTGTCGTCGGGGCCGGCCACGGTGTCGGAGGCCTTGAGGAACAGGATCGGCTCGGCCGGCGCCTCAGCGCCGACCTCCGCCGCGTGCCCGTGGTAGTTGAGGCCGATGCCCACGACCTTGCCTATGCGGCCGACCGCGGACCCGATCCGCAGACCCTCGGCGTCCAACACCGGGAGCTCACCGGACCCGGCCGCGTCCCGTACCCGGGACAGTACGGAGTCGTCGGCGAGCAGCGCGCCGTCCACATCCGTGATCAGGCCGGACAGGTCCCGCAGGGTCCCGTCCTGGTCGAGCAGCGCGGGGCGCTCCGACCCGACGGGTCCTACACGCAGCAGCTTCATGGGCATTCTCCCGTGGTCGAGGGTGGTCGGCCCATGGGCATGCCCCGGGCCGGACGATGGGTTGCGGCCATCGGAGGATTGGTCGATCCTCCAAGATGACGGCCTCATCCGCAAGACCCTGTTCACATGGCGGAACGTTCAGCTCCGGCTGCCACCAGCCCGGCCCGCTCCTTGCGGTGCTGGAGCCAGGCCCGCTCGGCCACCGACCAGGCGGTGGTGGTGACCAGGTACAGCCCGGCGGCCAGCGGCACCAGGCCGGCCGTGACCAGCGTCCCGAACGACAGCAGGGGCAGTACGCCGCCCAGCTTGCGCATGACCTCCTGCTGCTCGGCACTCACGACGACGCCGGCCCCGAGCGCGGCGGACGCGGCCCCGGACGCGGCCCCGGCAGGCTTGACCCCGGTGCCCTTGCCCCCGGCCCGCTTGGCCCTGCCGCCCTTGGCCCCGGCGGCCTTGGCCTCGGCAGCGGCAACCTCCGCGGCGGCAGCCGTCAGCGCCGCGGCCCTGCGCCCGCGCACCGCGCTCCAGGCGGCCACCGCCGCGATGGCCGCGAACAGCCCGAGGAACACCAGCCCCCGCGCCCCGAACAGGCCGCCGTCCCCGAGCGCGTCGCCCCACCGGTCCCCCAGCGGCGCGGCGAACAGCCGGTGGCCGAGCAACTCGTTGGCGGCGCCGCCGATCTCCGCCGAGGAGAACGCCCGGTACATCACGAAGAAGACCGGCAGCTGGAGCAGCACGGGCAGGCAGCCCGCCACCGGGGTCGCCCCGCGGAAGGCGGCCCGGCTCAGCGGGTGCAGCGCGAGCCGTACGAGCACGGTGAACAGCACGATCGCGGCAGCGGTCGCGGACTCGGCCAGCACCGGCTCCAGGAACCGGCCCAGCAGAGCGACAAGATGAATGAAAACGGACACGTGGGCCCTCCGAGGGGTCTCGTCGAACGTCGAAAGAGATGCGTTTTCGGCGTGACGACCCGCGATGGGCGGCAACAGTGATCACCACTCATCCCCGCTGAGCACCAGTGACAGGCGGAGATGAGCGACAGACAGGAAGGAGCTGCGCGCCCCTACGCGGCCGTCGGGACGGGACGGCCGGGAGCCCTGGGCCGCGACCGGCCCGAAGCGTCGGGATCGCGCTGCGGCAGGAATGCCGTGCGCTGTTCGCGATCACGGATCGCGGTACGTATGCGGTGGGGCGGGACGGGCCGGACCAGCCGGGCGGCCAGCACCGAGGCACCGACGGCGAGGGTCGTCGCGAGGACGACCACGACCGCTCCGAGCCCGCCCTCCCCGGCGAACGGCCCGAGGAGCCCGAGGAACCCGCCGAGCAGCACGAGCGACGCCAGCAGGGACAGCAGCCGGGCGGGCGTCGCGGAGGGCAGCGTGAACCGCGCCGGGCGAAGACCGCCGTGCTCTGCCATGCGAACCTCCCCTCCCGCTCCCGCGCACGAACTCTCGTACGAGTTCCAGTACTCGGAATCGATACTAACCAGACCCACTGACAGCGGGCGAGGACGGGGGCAGCGGATCGCGCGCCAGCACCTCCTCGTCCGGCCGCCCGTCCCCCGCCGCACTCCCCGCCCCCGCCCCCGCCCCCGCCCCCAGCCGGCTCACCGTCAGCGCGACCGCCAGGTTCACGGCGAGGGCGAGCATGCCCGCGTTCACGCCCCACGACGGCACCGGGTCGTTCCCCGTGAAGACCAGCCCGCAGACGACCGCGACCCCGGCGGCCAGCCCGCTCACCGCGGCCACCACCGTGAGCCTGCGCCACACCAGACCCAGCAGAAGCATCGGTACCAGCTGCGCCATGCCCTCGTAGGAGATCAGCGAGAGCCTCACCAGCGTGTTCGGCGCGATGTACGTCAGGACCAGCGCGATCGCCCCGGCCGCGACCACGACCAGCTGCGAGGCGAGCTTCTGCCGCTCGCCCGAGCTCCAGCGCGGCGCGAGCGAGAGCACGCTGCGTCCCCACATCGTGCCGATGACCAGCATGAACACCGCCATCGGAACGATCGACGACAGTGCCGCCGCCACTCCGATCACACCCACCGCCCACGCCGGCAGGGAGTCCACGACCAGCTTGAACAGCGCCAGGTTCGACTCGGCACCCGCCAGCCCCGGTACGACGAACAGCGCGGCCATGCCCAGCACCATCGGCACGAAGAGCAGCACGTTGTAGGCGGGCAGCAGGATGGCGTTGCGGCGCAGCGCGTCGGCGTTGCGGGCGCCCAGGTACCCCGCCACGGTGGTCGGGAAGATGACCACGGTCAGCGCGTTCAGCACGGTGGTGGACGCGAACCACGCCACCCCGAGCTTGCCGCGCCCGCCCTCCCCGCTGCCCGCGCCCGGGAGCGTCAGCCACTGCGGGCGCTCGGTCGCGAGCCGGTCGAAGAGCTCTCCGTAGCCCCCGAAGTAGTGGACGGGCACGTACACGGCGAGGAAGCCGAGCGTGCCGATGACCAGCACGTCCTTGAGAACCGACACCCACGCGCTGCCGCGCAGTCCGCTGACGACGACGAAGCCGGTGGTGACGGCGAAGGCGATGAAGTACGCCCACTCCAGGGACACCGCCCCGTAGGTCACCGTCGAGACCACCACTCCCATTCCGGTGATCTGGAGCTGGATGTAGGGGAGCAGGAAGACGGTGGCGAGGACCGCGACGACCGCGCCGAGCCAGGGGCGCCCGTAGCGGTGGGCCACCATGTCGGTGATGCCGACGAGGCCGTGGCGGCGCGCGTAGTCCCACAGCATCGGCCCGACGACGTAACCGACGGCGTAGCCGCAGGACATGTACGCGACGACGTACATCACGGGGGCGCCGTAGTTGTACCCCCAGCCGGCGGCGCCGAGGTAGCTGAAGCTCGTGTACCCCTCGCCCGCCATCAGCACCCAGATGAACACCGTGCCCAGCGAACGCCCGCCCACCGACCACTCGGCGAGACCGCCGCCGCCCCCGCCGCGCCCGCGCACCGCGAGCAGTCCGAGCGCGACGGTCGCCACCATGAACACGGCGAAGACGGTGGTCGCTACGGCCGCCGCGCTCACCGGTGGTCACCGCGCCAGGTCAGCCAGACGGCGAGCGGGGTCAGGAGGGTCGCCCCGATGAACCAGAGGAGCAGGAACGGTACGCCTCCCAGCGCCGGCTCCAGCCGGTTCACCAGCGGCAGCGCTCCGACGAACAGCACGAACGGCACGGCGAGCCACAGCAACTGCGGACGTTTCACCCATTTCTGACGCACCGCCCCACATTACGGTGCGCGCGCGCATCCGCACATCAGCGCTTGAGGGTTCCCCACACCACGAGCCGGTACTTGGACGTGTACTCGGGCGTGCAGGTGGTGAGCGTGATGTACGCGCCGGGCTCGCTGTAGCCGGCGTCCGGCTTGACGGTGCTGCGCGGAACGGGTGCGATCACCCCGGTGTCACGCTCGGTCGTCTCCGCCAGCGTCCTGCCCACGACGTACACGTACCGCTTCCCCCGCACGTCGACGATCAGCTCGTCACCGGCCCTGAGCCGGTTGATGTAGCGGAAGGGCTCCCCGTGCGTATTGCGGTGCCCTGCGACGGCGAAGTTCCCCTCGGCGCCGGGCTGCGCGGTTCCGGTGTAGTGCCCGGCGTACCCCTTGTCCAGGACGGACCGCTTGTCGACCCCCTGGGCGACGGGCACGACGACGCCCAGGCGCGGGATGCGCAGGACGCCGTACGCGGACTCCCGCGGCGGCGGCTTGGCGGCGCCGGCTCCGCCGGACGACCCGGACGACCCGGACGACCCGGAAGGACCGCCGGAACCGGAACCGAGGTCGGAATCGGAACCGCCGGAGTCGCCGAGGTCCCCCGCACCACCGGAAACCCCGGCATCACCGGACTCACCGGAACCGGGAGGGGGAAGGTCGGACCACCCGCCCTCCAGCTCCCTGACCTTCTCGTGGGCGGCGGTGAGGGCCTGCCGGTTGGTCCACCACACCTGGTGCACCACCAGCAACAACACCACCACGCCTACGGTGACGGCCAGTTCACCGGCCGCCCACAGCACCCCCGCGAGACCGGCCCGGCGCGACCGCCGGTCCTTCCCCTGCACCACGACCCGCACGTGATCTCGCACGGGCGGCACCTTAAGTCCTCCCCCGCCAACTGACCAGCGGCAGTACGGTGTGAACCATGCGCCCTGACACGCCTGCCGAGCACATCGCCGAAGCCGAGCGCCTCATCCGCACGGCGACCCGTTACCCCGAGGACCAGGAGCCCCTGCTCCTCCAGGCCGCGGCCCACCTCGAACTTGCCGACGCACGGGACCGCGCCAGCGCGCTGTACGACCAACTCCTCTCCTCGTCACCGGCCGACCCCTCCCTCATCAAGGCCCTCCAGGCGGCCAACCTTTGGGAGTACGGCCACGAGCCCGAGGCCCGCGCCCTCATCCAGGGCGTCCGCGCGGCCGCCCCCACGGACCCCGCTCCGTGGGAGGTCATCGCCGAGGCCCTCGAAGCACACGACGAACTCCAGGACTCCCACGAGTGCTTCACGGAGGCCGCCACCCTCCTGGCCCCGGACAACGCCCCGCTCACCCCTGCCACGACCGCGCTCCTCACCGGCCGCCACCGCGTACGCCGCCTGCTCGGACTCCCGCACGACGACTGGGACATGGTCGCGGACACCCGGCACACCGGCCCGATCCCGCTGGACGAACTCCACGACCCCAAGCGCATCTGGGCCCTCGGCTCCGACGATCCCGCCGAACTCCGCGCCGAGATCGCCCGCTTGCGCGCCGAACTCGGCGACCGCCGCGCCGCGCTCTCCCGCCCGTTCCCGGTGGCGATCCTCCACTGGCCGGCGCGCGAGCTGTCGGAACTCCTCACCTCGTACCCCACCCTGGCCGCGGAGTACCCCTCCCACGACGCCCACCTGGCCCAGGTCGAAGCCTCCCTGCGCGCCCTGGCCGCCTCGGGCACGACGAACCTCGGCATCGTCACCGGGAACGTCCCGTCCTACGAAGCCTTCGCGGCCTCGGAGAAGACCTCCCCGTCCTCCCCGTCCCTCCTGGCGGAGTACGCCACCACCCTGGCCGCCCGCGGCAAGGCCACCCCCTGGCCCCCGACCCCGACCACCCCCTGCTGGTGCACCTCGGGCCGACGGTACGGGGCCTGCCACGGCGAGCCGCGGACTGCGTAGCCGACGTCGAGACAGGAAGCCTGAGGGCCGGGGGGCGGGGCGCGGGGCGCGGGGCGCGGGGCGCGGGGCGCGGGCGGCGGGGAAGTACGGGCTAGTTTGCTGCCCGGTCACGCTCGAAGGAGTCCCACCAGTCGCGCTGATACGCGGCGTAGGCCCGGTGCAGGCCGTGCCCCTTCTTCATCAGGAGCCGCGGCAGAGTGGTGCGCGCCCCCGAAGGAGAAACTCGCTCGATCACACTCCAGTCGTCGCCGATGGAGATGGCCCCGATGTCCAATCGCACGTGACAGTTTGGGCAGAGGCACAAGATGTTGCGCTCGACATCGGGGCCCATGTGAGGTGCAGCCAGGGGCTTGAGGTGGGCCCCCTCGCAATACGGCCGGGAATTGGCTCCCACCAACTGGATCCCGCAGGTCTGACACTGCCCCTCGTACAGATCCTTAATACGGCGAGCAGCCGCCGTATCGCGAATCATGCGCTGGACCTGAACGGTCCGCGTCTCCGGCATCTTCTCCACATCACTGAACCCGGGAAGTTCGGTGAGTGTGCGTTCCACCGCCGTGAGTTCCTGATCGGATTCCTGAATACGCTCGAGGACGAACTGGCAAATGGCGATCGGCTCACCAGCCAGACCCGGCGTGCCGGAAGTGCCCGTGCGAGCCTGAGTGATGCGGTAAAGGCCGTCGTACCGATAGCCCTCACGGGGCGAATACCGATCGTCCCCCTTGTGCCCACGAAGGATCCGAATCGGGTGCCCACGCTCGTAGCTAAGCTTCAACGCGGCATTGTCTGCGTAATCCCAGCTCTGGCTCACCTTGAGCCGCTTGGTCTGTGGATCGCGGTCCGCATCGGGAGAAGCTCCCGTGTAGAGAATCTCGTGCCAGGAGTCGTCATCATCGAGATATCCGCCGTTGAGGACGATCGCATCAGAAACGAATGCGCCGTCCTCATCCTTGAGCTTCGAGATCCCCCGCTGCAGATCGCCATGGAGGCGCGCGTCGAAGACGTCCCTGCGCCGCCGAAGCACAGAACCGAGTTCAATTCCGTCGATATGGCCTACAACTCGCACAACCGTCATCACATCAGCATAGTCACCCCCGATCGAAATCGGTCATCTTTTAGCATCAACTACAGGGGCAGTAAGAGCTGTTGGTGGCCACGGGCCAGGGCTGTAGGTGGGGTGGGGCGGGTGGTGGCCAGGGTGAGGAAGGTGCGGAGGGCCGCGATGACTTCGTCCGGGGTGTCCCTGATCATCGAGGGGGTGGCGCTGACCACCAGGATGCCGTGGGACTCCAGGCGGAGGCGGCGGCGAAGGGTGGCATGCCAGGAGTCACGGGTGTAGTGGTACTCCGCCGAGTCGATCTCCAGCGCAACGCCCTCGTCAGGCCAGTACGCGTCCGGACTCGCCAGGAAGGTGCCGTCGGGGGTGTGGAGGCGGGCGTTCCACAGCGGGGTCGGGAGGTCCGTGGCCGAGAGGGTGTCACGGGCCTGGGCCTCCGCCACCGAGCGGACCCCCGCGAGGAGTTCCGCCGCGGCCGCGCGGATCGCGGGACGGGTCAGGAGGCGGGAGGCACGCAGTTCGGTGTGCAGGTCGTGCGGGTGGCACCAGCCGGACTGGACGACACGGGCGAGGACGGAGCGGATCTGGTCCGCCGGCTGGTCGGTCCGGGCCGCGAAGTCCGCGGCGGCGCGGACCGGGCGGGTGCTCGGGATGCCGCAGACGGTGATCGTGCGGGGCCAACGGGCGGTCGGGAAGGGCCGCACCTCCGGCGCCCCGGCCAGCCGGCGCGGGGCGCGGATCAGGACGTCGGCGGGCGTGTACGTGGCTTCGCGGATGCCGAGGAGGGCGAGGGCGGCCCCGCCGGTGAGGGCCGCGGTGTCGCCGGAGAGCGGGTCGGAGCCGGGCTCGGCGGCGTACAGGACGGCGGCGAGGGCGCGTTGGCGGTGGTCCGGGGGCCCGGTCTGCAGGAGGTACACCCTGGGCAGCAGCCGCTGCCAGGGCCCGCCGGGGCGGGTGCGGGAGGTGATCGTGCCGGGTGGGATGCCTGCCGTGGTGGTGAGTTGGTGGCGGGTGGCGAGGTTGAGCTGCCGGCGGGCGGTGGGTGGGGTACGGGTGGGTAGCGGGTGGTGTCTGGGCTCGGTGGTGGTTGTGGCGGGCGTGGGGTGTGCGGCGGCGTGGTGGGCGTGGGGTGTGCGGCGGCCGTGGTGGGCGTGGGGTGTGCCGCCCGCGCGGTGTTCGTGGCCTGGGCGGCCGGCGCGGTGCTCGCGGCTTGTGCGGTGCGGGCGGTGCGGGCGGTGTTCGTGGCGGGTGCGGTTCGTCGGGCGGTGTTCGTGGCGGGGGCCGTTCGTCGTGCGGCGTTCTTGGTGTGCGCCGGTTGGTTCGAGGGGGTCGTGCGGCTCGCGGGGGTGGTGCGCGTGGTGGGGTTCATGGGCGCGGTATGCCCTGCCCGGGTGGTCCGGATACCGCGCCAGGTGATGTTTTGGGCTGGCCTCGGGCGCCTTGGAGGCGCGTGATCGGCGCTCCGCCGTGCGGTGGCGGTTCGCGGCCGGGTGCTTGGCGGGTGTGCGCGGCCCTTGCCACGGGGAGGGGCCCGGTGCCGTCACGTTCGGGTCCCGCGGGTCCCGCGGGTCGAGCGGTGGGCCGTCGGGCGCCGTGCAACGCAGGCAGTCGTGCGGGGGCGTGCCTTCCCGGGGCGGCGGCGCGTAGGAACCAGTGTTGTCGCTCTTCAGATCCTTGGGGGGAGCGCTAGACCTGACCGCCTGCCATCGACGCCAGGGGCCGCAACGCGCCGTGCAACGCAAGCAGTCGTGCAAGGGCCGTCTTCCCGGGGGCGACGGGAGTGAACCAGTGCCGTCACGTTTCGGATCCCGCAGGCCGAGCATTGGGCTTGGCGCCCTGCCGTGGAGGCCCGGGGAGGCGGGAAGTTCCGCCTGGCATCGCGCTTCGGGTCCGAGGGGGCGAGCACCAGAGCCTGGCCCCTACCCCAGGCCCGGCAGGGGCCGCCCAGCGCAACCAGCCGTACGGGGCGCGCCCTCCGGGGACGGTGGGAGGGAACCCGTGTCCTCGCGATTCCGATCTCGCAGGCCGAGCGTTGGGCCTGGCCCCTGACCGCCCCGGGCCCCGGGCCCCGGCAGGAGGGGGCCGCGCAAGCAGGCGTGTGGGGGTGGGGCTTCATGCGGGTGGTGCCGGCTGGGTGCTGGGGTCGGCGCTGCGTCGACCGGGCCGGGGGCGTCAGGGGTGGGCGGCGTAGCCGGGCCTGGTCGGGGGTGGCGGCCATGGGTGGTCCGGTCCGTGATGCCCGCTCCGCCCAGCAGGCAGGTGACCGTGAGCCTGTGCGCTCCGCCTCGTCAGACCAGTTCCGTCCCGTGGACGGCCCCCTTCTCCCGGGTCTTCTCGGCCTCGGCCTCGGCCTCGGCAGCCGGCTCCGGCGCCGGCGCCGGCTCCGCTGTCCGGTTGCGCCGACTGCGGACCCAGGTGATGAGCCGGTCGAGAGCTCCCGAGAGGAAGACCAGGGGCCGCCCCCGGCAAGGTTGCGGCGGGAGGCCTACGCCGCGCGGTTCGGGTGGTCCGGGGAGAGGAAGACGATCACGCCCGTCTCCGTGCCGGGCAGGGCCGCGACCTCGTGCCAGCCGAGGCGGCGGTACGTGGCCACCGTTTCCTTGGCGAGCCGGCTGGTCAGGAGCCAGGCGCGGCGGTCCGGGGCGTCGGTGGTGATCTCGGTGAGGAGGGCCCGGCCGGTGCCGCGGCCGCGCGCGTAGGGGCGTACGGCGAGTTCGTCTATCTCCAGGGCCCCGGCGAGGAGTTGCTTCACCCGGGCCGGGCCGAGCTGCGCCGCGACCTGGGCGTACGCGCGGTTCTTCGGGAATGCGGCCGGGGTGATCCAGCCCGTGGCGAAGCCGTCGATGCCGGTGGCGGACTGGGCGAGCGCGGTACGGAAACCACGGCGTCGGGCATCCGCCGGCAGGCGGGCCGCGAACTGGCGAATGGTTTCTTCGTCTTCGTTCCACGGCGGGGCGGAGAAGACGTCGGCGTAGGCGTCGACCAGTTCGTCCGCGAGGTCGAGGACGGCCTGTCCGTAGCAGATCACGATGTCCTTGCTCCTGGTGTGGGAGGGGGTGGAAGTGGCTGAGGTAGTTTGCCCCTTTGGGTGGGAGATTGAATTTATGCCCATCGGGTTGCCTGGCCAGACATCGCGCGGATCCGGCGAGTGTGCGACAAATCCCCTCGGCGGGGTCCGTGTCGGGTGGCCGGGCGGCCGCGTTGAACAGGGCGTGGACAGACTCCTTCGGGCCGTCGGCGGGTGCGGGCTCGCGTTCCTGCTCGTGCTGGGCGTGGTGGCGGTACTGCCGCGCGGCGTACGGGACGCGCTCCCGGATGCGGTGATCGGCGGGGCCGTGCTGGTACTGGGTGCGCTGGGCGCCCGACGGGTGGTCAAGGGATCGAGTTAGCCTCGTGGGGCAAGCAGGTGCGTGAGCAGTATGAGCGTATGAACCAATGATCTGAGGGAGTTGGGCAGCATGGCACGGGTACCGAGCTCTGTGGTGGCGGCCGCCGGTCTGGTCGGCGGGTACGCCGTCGCGCGGTGGACCAAGAAGCGGCCGCTCGGCGGTGTCGTACTCGGCGCGGCGGGCGTCGTGGCCGGGCGCGAGTGGCACAAGCGCGGCGGCGCCCCCGCCGCGGCCGGGCTCGGCGCGCTGTACCTCGCCGGCTTCGCGGGGGCCCACCCGCTGGCGAAGAAGGTCGGCGCGTGGCCGGCGGTCATCGGCGCCGCGAGCGTGGTGGCCGCCGCGTCCTGGGCCGTCGCCGACCGCGGCTGACCCCCGCCGGAAGCCTGCCCTCCCGACTGGGCTCTACCGGGAGGTCCGGCCCGGGTCCGGGCCCCGCCCGGCCCCCATCCGGGGCCGGTCCCGGCACGGAGCGAAGCAGGTCCCGGCACGGAGCTGCGCGGGGCCGGGCCCTGGCGCGGAGCGAAGCGGACCCCGACACGGACCTGCGCGGGGCCTGACGCGGAGTTGGGCCGCAGCGCGGAGCGAAGCGGTCCCGGCACGGAGCTGGGCCGGGCGCGGGAGCGGAGCTGGGCCCAGCGCCGAGGTCGCCCCAGCCCGGAGCCCTGCCCGTCCGGAGCTCGACCCGGACTTCCCTCGGGCAGGGCCGGCCGGGATCCTGGCGCAGGCGCCACCGACCCCCGGACTCGGGACCCACGGACCCCTGGGCGCAGGCGCCACCGCCCCCCGGACTCGGGACCCACGAACTCCCAGACGCGGGAGCCTCCGACCCCAGGCAAGAGACCCGCAGCCCCAGGCGCAGGAGCCACGGCCCCGGGCACGCGCCCCCGCCCCCCGAACCCCCAACCCGGAACGCACCGACCCAGGCGCCCGGCGGCGGGGGCCGGGCAGCGGGCCGCGGGCAGCGGGCAGCGGGCCGCGGGCAGCGGGCAGCGGGCCGCGGGCAGCGGGCAGCGGGCCGCGGGCAGCGGGCAGCAGACCCCGGACCCCCCGACCCCGCTCCCGCGCTACCCGCTACGCGCCGAACGCTCGGGACACGGTGTAGATCAGGAGGCCCGCCAGGGCGCCGACCACCGTGCCGTTGATGCGGATGAACTGGAGGTCGCGGCCGATGTGGGCCTCGATCTTGCGCGAGGTGTGTTCCGCGTCCCAGCCCGCCACCGTGTCCGTGATCAGCGAGGTGATCTCCGTCCGGTAGTTGGTGACCACGTACACCACCGCGCCCTCGGTCCAGCCCTCCACCTTGTCCTGGAGTCGGCCGTCCGTGGCCAGCCTGGCCCCCAGCGCCATCAGCGATGAGCGGACGCGAAGGCGCAGCGCGCTGCGCTCGTCCTCGGCCGCCGAGATGATCATCGAGCGGACCGCCGACCAGGTGGAGGCGATCACGTCCTGCACCTCGTCGCGCGCCAGGATCTCCGACTTCAGCCGCTCCACCCTCGCCCGCGTCTGCGTGTCCGACTGGAGGTCGACCGCGAAGTCCGCGAGGAAACGGTCCACCGCCCCGCGCGCCGGGTGCTCCGGCATGTCCCGCATCTCCTGGACGAAGCGGAGCAGTTCCTTGTAGACCCGGTCGCCGATCTTGCGGTCGACGAACCGCGGGGTCCAGCCGGGCGCCCCGCCCTGCACCGCCGCCTCCACCGACTCGGCGTGCGTGACCAGCCAGTCGTGCGCCCGTGAGCACACCAGGTCCACCACCCGGTGGTGGCCGCCGTCCGCGACGACCTTCTCCAGCGTCTTGCCGAGCCCCGGCGCGATCTCCGCCGTCTCGGCCCGCCGCGTGATCGCCTCGCCCACGACGGCCTGCACATCGGAGTCCCGCAGGACCGTCAGCGCCCCGCGCAGGGCGGTGGCCAGTTCCGCCGTGACCCGGTCGGCGTGTGCGGGCTCGGCCAGCCAGGCGCCGAGCCTGCCACCGATACCGAGGGCGTGCAGTCTCGTACGCACCACATCGGCGGAGAGGAAGTTCTCCCCGACGAACTCGCCGAGCGAGACGCCGAGCTGGTCCTTCTTGGTCGGGATGATCGCGGTGTGCGGGATGGGCAGGCCGAGCGGCCGCCGGAACAGTGCGGTGACCGCGAACCAGTCCGCGAGCGCGCCGACCATGCCCGCCTCGGCCCCGGCGGCAACGTATCCCGTCCAGCCGCCCGCGCCCGCGCGCTCCGCCCATTTCGCCGCTACGTAGACCAAGGCCACCAGGATCAGCAGGCCGGTGGCCGTCCGCTTCATCCCGCGGACACCGCGCCGGCGCTCCTCGTCCGCCTCGCTGAACACGAAGCCGCCCCGTGACGTGGTCGGCGTACTCGGCGTGGCCGCGGGGCCCGCCGCATTGGCCGCGTCCCCCGGCGTCGCCGTGGTCGCCCTCGTCGTGCTGCCCTGCTCCACGTGCTCCTACCTTCCCCCGGGCGCCGGTTTTGTCTGCATAGCATCCGACTCCCGGGGCGCCTGGAGAGTTCCCGGCGCGCCGTCCGCGTCCCCCGTCTCAGTCCGCGCCCGCGACGCCCCGGCGCGCCCGCCCCGACCCTCGCCCCACCCCCGCCCTACAGCTCCTTGCGCTGCTTCGCCTTGCGGACCTGCGCCGACTTCGGCTGCTTGACCTTGATCTCCACCCCGCCCCAGAAGGCGAAGCCCGTCACGACCACCCGCGGAGCCCCCGGCTGCAGCGGCCCGGGGCTGTCGCGCTGGTCGAAGGCGCCCATCACGCCGATGCCGCGTACGTCGACCTCGACGCCCGGCGGCACGGTGATCTCGATGCCGCCCATGACGGCCACGCAGTTGATCACGACCTCGCGCTGCGCGAAGTTCGCCTCGCGCAGGTCGATCTCGCCGCCGCCCCAGAACGCCACCGCGTGGAAAAGGGCGGGGACGGTCCAGTTGCCCTTGCGCTGGAAGCCCGACATGACCGCGACGGCCATGGCCGGGCCGCCCGCCGAGCCGCCGCCCACGATCCGGGCGGGCCACGCGGAGTCCGGACCCGCCGCCGGCGCGGCCTTCGTCAGGCCGACCGGGGCAGCCGCCACCGGGGCAGCCGTACCGAGCGCGGGCAGGTCCCGGGTGAGCGGCTCGAGCTCCGCGTACGTACGGGACGTGTACGCCGCCTCCAGCCGCTCCTCGAACTCGTCCATGTCGAGGCGGCCCTCGGCGACGGCGTCCCGCAGCCGGTCCACCACCCGCTCCCGGTCCGCGTCCGACGCCCTCAGCTCCGGCAGCGCCTGCTCGGGCGACAGCCTCTCGGGCGACGACCTCTCGGGCAACGGACGTTCGGACAACGGCTTCTCGGGCAACGACTTCTCAGGCCGCTCGTCACTCATGAGGACCAGCCTAAGCAGTCGGACGCGGGAGTTGGTATGGCATGAACCCGGCTCCGACTCAGGGTTCTCCCTGATGTAACCCCACCCCAGGTGCGCAGATGGACCGATGAGCGGCAAATCGGTTGACCGGCGGGGCCGGACGGGCTGCGATGGGACCGACCGCCGCCGCGCGGCCGGAGAACGGAACCGGAACCGGAACCGGAGCAGGATCAGGAGCAGAAGCAGAGGAGTCGCTGCCGTGGTGAGTGCGAGAACGCCGGAGGTCCGCCCCACGATCGATGCCGTGCTCGTCAGGCGGCTGCTCGACGCACAGTTCCCGCAGTGGGCCGCACTGCCCCTGACGCTGGTGGACCCGGCCGGATCCGATCACGTGATCTACCGGCTCGGTGGGGAACTGGCCGTACGACTGCCGCGCAGCGCCTATGCCGTCGGCCAGGCCGAGAAGGAGTTCCGGTGGCTGCCCCGGCTCGCGCCGCACCTTCCCCTGGCGGTCCCGGTACCGGTCGCGGTGGGCGAGCCGGGCCTCGGCCTTCCCTGGCCGTGGGGGGTGGCCCGCTGGCTGGAGGGCGAGGTCGCGACCGCCGACGCACTGGGCGATTCCTCCGCCGCCGCGGTCGCGCTGGCACGGTTCCTGGCCGCCCTGCAACGATTCGCGCCCGCGGCCGTCCCGGCCGCGACCGCCCACGACGGGCTCTGCGGGTGGTCACTGTCCGACCGGGACCGCGCGACGCGGTCCGCCATCGCCGAGGTCGACGGCGTCTTCGACGCCCGGGCGATGACCGCGCTGTGGGACGCCGCCATGAGCGCCCCGGGATGGGGCCGGGCACCCGTCTGGTTCCACGGCGACTTCCACACCGGGAACCTGCTGGCCACGGACGGCCGCCCGAGCGCCGTCATCGACTTCGGTGGCCTCGGCATCGGCGACCCGGCCTGCGACCTGATGATCGCCTTCACCCTGATGACCGCCCGCGGCCGCTCCGCCTTCCGCGACGCGCTCGGCACGGACGACGCCACCTGGCTACGGGGCCGCGGCTGGGCCCTGGCCACCGGCCTGAACGCCTACACCGCCCACGCCGCCACCGACCCCCGGGTCGCCGCACAGACCACGCGGCAGATCAACGCGGCCCTCCTCGGGTGAAGCCCCCTGGACGGCCCGCCGGCCCGCTTCCGCTGGGCGGCCTACCCCCGCCCCGCGTACATCCGCGCGATCACGTCCTCGATGTCCGGCTCCCGCACCGACAGGTCCAGCAGCGGATACCGCGCCGCCACCGCAGCCACCAGCGGAGCCGCCGAAGCCCTCGCCGGGAAGGCCAGCCACTGCCGGGCACCCTCCACCTTCACCACCCGCGCCCCCGCCACCTCGATCGGCGCGAGCTCCCGCTCCAGGTCCACCACCAGCGTCCGCTCGCTCTCCCCCGCCCCGCCCGCCGTGTGCAGCCCGCCCAGCGAGCCGTCGTACACCAGCCGCCCGTGGTCGATCACCATCACCCGCTCGCACAGCTGCTCGATGTCCTGGAGGTCGTGGGTGGTCAGCAGCACCGTGGTGCCGAGCTCCTCGTTCAGCTGCCGCAGGAAGCTCCGTACGCTCGCCTTGCTCACCACGTCCAGCCCGATCGTCGGCTCGTCCAGATACAACACGTCGGGATCGTGCAGCAGCGCCGCCGCGATGTCCCCGCGCATCCGCTGCCCCAGCGACAGCTGCCGTACCGGTACGTCGAGCAGGTCGGCCAGGTCGAGCCGGTCCACGCAGCGCTCCATGTTCTCCGCGAACCGCGCCGCCGGGATCCGGTACATCCGCCGCATCAGCCCGTACGAGTCCTTCAGCGGCAGGTCCCACCACAGCGTCGTGCGCTGCCCGAACACCACCCCGATCCGGTGCGCGAGGCGCAGCCGCTCCCGCGCCGGGTCGATGCCGGCGACGCGCAGCCGGCCGCCGCTCGGCGTGAGGATGCCGGTCAGCATCTTGATCGTGGTCGACTTGCCGGCGCCGTTGGGCCCGATGTAGCCGACCATCTCACCGCGCGCCACCTCGAAGCTGATCCCGTCCACGGCCCTGACCTGCCGTTTCTCCCGACGCATCAGGCCCACGCGGCGCCGTACGTCAAAGACCTTCTCGACCCCGTCCAAAGAAATCAGCGCATCCGACACGCCTGCTCAGCTCCCCGTGCTCCGGTACGAACGAACCCCCGCGCGCCATGCCAGCGACGCGGGCACGAACACCACGAGGGCCACCAACGGGCTCAGGTACGCCACCCACCCCGGCAGCCCCAGCGGATCGGGCCGCCCCAGCACGTGCAGTGCGGGCAGCCAGTTGACGAAGGCGAGCGGCACGACGAAGGTCACCCCGCGCAGCAGGTCCTTCGCGAAGACGGTCGGCGGATACATGAGCATGGTGCAGCCGCCGTAGGTGAACGAGTTCTGCACCTCCGCCGCGTCCCCGGCGACGAACTGGAAGGCCGCCCCGGCCACCATCACCGCCCCGAAGATCGCCGCCCCGGCGGTGATCATCACGGGCACCATCAACACCTTGCCGGCCGTCCAGTGCAGTTGGTCCAGCTCCGAGACCGCCCAACCCAGCACCCCCAGGCCCTGCGCGATCCGTCCCAGCCGGCGCAGCGCGAAGCGGTCGGCCGCGACCTGGGCGAGTACCGGGACCGGGCGGACCAGCATGGTGTCGAGCGAGCCGTCGCGGACCCGGGCGCCGATCCGGTCGGTGTTGCCGAGCAGCAGGTCGGCCAGGCCCAGTGAGGCCGAGGAGGACCCGTACAGCAGGGCGATCTCGGGCAGCGTGAAGCCGCCCAGCTCGTCCACGTGCGAGAACATGATGTAGACCGCGACGAAGTCCAGGAGGGTGATCGCCGCGTTCCCGAAGGTGGAGAGGAAGAAGGACGTGCGGTACGTCATCGTCGACCGGATCCACATCGCGGCGATCAGGCCGTAGCCGCGCAGGCCCTCCACGGCCCGGTTCCGCCGGGGCGGCGGCGCCCACACCGGCCGGTCCCGTGCGGGAGCCGCCTCGGCCACCCGCTCAGCCACCCTGGACCACCACCTTCCGCGTCGCTGCCGACTGCACCAGCCGGCCCAGCCCCAGCAGCACCAGCGCCCATCCGGCCTGGAACCCGAGCGCCCGCACGACTCCCGCCGCGGCAGCCCCCGCCCCCGACCCGGCACGGGCCCCGCTCCCCGCTCCCGCGCCGAGCAGGACGTCGGCCGGTACCTGGAGCATCGCCGCCCAGGGCAGGACACGGACGAACTCCCCGAAGCCGCCGGGGAACACGGTCAGCGGCAGCAGCATCCCGGAGAAGAAGATGGAGACGACCGTGGCCATCATGTTGATCCCCGTCCCCTCCATCAGCCAGAACGCCGCCAGCCCCAGCAGGTAGCGCAGCGCGAAGCTCACCACCAGGCCGAGGAGCACGGAGACCAGGAACAGCAGCCAGCGCAGCGGATCGGCAGGCAGCGCGAGGTCGAAGACGAGCGCGCCGAACGCCAGCGGTACGACGCCGCGGCCCAGGAGTTGGAACCCCGCCCGGCCCAGGTCACCCGCGAGCCACCACAGCTGCAGATCGGCCGGACGGTACAGGTCGACGGCGATGTCACCCGTGCGGACGCGTTCCTGGAACTCCTCCTGAAAGCCTCCGCCGATCAGCGCCCCGGCGGCGAGCAGCCCCTGGCTGACCCACATGAACGTGAGTGCCTGCGACTGGTCGTAGCCGCCGAGTCCGGGCCGCTCGTCCCAGAGCGCGATGTACGTGTAGGAGAGGATGAAACCGAACACGGTGTTGGTGAACACCCCTGCCGCGGTGGCCGTCCCGTAGGTGGCGTACCTACGGAAACCCCCGGCCGCGACCGCCCCGTAGAGCCCGGCTCGCCGAGCGGCTCCCTCGCTCACCGCATCCCTCCGTTTCCCATGTCGTCGCTGCGTCGTTCCTACGTCGGCCAAAGCCGCGCGAGCTTAGTGCGGAGGGGCGATCCATGCGATCGATTTACGCCCGTTCGGAGCGGAACCGACGGCCATCGGGTAGACAGCATGAGGTACAGATGTGGATATTTCGTACGGCGCCGAGGAGTCCCGGAGATGAGCGACCCGTCACCACCGCCCGGCTGGGCCCCTCGCGATCCCGATACGCCCGCCGCCTCCACCGGGCAGCAGGCCGACGGCGCGGACCCGGGCCCGCCACCTGGGGGCCCGGCCACGCCCAAGGAGGCCAGGAAGGCGGAGAAGCAGCGGGCCAGGGCGGCGAAGAAGGCCGGGCGCAAGCGCACCGGCTGGCGCCGCCTCATCCCGACCTGGCGCATGGCCCTGGGAGCGTTCCTGCTGGTCGCCCTGGTGGGTATGGGCGCCCTGGTCGCCGGCTACCTGCTGGTCCACATCCCGCCCGCCAACGCGGGCGCCGTCGCGCAGTCCAACGTGTACCTCTACACCGACGGTTCCCAGCTCGCGCGCGACGGCGAAGTCAACCGCGTCAACGTGCCGCTCTCCCAGGTCCCACGGACCGTCCAGGAGACCGTACTGGCCGCCGAGGACCGTGACTTCTACTCCGAACGGGCGGTGGACCCTGCCGCGATGCTCCGTGCCGCGTGGAACACCGCGACCGGCAAGGGCACCCAGTCCGGTTCGACCATCACCCAGCAGTACGTCAAGAACTACTACCTGGGCCAGGAACAGACGATCAAGCGGAAGGTGAAGGAGTTCTTCATCGCGATCAAACTCGGTCGCGAGAAGTCGAAGGACTACATCCTCGAGGGGTACCTGAACACCAGTTACTTCGGCCGCAACGCCTACGGCATCCAGGCCGCGGCCCAGGCGTACTACGGCAAGGACGTCGGCAAGCTCACCACCGCCGAGGGCGCCTACCTCGCCACGCTCCTCAACTCCCCCAGCGCCTTCGACGTCGTCGCCCACCCACAGGGCCGCGCACGCGCCCTCGCCCGCTGGAACTACGTGCTCGACGGCATGGTCAAGAAGGGCTGGATGACCACCCCCGAGCGCACGGCCACGCGGTTCCCCGAGCCCGGCAAGATCCGCCCGGCCGCCGGACTCTCCGGACAGCGCGGCTACCTCGTCGAGGCCATCAAGGACTACATCGTCGAGAACAAGATCCTCGACGACAAGACCCTCGCCGAGGGCGGCTACCGGATCACCACGACCATCGACAAGACCCGCCAGAGCGCCATCGTCGACGCCGTCAACGACAGGATGGTCAGCAAGCTCGACCCCGGGAAGGTCAAGGCCGACCGCGTCGTACGCACCGGCGCCGTCTCCATCGACCCGGCGACCGGCAAGGTCGTCGCCATGTACGGCGGCATCGACTACACCAAGCAGTACGTCAACAACGCCACCCGGCACGACTACCAAGTGGCCTCCACCTTCAAGCCGTTCGTCTTCGCCTCCGCCGTGCAGAACGACTCCCGCACCCAGGAAGGCCGCCTGATCACCCCCTACACGATCTACAGCGGAGACAACAAGCGGCGCGTCGTCGGCACCCGGATCTACTACGCGCCCGAGAACGAGGGGCAGCTCAGCTACGGCAACATCACCGTCAACACCGCGACCGACCTCTCCGTCAACGCCGTCTTCGCCCAGATGGTCGTCGACGTCGGCACCGACAAGGTCAAGCAGACCGCCCTCGCCCTCGGCATCCCCGAGAACACCCCGAACCTCGTCGCGGGACCGGCCATGGCGCTGGGCACCATGCAGGCCAGCGTCCTGGACATGACCCAGGCCTACGCGACCCTGGCCGACCACGGCCGCCGCACGCCCTACACCTTCGTGGAGAAGATCACCAAGGCGGACGACTCCGTCCCCCTCCCGCACCGCGACCGGACCCAGGCCGTCAGTCGCGAAGCCGCCGACACCACCACGTCCATGCTGGTCAGCGTCGTGGACAACGGCACCGGTACGGCCGCCCTCGCCGCCGGCCACCCCGCCGCGGGCAAGACGGGCACCGGCGAGGACGACCGCTCGGCCTGGTTCGCGGCGTACACCCCCGACCTGGTCACCGTCGTCTCGATGATGGGCCAGGACCCGGACACCGGCTCCCTGGAATCCCTCTACGGAGCCCTCGGCGAGGCCCGCATCGGCGGCGGCGGCTACCCGGCCCGGATCTGGGCGCAGTACACGAAGAAGGCCCTGGCCGACAACGACCCCCAGGACTTCGACCTGGAGCTCATGCAGGGCGCCAGCCAGCCCCCGCTGCAGCTGAACCCGAACGAGCCGCCGGAGGACAACCCGGGCGAACGCCCCTCGGGCCGACCGTCCCGCCCGAACCGGGTCCCGCCCACGGGCGGACGGACGGACGGGGGACGCACGGACGGAGGACAGAACACGGGCGGCCGGAACACCGGGGGCCAGAACACCGGAGGCCAGAACACCGGGGGCCAGACCGACGGAGGCCAGAACACCGGCGGCCAGAACACCGGAGGCCAGACGACCGGAGGCGAAGCCGACGGAGGCCAGACCAACGGCGGCCAGACGACCGGGGGCCAGACCGCCCCAGGCACCACGACCGGCGCCCGGGGCGGCGTCAGCGAGGGACCGCGGGGCCTGCGCCCACCGGCGGACTTCCTGGAATAGCCCGGTCCGGAACAGCGGGTACGGAACCGCCGGTCCGGACCAGCCCTGGCCGGCCGACTCAGTGACCGGAGGTCGCCTTCAGCCCCACGACGGCGACCAGCAGCAGACAGATGAAGAAGATCCGGGCGGCGGTGACGGGCTCCCCCAGCACCGCCATACCGAGCACCGCCGCCCCGGCCGCACCGATGCCGACCCACACCCCGTACGCCGTACCGATCGGCAGGGTCTTGGCGGCGTACGACAGCAGCACCATGCTCGCCACGATGCCGGCGCCGGTGAACACGCTCGGCCAGAGCCGGGTGAACCCCTCGGTGAACTTCATGCCGATCGACCAGCCCACTTCGAGCAGACCGGCGAGAAGAAGCAGGATCCAGGCCATGACAGGCACCTCCGGAACGAGAGCGGAACGGGGTGCGTCGTCTTGTCATGCAGCCATCGCCACAGCGGCGGCCACCCGGTACGGCGCGTCTCGTCGGGGGTTCCCCACCACCGTAGCAAAACCGAACGAAAAGGGCCGGTGACCCCGGTCACCGGCCCCGCACCTTCGATGCGGATCTCTGGATCCTCAGAGATAGAGCCCCGTGGAGTCGTCCGACCCCTCCAGCCGCTCGGCGGCCACGGCGTGCAGGTCCCGCTCGCGCATCAGCACGTACGTGGCCCCGCGCACCTCCACCTCGGCCCGGTCCTCCGGGTCGTACAGGACCCGGTCCCCCGGCTCGACCGTCCGTACGTTCTGCCCGATCGCGACCACCACGGCCCAGGCCAGCCGCTTGCCCACCGCGGCCGTCGCCGGGATCAGGATGCCGCCGCCCGAGCGCCGCTCGCCCTCCGGCGAATCGGACTTCACGAGCACGCGGTCGTGGAGCATGCGGATGGGCAGCTTGTCGTGGGTGGTGGTGTTCTCGCTCACGCCCCGAACCTACCCGCCCGCGCCCGGCCCGCACCCCCCAGGGTCATCAGCGCTTGCGGCGCGCCGACACCACGAGCAGGCCCACGACACCGACCGCGAGCAGCGCGACCGGCACGATCCGCTCGACGCGCGGGGCTCCGTCCTCGTGGCGCAGCCCGTCACGGGCATCGGTGACGAGGCGGTTCACCGTCGCCACGGCACGGCCGACGGTGTGGTCGACGGCGCCGACCACCTTCGCCTTGGCGTCCCCGATGATGGTCTGGGGGTGCATGCGCACGCCGATCTCGTCGAGCGTCTCGGCGAGCTGCTCGCGGCGGCGGACGATGTCCGCCTCGATCTGTGCGGGGGTCCTGGCTTGCGGCACCGCGCTGCCTCCGTCGTCATGGTCGGTCACATGGGGGCGTAGCCCACCGTGAACAGTCTGTCAGCAGCTTAGTCTCGAGACCGTACCGATCCCCTCTTGAGGAGACTGTTGAGATGAGCGAGCGACTTGAGCCGGGCGACATCGCCCCCGCCTTCACCCTGCCCGACGCGGACGGCAACGAGATCTCGCTCGCCGACCACAAGGGCCGCAAGGTCATCGTGTACTTCTACCCGGCCGCGCTGACGCCGGGCTGCACGAAGCAGGCCTGCGACTTCACGGACAACCTCGCGGTCCTGGCCACGGCCGGCTACGACGTCATCGGCGTCTCGCCCGACAAGCCGGAGAAGCTGGCGAAGTTCCGCGAGCAGGAGCACCTGAAGGTCACCCTGGTCGGCGACCCCTCGAAGGAGGTCCTGACGGCGTACGGGGCGTTCGGCGAGAAGAAGCTGTACGGCAAGACGGTCACCGGGGTCATCCGCTCCACGGTGATCGTCGACGAGGAGGGCAAGGTCGAGCGCGCCCTCTACAACGTCAAGGCCACGGGCCACGTAGCCAAGATCATCAAGGACCTGGGCATCTGACCCCGCCCTTCCTTCCAGCGCGGCCCGCACCCCCACCGGGTGCGGGCCGCGCCGCTTGTCGGACGAAATCGGCCGTGCCTGTCCGCCTATCGGCCCGTCGCTCCGTACGAGGGCCGCACGCGCGGCCGAACCGGAGGGGATCGATGACCGACCCGTACGACCAAGACACCCCGTTCCATGTGTCTGCGCAAGCCGCGGGAATCCAAGGGAGTGGCTCGGGCAGCCGATCACCCTCCACATCGATCACATCAGCGGGAACCGGCTCGACAACCGGCGCGAAAACCTCCGCTACCTGTGCCCCAACTGTCACAGCCTGACCGACACGTGGTGCCGCAAGGGCGGCCCCAAGTCCTTCGACTCCCGGACTCCGGGCCCGTAGACTGGGCACTGCCCAGTCGGAGCTAATGTCCAAATCGGGCACAATATCGCGGTTGTGGTGGAATTGGCAGTCACGCTTGGTTTAGGTCCAAGTGGGGTAAAACCCGTGGGGGTTCGAGTCCCCCCAACCGCACGTTCACGGCGAAGGCCCCGTACGCAGATGTTCGCGTACGGGGCCTTCGCCGCGCGGAGAGGCCTCAGCCCAGCAGTTCCCGGACCACCGGGACCAGGGCGCGGAAGGCCTGGCCGCGGTGGGAGATGGCGTTCTTCTCCGCCGCCGTGAGTTCCGCGCAGGTGCGCGACTCGCCCGCGGGCTGGAGGATCGGGTCGTAGCCGAAGCCGCCCGTGCCCGCCGGGGTGTGGCGCAGGGTGCCGGGGAGGCGGCCGTCGACGACGCGTTCCGTGCCGTCCGGGAGGGCGAGGGCGGCCGCGCAGAAGAAGTGGGCGCCGCGGTGGGCGTCGCCGATGTCCCCGAGCTGCGCCAGCAGGAGCGCGAGGTTCGCGGCGTCGTCGCCGTGGGCGCCGGCCCAGCGGGCCGAGAAGATGCCGGGGGCGCCGCCCAGGACGTCCACGCAGAGGCCCGAGTCGTCGGCGACGGCCGGCAGGCCGGTGGCCTGGGCGAGGGCGTGGGCCTTGAGGAGGGCGTTCTCGGCGAAGGTGACGCCGGTCTCCTTGACGTCCGGGATCTCCGGGTACGCGTCCGCGCCGACCAGCTCGTGCGGCAGGCCGGCGTCGGACAGGATGGCGCGGAGTTCGGTGACCTTGCCCGCGTTGCGGGTGGCCAGGATCAGGCGGCTGGGCGAGGGCGTCGGCGTCGAGGTCATGACGCCATTATCCCGGGCGCCCCCGCGGTGTTTTATCCCGGTGTGCAGACCTTCGAGATCTCCTTCGCGGCGTCCGCGACCGGGGTGATGTCCGGGGCGGAGTTGCCGTTCTGGAGCGAGGTGCGGACGTTCGTGACGGCCGTGTTCATCGAGGAGATGGCCTTGCTGAGGTCGGCGTTGTCCGTCTGGTCGCCGACCTTCTTGAGGTTGGCCTCGATCTGGTTGAGCGCGTTCTGGGCGTCCTGCGGGCTGTTGCCGGCCTGGGAGACCGCCTGCTGGAGGTCGTTGGCGCCGTCGGTGATGGCTACGGCCGTGCTCGCGCAGTCCATGGCCGTGGAGATCGCGTCGCAGGAGGTGATCGCGGGTATGGCGAGGGCTGCCGTCAGGGCAACGGCTGCCAGGCGGTACTTCGGCTTCACTTCGGCCCCCAGTAGAGGATTCGGATACGTGGACGGGCGCACGGCTTTGACACCGTGCGCCCGTACCGCAGGAGACGCGCGGACGCGCCGCGCGGTTGCCGCGGGGAGGGCGTCACCGAGGACGCCCCTAGCGCTTTCGCGACAGACCCTAGAGGGTGAGCTCCAGGGCGCTCAGCTGGAGGGCCTCCAGGTCGGCGCAGCCGCCGGCGGCCAGGTCGAGGAGGGCGTTGAGTTCCTTGCGGTCGAAGGGCTCGCCCTCCGCCGTGCCCTGGACCTCGACGAAGCGGCCGTCGCCGGTGCAGACCACGTTCATGTCGGTCTCGGCGCGCACGTCCTCCTCGTAGCAGAGGTCGAGGAGCGGGACCCCGTCGACGATGCCGACGCTGACGGCGGCCACCGTGCCGGTCAGGGGCTTGCGGCCGGCCTTGATCAGCTTCTTCTGCTGGCCCCAGGAGATGGCGTCGGCCAGGGCCACGTAGGCGCCGGTGATGGCCGCGGTGCGGGTGCCGCCGTCGGCCTGGAGGACGTCGCAGTCCAGGACGATGGTGTTCTCGCCGAGCGCCTTGTAGTCGATGACGGCGCGCAGCGAGCGGCCGATCAGGCGGGAGATCTCGTGGGTGCGGCCGCCGATCTTGCCGCGTACGGATTCGCGGTCGCCGCGGGTGTTGGTGGCGCGGGGCAGCATCGAGTACTCGGAGGTGACCCAGCCTTCGCCGCTCCCCTTGCGCCAGCGCGGGACGCCTTCGCTGAAGGAGGCGGTGCAGAAGACCTTGGTGTCCCCGAAGGAGACGAGGACGGAGCCCTCTGCGTGCTTGCTCCATCCGCGTTCGATGGTGACCGGGCGGAGCTGTTCGGGCGTACGGCCGTCGATGCGAGACATGGCACCGAGCCTAGTCGGTGCGGGCGCGCGAAAAGACCCCGTCCGGGTGCGTCCGGGCGGGGTCTCGTCGTGCAGACGGGTGTGTGCGAGCCGGTGGGCTCAGCTCACATCATGTCTTCGATGTCGGCGGCGATCGGGTCGGCGTCGGTGCCGATGACGACCTGGATCGCGGTGCCCATCTTGACGACGCCGTGGGCGCCGGCGGCCTTCAGGGCGGCCTCGTCGACCTTGCTCGGGTCGATGACCTCGGTGCGCAGGCGGGTGATGCAGCCTTCGACCTCTTCGATGTTCTCGATGCCGCCGAGCCCGGCGACGATCTTCTCAGCCTTGGTGGCCATGTGTTTCTCCCTGAGTTCTACGAAGAACGAGTCTCGGCGGCCGCCGTTGTGCGTTGGCCGGCGGGTGGTGCGGCTGACCGACCTGCGTGGTCCGCTTCGTCACGGTAACCCACGATTGGCGCAGTTACGCGGGCATCTGCCCGGCATCTGGCCAATGATGACGATCAGCACCAACCTGCCCTCGGGCGGGTGGAATGCGACCGCGACACAAGTGGTCTACACCAGTGTGCCGCAAGTGTCGCGGCTGCCAAAAACGGGCCGGTCAGGGAGGACGCGGATGAGCGCGAGCAGCGCTGCGGCAGTGCCACAGCAGAAGTGGTGGAACGGCATGTTCCAAGGGCTGCAGAAGATGGGGCGGAGCCTCCAGCTGCCGATCGCCGTGCTGCCCGCGGCGGGCATCCTGAACCGGCTGGGCCAGGACGACGTGTTCGGCAAGGACGGCCTGGGCTGGACGGACGTCGCCAAGGTCATGGCGGCCGCGGGCGGGGCCCTGCTCAATGCGGACATCGGCCTGCCGCTGCTGTTCTGCATCGGCGTCTCGATCGGCATGGCCAAGAAGGCGGACGGCTCGACCGCGCTCGCGGCGGTGGTCGGCTTCCTCGTCTACCGCAGCGTGCTGCACGCCTTCCCCAAGTCCTGCCCGGCGGGGACCAAGGACATCAAGGGCGCCTGCCTGGGGGCCGGCGACGCCTTCGTCGAGTACACCTACCAGAACCCGGGGGTGTTCGGCGGCATCATCATGGGCCTGCTGGCCTCCTGGTTCTGGCAGCGCTACCACCGGGTCAAGCTGGTCGACTGGCTCGGCTTCTTCAACGGCCGGCGCCTGGTCCCGATCATCATGACCTTCGTGGCGATCGCGTTCGCCGTGATCTGCCTGTGGATCTGGCCGCCGATCGGCAGCGCGCTGGAGAGCTTCTCGGACTGGCTCGTGGGTCTGGGGTCGTTGGGCGCCGGCATCTTCGGCGTCGCGAACCGCGCGCTGCTGGTGATCGGCCTGCACCAGTTCCTGAACGTGCCGGTGTGGTTCCAGTTCGGCAGTTACACCAAGCCGGACGGCCAGACCGTGCACGGCGACATCCCGATGTTCCTCGCGGGCGACCCGGGTGCGGGACAGTTCACCACCGGCTTCTTCCCGATCATGATGTTCGCCCTCCCGGCGGCGGCGCTGGCGATCACGCACTGCGCGAAGCCGGCCCGGCGCAAGGAGGTCGGCGGTCTGATGCTGTCGGTCGGTCTGACCTCCTTCGTCACCGGCATCACCGAGCCGCTGGAGTACTCGTTCCTCTTCCTGGCGCCGCTGCTGTACGCGGTGCACGCGGTGCTGACGGGCGTGTCGATGGCGGTGACGTGGGCCTTCGGGGTCAAGGACGGGTTCAGCTTCTCGGCGGGCCTGATCGACTACGTCATCAACTGGAGCCTGGCGACGAAGCCCTGGATGATCATTCCGATCGGGCTCTGCTTCGCGGTCGTCTACTACGCGATCTTCCGCTTCGCGATCACCAAGTGGGACATCAAGACGCCCGGCCGGGAGTCGGACGAGGAGATCGCGGTGATGCAGGCGGAGAACACCAAGGCATAGCCGGCGCCCTACGACCGATGCCCCCGCGGCCGCCCGCCGGGACCTCCGGCCCCCGCCGGCCCCCGCCGGGCGCCGTTCGAGCCGGACCCGAAGCCCCCGTGAGCCTCGGCGAAGGACCCGCGCGGGGCCGGTCGAAGGCCCCTCCCGAAATGCCATAAGCCCTGCTCAGGGCGCCCATATGAGAGTCGAAGGCCCTCGGACCCACAGAGTCCGAGGGCCTTTGTCGTGTATGCCCGAGTGTGTCCTGCCCCACGAAACCGGAGGGTTCCTTACCTGAACCTCACGTGCTAAAACTGGTCTACACCACTGAGTGGTGTAGACCACGTAGGCCTTTAGGCCCGGGGTCCTCCCCTTTCCTGAGACGCCGCCACCCCCCTTTTCCATGTCCCCTGGCAGCGCCTTGTCCACTGGAGGAAGTTGATGAGTACGGCCACCGCCGCTCCCGCCAAGAAGCGGGGCTCCGGCCTGATCCAGGGTCTGCAGAAGGTCGGCCGCAGCCTTCAGCTGCCCATCGCCGTCCTGCCGGCCGCGGGTATCCTGCTGCGCCTCGGCCAGCCCGACGTCTTCGGCAAGGACGGCCTCGGCTGGGGCAAGGTCGCCACGGTGTTCGCCACCGCCGGTGACGCCGTCTTCGCCAACCTGCCGCTGCTCTTCTGCATCGGTGTCGCCATCGGCTTCGCCAAGAAGGCCGACGGCTCGACCGCCCTCGCGGCGCTCGTCGGGTACCTGGTTTACAAGAACGTCCTCACCGCCTTCCCGGTGACCGAGGCCGTCATCAACACCACCGAGAACAAGGGTGTGGACGTCGCCGCGACGTACAACAACCCCGGCGTCCTCGGCGGCATCATCATGGGTCTGCTCGCCGCAGTCCTGTGGCAGCGCTTCCACCGCACGAAGCTGGTGGACTGGCTCGGCTTCTTCAACGGCCGCCGCCTGGTCCCGATCGTCATGGCCTTCGTCGGCGTCCTCGCCGGTGTCTTCTTCGGCCTGGCCTGGGAGCCGATCGGTGAGCTCATCACCAACTTCGGCGAGTGGATGACCGGCCTCGGCTCCATCGGTGCGGGCCTCTTCGGTCTCATCAACCGCGCGCTGATCCCGATCGGCATGCACCAGTTCGTCAACACCGTCGCCTGGTTCCAGATCGGTGACTTCACCGACGCCGCAGGCGCGGTCGTGCACGGTGACCTGAACCGCTTCTGGGCCGGCGACGCCAGCGCCGGGCAGTTCATGACCGGCTTCTTCCCGATCATGATGTTCGGCCTCCCGGCCGCCGCCCTGGCCATCGCGCACTCCGCTCGTCCGGAGCGCCGCAAGGCCGTCACCGGCATGATGGTCTCGCTCGCCCTCACCTCGTTCGTCACGGGTGTCACCGAGCCGATCGAGTTCTCCTTCATGTTCATCGCGCCGGTCCTGTACGCCATCCACGCGGTGCTGACCGCCGTGTCCATGGCCGTCACCTGGGCGCTCGGGGTCCACGCGGGCTTCACCTTCTCCGCCGGCCTGATCGACCTGGGCCTCGGCTGGAACAAGGCCACGTCCCCCTGGATGATCATCCCGATCGGCCTCGTCTTCGCCGCGATCTACTACTTCGGCTTCCGCTTCGCGATCACGAAGTTCAACCTTCCGACGCCGGGCCGCGAGTCCGACGAGGAGCTCGCCGAGATGGAGAAGGCCGAGGCCAAGTAGGTCTCCCGCCCGCACCACGACGAAGCCCCCGCTCTCCCGGAAGGGAGGGCGGGGGCTTCGTCGTGATCGCGTCCGAACCGGTCAGACCTCGTAGACCGCGCCCGCGTACGCCAGGTCCACCGGGCCGTCGTACACCGCGCGGGCGTCGGCCAGGTTCCGCTCGGCGTCCGTCCACGGCGGGATGTGGGTCAGGACGAGCCGGCCGACGCGGCCGCCGTGGGCGAACTCCCCGGCCTCGCGACCGTTGAGGTGGAGGTCCGGGACGTCCTCCTTGCCGTGCGTGAAGGAGGCCTCGCACAGGAACAGGTCGGTGCCCTCGGCGAGCAGCCCCAGCTCGTCGCAGACACCGGTGTCGCCGGAGTACGTCAGTGAGCGGCCGCCGTGCTCGACGCGGATCCCGTAGGACTCGACCGGGTGGCAGACCCTCTCGGTGCGGATCTGGAACGGGCCGATCTCGAAGCTGCCGGACTTCAGGGTCCGGAAGTCGAAGACCTCGCTCATGGAGCGCTCGTCGGGGACGTCCTCGTAGGCCGTGGACAGCCGCTTCTCGGTGCCCTCGGGACCGTAGACGGGGATGGTGCCGCAGCGGCCGCCCTCGTGGCGGTAGTAGCGGGCGACGAAGTACGCGCACATGTCGATGCAGTGATCGGCGTGCAGGTGGCTGAGGAAGATCGCGTCGAGATCGTAGAGCCCGATGTGCCGCTGCAGATCGCCGAGGGCGCCGTTGCCCATGTCGAGGAGCAGCCGGAAGCCGTCGGCCTCGACGAGGTAGCTCGAACAGGCCGATTCCGCGGACGGGAACGAACCCGAACAGCCGACGACGGTGAGCTTCATGGAGCGTGAACCTCCGTGGACGGTCCGTGGACGGAATGCGGGCCGTGCGTGCGTCGAGCGTAAGGCGCGAAACGTCCGGTCGCTCCTCCGCGGCGGGCCGTTGTGGGGGGAATCACCTGTGCTGTCACCCGGGGGAGCGACGGGGCGGATGCGGGTTGCCGTGGGGGCGGGGTCGTGGCCGCCGTGCGGCTGCCGTGCCGCGGGGTCCTGGCGCGACTACGGTCGGAGTATGGACACGTCCTGGTGGCCGGCGGCCGCCGCGGTGGTGGCCGTGGTCCTGCTGGTGCTGATCCCCCGGCGGGCGCGGCGGCCCGCGGTTCCGCCGCACGGACCGGGACCGCCGCCGCGGCCGGATGCCGGTGAGCTGTGGTCCCTGGCGGACGGACGGCCCTGTCTGGTGCTGGGCGTACGGGGCCACCGGGTGCGGTTCGCGCGGATCACCGGGAAGTACGACGACCGGCACGCCGGGGTGATCCCGCTGCCGCCGGGAGTGGTGGGGTCGCGGGGCGCGTTCCTGGAGGCGGACCGGGTGGTGGAGGTGTCGGTATGGGAGTTCACGCGGGCGCGGCGGCTGGGGACGGTGGATCCGGCGGTGTGGGACGAGGTGAAGGGACTGGGCTCGTCCGGCTGAAGCGGATCTACGATCCCCCCGAGCCGGGGGTGGACGGCCTGCGGGTGCTCGTGGACCGGCTGTGGCCGCGGGGGCTGTCGAAGGAGGCGGCGGGGGTCGACGACTGGGCGAAGGACGTCGCGCCGTCGACGGAGCTGCGGAAGTGGTTCCACGGGGGTGGCTCCGCGGAGGAGTTCCGCGAGCGGTACCGCGCCGAGCTCGGGGCGCAGGAGGCGGTGGTGGAGCTCGCCCGGCTGCGGGGGCTCGCGGCGGCCGGGCCGGTGACACTGCTGACCGCTGTGAAGGACCCGGCGGCGAGCCACGCCGCCGTACTGGCCGCGCTGCTGGCGCCTGCTTCGTGAGGCGCCGCGTGCCTTCTTGACGCGCCGCTCGCAGCCGCTCGGCCCAGGCGTGCCTCCTGGGCTCCCGGGCGTCGCGCCGCTGCGCCGGGCTTCGTCCGACGGGTACTGGGCGGGGGTGCGGCCCGGACCCTTCTGGGGCTCCGCCCCGGACCCCGCGCCTCGAACGCCGGCGGGGCTGGATTCATCCAGCCCCGCCGGCGTTCGAGGCGATCTTTGCGCCGCGCCCGAAAGCGGCGGCGGCTAGGCCCAGAGCTGGCCCTGGAGGACCTCGATGGCCTCTTCCGTCGTTGCCGCCGTGTAGACGCCCGTCGAGAGGTACTTCCAGCCGCCGTCGGCCACGACGAAGACGATGTCCGCCGACTCGCCCGCCGCCACGGCCTTGCGGCCCACACCGATCGCCGCGTGCAGGGCCGCGCCCGTGGAGACGCCCGCGAAGATGCCCTCCTGCTGGAGCAGCTCCCGCGTGCGGGTGACCGCGTCCGCCGAGCCCACCGAGAAGCGGGTCGTCAGGACCGACGGGTCGTACAGCTCGGGGACGAAGCCCTCGTCGAGGTTGCGCAGGCCGTAGACGAGGTCGTCGTAGCGCGGTTCCGCCGCCACGATCCGGACGCCGGGCACGTGCTCGCGCAGGTAGCGGCCCACGCCCATGAGGGTGCCCGTGGTGCCGAGGCCCGCCACGAAGTGGGTGATCGAGGGGAGGTCGGCCAGGATCTCGGGACCGGTGGTCGCGTAGTGGGCGCCCGCGTTGTCCGGGTTGCCGTACTGGTAGAGCATCACCCAGTCCGGGTGCTCCGCCGCCAGTTCCTTGGCGACGCGGACGGCGGTGTTCGAGCCGCCCGCCGCCGGCGACGGGATGATTTCGGCTCCCCACATGGCCAGCAGGTCGCGCCGCTCCTGCGAGGTGTTCTCCGGCATGACGCACACGATCCGGTAGCCCTTGAGCTTCGCCGCCATCGCCAGGGAGATGCCGGTGTTGCCGGAGGTGGGCTCCAGGATCGTGCAGCCGGGGAACAGCCGGCCGTCCTTCTCGGCCTGCTCGACCATGTGGAGCGCGGGGCGGTCCTTGATCGAGCCGGTCGGGTTGCGGTCCTCCAGCTTCGCCCAGATCCGCACGTCGGCGGAGGGCGAGAGCCGGGGCAGCCGCACGAGCGGCGTGTTGCCGACCGCGGCCAGTGGGGAGTCGTAGCGCATTACTTCGATCCGCCGGCTACGGCCGGGAGGATGGTGACGTTGTCGCCGTCCTTGAGCGCGGTGGAGATGCCGTCGAGGAAGCGGACGTCCTCGTCGTTGAGGTAGACGTTGACGAAGCGGCGCAGTTCCCCGCCCTTCGCCTCGTCGACGATGCGCTCCTGGATGCCCTTGTGGCGGGTCTCCAGGTCCGTGAACAGCTCGGACAGGGTCGCGCCCTCACCCGTGACGGCCTTCTCGCCGTCGGTGTAGGTACGGAGGATGGTGGGGATGCGGACCTCGATGGCCATGGCAGGCTCCAGTCAGGATGGTGGGACAAGGCGGGCGAAGCGGAGGCGGGCGTGAGCGGCACGGCCCCCCGCGCGGGGGGCTCAGGGGCTCAGGCCGCAGTACAGATGGCGCTGGCGAGGCGGCACAGGTCGACGTGCAGCCGCGCCACAAGCAGCAGCCTGCCGGGCGTCTCGATGCTCACGTCGTGGGAAACCATGCGGTCATGTTAACGATTCCCGGCCCCTGGTTTGGAGTGTGATCCCGCATCGTGGACGAATACCGCTCACATACTGGTCAGTAGGCGTTCGTCCACTCCTCGGGCACCTCGTCAGTAGGTCTCGACCACCCGTACTTCTTCCTCGGTGATCACGCCTTCGACGATCCGGTACGACCGGAACTGGAACTCCCCGAGGCCGTCCTGGTCCGCCGTGGAGACCAGCACGTAGTGCGCGCCGGGCTCGTTCGCGTAGGTGACGTCCGTGCGCGAGGGGTAGGCCTCGGTGGCGGTGTGCGAGTGGTAGACGACGACGGGATCCTCGTCCCGGTCGTCCAGGTCGCGGTAGAGCTTCAGCAGGTCCTTCGAGTCGAACTCGTAGAACGTGGGCGAACGGGCCGCGTTCAGCATCGGTACGAACCGCTCCGGGCGGTCGGTGCCCGCCGGGCCGGCCACCACGCCGCAGGCCTCGTCGGGGTGGTCCTGGCGCGCGTGCGCGACGATCTGGTCATGGAGGGCCTGGGTGATGGTCAGCATGGGCGACAGGATATGCAGACGGGCCCTCCCGTACCGAGGAGTGGTACGGGAGGGCCCGGATGTTGGACACGAGGTCCGGGAGAGCGTCGGCTACGAGGCCTTCGTGAAGGCCGCGCCGCGCGGGTCGCGGCTCTTCATGACCAGGTAGGACACGCCCAGCAGCAGGCCCCACAGCGGCGCGCAGTAGAGCGAGACGCGGGCGTCCTTGTCGATGCCCATCATCACGATGACCATGCCGATGAAGGCGAGGGCGAACCAGCTCGTGTACGGGCCGCCGGGGGCGCGGAACGTCGACCTGGGGAGGTCGCCGCGGTCGGAGGCGGCCCGGTAGCGGATCTGGCAGACCAGGATCATGATCCAGGCCCACATGCCGGAGATGGTGGCGAAGGAGACGACGTAGTCGAAGGCCTTCCCGGGGGCGACGTAGTTGATCCAGACGCCGACCAGCATCAGCGCGGCGGAGAAGGTGGTGCCGGCGAGCGGGGTGCCGCTCCTGGTGAGCTTGGTGAAGACCTTCGGGCCCTGGCCGTTGAGGGCGAGGTCGCGCAGCATGCGGCCGGTGGAGTACATGCCCGAGTTGCAGGAGGACAGCGCGGCCGTGAGGACGACGAAGTTGACGACCGCCGCGCCGAGGCCGAGGCCCATCTTCTCGAAGGCGGCGACGAAGGGGCTGACGCCGGGCTGGAACTCGTGCCACGGGACGACCGAGAGGATCATGATCAGTGCGCCGACGTAGAAGACGGCGATGCGCCACGGCACGGTGTTGATGGCCTTGGGCAGGGTCTTCTCCGGGTCCTTGGACTCGCCGGCGGTGACGCCGACCAGCTCGACCGCGAGGAAGGCGAACATCACGATCTGCAGGGTCATCAGCGTGCCGCCGAGGCCCTTGGGGAAGAAGCCGCCGTCGTTCCACAGGTTCGAGACGGTCGCCGTGTCGGCGGCGTCCGAGAAGCCGATGGTGAGGATGCCCGCGCAGATCAGGATCATGCCGACGATGGCGGTGACCTTGACCATGGAGAACCAGAACTCCAGCTCACCGAAGAGCTTCACGGAGATCAGGTTGGCGCCGTAGAGGACGAAGGTGAAGATCAGCGCGTACGCCCACTGCGGGAAGCTGTCGTGGGTCCAGTACGCCATGTACTGCGCGGCCGCGGTGACTTCGACGATGCCGGTGACCACCCAGAAGAGCCAGTAGGTCCAGCCGGTCACGTAGCCCCAGAACGGGCCGAGGAACTCCCGGGCGTAGTCCGAGAAGGAGCCGGAGACCGGGCGGTACATGAGCAGTTCGCCCAGGGCCCGCATGATGAAGAAGATGACCAGGCCCGCGATGGCGTAGGCCAGGATCAGGCTGGGTCCGGCCTTCGAGATGGCCTTGCCCGCACCCAGGAAGAGGCCGGTGCCGATGGCACCGCCGATCGCGATCATCTGGATCTGCCGGGCACCGAGGGCACGGTGGTAACCCTCGCCGCCGCCCTCGCCCGTGTCGTGCTGCTGCTCGTCGACCTGTACGGAGGTCATGTTCTTGGTGCGCCTTTCTCCACGCCGACCCGCGCCTCGAGCGGCTGCGGATCGGGTCCTCGATCCCCCCGGATACGGATGGAGTTGCACGCCGGCGATCAGCCGGTTCAAGCAGGCCGGGGGGCATGGGTGGCGCCCCGTCGGCGGTCGTGAAGATTTATCACGTGCCTACGGGTGAGCGAGGGCAGAAAGTGTGACGCAGTGCGCAAAAAAATCAGGACAAGGGGTCCGGAAACAAATCAGATCACCACTTGGTGGTGATCTGATCGTTATCCGGATTTGAGCGTCCGCTGAGCGAACCGGGCTGTCGCTTGAGGATCCTCAGAGGGTCTCGATGAGGGTCTCCTGCAGACCACCGAGCCAGAGGTACGCCATCACCATCGGCTTGCGCGGATCGTCGTCCGGCAGCCGGAAGAGCGCGGCGCTCTCGTCGTCCTCGGTGATGTCGAGTCGGGCCGCGATGGTGAGCCGCAGGTCGTTGAGGGCCCCCAGCCAGCGCAGTGGCAGCTCTCCGGTGAGCTCGAGCACCGCAGCCTCGTCGCCGGCCGGGGTGAGCGCGTCGAGACTGTGCACGACGGCCAGCGCGTCCTCCCGCTTACGGGTGCGCAGGTCGTTCTCGGTGAAGCGGCGGAATTCGGCCGAGTGGGCCCGCAGCTCCTCCGTGTCGGCGTCGGGGCCGGTGTCCGGGCCGCCGTAGGCGTCGGGGAAGAGCCGGGCGAGGGCCGGGTCGGACGGAGGCTCGGTCGGGCCGTCGGAGGCCGCGAAGAGCGCGGCGAGCGGGTCGGCGTCGGGCTCGGGCTCGGGGTCGCCGGGGCCGATGAGCTCCAGCAGCTGCACGGCGAGCGAACGCAGGATCGAGATCTCGATCCCGTCCAGCGCGGCGGTGGCGCCGCCCCCGCTCAGGGGCTCGAACACGCCGCCCATCAGTTGCGGTCCTGGGACATGGTCGCCCAGAGCCCGTAACCGTGCATGGCCTGCACGTCCCGTTCCATCTCCTCGCGGCTGCCACTGGAGACGACCGCCCGCCCCTTGTGGTGGACGTCCATCATCAGCTTGTTCGCCTTGTCCTTGGAGTAACCGAAGTACGCCTGGAACACGTACGTCACGTAGCTCATGAGGTTGACCGGGTCGTTGTGCACCAGGGTCACCCAGGGGACGTCGGGTTCCGGGACCACGAAGGTCTCTTCGGCCGATTCGGTGCGTTCGATCTCAACAGGAGCAACACTCACTTGTCCCATGCTGCCACTGACAGGGGCCCGTCGCACAAACGGGCCCCTACATCTCGTCACTTTGACGAGATGTGCGCTAGCATCCGTTGCATGAACCCTGCGGACCTGGGCCTGCCGGTGGACGTGCCGTCGACAGCGCTCTTCACGGACCATTACGAGCTCACGATGCTGCAGGCCGCGCTGGCCAACGGCACCGCCGACCGACGCTCGGTCTTCGAGGTCTTCACCCGGCGGCTGCCCGAGGGGCGGCGCTACGGCGTGGTCGCGGGAACCGGCCGGGTGCTCGACGCGGTGGAGAACTTCCGCTTCGACGGCGCCGTACTGGAGTTCCTGCGCGAGCGGGCCGTGGTCGACACCCGGACCCTCGACTGGCTGGCCTCCTACCGCTTCTCCGGCGACATCTGGGGCTACCCGGAGGGCGAGGTCTACTTTCCCGGCTCGCCGCTCCTGCGCGTCGAGGGCAGCTTCGCCGAGTGCGTGCTGCTGGAGACCGTGATCCTCTCGATCCTCAACCACGACTCCGCGATCGCCGCGGCCGCCTCCCGGATGTCCTCGGCCGCCGGCGGCCGGCCCCTGATCGAGATGGGCGCCCGGCGCACGCACGAACTGGCGGCCGTCGCCTCGGCCCGCGCCGCGTACGTCGGCGGGTTCACCTCCACCTCCGACCTGGCGGCCGGATTCCGGTACGGGATCCCGACGGTCGGTACGAGCGCGCACGCCTTCACCCTGCTGCACGACAGCGAGCGGGACGCCTTCACCGCCCAGGTCGCCTCGCTGGGCGGCGGCACCACGCTGCTGGTGGACACCTACGACGTCGCGGAGGCGGTCCGGACGGCCGTGGAGGTCGCCGGGACCGGTCTGGGCGCCGTCCGGATCGACTCCGGGGACCTGCTCCTGGTCGCGCACCGCGTGCGGCAGCAGCTGGACGAGCTGGGGGCGACCTCGACGAAGATCGTGGTGACCTCGGACCTGGACGAGTACGCGATCGCCTCGCTGGCGGCCGCTCCGGTGGACGCCTACGGGGTCGGCACGCAGCTGGTGACGGGCAGCGGGCACCCGACGTGCTCGATGGTCTACAAGCTGGTGGCGCGGGCGGCCTCCGCCGATCCGAAGGCTCCGCTGGTGTCGGTGGCGAAGAAGTCCTCGGGCGGCAAGACCTCCGTCGGCGGCCGCAAGTGGGCGGCCCGCCGGGTCGACTCCGAGGGGGTCGCGGAGGCCGAGGTGCTCGGTACCGGGCCCGTTCCGGCGGCGCTGGCCGACACGCAGCTCCTCGTCCAGCTGGTCAAGGCCGGTGAGGTCGTGGCCCGCGAGTCCCTGGAGACGGTGCGCGAGCGCCACCGCGAGGCCCTCGCGGGCCTCCCGCTCTCGGCGACGCAGCTCTCGCGCGGCGAGGCCGTGATCCCGACCGAGTACGCGTAGCGGACCCGGCACGGCCGGGCCCCCGGGGCTCAGCCCCGGGCCCCGCGCGCCGCAAAGGCCGGCGGTGCTGGATTTGCCGGGGCGGGGCGGGGAATGAGCCCCGCGGGTCCCAGTCGCACCACACATCAAGCCGAAGGGCACCGGACATGCACCGCGCACTGATCGTCGTCGACGTACAGAACGACTTCTGCGAGGGCGGCAGCCTCGCGGTCACCGGCGGCGCCGACGTCGCCGCCGCCATCACCGAGCTCATCGGGCAGTCCACGGCCGGGTACCGGCACGTCGTCGCCACCCGCGACCACCACGTCGACCCCGGCCCCCACTTCGCCCACCCCCCGGCCCAGCCGGACTACGAGACCTCCTGGCCGGTCCACTGCGTCGCCGGGACCGAGGGCGTGGGTTTCCACCCGAACTTCGCGCCCGCCGTCGCCTCGGGGGCGGTCGCCGCCGTCTTCGACAAGGGGGCGTACGAGGCGGCGTACAGCGGCTTCGAAGGTGCGGACGAGAACGGCCGCGGGCTCGTGGAATGGTTGCGCGACCGGCACGTCACCGAGGTCGACGTGGTCGGCATCGCCACCGACCACTGCGTCAGGGCCACCGCCCTGGACGCGGCCCGCGCGGGGTTCCGTACGCACGTACTGCTGGACCTGACGGCCGGCGTGGCCCCGCACACCACGACCCGGGCGCTGGCCGAGCTCCGGGCGGCCGGGGTGGAGCTGAGCGGGACCCCCGTGGTGGCCGGCTGACCCCGGAGCGATGCTGGAGCATCAGCGGAGCGTCACCGGATCACCAACCGGACAATGTGGGGCCAGATCCCGTCAAAGCCGCGAAGGAGACGCACGGGGAACCGTGCTGCCTGGCAGCGTGCGGAGGGTCGGCCGCCGGCCGGCACCACCTCGGCACCACCTGCCACAGGGAGGCGATCTGTGATGCTCAGCTTCAGCGGACCGGCGGACGACGGCGCCCCGCCGGACCACTCGCTCCGGGGCCGCGGCACGATCAGCTTCTCGGCCTCCGAGGGAGGCTGGCAGCCGACGTTCGTCTGGTCCGGTCAGGGTGAGCCGGCCCGGCCCACCGGACAGCTGGCCCTGCTGGCCGGGGCCGACGTCCTCACCCGGCAGGGCAAGCCGATGCTGGAGTTCCGGATGCGCCGGACCCTGCCACCCGCGTACAGCTTCGGGCACACCCGCGGGGACCGGATCCCGGCGGGCGCCTACGCCGTGCGGTGGTGGACCGTCCGCGAGGAGGACGGCCTACGGGTGGGCGGAAGCTTCGGCTTCGAGCTCGGCTGAGCCCCGCCCCGCTCCCGCCCCCACCCTGCCCGGCCGGCCGGCTCCGGCCCTGCCCCTCCCGCCCCGCCCCTCCCGCTCAGCCCAGTAGCGCCCTGATCGGGTGCCACAGCTCCGCGGCCCGGTCCGGCGCGCAGCGCCACAGCAGGCCGTCGGGGTGGTGCAGGACGGCGGTAATCTCGTCCGGGGTCGGCGGCTGGGCGTTGCCGCGCAGGTAGACAGCTCGCATTCCGAGGTTCCGCAGCCTGGTCAGGGCGCGGGCCCGGTTCACCGCGTGCACCAGCACGCGGACGTTCCCGTCCTCGACGGCGCCGCCCGCGGCGCTGTCGAGGGGCGGTCTGGGCAGCGTGAGCGCGACCACCACGCTGCCGCCTGGCAATCGGACGAAACCTCCACCGGGCATGTCTTCATCTCCCCCGTCAATAAGAAACTCAGCCCACGCATCTAAACGCGATCGGCCGCCGCCCGCTAGAGGGCGACGGCCGATCATGTTTTGACCTGCGGCTTTACCGAATTACTTAACGGAGGGGCCGACCTCGATCGTCATCTGGAGACCGTCGTAGGGCTCCTTCACGATCTTGATCTTGGTGTTGGTGTCAGTGACCTTCACCGAGCCGGTCGGGTTCTCGTCGTAGTAGTACTTGCCCTTGTGGTCGTCGAAGACCAGGTTGGTGGGCTTCGGCTTCAGGAACAGCGCCTCACCGTTCTTGTGCAGGGTGAAGGCATCCGTGGAGTACGCGCTGAAGGTGGCGTCGTACGGCTGGATCTTGTTCCGCAGCAGGGTGCCGTCCGACCACTTCATCGGCTTGGCGTTGGCGTCGATCGGAAGGACGAGACCGGCACCGGGGTGCTGGCTGGTGTTGTTGTCCTTCTGCGAGGTGTCCCACTGCCAGATCAGGAGACCGTCCTGGTAGGGGTAGTGCTCGACCCAGTTCGGCTTCGTGTTGGTGAAGCCGAAGTTGTACGGGCCCACCTTGAGGGTGGAGTCGTACGAGACGTAGCGACGGTTCTCGGCCAGGTAGTACTGGGCGTACTCCTTGGTGAAACCGTTGCCGACGCGGGAGAAGCCCTTGCCGGTCCAGCCGTTGTCGCCGTTCTCGGCACCGTCGGTGAACAGCGTGGAGCCGTTCGCGGTGATCGTGAGGGCATCGGCCGTGAAGCCCTTGCCGCCCGCGCCGCCGTCCGTCTGGTAGCGGAAGCGGAGGTCGACCTTCTTGCCCGCGTAGGCGTCCAGCGAGTAGTTCAGGTTCTTCCAGGCACCCGAGACGCCGGTGAGCGACGGGCTGCCGGAGGCGTCGACCGGGATGGCCGTGCCGTCGGCGGTGCCGGCCAACGCGGTCCAGGTGGCGCCACCGTCCGTGGAGACCTCGGTGTACAGGAAGTCGTACTCCGCCTCGATGTCCCACCAGCCCTTGAGGGACAGGGCCGCGGAGGTCTTGCCGGTCAGGTCGACCGAGCGGGTCAGGGTGTTCTTGAGGTCGTCACCCATGTTGCTCCACCACTGCGAGGAGCCCTCGGCGGGAGCGACGATCTCGGTCTTGACCTGCTTCTTCGGCAGCTCGACGAGGAGCGCCTGCTTGTCCTTGGTGTTGTACTCCGCCACGCCCAGCTTGTGGGTGGACTTCGTCGCGGCCTTGGCCACGTCGTAGTTCAGCCAGCCCAGCTGGAACTTGTCCCAGGCGTTCATGTCGCCCGGGAGGTCGCCTATGGAGTCCTTGCCGTTGCCGAGCCAGGAGCCCGCCGACATCAGGGACCAGAAACCGACCGAGTTCTCGCCGCCACCGGAGGTGTCGTAGAGGTCCGGGAGGCCCAGGTCGTGGCCGTACTCGTGCGCGAAGACGCCGAGGCCGCCGTTCTCGGGCTGCATCGTGTAGTCGCCGACCCAGATGCCGGTGCTGCCGATCTGGGTACCGCCGGCCTTGTTGTTCGCCGGGCCGGTCTTGCCGGCGTCGGTGCCGTAGGCGTACCAGCGGTGGGCCCACAGCGCGTTGGTGCCCTGCACGCCGCCGCCGGCCGACTCGTCCTCGCCCGCGTGGACGATCTGGAAGTGGTCGATGTAGCCGTCGGGCTCGTTGAAGTTGCCGTCGCCGTCGAAGTCGTTGCGGTCCCACTGGTCGTACTGGGACAGCGTCGCCTTGATCTCGGCGTCGGTCTTGCCGGCCTTCTTCTGCGCGTCGGCCCAGGCGGTCACGCCGTCCTTGACCGTGTCCCAGACGTTGGCGCAGTTGGTCTGACCGCAGTAGTTCGAGCCGTAACGGGCCTCGTTGTACGGCAGCTTGACCCAGTCGGCGACCTCTCCGTCGACCGAGTAACGGCCCGACGAGGTCTTCTCGTAGTAGGTCTTCAGCGAGTTCTTGCCCTGGCCGGTACCGAAGTACAGGTCCTGGAAGTACGCGCGGTTGAAGTCCTTGCGCCAGGCCGTGCTGTTGTTCGTCGCACGGTCGGGCTGGGCTATCTGGTTGTGCGCCGGGCCGGCGTTGCCGCCGTACTTGGGCGCGGGCGGCTTGGGGCCGCCCGGGCCGTCCGGGTCGAACATGGTGGTGCTGTCCACCTGGTCGCCGAAGTCGACGAGGATCGTGAAGATCTTGTCGGTCTTCTCGCGGCCGAGCTCGACGTACTTCTTTTCGTCGAGCTTGACGACCTTGGAGGCGCCACGCTGCTCGACGCCCTTCTTGCCGGTGAGCACCTGCTCCAGGGCAGCCTTCTTCGCGGCTTCCTGCTGCTTGGTGAACGGACCGTCGAGGTTGTGCTTGACCTGCTCCTTGGAGGGAGCGGTCGGGTCCTGACGGTCCGCCGTGGTGGGCACGCTCCGGCCCTGGTCTGCCTGGGCCATGGTGAAGGCGGCGCCAGTGGCCGCCGTCGCGGCCAGGGTCACACCAACTGCGGCGGCGCGCAGCGCTCGCCTTCTTGCGGAGTTGCTGGTCACTTGATGTCGTTCCCCTCCCGCGGCCGCGAAGTTGTGCGGAACGTCTCCGGAGGAGTTGGGGGGTTCCGTGCGGCGCGCGTCTCAAGTGACGACATTTGACCGGAGAGTCGCGAGAAAAGACAGACCTTGACTTGTTCCTTACAACTGCACTATGCGGTCACCGAGTTCCGCTATTCGGACGTTCCACGGGCATAGCGGACTAACAGCCCTTCCCGGCACCTCGCGGCGGCCCCTCCCGCTCGGAGCCCAGCATCCCGGAGGCGCTCCACCGGCCCCGCACCGGCCCCGGCATGAGCCCCGTGCGCCCCCTGTGCTCCGCCAGTACGCACCACATGGGTAAGGACGCGCTTACCGACAGTTCCCCTCGGGCATCCACCGTCGTAGAGTCACTTGACGCCAGACCTGGTTGAGCAGACTCCCCCTCCCGCTTCGAGGACGGAAACCGCCATGCCGCGTCCGACTGCCGCACAGCTCGCCTACGGGTCCGCCACCGTCATCGTGTCGACGATCGCCATGCTGCTGCTCTCGCAGACGAGTACGGGACTCGGCGTCGCGGTCATCTCCGCGGCCGCCCTCGCCCTCGGGCTCCTCGTCGCAGTGACCGTCCCGATCCCGCGCCGGCGCGGCCGGCACGCGGCGAACCGCTCGAGGAACGCCTCGCCGGTGCCCGACACCCTGCCGCAGGACGTGACGGCGGCCCCGGTCCCGTCCGCGACCCCCGCCCCGGTTCCGGTCGATCACCCCGTGCACCACTGACCCGCCCCGGACAGCGCGGCGCGGGCGGCCTCCCCCGTGGGGAGACCGCCCGCGCGCCGGACCGTACGGCCGGGTACCTCTAGGTGGCCTGGACCACCACGGTCTTGGCGACCTTGTCGTGCAGACCCTGCTTGTAGGGCTTGTCGACGAGCATCGAGACGACGAGCGCGATCGGCCACAGGCAGAAGCAGCAGATCAGCGTCGGGAGCCAGAGCACGGCCGACCGGCTGAGAGCGGCGTTGGAGTGCGGGACGCTGCCGTCGTTGAGCATCGCGACGCGCAGGCCCATCCACTTCTTGCCGAAGGTCTGGCCGTTCTTCTTGACGAACCACCAGTCGTAGCCGACGTAGGCCACGATCGAGATCAGGGTCATGATCAGGCCGCTACCGCTGTAGGACTTGGTGATGACCTCGGTGACGTCCTCGCCGTTGTTCGTCTCGACCGTGTAGCGGCTGCGGTCACCGACGAGCAACTGGATCACGAACAGCGGGACGGCGACGATCAGCAGGTCGATGACGCGGGCGACGAGGCGCTTGCCGAAGTCGGCGAGCGGAGGCATCCCGGCGAGCGGGTCGGGCATGCCGTAGCCGCCACCACCGCCGTACGGGTCGCCGCCCCCGCCGTACGGGGGCGGAGGGGGCGGGTAACCGCCGCCACCGGGCGGGGGCGGAGGGTAACCACCTCCCCCGCCGCCCGACGGAGGCGGAGGCGGGAATCCCCCTCCCGCACCGGTGGGCGGCGGGCCGTACGGCGAACCACCCGACGGGGGCGTCGGCTCCTGGGGCTTCTTGAGGAACGGGTCGTCCTCGGGCGGCTGGCCCGGCGGCGGCTGGTCGGTGCTCATGGCCCGAGTCGAACCCGGCTCGGCCGGGCCCGCAACGGGGACGCGTCCATTCGGGGGACGCACCTGCGCGGGCGGTCCCGCGCGAGTGCGCCGTGGCCCGCTAGCGGGCCACGTACGTCCGCGCGGAGCGGTCATGGAGGGCCCGGCGGCGCGGGCGGTCCGCGAGGGCCCACAGGGCCCCCGGGAGGCCCAGGAGGGCGTACACGAACCAGCGGCGCAGTGCCGCACCGAAGCCGGGCGGACGCAGCGTGGCGGTGGCCAGGACGCGCACGCCGAGCAGCTTCTTGCCGGGGGTGCGGCCCCAACGGGCCGTGGGCAGGGCTTCGTAGAGCACTCCGAAGAGCAGCACGGCACCGAGTACGAGGCCCAGCAGGCCCGTGATGGTCCCGTCGAGCAACCACACGGTGGTGGTCCGCCCGCTCACCCGGGCGGCGTCCACCTTGTCCTGGATGTGCGCGGTGGCCCCGGGGACGAGGGGCAGCGCGGTCCCCGTCGCGACGGCCGCGTACACGAGGGAGTCCAGCAGCCGGGCGACCGCACGGCGCACGAGCCCGGCGGGACGCACGGCCCGCTCCGCCATCCGCTCGAACACGGCCCGCTCGGTGGCGCGGCGGGGCACGGCCGGCGCGGGGGACGCGGGCGGTACGGGTGCGGGCGGTGCGGGCGCGGGCACCGCGGCGGCCGCGGGAGGCTCCGCGGCCGGCCCGGGACGCGCGGCGGACGGGGCCGGGAAGACGCGTGCCGGGGCCGGAGCCGGGGCCGCACGCTCCACGGGCGCCGCACGCTCCGTACGCTCCACCGGCCGCGCCGCGGAGCCCTGCGAGCCGGGGGCGGCGGGCCACAGCGGTGCGGGATCCGGGGCCGGAGCCGGAGCCGGGGCCGGAGCCGGGGCGGCGGCCGGGGAGCGGGCCGACAGGATGCCGACGCCTTCCGGGGCCGCGGAGCCGGACACCTGGGCGGGGACCGGCGGACGGGCCAGCGAGATCCCCGCCGGACGGACGGCGGCGGCGGGCTCGTTGCCCCAGGAGATGCGGTGGTCGCGCGGCCCGCCGAAGCCGGACTGGTGGAGCGGGTCGGCCTGCCACACGACGGGCTCGGCCCGCGGCCCGGCTACGGACCCGGCCCCGGACTCGGACCCGGCCCCGGACCTGGGTTCCGGTTCGCGCAGCGCCTCGCTCACCCCGGTCTCGTCGAGGAACACCGGACCCGTCTCGTCCGCCGCGACCGCGGGGCGGCTCGTACCGGGCACCCAGTTCAGGCCGTTCCAGAACCTGACGTACCCGGGGATGGACGGATCGGGGTAGTAGCCCTCGCGGGCCGCTTGCTCGCCGTCACCAGGGGAGGCCGTCAATGTCCCCAACTCCGATCGTGGCTTGAGGCTTGTGCAGGGGTGGACCATAGCCAAGAACCGCCCCCCGACAGGTCCGGTAACGGGAGAATCCAAGCGTTCGGGCGAACGCGGTCCCCTGCGCATGTTTCCGGTCAGCCGACAGATTTCGGCCAATCCGCGGATTGCCCCGCGAAGTCGCGTCATAACCGGGCACTTCGGCGCTCTCTCCGGGCGTGGGGCGGATCGCCGGCCCCGCACACCGCCCGAACACGTACTCCGTAGCGAAGTGAGGCCGTCATGCACCAACCCGTCATCGAGCGCGAGCTGGAACTGAAGCTGGTGCTGTCCCCCGAGCGCAGCGTCTCCGTCCCCGCCCGGCTCCTGTACCTCACGGACGACCCGTACGCCGTGCACATCACCTTCCACACCGGATCCAGCGCCCCGGTCAACTGGACCTTCGCCCGCGAGCTGCTGGTCGAGGGGATCTTCCGCCCGTGCGGCCACGGAGACGTGCGGATCTGGCCCACGAAGATCGGCCAGAAGGCCGTCCTGTGCATGGCGCTCAGCTCCCCCGACGGCGACGCCCTGCTGGAGGCCCCGGCCGTGTCCGTGTCCGCCTGGCTGGAGCGCACCCTGCGGATCGTGCCGCCGGGCAGCGAGGCCGAGCTGCTCGGCATGGACGCGGCGCTGGCCGAGCTGCTCACCCCGACGCCGGCCGACGAGCTGTGGATGCGCGACCCGTGGCCTTCGGACGAATCGGCGGACGGGGAGCTGTGAGTCAGAACAGCTTGCCCGGGTTGAGCAGCCCCTCCGGGTCGAAGGCCCGCTTGACGGCGCGCTGCATCTCCAGCCCCACCGGGCCGAGCTCGCGGGCGAGCCACTCCTTCTTCAGGACGCCGACCCCGTGTTCGCCCGTGATGGTCCCGCCCAGTTCGAGCCCGAGCGCCATGATCTCCTCGAAGGAGGCGCGGGCCCGCCGGGTCTCGTCCTCGTCGGCCGGATCGAAGCAGACGATGGGGTGGGTGTTGCCGTCCCCGGCGTGGGCGCAGACCCCGATGAGCAGATCGTGGGTGCGGGCGATGGCGGCGGTTCCGTCCAGCATCTCGGCGAGCCGCGAGCGCGGTACGCAGACGTCGTCGATCATCGTCGCGGGCCGCAGGGCCTCCAGCGCGGGCAGGGCCATCCGCCGCGCCTGGAGCAGCAGTTCGGATTCCGCCGCGTCCTCGGCCGGTACGACGGCGCTCGCCCCGGCGGCGGTGCACAGCGATCCCACGGCGGCCAGGTCGTCCGGCGCCTGCGGGGTGTCGAAGGCGACGAGCAGCAGGGCCTCGGTGGTCTCGGGCAGTCCCATCTTGCCCAGCGCGTTGACGGCGCGGACGGTCGTACGGTCCATCAGCTCGAGCAGCGAGGGGGTCAGACCGGCCTCCATGACGGCGCAGACGGCTTCGCAGGCGGCCGCGGCCGAGGGGAACTCGGCGGCGAGCGCGAGCTGGCGGGGAGGGGCCGGACGCAGTGCGAGGACGGCCCGGACCACCACGCCGAGGCTGCCCTCGGAGCCGACGAACAGGCGGGTGAGGTCGTACCCCGCGACGCCCTTGGCAGTGTGCCGGCCGGTGCGCAGGAGCCTGCCGTCGGCGAGGACCACGTCGAGGCCGAGCACGTACTCGGCGGTGACCCCGTACTTGACGCAGCACAGACCGCCGGCGGCGGTGCCGATGTTCCCGCCGATGGTGCACTGCTCCCAGCTGGAGGGGTCCGGCGGATAGCACAGGCCCCGTTCGGCGACGGCGCGGGACAGGACGGCGTTGACCACGCCGGGTTCCACGACGGCGATCCGGTCGACGGTGTCGATGCTCAGGATCCGGTCCATCTTGACGAGTGACAGCACGACACAGCCGTCGGAGGCGTTGGCCGCGCCCGAGAGGCCCGTACGCGCGCCCTGTGGGACGACGGGGACGCGCAGGGCGTGGGTGGTGCGCAGGACGTGCTGGACCTGTTCGACGGTGCGGGGCAGGACCACGGCGGCCGGGGTGCCGGCGGCGCAGAAGCTCGCCATGTCGGTCGCGTAGGAGGCGGTCACCTGCGGGTCCGTCAGCAGGGCCTCGGGCGGGAGGCCTTCGAGGAGCATCGTGCGCAGCCGGGACGGGAGCGGGGCGGAGAGATCGTCATCCATGAGGCCAGCGTGACAGCCGGGGCCATCGGTGTGAACACGCCCGCGACGCTCTTCGGACACCTCCGCGAACTCTTCATATTGACGCACAGTGACCCCATGGACCCTATGCGTGAGGCCCCCGTCTCTCAGGAAAGGCAGCGGCAGGCTGCCACGCCCGTGACCTTCACCGGCCGCAAGACGCTCGTGGCGGCAGCCGCGATGGTGGTCCTGATCGCGGGGGCCCTGCTGATCCGGCCGGCCCGCGCCGGCGACGACGCGCGCCCGCCGGGGCCGAGCGAGCGGGCCCGCGCCGCGGTCGGGATGGGCGCGCCCGCGGCGGCGGTGGACCTGTCGGCGCTGATCGCGGACCGGGAGCAGTGGGTCGCGGGGCACGCGGACGACGAGGCCTCGTGGGCGGTGCTCGGGTCGGCGTACCTGGAGCAGGCCCGGCGGACGGCCGATCCGGCCTGGTACCCGAAGGCCGAGGGGGCGCTGAAGCGCTCGCTGGAGGTCCGCCCGGCCGAGAAGGGCAACTTCGACGCGATGACGGGCATGGGCACGCTGGCCAACGCCCGCCGGGACTTCGGCACCGGGAAGAAGTGGGGCGAGCTCGTACGGGCGCAGGCGCCGAAGCGGTGGACGGCGTACCCGGTGCTCGTGGACGCGTACACCGGCCTCGGCGACTACAAGGGCGCGCAGGGCGCGATGGAACGCCTGGTGGAGCTGCGGCCGGGGCTGACGGCGTTCGTGAAGGCCTCGCAGGTGTACCGGGACCGGGGCTGGCGCGAGGACGCGGCCATGTCCATGGAGCACGCGGGCGGAGCGGCCAAGGCCCCGGCGGAGAAGGCGTACGTGCTGTTCCGGCTCGGGGAGCTGGCCTGGGAGCGCGGGGACGAGACGGAGGCGCTGCGCCAGTACGAGGCCGCGCTGCGCACCGATCCGGCGCAGGCCGAGGCGCTGGGCGGACGGGCCCGGGTACTGGCGGCGCTGGGCCGGGGCGGGGAGGCGGTACGGGACTACCGGCTGGCGCTGGGCCGGGCGGCGGTCCCGGGGCTGGCCCTGGAGCTGGGCGAGCTGTTGGAGTCGATGGGCCGGGGGGACGAGGCGCGGGCGGTGTACGAGGGCCTGGCCGGGCTGGCCGCCCGGAGCGGGGTGAACGAGGAGCTGGTGCTGGGCCGGTACGAGGCGGACCACGGCGACCCGTCGGCGGCGGTACGGCGCCTCACGGTGGAATGGGGCCGCCACAAGAGCGTTCAGGTGGCGGACGCGCTGGGGTGGGCGCTGCACAGGACGGGCGACGACACCGCGGCACTGGAGTACGCGAAGAAGGCCACGGATCAGGGGCTGCGGCTCGCGGAGTTCTCGTACCACCGGGCGCTGATCGAGCGGGGCCTGGGCGACGAGGGCGGGGCGCGGCGGCACCTGGAGGAGGCGCTGCGGACGAACCCGCGGTTCTCGCCGGTGCGGGGGCCGCTTGCGAAGGACGCGCTGGCCGCGATCGGCAAGCCGGTGGCCGGGGGCCCGGAGAACATGCAGCCGACCACTCCGTGGGTGGCCCCGGAACTCCCCAAGGCGGCGAAGCCGGCCGCGAAAGCGAAGGCGAAGCCGAAGCCGAAGCCGGCCGCGGCGGGGCGGTAGCGGGCGGGAGCGGGCGGGAGCCGCTGCACGGGGCTTCCCGGGCGCCGCCCGGACCTGCGGCCGGGGCTCCGCCCGGGGAGCGGGTCCGGGCGGGCAGCCCGCCCGGTCCCCCGCGACCTCCTAGAGGTTGCCCCGCTTCTCCTGCTCCCGCTCGATCGCCTCGAAGAGCGCCTTGAAGTTGCCCTTGCCGAAGCCCATCGAGCCGTGCCGCTCGATCATCTCGAAGAAGACCGTCGGGCGGTCCTGGACCGGCTTGGTGAAGATCTGCAGCAGGTAGCCGTCCTCGTCGCGGTCGACGAGGATCTTCAGCTCGCGCAGGATCTCGACCGGGACCCGGGTCTCGCCCGCCCACTCGCCGAGGGTGTCGTAGTAGGAGTCCGGGGTGTTCAGGAACTCCACGCCGGCCGCCCGCATCGCGCGGACCGTCGCCACGATGTCGTTGGTCGCGAGGGCGATGTGCTGGACGCCGGCGCCGCCGTAGAACTCCAGGTACTCGTCGATCTGCGACTTCTTCTTCGCGATCGCCGGCTCGTTGATCGGGAACTTCACCTTCAGGGTGCCGTCGGCGACGACCTTCGACATCAGCGCCGAGTACTCGGTCGCGATGTCGTCGCCCACGAACTCCTTCATGTTCGTGAAGCCCATGACCTTGTTGTAGAACGCCACCCACTCGTTCATCCGGCCGAGCTCGACGTTGCCCACGCAGTGGTCGATGGCCTGGAAGGTGCGCTTGGCCGGGGGCTCGACGACCGGGCCGACGGAGACGAAGCCGGGCAGGTAGGGGCCGGAGTAGTCGCCGCGCTCGACCAGGGTGTGCCGGGTCTGGCCGTAGGTGGCGATCGCCGCCAGCCGCACCGTGCCGTGCTCGTCCTTCAGCTCGTACGGCTCGTCCAGGCCGCGCGCACCGTGCTCGACGGCGTACGCGTACGCGGCCGCCACGTCCGGGACCTCGATCGCGAGGTCGACGACACCGTCGCCGTGGTCGGCGACGTGCTCGGCGAGGAAACGGCCGCGGTCGGTGGACGCCTTGATGACCGAGGTGAGGACGAAGCGCGCGGCGCCGTTGGTCAGGACGTAGCTGGCCGTCTCGCGGGTGCCGTTCTCCGGTCCGGAGTAGGCGACCAGCTTCATGCCGAAGGCCGTGGAGTAGTAGTGCGCGGCCTGCTTGGCGTTGCCCACGGCGAAGACCACCGCGTCCATGCCCTTCACGGGGAAGGGGTCTGCCTTGGCGGCGGTGAGCGGGGCGGCGGCGAGCGGCTGGGTCTCAGTCATGACCGCAGAGTCCCGCCGTTCCACAAGCTGCGCAATAGTTTCGATTTTGTCTGTACAGACTGCTCAGTAACAGCCCACCATGGCTGGAATATCTGCACACTATGACTACCGACCGACCACCCCGGAGGTGCCATGGGAATCGACGAGCTCGACGGCCGGCTCATCGTCCTGCTCGCCCGCGAGCCCCGTATCGGGGTTCTGGAGGTCTCGCGCCGGCTCGGCGTGGCACGCGGTACCGCACAGGCCCGGCTGGACCGGCTTCAGTCGAACGGAGTCATCCGGGGATTCGGTCCGCAGGTGGATCCGGCGGCCCTGGGGTACCCGGTGACGGCCTTCGCCACGCTGGAGATCAAACAGGGCCAAGGGGCCGATGTACGGGCGCACTTGGACGGCGTGCCGGAGGTGCTGGAGCTGCACACGACGACCGGGCACGGGGACATGCTGTGCCGGCTCGTGGCCCGCTCCAACGCGGACCTCCAGCGGGTGATCGACCGGGTTGTCGGGTTTGATGGGATCGTTCGGGCTTCGACGGCGATCGTCATGGAGAATCCCGTTCCTTTGCGGATCATTCCCCTGGTCGAACAGGCGGCCGAGGACCACTGACCGGGACGAGGTGAGGTGGCGTGAGCTTCTGGACCTACCTGTCCAACCGCCACCAGCAGCTCCTCACCGACGCCTTCCAGCACGCCAGCGCCGTCTTCCAGTGCATGGTGATCGCGACCGCGCTCGGCATCGCCATCGGCGTCCTCACCTACCGCAGCGGCTGGGCCGGGAACCTCGCCGTCACCTCCACCTCCACGGTGCTGACCATCCCCTCGCTCGCCATGATCGGCCTGCTGATCCCGCTGGTCGGCCTCGGCGTCGCACCGACCGTGATCGCCCTGACCCTGTACGGACTGCTGCCCATCGTCCGCAACTGCATCGTCGGGCTGCGCGGGGTGGATCCGGCCCTGGTCGACGCCGCCAAGGGCATCGGGATGTCTCGCAGCGCCCAGCTCCTGAGGGTGGAGCTGCCGCTCGCCTGGCCGCCGATCCTGACCGGCATCCGGGTCTCCACGCAGATGCTGATGGGCATCGCGGCCATCGCCGCCTACGCCTCCGGGCCGGGTCTCGGCAACGAGATCTTCCGGGGGATCGCCTCGCTCGGCAGCGCCAACGCCATCAACCAGGTCCTTGCGGGGACCCTCGGCGTCGTCATCCTCGCCCTGCTCTTCGACGCCGCGTACGTCCTGCTCGGCCGTCTCACCATCCCCAGGGGAATCCGTGTCTGAGCCGACGTCCGAGCCCGCCGAGAACCGCAGGAGCCCCGAGGACCGGGAGGCCCTGCAGGGCCTGCAGGGCCGCGAGGACCGCGAGGGTCCGTCCCCGGCCACCTCATCGACCTCCGGCGCCACCATCCGGTTGGAGAACCTCACCAAGCGCTACCCGGGCAACCCCAACCCCTCCGTGGACGACGTGTCGATGGAGATCAAGGCCGGCGAGACGGTCGTCTTCGTGGGCCCCTCCGGCTGCGGGAAGTCCACCACCCTCAAGATGATCAACCGGCTGATCGAGCCCACCTCCGGCCGGATCCGCATCGGCGACGAGGACGTCACCGACATGGACCCGGTCAAGCTGCGCCGCAAGATCGGGTACGCGATCCAGTCCTCAGGGCTCTTCCCGCACATGACGGTCGCCGAGAACATCGCCCTGGTCCCGAAGATGACCGGCTGGTCCAAGTCCCGCGTGAAGGACCGGGTGGAGGAGATGCTCGATCTGGTCGGACTGGACCCGCGCGAGTTCCACGGCCGCTACCCGCGCCAGCTCTCCGGCGGCCAGCAGCAGCGCGTCGGCGTGGCCCGGGCGCTCGCCGCCGACCCGCCCGTCCTGCTGATGGACGAACCGTTCGGCGCCGTCGACCCCATCACCCGCGACCACCTCCAGGACGAGCTGATCCGCCTCCAGCACGAGCTGCACAAGACGATCGTCTTCGTCACCCACGACTTCGACGAGGCCATCAAGCTCGGCGACCGGATCGCGGTCCTGCGCGAGCGCTCGCACATCGCGCAGTTCGACACCCCCGAGGCCATCCTCACCAACCCGGCCGACGACTTCGTCTCCGGTTTCGTCGGCGCGGGCGCGGCCCTCAAACGGCTCAACCTGACCCGGGTGCGCGACGTGGAGATCGCCGATTTCCCGACCGTCTCCGTGGACGACCCGCTCCAGCAGATCTTCAACACCCTGCGCGCCGGCCAGGGCAACGAGCTGCTGATGCTGGACCGGCGCGGCCGCCCCTACAAATGGCTGCGCCGCGGCGACCTGATGCGCGCCAAGGGGTCGCTGGCCCGGGCCGGCCAGCTCGTGCACGACACGGTGACCCGGGACGCGACCCTGCACGACGCCCTGGAGGCCGTACTCACGGACAGCGGCGGCCGGGTCGCCGTCACCGGGCGGCGCGGCGAGTACATCGGCGTCGTGGACATGGAGACGCTGATGAACTCCGTGCACGAGATGCTGGAGGCCGACCGGCTGACGGCCGCCGAGCACGCCCACGACCTGGAGGAGCTGCGCCACCACCGCACCGAGCGGGACCTGGAGGGGCTGCGCGACGACGGGTCGGACGGATCATGAGCCCGCGCAACCCCGTCTCCCCCGAGCGCCCGCCGGGCGAGCACGAGGTCAACGGGCACGTCTTCCGGGATCCGGAGCTGACCGAGGCCGCGGAACTCCAGGCCCCGGCCGCCCGGCCCGGGCGCCGGCTCACCTGGACCCAGCTGGTGACCCTGCCGATCGTGCTGGCGCTGGTGCTGCTGGCCACGTACCTGTGGATCACCAACACCACCCTCGACACGATCGCCGAGAACTCCCTCACCGACGGCAACGTCGAGCTCCGGCTGTGGCAGCACATCCAGCTCACCGCCGTCTCCACCTTCTGGGTGCTGATCATCGCGATCCCGCTCGGCATCGCCCTCACCCGGCGCGGCCTGAGCCGCGCGGCCCCGCTGGTCACCGCGATCGCCAACATCGGCCAGGCCACCCCGGCCATCGGACTGCTGGCCCTGCTCGTCATCTGGCTCGGCATCGGCCCCTCGACGGCGATCATCGGCATGGTGGCCTACGCCGTCCTGCCCGTGCTGTCCAACACCGTCGCGGGACTGCGCCAGATCGACCCCCAGCTGGTGGAGGCCTCGCGCGGGATCGGCATGTCCTCCATGGGGACCCTGCTGAAGGTGGAACTGCCGCTGGCCGTCCCGCTGATCCTGGCCGGCGTGCGGACGGCCCTCGTCCTCAACGTCGGCACGGCCACCCTTGCCACCTTCGGCGGCGGCGGGGGCCTGGGAGACCTGATCACCTCCGGGATCCAGACACAGCGGATGCCGGTGCTGGTGCTGGGCTCGGTGCTGACCGTGTCGCTGGCGCTGTTCGTGGACTGGCTGGCCTCACTCGCCGAGACGGTCCTGACGCCGCGCGGACTGGAGGCGTAGATGCGCAGGCTCGGCACACGGACGGCCGCCGCGGCCTGCGCGGCCCTGCTGCCGCTGCTGGCCCTCGCGGGCTGCGGGCTCAAGAGCGGGTCCCCGATGGTGGACGACGTCGTACCGGGCTCGGTCGGCCGGGGGCAGCCACTCAAGGGCGCCTCGCTCACGGTCACCTCGAAGAACTTCAGCGAGAACATCGTGCTCGGCCAGATGATCGGCCTGATCTTCAAGGCGGCCGGCGCCGAGGTGCTGGACCGCACCAACCTGCCCGGCTCGATCAGCGCGCGCGAGGCGATCCGGCAGGGCGACGCCGACGCCATGTACGAGTACACGGGCACGGCGTGGATCACCTATCTGGGCAACGACAAGCCCATCGCCGACCCTTACGAGCAGTGGGAGGCGGTGCGGGACGCGGACGTGAAGAACGGTGTGGCCTGGCTGCCGCCGTCCACGCTCAACAACACCTACACGCTCGCCATCAGCAAGAAGAACAACGCCAAGTACGGGCTGAAGACCATGTCGGACGTGGCGGCGCTGGCGGCGAAGGACCCGTCGGCGGTGACGCTCTGCGTGGAGAACGAGTTCGCCTCGCGCGAGGACGGGCTGCCGGGGATGGAGAAGGCGTACGGGATGAAGATCCCGGCGGGCAACATCATGAAGATGGACGCCGGGATCATCTACACGCAGGTCTCCAAGTCCGATTCCTGCCTGCTCGGCGAGGCCTTCACCACGGACGGCCGGATCAAGGCCATGGACCTGGACACCCTCGCCGACGACCGGCACTTCTTCCCCAACTACAACGCGGCGCCCGAGCTGCACGCGAAGACGCTGGCCAAGTACCCGACCATCGCCGGCCTGCTGGACCCGCTGTCGAAGCGGCTGACGACGGAGACGGCGCAGCGGCTCAACGCGCTGGTGGACGTGGAGGGGCGGGATCCGCACGACGTGGCGAAGGAGTGGCTGGTGGCGGAGGGGTTCATCAAGGAAGGCTGAGATGAACCGGGATGAGCTCAGCTCATCCCGGCTGAACCGGCCGGGCCGGGCCGCCCCGGAGAGTTCCAAAGGAGCCGTTGCAAAGAAACCCTTGCAGAGACTTCTTTGCAACTCTATCGTTGAGGCATGCCCGAGAAGAGCGCCGAGTCCCCCAAGTCCGCCGGGAAGCCGGCCGAGAAGGCCGCCGAGCCCCAGATCCGCAAGCTCGACGCCCACTCCCTGCGCGGCCTGGCCCATCCGCTGCGCATGCGCCTGCTGGGCACCCTGCGCCTGCACGGGCCGGCCACCGCCTCGCAACTCGCGGAGCAGCTCGGGGAATCGAGCGGGGCCACCAGCTACCACCTGCGCCAGCTCGCCGCGTACGGGTTCATCGAGGACGCCCCGGAGCACGGCAAGGGACGCGAGCGCTGGTGGCGGCCCGCCCAGGACGGCACCGCGTTCGACGAGGCACTGATCTACGACGCCGACCCCGCCACACGGGGCGCCGCGGAAGTGTTCCTGTCCGAGATCGTGAAGATCCACGAGCAGGAGCTGTCCTCCTGGCTGGGCGACGCGCACACCTGGTCGGTGGACTGGCGGCGCGGTTCGGAGCTCAGCGACTTCTCGCTGCAGCTGACCGCCGCGCAGAGCCACGAGCTGGTCCTCAAGATGCACGACCTGATCAACAGCTACCGCGATCTGCCGCCCTCGGAAGGCACGGAGACGGTCCGCATCCACACCCACGCCTTCCCGGTCCGCACCAAGTAGCGCCACCGAGCAGCGCCCTCACCACCCCCCTTTGACCGAAGGAGTCCTGCCGTGCACGCCTTCAGCCATGCCGAAATACATGCCACCCGCACCGCCGAGGCAGCCGCCTGGCGCCGCGCCCGGGAGGCGGCCCCCCACCTCCGCCCGCTCCCCTCCTGCGCCCTGCGCAACCGGCTCGGCGAGGCCCTGATCGTCGTCGGCATCCGCCTGATCCAGCCCGCACACCTGCACCGGCGCATCACCCGCCCGTACGGTGGCGCCGCGTGAGCCGTCGCCCCTTCACCGCCGTCCTGCTCGCCAACACCATTTCGATAGCGGGGAGTTCCCTCACCCTCATCGGTGTCCCGTGGTTCGTGCTCCAGACCACGGGCAGCGCCGGCCAGGCCGGGATCGTCGCCTTCTGCGCCACCCTGCCCGTCGCCGTGGCCGCCCTCGTCGGCGGCCCCGTCATCGACCGGCTCGGCCGCCGCCGGGTCTCGGCCGCCTCCGACCTGATCTGCGGGCTGTCCGTCGCCGCGATCCCGCTGCTGCACTACGCGGGGCTGCTGGAGTTCTGGATGCTGTGCGCCCTGATGGCCGTCGGTGGGCTCGTGCACACCCCCGGACTCGCCGCGCGCTACGTCCTGCTCCCCCACCTCGCCGAGCACGCCGGCACCACCGTGGCCCGCGCCGCCAGCCTCTACGACGCCGTCTCGCGCGGAGCCCGCATGATCGGGGCCGCGCTGGCCGGCGTACTGATCGCCACCGTCGGTGCCGAATCGGTCCTGCTCATCGACGCGGTCAGCTTCGGCGCGTCCGCGCTGCTGGTCACCGCGTTCCTGCGCGGGATCCCGGCGGCCGAGCCGCAGCGCGCCGCCGGGAAGGTGTCGCTGGCCGGCTACCGGGCCGAACTCGCCGAGGGCTGGCGGTTCATGACCCGTACGCGGCTGCTGCTCGGCGTCACCGTGATGGTGATGATGACCAACGGCCTCGACCAGGGCTGGTCCTCGGTGCTGCTGCCCGTGCACGGCCGCGAAGCCCTCGGCGGAGCCACCGCGCTGGGCCTGATGGTCGCCCTCTTCGGCGGGTTCGCACTGCTGGGCGCCCTGCTCTACGGAGCGTGGGGCGAGCGGCTGCCCCGTAGGGCCGTCTTCGCGGCGGCCTTCCTGCTGTGCGGAGCCCCGCGTTACATGGTCGCCGCCTTCACCGACACCCCGCTGCCCCTCGCGGTGACGATGGCCCTGTCCGGGCTGGGCGCGGGCATGCTCAACCCGATCCTGACCACGGTGACGCTGGAGAAGGTGCCCGACGCGCTGCGCAGCCGGGTCGCGGGCGTGACCCAGGCGGGCTGCGAGCTGACGATGCCGCTGGGCGGGCTGGCGGCCGGGCTGCTGGTCGACGGCTTCGGGGTGACGCGGGCGCTGCTGGTCTTCGGCGGGGTGTACTTCCTCGCCACGCTCTCGCCGCTGGTGTTCCCCGCCTGGCGGGCCATGGACGCCCCGCGGATCAGCAGGACGGAACCGCTCCGCCCTTCTGCAGCGCCCGCAGTGCGTTCACCGCATCCGTCAGCGAGGTGACGGGGACCAGCCGAAGCCCCTCGGGGAGTTCGGACTTCGCGTCCGAGCACTCCGCCTCCGGTACGAGGAACACGCTCGCGCCGTCGCGCCGCGCGGCCTGGGTCTTCAGGGCCACCCCGCCGACCGCACCGACCTCGCCGTCCCCGCTGATGGTGCCCGTACCGGCGATGGTGCGACCGCCGGTGAGATCGCCACCGCTGCCGTTCCCGTCGAGCTTGTCGACGATGCCGAGGGAGAAGAGCAGGCCGGCGCTCGGGCCGCCGACGTCGGCGAGGTTCAGCTCGACCTTCACGTCCTTGGGGTCCTTGTGGAGGAAACCGAGCGCGGCCTCGGAGGCCGTCGACTGCGACTTGGTCATCTCCTCCAGGTTGTGCTCCTCGATCTCCTCGTCGCTTCCGCCCGACGGGTAGACGGCCTCCCGGGGCATGACCGCCCGGGTGGTGTCGAACCAGTCACCGGCCAGCTCGGGCAGGGTGACGGAGGTGGAGGGGCCGGTCGCCTGGATGGTGGTCATCCGCAGCTGGCCGGTGGTCTCGCGGACGGGCGCCCCGGTGATGCTGATGACCTGCTTGCCGTCCCGGGACCCGAGCACGTCGGCCGTGAGGCCCGGCTGCGCGATCACGAAGGGCAGCGGGGCGAAGGCCGCGACGGCGAACAGCGCCAGCACCGGCACGGCGCAGACGGCGAGGGCGGTGGGACGCGGCAGACGTGTGAGGCGAGAGAGCACCGGCACAATCTAGCGCGGCGGCCCGGCAACGGGTCGAGCCGCGCCCCCCGGCAGGCGGGGACGCGGCTCGGTGTCCTGCTGTGCGGCGCGGCCCGGCAGGCACTCCGCGGTCGGGCGGTCGCTCCGCGGCCGGCAGCGCTGCGCGGCTCAGCGCAGGGCGTCGGCCACCTCACGGGCGGCGTCCACCACGCGCGGGCCGACCCGCTCGGGCACGGCATCGGCCAGCATGACGACGCCGACGCTGCCCTCGAGCCCGGTGATGCCCACCAGGGGCGCCGCGGCCCCGCTGGCGCCCGCTTCCAGCTCCCCGTGGGTGAGCGTGTAGCCGGGCTCGATGAGCGTGCCCTGACGGGCGGCCAGGATGGCCCGGCCGGCGGCCCCGCGATCGAGGGGGTGACGGAAGCCGGGCCGGTAGGCGACGTGGTAGTCGGTCCAGGTCGGCTCCACGACCGCCACGGCGAGCGCCTCGGTCCCGTCCACGAGGGTCAGGTGCGCGGTGGCACCGATGTCCTCGGCGAGGGAGCGCAGCGCGGGCAGGGCCGCCTCGCGCACCAGCGGGTGGACCTGGCGGCCCAGCCGCAGGACGCCGAGCCCGACGCGGGCGCGGCCGCCGAGGTCGCGGCGGACCAGGGCGTGCTGTTCGAGGGTGGCCAGGAGGCGGTAGACCACGGTGCGGTTCACACCGAGGCGGTTGGAGAGCTCGGTGACGGTCAGACCGTGGTCGGTGTCGGCGAGCAGTTTGAGAACTCGGAGTCCTCGGTCGAGAGTCTGGGAGGTTTCCGCGGTCACGACGCCTCTCCCTCTTTCGGTGGGCGGCGGTGACTCTCTGGGGATAGCGACGCCGGTCCCTCGGCGACGCACGGAGAGGCCGCCGGTAGCGGCCATGGCACCGGCTGCGCTCCCGCGGCGGCGTTGCCACGGGGCGTTCGATGCGGGGACATTAGCGAGCGGGTCCGCTCAGCGGAAGGGCTCGTCCACAATCCGGGCGCCTACAGCCGTTTTATACCGGTTGTACTCGCGGGTCGCCGTCAATTCGTGACCTCACCCGGATCGGCGGTGCCCACCGCGACCCCTCCGACGACCGCCGGAACCAGGACCGCGGCCATCACTGACAGTCACCAAATCGGAGCGGGACCCGTGCGGTCATCCGCACGGGCCCCGCTCCGTACCGTGTGGGAACAGCCCACCGGATCAACCCACCGGGGCGCCACCGGGTCGAGCCCCCGGGCCGACCGACCTGGTCACCGTCACCGCATGCGGGTGGCCCACTCCTGGACCTTCTTGATGCGCTCCCGCAGCTGTCCCGCGGTGGCCTCCGCGCTCGGCGGTCCGCCGCACACCCGGCGCAGCTCGGTGTGGATCACCCCGTGCGGCTTCCCGCTCTGGTGGACGTACGCGCCGACCATCGTGTTCAGGGACTTCCTCAGCTCCAGCAGTTCCTTGTGCGAGACCACCGGGCGCCGGTCGGCCGGCAGCTCCAGCAGGTCCGCCTCCGAGTCCGGCTTGCGCCTGCTGTGCGCGATCTGCCGCGACTGCCGCTTCTGGAGCAGCATCTGCACCTGGTCGGGCTCCAGCAGCCCGGGGATGCCGAGGTAGTCCTGCTCCTCTTCACTGCCCGGGTGGGCCTGCATGCCGAACTCGGCGCCGTCGTAGAGGACCCGGTCGAAGACGGCGTCGGATTCCAGCGCCTCGAAGGACATCTGCTCCTCGTCGCCGGTGTCCTCGTCCTCCTGCTTGTTCGCCTCGTCCATTTCCTTCTCGGAGTCGGCGTACGGGTCCTCCTCGCCCTGCTTCTTCGGCTTGTCGAGGACGTGGTCGCGCTCGACCTCCATCTCGTTCGCGAAGCCCAGCAGGTAGGGGATGGTCGGCAGGAACACCGATGCCGTCTCGCCGCGCCTGCGCGAACGCACGAAGCGCCCGACGGCCTGTGCGAAGAACAGCGGCGTCGAGATGGTGGTGGCGTACACGCCGACCGCGAGCCTCGGTACGTCGACGCCCTCGGACACCATGCGGACCGCGACCATCCAGCGGTCGTTGCTCGCGGCGAACTCGTCGATCCGCTTCGAGGCGCCCGTGTCGTCGGAGAGCACCACGGTCGCCTTGGTGCCCGTGATCTCGCGGATCAGCTTGGCGTACGCGCGCGCCGAGTCCTGGTCGGCGGCGATCACGAGCCCGCCGGCGTCCGGGATGCCCTTCCTGACCTCCGTCAGCCGCTGGTCGGCGGCGCGCAGCACGTTCGGCATCCAGTCGCCGCGCGCGTCGAGCGCCGTACGCCAGGCCTGGGAGATGGCGTCCTTGGTCATCGGTTCGCCGAGGCGCGCGGCGATCTCGTCGCCCGCCTTGGTGCGCCAGCGCATGTTGCCGCTGTAGGAGAGGAAGATGACGGGCCGCACGACCCCGTCGCCGAGCGCGTTCCCGTAGCCGTAGGTGTAGTCGGCGGAGGACCGCCGGATCCCGTCGTTCCCTTCCTCATAGGCCACGAAGGGAATCGGATTGGTGTCGGACCGGAAGGGCGTACCGGTGAGCGCGAGCCGCCGGGTCGCCGGGTCGAAGGCCTCCAGGCACGCCTCGCCCCAGGACTTCGAGTCACCGGCGTGGTGGATCTCGTCGAGGATGACCAGGGTCTTGCGCTGCTCGCACCGGTTGCGGTGCAGCATCGGGCGGACGCCCACGCCCGCGTACGTGACCGCGACCCCGTGGTAGTCCTTGCTGAGCGGGCCCGCGGAGTAGTCGGGGTCCAGCCGGATCCCTATCCGGGCGGCGGCCTCCGCCCACTGCTTCTTCAGGTGCTCGGTGGGCGCGACGACGGTCACCTGCTGCACCACGTGGTGGTGCAGCAGCCACGAGGCGAGGGTCAGCGCGAAGGTGGTCTTGCCGGCGCCGGGGGTGGCGACGGCGAGGAAGTCGCGCGGCTGGGTCTCCAGGTACCGGTCCAGCGCACCCTGCTGCCAAGCTCGCAGGGCGCTGGCGGTACCCCACGGCGCGCGGCCGGGGAAGGCGGGTGAGAGGTGGTGGGAGGCGGTAGTAGTCACGGTCTCCGGTTCGGGCTCTCGGCGGCGTACCCGGTACGGACAGCGGCACTACGGGCCGCGGTACGGGCAGTCGTACGTAGGACAACCGGGCCACCTTACCGGCCCGGACGCGCACCCCGCGGAGGGACAGGCCCGTGACCTCGGCCGGTGCGTCGAGCGTCACATCGGGGGGACAGGCGTGCGGGGCACCCGTGTCGGCGCAGTCCCCGCACCGGCGGCGGCTCCACCCGGGCTCCACCCCGCGCTGGCCCTGGCCGGGTGCCGCCCGGGCCCAGCCCTGGTCCCGCCTTGGTCCGTCAGGCCTGCCGGACCAGGGCGCGCAGCCGCTCCGCGATCCGCGCGACGTCCGCCTCCGAACCGGCCGCCACGTCGATGACCAGGTCGTAGGCCGTGTCCTGGTCGACGTCGGCGGGATCGATGCCGTTGACGGCGAGGAAGGTCGCGGCGGCGAGCCAGGCGGTGCGCTTGTTCCCGTCGACGAGGGGGTGGTTCGTGGCGATCGCGTGCAGCAGGGCGGCCGCCTGCTCGTACGTGTCCGCGTACGCCGGCGTCCCGAACATCCGGGCCCGCGGCCGGTGTACCGCCGACTCCAGCAGCCCGGGGGCGCGCAGCTCGACGGGCTGGTCCTGGGCGCGGCAGGCGGGCCGGGCGAGATCGAGCACCTCGCCGAGGGTCAGGAACCTGATCATCACTCCCCGAGCCTCCTCAGCAGCCCGGCGTGCCGCCCCGCGAGCCGCGCGGCCTCGCCCCCGACCCGCTCGCGCTCCGCCCGCGCCCACGCCCGTACGGCCCCCAGCGCGGCCGCCTCGGCGCTCTGCCCGGTGGCATCGGCCAGATCGGCCAGCTCCGCCCAGTCGGCGTCCGGCACTTCGATGATCAGCTCGTTCATCCCCGGATGCTACCGACGGCCCTGCGGCCGGGTCGCCGCGATTTCCCGGGGCCCACTGCGTGGAGCACCGCGGGGCACGGCGCCGCATACACCCGGCCCCGTGCCATGCAGTGCGAAGGAACCCCGCCGCCCGGTCGCCGGCGGCCCGATGCGCATCGTCTTCGCCGACGCCCCCGGCCTGTACGTCCGGGGCGGAGCCCCCGTCGGCTCCGGGGACGTGGGCCTCGTCCGGGGCGCGGACCCAACCTCCATGAGCCGAGCGCCGTACGGGCCCTGCTCGAGGTGGCTCAGCCCGCGACTGGCAGCCGGACGCACGACAGCCGGCGGATTCCGACGGCTGGCCCCTGCTGGAGGCGGCGGCAGCGGCGAAGGCCGGGCCACGCCCTGGCGGGCCCCGGGGCCGCGCCTTCCGGGTCCTGCCGGCCGGTACTGCCCCGCGCTCCGGTCAGGCCTTGACGCCGTCCTCGGCCCCGGCCCCGGCGTCAGCGGCGGCCCCGGCGTCGGCGGCGGCCCCGGTCTCACTGCCCGGCGCCGCTGCCGGGACGGGGTCCAGCCGGGTCGCCACCCAGCACCCCACCAGAGCCACGCAGGCCATCGGGAGGAAGACCACCACGAACGCGGCCGGGTGCGCAGCGCCACCGCCCTCCGCCACGGAGTGCGCCGCTCCCACCGCTCCCCCGCCCAGCGCGCCGAACGCCGCCCCACCGGCCGCCAGCAGCACCACGTTGGCCAGGGCGTCCGAGATCTGCAGCGCGGCGGAGTTCTCCCCCGCCTCCTCCGGCGCCGACAGCTTCAGCAGCAGCACGCTCGTGGAGCCGATCACCAGCCCCATCCCCAGGCACCCCAGCGCCCACACCAGCGCCATCGTCCACACAGGCACCCACTCCACGAGCACCGCCGGCGCCCCCGCGATCGCGGCCGCGACCATGACCATGCCGAGCACCATCAGCCGCTGGCGGTACGGCGCCACCCGCCCCTTCGACTGCACCCACGAGCCCGCCGCCCACGTCACCCCGCCCAGCGCGAGCGAGAAGCCGGCCAGGGTCGGGCTCAGCCCCCGCTGGGTGACCAGCATCAGCGGAACGAAGCTCTCCGCCGCGATGAACGACCCCGCCGCCACCCCACGCAGGAGCACCACCGAGGGCAGCCCGCGCCGCGCCCGGTAGGTCCCGCGAGGCAGCAGCCCCAGCACGGCGGGCACCAGCAGGGCCACACCCGCGAGGCCCGGGAGCAGCGACAGCCACCGGAGGTCCTGGGCGGCGTACTGGAGCAGCCCCGCACCGACCGAGATCCCGAGGGCCAGCCGGATCCGCCGCCGGTCGAACGCCACGGGCGGGGCCTGCGGGTCCACCGGCCCCGACGCGCTCCGGCGTATCGCCGGCAGCGCCACCGCGAGCGGTACGAAGACCAGCGCGGGTATCCCGAGGAAGACCCAGCGCCACCCGAGGTGCTCGGTCACCGTGCCCGAGGCCAGCGGTCCGACGATCGAGGGCACGACCCAGCTCGCGGCGAAGGCCGCCATGATCGCGGGGCGCAGCCGCTCCTCGTAGGCCCGGCTGACGACCACGTAGAGCGCGACGATGACCAGCCCGCCACCGAACCCCTGCACGGCCCGCCCGAGCACGAACATCCACATCGCCCCGGCGGTACCGGAGCACACCAGCCCGGCGGCGAAGGCGCCGATCCCCACGGTCAGCGGCCGCAGCGGCCCCTGCCGGTCGGCCCACTGCCCGGAGAGCACCATCCCGAACAGGCTGGTGGTGAAGTAGGCGGAGAAGGCGAAGGCGTAGAGCCCGATCCCCTCCAGCTCCCGCGCGGCCACGGGCATCGCGGTCCCGACGGCGGTGGCCTCGAAGGCGATCAGGAAGACGACGGAGATGACCCCGATGCTGAGCGTCCGGTACGCGGGCCCGAGGACCCCGCCCCGGGGCCGGGGCGGAACGGGGACGGGTGCGGTGGCTCGCTTCGGGAGGACGCTCATCGCCCCAGAGTAAGGTGCGTGACCGGGTATCGACCCTGTCATTCCGGCGTATCCCACCTCGTCCCCCAGCCCTAGGCCCACGGTCGGAACCACCCCGCCGCCCACCCCGCCGCCCCGGACTGTGAACGCGGCATGGCAGTCACGTTGCACCCCCCGCGCACCCCTTCCCGACCCGCGCCCGCCCTCGTACGGTCATAGACATCACCACCACCCAGCCGTGTGCCCGAGTGGTTGAGGGACTCGCCTGCAAAGCGAGTTACGCCGGTTCGATTCCGGTCACGGCTTCTGATGGCCCGACCAGCCAAAACGAATGGGCGGCACCCCACATGGGGTGCCGCCCATTTGGCTGTTCGTCTCAGTTCCCGTCTCAGTTGTGCCAAGAGCACGTCCCCACCGACGGGTGGGGCAGGCCGGCCGAAGGCACGCGGCGGCAGGAGCTACGACTGGATGGCTGGCAACGCACCCGGCACGTTGATAGTGAAGGTCGGCTCCGGTAGCTGCTCCCCGCGCTGCCTGGAAATCCAGTAGGTACGCCTTCGGGGTGGCTGGACTTCGTACTCCAACAGGTCCGCCCCAGAGTCACCCGGGAGACTGCTGGCAGCCACGACCCACAGCCCTTGGCGTTCTTCCACTGGCCGGACGGGGCACCCGGTCAACTCAAGGTCCCACGCGTCGGTCACACCGTTGTCGCGGCCATCGTGGACAGTGATGCTTCCCTCTACTCGGTGGGGTAGTGGGCGCCCCGCCTGTTGCGCTTCGTAGTTCTCCGAAAGCTCCTTGATGGTGAAGTCCTTCTGCAAGAAGAGACGACGAACCCGCTGCTCAGGAAACAACAGGCTGGAGCCCGCCGCGGTCGGCCTCTGCTCAACCGCGACGTACAAGTCACCCTGGCAGTCGAGAGTGACATGAGATTGAGCATGGTTCTGCACCTCGATGCATGCCTGGAGGACGATTCGCTCCTCCTGCATGGCGGGGAAGTGCCACTCGTACCCGTTACGCCAAGGGTTCACCGGCATGCCGTGGGGCGTCCAGGCCAACGGTGGCCACGGCACTTCGTGGATTCGGACACTGACGGTCGGGGCCTGCCCGTCCAGCCGCGTACGGGCCGCGTCCAGCGCTACAGCTTGAGAGGCAATGAGGGCCTGATCAGCAGTGGCAAGAGCCTGTTGTGCCGTCCCAAGAGCACGGCGAGTGAGTATCGACTGCCAGGTGACCGCGAAGAAGGCGGCCGCTGTGGCAGTCGCGGAGAGCGCGGTCCAGAAAGTGTCGGACATGGCTGGTGATTGTCGTACTTCACCGGCCCATAGGTCCAGCGCTCTGGTCCACGCTGTGCCCGACAGCCTCGGTGTGACATTGGACCGCACGCATACGCTGGGGCAGTCGCAAAAGCGGCTGCCCCAGCTGTACTTCACATCTGCGAGCTCTCGTCACCAGACTTCCAGATCAGACCGTCCACCTGCCGGGCCACATCGGTCCGTACCGCGTCGACCATGTGCTGATACCGCGCGGCCATGGCCGTGGTCGACCAGCCCATGAGGCCCATGACGGCCCGCTCGGGGACGCCGAGGATGAGCAGCACCGTGGCGGCAGTGTGCCTCGCGTCGTGCAGGCGCCCGTCACGAACCTTCGCTGCCACGAGCAGAGCCTTCCACTCGGCCCAGTCCCTCCGGTGGGAAGGGCTGCGCCCGTGCTCGTCAGGGAATACCCAGTCACCTTCTACCCAGCGCTTCCCGACCGTCTTCCGCTCTGCGGCTTGAGCCTTGCGGTGGGCTCGCAGAAGGTCAACGAGCTGTTCCGGGAGACCGACCGCGCGGCGGCCGGCGCGCGACTTGGTCACAGAGGTCTCCGGGTTGCTGCGCCGCTTCTCCGGGCAGTACCCGGCTTTCCGGCCACACGGGGCGCTGCACCCGTGCGCGTACTGCGGGCGGTGGCGACTACGGCGGACCACAAGGAACCCACCCTCAAGATCTACGTCCTCCCACTTCAGGGCCAGCACCTCCCCCTGACGAAGCCCGAGGGCGAGCGCGACGGCCCAGCGCGCCGAATTACGTTCCCTGCCAGCGGCCTCCAGCAGTCGCTGTACCTCTTTCACGGTGTAGGGCTCCGCCTCGTAGTCGTCCGCCTTCGGCGCCTTGGCCAACTGGACCGGGTTCTTGCCGAGGTGACCGCGGCGGACCGCCTCGTTGAGTGCGGTACGGAAGGTGCGGTGCACCTGGTGGGCGGTCGCAGCCTTTCGGCCGCTGGCCTGCAACTTCGCATAGAAGATCTCGATGTGCTCGGGCGTGAGCCTGTCGAGGCGATGAGCTCCCAGGCCGGGGATGAGGTGCTTCCGCACAGCCACTCCGTACCCGACCATCGTGTTGTCGTTGACCCCGAGCGGGGCGACGTTCTCGATCCAGTGCGTCAGCCAGGCCTTGACGGTCATGGCCTTGCCCGGCTTGCGCACGGTCTTGGCATCCCGCGCCTTCTCCAGCTCCTGCACGGCGAGCGTGACCTCAGCACGGGTCTTGCGCTCGACGTGGCGCCGGTCAGGTGTGCCGTCGTCGCGCACGCCGACCGTGACACGGCCGTGCCACTTCCCGTCCTTTCCGAGGTAGATGGAGCTGCGGCCGTTGGGCTGGCGGGTCCGCGTGTTCTCTGTCATGGGCAGCCCCTTCAGGCAGCGGTGGAGGTAGGGCGGTGCGCTTCGCGGAGCCGTGCGAGGAAGTCGTTCACGGCTTCCGCCGGCACGCGGCGAAGACGGCCGATGGGGACGGACTCCAGTTGTCCGGAGCCGATGAGGTGAAAGCACGTGGTCCGACCGATGGAGAGTCGACGGGCGGCCTCTTCGACCGTCAGCAGCACCAGCGTTGGATCTGCCACGTGGGAGGCGGCGACATGGGCGTCGTGCATGGGCTCGCTCCTTGGCGGGCCGCCACAGAAACCACGAAATACACAGAAACCCAGGGCAGGGGGTCTGACCTGGGGAAACCTCCGTGGGGGTGGTCCGCCACAGAAACCGCAAGAAGTCCCACAGAAATAAGGGCCCGGGGCGGGCGGGTATTTGTGTGGGACTTCCGTGGGTTTCTGTGGCAGCGGCCATCCTGCCGCCCTGGGGGGCATCTGCGCAGGTCAGGAGCGGGGTGGGGTTATTTCTGTGATTCTGTGGTTTCTGTGGCGGGGTTCAGACGGCGGGTTCGTTCACGCAGGGGTGGATGAGGTACCGCGGGGACGGCGGCCGGCCACGCCCTCCGGCGCGCACGACGGGCTGCGCTCGGAGGTACCCGTGTTCCTCGAGGAGGTCCAGCGCGGGCTCAAGGTCGGCGACGGTGGGGAACTCCGAGCGGGAGACCTTCACCATGAGGTCGCGCTTACTGACCTCGCCCCACTGCTGGGTGCGCAGCAGTTCCAGCACGGAGCGGGCGCGGCCCACGGTGGGGTCGGCGCCCATGACGTCGAAGACGCCGAGGGCATGAGCGGTGAAGTACTCCCCCAGCGTGATCGCCGCGCGCATGGTGGCCTCAGTGACCGGCTTGGTGTGGCCACCCTCCAGGTGCTCAGCCAAGTGCAGGAGAGCGGCCATGCGGACCACGGCCCCAGCAAGTTTTCCCGCCCAGTTCGCAATGTGTCCCAAGGCTCCGCCTCGCGCGGCGAGCTGCGGCTCTACCCGCTGCTGGTAGGCGATCAGGGCCTTGTCCGCCTCGGGTGAGAGCTGGATGACGGCAGGGTCAGTCCACTCGGCCAGCCAGAGCGTGAGTGCGAGAACGTTGTGCTCATAGAGAGCCGCGGTCTCTTCGGGGATCGGATCGGTGATGACCTCACGCTCTCCGACCAAGGACTTCGGCATGGAGTACAGGAAGCGGGCCAGCAGCCCGCGCCCGTCGAAGCCCCTGACCTTGGCGATGTCCCGGAGCACGTCCGGCTGGACGGCCAGGCCGATGGTCAGGGCTGGGTGGTCGATGTACTCGCGGCGGGTCTGCCGGTTGACCCTCAGCCGGTCCCCGGCATGGCCTTTGAGGAAGACCTCCATGTTCGGGGCCCCCGAGTAGCGTCCGGCGATGATGTCGAAGATCCCGCCCTCGGCCGACATCACGGCGAGCCTGCCGCCCTGCTCTGCGATGAGCGAGGTGACAGTCTCGGAGGTGGAGTCATCGGCCAGCAGCAGCGGTTCGACCGGCACGGCCACCGATTCGGCGGTCTGTGCCAGCCCGATGGCCTCGGCAATCAGGGCTTCGCGCTTCTCGTGGTCGGCCTTGGCGGCCTTGGTCGCGGCGTTGTCGGCCGCTTCCTTGGCCAGCCGGGCGGTCATGGCCGCTTCCACGATGGCCGGAGCCATGGTGATCTGGAGCTTCTTCTCCGCCTCGTACAGCGGATCGGTCAGCAGCCCGAAGACCGCCGACTTGCGGTTCGCCGGGGGCAGCGCGCACACCACGTACAGGTTGGTGGGCTCCCGCCAGCTGCCGCGAACGTGGACTACCGCCCGGCCGCCGGCCGCTGCCGCGAGGACCGACAGAGCGATGGAGCCGGGCAGGTCGATGGGCGTCTGCGTCTCCTCGGCAACGGCCTTGACGAATGCGCCGAGCCAGGCCGGGAAGACGTGCGCGGGGAAGGTGGGAAGCTCGCGGCGCCCGTTGAGCGGGATCGGCTCCTCCCACATCGGCTCGGGGGGCTGGCCGTCGTCGTCCATGTCCAGCCCCACCCACAGATCGCTGGCCACAGGCTGTGTGGTCATGCCGCACTCGCCTCCGGTGCGCCGCCCCGGACGAGTCCCGAGCGGATCGCGGTACGGCATTCACCAGCGGAAAGATCAATCGACAGGCCTGCACTCATGAGTTCGGCGCTGACGTCGGCCTCGGTGAGATCGCCGTTGTGGATCAACCGAGCGAGGGCGTAGGCGGCGAAATACACAGCACGGTTACGACCGCCCTCACGGGCGGACAGCACCTTTTCCAGCTCCCCACGCAGCGCGGCGGTGCTGTAGGCCGTGGCGTTGCGCATCCGAGCGGACAGCTCTGCCAGCGGCATGGGGGCCGGCGCAGGTTTCGGGGTGAGCAGGTCACTCAGCCACGCAGGGAGGGGGGCAGGGGGTACGTCGTGAACAATCTCGTACGGCGCTCCGCCGACGATGCTGCCGGCCGCGACCACGTACCCACCCCAGGCCCGGGTATCGACCTTCCAACCCAGGGAGCCCCCCGTGCTGCGTAGCTGCTTTCCAGGAGGCGAGGCGAAGTACAGGTGCTGTCCGCCACGGCGAGTGCGCACTGTGTACGTCTCGGTCGGTAGCTTTTCACCCGCGCGCTCGCACAGCATCGCGAAGACGTCCAAGCCATCGGTCGCCCCCGCCCACTCCTCGGGCGCGGGTCCATCGTCTTCCTTGGGGATGTCGAGGTCTACGACCAGCAGTCCGCCGGGGCCGGTGGCGATGCCGACGTTGTAGGGGGCCGACTGCCAGCACGTGGTGATGTTCTCGGGGTCGAGGGTGGCGCGCTGTTCGGGGGTGCGGTGGCCGTCCGTGCAGCGGCCCGTACGGGGGCAGTTGCGTTCGGGGTGTCCGGCCGGCCGCTTGTCTCCGGGGCGCAGGGGGAAGACGGGCCAGCCGCGCGCTGCGGCGGCGAGGGCGGCGCGCAGCAGCGGCGGAGCGAGGGTTGGTGTCATGCTGGGTGTCTCCTGTTTCTGCGAAGGGACTGGGGAAGCCGGGGCGGTCGGGTCTTGTGGTGAGAGGCGACCGCCCCGGGCACAGCTAGAGGTCGGTGAGCGTGGCGGTGGGGATCTCGTAGACGTCGATGACGTCCTTGACTCCGTGCCAGCGGCCCGGGGTGTGATGGATGTAGACCACGTGGAGCGGGATTCCGTCGCGGCTGGTGAAGGCGTAGACGTTGACCGTGTCCACGTTCTTGGGGCTCTTGCGGGCGCTGCGGATGTGGGACAGGGCCGCGATCACGCTGATGCGCTCGGGCCGGTAGCTGAGACCGTCGACCTGCGTGTGCATCGTGGGGTGCTGCGTGGTACTCAGGGTGGGACTGGAACTCATGGCGATCTCTCTTCAGTGGTGGCGGAGCCAGAGGACGTATTCCTGGCGGACGTAGCCGCGGGGGTCTGCCGTGCGGGGACCGTCCGCCTGGTCGATTTCCATCAGGCGGTGAGCCGCTTCGGTGGCGCAGGTCGCGGCGTCGCCGCCTACGGGGTCGTCGTCGGTGAGGGCGATGCGGTCCAGGAGTGCGGCCTTGCGGAGCCAGAACTCCCGAACGTGGATGCCACCGCGGCAGCCACGGGCTCCCCGTACGGTCCATCCGATTTCGCTGATGACGCTCGGCGCGGTGGCGTATGCCGCCTCGAGCCCGGTCACCAGTCCTTCCCCTCGGCCGAGGGCAGTTCGGGCAGTCCCGCGTCCGTGATGGCCTGCGGGTTGAAGCCGGGAAGGCCAGCGCGAGTGATGAGCGCGTTGGCGAGCTGTTCGGCGTAGACGGCGCCGGAGCGAGCGACCTCGATCTGTGCTCCGGCGCGCAGCGCTTCGACGCGCTCGACGTGGGCGTGGACTTCGCGCTGGCCGAGGGTCTGCCGCTCGTACGCGACGGTCTCGCGGCGGTCGGTGCGCCAGTAGCGGGCGGCGAGTCCGTAGGCGACGGCGGTGGCCAGCGCCCACAGCAGGATCGGCAGGGAGAGGCCATCGGCGTATCCGGCGACTCCGGCCAGGGCCAGCCCGCCGGATGCGGCGAAGGCGGTTCCGGCGATGACGCTGCCGCCGGAGTGGTTGCCGGAGGAGAAGGCGCCGGCCGCCGCAGCTCCGGCGGCGAGGACGACCATCAGCGCCGCGTTTCCGACGGAGTGTTCGGCGCCGTTGGCGTTCCAAATCCGGCCCAGGATGAGCACGGTCGTGGTGGCCAGCGCGGGGGCTGCCTTGGGCGCGAGGTCGAGTGCCCAGTGCCGGTAGGTGATGGGCTCGTTCATCCCTGGCTCCCGAGGTCCGAAACGGCGTTCAGGACAGCGGTGGTGAGTTCGTTGATGGGGCCCGAGGCTCCGGTGGAGGCGAGGAAGAAGCCGAACATCATGGCGATGAACGCGGAGCCATATCCGAGGGTCTTGGAGCGGAGCAGGAAGAACAGGACCAGCCCGAACAGGAAGACGAGCGAGACGGTGATGGCCATGGGTTATCCCTTCGGGACGAACGTCTTGCGGGGGGCGGGGTTGGAGTCGCGGTAGAGGCGCAGCCACAGGTTGTAGAGGTGGCGTCCGACGCGGATGCGCTTGCCGTGGCCGTCGCAGCGGCGGCAGTGCTTGCCGCGCTTGAGGCGTCCCTTGCGGTCGGTCTTCATCGCGTAGCCGAAGCCCTTGCACTTGCGGCAGGTCCCGAACGGGCTGGACGCGCACACGCTGACGTAACCGAGTGTGACGATGAGCAGGCAGGCGCTAGCAAGGAGGATGGGGGTCATGGAGTGCCTTCCGGGCGGTATTTCCGGTGTTTTCGCAGGTCGGCTGCTAGGTGCGAGATCGCTGATGGGGGGCGGTTCGGGGTGCTAGCGGGGGTGCTAGACCTAGCAGCGGTGGCCGCTAGGTCTAGCAGCGGTGCGAGTCAGCTCCCGGACCGCGTACTCTCACGGAGAGTGATGGCGGTGGTGATGTCGGCGCGGGCGATGCCGCGTCGTGTGGTGCCCTTGCCAGCGGTGGTGGAGCCCCAGACGTCCTGGGCGGTGATGCCGTGCGGCTTGAGGTTCGTGGTCACCGTCTCGGCCTTCCAGCCGCTGTAGACCTCGGGGCGAAGCGCGGCGAGGCGGGCGGCGACCTTTTCGTTCCAGACCTTCTCCTCATCGGCCGGCACGACCCTGAGGATGTCGGCGAGGAGGTCGAAGGAGGCTTCCCCGCTCTCGGGTTCCTGGCCGATGGCGTGGCCGGTGACGTTGCCGTACTCCTCGCGCATCCGGCGGGCCCGCACGACGACCTGTTCGGCTCCGAGCGCGTCCACGAACGCAGAGGCAACGATGCGCGGGTCATCTCCTTCACCGGCCATCCAGCAGATACCCCGGTCGGTGCGGGAGAACATCGTGGCCCGGTACCCCGCCTTGTACATCGAGGTGCCCAGCACCATGTCGTTGGCGGGCTGGCCCATGACCTTGAGGCAGAACCGCAGCACCGCGTTCGCGCTGATGCCGGTGGGCAGCGACTTGGCGTCGGGGCGCTGGGTGCCGAACAGGGTGACCATGCCGAGGGCGGGGCCGCGCTTGCACAGGTCGGTGCAGATCTCTTCGAGTTCCTTGCCGTACTTCTCGTGTTCGAAGGGGACCTGGCACTCATCGAATCCGGCGACGATCGGGTGCAGCCCGAGGCTCTTGTCGTTGGCGAGGTCCGCAGTGACCTTCGACTCCGGGCAGCGCGAGCGCGGCAGGGACTTGATGACCTTCGCCCGGCGGCGCAGTTCGGCCCGCAGTTCCCGCAGCGATTCGAGGACGTAGAGGATGTCTTCGTCCTCATCCCCTGCCCGGTAGCGGTGGCAGACCGGCTCCAGCGCACCGAAGTCGCCAGTGCCCTTGAAGTCGAACGCGTAGAGCTGGGCACGCGGGTCAAGTGCGGCGATGAGCAGGAACAGACGCATCAAGAACGTCTTGCCCATGCGCGGGATGGACCCGACGACCACGGACGCGAACATCAGAGTCACGGCCACATCGGCCATGCGCTGGTCGTTGCCGAAGACCACCGGCTTGAACAGGTCCACGCTGCCCGACTTCAGCAGCGGCCAGGCGGGCTTCTTGGTCTCGTTCATGGGCTTGTCGCCCACCCACAGGACCAGGCGCCCCTCATGCTCGGTCGGGTCGGAGGACGGCCACACCGAGCCCACCTTGCGGCGTAGGCCGGAAGCGAGCGGCTTACGAGCCTCCATGATGTCCTCCGGGGTGACACCCCACGGGAGATCGAGGTCGGCGCGGTAGCCGGGCCCGTCCCGGGTGATCTCCGAGGTGAACCGCAGGCCGTTCATGTCGCCGCCCTTCTTGATGGCGGCCGACAGCTTCGCATTGCCGATGTTGTCCAGAGCCCGGAGCACGAGCATCCCGGTGAGCTTCTCCAGCTCCGTCTTCAGCACGGCGGGCCCGATCACCGGCTGATCCTTCGGGGCGCCCCAGAAACCGGCGGTGAGCACGGCGGCCGAGGCGAACACGGCGAGCCAGCCGGGCGCCATGACGTACATGGTCAGCGCGAAGCCCGTACCGAAGATCAGCCCCACCACGGTGACCAGCATCCGCAGGCGCACCCGGCTGTCACGCTGCCGCGACAACTTCAGGTACTCGGCGGTGTTCTCCTTGTAGACCTCGTACGCCCGGAGCGGGGCCGCCTCGGCGTCCCACACCCACGCGTTGGTGTCGCGGACCAGGCGGGCCACGCCGCGCGGGGCGAGCCGCCCGAGCTGCAGCGCGTACCAGGGGGTGCGGATCCCGTGGAAGGCGGTGGCGTAGAACGCGTTGCTCGTGGCGCGCTGGGTGGTGGAGACGAACCCCGGCTTCGACTTCAGCCATGAAGGGATGATCGGCAGCCGCTTGTAGGTCGTGATGCCCGGCGCCGGCAGGTCCTTGGAGTCGACCGGCCGCGACCGCGGCAACTCTTCCTCATCGTCGTCGTACCGATCGGCCGGCGGACCCGCCGGGGTCGGGATGGTGGGGCGCTTGGTGGTGATGTCGAAGACCTCGGCGCCGGGGCGCTCCAGGTCCTCGCTCTGGTCAGTGACACGGACATCAGACACGGTAGGTCTACTCCCTCATAGCGAGTGGGGTGAAAGGGACCCGGACGGCGCTTGGACGGAGGCGTCCGGGCCCTTGTTTCAGGCGGCGCGCTGTTCCTCGGGGTAGGCGCAGGGCACGCACATGCCGAGCGAGGCCGGGATGACGTAACCGGCGTCGGTGGAGCACTGGGGGCAGGTACGGCGGGCGAGCATCGCCAGGGCGAGCGCGTCCCACTTGGCCGGGGTCATCGGCCGGACGGGCTTGGCCAGGTCCACGCGGTACAGGTAGGCGGTCAGCGGCGCCCGCCGGTAGCGCGGTCGCTCCAGCTGAGCCACGACGTCCTGTCCGCCGGGGCGCAGGCCGGCCGCGCGGAGTTGACGGCGCGTGGCCAGCCCGTCCGGGGCGAGCCTCCACGGATAGACGGGTATGCCGTGCCCGGCCATCACACGGCCGTCGCTTCAGCGGCGGCGGCGCGTTCAGCCTTGAGCGTGTCGCGCAGCAGACGGCCCCTGGCGGACGACGTACGGACCGCCTTGCGGATCGCCTCGGCCGTCAGCTCACCATCGGACCAGTTGGCCGTGACCGACCGGGCCTCTTCCAGCAGCTCATCCGAATCGCGCGTCGGTCGGGGCGTACGGGCCGACTGCGGTACCCGACCGGTCGCCCGGCGCGGAGCCGACTCCGCCGCTGCCACTGCCTTGACCGGAGCCGACTGGGGAAGCTCGACCGGCTCGACTACCGGAACCGACTCGGGCAGCTTCACCGGCTCGATGGCCGGTACCGAGTCGGCCGACTCAGAGGCGGGGAGTTCGGCCGTCGTGGTCGGGTCTTCGGCGGCCGACTCCCGCAGGTCAGACCCCAACCGATTTACGATGAACTCTGACGTTTCATGCTGGTTTGTGGAGGCGGTGAACATCGCCCCCAGGGCGGCGTCTGCACCGTGGGTGAGCCGCTCGCGCTGGACGTCCAGCAGTCGGGCCCCCAACGATGCGTCCCCCAACCCGACCTTCCGGGCCAGCCGCCACGACGTCTGGTCGGACCACTTCCGAACCCACGACCACGGGTGGTTCGCGGCGCGGGCCCGGTGGTAGGCCAAGGCACGCACCACAGTGGCCGCCTTGGCTTCCGCCTCGGCGTCACGGCCGTCCTGGTGGACCACGATCCGCCGGGCCAGGAACGCCATGCCCTCGGCCGCCACGCACATGCCCATCGGGGTCACGGCGTAGATGACGGTGCGACCCGGGTCATCGGCGGCCATCGCGGCCATGACCGACGCGGCGGCCGGCAGGGCCCACAAGCCGATCCGGATGATCCCAGGGGAGGACTGTCCGAGCATCGTCAGCCCGAGGAGCACCAGCGCCAGAACGGCGGTCGCACCCTCACCGGCTGCCACCGCACCGAGCGCCGTGCCGGAGCCGTAGGCGCGGCTGATGTTGCTGTAGGTCCCGACCCCACCGGCGACGCCGGTGGCGAGCATGGGCACGAACGCGGCCGTCAATACGATCTTCTGCGCCTTGCTCAGTGCGTTGCGGGTCGCCATCACGCGGCCACCCCGCTCGTGCCACGGCGGCCATCGCGGCGGCCGTTGACCGTGCCCACCTCGGGGACGCTCAGCCGGTGCGCGATGCGCCAGCCCCCGCCACGCTGCTTGGCCCGGTACATCTGCTCATCGGCCCTGCGCAGCAGCGTGGACAGGTCGCCGGTGCCGCTGCGGTAGTAGGCGGCACCGATCGAGGCACTCACCTCGATCGGGCGCCCCTCGAACGGCACCGGCTGGCCCAGTCGGCCCGTCAGCATGAACAGGTCGGCGCGCAGCTCGTCGATGCCGTAGCCGGGGATCAGGGCGGCGAACTCGTCCCCGCCCAGGCGCCCGGCGACGCCTGCGTGTTCCTCGGCCCACCGGCCCAGGCGCTGCCCGGTCTCGCGGATGACCGCGTCTCCGGCCGCGTGGCCGAGGGTGTCGTTGATCTCCTTGAACCGGTTGAGATCCAAGACGAGTACGGCACGCTGGGATCCCTGAGCCAGGCTCTTGCGGGCCCGCTCCTCGAAGGGGTCCCGCGTCCACAGCCCGGTCAGCGGGTCGCGCCGGGCTGTCTCGATCCGGCGCCGCATCCACAGGCTGTGAACCGACCAGCCGGACGCGAGGGGAAGCGCTCCGGACAGGGCCGCCAAGGTGTGGCTCATGCGGCACCGCCGATCCGGCGCCGGTGAAGCGACCAGCCGATGTGCTGGACACCGAAACCGAGCGCGGCCACCCCGAGGAGCCAGCCCTCGTGCACCGCCACGGCGCTCACGGTGCAGCTCACGACGGCCAGCGAACCGAGGCAGATCAGCACCCGGTGCAGGTCCTGCATCGATCGGGCGCTCATGCCGCTTCCCCCATCCAGGCGGAACGGCCGGCGTCGCGGGCGGCGCCCCGCAGGAAGGGGACGGTGCGGGTGAGCGCGTCGGCGTAGAGCGCGTCCCACGCGGCGATCTCGTCCCCGCCCTCGCCCAGCGCGGCCAGCTCCGCGATGACCTCACGGGCCACCGCCTCACGGGCCGCACGCTCCTGTGCGGTCTCCGGGGTGAGCGGGCCCCGGAACAGGTCCCGGTCCAGCCCCAGGGGCAGTTCATCGAAGCCGAGCGCCAGCTCCTCGAACTCGGCGGGGTTCACGATCTGGTGATTACCGATGTACATACGCATGCGGATCTCTCCTGATGAGCGAAGGGTTCCGGGAACGGTCGGGGTCCGTGGTGAGAGGCGACCGCCCCGGGAAGTTGCACATAGAGCCCCAGCAGACGGGGCCCGCGCTCCGGCCAGGAGTCGAACCTGACCTACGACCATCGGAGCAACACGGAGGGCGAGACCCTCCGATCAGGACCCATCGACCACACCTGTGCATGTGGCTGGGCCGGCACGCTGTTCAGTTCTCAACAGACAGGCGCTTCCTTCGCAGCCGTCCAGAGACGGGCACTTCCGGGCGCTGACGTACGGACGAAGCTGTACCGACTAAGCGATACATGCTTGAACATGTATCTCACATTGGCCCGCTCGGTCCGGGCTGTCAAGCCCTTCGTGATTTCCGAGCCGCTGTGGTGTGCCATCAGAGTGCCGCCGGAGGCGGGGACGAAGTCACCACGTCACTGGACGACTTGGGACGTCCTGGGTAGCGTTCTGCGGGGCAAGTACGTCCCTGGACGTCCCTGGGGGTGAAGATGGCAAATGAGCGCTTACGGTCCGCCATGCTGTCGAACGGCGTGACGGTGGATGCCATGGCAGAGCACATCGGGGTTGATCCAAAGACCGTCGAACGGTGGATCACGCAGGGGCGCGCGCCGTATCGTCGCCACAGGCTCAGCATCGCGGCCCACCTGCGAGAAGACGAGGCGTACCTCTGGCCGGACGGGTTGCCGGACGGCCAACGGAAGGACGCGGCCGACGCCGAGGTCTTGAAGGTCTACCCGCACCGGTCTTACGTCCCAGCAGACCTCTGGCTACAGCTCTTCGGCAGAGCACAGCGAGAGATCGGCATCCTGGTTCACGCCGGCGTGTTCCTGGCGGAGAACCCTCGCTGGACGCAGCTGCTCAAACTGAAGGCGTCCTCCGGAGTCCGCGCCCGGATACTGCTCGGCGACCCGGAGAGCCCAGAGATCCAGCGCCGAGGCGAAGAGGAAGAGATCGGGGAAGGCGTCGCGTACAAGGTCCGCGAGGTCCTGAAGCTCTACCGTCCGCTCTTGGGCATCTCCGGTATCGAGTTCCGCCTGCACCGGTCCACCCTGCACAACTCGCTGTACCGATCCGACGATGAGTGGCTGGTGAACACCCAGGTCTACGGGGTCAGCGCCCCCATGGCCCCGGTACTCCACCTCAGGAAGGTGGCCGGGGCCGAACTCGTATCCACCTACCAGCAGAGCTTCGAAAAGGTCTGGAGCGAGGCCATCTCCATCGAAAGGCAAGCATGAGCCGCACCGACTACTTCGACGACCCCGCAGCCCCGAAGGCCAACAGCATCGTGCCGGCGGTTACCGCATTCGTGGTCAACGACGCAGACGAGATCCTCATGGAACGCCGCTCAGACAACGGCCGTTGGGGCATGCCCGGAGGCGTCCAGGAGATCGGCGAGAACATCTCCGGGACGGTCTCGCGAGAGGTCCTGGAGGAGACGGGGATCTCGGTAGAGGTGACCGGCCTAGTCGGCATCTTCACCGACCCCGGGCACGTAATCGCGTTCTCGGACGGCGAGGTCCGCCAGGAGTTCTCGCTCTGCTTCCGAGCCCGCCCCATTGGCGGGGACATCAAGGTCAGCTCAGAGTCGTTCGAGGTCCGGTGGGTGCCTCGGGCCGAAGTGGACTCCCTCGACATGTCGCCTACGACAAGGCTGCGTCTCGAAGAGGGCTTCCGCGGCTCACCGGTCCCCCGGATCAGCTGACGCTCTCCTGCGCTGCCTCGGCCCGACGCTGCTGTACGCGCTCCACGCGATTCAGCAGCTCGGGCCGAGCGGCGGAGACAGCTCGGAACACGACGTGTTCGGGCCCGTAGCGGTCCAGCACTTCCACGAGCCGCCGGGCGGGGTCAACTACCTGTCCAGTGGGGCTGCTAGTCAGGTCGCAAAAGGTGATCGCGTCCACCAGTTCAGGTTCTGCGGGCCCGAACTCGCCGAGGGCATCCGACAGCCCCAGCTCTGCCGCCTCCCACGGGGAAGACGTGTGGAAGGCGACGATGCTGCACAGTCGGGGGTCGGCTCCGACGACATCGCGAAGGTACCGGGCACCATCGATCATGTGCTGGCCCGTGTCCACAGCGTCCCTGGCATACCCGACATCGTGCGCGATGGCGGCCGCGGCAAGCAGCTCGGCATCGACGCCCAGTGCCGGCACCAGGGTCAAGGCTTGGGAGTACACCCGCTGCGAGTGAGCCCACCGGTCCGGAAGGCTCTCCGCGAGCATTGCTTCGGCGAGGTCGTACGCCCACTTGGCCAACTTCACGGTGCATGCCCTCCAAGGCCGTCTGCATTCAAGGGGTCGGGCTAACGAAGCGCCCAACGCCCTGCCGTGCTTCGACATACCCAGCCGCTTCCAGTTCACGTACGGCCCGTCGCACGGTCCCCCGAGCTACGCCGTAGGTCTCCGCTAGCTCCGCCTCGCTCGGGAGCCGGGCGCCGGCAGGAAGTGAGCCAGCACGGATACGGTCGCGGAGGTCCGTCATGATCCGCTCGTACGGCGCGAGTCGGCCCGTCGCGGCAACCTGCCAACCGACCCCAGCGAGCGTCACGATCTCCCCCGATGCCTCAACGGCACGAAGAGCCCGCCGCACCGTCGTGCGGGCCACGCCGAACTCCCGCCCGATTTCCGCTTCAGAGGGCAAGCCATCGCTGTAGGCCCCCTCGGTGATCCGGGCACGCAGGGCCTCCGAGATCACGAGGTACGTTCCACGCGGACTGGGTTCGGACACGCATATCTCCCTTGACAGCCTGCCGGGCACAACTCATCAAGCTTCCCACGCAGTGCAGGAAGTAGAGCGAGCCGGCCCGCATCCACGACCTCTTCCCCCTCCCTTGCAGGGAGCGTGCAACAGCATGCCCTTCACACCAGCTGAGACCGACCACTGGCCTCACAGCTAGTGATCGCGTAGCTTCTGATGGTCACGACGTTACTAGGGGGCAGCTTGGACGTGCCGTGGGAGCTCTTGCACGAGCCCGAAGAAGACAGCGGGAGCGAAACCGCCGACAGGTACGAATACCAGTACCAGGTCGTTGCCCGACATTGCTGTGAATTCGATTCGAGTGACCTGCAATGGATCCTCTGCGAATGGCACACTGACTACGTCCTGGCACTAGCTGACGGGAAATACATACTAGTCAGCGTCAAGCATCGTGAGCACAGCCAAGGAACATGGACCTTGGCCGGACTGTGCGGCGACGGAGGCCTCAAGACACTGCGGGCGCGATGGCAAGAATGCAACAGACCGCATCAGGCACGCCTCGCAACTAACGGCGCACTGAACCCCGAGGCAAGGAAACTGGCCACCGCCTGCGGCGAGAGCAACACAGCTCGACTGAAGCAGTTTTCTGAACAGCTATATCAGAAACTCGGCTGCAAAGATTCGGACGAGGCCTTCGAATTTTTGCTGCACCTCAGGATCGAACATGAGCTACCTTCACGCAAATACATTAGAGCCCACAACGTTGAAAAATATGTGCGTCCTATGTTGCGATCTCGCGGCACCCGTCTCTCGTCCACCAAGGTTTACGATGCAATCGTAGAGGTCGTTCGCGAATCCGCCCGAGCTGTCAATAATCAAGCGTCTCCCTGGGTATTCTCGCAACTCCACTCGCTAGATGAACAGCTCTTGCGTGACGTAAACGTAGCCCGCCGCATGGTCGATCGCGAGCGAGTTGAGCTCTGCCTCTCTAACGTGACACCTGTCGATGGCCCACTGCTCCAAACTGGCCAGGCCACAGAGGCGAACCTTGAAACGCGACTGACCAAGAAACTACGGCAAGGCGGAATCGGGCAGACTGCCATTCAGTCCGCGCAGCGCACACGGCGTTCTTGGGCATCCTTCGAAGCTCAGAACTCAGCACCCCTTCCAGGCAGCGGCGATCTTGTTGACGACTTGACCACTCGCGTCCTCCACGAGGCAGGAATGGTGGAATCGGAGTTGGCCACCGACGAGGGCACATACGGGCGCGAAATGCTCAGGGAATTGAACAGGCGGCTGACTTCCGAGAATCTCGGGATCTCCAAATCAGCCAATGTAGATCGCCTGCATCTACTGGGACTAGCATTCCAGCTTACCGATGAGTGTCACATTTGGTGGTCTCCCGAATTTGATGTAGAAAATGATGGTGCGGCCTGATGCGCGCCGATGAAGACCTGGATTACCATCTGGCACGCCTCCTTATCCTTTTGCGTGAATTTGGCAGCCCAGGGTCGCCAGGACTCGACGGTTTGACCAAGTTGGCAAAGCTCGACTTCCTTCTCAGATATCCGAGCTTCACGGATAAACTGCTTCCAACCCGCAATGCTCAATGGCCACTGGGATGCGAACCAAGCCCTGACGAACGCGAGGCCATTGAAAGCAGAATGATCCGATATAAGTACGGCCCGTGGGATGATCGCTACTACCCCTTGCTGGGGAGGCTGATCGGATACGGCCTAGCTGAAACGGTGAACGGTAAAGGCAAAGTTTGCATCAGGCTGACTGAGACCGGTGAGGGTTTCGCCGGGCAGCTATCAAGCGCCGACGAATGGGCCGTCGTTGCCGCGAGATCTTCCATGCTCAGGAAAAGTTTCAACCTAACGGGAAACCGACTGAAGAATCTCATTTATGACGCACTTCCTGAGACCATCGACCGGCCGCTGAGGGAGGAAATCTAATGGGCTCCAAAATTCGTTTTCATCGAGTAAGCATCAGCACAAGGAACGCCAGGGCCGATTACGACCTCACCAACTCGGTAACTGTCGTCACGGGAAGTATCGGAGTAGGTAAGAGCAGCCTCCTAGAGCTACTAAAGTACGGCCTGGGTGGATCAGCCAAGCTCATGCCGGCCATCCGAAAGAACGTAACTAGCGTTGAGATGGACGTGGCATTTTCCGAGTCACGATATATTCTCCGCCGCGAAATGGGTGAGAATATTGTTGATGTCCTTGACGCCAACTCGGGAGAAATCATCGGTCCCTGGGCGGTGACCAATCGCAAATACATGCCCAAGGCCAGCCAACAACTGCTTTCACTTCTCGGACTGCCAGCAGAGCTACGGATCCCGAAGAAGCGCGTACAGCCTACGGGAGAAACCGTCGGATTAAGCTTCTTTGATTTGTATCGGTATATCTACCTAAGTCAGAATGGCATCGACTCAAACGTTGTAGGTCACACTGACAGAAACCTCGACAATAAGCGCCGAGCGGTATTTGAGCTGCTCTACCGCTTGAATTCTCCTGAACTCATCGACCTCGCGGTACGAAGAGGCGAGTGGATGGATCGCGCAAGTCAGCGTAAATCAAATGCTGAAGTCGTGAAAGTTTTCTTGGAACAATCAGGTGATCCTGACCCTGAGCGGCTTACGTCTATGGCTGCGAACTGCGTAGGCGAGCTCGACGCCACAAGGGAGATGCTCGAGTCTGTGAGGCGCTCGAGTAGTGCAGTTCTAGACTCCCAACAGGCCCTTAGGGCAAATGTGACCGTGCTTCGGGAACAGCTCGACGAGGCGTTGGCCGCCCGCGACGCGAGCAGAGCGGACGCGCTTAAAAGTGATTCTCTTCTGGCACAACTGAGACTCGAGGAACAGGCACTTCAGCGAGCCAGTGTTTCAAGGCGGACTCTAAGCGGGCTGGATTTTGCTGTATGCCCAAGATGTCTACAGTCGGTCCGCGATCGCGCCGGCGACGCCGCTCATTGCCTCCTATGCCTTCAGCCCGAGCCGATTTCCACCGGAAGCGAAACCGGAGAGCTGAAGCGCCTACTAGCACAACTGGCCGAGACGCAATCTTTGCTCGATGGAGATCGGGAGGCTCTGGATGCGAATAGAGTCGAAATCCACTCTCTAGAGACCCGGCTGGCCGAAGCCACCCTGGAACTTGAACGCACTTCTTCAGCGCTAATTTCACCAAGGCTTGAAGAAGTGCAATCACTTGCGATGCGAATGGCTCGCTTGGAAGCCCAGCTTGAGTATTTCGACGCTGTGGCTGGCAGGTGGGCAAACTACCGAGAAGCGCTCGATTACGCCAAACAAGCCGCTACCGAGGCACTCAACGTAGCGTCTCTCGAACAGAGCCTACAAGAATCCTTGACGGACAATCAAAGCAAGATTGATGCACTATCTGAAACTTTTGACAGCATTGTCGAAGAGCTGCGCCTGCCATGGTACGAGAGTGCGCAAATCGATAAGGCTACGTATCTCCCCATGGTGAACGGGGAACATTTCGACGAGTTGTCCGTGGGTGGAGCTAGAAAGACGATCGCCAATCTGGCATACCATTTGGCCAATCTAGAATACGCTCTGGATGACGATGATCTCCTCTACCCAACGCTTCTCGTCGTCGACAGCCCACGGAAAAATGTCGGGCAAACACGTGACGATGCAGCCGTGGGGGTCGAGATCTATCGACACATTGCCGCACTCAAGGAAACCCGAGGCGATGATTTTCAATTGATCATCGCAGATAATGACATTCCATCAGACGTATCTGGTGAATTCAATGTAATTCACTTGACCTACGAGAATCCGCTAGTTCCTGGCATCGGGCATCCTGGGGAGAGCGTCGATACGGTCAGCTAGCCTGATGGTCAGCGAGCGGCTCTGGGGTGGGTACTCCGTCTCAGTTTCCGTCTCGTTCATCAACGTACGTACTCGTCCGGCACCGTCCATGGGACCGCAAATGCTCTGTGCCCGTACGGAGCTGAACAGCACCGAACGCCTGCGGATCGGGCTCCACCCAGCCACGACAAACCTGCAAAGCGAGTTACGCCGGTTCGATTCCGGTCACGGCTTCTGACATCTGGACCAGGCAGGAAACGGCGGCTCCCGGACGGGTGCCGCCGTCCTGGTCCGCCCGTCTCGCTTCGCGTCCGGCTCTCAAGCGGCCCCGTTCCGTTCCTCTTCCAGCGCCCTGAGGGCATCGCCCCAGGTGGCGCCGCCGTTGCGCTTCCGTGCCACGAAGTACAAGCCCTCCTCATGCACCGCGCGAAGTTCCGCAACCACTCTGCGCAGCGGCATCGGGCGGCTCAAGACCTCCCGGCCGTGGGCCAGCGTCACCGGGAGTTCCACGTGGACATAAAAGGGCGTGCACCACCGGCCCTCGTCACCGGCCAGGCACGCCTCGCGAATGTTGTGGGGCAGCCGGGCGCACCCGGAGCTTCAGGTGGGGTGCGTTCCTTCGGTACGTGGCCCAGGACGCAGCCATGTTGGCCACGACGCCAACGGCACTTCACGCGGCGACGAGGTGGGCGACTGCTGCGAGCGACATGAAGCCAAGACGCCCATCGGCCGCATTACTCGGCAGTGGCAAGCATCAGCGCGGATGCATCAGCTCCTCGCAGGTGCGGTTCTGCCCTCACACGGCCCGGTCGCGGCGTACCGCCGGCTCCCACCGACCTTCGGCAGTGCACGGGGTGCTAGACGCCACACTGGGTCTGTTCCCTGGCCACTTCCAGGTACTTCTTCGTGAGCGTGGTGAACAGCGGGCGCCGGTCGGCTGACTTCATGTGCTCCACGGAGCCGCTGACCTCGAGCTCCAGCTCGAAGGAGTCCGCGGATCCCTTGCAGGTGAGGGTCGTGCGGGCACCCGTGTCCCACACCATCGCCTTGTCTCCGAGGGCTAGCGGTTCCGGTGCGGGCTTCGTGTCAGTGGGGGGCCAGAAGAAGCTGTCCCCCAGAGGCTGACGCGTGGCCGTGACCATTACCCGGACCTGGCCGTCCACTTCGATCGTGCATGTCGCCGCACGGCGCACCGCGTTCAGCCTGAGGTCGATCGGAGACTTCTCCTTCACCTCCTGGCCAGGTCCGATCAGCGGCTCCAGATCGGACCGGCTGAAGACTCCCCAGCACGAGCGGTCCGGCAGCTTCGAGGCCGCCGACTCCTTCTCGCTGGAACAGCCCGCCACCGCCAGCGCCACCAGCGTGGCAGTGACAGTGACCGCCAGAGTGCTGCGGGAGTAGCTCATCAGGAACCGCCGTTCGACGTCGCGACCTGACCACGGCCCACCGCATGGGCGTTCGCCGTCTCCGTGGATGCCACACCGGCAAGGGCGTCGATGCTTCGCTCGTTCATACCGGTGCCTTCCACAGCCTTGCGGACCGACTGGGCCGCGGATTCGCCGGCCTCCTTCTGCGCCTTCGCGTAGTCGATCACTGCCGCCTGATCGGCCTCGCCCTGCTTCTCCGCCTGGTCCTTCGTCGCCCTCTCGACCACGCCGTCCGTGATGTCCTCTTGGAGCCATTCCACGAAGTCTCCCGCCAGTGGCACCATTTCCAGGTACTTGCCACCCGCCGCGGTAATACCGCGGTTGATCCACTTAGCGTTGTCCTCTACGCCCTTGACGTACTCCTCCGCTTTGTGGCCGCTCTCGGCAAACGACCCCTCGGCCCTCGCCTCGGAAAGGATGCCCGCGATCTGACCACCGGGGTGTACGGCGCTCTTGATCGCCGCGTCCACATCCTCGTACTCGTTGCGGTGCACGACGACATCGTTGATGAGGGTGGTGGTGAACGCCCGCTGGGAATTGGTGATCGCGCCGTAGGCATCCGGGTCCTGGCCCACCACGCCGATGAAGGCCGCCATGCCGGCCTTGTCGAACTCGGCCATCTCGCCGTTCGCCTTGATCATCCGGCTGCCGTTCTCCGCCGACGCCTGAAGATCCGGCATGTACTCCGCCGCCATCTGCCCGAAGTGCCCGGACAGACCCTTGAGCGGGGCCTGGCTCTCCCCCGGGTCGGCCACGACCAGTTCCGGCTTGTCCCCGATCTTCTCGACGACCCGTTCCATGACGGCCGCCATCTCCTTGGTGTGCTCGACCGGCGGGGAGTCCTCGTCACCCGGAATGCGATGCGAGACCGCCGACACCAGGGCATCGCCCAGCGCCCGCTGACCCGGGTGCACCTCGCCCGTTTTCGTGGCGTCGAAGCCGTCCTCGTACGGCTTCTTGTCGAGCATGTAGTCGACCATGCCCTGGTCCTTGCCGTGCTGGCCCTTGACCGGCTTGTCGTCCTTGGTGACGATGCCGTCGCCGTTGCTGTCCTCGCGGACCGGCTCGTTGAAGAAGGCCGTCGCCGCGTCCGGGTTGTTGCCGAGGGCCTCCATGAGCCCCGTCAGCGGGTGGAAGCCCCGGCCACCGTCCTTGTCGTGGTTGAGGACCACGCCCAGGTCGTACGGATTGTGGGAATCCCAGGCCCCCGGATCCTTGCGGTCCATGGCGACCATGTCCCGGCCGACCGAGGTCAGGAACTCGGTGTCGTACTTACCGTCGTGCAGCAGCGAGCCCAGCACCTGGTAGCCGTAGACCTTCGTCATCATCCCGACGTCGATCTCCTTGCGACCGGCCTTCATCAGCTGGGTCGTCCAGGCGGCGTCGAGGTGGTTCGGGACGTCCTTGTGGGTCGCCAGGCCGAGCATCGCGCCCATGTCGCTCTGGATGTTCGCGACCATGAGCGCTCGGTCCGCGCCCGCCTGGCCGAGGCTCGTAGCGTCCAGGGACATCTTCGCGTACGCCTGGAGCGTCCCGTCGGGACCGACCGTCCGGTAGAAGCCCGTCGCGAACTCCGGGTCCTCGCGGTTGTCGTCGAGCAGGTCCTCCAGCTCGCGCAGCGCCTCGGGGTTGCGCGCCGTGCCGCCTTCGCCCGTGACCTTCTTCATCAGCTCGGCGGCGCGGGCGACCTGCTCCGCGTCCAAGGTCGTGTACTTCGCCACCGTGAAGTTGTTGTCGTCCGTGACGTTGGCCTGCAGCGCGCGGCCGAGGGAGTCGTCGGCGTCCTGGGCGTCCTCGACGGCCCGGTTCACCCGCTCCTGCCACAGATCATGGTTCGTGCGGAGGGTCGCCTGGTAGTCCGGGTCGTGCTGGGCCGCGTAGCGGTCCTGAGGATCGGCGAGCGGGACGGCGGAGACACGCCCGCTCTCGTCGATCCGGAATCCGGCGGCCGGGGCGTCCGCGACCAGCTTCTTGAGCTGATCCTGGACGGCCTTGATGGTGGCGTGGCCGTCGGTGAGCAGCAGGTGGATGCCCTTGGCCTCCTGGGCCGCGTCGTCGAACTCCTTGGCCGTCTTGTCGATGAAGGAGCGGGCGACGCCGGCCGTGACGCCGTTCCACTGCGCCTTGTCCGACTTGGCCTTCATGCCGTTGCGCGCCGACTCCGCCAGCTCGTTCAGCTTCGCGACCGTCGTGGCCCAGTCCGTGATCGCGGTCTGGAGCTGGCCCAGGGGTGCGTTCATCACGTTCTCGTACGTCAGCACGTGTCCGCCGCCTTACTTGAGGAGCTGGTCGATCTTGGAGGAGGTGAAGTCGGCGTGCAGCTGCTGCTCCTCCTTGCTGTGCGAGGAGAGGGAGTAGTTCAGGCCGTTGGAGATGTTCGCGCAGGCGGCGACGAGGGTCTTGAGCTGGCTCTCCCAGCGGGTATTGACCTTGAGCAGGGCCGCACCGCTCGCGAAGTTCTCCCGCGTGAGCGCACCGGCCGCCTCGGCGGTGGAGGTGGCGGCGTGCTTGCCGTCCGCGGCGAGCCGGGTGTGGAGCTTGTACGCCTCGGAGCCGACCTCGCCGATGTGGTCCTGGTTGAGCTCCAGATCGGCGCCGCCGGCGCCCGGGCCGGGCTCGGCGGGGACGTGGTTGAGCCGCATGGTCACGTTGGCGGCGGCGGTGGTCCGGGCCGCGGACCATTCCTCGTCGAACGACATGGCGTGCGCTTCTCCCTCTCCTACTGGCTTCGGTGCCGTGGTGCGCCTCTAAGCGGCCCTACGGTCCTACGGTCCTCTGCGGATCAGCGGTTCCTGCGCCGGACGGCGACCGCGGTGACGGCTCCGCCGATGAGCACGCAGGCACCGAGCCCGAGGGCGAGCCAGGGCAGACTGCTGCCGCCGCTCTCCTCCTTGGCCTCGGCCTGGGGCGCGGGGGTGGCGGCGCCGCCGCCGGCCTGCGGCGTATTGCCGTCCACGGAGGGCGCGGGTGAGCCCTTGGCGCCGGTCCCGCCGCCGGCTTCCGCGAGGTCGGGGAGCGGGTAGACGTCCGCGGGGCCGGGGTCACCGGGGGTGGCCACGGCGATGCGGGGGCGGACGATGCCGTACCCGACGAAGTCGCTGCGCGCGGTGCCGTCGGTGGGCTTGCCGGCGGTGTTCATGAGGACCCGGAGGACCTGGTTGTTGGTCCAGTCGGGGTGGGCGGACCAGACCAGTGCGGCGGAGGCGGAGGCGAGGGCGGTGGCGTTGCTTGTCCCCGTGCCCTTACAAACCCCCGTCTTGCCGGCGCACGCCGTCACGATGTCACCGCCGGGGGCGGCCAGGTCGACCTGGGGGCCGTGCTCCGATTCCGCGACTGCCTTGCCCCCGGAATCGACTGCGCCAACACCCACCACTCCAGGGGTGGCAGCCGGGTAGAGGACGTCGTTCGACCCGGCTCCACGATTACCCACACCGGCAAAAATCAGCTTGCCCTTGGAAAGGGCGTACTTGACCGCGTCAAGACGTGCCGGATCCTCTTCACCTGAAGCGAGCGAGATGCTGATGATCTTCGCCTCCGTGTCCGCCGCATATCGAATCGCCGCTGTCCAGGCAGCGTTCTTGACATCAACACCTTCTGGCACTCGGATAGGGAGAATCTTGGCCGCAGGCGCAAGCCCAAACGCCCCGTCGCCACTGGGGTGCTTCCCGGTCCCAGCAATCAGCGCAGCCATCCCCGTGCCATGCTGATTCGAGTCTGTGCGCTCATCTCCGTCATACGTGGTGGCGAAGTCCTTTCCAGGAACTACCTGCCCTTCCAGTTCAGGGATGCGCGCTACACCACCGTCGATTACGGCGACGGTGATGCCCCGCCCCATGCTGACCTTCCAGATGTCATCGGCCTTCATCGAGGTGAGATGCCACTGCTGGGACCTAACGGTCTCTGCATGGGCCGGGGTCGCGGCGACCCCGGCCAGCAGGAAACCCGCCAAGGCCGCTGTCGCCTTACGCATACGCATCCCGTGCAAAGTCCGCTCCACTCAGTCGATCACCGGCGGGACGACGCTGCGGTCGCCCTGCCACGTTTCTTCGTCCTCAGCCAGGTAGTCAGGGCGTTCACCCCGCTGCCCATTACCCCGTCGCCCCGGAGCATGCGCACCCGCGCCGCCGTGGCCCATCGGGGCGCCCGCAGGACTGGCACCCGATCCACCTCGAACCAGCCCCGATCCCCCCTGGGTGAACGGCTGGCCACCAGCGATCGAGCGACCACCCACGCCTGGCTGGCGCCCGCCAACGACGCCACCTGGTTCCGTGGCGAGACGACGGCCGGCCATGGAACCGCCGACGCTGCCGTGCGCGCCGCCGCCACCCATGCCCATACCGCCACCCATGCCCATGCCACGACCAGCCGCCTGGGCGCCCTCACCACCGATGACCGTGCCTCGCGGAATACTCGAGCCCGGCCCTCCGGGTGTCACGGGACGGCCGCCCACGATTCCGCTGTCGCGCGGGGGCAGCCCTGCAATGCCACCCAGACCTCCGGACTTCCCGCCGGGACCGCTCGTACCGGGGATGGCTCCTCCGGGACCGATACCGCCGATCGGCTTCGGAATTCCACCACCCGGGGGCGGCGTCAAGGGCGGCACGAACCCACCGGGGGTAACACCCGCACCGCCGCCAACCGGTCCGACCGGATTCACGCCTCCGGGCATCCCCGTGGTGGGGGGAAGTGTTGTGACCGGCGACGGCCCGACGGTATCGAGACCGGTCCCCACGTTGCGGTCCGGAGGCGCCGGTACAGGGCCTGGCGTCGGAACAGGCGTTGTGGGATCACTGGCATGCGGCCCGCTCGTGGAACCGAAGTCATACGACGAGCCACCAGGACTCGTCGGCGCAGGCGCATACGCAGACCCGCCCGAACCGCCGCCTCCTGAGCTGCCTCCTGAGCGCGCTACATCCTCATATCCCGTGACCTGCGGCGGAATGAACCGCTCCGGAAACTTCGGAAACGTCGGAATCTCCGCCATCTCCATCCCGGTCGCCGACGCCTCGTACCCCTGCGCCAGCTTCGTCATCTGCTGGACGGCCTGCTGGTGGTCACCATTCAGCTTCGAGTTCGCCTGCTGGCCGATCTGCTGCGAGTCCGGGTCGTTGTGGAACTCCCGGGCCGCCTTGAGGTTCGCCGCCGCCCCCGTGTCGTAGGCGGGCATGTTGGCCTTGACCTCGATGACGACCTGGCTGGCCTGCGTCATCTGCTTGCCACCCGCAGCGCTGTACTCGCTCAGCCGCAGCGTCGCGTTGCCCGCGCGGTTGACCCAGTCCCGGAAGGCATTGGCCGACTCGCCGTCCCAGCCGGTGACCCGGTGGTCCTTGAGGCTTTCGCCGATCTCCTTGATGGTCGCCGCTGCGTCCGTCAGCTGAGCGCCGCGCGTCTTAAGGGTCTCGGCGTTCGCCGAGGCGATCATGGCCAACAGCTGCTGGTGCGTGTGGCCTTCGAAGTTCGTCGCCATCAGAAGCTCTCTCCCCCAGTGCCTGACGGCGCGCTTCCCTGTGAAGCCGAGCTGTGCGGGGGCGGCGGCGCCAACGGATCCCGGTCCGGGACGTAGTTCGCGTCAGCCTGCTTGCTGATCGCCAGCATCCGCCGCCTCGTGTCCTCGTCCACACCCGCGAAATCACGGCCGCTCGTCTGGATCGCGATGCTGAGACCCTCGATCTGGTCCGCCAGACCCTTGGACAGCGCCAACAGCTGCTTGTGGACGTTCGAGTACGCCGTGAACAGCCGCTTGGCCTCGTCGAAGCCCTCGCCGAGGGAGCTTTCCGGAATGGTGCCGTCCGCCAGCTTCTTGTCGCTCGCCGGGGACTCGTCCAGCTTGGCCAACAGACCGTCGACGCGCTTCTTGTAGTCCGACATCGATTCGTACTCGACCTGGAGCGCCCCCAGAGCGGCCTGCGAGATCACGCCCACGCCGAAGTCCCGCCCGAACACACCCGGCCCATAGTCCACTGCCACGTTGGCCTCCCCGACTCCCCGTCTTCCCCGTTCACACCTCGTTCGCACGCGTTCGCACACGCACGTCACCAGTGCCCCCAGTCACTCTATCGACAGAGTCCGACAGTCCCAAGTTCCGGGTTGCAGGTGCAATCAGGGTCACACGGTCATGAGTTGGGCGCCGCCACCGCCGCCGATGGCCGGATAGGGAGCCTGTTGACCGGGCGGCCCGTCGCCGCGCGGACCGCCGAGGCCACCGCCGCCGGGGCCGTGACCACCGGGACGGCGCTCGCCGGCTTGGCGCCGAAGGGGGCCACCACGTCGCGCTCCTCGACCAGTTTGACGATGCGGACCGTCGGGGCGTCCAGCGACGTGGGCAGGGCGTAGCCCGTCAGGTCGGGGTGGCGGATCACGCCGGAGGCCGTGCGGAGGTTCTCCGTCAGGGACGCGCCCATCCCCTGGATGACGCCCGCTTCGATACGGGCCTCCAGCTGGCGGGGGTTGAGGATGCGGCCCACGTCCTGGGCCACCGCGAGTTCCACGACGCGCACCGAACCCAGCTCGATGTCCACGTCGACCACCGCGCGGATCGCGCAGAACGCGAGGCCGACGAAGGCGTCGCCCTGGCCGTCCCCGTCCAGCGGCTCCGTCGGGTGGGGGCGGCACTGGGCCGTCGCCCAGAGTTCCTTGCCCTCCATCGCCTCGGCGACCGTCGTGGAGAAAGCTCCGTCGTACGACGTGATCCGGCCATCCGCGATCTGGAGGAGCTCCGTCGACATGCCCAGTTTGTGCGCCATCGGCTGGAGGAGTTGGGTACGGACCATCTTCGCGGCCCGTTCGACCGCGCCGCCCGACACCCACGTGTGGCGTCCGTGCGCCGACGGCCCGGCCGGCGGCTGGTCGGTGTCGACCGGGGCCGTGACGACCTCGTCCACGCCCAGGGTCTCCTGGACGATCTGGCGGGCGAGCGTGGAGAAGCCCTGTCCGGTGTCGACCGCGGCGCAGATGACCGTCGCCGCGCCACCGACGATCTTCACGGTGGCCGTGGACACCTCGTCGGTGCCCTCCGCGCCGAGCATGTGGACCATGCCGATCCCGTACCCGACCCCGCGCCGTACCGCACCCGGTTCGCCCGCGCCCTCCAGGCCGCCCGGGAGCAGCCAGTCCTCCTCCGGGGTGTCCTTCGGGAGGGCGGGCAGCTCGTAGTCGCGCACGGCACGCAGGAGTTCGGCGACGGGGGCGGGGCAGGTGACCGTCTGGCCCGTCGGGAGCAGGTCGCCGGTGGCCAGGACGTTGCGCAGGCGGAGTTCCGCGCCGTCGATGCCGAGGGCGGCGGCGAGCTTGTCCATCTGGCCCTCGTACGCCGCGCAGACCTGCATGGCGCCTTCGCCGCGCACATGGCCCGACGGGGGGTTGTTGGTGCGCACCGCCCAGCCTTCGACGAAGGCGTGCGGGACGACGTACGGGCCGCAGGCGAAGGCCACCGCCGCGGCCAGGGACTCCGAGGAGGCGTCGGCGTAGGCGCCACCGTCCATCAGGATCTGGGCCTCGACCTTGACCAGCCGGCCCTCCGCGTCCGCGTGGTGGCGGTAGCGCAGCAGCGTCGGATGGCGGTGGGGGTGGCCGAGGAAGGACTCCTCGCGGGTGGCGGCCAGTTTGACCGGGCATCCGGTGCGCAGCGCGAGCAGGCCCAGCGGGAGCTGGAAGGCGGCGTCCTCGCGGTCCGCCATGGCGCCCGGGACCCCGGTGACGACGACGCGTACGCGGTCCGGTTCGAGCCCGAAGCAGGCGGCGGCCAGGTCGCGGTCGGTGTGCGGGTCGGTGGAGGCGGTGTAGATCTCCACACCGCCGTCGGGGCGCGGCACGGCCAGCCCGGCCTCGGCGCCGATGGGGGCGGGGTCCTGGCGGCCGATGCGGTAGAGGCCCTCGACGACGACCTCGCCGGTGGCCTCCGGGTCGCCGTAACGCAGCGGGATGTGCCGGATCAGGTTGCCGTCGGGGTGCAGGTCGGGGGCGCCGAAGGCCTGCTCGGGGTCGGTGACCGGGTCGAGGAGCTCGTACTCCACGGCGATCGCGGCGGCCGCGAGGCGCGCGGTGTCCGGGTGGTCGGCGGCGACGGCGGCGATGGGCTCACCGTGGTGGCGGACCACGTCGTACGCGAACACCGGCCGGTCGGCGATGCGGCGGCCGTGCGTGGTGGCGCCGGGGACGTCGGCGTGGGTGACGACGGCCCGCACACCGGGCATTTCGGCGGCGGCGGAGGTGTCGATGGAGAGGATGCGGGCGTGGGCGTGCGGGGAGCGCAGCACGGCGGCCCACAGGAGGCCCTCGGCCCACAGGTCGGCGGCGTAGGGGAAGGTGCCCTCGGTCTTGGCGCGGGTGTCGGTGGCCGGTACGGACGCGCCGATGCCGCGCGGGACCGTCCGCTCCGCCGGGTCGCCGCCCTCGGAGGGCGCCGTCGTGACGGCCGCCGGGGCCGTCGCCGCGTCGTGGGCGCTCACGTCGTGCCTCCCTGGTGGTTGCCCTGGTTGCCGTAGTTGCCCTCGTTGCCGTGCTCGGCCTGGTTGCCGTGGCTGCCGTGGCTGCCGTGGCTGCCGTGCATACCGTGACCGCCGTGCGTCCCGTGGAAGCCGCCCTCGCCCGGCGGGGCCTGGTGCGGGATCCGCGCCTCGGCCGTGGCCGCCGCGACGGCCTCCGCGGCCGCGCCGCGCTCGGCGACGACCTCGCGCACGGCGCCGATGACGCCCGAGTACCCCGAGCAGCGGCAGAGGTTGCCGCACAGGGCCTGGCGGGTCTCCAGCTCGCTGGGGGCGTGGTTGCCCTCCAGCAGGTCGTGGATGGTCATGGCCATACCGGGCACGCAGAACCCGCACTGCACCGCACCCGACTTGCACAACGCCTGCTGCACGTCCGACAGTTCCCCGTCGGTCGCGAGACCCTCGACGGTCCGGACCTCGCTGCCCGCCGCCGTGGCCGCCGGGACGAGGCACGAGGCGACGAGCCGGCCGTCGACCTGCACGGCGCACGCGCCGCACTCGCCCTGCGAGCAGCCGTCCTTCGCGCCGGCGAGGCCGAGGCGCTCGCGCAGCACGTAGAGGAGGGACTCGCCGATCCACGCACCGGTGACGGGGCGGTCGGCGCCGTTGACGCGCAGGACGTAGGAGGCCGACGGGTGCTCGTGATGGGCGACGGCCTCGGCGTCCGCCTCGTCGGCGGTTTGCACCTCGTACGCCGGCCCCTCGCCCGGAGCCCCTCCGGCCGTCCCCGCCGGAGCCGTCTCCACAGCGATGTCGGCGTCGTCCGCACCCGGCGCCGGCGCGGCCCCGGCTCCGCCGGAGGTCGGCACGGCGTCACCACCGCCCGGCTCCGCCGCCACGGCCACGGCTTCGCCGCCGGCCCCGGCCTCAACACCGGCCTCGCCACCACCACCCGCCACGACTTCGGCTTCGGCTTCGGCTTCGACCTCGGCAGGGACCTCGGCATCGGCCTCGCCCGCCGGATGCGGCCGCTCCCCCGTCACCGGGACCTGCGCCGGCCCGTGGGCGGCTTCGATGTCGTGCGGGGCGGGATAACCCTGCTCGCCCTCCAGCGGGGTACCGACCCCCGGGCCGCCCAGCACGCGCGGTCCGCGCCCCGGGCTCGCGCCGAAGGGTCCGCCGCCCGCTCCGGGAGCCCCCGGCAGCGCGCCCGTACCCAGCGGGTCCGAGCCCGGGAAGCCCGGCTCCGGTTCCCCGGAGCCCGGCCCGTCCGCCCCGGGCTGCTGCGCCGCGTACCCGCGCGCACCCTCGAAGTCCGGATGGCTGGCCCACGGGGCCGCCGCGCCGCCCGGCAGCGTCGCGGGCGCCCGGCTCCAGTCGGCCGAAGCCGCGAGCTGCCCGAAGCTGCCCGTGTCGCCCGTGCCTCCGGGTGTCCACACGTCGCTCGCGGCCGCTTCGGGGAACCGCCACTCGGCGGTCTCCCCCGAATCGTGCGCGCCGCCCGGCCGCCCGGCCGGTCCCCCGGCGTCACGCTGCGCGAACGGCTCGGCGAACGGCTCGGCGAAGGACTCAGGGAACGGCTCACCGAAGGACTCGCCGAACGACTCGTGGAAGGGTTCCCCGGCGGGTTCCGCCACCGGCTCGGCCAACGGCTCCGCGAACGCCGCGGCCACCGACGCCGGAAGCGGCACCGACGCCGGGATCGGCGCCCGCACCGCGGCCTGCGCACCCGAAGCGCCCGCACCGGCACCCGCGTCCGCCGGAGCACCCGCACCCGCCTCCGGCCACTGCACCGGCATCGTCCAGGTACCAGTGGCGGACGGATCCGTGCTCGCCGTGCCCAGCGGCACGATCATCGGCGGCGGCACGTAGCCGTGCCCGGGCGCCGCGAGGGGCTCCCCGGTGCCGAGCGCGTCCAGCATGTCCTGCGGCAGTTTCACGAAGGCCGTCGCGTCGGAGTCGTACTCGCCGCCGTGCGGCACCGGCTCCCAGCCCCATGCGGGTCCAGCGGATCCGCCGGGACCCGTGTGACCCGTGTTCTCGTTCTCACTCATGAGCTCAGTGCCCTCCCCAGGGCCCTCCGTGCCAGCACGGCCACCGTCCGCCGCAAATGCAGTACTGCGGGGGCCACCGGTTCCCCCTGGTCGGGCACGCACGCGGCCGCGACGTACTCGCCGAAGGCTTCCAGCGCCTCGGGGGCCAGACTGCGGTCCCCGTCCCAGTCGATCAACGAAGCCACCCACTGCTCGGCTTCCAGCGGTCGCAGCGGCATCGGGGCGACCGCGCCGATCGCGCAGCGCACACCCCGGCGCGCGGGATCCAGTACGAGCCCCACGGACGCCAGCGCACGACCCGGCCCGGTACGGCCCGTGGCCTTCAGGAACACCTGCGGCGCGTGCAGCAACGGCACCCGCACGAAGCCGATCAGCTCCCCGGGGCGGAGCATTTCCCGCCCGGCCAGCAGGTGCGAGACCGGGATCTCCCGGCGCGATCCGCCGGGCCCGACGATGACGAGTACGGCCTCCAGTGCTGCCAGTACGGGCAGGGCGTCACCCGTCGGCGCGGCAGTGGCGATGTTGCCGCCCAGGGTGCCGGCGTTGCGGATCTGCGGGGGGCCCGCGGCGCGCGCGGCGGCGGCCAGTGCCGGGATCAGGGCGGCGAAGTCCGGCCGTCCCATCCTCGCGTGCGTGAGGCCGGCGCCGAGGAGCGCGTGGCCGTCCTGGTACTGCCAGCCGCGGATCTCGTTGATCCGGCCGAGACCCACGAGGGCGGCGGGGCGCAGGAGTCCGGCGTTGACGGCGGCCATGAGGTCGGTGCCGCCCGCAACGGGGACGGCGGCGGGCATGGCAGCGAGCGCCGCCACGGCCTCGTCGAGCGAGGCCGGCAGCGTCACGGACTGCGCAGCGTTCCCCGCGTGCGGGCCATTTCGGGGCCCTTGGGACGAATCCCTTGCCTGCGGTGCGTGCGGTGCGTGCGTGGTCAACCCAGCTGCCCCTTCCCGATGTCCCGGTCCCGGCGCTCACGCCTGTGTCCGCCGTACGGTACGTCCTCACCGCCGGGACGTGGCAACTCTGGCACATCTTCCGGAGCACCGGACGCGAGGGTCCACCACCCCGTGCCCGGCCCCCGCGCCGCACCCCGGCGCCCCGCCCCGGCTCGTCCGTACGGGGCCCGTCACACGTTCGGGGGCGCTCCCTCGATCGGGCGTCCGAGCACTCCGGGCCTGCGCTGCCACGGCGACGGGCCGCCGGGCGCCCGGTAGTCGACCCCGAGGGCGTCCAAGCGGCGGTAGTGGCCGGTCATGCGCCCCTCGAAGTCCGCGTAGTCCCGTTCCTCCGGCACCGGCAGCCGCGACCACACGACTTCGGCGAAGGCCACGAGGCGCGGGAACACCTGGTAGTCGACGCGGCTCCGGTTCTCCATCACCTCGGTCCAGGCGTTGGCCTGCGCGCCCAGCACGTGGGCGGCGGCCTCTTCGGACAACTTCGGCGGTACCGGCTCGAACCGGTACACGTCCTCCAAAGTACGGACGTAACCGATCGGCATCGGCTCATCCCCACCGCCCGCCTGACGGTGGTCCAGGTACACCTGCTGCTCCGGGCACATCACCACGTCGTGGCCGGCCTCGGCGGCGGCGACGCCGCCCGCGTACCCGCGCCAGGAGGACACGGCCGCGCCGGGGGCGAGGCCCCCCTCCAGGATCTCGTCCCAGCCGATGAGCCGGCGGCCGCGCTCCGCGAGCCAGCCGTCGAAGTGCCTGATGAACCAGGACTGCAGACCGTCCTCGCCGTCGACCCCCAGCTCCGAGATCCGCTCCTGCGCGACCGCGGAGGCCTTCCACTGCGCCTTGGGACACTCGTCCCCGCCGATGTGGACGAAGGGCGAGACCTCGGCGGGGAACAGCTCCAGCAGCTCCTCGAGGACGCCCTCGTAGAACCGCAGGACGGCCTCGGTGGGCGCGAGCACGTTCTCGTTGATGCCCCAGTCGTCCCACACCTCCAGCGCGGCGGTGTCCACCACGTCGGTGTTCCCGAGCTCCGGGTACGCGGCGATCGCGGCCTGCGAGTGACCCGGTACGTCGATCTCGGGCACCACCCGTACGTGCCGCTCGGCGGCGTACGCGACGATCTCGCGGATGTCGTCCCGGGTGTAGAAGCCGCCGTGCGGGGTCTCGTTCCACAGCGGCGAGGCCCGGTGGCCCCACCGGCTGCGGGAGCGCCAGGCGCCGACGTCGGTGAGCTTCGGGTAGCGCTCGATCTCCACCCGCCAGCCCTGGTCGTCCGTCAGGTGCAGGTGCAGCACGTTGAGCTTGTGGGCGGCGAGCAGATCGATGTAGCGGAGCACCCCGTCCTTGGGCATGAAGTGCCGGGCCACGTCGAGCATCAGGCCGCGCCAGCCGAAGCGCGGGCCGTCCGCGACGCCCCCGACGGGCAGCCGCCACACCGCCCCCGGCAGCGGCGCCCGCCGGTACGCGTCGGGTCCGAGCAGCTGCCGCAGCGTCTGGGCCGCGTAGAAGAGGCCCGCCGCGTCCGCCCCTTCGAGGAGTACGAAGGTGGGCGCGACGTGGAGCTCGTAGGACTCGGCGCCGGTGTGCCGCGCGAGCTCCGGGCGCAGCGCGAGCCGGATCACCGGGCGTTCGCCGTACCGCTGCCCCGCGGCCGGGGCCGGGAGGGCCCAGCCGGTGGCCGCGCCGAGCTCGCGGCGCAGCCAGCGGGCCGTGTCCCCGGTGCCGGGTCCGGCGTCGAGCAGCGGGTCCGTGAGCTCGTAGGTGCCGGCGTCGGGCAGGAACCGCGCGTACCGCGGCCGCGGGATCAACTCGGGCATGGCCTCGACTCCTCCACCGTTGCAACATGTGCAACGCACGTTTCACATGGCGCTTGTTCCGCGACCCTAACGCGCCCTCCGGGCAAGGCAAAGGCCCCCGGGCGCACATCCGCGCACCGAGGGCCTTCGTCCCGCTTCGAGGGGGCCGGACTACTGGTCCTTGCCGCCCTTGTCCTTGTCCCCGCCGGGGCCCATGGACTCGTAGATCTCCTTGCACATGGGGCAGACCGGGTACTTCTTCGGGTCCCGGCCCGGCACCCAGACCTTGCCGCAGAGCGCGACGACGGGGGTGCCCCCGAGCGCGCTCTCCATGATCTTGTCCTTCTGGACGTAGTGAGCGAAGCGCTCGTGGTCGCCGTCACCGTGGGACACCTGCGGCGTCGGTTCTACGAGGGTCCCCGTACCAGTCCCGCGATCGGGTTCAAGAGTGCTCATGACTGCCAGGGTACCGACCCTCGCGCGCGAGGGCCGAGCGGCGGGGTCGGCCGGGCACGCGGGCGGCACGCAGGCATCACGCGGGCGGCATGCCGGCACCACGCGGCCGGGTCCGGGGCTCAGTTCAGCGAAGGGTCGTCCGGATACGTGGCCACCATGGCCAGCTCGCTGCGCTGACGTCGCAGCACGGCCCGCCACAGCCGTTCCGGATCCGGGAAGGAGACGTCCCCCGGCTCGGATTCGACGACGTACCAGGCGCCCACGCCCAGTTCCTCCTCCAGCTGTCCCGGGCCCCAGCCCGAGTACCCGGCGAAGATGCGCAGGCCGCCCAGTGCCGCCGCGAGGAGTTCGGGCGGGGCCTCCAGGTCCACCAGGCCGATCGCGCCGTGCACCCGGCGCCAGCCCAGCGGCCCCTCCTCGCCCGGGATGACCGCCAGCCCCAGCGCGGAGTCCAGCGCCACCGGGCCGCCCTGGAAGACCACTCCGGGGGCGCCGGCCAGCGGGGCCCAGGGCAGCAGGACGTCGCCGACACCCACCGGGGTGGGCCGGTTGAGGACGACGCCGAGCGAGCCCTGCTCGTCGTGGTCGAGCAGCAGCACGACCGCGCGGTCGAAATTCGGGTCCGCGAGGGCGGGGGTGGCCACGAGCAGCCGCCCTGTGAGGGAGGACACCTCGGTCATGGCGACATGATCTCGCACATTCGCCCGTGAGGGGGAGTGGACGGCTCATTCGGGCCGTACGCAGCTCAGGGCGCACGGCGGCAACGGGGAGGGCGCACGGCGTCCCGGCCGGACCCCTGGCGGAAGGAGACGCTCCGCCACCTGGCGGGCACCCAGGGTGTTGTGCCGAATTCATGACAGTCCTACGGCCCCGTCAGCCTTACGAACAGGGGGGTCATGCCCCTTACCCTTTTCACTGGCCCCCTGCCCACCCCTCTCCGGAACGCGAGATTCATGACCGGCATCAGTGACGATGTACTGCTTGTCCACGGCGGAACCCCGCTCGAGGGCGAGATCCGTGTCCGCGGCGCGAAGAACCTCGTACCCAAAGCCATGGTCGCGGCCCTGCTCGGCAGCGAGCCGAGCCGGCTGCGCAACGTTCCCGACATCCGTGACGTCCGGGTCGTGCGCGGGCTGCTCCAGCTGCACGGGGTGACCGTCCGCCCCGGCGACGAACCGGGCGAGCTCGTGCTCGACCCCACGTACGTCGAGAGCGCCAACGTGGCCGACATCGACGCCCACGCGGGCTCTTCGCGCATCCCGATCCTGTTCTGCGGCCCGCTGCTGCACCGCCTCGGCCACGCGTTCATCCCGGGCCTCGGCGGCTGCGACATCGGCGGCCGGCCGATCGACTTCCACTTCGACGTGCTGCGCCAGTTCGGCGCGACCATCGAGAAGCGCGAGGGCGGTCAGTACCTGGAGGCCCCGCAGCGGCTGCGGGGCTGCAAGATCCGCCTGCCCTACCCGTCGGTCGGCTCGACCGAGCAGGTGCTGCTGACGGCCGTCCTGGCCGAGGGCGTCACCGAGCTCAGCAACGCCGCCGTCGAACCTGAGATCGAAGACCTCATCTGCGTCCTGCAGAAGATGGGCGCGATCATCTCCGTCGACACCGACCGGACCATCCGGATCACCGGTGTGGACCGCCTCAGCGGCTACAACCACAAGGCGCTCCCGGACCGGCTGGAGGCCGCCTCCTGGGCGTCCGCGGCGCTGGCGACCGGCGGCAACATCTACGTGCGCGGCGCGCAGCAGCGCTCGATGATGACCTTCCTGAACACCTTCCGCCGGGTCGGCGGGGCGTTCGAGATCGACGACGACGGCATCCGCTTCTGGCACCCGGGCGGGCCGCTCAACGCCATCGCGCTGGAGACGGACGTCCACCCCGGCTTCCAGACCGACTGGCAGCAGCCGCTGGTCGTGGCGCTGACCCAGGCCACCGGCCTCTCGATCGTGCACGAGACGGTCTACGAGTCCCGCCTCGGCTTCACCTCCGCGCTCAACCAGATGGGCGCGCACATCCAGCTCTACCGCGAGTGCCTGGGCGGCAGCGCCTGCCGATTCGGCCAGCGCAACTTCCTGCACTCGGCCGTCGTCTCGGGGCCGACCCGGCTGCAGGGCGCCGACCTGGTCATCCCCGACCTGCGCGGCGGGTTCTCGTACCTGATCGCGGCGCTCGCCGCCGAGGGCACCTCGCGGGTCCACGGCATCGACCTGATCAACCGCGGCTACGAGAACTTCATGGACAAGCTCGTGGAGCTGGGCGCCAAGGTCGAGCTGCCGGGCGGCGACCTCGTCTGACCCCCGGTCCGGTCGCCGGTCCGGTCGCCGTCCCCCGGTAGATCGACACAGACCGACCCAGAACGCCCCCAGAGGCCCCGTACAGGGCCTCTGGGGGCGTTCTGGCTCCCGGGAGCCACCGGCGGTCCCGCGAGCGCCGAGAGGCGGCCACCCGGTGCCGGGTGGCCGCCTCTCGTGTACTACGTACTACTGCCGTCCCAAGGGCCTGTGCGGCCCTCGGCACAAGGGCTGACTACTTGCCCTTGGCGGCTTCCTTGAGCTTGGAGCCCGCGGAGACCTTCACGCTGTAGCCGGCCGGGATCTGGATGGGGTCGCCGGTCTGCGGGTTGCGCGCGGTGCGAGCGGCACGGTGGGTGCGCTCGAAGGTCAGGAAGCCGGGGATGGTGACCTTCTCGTCGCCCTTGGCGACAATCTCGCCGACGGTCTCGGCGAGCGCGGCCAGAACGGCGTCGGCGTCCTTGCGGGTCACCTCGGCGCGCTCGGACAGAGCGGCCACCAGCTCACTGCGGTTCATGTTGTACTCCCGTGTTCAACGTGCCTTAGAGGCGTGAGATCGAAGCCGATGCTGCCAGGGCCCTAGGACAGTCCCCGGACCCGGGTCTGACGTCAGACCCTCTCGCCCGGTTACGCATCCTGCCCCCACCAGCGGCGGGAAAGCCAATCCGGCACCCGCCGGGGTCACACGAAAAGCGCCACAGTCACGCCGCGGTGACGCTCCGTCCGCGCCAGAAGGCGACCGGACGGTGTCCGGAGACGCGGACCGCGGGCCACGCGGACATCCCCGCAACCCTAGAGGCGGCCCGGGGGGCCCGCATCCCGCGACGCGCCGGGGATCAGACGGAGGTGGGTGTCGTCACAGCGGCCGAGGCCGCCTTGCGGACGGCTCCGGCGACCGCGCCCGCGACCTTGTCGTTGAAGACCGACGGGATGATGTAGTTCGCGTTCAGCTCGTCCTCGCCGACCACGTCGGCCAGGGCGCTCGCGGCGGCCAGCATCATCTCGGTGTTCACGGTGCGCGACTGGGCATCCAGCAGGCCGCGGAAGACGCCCGGGAAGACCAACACATTGTTGATCTGGTTCGGGAAATCGGAGCGGCCGGTGGCCACGACGGCGGCCGTCTGACGGGCCACGGCCGGGTCCACCTCGGGGTCCGGGTTCGCGAGCGCGAACACGATCGCGCCTTCCGCCATGGCGGCCACGTCCTCGCCGGTGAGGACGTTCGGGGCCGAGACGCCGATGAAGACGTCGGCGCCGACCACGGCCTCCTTCAGGGTGCCCGTGTAGCCCTCGGGGTTGGTGTTGTCGGCGATCCAGCGCAGCGGCGAGTCCGCGGCCGCGTCGACGAGGTCGGGGCGGTCGCAGTGCACGACGCCGTGGATGTCGGCGCTGACGGCGTTCTTGACGCCCGCCGCGAGGAGCAGCTTGAGGATGGCGGTACCGGCCGCGCCGGCGCCCGACATGACGACCTTGACGTCGCCAACGGCCTTGCCCACCACGCGCAGCGCGTTGGTGAGGGCGGCGAGGACCACGATCGCGGTGCCGTGCTGGTCGTCGTGGAAGACGGGGATGTCCAGGGCCTCGCGCAGCCGGGCCTCGATCTCGAAGCAGCGCGGCGCGGAGATGTCCTCCAGGTTGATGCCCGCGAAGCCCGGCGCGATGGCCTTGACGATCGCGACGATCTCGTCGGAGTCCTGGGTGTCCAGGCAGATCGGCCACGCGTCGATGCCCGCGAAGCGCTTGAAGAGGGCCGCCTTGCCCTCCATCACGGGCAGCGCGGCCATCGGGCCGATGTTGCCGAGGCCCAGCACGGCGCTGCCGTCCGTCACGACTGCGACGGAGTTGCGCTTGATGGTGAGGCGGCGGGCGTCCTCGGGGTTCTCGGCGATCGCCATGCACACACGGGCCACGCCCGGGGTGTAGATCATCGAGAGGTCGTCGCGGTTGCGGATGGGGTGCTTCGACTGCATCTCGATCTTGCCGCCGAGGTGCATCAGGAAGGTGCGGTCGGAGACCTTGCCGAGGCTGACGCCCTCGATCCCCCGCAGCTTCTTGACGATCTCGTCGGCGTGCGCCGTGGAGGTCGCGGCGATGGTCACGTCGATACGGAGCTTCTCGTGACCGGATGCGGTCACGTCGAGGCCGGTGACCGAACCACCGGAGGACTCCACGGCGGTGGTGAGCTGGGAGACCGCGGTTCCGCTCGCGGGCACTTCCAGGCGGACCGTCATCGAGTACGAGACGCTGGGCGCCGTTGCCATGGCCGTGTTCCTCTTCTGTCCCTGGTTCTTCTGTACACACAGGGTCCAGCGCTGTACCGGCCGAGAACCTGGCAGGTGCGGCAGGACCTGTTGTCCGATCGTCCCACCTACCAGCCGGTACAAGGTAACCAGCTCCAAATTTCGGAAAGACACTTCCACCATACGAGATATCCCGTGTCTTCGGAATGGGTGGCCCATACAAAAAAGTCCGCGCCCCCCACTGAGTGGAGGGCGCGGACCTGGTGATTCGTACGTCTATGACACCGACCCGCCATGCTCGCCTCGCGGCAAGTGGTCGCTCTAGGCGACGAAGGTTGGGCCCGGGGGCTTGGATCGAGTCGGTGCCGTAACCCAGGCTAACAAAGGTTCGCCAGAAGTGATCCCCCTCCCGGGGACCCGTTGTGCGGACCACGCCCCTGGCCGCCGACCATCCGGCCGTACGGAGCCCCGCGGGGCCGTACGGAGCCCGGTCGGGGCCGAAGCGGGGCCTGCGGGCCCCGCCCGGCCCGCGCCGGTCCTACGGCCGCAGCAGCGCCGCGACGCCCGCCGCGTCCGGGGCGTCCCGGCCGGTGGAGATCACCGTCAGCTGCTGCGTCGCACGGGTCAGGGCCACGTAGAGCACCCGCAGACCCGCCGCGGACTCGTCCGCGATCTCCGCCGGGGAGACGACCACCGTGGCGTCGTACTCCAGGCCCTTGGCCTCCAGGCTGCCGAGCGCGACCGCCCGCTCCCCCAGATCCGCCAGCCAGCCCGCGGCCTCCTTGCGCCGGTCCATGGCCACGACCACGCCCACCGTGCCGTCCACCTGGCCCAGCAGCCGCCTGGTCTCCTCCCGGACGGTCTCGCGCAGATCGTCCGCCACCGCCGTGAAGCGCGGCTCCAGACCCGTGGAGCGCACCGCCGTCGGCGGCTCCGTGCCCGGCGCCGCCAGCTTCAGCACCCGGGAAGCGACCTCCGCGACCTCCGCCGGGTTGCGGTAGTTCACCGTCAGGGTGAACCGGCGCCGCAGCCGGGAGCCCAGCGCCTCGTCCCGCGCGGCGGCCGCCTCCTCCGGATCGGTCCACGAGGACTGCGCCGGGTCACCGACCACCGTCCACGTGCCCATCCGGCCCCGGCGGCCGACCATCCGCCACTGCATCGGCGTCAGGTCCTGCGCCTCGTCGACGATGACGTGCGCGTACTCGGTGCGCTCCGCCGCGAGCCGCTCGGCCCGCTCCCACTGGGTCTCCTCGCGGGTCGGCATCAGCTCCTCCAGCCCGCTCAGCTGGTCCAGCGGGTCCATCTCCCGCTTCCGCTTGGGCCGCGCGGGCGCGCCGAGCAGTTGGTGGAGCTCGTCGAGCAGCGCCACGTCGTGCACCGACAGGGGGCCCTTGCCGTCCGGGCCGACCCGGCGCAGGGACCGGGCCAGCTGCCGGGTCTCGCGCGGGTTCAGGTCCCGGCGCGACCAGCGGGCCAGGCGCCGCTCGTCGGCCATGGAGCCCAGTACGGCGCGCGGGGTCAGCTCGGGCCACCAGGAGTTCAGGAACTCGATGAACACGTCCTCCGTCGAGATGTCCTCGTCGAAGGCCGAACGCAGCTCCGCGGCGAGCTCCGGGTCGCTGTGCCGGCCGGCCCCGCCGGACTTGGAGTACAGCGCGTCCAGCAGGAGCTTGCGGGCGCGCGGGCGCAGCAGGTTGACCGGGGTGGTGCCGGACAGGACGTTCTGCCGGATCCGGTCGAGATCGGCGGCCTCCAGCTCCTGCCTGCGCCCGAAGGCCACCACGCGCAGCCGCTCGGGCGCGGGGGTGCCGCCGGGACCGCCGAACTCCAGTGCCCCGCGCACGGCCTTGCGCAGCACCTTCAGCATCCGGGACGAGCCCTTGATCCTGGCCGTGCCCGGGTCGTCGTACGTGGTCGCCTCGGCCCCGTCGACGAGCGAGCCGAGCGCCCGGATGGCGACCTGGCCCTCCTCGCCGAGGGAGGGCAGGACGCCCTCGGTGTAGGCGACGAGCAGCGGGGTCGGGGAGACGATGAGGATGCCGCCCGAGTAGCGTCGCCGGTCCTGGTAGAGCAGGTAGGCGGCGCGGTGCAGGGCCACGGCGGTCTTGCCGGTGCCCGGTCCGCCCGCGACCTCGGCGACCGAGGCGGCGGGCGCCCGGATGACGAGGTCCTGCTCGGCCTGGATGGAGGAGACGATGTCCCGCATCGAGTGCGTACGGGCCCGGCCGAGCGCGGCCATCAGGGCGCCGTCGCCGATCGCGGGCAGTTCCTTCCCGTCGAGGAAGGCGGTGACCTCGGGGCGCATCAGGTCGTCCTCGACACCGAGCACCTTGCGGCCCTTGGAGCGGATGACGCGCCGGCGCACGACGCGGCCCGGGTCCTTGGGCGTGGAGCGGTAGAACGGCGCGGCCGCCGGGGCGCGCCAGTCGATGACGAGCGGCGCGTAGTCGGAGTCGAGGACTCCGATGCGGCCGATGTGGAGCGTCTCGGCGATGTCGGCCGTGAGGTCGGCGCGGATCGCGTCGTCGGCCGGATCGACGGAGGTGAAGGCGCCGTCCGGGCCGCGTTCCCCGTCCTTGCCGAGGACCAGGTCGACGCGGCCGAACAGGAAGTCCTCGAACTCGTTGTTGAGACGGTTGAGGTGGATCCCCGCGCGGAAGACCTGGGCGTCCCGCTCGGCGAGCGCGCCGGGCGTGCCGACCTGGCCACGCTTGGCGGCGTCGTTCATCAGGAACTCCGCCTCGTGGATCTTCTCCTCAAGGCGTCGGTACACGTGATCGAGATGCGTCTGCTCGCCCGCGATCTCCCGATCGCGGACGGAATCCGCCGTGCTGTCGACAGCGGCATTCTGCGCGGCCACCAAGGCCCCTTTCTGACGTGCATGGGCAGCCGTCAACCGTACGCGAAGGGACCCCCGCGCGCACGCCCGTTCCGGGACGGCTCGCGGATCAGGACGAAGATCACGCCCGAGGGGTGGCGCCGAAGGCTCCCGCGACCGGTGCGCACGGCTCTAACCGGGCTTCGCGTGGAGGACGCGCCGCCGGTGGCGGGCCACGCGTTCGCGGTTCCCGCAGAGCTCGCTGGAGCACCAGCGGCGCCGGTGCCCGCGCGAGGTGTCGAGGTAGACGCGGTCGCAGCCGTCCCCCTCGCAGGCCCGCAGCAGCGCCCGGTCACCGGGATCGGTGAGCAGTTCGACGGCGTCCCGGGCCACCGCGGCGAGCAGCCCGGCGCATTCGACACCGCCGCACAACTCCCGTACGAGGTGCCCTTCTTGATCCTCAACGGCACACAGTCCCGGGGGTGGACCGGCGGCCGCCGCGTTGACCCGGGCCAGTGGCGCCGGCGGCGGCGCGGCCCCGGCGAGCTCGGCCCGTACGAGGCTCTCGACATCGGCGCGCAGCGCCCTGAAGGCCTGCACCCAGTCGGCGCCCACCCGGGCCAGCGGCGTCCGGTCGGGCACCAGCCCGGCTCCGGCGAGCCACAGCCGCAGCTCGTCCCCGTCCCTGATCCCCTCGGCGGTGTTCCCGTGGGACCCGAAGGTGGCCAGCAGATCCAGGCAGACCCGCCCGGAGTCGAACCACATACCCGTCACCGCCTCGCTCTTGGCGCGCACCCCCAGAGTGCCCGCCTCCCGGTCACAGCACTAGGGTCTGTCGTCAAACTCCCCTCTGCCGCGCGACGACTGGTCCTGGAGGACGGGCGGGTCGTCGTGCAGCAGCCGGTGGAAGAGGCAGTGGTCCTGCCAGTCCCCGCCGACGTGCAGGTAGCGGGGCGCGAGCCCGTACTGCTCGAAGCCGGCCTTCGCCAGCACCCGCTGGGAGGCCAGGTTGCCGACCCTGGTCCCGGCCTCGACCCGGTGCAGCCCGACCTCCTCGCGGGCCACCCGGCAGACCTCCTCCAGCGCGGCGGTGGCCACCCCCTTCCCGGCCCAGGCCTGGTCCACCCAGTAGCCGACGGCGCCGCTGCACAGCGCCCCGAACACGATGGAGCCGAGGTTGATCGCCCCGATCGGCACCCCGCCGCCGATCAGCACGTACGGCCGCGCCCGCCCGCCGTCCCGTTCCGCGAGCAGCTCCTCGATCCGCGTCCGCTGCCCGGCCTCGGTGTAGAAGGCCTCGGTCCGCAGGGGCTCGTAGGGGGCCATGTACGCCCGGTTCCGGTCCAGTACGTCGGCGACCCCGGCGGCGTCCGCCGGCCGGATCTCCCTCATCTCCACACCGTCAACGATCATCCGGGCACGCTAACGGACCACGCGGAGCCCGGCCAGCCCCCGGCCAGCCCCTGGCCGGACCCCGGACGCCCCCCGGCCGGTCCGGGCGAAGGCCCGGGCCCGCCGCTCCGCGCGGCCGCGCCGGGGCCGCTCAGTCCGCGCAGGCACCCGCGTCCAGCGACAGCCGGTAGCCCCGCTTGACGACGGTCTGGATCAGGTTCGGCGCCCCCAGGGCCACGCGCAGGCGGGCCATCGCCGTTTCCACCGCGTGCTCGTCGCGGCCCGCGCCCGGCAGGGTGCGCAGGAGTTCGGAACGGGCCACCACCCAGCCCGGGCGGCGGGACAGGGCCCGGAGCAGGGCCATGCCGGCCGGCGGGACCGGGCGCAGCTCGGTGTCGACCAGGACCGCGTGGCCGCGCAGCTCCAGCCGGTGCCCGGCCACCGGGAGGACCCGCGCCCGGCCCGGCAGCTCCTGGCAGAGCAGCTGCACCAGCGGGCCCAGCCGGAACCGCTCGGGCTGCACCGTGGCCACCCCCTCGGCCTGCAGCGGCAGGGCCGTCACCGGTCCCACGCACGCGGAGAGCACCGACCCGCCGGTCAGCGCCCCGAGCAGGGATTCCCGTACGCCCCGCTCCGCCGCCCGCGACAGCAGTGAGGCCGCCGCCGGCGCGGAGGTGAAGCTCACCGCGTCGACCCCGCCCGCGACCACCGTGTCGATCAGCCGGTCCAGCGGCCCGAGGTCCTCCGGCGCCATCCACCGGTACACCGGTACGCCGACCACCTCGGCCCCGCCCGCCCGCAGCGCCTCGACGAACCCGGGCAGCGGCTCCCCGTGCAGCTGGAGGGCGATGCGCCGGCCGGCCACCCCGGCCGTCAGCAGCCGGTCCAGTACCTCGGCGAGCGATTCCGACCCGGGGGACCAGGTCTCCACGAGCCCGGCGGCCCGGATCGCGCCCTTGACCTTGGGTCCGCGCGCCAGCAGTTCCGTCTCCCGCAGCCGGCCGAGCAGTTCCTCGCCGAGCCCCCACCCGTCCGCGGCCTCGATCCAGCCGCGGAACCCGATGGCCGTGGTGGCCACCACCACGTCGGGCGCGCAGGCGATGAGCTCCTTGGTCGCGGACAGCAGTTCGGTGTCGTCCGCGAGCGGCACGATCCGCAGGGCGGGCGCGTGCAGCACGGTGGCTCCGCGGCGGCGCAGCAGGGCGATGAGTTCATCGGCCCGCCGGGCCGCGGTGACCCCGACGGTGAATCCGGCGAGCGGGCCGGCCGGCGGACCGGTGTGGGTGTCGTGCATGGTGACCTGCCTCGCGCAGTGGTCGGTTCCGGCTTCGGACCCGGCACGGGGTCCGGCGTCGCGTTCGCGCTCACTCACTCACTCGACGGAAGTGCGCGTGGACCGAGCCTGCCCTGGGGGCGTATCAGGCTCGGTTCACGCGTATTTCGCTGCCGTTAACCGGTGTTCGGCCTCCGTTACACCGAGGTGAGCTGCGGCTTCACCGCCACCCCGGCCGCAGGGGCCGTCACCCGGGCGGGCCGGCGAAGGTATACCGCCCACGTGACCGCGCACGCCATTGCGTAGAAGCCGAGGAAGGTCACGAAGGCCGCCGTGCCCGAGCCGGAGCTCAGGAACGCCTCCCGGAAGACCAGGTTGATGCCGAGCCCGCCGAGCGCGCCGACCGCGCCGATGAGTCCCATGGAGGCCCCGGACAGCCGCCGCCCGTAGGCGGCCGCCTCCTCCCCGCTCATACCGCGGGCCAGTGCCTTGGCCTGGAAGATGCCGGGGATCATCTTGTAGGTGGAGCCGTTGCCGAGCCCGCTGAGGACGAACAGCGCCACGAAGCCGATGAGGAACACCGGCAGGGACTCCCGTACCGAGGCCAGGATGACCACCCCGGTCGCCGCCGCCATCGCCACGAAGGTGCCCAGCGTGATCCGGGCCCCGCCGAAGCGGTCCGCGAGGGCCCCGCCGACCGGCCGGATCAGCGAGCCGAGCAGCGGCCCGACGAAGGTGAGCGAGGCCGCCTGGAGCGGCGTGCGGCCGAACTGCGTCTGCAGCACCAGCCCGAAGGCGAAGCTGTAGCCGATGAAGGAGCCGAAGGTGCCGACGTAGAGGAACGCCATGATCCAGGTGTGGGCGTCACGGGCCGCCTCGCGCACGGCCCCGGTGTCGTTGCGCACCGGCGCCAGGTTGTCCATCCGCAGCGCGGCGAGCGCCGCCGCGATCACGATCAGCGGGATGTAGGCGCCGAGCAGCACCCGGGGGTGACCCGCCCCGGCCGTACCGATGACCAGCAGGGCCACGAGCTGGACGACGGGGACACCGATGTTGCCGCCGCCGGCGTTGAGGCCGAGCGCCCAGCCCTTCTTGCGCAGCGGGAAGAAGGCGTTGATGTTCGTCATCGAGGAGGCGAAGTTCCCGCCGCCCACCCCGGTCAGCGCGGCCACCAGCAGGAAGGTGCCGTACGAGGTCCCGGGCTCCATCACCAGCCACGCGGCGACCGTCGGCGCGAGCAGTAGCAGGGCGCTGCAGACCGTCCAGTTGCGCCCGCCGAAGCGGGCCACGGCGAAGGTGTAGGGGACGCGGACGAGGGCGCCCACGCAGGTCGCGGTGGCGATGAGGAAGAACTTCCCGGCGGGGTCGATCCCGTACGCCGGGCCCATGAAGAGCACCATCACCGACCACAGGGACCAGATCGAGAACCCGATGTGTTCGGAGAGGACGGAGTAGACCAGATTGCGGCGGGCGGTCTTCTCCCCCGTCTCCCTCCAGAAGGTCTCGTCCTCGGGGTCCCACCGCTCGATCCAGCGGCCCCCCTTGCGCGGTGCGGTCGTACTGGTCATCACACGCCTCCACAGCTGCTGCGATCACTTCGCGCCCGGCGCGCCCGTCGCGCTCATCGCGTTCGTCGCGCCCGTCGCGTTCGTCGCGCCCGGTCCGTGGTCACGACCGTAGGAACGGCTCGTTTCGGCCCCGGTCCCCGCCGGATGACCGCCGGGAAACCTTGCACTCACCCTGCGGCGGGGCCGGGTGTGAGCGCGGGCAGCCAGCTGTCCCGAGGCACTTCCAGCCAGCCGCGTTCGGCGGCGAGACCCGCGGCGGCGGCGCGCAGGGCGTCGAGGCCGGGGTGGACCAGGCCCTCGCGCCACACCATGGCGAGCGGCGACAGCGGCACCGGGGCCGTCAGGGGGCGTTTGACGCAGCCGGGCAGATCGGTGAAGTCCACGGTGGCCAGGACGGGGTTCCCGGTCTTGGCCATGACCCGGCGGAACTCGTCCTTGCCCACCGCCACCGGCGCGGGCGGCGCGGGCGTGATCCCCCGCCCGGCGAACAGCTCGCGCGCCAGCCCGGTCCACTCCAGGGTCCGCGGGTTCCCGGCTCCGGCGTACACCGTCTCCCCGGCGAGCGCGTCCAGCGGTACGTGTTCCCGCGCGGCCAGCGCGTGCCCGTCGGGCAGCACCACCGCGAGCGGCTCGTACCGTACGGTCATCCGCGCGAGCCGGGACCGCAGCGCCGGGTCGAGGCCGTCGGCGTACCCGAAGGAGACGTCGAGGCGGCCGGCGGCGATCTCGGCGGCCGCATGGGTGAGCCCGGACTCGAAGCGGGCCATCAGCTCGCAGTCGGGGGCCAGTTCCCGGGCCCGGTCCAGGACGGTGCGGGCGGTGCCGGGTCCGTCGGTGTTGAGGTCGACGAGCAGCGGCCGGGGAGCCGCGTCGGCGGCGAACGCGGCGGCCAGCTCCTCGTGCGCCCGCAGGACACTCCGGGCCAGGGGCAGCAGCCGCTCCCCGTCGGCGGTCAGCTCGACGGCGCGGGTGGTGCGGGTGAACAGGGCGGCGCCCAGGCCCTGCTCGAGTCGGCGCACGTCCCGACTCAGGGCCTGCTGGGCCACGTACAGCCGGGCGGCGGCGCGGGTGAAGTGCAGCTCCTCGGCCACGGCGAGGAAGGCGCGCAGCAGGCGGGGGTCCACGTCTCGGGGCATCATCCGCGGAGACTAACAACGGGAAGCGGTGAATCCCCCACGAACAGGTGTTGGACCCCCGGCACCCCTCGCCGGGAACCTTCCCCCATGCCCACCGACCGCACGTCCGCGCCTACGGCTGCTCCCGCGTCCGCGACTGTCCCCGCACCTCGGCGTGTGCCCGCACCTCGCCGTGCGCCCGCGCCTCCGAGTGCGCCCGCGCCCGCCCGGCCGTCCCGGCCGCTGATGGCCGTCACCGGCACCACGCTGGTCCTCGCGGCCGCCCCGGCGCGGCCGCAGAGCCCGCCGCGCACCGCCCGTGCCCCCCGTACGACCCGGCCGGCAGGCCCCTACCGGCGACTCTTCTCGCTCCCCGGCACCCGCGGCTTCACGACCGGGAACCTCATCGCCCGGCTGCCGATGGGCATGTTCGGCGTCAGCGCCGTCATGATGATCGCCGGCCAGCGCGGCTCGTACGCCCTCGCCGGCGCGGTCGTGGCGGCCGGCCTGGCCGCCACCGCCCTGGTGGCGCCCCTCACGGCCCGGCTGGTCGACCGGCACGGGCAGGCCCGGGTCGCCGTACCCGCCACGCTGATCGCGGTCCTCGGCTCGCTCTCCCTCGTCGCGTGCGTCCGCGGCCAGGCCCCCGCGTGGACCCTCTTCGCCTCCTACGCGGCCACCGCCACCACCCCCAACATCGGCGGCATGTCCCGCGCCCGCTGGACGCACCTGCTGAAGGGCGAACCCGCCGCGCACCACACCGCGATGTCCTTCGAACAGGCCGCCGACGAGCTGGCGTACATGCTCGGGCCGGTGGTCGCCGCCTTCCTCTGCACCGTCGTCTTCCCCGAGGCGGGCACCCTCGCCGGGGCCGTGCTGCTCCTGACCGGGATGCTGGTCTTCACGTCCCACCGGGCCACCGAGCCCCCGCCGGCGCCGGCGGTTCGCGGCCGTTCCCCGCTGCGGGCCCTGGGGCGTCTCCTGCCCCTGTTCCTCGCGCTCGGCATGATGTTCGGCTCGCTGGAGATCACCTCGGTCGCCCACCTCGGCGCCCACGGCCTCGGCGCGCTCTCGGGGCCGGTCCTCGCCCTCCAGGCGGCGGGCTCCTGCGCGGCCGGCCTGCTCTACGGAACCCTGCGCCCGCGCGGCCTGCCCACCTGCCTGGCCGCCCTGACCTGCGCCATGGCACTGCCCTGGGCGGCGGCGGCCACCGGCTCGCTGCTCCCCCTGGCCCTGGCCCTGCTGCTGGCCGGCATGGCCACGGCCCCGGTCATGGTCACCGCGATGTCCCGGATCCACACGATGACCCCGCCGGGCCGGCTCAACGAAGGGATGACCCTCGCCGTCACCGCGATCTTCGCGGGCATCGCGGTCGGCTCCGCGAGCGCCGGGGCCACCATCGACCGCCTGGGCACGACCACCCCGTACGCCCTCCCGGCCGCGGCGGCGCTCCTGGCCCTCCTCCTGGGTGCCTCTGCATCGGCCACCCGAGCCAAGTGACGGCCCGCCAGGTCACACGTACCGCTGCCAGCCTCTCGACGCTCCGCGACCACACCAGGGGGCAAGCCCTTGGTGTCCTCCCCGGCACGGCGCGTCGGCGGGGATCGGCACACTCACGTGTCTTCCTCGGTCCTACGGACCACTCGAGCCCTGACCGTACGGCTCGCGGACGGGCACGCGCCTGGGTGCGCACGACAAAGGCCCCGCGGCCTGACGGCCGCGGGGCCTTTGTCCAACATGGGGGTTGTGGAGATGGCGGGAATCGAACCCGCGTCCAACGGTGCAGAAGTAGGGCTTCTCCGAGCGCATTCCGCTGCGCTTTTCTCGGCCCCGGAGATCACACGGACAAGTCTCCGACGGGCTCAGTCACTGTTTGATTTCCCTCTATCCCCCGTGACCGGAGTTAGAGGTTTAGATCCCTAATTGACGCCAGGATCCGGACCGGGACCACTTCCGGGCTGACGCTCCTCACAGAGGCTTCAGCTCACTGTTATTAGGCAGCGAGGGTGAAGCGGGAGTTATCGCTCTTGGAGTTGGCGATTATTGTTTGCGACATATGGTTAACGAGATCATTGCCGCTTCCTCGGCTCGCTTCCCCTACATCGACATCCGCTGTCGAAACCGATCATCCCCATGTTTCACGCTGTTCAGTTATGAGATCCAGCCGGCGCTCTCCATGCGTCCCGACCGATCGGCACCACCCGCGAGCGCGTGGTGCTGACGCCATCCTACGCGACGTGGACCACACTCTGCCAGGAGATTAAAGCTGGCCGCGTTCCTTCCGCTTGACGGCCGAGATCACCCGGTTCGTCTCGCGCGTGTCCTGCTTCTCCCGCAGGGACTGCCGCTTGTCGTACTCCTTCTTGCCCTTCGCCAGCGCGATCTCGATCTTCGCCCGGCCGTCCTTGAAGTACAGGACGAGCGGCACGATCGTGTTGCCCGTCTCCCCCGTCTTCGACTCCAGCTTGTCGATCTCCTCGCGGTGCAGGAGGAGCTTGCGCTTGCGCCGGGCGCTGTGGTTGGTCCACGTGCCCTGGCTGTACTCCGGCACGTGCACGTTGTACAGCCAGGCCTCGCCGCTCTCCACCGAGACGAAGCCGTCCACCAGCGAGGCCCGGCCCTGGCGCAGGGACTTGACCTCGGTACCCGTGAGCACGAGACCGCACTCGTAGGTGTCGATGATCGTGTAGTCGTGCCGCGCCTTCTTGTTCTGGGCGATCAGCTTGCGCCCTGTTTCCTTAGCCATAGTGCGGTCATTTTCGCACTACGGACCCACCCCGATGCCACTCAATACCGTGCGGGCCCGTTCCTCGACCCCGTCCGCCGCCGCCAGGTCCGGGGTGATGCCCCCGCCGTCCAGGCTGCGGCCCGCCGGAGTGCGGTACGTGCCCACCGTCAGCTCCGCCACCGATCCGTCGGGGAGCTCCGTCGGCATCTGGACCGAGCCCTTGCCGAAGGTGCGGGTGCCCACCGCCACCGCGCGGCCCCGGTCCTGGAGGGCTCCGGTCACCAGCTCGGCCGCGCTCATCGTGCCGCCGTCGATCAGCGCCACCAGCGGCCGCGCCGTGTCACCGCCCGGCGTGGCGTAGAGGGCGCGCTGCGCGCCCCGCACGTCGTACGTCGCCACCAGCCCGCCGTCCAGGAATGCGGAGGCGGCCGTGACGGCCTCGGTGACCAGACCCCCCGTGTTGCCGCGCAGGTCGAGCATGACCCCTCCGCCGGGCGGGGCGGCGCGGACGGCGGAGCGGACCCGGTCGCCGGAGCCCTTGGTGAAGGAGGCGACCTTGATGACGGTGATGCCGCCGGGCAGTACCCGTACCGTCACGGGATCGCTGCGCAGTTCCTCGCGGCGCACCGTCTCGGTGAGGTCGGTGGCGCCGCGCGTCAGGTTCAGGACCACGGGGGTGCCTGCCGCGCCGCGCAGCAGGGCCACCACCTCGGGGACCCGCAGCCCGGTGACGCCCTGGCCGTCGATGCTCAGCAGCCGGTCCCCGGCGCGCAGCCCGGCCCGGGCGGCGGGGCCGCCGGGCTGGACCCGGTCGACCTCGATGCGGCCGTCGCGCAGCCGGCCGGCCCACAGGCCCACGCCGGTCCAGTGGCCGTCCAGGTCGTCGGCGAACGCCTCGTACTCACTGTGGTCGTAGACGGTGCCCCAGCGGTCCCCGCTGCGGCTGACCACCTCCTGGGCCGCCGATTTCGCGGACTTGCCCTCGGCCACGGCCTCGGCGGCCGCCCGGGCCACCGCTTCCCGGTCGGCCGTGCCCGCCTCGCGGGGTGGCCGCGCGTGCGGCCCGGGCGCGGCGGACGCCGTACGGGCCAGGAGGGCGGAGGAGCCGGCGTGGCCGGGGCCCCAGCTGCCGGTGCACGCTCCGGCGCCGACGGCCGCGAGGAAGACCAACGTCAAAACGGCCCCGCGACGCAGGTCGCGGGGCCGGAGACAGAAGGCGGGGATACGCGGCAGGCGCAGCATGGCGCCGAGTCTAGGACAAGCCCCGCCGCGGTACGGATGGTTGGCCGTACCGCTCGCGGGGCGCTTGTCACACCTTCAGGTACTTGCGCAACGCGATGAAGGCGGCGAGCGAGGGCATCAGCACACCGATGACCAGCACCAGCGGCAGCTTGGTCAGGACCGAGTCCCAGCCGATGAAGTTGATCAGCTCCATCTTGTCGCGCAGCGCGGCGCCGTGATCGATCACGAAGTACTGGCCGGCGCCCAGCATGCCGCAGGCGAGCAGGGCCCCGATGAGGCCGGCGAAGGCGGCCTCCATGATGAACGGCACCTGGATGTAGAAGCTGGACGCGCCCACCAGCCGCATGATGCCGGTCTCGCGCCGCCGGCTGAAGGCGGAGACGCGCACCGTGTTGACGATCAGCAGCAGCGCCACGACGAGCATGATCAGCATGATGCCGAGGGCGGCCAGGTTGAGGTAGCCGAGGAGTCTGAAGAGGTTGTCCAGGACGGTGCGCTGGTCCTCGACCGACTGGACTCCGTCGCGCCCGGAGAAGGAGGTCGTGATGACCTTGTACTTCTCCGGCTGCTTGAGCTTCACCCGGAAGGACTCGGGCATCTGGTCCGGGGTGATGGAGGCCGCCAGGGCGGTGTGCCCGAACTGCTCCTTGTAGTGCTTGAAGGCCTCGTCGGAGGACTCGTACGAGACGCTCTCGACGAGGTCCATGCCCTTGAGTTCCTTCTCCAGGGCCTGCTTCTGCTCCGGCGTCACCGCCCCCTTGGAACAGGACGCGCCGTTGGTCGCCTCGGCGTCGTTCTTGTTGCAGAGGTAGATCGAGACATTGACCTTGTCGTACCAGTAGCCCTTCATCTTGCTCACCTGGTCGCGCATGAGCAGGGAACCGCCGAACAGGGCCAGCGACAGGGACACGGAGATGATGACCGCGAAGGTCATGGTCAGATTGCGGCGGAGACCGACCCCGATCTCCGACATGACGAACTGGGCGCGCATCGCGTCTCAGGGCCTTTCAGTGCTGGTAGCCGTAGACGCCGCGCGACTGGTCGCGGACGAGACGGCCCTGCTCGAGTTCGATGACGCGCTTGCGCATCTGGTCGACGATCTGCTGGTCGTGGGTCGCCATGATCACGGTGGTGCCGGTCCGGTTGATCCGGTCCAGCAGCTTCATGATCCCGACGGAGGTCTGGGGGTCCAGGTTGCCGGTCGGTTCATCCGCGATCAGCAGCGCCGGCCGGTTGACGAAGGCACGGGCGATGGCCACGCGCTGCTGCTCGCCGCCGGAGAGCTCGCCGGGCATCCGGTCCTCCTTGCCGCCGAGGCCGACGAGCTCGAGGACCTGGGGAACGGCCTTCTTGATCTCGCCGCGCGGCCTGCCGATGACCTCCTGGGCGAAGGCCACGTTGTCGGCCACGGACTTGTTGGGCAGGAGCCGGAAGTCCTGGAAGACGGTCCCCAGCTGGCGCCGCATGTGCGGAACCTTCCAGTTGGAGAGTCGGGCGAGGTCCTTGCCCAGCACGTGCACCTGGCCGTGGCTCGCCCGCTCCTCACGCAGGATGAGCCGCATGAAGGTGGACTTGCCGGAGCCGGAGGAGCCGACCAGGAAGACGAACTCGCCCTTCGCGATGTCCAGGGAGACATCTCTGAGTGCGGGACGGCTCTGCTTCGGGTAGGACTTGGAGACGTTGTCGAATCGGATCACGGGTGCACCACGGTCGCCGGGAGTAGGTGTGCGTGACCATACGCGAACCGGCGCGAGGTGTGGGCCCGGCGTCCGGAGTTGCCCGATATATCCCCTGGTCCGGAGGCGCCCGACCGCGATTGCACGGACGGGCCGCGCCGAATGCCGCCGGAGCTGGCACAGTGGTAGGGGAACCGACCGGTTCCCGCTGCCGTTGTAACCGAGGGGACGAAAGGAGGAGCGCATGACATATGACCGGCTCGTGTGCGCGAACTGCGCCGCACCTGTCAGCCAGGGCCGCTGCCGGGTGTGCCGGGCGAACCGGGAGCGCCTCCAGCAGGAGGGCCCCTTTTCCGGCGGCCTGAACCCCGTGGCGCTCATCGCGCTGCTGGTGATCCTGGTGGCCGCACTGGCCCTGGTGGCTCAGCAGACGGCGTAGCCCTTCGGCCGCCGCGTCCCGATCAGAGCCATGACGTGAGGGCCCGGACACCTGCTCGGTGTCCGGGCCCTCACGTCGCTGCCGAAGCGCCCTGGGGCGCCGCTGAAGCGCTTACGCGGTCTGTTCCTGCTGCTTGCGCCAGCGGATCCCGGCCTCCAGGAAGCCGTCGATCTCGCCGTCGAGCACCGCCTGCGGGTTACCGACCTCGAACTCCGTCCGCAGGTCCTTGACCATCTGGTACGGGTGCAGGACGTAGGAGCGCATCTGGTTGCCCCAGGAGCTTCCGCCGTCCTTGAGGGCGTCCATCTTGTCCTTCTCCTCCTGGCGGCGCCGCTCGAGCAGCTTGGCCTGGAGGACGTTCATCGCGCTGGCCTTGTTCTGGATCTGCGAGCGCTCGTTCTGGCAGGAGACCACGATGCCGGTCGGCAGGTGCGTGATGCGCACCGCCGAGTCGGTCGTGTTGACGCCCTGGCCGCCGGGGCCGGAGGCGCGGTACACGTCGACGCGCAGCTCGGTCTCGTCGATCTCCACGTGGTCGCTGGTCTCGACGACCGGGAGCACCTCGACGCCCGCGAAGGAGGTCTGGCGCCGGCCCTGGTTGTCGAAGGGCGAGATCCGGACCAGGCGGTGGGTGCCCTGCTCGACGGAGAGGGTGCCGTAGGCGTACGGGGCCTTGACCACGAAGGTGGTCGACTTGATGCCGGCCTCTTCCGCGTACGAGGTCTCGTAGATCTCCGTCGGGTAGCCGTGACGCTCGGCCCAGCGCAGGTACATGCGCTGCAGGCGCTCGGCGAAGTCGGAGGCGTCCACGCCGCCGGCCTCGGCGCGGATGTTGACCAGCGCCTCGCGCTCGGCGTACTCGCCGGAGAGCAGGGTGCGGACCTCCATCTCGTCCAGCGCCTTGCGTACGGAGACCAGCTCGGTCTCCGCCTCCGCGAGGGTGTCCGCGTCGTCCATCTCCTGGGCGAGCTCGAACAGCACCGCGAGATCGTCGATGCGCCCGCGCAGGTTCTCGGTCTTGCGGACCTCCGCCTGGAGGTGCGAAAGCTTGCTAGTGATCTTCTGAGCGGCGTCCGGGTCGTCCCACAGGGACGGCGCGGCGGCCTGCTCCTCGAGCACGGCGATATCTGCCCTCAGCTTGTCGAGGTCCAGGACGGCCTCGATCGACCCCATGGTCGAGGAGAGGGACTTCAGCTCTTCGGAAACATCGACGACTGCCACGGGTCCAGCGTAGCCGGTCCCCGGGGGCCGCTCTCCGGCCAGGCCGGATCACCCGTTCTAATGACGGCCCGTACGGGCGTACGCTCACGATATGACCGTCTTCCTCGTCAAGCGCCGCCATGTGGACCACATGCGTGTCACGACGACCAGCTGTCTGCCGCCGGACCTGCCCCAAGCCTGATCCACCCCGATCCGACTTGGTCCTGTACGCGGCCCCTCGCGGCCCCGGCTCCAACCCTGCCGGCGGCCCCTCCCCAGCCGCGGCCCCCGCCACCCCTGGGGACAGGACCCCGTGACATCCGAAACGGAGCCGTCATGCCGTCCGCGCACCCTTCTTCCACTACTTCTGCCGCCCCTTCCGCTCCCCCTTCTGCTTCCGCTTCCGCTTCCGCTTCTGCTTCCACTTCCGCGTCGTCGGCGCACTCCCTTCCGGTCCTGGACCTGTCCCAGGCCGACGATCCGGCGCTGCGCGACTCCTTCCGCGAGAAACTCCACGCGGCCGCCCGGGACAGCGGATTCCTGCACCTCACCGGGCACGGGGTCACCGCCGCGGAGACCGCCCGCATCCTGGAACTGACCCGGGCCTTCTTCGCGCTCCCGGAGGCCGACCGGCTGGCCGTGAGCAATCTGAACTCCCCCCACTTCCGGGGTTACACCCGCATCGGGCACGAGCTGACCGGCGGCGCCTCCGACTGGCGCGACCAGCTGGACGTGGGCGCGGAGCGGTCGGCGCCGGCGGTGGGGCCGGACGACCCGGCGTACCTGTGGCTGGAGGGCCCCAACCAGTGGCCGGCGGCGCTCCCGGAGCTGCGTACGGCGGTCCTGGAGTGGCAGTCCCGGCTGGCGGCGGTGGCCCACCGCCTGCTGCAGGAGCTGCTCGCCTCGATCGGGGCCCCCGCCGACTTCTTCGACGCGGCCTTCGCGGACCGACCCCACCTGCACACGAAGCTGATCCGCTACCCCGGGTCCGCGCCCACCGGCACCGATCAGGGGGTCGGGGCCCACAAGGACTACGGCTTCCTGACCCTCCTCCTCCAGGACTCGGTCGGCGGGCTCCAGGTGGTCCGTGACGGGGCCTACCTGGACGTGCCGCCGATGCCGGGCGCGTTCGTGGTCAACCTGGGCGAGCTGCTGGAGATCGCGACGGAGGGGTACCTGACGGCCACCGACCACCGGGTGGTCAGCCCGCAGGGGGCGGTGGAGCGCTACTCGGTGCCGTTCTTCTACAACCCGCGGCTGGACGCCGTCATCGAGACGGTCCCGGGCGAATACCTGCGCTCGGCGCCGGGGATAGCCCACGACGCGTCGAACCCGCTGCACGCGGAGTACGGCCGCAACGAGCTGAAGGGCTGGGTCCGCGCCCACCCCGCGGTCGCGCGGCGCTGGCACCCGGAGCTGGTGGAGGCGTAGCCCCTGCCGTGGGGGTGGGGCGGGTCCCGGCGGGTGGGGCGGGTCCCGGCGGGTGGGGCGGGCCTCCCCCGCGGGGCTGGACACATCCGGCCCCGCAGGGCGGCCCGGGCTACGGAGTCGCCGGACCGGACTGCTTGCTGTCCTGCGGGGGCGGCGGGGAGTCCGAGGACACCGCCAGCCAGCCGCCGATCCCGACCGCGGCGGCCAGCGCGACGGCAGCGGCGGACAGCGCCAGCCTCCGCTTGCGCACCGTCTCCGCCCGGTGCCGCGCGGACCCCGGCCGGTGCCCGCCGGCCGGACGCGGCACCCGGGCCGTGCCCAGCGCACCGCCCGCCAGCTCGTCCGGCCCCGGCACCCGCATCGAGGTGTGGGTGTCCCGGTTGGAGTCCGTGGAGGATCCCGGCACCAGCGGAACCACGCCCCGCCGCCGCACCGGATCGGCGACGGCCTCCGGTTCCGGGAAGTCCGCCTGCTCCGGCTCGTCCGGCTCGTCCACGTCCAGCGGCGGCATGCCCGCCAGCAGCGGCAGCAGGTCCCGCAGCCGCAGGGAGAGTTCCGAGGCCCGCAGCCGCGAAGCGGGGGCCTTGGCCAGGCACTGGACGATCAGCTGCCACAGCTCGTCGGGGATACCGGGCAGCGGGACGACCGTCTCCGTCACGTGGCGCCGTAGGACCGCCCCGGGATGACCGCCGCCGAACGGCGTGAAACCCGCCAGCAGTTCGTACAGCACGGTGGCCAGGGCGTAGATGTCCACGGCCGCGCGCGGCGGCAGGCCCTCCACGATCTCCGGCGCCAGGTAGTCGGGCGTGCCGATGATCCGGGTGGTGGGCGCCGACGCCCGCCCGCCGGTGGACCGCCGCGGAGAGTCGATGAGCTTGGCCACCCCGAAGTCGGTGAGCAGCGCCGGGTGCGCGCCGCCCGGCCCGAGGGGGCCCTGCATGTCGAGCAGGACGTTCTCCGGTTTGACGTCCCGGTGCACGACCCCGGCCGCGTGCGCCGCGGCCAGCGCGTCCGCGACGTCCGCGACGATCGCGACGGCCGCCTCGGGGGCGAGCCGCCGCTCGCGGTCGAGGCGCGTACGAAGATCCGTACCGCGGACGAGGTCCATGACGAGGGCGAGGTCGTTGCCGTCCACGACGAGGTCGCGGACGCAGACGACGTGCGGGTGCTCCAGTCCGAGCAGCGCGCTGCGCTCCTGGACGAACCGTCCGACGAGTTCCTGGTCGGACGCGAGGTCCTCGCGCAGCAGTTTGACGGCGACGGGCCCGTCAGGCCCCTCGCCCAGCCACACCGTGCCCGCGCTGCCGCGCCCCAGGATCTGGTGCGCGGTGTACCGGCTGCCGATCTTCCGTGCCACAACTGCTCCCTCAGCGGCTGGCGTACGCACCAAAGCTACGCGGCCGGGTGGGGGTTGGAGCCCACGGATCGCGGCGACCTTCACTTCTGCGGGCGAAATCACGTCCCAGAAGTCGACAAATCCATGAAGTCAGCGCTAAGGGGCCCGGTTCGGCCCGGTTCAGCCCGCTCAGGGGTTCGTACCGCCCGTCGAGTCGCCGATCGTGCTCACCCAGTCCACGGCGTCGGAGCCCCAGGTCCACACCTGGTCCCACCAGCCCCTGCCGGTGCCGACCCACTCCTGGAGCGGGGTCAGCTCCCAGATCAGCCAGCCGGCGACGAAGAACACCAGGATCATCACCAGGCAGCCCTTGAGGCAGCCCAGACCGGGGATCCGGACCGGGTTCGCGCTGCGGCGCGGTTCCCGGGGCTCGCGCTGGGGCGGCTGCTGACGCGGCGGCGGTCCCTGCGGGGGCTGCTGCTGGGGCTGGCGGTACTGGGGCTGCCCCTGCGGCTGCTGGTACTGCTGGGGGTGGTGCTGCTGTGGCTGGTAGTGCTGCGGCGGAGGCGGCGGAGCGTACTGCTGCTGCTGGTACTGCTGCGGCGGCGGCCCCTGGCGGTACGGCGGCTGCTGCTGGGGCTGCTGGCCTCGCTGGGGCTGCGGCTGCTGGCCTCGCGGAGGCTGCTGCGGCTGCTGGTACTGCTGCTGCGGCGGGGCCTGCCGCTGCGGACGGCGGCGCAGCGGGTCCTCGCTCGGGTCGAGGTACTGCATCTGCGTCTGCTCGTTGCGGTCGCGGGCCGCCTGCATCTGCGACTGCCACGGGTGCGGCTGGTCCGGCCGCTGCACGGGCGGCATCACGGAGGTCGGGTCCGCGCCCGGACCGCCGCCTCCCGGGGCGCCGGTGCTCGGCAGCACGGAGGTGGCGTCCGCCGCGCCGACCGGCGGGAGCACGCTGGTCATGCCGTTGGGGTCGTAGGCCCCCAGCGGGGAGACCCCGGCGCTCCCGGGCAGCACCTGCGTCGCCTCGCCGGCGCCCGGGGTCGCGGGGACCGGCGCGGGCGAGGGGTCGGGCGCGAGGAGCGCGCCGACGCCGAGCGCGGCCTCGACCTCGGCGACCGTGGAGTGCACGCCGATGCCGGAGGCGACGACGCGCAGGCCGCGCGCCAGGCTCTCCGCGCTCGGGCGCTCGTAGGGCTCCTTGCGCATGCAGCGCTCGATGACCGTCCACAGCGGCTCGGGCACGTTGGGCGGGCGCTGCGGGTCTTCGCTGAGGTGGCGGTGCAGGACCTCCAGCGCGCTGCCGCCGGCGAAGGGCGGGCGGCCGGTGAGGAGCTCGTAGAGCAGGATGCCGGCACCGTAGATGTCGACGGCGGAGGTCTGCGGGCGGCCCTCCGCGGACTCGGGGGCGACGTAGGCCGGGGTGCCGACGAACTCGTGCGTCCGCGTCAGGCCCGGTGAGTCGGCCAGGCGCGCGATGCCGAAGTCGGTCAGCATCGGCTTCATCTGGCCGTCGCGCTCGTCGAGCAGGACGTTGGCGGGCTTCAGGTCGCGGTGGACCACGCCGTCGGCGTGGCTGGCGGCGAGCGCGTCCGCGATCTGGGCGGTCAGCAGGCTCGCGGCGACCGGCGTGAAGGGGCCGTTCTCGCGGAGGTACTTGTGCAGGTCCGGACCGTCGATGAGGTCCATGACGAGCGCGAGCAGATCGCCCTCGACCACGAGGTCGCGGGTGCGGACGATGTTGGGGTGGGTCAGGCGCAGCAGGACGGAACGCTCGCGCAGGAAGCGCATGACGATGTCCGCGTCCTGGGCCAGCTCCTCCTTGAGGACCTTGATGGCCACGGTCTCGCCGGGGTGGCCGGCCACGGCCGCCTCCGCGCCGGCGGCCTCCCTCTGGCGGGCGCGCCAGACGGTGCCCGTGGCGCCGCGTCCGAGCGGCTCCTCGAGCAGGTACTTGCTGCCGACTGGCCGCACGTCGCGCGCTCCCTGCTGTAGTCGATGGTCGATTTCGGCGAACGGCCCGGCTCACGATCCGGCTGATTCGGCGAACGATCCGGCGAAGGGTTTTCCGGCCCACTCTAGGGGTTGTCCTGAGGGAAGACGCGGGGCGTGGATGGTTGGTTGCCGCACATATGCGCGAAGGGTGATGTTTGTGGTGTATGCCAGGGGCGATTTTCCTCCGCCGGATGTCGATATCCGATCGACCCGCAGGCCGGTCCGCTGCCGATCCGGTGCCGATACCGTGCCGGTCCGCGATCGATCAAGATCACTTGTTGGTGGGTGGCGGGCGCGTCGCGGACGACAGGTGCGAGGATGCACCCGTACGGAACGGCCGGGACGGGAGCCCCGCCTTCCGGGCAGACCTGACCGGACGACGCGTCCGTGCCGGGTGGGGGTGGGCGGACAGGCATGTCATGTCGTGCGAACGACGTGTGACATGTCCCGCAGGTCCCTGCCGGGCGCCCACACCGCGCACCGCGCAGAAGGGACCGCTGACGGCGATGCAGATCCGGCTGACCGTCCTTGGGTCGGGGTCGCGCAGCGGCCACCAGACCGCCACCGCGACCACCACCGGCGGGGGCTCGCCTGCGAGCTGTGACGTACTGGTCACAGCGCCCGCCGGTACCGCGCTGTCCGCGGTGGCCTCCGGGCTGGCGGCGACCGTCGGCGGACCCGACACCGGAGGCACGGTCGTGCTGTACGCCGGTACGGAGCGGCTCGACCCCGCGCGGTGCGCGCTCGGTGAGCCACCGCTCGTGGACGGCGCGGTCCTGTCGCTGAACGTGCCCGGCCCCGACCTCCAGGCCGACGCCGAGACCGGGGACGGCCCACAGCTGCACGTCGTGGCCGGGCCGGACGCGGGTGGCGTGCACCTGCTGCACCCGGGGGCGATCCGGATCGGGCGCTCCGCGGACGCGGACGTACCGCTGGACGACCCGGACGTCTCGCGCCTGCACTGCACCGTGACGGTGCTCCCTGACGGGCGGGTGGCGGTGGCCGACCTCGGGTCGACGAACGGTACGACGCTCGACGGCGCGGTGGTCGGCACGGAGCGGGTGGCGCTCGCGCCGGGGGCACTGCTCCGGGTCGGCGAATCCACCCTCCGCCTGGCCGTGGGCCCGGCCCCCGCCCCCGTCCCGGTCACCCCCGACCTTGAGGGCCACCTCTCCCTCACCCTCCCGGGCACCCACCCCGAAGACGGCGCCCCCGGGCCCGCGGTCCCGGGCGGAGCCCGCAGCGGCGCCACGCCCGGGGCGCAACCCGGCGGAGCCCGGAGCGGGTCCACCTCCGGCGCACACCCCAGTGGCAGCACTCCCGGCGGCCCCTGGAGCGGGTCTACGCCGGCCACCCCGCCCGGGGCGCACCCCGGCGGCGGGGCCTCCGGCGGAGTCTGGAGCGGCGCCACCTCCGGGGCGCGCCCCGACGCGGGCCACGAGTCCGCGGCTTCGGCGGGCGGAGCCTGGGGGGGCGGCGAGCCGAGGGGGCAGTTCCCCCACCCCGCCCCTTCCCGAAACGGGGGCTCCGCCCCCGACCCCGTCAGGCCCGGCGCGGAGCCCGGTGGCAGGGCCGCCGGCCCGGGCGGCCCCGCACCCGCCGCCGTGGGCCGGGACGGCACCGTCGACCCGGCCCACGGCGGCCGGCCCGCCGCCCCGCCCGCCGGAGCCGACTGGGGCGGGCCCGACACCGGGCAGCACAGCGGAGCCGGCTGGGGCAGCCCCGACACCGGCCAGTACGGCACCAGCGGAACCGGGTGGCCCACCGCCGCCGGCGGCGAACTGCACGGCGGCGGCGCGACCGGGCAGCCCGCGGCCGGTCCCGCCGGTCCCGGCTCCGGCTCCGGCGCCGGCCCCGCCGAGGCCCGGCCCGCGGGGCGGCGGGGGATCGGGGCGTGGGCGCGGAAGTGGGTACGGGGGGTCGAGGAGGCCGAGGTCGAGGAGGTGGTGGCCGGGGCCGCGGCCGCCGTCGCCGTGCGGCCCGGCCCGGACGATCCCGCGGCCCTGCTGCTCGCCGCCCTCGGGCCGGCCCCGCGGCTGTGGGCCGGGCCCGCCGGGCTCGACGTCACGCTCGGCGCCGGCAGCGAGGTCGCGCTCCGCGAGACCGGCGCGCTCGGCATCGCCGGGCCGCGGGCCAGGCTGACCGGCGTGGCCCGGTCGGTGATCGCGCAGCTCGCCGCCCTGCACGCCCCCGGCCAGCGCCTGGAGATCGTGCTGGTCGCCGCCGACCGGGCCCGCCCGATCGCCGAACGCCGCCGCGACTGGGGCTGGCTCGGCTGGCTGCCCCACGTACGGCCCGCGCACGGGCAGGACTGCCGGCTGCTGCTCGCGTACGACCGCGATCAGGCGGCCGCCCGCGCCGGTGAGCTGACCCGCCGCCTCGACGACGGCCCCCTCGGAACCCACTGGGCCGCCGCCCCCGCGGAGGCCGTCCGCGAGGCCTCGTACGCCTACCGCGGCCCGTACACCCTCCTCGTCCTCGACGGTGACCCCGGGTCCGGCGCGCTCCGGGACGTCACGGGCCGGCTCGCCAGCCACGGTCCGGCCGCCGGGATCCACGTGCTGGTCCTCGCCGACGCGCCGGCCGCGACCCCCGCCTCCCCCGTCACCGAGACGTACGAGGAGGCCTGCGCGGCCGCGCCCGCCTTCCGCGACTGCGCCGCGGCCGCCCTGCTCAGCGGCGACGTGGCCACGACCGTACGGACCTTCGCGGTCTCGGGAGGCCGGCCGGCCGGGTCCGGCGATACGGCCACCGCGGACGCCGTGTCGGCGGCCTGGGCGGAGCGGTTCGCCCGCGCCCTGGCCCCACTCAAGGCCGACTCCCCCGCCGCGGAGGGTGGTTACCGGCCCGCCGCGGCGAACCTGCCCCAGACCGCCCGGCTCCTGGACGAGTTGGGGCTGGCCCGGGCCACCCCGGCCTCGCTGATGGCCCGTTGGGCCGCCGCCACCGACCAGGGGCAGCGCGTCGGCGGTCTCGCGGAGATCGTGCTCGGCACCGGCCGGCGCGGGCCGGTGGGCGCCGAACTCGTCACCGACGGGCCGCACGTGCTGATCGAGGGGCCCGCCGGCAGCGGCCGTACCGAGCTGCTCCGTTCGGTCGCCGCCTCGCTGTCCGCCGCCGCCCGGCCCGACCGGCTGGGCCTGGTCCTGCTCGACGGGGCCGGCGGCGAACGCGGTGACGGGCTGCTGCCCTGCACCGAGCTGCCGCACGTCTCGGCCCACCTGGTCGCCTCCGACCCGCTGCGCATGCGGGAGTTCGCGCAGGCCCTGGGCGCCGAGCTGAAGCGGCGGGCCGAGCTCCTGGACGGAGTGCCGTTCTCCGAGTGGCACGCGCTGCGCGAGGTCTCCGACCGGATGGTCTCGCCCCGCCAGCCCACCCCCGGTGAGCTGCGCGGGGACATCGACCCCCAGCGTTCCGGCACTCTGCGGCTGCGCCCCTCGGCCACCCGCACCGACCCGGCGGCCGGGCCCAGCCCGCTGCCCCGCCTCGTCGTGCTGGTGGACGACTTCGACGCGCTGGTCGCGCCGGGCCTGGGCAGCACGGGCCGGCCCGCCGCCGGTTCGGTGGTCCGCGCGCTGGAGGCGGTGGCCCGCGAGGGTGCGCGGCTCGGTGTGCACCTGGTGGCCACCAGCGCCCGCCCGGACCGGACGGCCGACACCGAACTGGCCCGGCTCACGACCCTGCGCGTGGAGCTCGACGCTCCCGACCAGCCGGGTCCGGGGCGCGGCGTGCTCCGGTACGCCGACGGCCGCACGGTCCCCTTCCAGGGCGGCCGGGTGACCGGCCGGATCCCCCGGACGGCGACGCTGCGGCCGACGGTGGTGCCGGTGGAGTGGGAGCGGATGGGTGATCCGCCGGCCCGCCGACCGGTCCGCGAGCTGGGCAACGGCCCGACCGACCTCGCCCTGCTGGCCAGCGCCCTGGACCGGGCCTCGCACCTGGTGTCGGCGGTACCGGTGCTGTTCCCGCCGGCCCCCTGAGCGGTGCTCGTCCACCCGGTGGAACGCCGCGAGGCGCTATTGCGGGGGTGCGCGGGTCGGCGTAGACCTTGTGGCACGGGACACACCATCGCCAGCGAGGCATCGGGGGCACCGCCATGCGCAAGCACGGAACGAGCCGCACGAGGACGCTTGAGGGACGCCGCACGAACACGTTCGCGGGACGCCGCACCAAGGCGCTCACGGGGCACCGGGCCTGGGCCGCCCTCGCCGCCGCCGGCGCGCTGGCTCTCAGCGGGTGCGGCAGCGACCCCAAGCAGCCGACCAAGCCGGCCGACGGCCCCAGCCCGGCCGCCGCCACGGTCGTATTACCCCGCCTCGACGGCGAGAAGCTGGAGGTCGCCGCCGTCTGGACGGGCCAGGAGCAGGCGAACTTCGTCAAGGTGCTGAAGGAGTTCGAGCGGCGGACCGGCGCCACGGTCACTTTCGTCCCGGCGCAGGACCCGATCGTCACCTTCCTCGGTTCGAAGATCGCGGGCGGCGCCCCACCGGACGTGGCGCTGCTCCCCCAGGTGGGGGCGCTGGTGTCGGCGGTGAAGAACAAGTGGGCGCAGCCGGTCGGCACCGAGGCCCAGGCCCAGCTCGACAAGAACTACTCGAACGGCTGGAAATCGCTGGGCGCGGTCGACGGCGCCCAGTACGGCGTGTACTACAAGGCCGCCAACAAATCGCTCATCTGGTACAACGCGAAGGCCTTCGAGGCGGCGGGCGTGACGCCCCCCAAGACCTGGAAGGAGCTCGTCACCGCGGCCGACACCCTGTCCGCGTCCGGGACCCCGGCGGTCTCGGTGGCCGGCGCCGACGGCTGGACCCTGACGGACTGGTTCGAGAACGTCTATCTCTCGCAGGCGGGCCCGGAGAAGTACGACCAGCTCGCCAAGCACCAGCTCAAGTGGACGGACGACAGCGTCAAGCAGGCGCTGACCACGCTCGCCGAGCTGTTCGGGCGGGCGGACTTCCTGGCGGGCGGCCAGAGCGGGGCGCTGGCGACGGAGTTCCCGAAGTCGGTGACGCAGACCTTCACCGGCGGTGACCGGCCGGCGGCCGCGATGGTCTACGAGGGCGACTTCGTGGCGGTGAACATCGCGCAGACGCAGGCCAAGTTGGGCACGGACGCCCTGGTCTTCCCCTTCCCGTCGGTCGGCGCGAAGCCCCCGGTGGTCTCGGGCGGTGACGTGGCGGTCGCGCTGAAGGCCTCGAAGGGCGCGCAGGCGCTGCTGACCTTCCTGGCCTCGGCCGATTCGGCGCGGATCCAGGCCGCCGAGGGCGGGTTCCTCTCCCCGAACAAGTCGGTCGAGCCGAGCGCGTACCCGAACGACATCCAGCGCGGCATGGCCCAGGCCCTGATCGCGGCGGGCGACGACTTCCGCTTCGACATGTCGGACCAGGCGCCGGCCGCCTTCGGCGGGACCCCGGGCGCCGGCGAGTGGAAGGCGCTCCAGGACTTCCTGGCGAACCCGTCGGACGTGGCGGGGACACAGGCGAGGCTGGAGGCGGACGCGGCCAAGGCCTACGGGAACTGACCCGTGGCCACCCCCGGGCCCTCCTCGGCCGCCTCTTCCGCCTCCGCCTCCTCTTCCGCCTCCTTTTCCTCCTCCACCTCCGCTTCCGAGACCGCCCGCGCGGGTGCACCCACCACCCCCCGCGGCGCCCCGAAGCGCAAGGAGACCCGGCGGCGCCGCCTGACCGCCGCGGCCTTCCTCCTGCCCTCCCTCGTCCTGCTCGGCGCGCTGGTGGTTCACCCCATCGGCTACTCGCTCTACCGCAGCTTCTTCGACCGCTCCGGCGGGACCTTCGTGGGCGCCGGGAACTACCGGGAGATCCTGAGCGACCGCACGATCCGCACGGCCCTGGGGAACACCGCGATCTGGGTGGTGGTGGCCCCGGTCACCGCCACCGTGCTCGGCCTGCTCTTCGCGGTGCTGACCGAACGGGTGCGCTGGGGAACGGCGTTCAAGCTGATCGTGTTCATGCCGATGGCGATCTCGATGCTCGCGGCGGGCATCATCTTCCGGCTCGTCTACGACGCCGACCCCGACCGGGGCGTGGCGAACGCCGTCTGGGTCGGCGTCCACGACACCTTCGCCGCGTCCTCCGCCTTCCCCAAGGCCCGCCCCGGCCGGGACTCCCCGCTGCTCCCGGCCGACGGGGGCGCGTTCGTGACCCGCGATCCGGTACGGGCGGGCGTGCCCGCGCTGCTCCCGCTGGTCGGTATCGCCCCGGAGTCCCTGCCCGCGGGCACGGGAACGGCGAAGCCGGCCGCGGCCGAGCCCGGCCGGGTCACCGGGACGGCCTGGCAGGACTTCACCCGGGGCGGAGGCGGCCGTACGAACGCGGTCGACCCCACCGAGTCAGGGCTCGCGGGGCTGCGCATCGAGGCGGTGAAGGACGGCCGGGTGGTCGACTCCGCGACGGCCCGCGCCGACGGCACCTTCTCCCTCTCCGCGAAGGCCGACGGGGCGCTGCTGCGCCTGCCCGCCTCGAACTTCCGGGAGGCGTACGGGGGCGTGGAGTGGCTCGGCCCGGCGCTGGTGACCCCGGCGGTGATCGGGGCCTACGTGTGGATGTGGGCCGGGTTCGCGATGGTGCTGATCGGGGCCGGGCTGGCCGCCGTGCCGCGCGAGCTGCTGGAGGCGGCGCGGGTGGACGGGGCGAACGAGTGGCAAGTGTTGCGGCGGATCACCGTGCCGCTGCTGGCGCCCGTCCTGGCCGTCGTGATGGTCACCCTCGTCATCAACGTCATGAAGGTCTTCGACCTGGTCTTCGTGATCGCTCCCGGCGCGGTCCAGGACGACGCCAACGTCCTGGCCCTCCAGCTGTACCGGACCTCCTTCGGCGCGGACGCCGATCCGGGGCTGGGCAGCGCCATCGCGGTGCTGCTGCTGGTGCTGGTGGTCCCGGTCATGGCCTACAACATCCGCCGGATGCGCCGGGAGGCCCGCCGATGAGCACGACGTCGCACACAACGCCGCACACGACGCCGCACCCGCCGCCGCGTACGTCGCCGAGCGCCCGGTCCCTCGCCTCCCGGGCGGCCGGCGGGGCGCTCCGCGTCTTCCTGCTCCTGGCGGGCCTGTTCTGGCTGCTGCCCACACTCGGGCTGCTGATCTCCTCCTTCCTGTCGCCCACCGCCCTGAACGAGGGCGGCTGGTGGCGGGCGCTGACCGAGCCGTCCCGGCTGACGGCCGACAACTACGAGCGGCTGCTGGCCAACGACACCATCACGGGCTCGCTCCTCAACACGGCCGCCATCGCCGTGCCCGCGACCCTGCTGGTCCTGGCGCTGGGCTCGTTCGCCGGATACGCCTTCGCCTGGCTGGAGTTCCCCGGCCGGGACTGGCTGTTCCTGATCGTGGTCGGGCTGCTCGTGGTCCCCGTCCAGGTGGCGCTGATCCCCGTCTCCGAACTCTTCGGTTCCATCGGCCTGTTCGAGACGACGGCGGGGGTGGTCCTCTTCCACACCGCCTTCGGGCTGCCGTTCGCCGTGTTCCTGCTGCGCAACTTCTTCGCGGAGATCCCGCGCGAGCTGCTGGAGGCGGCCCGGCTGGACGGGGCGGGCGAACTGCGCCTGTTCACCCGGGTGGTGCTGCCACTGGGCGGTCCGGCGATCGCCTCGCTCGGCATCTTCCAGTTCCTGTGGGTGTGGAACGACATGCTGGTCGCGCTGGTCTTCGCGGACTCGACGCACCCGCCGGTCACGGTCGCACTCCAGCAGCAGGTGCGGCAGTTCGGGAACAACATCGACGTGCTGGCGCCCGGCGCGTTCCTGTCGATGGTGGTCCCGCTCGTCGTCTTCTTCGCCTTCCAGCGGCAGTTCGTCTCGGGGGTCATGGCGGGAGCTATCAAGTAACCCGGTTCGATCATGCGGTTGACGTGCCGAGTTGACGCTGAGTAACCCGAATGCCGCACCGTGCGTAACCCGATCACCACGCCGGAGGTTCCTGGGCAATATGCCCGCGCCGACCCCTGGATGTGCCGTGCCCCGGTTCAGCGTCATCGTGCCCGCGTACAAGGTCCAGGCGTACCTCCAGGAGAGTCTGGACTCGGTCCTGACGCAGTCGTACCCGGATCTCGAACTGATCGTGGTCGACGACGCCTCCCCGGACGCCTGCGGTTCGATCATCGACGACTACGCCGCCCGGGACCCCCGGGTGACCGCCGTGCACCTGGCGCACAACCTCGGCCTGGGGCCGGCCCGCAACGCGGGCCTGTCCCAGGCCACGGGCGACTACCTGATCTTCCTCGACGGGGACGACGCCCTCGCCCCGGGCGCCCTGCAGGCCATCACCGACCGGCTGAAGGCCACCGGCTCCCCGGACGTCCTCGTCTACGACTACGCGCGCACCTTCTGGACCGGCGAGCTGGTCCGCAACAGCCTCTCCCACCGCCTCTCCGAGGAGGGCCCGGCCAGCTTCCGCCTCGCCGACCGCCCCTCCCTGCTGGGCATGCTGATGGTGGTGTGGAACAAGACGTACCGCCGCGAGTACGTGGAGCGCGAGGGCCTCACCTTCCCGCCGGGCTTCTACGAGGACACCCCCTGGACCTATCCCGCGCTCCTCGCGGCGGAGTCCGTGGCCGTCCTGGACCGGGTGTGCGTCCACTACCGCCAGCGCCGCACCGGCTCGATCCTGACCACCACCAGCCGACGCCACCTCGACATCTTCGACCAGTACGACCGGGTCTTCGGCTACCTCGCCACCCGGCCCGAGCTGGAGCGCTGGCGGCCCGCCGTGCACCGGCGGATGGCCGAGCACTTCTGCACCCTGTACGCGGACCCGCGCCGCCTCCCGCGCGCCGCCCGCGCCGAGTTCTTCACCCGGGCCTCGGCCCTGCTGCGCCGTTACCGCGTCGCCGGCCCCCGTCCCCTGTCCCTCACCCGCACCGACCGCACCCGACACCTCCTGATGCGGCTCGGCACGCGGCGCACGTACCGCCTGCTGTCCCTCCTGCGCTCGGCCGCCCTCACGGCCCGCCGGGCGGGGGTCACGCTGTGGCGGGGGCTGCGCGAAACGGCCCTGCGCCTGCACTACCGCGTGCAGCGGCTGCTGCCGCTCCGCCCGGAGCTGGCGGTCTTCTCCGCGTACTGGCACGGCGGTTACGCCTGCAACCCGGCGGCGATCGAGGCCAAGCTGCGCGAACTCGCCCCACGCATGCGGACGGCCTGGATCTGCGACCCCGCCCACGCCTCGACCCTCCCGCGCGAGACGACCGCGCTGCGCCCGGGCTCTGCGGCGTACTGGACGGCCCTGGCCCGCGCCACGTACCTCGTCACGAACGTCAACTTCGAGCGCACGCTGGTCAAACGACCGGGCCAGATCCTGCTCCAGACCCAGCACGGCACGCCGCTCAAGCGGGTCGGACTCGACCTCCAGGACCGCCCGGCGGCCACCCCGACCACGGACTTCGCGGGCCTGCTGCGCGGCGCCGACCAGTGGGACTACCTACTGTCCGCGAACCGCCACTCCACCCTGGTCTGGGAGAAGGCGGTCCCGTCCTCGTACACGACGCTCGAGTACGGCTACCCGCGCAACGACGTGTTCCACCGGGCCACCCAGGCGGACGTCCTCGAGCTGCGCGAACGCCTCGGCATCCCGCCGGGCTCCACGGCGATCCTGTACGCGCCGACCCACCGCGACTACCGGCGCAGCCGCCCGGCCCACCTGGACTTCGAACGCATCCTGCGCGACCTGGGCCCCCGCTTCACGATCCTGACCCGCACCCACCTCACCTACGCGGGCTCGGCCGCCCCCGACCCGCACCCCCGCCTGCTGGACGTCTCCTCCCACCCCTCGGTGGAGGAACTCTGCCTGGCCTCGGACGCGCTGGTGACGGACTACTCCTCGCTGATGTTCGACTACGCCTCGCTGGACCGGCCGATCGTGATCCACGCGGACGACTGGGAGGCGTACGAGGCCTCCCGCGGCACGTACTTCGACCTGCGCGGGTTCCCTCCGGGTGCGGTCGCGCGCACCGAGGACGAGCTGGTGGACATCTTCGCCACCGGCCACTGGCAGGGCTCGCGCTCGGCGCAGCTGCGCGCGTCCTTCCGGACCCGCTTCTGCACGCACGACGACGGCCAGGCGGCCGAGCGGGTGGTCCGCCGGGTCTTCCTGAGCCAGCCCGCGCCCCCGGTGGTCCCCCTGGAGGACCGCCGCCCCACCCCCGCGGCCCCCTCCACCACCCCGGAACCCACCCTGGCCCACCTCACGGCGGGCCGCTGGCCGTAACCCGGCCCCCCGCCTCAAGCGCCTGCGCCGGCTGGTTCCGGCCGGCGTGAGCCCCGGACCACCCGCACCCCCCACCGGACGCCCACGCCAGGCGGCGGCACGCCGCCCAGGCGCCGACGGACGGGGTCCGGCGCAGCGGCGCGAGGGCCAAGAAGCGCGCCGGCGCCGAGCGGCGCGAGGGGCCGCGTCGAAAGGGCAGCGTCAGGAAGCGGCCGGCCCGGCCGTCAGGCCCGCGACCACCGACCGCGCGAGGTCGTCCAGGTAGCCGCCGGTCACGGCGTCACGGACGACCACCTGCCGCCAGTACAGCGGCCCGATCGCCAGGTCGAGCGCCCGCCCCGCATCCACCCCCACCGGCAGTTCGCCCCGCTCCACCGCCTCCGAGATGATCCCCTCGGCCATCCGCCGCTGCCCTTCCAGCAGCGCCCCCCGCACGGCCTCCGCGATCTCCGGGTTCCGCGCGGCCTCGACCAGTAGGTCGGGGATCACCGCCGATGCCACCGGATGCCGCAGCACATGTGACATCACCTCCAGCAGGGCCCGTACGTCCCCGTACAGCGTCCCCGTCGCCGGGACCGGCAGGCCGTCCACCGCGAAGGCACCCACCAGGTCCAGCACCAGGTGCAGCTTCGACTTCCACCGGCGGTACACGGCCGTCTTCCCCACGCCCGCCCGCCGCGCGATCCCCTCGATCGACATCCGCGCGAACCCGACGGTGGCCAGCTCCTCGACCACGGCCGCCCGGATCGCCTCGGTCACGTCCTGGCGCAGGACGGCCGCCCCGGCGGGTGCTCTGCGGGCTGCGGGGGCGGCGGCGGTCGGGGCAGCAGGATCGGTCGTCATGGGCAGAGCATATCCGCGCGACGACGATACGGTTGCGTTCCGACGCTCAACGACCTAACCTCCACGTAGCGACGATACGGACCCGTCCCATCGCCAGCGACGCCCTGACCCCGTCGAAAGCGACCCTCGTGACAGTGACCACCGCGCACCCGGCTCCCGCCCCGGCGAAGGACGGGCCCAAGGCCTCGGACCCCATCGCCGAACTGGCGGCGGCCCACGACCTGACCCTCAGCGGCGCCCGCCCCTCGCTCCCCCAGTACATCGCTCAGCTCTGGGGCCGGCGCCACTTCGTCACCGCGTACGCGACCGCCCGGATGCACGCCCAGTACAGCGAGGCCAGCCTCGGACAGGTCTGGCACCTGGTGACCCCGCTGCTCAACGCGGCCGTCTACTACTTCATCTTCGGCATCGTCATGCACGCCAGCCACGGCGTGCCCGACTACCTGCCGTTCCTGATCACCGGCGTCTTCGTCTGGGACTTCATCGGGAGCTCCATCAACGCCTCCACCCGGGCCGTCCAGGGCAACCTCGGGCTGGTGCGCGCCCTGCACTTCCCGCGCGCCTCGCTGCCCCTGTCGACCGTCGTCCAGCTCTTCCAGCAGCTGCTCGTCACCATGGGCGCGCTGATCATCCTGCTGTTCGTCTTCGGCCAGACACCCACCCTGAACTGGCTGTTCGTCTTCCCCACCCTCCTGCTCATGGCCGCCTTCTGCGCCGGCTGCGCCATGATCATGGCCCGGATCGGGGCGAAGCACCCCGACATCAGCCAGCTGATGCCGTTCGTCCTGCGGACCTGGATGTACGCCTCGGGCGTCATGTGGTCCATCGACTCGATGCTCAAGACGGACCACCTGCCGCACTGGGTCTCGATGGCCCTCAAGCTCAACCCCGCGGCCGTCTACATCGACCTGATGCGCTTCGCGCTCATCGGCTCGTACAAGGCGAGCCAGCTCCCGCACCACGTCTGGCTGATCGCACTGGGCTGGGCCCTGCTCGCCGGCGTCGGCGGTTTCATTTTCTTCTGGAAGGCAGAGGAGGAGTACGGCCGTGGCTGACACCGCAACCCGTGTCCCGACCGTCATCGCGGACGATGTGCACGTGATCTACAAGGTGCACGGATCCGGCGGCCGCAAGGGTGGCGCCACCGCCGCCCTGAGCCGGATGTTCTCCCGCAAGCCCGCCCCCGGCATCCGTGAGGTCCACGCCGTCAAGGGCGTCAGCTTCACCGCGTACAAGGGCGAGGCCATCGGCCTGATCGGCACCAACGGCTCGGGCAAGTCCACCCTGCTGTCGGCCATCGCCGGGCTCCAGCCCGTCGCGCGCGGCCGGATCTTCTCGCACGGCCAGCCGTCACTGCTCGGGGTGAACGCCGCCCTGATGAACGACCTGACCGGTGAGCGCAACGTGGTACTCGGCGGCCTCGCGATGGGCATGTCCAAGCAGCAGATCCGCGAGCGCTACCAGGGCATCGTCGACTTCTCCGGGATCAACGAGAAGGGCGACTTCATCTCGCTCCCGATGCGGACGTACTCCTCCGGCATGGGCGCCCGGCTGCGCTTCTCCATCGCCGCCGCCAAGGACCACGACGTCCTGATGATCGACGAGGCGCTGGCCACCGGCGACGCCGCCTTCCAGCGGCGCAGCCAGGCCCGCATCGAGGAGCTGCGCGAGCAGGCCGGTACGGTCTTCCTCGTCAGCCACGGCATCGGCACGGTCCGCGAGACCTGCGACCGCGCGATCTGGCTGGAGTCGGGCGTCCTGCGCATGGACGGCCCCTCCAAGGAGGTCTGCGACGCGTACGAGGCCTTCACCAACAGCCGCTGACCCGGCCCCGCCGATCCCACGCTCGCCAGATCCACCGGCCCCGCCGGCGATCGAGGCGCGGGGGTCCGGGGCAGGGCCCCCGGCAGCGGCGCGCACCGCCCGCGACGGGTACACGAACGGGCCGGGCCCGGGACCACGAGGTCCCGGGCCCGGCCCGTTCCCGCACGAGCCCCGCGGGGCTTCACGCAGGGCTACACGTGGGACCGCAGCAACGACCGCATCGTCCGCATCGCGACCGACAGGTTCGCCAGGTCGAAGTCGTCCGACCCCTGGATCTCCTCCAGGGTCGTCCGCGCCCGCCCGATGATCGCCGCGTTCTTCTCCTCCCACGCCTTGAAGCGCTCCTCGGGAGTCGACGTGCCGTTGCCGACCGTCAGCACGTCGGCGGTCAGGGCCGCGTGCGCCGAGAAGAGGTCCTCACGGATGGAGGCACGGGCCATCGACTGCCAGCGGTCGGCCCGCGGCAGGTCGATGATCCGGTCCATCAGCTTCGTGATCTCCAGACGGTCGGCGAGGTCGTAGTACACCTCGGCCACGGCCAGCGGCTCGACACCCGTACGGTCCGCGATCGCGACGATGTCCAGCGTCGGGAAGGCCGACGAGAAGCCGGCCACCTTGGCCGCCAGCTCCTCCGGCACGCCCTCGCCGATCAGCTCGGCCATGACCGCCTCGTACCACTCCAGGTCCGCGCCGCGCACCAGCTTCGGCACGTCCGACCAGACCCCCGCCACCCGCTCGGAGAAGAGCTCGATGGTCTCGGTGATCTGGAGCGGCTGCGGCCTGTTGTTCAGCAGCCAGCGCGTACCGCGCTCGACCAGGCGCCGCGAGTGCAGCCGCACCCGGGTCTGGACGTCCGCGGCGACCTTGTTGTCGAGCGCCTCCACCGCGTCCCACACGTCGGCCAGGCCGAAGATCTCGCGGGCCGCGAGCTGCGCCCGCACGATCTCCTCCAGGGAGGCCCCGGTCTCCTCGCGCAGCCGGTGCAGGAAGGTCGAGCCACCGCTGTTGACGGTGTCGTTGACCAGCACCGTGGTGATGATCTCGCGGCGCAGCGCGTGCCCGTCGACCTGCTCCGGGAACTTCGCGAGCAGCGCGCCCGGGAAGTAGGCGTGCAGCAGGCGGTCGAGGTACGGGTCGTCCGGCAGCTCGGTGTGGATGAGCTCGTCCGCCACCGTGATCTTGGTGTAGGCGAACAGGACGGCCAGCTCCGGCTGGGTCAGGCCCTTGCCGTTGTTGAGCAGCTCGCGGATCTGCCGGTCGTTGGGCAGGAACTCCAGCGCCCGGTCCAGCAGTCCGTCGCGGCCCAGGCGGCGCATGAAGCGCTGCTGGGCGTGGAGCAGGCTGGGCGCCTGGGCGGCGCCGTTGGCCAGCGCCACGTTCTGCGCGTAGTTGTTGCGCAGCACCAGACGGCCGACCTCGTCGGTCATCGCGGCGAGGAACTTGTTGCGCTGCTTGACGGTCAGGTCCCCGTCGGCGACCACCGAGTTCAGCAGGATCTTGATGTTCACCTCGTGGTCGGAGGTGTCCACGCCCGCGCTGTTGTCGATGGCGTCGGTGTTGATCTTGCCGCCCTCGCCGCCGGCGCCGCTGCGCGCGAACTCGATGCGGCCGAGCTGGGTGAGGCCCAGGTTGCCGCCCTCGCCGATGACCTTGGCCCGCACGTCGGAGCCGTTGACGCGGATGGCGTCGTTGGCCTTGTCGCCGACGTCCGCGTGCGTCTCGGCCGTCGCCTTGACGTACGTACCGATGCCGCCGTTCCACAGCAGGTCCACCGGGGACTGGAGGATCGCCTTCATCAGGTCCGCCGGGGTCATCTTCGTGACCCCCGCCTCGATGCCCAGGGCCTCGCGGACGTGCGCGTTGACCGGGATGGCCTTCGCGCTGCGCGGGTGGATGCCGCCGCCCGCGGAGAGCAGCGAGGTGTCGTAGTCGGCCCACGAGGAGCGCGGCAGGTCGAACAGGCGCCGGCGCTCGGCGTACGAGGTCGCCGCCTCCGGGTCGGGGTCGATGAAGATGTGCCGGTGGTCGAAGGCCGCGACCAGGCGGATGTGCTCGGAGAGCAGCATGCCGTTGCCGAAGACGTCACCGGACATGTCACCGACGCCGACGACCGTGAAGTCCTGGGTCTGGGTGTCGTGCCCCAGCTCGCGGAAGTGCCGCTTGACGGACTCCCACGCGCCGCGGGCGGTGATGCCCATGCCCTTGTGGTCGTAACCGGCCGAGCCGCCGGAGGCGAAGGCGTCGCCCAGCCAGAACCCGTAGGACTCGGCGACCCCGTTGGCGATGTCGGAGAAGGTCGCGGTGCCCTTGTCGGCGGCGACCACGAGGTAGGTGTCGTCCTCGTCGTGGCGGACCACGCCCTTGGGGTGCAGGACCTCGCCGCCGACCAGGTTGTCGGTGATGTCGAGCAGCGCCGAGATGAAGATCTTGTACGAGGCGATGCCCTCGGCGAGCCACGCGTCGCGGTCCACCGACGGGTCCGGCAGGTTCTTGGCGACGAAGCCGCCCTTCGCGCCCACCGGCACGATGACGGTGTTCTTGACCATCTGCGCCTTGACCAGGCCGAGGATCTCCGTACGGAAGTCCTCACGCCGGTCGGACCAGCGCAGACCGCCCCGGGCGACCTTGCCGAAGCGCAGGTGGACGCCCTCGACACGCGGGGAGTACACCCAGATCTCGAAGGCCGGACGCGGTGCCGGCAGGTCGGGGATGGCCTGCGGGTCGAACTTCATCGACACGTAGGAGTGCTGCTCGCCCGCGCTGTTGAGCTGGAAGAAGTTCGTCCGCAGCGTCGCCTTGATGAGCGTGAGGAAGGACCGCAGGATCCGGTCCTCGTCCAGCGAGGCGACCTGGTCCAGGGCCCCGTCCAGCTCCTCCAGCATCGCGTCCACGAGCTCGCTGCCCGCCGACTGGCGGCCCGGCGACATCCGCGCCTCGAAGAGGGAGATCAGCAGCCGGGTGGTGTGGACGTTGTTGCGGAGGGTGTCCTCCATGTAGTCCTGGCTGAAGGTGGCACCGGCCTGGCGCAGGTACTTGGCGTACGCGCGCAGCACGACGGCCTGGCGCCAGGTCAGCCCGGCGCCCAGCACGAGGGTGTTGAAGTTGTCGTTCTCGGCGTCGCCCTGCCAGACCGCCGCGAAGGCGTCCTGGAACCGCTCGCGGGCGTCGTCGCCGAGGTAGTTGGACGCCGCGGCGCTGTCCCCGTTGCCGTTCGGGAGCGGCATCCGCAGGCCGAAGTCGTAGATCCACGCGTTGGTGCGGTCGCTGCACCGCAGCTCGTAGGGCCGCTCGTCGGTGACCTCGACGCCGAGGCGCTGCAGGACCGGCAGGACCGCGGAGAGCGAGACCTGCTCGCCCGTGCGGTAGATCTTGAAGCGGCGCTCGCCGGGGCCCGCGCCGACCGGCTCGTACAGCGACAGCGCGAACTCGCGGTCGCTCGCGGAGAGCCGCTCCAGGTGGCACAGGTCCGCCACGGCCGCGCGCGGCGAGTGGTCGGCCTTGTAGCCCTCGGGGAACGAGGTCCCGTACTTGCGCAGCAGCTCGGCGGCGCGCTCCTCGCCCAGTTCCGCGACGAGCGCCTCGCCGAATCCGTCGGCCCAGGAGCGGGCGGCCTCGACCAGGCGGCCCTCGATCCGCTCCACGTCGGCGTCGGTCAGCACGGGCAGCTCGGTGCCCTGCGGGACGCGGACGACGAAGTGGATGCGGGAGAGGATCGACTCGGTGTTCCAGGCGGTGAAGTCGACGCTGATGCCGTCGAGCTCCTCCTGCAGGATCGCGATCAGCCGCAGCCGCACACCGGTGGTGTAGCGGTCGCGCGGCAGGTAGACGAGCGCGGAGTAGTAGCGGCCGTACTCGTCCTGGCGCAGGTACAGCCGCAGCCGGCGGCGCTCCTGCAGGTACAGCACGGAGGTGGCGATGGCCTGGAGCTGCTCGACGGGGGTCTGGAACAGCTCGTCGCGCGGGTAGGTCTCCAGGATCTGGAGCAGGTCGCGGCCGTCGTGGCTGGACGGCGCGAAACCGGCGCCTTCGACGACCTCGGCGACCTTGCGGCGGATGACCGGGACCCGGCGCACCGACTCGGTGTACGCGGCGGAGGAGAACAGGCCGAGGAAGCGGCGCTCGCCGACGACGTTGCCCTCGGCGTCGAACTTCTTCACGCCCACGTAGTCGAGGTACGAGGGGCGGTGCACGGTGGAGCGGCTGTTGGCCTTGGTCAGCACCAGCAGGCGGTGCTCGCGGGCCTTGGCGCGGGCGTCGGCCGGCAGCCGGTTGAAGGACGGCGAGACGGGGTGCGCCTCGTCCTGGCCGTGGTGCAGCGGGTCGGAGCGCAGGATGCCGAGGCCGGTGCCGGGCACGGCGGCCAGGGAGTCCCCGTCCACGAGGTTGTACTCGCGGAAGCCGAGGAAGGTGAAGTGGTCGTCGGCGAGCCAGCGCAGCAGCTCGCGGGCCTCTTCGAGCTCGTACTCGCGCAGGTCGGGCGCGGTGGGCTCCTCGGGCAGACCCTCGGCGATGCGCAGCGCGGCGTCGCGCATCTTCTCCCAGTCCTCGACGGACTCGCGGACGTCGGACAGGACGCGCAGCAGGTCGACGGTGATCTGCTTGAGGTCGGCCTTGTCGGTCTCGCGGTCGATCTCGACGTGGATCCAGGACTCCACGAGGGAGTCGTGGGGGCGCGCCGTGCGGGGACCGTGCGCGTCGCAGTCGGGTCCGAGGATCTCGATCAGCTTGCCGGTGACGTCGCGGCGGACGACGACCTGCGGGTGGATCACGACGTGGATGCCGCGGCCCTGGCGGGACAGCTCGTTGGTGACGCTGTCGACCAGGAACGGCATGTCGTCGGTGACCACCTCGACGACGGAGTGGCTGGAGGTCCAGCCGTTCTCCTCCACCGTGGGCGTGTGCACGCGGACGTTCGCGGTGCCCTGTGGGCGTGTCTCCGCGAGTCGGTAGTGGGAGAGCGCTGCCCCGAACACGTCGACCGGATCCCGGTCCAAGAGGTCCTCGGGGGCGGTGTGCAGGTAGTAGCGCTGGAGGTAGGAGAGCATCGCGTCCCGGTCAGGACGCTCCCCTTGCTCGGACCCAGTCGGAAGTAGCCCCCCGGCCGGGCTGTTCTCAGCTACCCGTGCCGCCCGCGCGAGCAGCTCGGCCTTTGCTTCGTCCAGCTTGGTCTGCATGTCCTCTGGCTCCTGTCGCGCGCCATTGCGTGACGTAGGTAAAGGAAGGAATGACATAGCTCCGCGAGGCGGGGTATCCGTTCGGGATCGACGCTATGTCGTCGGGAGAGCCGCTCGGGAGGAAATCGGCCATGATCGGCAGGATGTCCCGGCGGCGGGGATCAGCGATGGCCCGGGCACGGTGGTGCGCCGGGCGCTGGCCGGAGGCTTCAGTGCCTCCGAGGACTATCGCGCTGATCACGGGTACCAGGCTATCTCGCCCCACCCCCGACTCGTCATGAGCTGTATGTGTACAAAACCGGGGGTGGAACTTTGACACTCTGGACAGCGACTGGCCTGATCTGGCGTGCCAGACCGCCGCGTCGTCGCTCTCCGCTCATCGCCCTGTCGCTATCCGGCCAGCTCGCGAGCCGTGCGTACGGCCTCCGCCAGGCTGTCGACGACCGGGACACCGGCCGATTCCAGACTGCTGCGACTGTGTGAACCACCGGTGTAGAGCACGGCCCTCGCGCCCACGTGCGCGGCGGCCAGCGCGTCGTCCACGGCGTCTCCGATGAGCACCGTACGGCCGGCCGTCACCCCCGTCCCGTCCAGGGCCTCCATGTGACGTACGAGATGTCCCGCCTTGGTGGTGTGCGAGGGGCCGATGCGCCCGTCGACGCGCAGGAAGTGCCGGTCGATGCCGTGCGCCCGGACGAGTGGTACGAGCTTGTCGTGGGGTGCCAGGGACAGCAGGGACTGCGTGAGCCCGGCCGCCTGCCAGTCCCGCAGCAGCTCCCGGGCCCCCTCGGCGAGCCCGGCGTCCTCGGCGACGGCCCAGTAGTGACGGTGGAAGGCCTCGTCCATGACGGCCCACTCGGCGTCCGTGGGCAGCCGGCCCATGAGCCGCTCGTAGAACCTCGGCACCGGTACGACGTACAGCTCGCGGTAGCGCTCCAGGGTGATCGGCGCGAAGCCGAACTCGGCGAAGGAGGCGTTCGTCGCCGCTATGACGGCGTCGATGTCGTGGAGCAGCGTGCCGTTCCAGTCCCAGACGATGTGCGAGGCGGCCGCGGTGGGGGTGGAGGCGGGGGCGGGGGCCTGGCTCACTTCAGCAGCCCCGGGATCTCCTGGATCCCGAACCAGAGCAGCTCGTGGTCCTCGGCCCCGTCGACGGTGGACTGGGCCTCCCGGTCGCCCTGGTCCGCGGCCTCGACGGCCCGTACGGCGGCGTTCACGTCCTCCAGGGCGTCCTGCGCGTCCACGTGCACCGCGGCCGCCACCGAGAGCCGTACGGCCCCGGCGAGCTCCACCTGGCCGACCGCGTCCCCGTCGGCACCGGGGGCCGCGGTGGCCGCCTTGTCGTCCACGTCCACGGCCACGACGACCCGCTTGGAGGGCGCGGCCCCGTCCTCGGCGATCATCCGCAGCGAGGCGGCGGCGGCCAGGGTCAGCGCGGCGTACTCCAGCTCCTCGATGTCGTCCGACGCGTACCACTCGCGCAGCGCGGGCGTGACGGCGTAGGCCCGCAGCGGGGCCGGACCCAACTCACCCGCCTGGTGCGCCTCGGCGAGGCCGGGCAGGGTCAGGGGGACGTACACGCGCATGGCCGGCTGCTTTCGGTAGTCGGAAAACGCCTCCAGGATACGACCGCACCCGCCTCCGTCCGTGACCGGTCGCGTCCCCCTTCGGGGTGCCGGGCCGGAGCCGGGAGGCGTCCACCTCGCGCCCGGCGGGCAGGCCCCGGGGGGTGCCGGAGCGTGGGACGGCGACCCGGATAGGTGAAGGCGGGCCGGGGGCCCGCGGCCTCCGCGGCGCCGTTGCGGAGTGTGTTCGCGAGCCCGTAGAAGTCCCCTACCAAGTTACCGCCCGGTACTCGATCCGGGCCCGGCCTTCTCGGGGGACGACCGCCATGACCACCAGGACCGCCCGGACCAGGAACACCACCCGGCCCCCCGGCCGGCGCGACCAGCACCGGCCTCCGGCCGTCGTCCACCGCGGCCCGCACCACTGGTTCGCCGACCGGCTGCTGGCGGTGCTCACCGGCCGCCGTCCGGTCCACTCGCTGATGGGCCACACCGTCGGCCCCGCCTACGACCAGCTGATCGCCCTGGCCCCCGCGGACCCCCTGTGCGACCGACTCGCCCCCGTGATCCGCGGCTGCGGCCGTTTCACTCCGGGGCCGGGGATCATCGAGGCCTTCGCCCGCATCGCCACCGGGGACCGGCTGACGGCACTGGCCTTCCGCCTGGAACAGGGACCCGACCTGCGCTGGCGCTGCGCGGCCGTCGAACTCCAGGGCCTGCGCCCGTGACCCCGCGGACCGCACGCGGCGCCCGTACCCCCTACGACGACCCCGGGGCCGGACCCCACGCGGTACGTGGTGTCCGGCCCCGGCGGGCACGCCGCGAACGGCGGCGGTTACTTCTTGCGGCGACGGCCGCCCGTGGCCTTGGCGGCCTTGCGGCGCTCCGCGCGCGTCATCCCGGAGTCGTCACCGGACTCCGACTCGAAGTCCCCCTCGACGACGCCGCCCTCCCCGTCCACGGTCGGGGCGGAGAAGTGCAGGCGGTCCGGCCGCTGCGGGGCATCCAGACCCTTGGCCCGGATCTCCGGCTTCGCCAGCGACGGGCCGGCGTCCGACACCAGGACCTCCTCGACCTGCTGCTCGACCTGGACCTCCAGGTTGAACAGGTAGCCGACGGACTCCTCCTTGATGCCCTCCTGCATGGCGTTGAACATGTCGAAGCCCTCGCGCTGGTACTCGACCAGCGGGTCCTTCTGGGCCATCGCCCGCAGGCCGATGCCCTCCTGCAGGTAGTCCATCTCGTACAGGTGCTCACGCCACTTGCGGTCCAGCACCGACAGCACCACGCGCCGCTCCAGCTCGCGCATGATGTCGGAACCGAGCGCGGTCTCGCGCGCCTCGTACTGCTCGTGGATGTCGTCCTTGACGGACTCCGCGATGAACTCGGCGGTGATGCCCGCGCGGTCGCCCGCGGCGTCCTCCAGCTCCTCCACCGTGACCTTGATCGGGTAGAGCTGCCGGAAGGCGGTCCACAGCCGGTCCAGGTCCCACTCCTCCGCGAACCCCTCGACCGTCTCGGCCGTGATGTACGCGTCGATCGTGTCGTCCATCATGTGCCGGATCTGCTCCTGGAGGTCCTCGCCCTCCAGGACGCGCCGGCGCTCGGCGTAGATGACCGTGCGCTGGTTGTTGAGCACCTCGTCGTACTTCAGGACGTTCTTGCGCGTCTCGAAGTTCTGGGTCTCGACCTGCGACTGGGCCGACGCGATGGCGCGGGTGACCATCTTGTTCTCGATCGGCACGTCGTCCGGCACGTTCGCCATCGACATGACGCGCTCGACCATCTGTGCCTTGAACAGGCGCATCAGGTCGTCGCCCAGCGACAGGTAGAAACGGGACTCGCCCGGGTCGCCCTGACGGCCGGAGCGGCCGCGCAGCTGGTTGTCGATACGGCGCGACTCGTGGCGCTCGGTGCCCAGCACGTACAGCCCGCCGAGCTCCTTGACCTCCTCGAACTCCGCCTTCACGGCCGCCTCGGCCCGCGTGAGCGCCTCGGGAAGGGCGTGCGCCCACTCCTCGATGTGCTCCTCCGGGTCCAGACCGCGCTGGCGCAGCTCGGCCTCGGCGAGGTCGTCCGGGTTGCCGCCGAGCTTGATGTCGGTACCGCGGCCGGCCATGTTCGTGGCGACCGTGACGGCGCCGCGGCGGCCGGCCTGCGCGACGATCGAGGCCTCGCGCTCGTGCTGCTTCGCGTTCAGCACCTCGTGCGGGATGCCCCGCTTGGAGAGCTGCTGGGAGAGGTACTCGGACTTCTCGACCGACGTCGTACCGACGAGGATCGGCTGGCCCTTCTCGTGCTTCTCCGCGATGTCGTCGACGACGGCGGCGAACTTCGCGACCTCGGTGCGGTAGATCAGGTCCGCCTGGTCCTTGCGGACCATGTCGCGGTTGGTCGGGATCGGGACGACACCGAGCTTGTAGATCTGGTGGAACTCCGCGGCCTCGGTCATGGCCGTACCGGTCATGCCCGACAGCTTCGAGTACAGGCGGAAGAAGTTCTGCAGGGTGATCGTGGCAAGGGTCTGGTTCTCGTCCTTGATGTCCACCCCTTCCTTCGCCTCGATCGCCTGGTGCATGCCCTCGTTGTAGCGGCGGCCCGCCAGGATGCGGCCGGTGTGCTCGTCGACGATCATGACCTCGCCGTCGATGACGACGTAGTCCTTGTCGGCCTTGAACAGTTCCTTCGCCTTGATGGCGTTGTTCAGGTAGCCGACGAGCGGGGTGTTGACCGCCTCGTAGAGGTTCTCGATGCCGAGCCAGTCCTCGACCTTCGCGACACCGGTCTCGTGGATGGCGACGGTGCGCTTCTTCTCGTCGACCTCGTAGTCGCCGGTCTCCTCGATGCCCTTCAGCGGCTGGCCGGGCTCGCCCTTGGTCAGGCGGGTGACCAGCTTCGCGAAGTCCGCGTACCACTTCGTCGCCTGGTCGGCCGGGCCCGAGATGATCAGCGGGGTACGGGCCTCGTCGACGAGGATCGAGTCGACCTCGTCGACCACGGCGAAGTTGTGGCCGCGCTGGACGAGCTCCTCCTGCGACCACGCCATGTTGTCGCGGAGGTAGTCGAAGCCGAACTCGTTGTTCGTTCCGTACGTGATGTCGTTGGCGTACTGCTCACGGCGCTGCGCCGGAGACATGTTCGCCAGGATGCACCCGACCTCCAGACCGAGGAACTTGTGCACCCGGCCCATCATCTCGGAGTCGCGCTCGGCGAGGTAGTCGTTCACCGTGATCAGGTGGACGCCCTTGCCGGACAGCGCGTTCAGGTACGCGGGAAGCGTGCCGACGAGGGTCTTGCCCTCACCGGTCTTCATCTCGGCGACGTAGCCGAGGTGCAGGGCGGCACCGCCCATGATCTGGACGTCGTAGTGACGCTGGCCGAGGACGCGCTTGGCGGCCTCGCGGACGGTCGCGAAGGCCTCGGGCAGCAGGTCGTCCAGGCTCTCGCCGTCCTGGAAGCGCTGCTTGTACTCGTCCGTGAGCGCACGCAAGTCGGCGTCGGAGAGGTTGACGAAGTCCTCTTCGATGGAGTTGACCTGGTCCGCGATGCGGTGCAGTTTTTTGAGGATCTTGCCTTCGCCTGCACGCATGAGCTTGTTGAAGACGGACACCGAGGTTTGTCTCCTTGCCGGTCGGGCCTGGCACTGGTTCGTACACGGGCACGGAGGGTGGGCCCCACCGCAACGGCCATCGTAAGCGAGGACGCGGTCGCGTCGGGAGGCCCGCACTGCCGCGGGACAGGACTGCCCGGATATGAGAACGCGCGGGAGGCGCCGAAGGTGCCGGGACGGATCGTCCCACTTCCCCAAAAAGTGTTCGCCCCCGCTGTCCTCCACCAGCAGAATCCGTCCATGGAACCGATCACCCTGACCACCGGCCGCCTCGTCCTGCGCCCCCACCTCCCGTCTGACATCGCCGAGGTGCACGCCGCGTGTCAGGACCCGGCCATCCAGCGCTGGATCCCCGTACCGGTCCCGTACGCGCGCACGGACGCCGAGGAGTACGTGGCCAGGGGCCCGGCCGGGTGGCAGGACGACTCCGAGTACAACTTCGCGGTCCGCCTCGGCGCCGACGGCCCGCTCGTCGCCACCCTCGGGATCGTGCCGCGCGGCCCGTCCGTGCACGAGCTCGGCTACTGGACCGTCGCCGCGTACCGGGGCCGCGGCTACCTGCCCGAGGCCCTGACCGCCGTACTGCCCTGGGCCTTCACCGAGGCCGGCTGCGTCCGGATGATCTGGCGGGCCGGCATCGGCAACGACGCCTCCCGCGCGGTCGCGGAGAAGGCCGGCTTCACCGTCGAGGGCGTCCAGCGCGCGGGCATGGAACACCGCGGCACCCTGCGGGACTGCTGGGTGGGCGCGCTGCTCCCCTCGGACCTGGGCCTGCCCTCCCGCCTCCCCTACCTGCCCTCACCCGCTCCGAGGACCGCTGTCGGTGGCCGGGTCTAGGGTGCGGTCATGACGACCGCCACACCCCGGCCGCGGCCGACCGTGTCCCTGTCCGCCGACGATGCGCGCCGCATCGCCCTGCGCGTGCAGGGGTTCCTGGGAGCACCCGACCGCAAGGGCGGCGTCCGCGGTGTCCTGCGCCACCTGGGCGCCGTCCAGCTCGACACGATCTCCGTACTGGCCCGCTCCCACGAGCTCGTCCCGTACGCGCGCCTGGGAGCGGTCGGCCGGTCCGCCGTCGAGGCCTCGTACTGGTCGGACCAGCACGCCTTCGAGTACTGGTCGCACGCGGCCTGCATCCTGCCCATCGAGGAATGGCCGCACTTCGCCTTCCGCCGCCGGGCCCGCAAGGCGCGCGGCCACCGCTGGCACGTCCTGCAGGACAAGGACCGCTCGACGAAGACCGTCCTGGACCGGCTGGCGGCCGAGGGCCCGCTCACCTCCACCGAACTCGGCGGCGCCAAGAACGGCGGCGAATGGTTCGAATGGTCCGAGACGAAGATCGCTGTGGAATGGCTCCTGGACATCGGCGAGGTCGTCTGCACCGAACGGCGCGGCTGGAAGCGGGTCTACGACCTGCCCGAGCGGGCCGTCCCCGGAGCGCTGCTCCACGACGCCCTGGACGACCTCGAGTGCAAGCGGCGCCTGGTCGCCCTGGCGGGACAGTCGCTGGGCGTGGGCACCCGGTCCGACATCGCGGACTACCACCGTCTCAAGGGACCGGACTTCGACGCGGTCGTCGCGGACTCGGGCCTGGTCCCGGTGGAGGTGGAGGGCTGGTCCAAGCCGGCCTGGGCCGACCCCGCGGCCCTGGCGTCGCCTCCCCGGGGCCGCCACCGCACCACCCTGCTCTCCCCCTTCGACTCCCTCGTCTGGGACCGCCCGCGCACCGAGCGGATCTTCGGTTTCACCCACCGCCTGGAGGCGTACGTCCCCAAACCCCAGCGGATCCACGGCTACTTCGCGATGCCCCTGCTGGCCGGGGGCCACCTCCAGGGCCGCGTCGACCCGGCCCGCGAGGGCACCACCCTGGTGGCCCGCCAGCTCTCGCTGACCACGCCCAAGGCGGCCCGTCCCATGGCCCAGGCCCTGAGGGAAGCCGCCTCCTGGGTCGGCTGCGACACGGTCCGGATCGACCGCGCCGCCTCTCCCGCGGAGGCCCGGGCGGTGACCTCGGAGCTGGCCGCCCTCTGAACCCCCGGGCCCGGCCACCCGCGCCTACGCCTACGCCTAGGCCGGACCCGGACCCGGACCCGGACCCGGACCCGCTCAGCGGATCTCGAGGATCTTCTCCCGCATCGCGTACACCACCGCTTCCATCCGGGAGTGCAGCTGCAGCTTCTCCAGGATGTTGCGCACGTGGTTCTTCACGGTGTTCTCCGAGATGAACAACTGCTTGGCGATGTCCCGGTTGTTCATCCCGGTGGCCACCAGTTTCAGGACCTCGAGCTCCCGGTCCGTCAGCCTCGGCGCCGGCACCAGCCGCCGCTCGTCGGTCCGCTGGATCATCGACTTGAACTCCGTCAGCAGCTTCGACGCCATCGACGGGCTGATCTGCGACTGCCCGTCGGCCACCGCCCGGATCGCGGTGGCGACCTCGTCCGTCGAGATCTCCTTCAGGAGGTACCCCGTCGCCCCGGCCTTGATGGCGTCGTAGAGGTCCGCCTCCTCGTCGCTGATCGTCAGCATGATGATCTTCGCGGAGGGCGCCACCTCCTTGATCGACGTGCACGCCTCGATCCCGCCGCGCCTGGGCATCCGTACGTCCATCAGCACGATGTCCGGCAGCAGGTCCGCCGCCTTGTCCACGGCCTCCGCACCGTCACCCGCCTCGCCGACGACCTGGATGTCCTCCTCCTGCGCGAGGACGATTTCCAGCCCGCGCCGGAACAGGGCGTGGTCGTCGACCACGAGCACCCGGATCGGCTCTGCCGTCCGGCCCTCCTCACGGCAGCCCGCACCGTCGTCATCGCGCACCGGCCCGAAGCTGTCCGCCATCGTTCCTCCCCCTGCACCGCGTGTGCTGAGCTGCTGGGTCAATCCGACGAGAGCGGTCGCCGGCTGACTGCCCGACATGATTCCATGCCCGCGCGGCCGGTCGGGGGCGGACGATTACAGGCCGATGATTACCAGCCACTGTGAGCCATCGAGTTGAAGCCACCGCATCGCACAAATGCCCCCGCGCCCGCCTGAGCGAACGCGGGGGCACCGCACGTACGTCCGAATTCAGCCCGCAATCAGTCCGGAATCAGCGGTTCAGCCGCCGAGCGCTCCACCGGCTCCGGCACCGTCGAGCCCGCCCGAGCTGGACGCGGCATCGGAGGCGTTGAGGTGGATCACGCCGTAGTCGTAGCCATGACGCCGGTAGACGACGCTCGGCATCTTGGTGTCGGAGTCGACGAACAGGTAGAAGTCGTGACCGACCAGTTCCATCTCGTAGAGAGCCTGGTCGAGCGACATGGGTACGGCCGTGTGGGTCTTCTCGCGAACGATGAGCGGGCCTTCGCCCTGTACTTCCAGCGTTCCGATCCGGGTGGTCGGAATCGCCTCCGCCTTCTCGCCGTTGACCGGCTCGCCGTTGCCGTTGAGGGTCGCCGCGTTCGGGACCACGTCGGCGACCTCGGCGGCCGAGAGCCGTCCGGTACCACGACGGGTGTGGCGCTTGTCGTGCTGCTTGCGCAGCCGGGCCTCCAGCTTGTCCTGAGCGAGGTCGAGCGCCGCGTACGGGTCTGCGGCGGCGGCTTCGGCACGAATCACCGGGCCCCGCGAACGCAGGGTGATCTCCACGCGGTCGGAACGGTCGGCCTGGCGCGGGTTGTGCTCCTTGGACACCTCGACGTCCAAGCTGATCACCTTGGCGTCGAGCTTCTGGATCCGCTCCGGATTCAGCTTCTCGGCCACGTGCTTGCGGAACCGGTCGGGCACCTCGGTCTTACGGCCCTTGACGACGATGTCCACGCAGAACTCCGTTCCCGGATAGCTCCGCCCCAGGGGCGAAGCGTCTCCCTTTCGCACCAGACTCCGGTGAACACCGGAGCCTCGGACTTGGCGACTTCCACCTCCTCCTCCCCCACCGGCAAGATCTACACCCCACCGACTTCGGAGTCGAGGGACAACCTCTGACACGAAGTTTCCGAAACGTACAGACGCTCGAAATGCTCGATCCGATGCGCGGGGCCCAAGGCTCGCCAATTCCTTACAACCGAACATATCCCTCTATGCCGGTTGTCGGCACCCGCTACCGGAACGTACCTCCGTTCAGGTGGCCGTTCCCTCTTACTACCTGCAACGATGCGCCTTCCCTCCCAGTTCCAAATGTATTCACAAGTTTTTTGCTCTGTTCGAGTTGCGGACCGGATCCGCCCGGATCCGCCCGGAGTCGTCAACCGCGCCGGGGTGGACGAAGGCGTCCACCGGCGCGGCCACCACCGCGGCCGTCACCACGGCCCCCGGCCCCGCCCCGGCCGGGCTCCCGATCCCCACCGCACGCAGGGCGCGCGCCGCCTCCACCAGCGTGGACCCGGTGGTGATCAGGTCGTCCACGATCACGATCCGGGCCGCCCCCGCCGTCACCCGGCCGGCACCTGGACGCGCCTCCAGCGCCCCCGCGAGGTTCTCCCGGCGCTCCGACGCCCCCAGACCCGCCTGGTCGGCCACCGCCCGCCGCAGCCGCAGTACGGGCGTCACGCGCGCGGGCACGCCCTCCCGCCGCAGCCGCGCCGAGGCGGCCAGCGCGATCCTGCGCGCCGGGTCGTGTCCGCGCGCCCGCACCCGGTGACGCGCGGAGGGCACCGGAACCAGGGCCACTTCCCCCTCCCCCACCCTACCCGCCCCGCCGCACCCCTGCGCGCCCGCTCGGACCGCCGCCGCCAGGGCTGCGCCCAGGGGCCCGGCCAGGGGGAGCGCGCCGCGCTCCTTGTGGGCCAGCACGACGGCCCGTACGGCCTCCCGGTACACGGCGGCCGCATACACCGCGGGCAGCCCCGCAGGGCGCGGAGACGGGCGTACCGGGCCCGCCCCGGCCCCGCCGAGCTCCGACCGGCAGGCTGCGCACAGCGTTTCCCCGACGGCCCCGCACCCGGCGCAGTCGACCGGCAGCACCAGCCCGGCGAGCTCACCCGTCAGCCCCCGCCACCATTCCCGCACGAGGTCCACTCTGCTGGCCGGGGCCGTGCCCCCGCCACCCCTGTGGACAGCGGGAGGGCGGGCCGGACCCAGGACAGCGCGGGGCGGAGCAGGGCAGGGCAGCGCCGGCAAGGACAGGGTGCCCGGCCGAGCCCGGGAGCAACCCCGGGCGGCCCGGGGAGAGAGCCCTGAGCGGGGCTCAGCCCGGGTAGACCGGCGCGCGGCCGCCCGCCGCCACCATGCGCCACTGCGCCCCCGGCGGCAGCCAGACGATCCCGTCCTCCGCCGAGGAGGCGACCACCGGCTTCTTCTCGTCCTCACTCGCAGCGACCGCCTCCAGCCCGGTCGCGCCGGGCAGCCCCGCCCCGACCATCGAGCCGTCGGCCAGCATGTAGCGGGCCTGCACGACCCCGCCGCTCTCGCGGCCCACCACCAGCAGCCGGCCCCGCGGCGCCCAGCTCATCGCCGTGACGTCAGCCAGCTGGGGGGCGGCCGGGCGCAGCTCGCGCACCGAGACCGCCGAGGCGTCGCCCTTGCCGTCGGGCCGTTCGATCCGGCCGATGTACAGGGTCTTGCGGCCCTGCCGCTCCACCAGCAGCGCCATCCGTACCCCGTCGGGCGAGGCCTTCAGCCCCGTGATCCGCCCGCCGTCGAGCCCGGACACCTCGACCCGCTCGGCCGGCCCGGCCCCGCGGGGCAGCCGCCACAGTGCCGGGGCCTGCGGGTCCGGGTCCGCGACCCACAGATCGCCGGCCGCGTCCCACGTGGGGGTGGTGAGCCCGTTCGGTTTGGCGCCCTTGCCGGTCAGCAGGGGCTGCGGCATCGGTCCGGCGGTGGTCAGGTTGACCACGTACAGCCCGTGGCCGTCGTCGGAGACGACCGCGGCGCGCTTCTCGTCGTAGGCGACGGCTGCGGAGGAGACCTTGAAGGGCGGGTTCCCGGACAGCGGCCCGGGTACCGGCCTCGAGGGTTCCTGCTCCTCCCGGTTGGGGTCCAGGCTCATCCACTGGAGCCGGCCCTCGCTGTCCACGTAGTACTGGTGGCCGGGCGAGAGCGGCCGGTTGGCGATCCCGGCGGCGGTGGCCTCGGTGACCTGGCACAGCGAGGACTCGCCGTCGGCGCGCACGAGTTCGACCCGGTCGACCCGGGAGCCCGTCAGATCCTTGACGGTGTACAGGAGTTGGGTGGCCATCTTCTGGCACTGGGGCCCCGCGACGTCGTCCGCCTTCTCGTTCAGCGGCACGCGCAGGGTGTTCTGGCCGTCGTACGAAAGGGACTTGGTGCCCTCGCGCAGTTCGGTCCCGGTGGGGAAGCTGGAGGTCACGACGGGCCCGAGCCACTTGGAGGGGCCCTCCAGCAGCGATTTGACGGTCTGGGTGGTGGGGTCCATCCGGGAGTCGGGGTCGCTGCGCTGGCGCATGTAGACGGGGTCGGCGACGAGCGTGCCGCCCGCGAAGTAGTACTTGTTGACCGGCATGTAGATGCGCTGGAAGTCGGACTCGCTCAGGACCAGGCCCCTGGGCGGGGTCGCGATCCGCCACTCCTTGTTCTCCTGCGTGAGCTGGAGGAACTCCTCGTAACGCCGGTCGCCGGTCTCCGGCTGGTAGGCGCTGCGCTCGTCCACCGTGGCCAGCGTCTTGCCCGCGACCTTGAAGCGGGGGGCCGCCGGGTCCTTCTCGCCCTGTACGGAGAACCGGTCGAGGCCGGAGGAGAGCACGGTGACGGCCGAGGCGGGCTTCCAGTTCTTCGCCGCGTCCTCGGTGAGGTACTTGCGGGCGGTCTGGAGCTGCGGGTCGTCGCTGGTCATGGCCTCCAGGAAGCCGTCGACGATCTCCTGCGGGCTGGCCCGGGGGGCCGGCGGCACGCCGAAGACGCGGACCTGGGAGTCGACGCCCTGCGTGGCCTGCACGGGCCGGATCTCGCCGTGGTCGGGCATGGAGGCGCAGCCGGCGAGCAGCAGCCCGGCCGTACCGAAGGCGTAGGCCCTGAGGGTGCGCAGCGTACGGGGCCCGCGAGGCGGGATTTCCGTCCGCGCGATGTCCGTCCGCGGACAGTCCGGGTCAGTGCCCATGCGATCCACCCGCTCCGCCCGCTCCACCGGCTCCACCCTCTCGGTCCGCTGCTCCGCCCGCCCCGCCCGGCCCGGCACCCGCCGTCCCGTTCCCGGCGCCGTTCGCGACGCCGCTCCCGGCCCCGGCGCCGCTACCCGCGCCGGTCACCGCCTGCTCCGCCGGACGGGTGACGACCCGCGCCCCGCTGCCGGGCAGCGCCGTCGGGTCGGCCGGTACCGTCAGCGCGCCGCCGACCGAGGACCTCGGCGGAATCGGCGACCGGTCGGGCCGCCCCGCGGGCTCCGCCGGTTCGCGGGGCGCCAGGGAGCCCTCCGCGGCGGCCCTGGCCCGGTTGGCCCGGGAGTCCTCGGGCTCCAGCGGGATCGGCGATCCGCGCAGCGGCTCGTCGGCGGTGCGCGGCAGGGTCAGGCGGAACTGCGAGCCTCCGCCGGGCTCGCCCCACGCCTGGAGCCAGCCGCCATGCAGCCGGGCGTCCTCGACGGCGATGGACAGGCCGAGGCCGGTACCGCCGGTCGTGCGCGCCCGCGCCGGGTCCGCCCGCCAGAAGCGGTTGAAGACGCGGGTGGCCTCGCCGGGCTTGAGCCCGACCCCGTAGTCCCGTACGGCCACGGCGACGGCCCCGCCCGCCGAGGCGAGCCGGACGATCACGTCGCGGCCCTCCCCGTGCTCGACGGCGTTGACGACGAGGTTGCGCAGGACCCGCTCCACGCGCCGGGCATCGGCCTCCGCTATCACCGGCTGGGTGTCGCCGAGGACGCGGATCCGGGTGTGCTTGTGTTCGGCGAGCGGTTCGGCGGCGTCGATGACGCGGTGCACGACGTCCCGCAGGTCGATCGCATCCGCCTCCAGGGCGGCGGCGCCCGCGTCGAACCGGCTGATCTCCAACAGGTCGCCCAGGAGCGACTCGAAGCGGTCGAGCTGCCCGGCGAGGAGCTCGGCGGAGCGTGCGGTGACCGGGTCGAAGTCGGCGCGGGCGTCGTGGATGACGTCCGCGGCCATCCGTACCGTCGTGAGAGGGGTGCGCAGCTCGTGGGAGACGTCCGAGACGAAGCGGCGCTGCAGCCGGGACAGGTCCTCCAGCTGCTGAATCTTGCTCTGGAGGTTTTGGGCCATCTTGTTGAACGCCTCGCCCAATCGGGCGATGTCGTCCTCCCCGGTGACCTTCATCCGCTCCTGGAGCCGCCCGGCGGAGAGCCGCTCGGCGATCCCGGCGGCCATCCGCACGGGGGTGACGACCTGGCGCACGACGAGCCAGGCGATCCCGCCGAGGAGGACGACGACGAAGAGCCCGGCGGTGGCGATGGTGACCTTGACCAGGTTGAGGGACTCCTCCTCCTGGGTCAGCGGGAAGAGGTAGTACAGGTCGTACGGGTCGCCGTTGATGTCCGTGAGCCGCTTGCCGATGACGAGGGCGGGCTCGGCCGCCTTGTCCCCGGCGTCGGTGTAGCGGATCCGGGAGAAGGTCTTGAAGGCGCCGGTGGCGTGGTTGACGTTGCGGCGCAGCCCCAGCGGGACGCTGCCCGTCGGGTCCACGTTGCCGGAGGCACGGGCGCCGCGGACACCGACCGCCCCGCGGCCGGCCTGCTGTTCCTCGCCGGTTCCGGTGCCCGCGCCCAGCGCGGCGACCTCGAAGGCGCTCTGCCCACCACTGGCGAGCTGTTTGACCAGGGAGTTCATCCAGGTGCTGGCGTCGCGGCCGACCTTGTTGTCGGAGGCGTCGGGCCCGTCGGCCGTGTACGGCGTGTTGGCCTTCTCCTGTGCGACCGCGAACCCTCCCGCGGCCTGGCTCTGCGCGGCCTCCTCCTTGGCGTCGAGGAGGCCCTTGCTGACCTGGGCGATGACCACGAACCCGAGGGCGAGGACCACGGCGAGTGAGATGAGCAGGGTGGCGGCGACCACCCGGAGCTGGATGTTGCGCCGCCAGAGCCGGACAGCCGGAAGCAGCGGCCGGCGTACGAGGCGTACGCACAGCCGCAGCACTGGGCCGCCGGCCGTTCCGTCACGGAGCAGCCGGCTTCCCCGCAGCGCTCCCCAGCGGGAGCGGCCACGGGGCATGCCGGGTTTCATGTCAGCTCGGTCCGGCCTTGTAGCCGACACCGCGCACCGTCACGACGATCTCGGGGCGCTCGGGGTCCTTCTCGACCTTGGAGCGCAGCCGCTGCACGTGCACGTTGACCAGGCGGGTGTCCGCCGCGTGCCGGTAGCCCCAGACCTGCTCCAGCAGCACCTCTCGGGTGAACACCTGCCAGGGCTTGCGCGCGAGGGCGACCAGCAGGTCGAACTCGAGCGGGGTCAGGGCGATCGAGGCGCCCTCGCGCTTGACCGAGTGCCCGGCCACGTCGATGACCAGGTCACCGATGGTCAGCTGCTCGGGTGCGGGCTCCTCCGACCGGCGCAGACGGGCCCGGATACGGGCCACCAGCTCCTTCGGCTTGAACGGCTTCACGATGTAGTCGTCGGCCCCGGACTCCAGGCCCACCACGACGTCCACCGTGTCGCTCTTGGCGGTGAGCATGACGATCGGCACCCCGGACTCGGCCCGGATCAGCCTGCACACCTCTATGCCGTCCCTTCCGGGCAGCATGAGGTCGAGCAGGACCAGGTCCGGCTTCGCCTCCCGGAAGGCAGCCAGCGCCTTGTCACCGTCCGCTACGAACGACGGCTCAAAACCTTCTCCACGCAGCACAATGCCGAGCATCTCGGCCAGCGCGGTGTCGTCGTCGACGACAAGGACTCGTCCCTTCATGCTTGACATCATCCCATTAGCTAATCGTTACCCGGCGGTGAGCTGTCCCACAGCCAAAGGGGCTGGAAATCGTCCCTCGGACCTGCGTGGAGATCAGGTCGCCCAGTGTGCCCCGGATCCCCGCGTCAAATGAAGGCGCGAACGGTCCGGGATCCACGGGACGGCTGGTCCGTTCGAGGTTGTCACATGGCACGATGGCAGCCGGACCAAGCGCCCCGCACCAGCAGTGCACGTGAAGGAGCGACGATGAACGACTCTCCGGGCTGGGCTACGCCCGGATCCTCTCCGTCCGATGGTGAGGGCTCCCACGGTACGCAGCCACCCGCGCCGGCCCCGCAGCCCCCGGGCGGCGATCCGAAGTGGTCCGCCGAGCAGCCGCCGCCCGGCCAGTGGTCGAGCCCGGCCCCCGGGCAGCCCCCTCAGCAGCCGGAGCCCGCGCGGCCCCAGCAGGGCTGGGGCTCGTACGGCGGCGGCTACCCGCCCCAGAACGGCGGCGGCCCGCCCGGCAGCTGGGGCAACCAGGTCGTGGCGGCCAAGCCGGGCGTGATCCCGCTGCGCCCGCTCGGCCTGGGCGAGATCCTCGACGGCGCGGTCGCCACCATGCGCAAGCACTGGCGCTCGGTGCTGCCGATCACCCTGGCCGTGTCCGTCGTCGTGCAGCTGGCCACCGTGGTCATGCAGAAGTACGCGCTCTCGGACCTCGCCATCGACCCGGCGCGCCCCGAGATCGCCCCCGAGGACGTCTTCAACAGCCTGGGCAGCGGCCTGGCACTGACCGGCGCGGATCTCTTCCTCCAGCTCGTCGGCAGCATCGTGGCCACCGCGATGCTCACGATGATCTTCAGCCGTTCGGTGCTCGGCCAGGACTCCTCGATCGGCGCGGCCTGGCGCGGTGCCCGCTCGCAGCTGCTGCGGCTGGCCGGTCTGACCCTGCTCCTGGGGCTCGGCGCGAGCCTCCTGGCCTTCGTACTGATCCTGCCCGGCGCCCTCCTCGGGAACATCGCCCTCGGCGCCTTCGGCGGAATCGCAGGTCTCGGGCTGATCGTGTGGCTGTGGATCAAGTTCTCGCTCGCCTCGCCCGCGCTGATACTGGAGAAGGCGCCGGTCCTCAAGTCCCTCGCCCGCTCCTCCAAGCTGGTCAAGGGCTCCTGGTGGCGGGTCTTCGGCATCACCGTCCTCACCGCCGTCATCACGCTCTTCGTCTCCATGATCATCGCCACGCCGCTGACGATCGTGGGCGCGACACTGTTCGGTGACGGCCTCCAGAACCTCGCCGAGGGCACCGGGACCAGCAGCTGGGGGTACCTGATCGTCACGGCGATCGGCGCCGTCCTCGCGATGACCATCACCATGCCGATCCAGTCGGGCGTCACGGTCCTGCTCTACGTCGACCAGCGGATCCGCCGCGAGGCCCTCGACCTGGAACTCGCCCGGGCGGCCGGCATCGAGAACTACGGCGCGGCGTCGCCACCGACCGCGGGCTGACGCGGGGATGAGGAGCATAGGGGGCCTGCTCTCGGAGACACCACCGGTCACGACGGGACGTGAGGCCGCTCGCGGGGCGGCACGGCACGAGCTGTCCAAACCGGCGTACCACCAGAACGACCCGGGCCTGGTGAGGCGTGCCATGAACCGGTTCTGGGACTGGATCGGGAGCCTCTTCGAGCACGCCTCCGGAGCGACCCCCGGCGGCACGGCCGGACTCGTCGCCGTCGCCGTCCTCGTCGTCCTCGTCATCGCCGCGCTGTGGTGGCGCCTCGGCACCCCACGCCGGTCCGCGACCTCGGCGGGCCACCTCTTCGACGACCGCGTACGCAGCGCGGCGGACCACCGCACGGCCGCCGAGGCGCTGGCCGCCGACAGCCGCTGGAGCGAGGCCGTCCAGGAGCGCATGCGGGCCGTCGTCCGCTCCCTGGAGGAGCGCACCCTGCTCGACCCCCGCCCCGGCCGCACCGCGGACGAGGCGGCCGCCGAGGCCGCCGTCTCCCTCCCGTCCCACGCCGCGGCCCTCCACGCGGCCGCCCGCACCTTCGACGACGTCACCTACGGCGCACGCCCGGCCGACGCGACGATGTACGCCACCCTGCGCACCCTGGACCAGGCCCTGTCCCGCACGAAGCCCCTCCTGACGGGCCCCACCCGATGACCCGCCCCACCCCGGACCCCCGAGTCCCCGCACCCCCACCCGGCGCCACCCCGGACCCGAACCACGCGCCCCCGGCAGTGGCACCGGCACCGGCCCCGTCCCTGACCACGGAGTCGACTCCGGCCCGGGAGGGAACGGCCACCGGGCCCGCCACGACCGCCGGAGGCGCCCGGCCCCGGGACCTGTGGACCCGCGCCCGGGGCCTCCTCGTCGCGCTCGCGGTGCTCCTCGTCGCCGGGCTGGCCCTCGCCGCCCTGAACTCCGGTGCCCGGCACGGCTACCTCGATCCCCGCTCCGCCGACCCCTACGGCAGCCAGGCCGTCGCCGAGCTCCTCGAGGCCCGCGGTGTCAGCACCCGCGTCGTCACCACCGCCGCGGAGGCCGCCGACGCCGCCGGCCCCGACACGACCCTGCTGGTCACCGACCCCGACCGGCTCGACGAGACCCGGCTGCGCTCGATCCGCTCCGCCATCGACCTCTCCGGCGGCCGCACCGTCCTGCTCGCCCCGAGCGTCCTGAGCCTGCCCGCCCTGGCCCCCGGCACCCGCACCCACGGCAGCACCACCACCCCGGACGCCGACCTCGACCCGGGCACCACCTGCACCCTCCCCGCCGCGAAGGCCGCCGGCCGCGCCGCCACCGGAGGCGGCTACCGCTACACCACCAACACCCCCGGAGCCACCGGCTGTTACCCCGCCGGTGGCCACCCCACCCTGCTCGTCCTGCCGACCGGCACCCCCGGCGGAGACACCGTCCTGCTCGGCTCCGAGAACACCCTCCTCAACAAGAGCCTCGCCGAGGAGGGCAACGCCTCCCTCGCACTCCAACTCCTCGGCTCCCGCCCCCACCTCGTCTGGTACCTGCCGTCCCCCGCGGACAGCACCCCCGCGGCCACCGACGGCCAGCAGCGGGACTTCCTCGACCTGATCCCCGCCGGCTGGAGCTGGGCCCTGCTCCAGCTCTTCCTCGCCGCCGCCGTCGCCGCCCTCTGGCGCGCCCGCCGCCTCGGCCCGCTCGTCACCGAACGCCTGCCCGTCCTCATCCGCGCCTCCGAGGCCACCGAGGGCCGCGCCCGCCTGTACTTCAAGGCCGGCGCCCGCGACCGCGCCGCCACCGTGCTGCGCGCCGCCGCCCGCGAACGCCTGGCCGCCCTGGTCGGCGTACCGCCTTCGCAGGCCCACGACCCCGTCGCCCTGGTCCCCGCCGTCTCGGCCCGCCTCACGGCCGCCACCGCGCCCGCCCAGGACCCGAGCACCCTGCTCTTCGGCACCACCCCCACCACCGACGCGGCGCTCGTCGCGCTCGCCGACCACCTCGACGCCCTCGAAAGAGAGGTCCGCACCTCATGACGGCCACCACGGACAGCGCCCGCTCCGCCCTGGAAGCGCTCCGCACCGAGATCGGAAAGGCCGTGGTCGGCCAGGACTCCGCCGTCACCGGTCTCGTCGTAGCCCTCCTCTGCCGTGGCCACGTCCTCCTCGAAGGCGTCCCCGGCGTCGCGAAGACCCTCCTCGTACGGGCTCTCGCCGCCTCCCTCGAACTCGACACCAAGCGCGTCCAGTTCACCCCCGACCTGATGCCGAGCGACGTCACCGGCTCCCTCGTCTACGACGCCCGCACCGCGGAGTTCTCCTTCCAGAACGGCCCGGTCTTCACCAATCTCCTCCTCGCCGACGAGATCAACCGCACGCCCCCCAAGACCCAGTCCTCCCTCCTCGAGGCGATGGAGGAGCGCCAGGTCACCGTCGACGGCACCCCCCGCAAGCTGCCGGAGCCGTTCCTCGTCGCCGCCACCATGAACCCGGTGGAGTACGAGGGCACTTACCCCCTCCCCGAGGCCCAGCTCGACCGCTTCCTCCTGAAGCTCACCGTCCCCCTCCCCTCCCGCGAGGACGAGATCGGCGTACTGACCCGGCACGCGGCCGGCTTCAACCCGCGCGACCTGCACGGCGCCGGGATCCGCCCGGTCGCCGGGCCCGCCGAACTCGAGGCGGCCCGCAAGGCCGTCGAGGCCACCGCCGTCTCCCCGGAGATCACCGCGTATGTCGTCGACATCTGCCGGGCCACCCGCGAGTCCCCCTCCCTCACCCTCGGCGTCTCCCCCCGCGGCGCGACCGCCCTGCTGGCCACCGCCCGCGCCTGGGCCTGGCTCACCGGCCGCGACTACGTCACCCCCGACGACGTCAAGGCCCTCGCCCTGCCGACCCTGCGCCACCGCGTACAGCTGCGCCCCGAGGCCGAGATGGAGGGCGTCACGGCCGACGCGGTCATCACCGCGATCCTCACCCACGTCCCCGTCCCGCGCTGATGGGATTCACCGGACGCGCCGCCCTCCTCGCGGCCCTCGGCAGCATCCCCGTCGGCATCCTCGAACCGAGCTGGACGGGAATGCTCGCGGTCAACGGCCCCATCGCCCTGGCCTGCGCCGTCGACTACGCCCTCGCGGCACCGGTCCGCACGCTCCACCTGGCCCGCTCCGGCGACACGTCGGTGCGCCTGGGCGAAGCCGCCGACGTGCACCTCACCGTCACCAACCCCTCCGCCCGCACCCTGCGCGCCCGGATCCGCGACGCCTGGCCCCCCAGCAGCTGGGTCCCGGGCACCGAATTCGACGCCTCACGGCAAGCGTTGACGATCCCCGCGGGCGAACGCCGCCGCCTCACCACCCGCCTGCGGCCCACCCGCCGCGGCGACCGCCTGGCGGCCCGCGTCACGATCCGCTCGTACGGGCCGCTGGGCCTGCTGGCCCGTCAGGGCCACCACACCGTCCCGTGGACGGTCCGCGTGCTCCCGCCCTTCGCCAGCCGCAAGCACCTCCCCTCCCGCCTCGCCCGGCTGCGCGAACTCGACGGCCGCACCAGCGTCCTGACGCGCGGTGAGGGCACGGAGTTCGACAGCCTGCGCGACTACGTACCCGGTGACGACACCCGTTCCATCGACTGGCGGGCCACCGCCCGCCAGAACAAGGTCGCCGTCCGCACCTGGCGCCCGGAACGCGACCGCCACATCCTCATCTGCCTGGACACGGGCCGTACTTCGGCGGGCCGCGTCGGCGACGCCCCCCGACTCGACGCCTCGATGGACGCGGCCCTCCTCCTGACGGCCCTGGCCACCCGTGCAGGCGACCGCGTGGACCTCTTGGCCCACGACCGCCGCCCCCGCGCCCAGATCCAGGCCCGCTCGGCCGCCGACACCCTCCCGGCCTTCGTCAACGCGATGGCCACCCTGGAACCGGAGCTCGTCGAGACCGACTCCCGCACCCTGGTCTCCACCATCCTGCGCAGCGCCCCGCGCCGCTCCCTGGTGGTCCTCCTGACCAGCCTCGACGCGGCCCCGATCGAGGAGGGCCTGCTCCCGCTCCTCCCCCGCCTCACCCAGCGGCACACGGTCCTGCTGGCCTCGGTCGCGGACCCGCACATCGAGGAGATGACCAAGTCCCGCGGCACCCTCGAAGCCGTCTACGAAGCCGCCGCAGGCACCCAGTCCCAGTCCGCCCGCCGCCGCACCGCGGACCAGCTCACCCGCCACGGCGTCCACGTGGTCGACGCCACCCCCGAAACCCTGGCCCCGGCCCTGGCCGACGCCTACCTGGCCCTCAAGGCGGCCGGCCGGCTGTAGCCGTTCCGACCGTCCCGATCTGGATAGCCTGGGCGCGCACCCACCATGATGAGCCCACTGCTCCCCACGGGCTGAACGTGGTGCGCCTGCGCCGCCGGATCGAGGCCCGGACACCCGAGGTCATGGCTCTCCCGGAGGACCGGGCTCTGCGAAAAAGTCCCTGAACGCAGAAAAGCCCCGTACCAGTTACCTGGTACGGGGCTTCCCCATAAAATTTGTTCGGCGGCGTCCTACTCTCCCACAGGGTCCCCCCTGCAGTACCATCGGCGCTGAAAGGCTTAGCTTCCGGGTTCGGAATGTAAACCGGGCGTTTCCCTAACGCTATGACCACCGAAACACTATGAAGTTAACCAACCGGATATGACACAGTTCGTTACTTCAGAACTAACACAGTGGACGCGAGCAACTGAGGACAAGCCCTCGGCCTATTAGTACCAGTCAGCTCCACCCGTTACCGGGCTTCCACATCTGGCCTATCAACCCAGTCGTCTACTGGGAGCCTTACCCTCTCAAGGAGGTGGGAATACTCATCTTGAAGCAGGCTTCCCGCTTAGATGCTTTCAGCGGTTATCCCTCCCGAACGTAGCCAACCAGCCATGCCCTTGGCAGGACAACTGGCACACCAGAGGTTCGTCCGTCCCGGTCCTCTCGTACTAGGGACAGCCCTTCTCAATATTCCTACGCGCACAGCGGATAGGGACCGAACTGTCTCACGACGTTCTAAACCCAGCTCGCGTACCGCTTTAATGGGCGAACAGCCCAACCCTTGGGACCGACTCCAGCCCCAGGATGCGACGAGCCGACATCGAGGTGCCAAACCATCCCGTCGATATGGACTCTTGGGGAAGATCAGCCTGTTATCCCCGGGGTACCTTTTATCCGTTGAGCGACGGCGCTTCCACAAGCCACCGCCGGATCACTAGTCCCGACTTTCGTCCCTGCTCGACCCGTCGGTCTCACAGTCAAGCTCCCTTGTGCACTTACACTCAACACCTGATTGCCAACCAGGCTGAGGGAACCTTTGGGCGCCTCCGTTACTTTTTGGGAGGCAACCGCCCCAGTTAAACTACCCATCAGACACTGTCCCTGATCCGGATCACGGACCGAGGTTAGACATCCAGCACGACCAGAGTGGTATTTCAACGACGACTCCACCCCAACTGGCGTTGGGGCTTCAAAGTCTCCCACCTATCCTACACAAGCCGAACCGAACACCAATATCAAACTATAGTAAAGGTCCCGGGGTCTTTCCGTCCTGCTGCGCGAAACGAGCATCTTTACTCGTAGTGCAATTTCACCGGGCCTATGGTTGAGACAGTCGAGAAGTCGTTACGCCATTCGTGCAGGTCGGAACTTACCCGACAAGGAATTTCGCTACCTTAGGATGGTTATAGTTACCACCGCCGTTTACTGGCGCTTAAGTTCTCAGCTTCGCCACACCGAAATGTGACTAACCGGTCCCCTTAACGTTCCAGCACCGGGCAGGCGTCAGTCCGTATACATCGCCTTACGGCTTCGCACGGACCTGTGTTTTTAGTAAACAGTCGCTTCTCGCTGGTCTCTGCGGCCACCCCCAGCTCACGGAGTAAATCCGATCACCAGTGATGGCCCCCCTTCTCCCGAAGTTACGGGGGCATTTTGCCGAGTTCCTTAACCATAGTTCACCCGAACGCCTCGGTATTCTCTACCTGACCACCTGAGTCGGTTTAGGGTACGGGCCGCCATGAAACTCGCTAGAGGCTTTTCTCGACAGCATAGGATCATCCACTTCACCACAATCGGCTCGGCATCAGGTCTCAGCCTTATATGAGGGACGGATTTGCCTACCCCTCGGCCTACACCCTTACCCCGGGACTACCACCGCCCGGGCTGGACTACCTTCCTGCGTCACCCCATCGCTTACCTACTACAAGTCTGGTCCGCCGGCTCCACCACTTTCCTTTCCCCGAAGGGTCCGGAACGGCTTCACGGGCTTAGCATCGCCTGATTCGATATTGGGCGTTTCAAAGCGGGTACCGGAATATCAACCGGTTGTCCATCGACTACGCCTGTCGGCCTCGCCTTAGGTCCCGACTTACCCTGGGCAGATCAGCTTGACCCAGGAACCCTTAGTCAATCGGCGCACACGTTTCTCACGTGTGTATCGCTACTCATGCCTGCATTCTCACTCGTGAACCGTCCACAACTAGCTTCCGCTGCTGCTTCACCCGGCACACGACGCTCCCCTACCCATCACAGCGGGCGTTGGCCCTATAGCTGCAATGACACGACTTCGGCGGTACGCTTGAGCCCCGCTACATTGTCGGCGCGGAATCACTTGACCAGTGAGCTATTACGCACTCTTTCAAGGGTGGCTGCTTCTAAGCCAACCTCCTGGTTGTCTCTGCGACTCCACATCCTTTCCCACTTAGCGTACGCTTAGGGGCCTTAGTCGATGCTCTGGGCTGTTTCCCTCTCGACCATGGAGCTTATCCCCCACAGTCTCACTGCCACGCTCTCACTTACCGGCATTCGGAGTTTGGCTAAGGTCAGTAACCCGGTAGGGCCCATCGCCTATCCAGTGCTCTACCTCCGGCAAGAAACACGTGACGCTGCACCTAAATGCATTTCGGGGAGAACCAGCTATCACGGAGTTTGATTGGCCTTTCACCCCTAACCACAGGTCATCCCCCAGGTTTTCAACCCTGGTGGGTTCGGTCCTCCACGAAGTCTTACCTCCGCTTCAACCTGCCCATGGCTAGATCACTCCGCTTCGGGTCTAGAGCGTGCAACTCAATCGCCCTATTCGGACTCGCTTTCGCTACGGCTTCCCCACACGGGTTAACCTCGCTACACACCGCTAACTCGCAGGCTCATTCTTCAAAAGGCACGCAGTCACGACGCATTGAGTAAACTCAATGCGCGACGCTCCCACGGCTTGTAGGCACACGGTTTCAGGTACTATTTCACTCCGCTCCCGCGGTACTTTTCACCATTCCCTCACGGTACTATCCGCTATCGGTCACCAGGGAATATTTAGGCTTAGCGGGTGGTCCCGCCAGATTCACACGGGATTTCTCGGGCCCCGTGCTACTTGGGAGATTCTTAAGCAAGCCGCTGATGTTTCGTCTACGGGGGTCTTACCCTCTACGCCGGACCTTTCGCATGTCCTTCGACTACATCAACGGTTTCTGACTCGCCGACCGGCCGGCAGACCGATCAAAAGAATTCCCACAACCCCGCATGCGCAACCCCTGCCGGGTATCACACGCATACGGTTTGGCCTCATCCGGTTTCGCTCGCCACTACTCCCGGAATCACGGTTGTTTTCTCTTCCTGCGGGTACTGAGATGTTTCACTTCCCCGCGTTCCCTCCACACTGCCTATGTGTTCAGCAGTGGGTGACAGCCCATGACGACTGCCGGGTTTCCCCATTCGGACACCCCCGGATCAAAGCTCAGTTGGCAGCTCCCCGGGGCCTATCGCGGCCTCTCACGTCCTTCATCGGTTCCTGGTGCCAAGGCATCCACCGTGCGCCCTTAAAAACTTGGCCTACAGATGCTCGCGTCCACTGTGTAGTTCTCAAGCAACGACCAGCCACCCATCACCCCACCAGACAAGCAGGTGAGTTCACTGGGGCCGGCATCGCAGAAGGACAGCCTTTCGGCCGTACCCTCAGATACCCAACAACGTGCCAAGCACGATCCCCGCCACTATCACTGTTTTCCACGCCGAAGCAGTACTTACAGGATGTTTTGGAAACCGTGCCAACTAATCAACGTTCCACCCATGAGCTGACCGTGCAGAACATTTGTCTGCAATCGGTACTGTGCTCCTTAGAAAGGAGGTGATCCAGCCGCACCTTCCGGTACGGCTACCTTGTTACGACTTCGTCCCAATCGCCAGTCCCACCTTCGACAGCTCCCTCCCTTACGGGTTGGGCCACCGGCTTCGGGTGTTACCGACTTTCGTGACGTGACGGGCGGTGTGTACAAGGCCCGGGAACGTATTCACCGCAGCAATGCTGATCTGCGATTACTAGCAACTCCGACTTCATGGGGTCGAGTTGCAGACCCCAATCCGAACTGAGACCGGCTTTTTGAGATTCGCTCCACCTCACGGTATCGCAGCTCATTGTACCGGCCATTGTAGCACGTGTGCAGCCCAAGACATAAGGGGCATGATGACTTGACGTCGTCCCCACCTTCCTCCGAGTTGACCCCGGCGGTCTCCTGTGAGTCCCCATCACCCCGAAGGGCATGCTGGCAACACAGGACAAGGGTTGCGCTCGTTGCGGGACTTAACCCAACATCTCACGACACGAGCTGACGACAGCCATGCACCACCTGTATACCGACCACAAGGGGGGCACTATCTCTAATGCTTTCCGGTATATGTCAAGCCTTGGTAAGGTTCTTCGCGTTGCGTCGAATTAAGCCACATGCTCCGCTGCTTGTGCGGGCCCCCGTCAATTCCTTTGAGTTTTAGCCTTGCGGCCGTACTCCCCAGGCGGGGAACTTAATGCGTTAGCTGCGGCACCGACGACGTGGAATGTCGCCAACACCTAGTTCCCAACGTTTACGGCGTGGACTACCAGGGTATCTAATCCTGTTCGCTCCCCACGCTTTCGCTCCTCAGCGTCAGTAATGGCCCAGAGATCCGCCTTCGCCACCGGTGTTCCTCCTGATATCTGCGCATTTCACCGCTACACCAGGAATTCCGATCTCCCCTACCACACTCTAGCTAGCCCGTATCGAATGCAGACCCGAGGTTAAGCCTCGGGCTTTCACATCCGACGTGACAAGCCGCCTACGAGCTCTTTACGCCCAATAATTCCGGACAACGCTTGCGCCCTACGTATTACCGCGGCTGCTGGCACGTAGTTAGCCGGCGCTTCTTCTGCAGGTACCGTCACTTTCGCTTCTTCCCTGCTGAAAGAGGTTTACAACCCGAAGGCCGTCATCCCTCACGCGGCGTCGCTGCATCAGGCTTTCGCCCATTGTGCAATATTCCCCACTGCTGCCTCCCGTAGGAGTCTGGGCCGTGTCTCAGTCCCAGTGTGGCCGGTCGCCCTCTCAGGCCGGCTACCCGTCGTCGCCTTGGTGGGCCATTACCCCACCAACAAGCTGATAGGCCGCGGGCTCATCCTTCACCGCCGGAGCTTTTAACCCCCACCCATGCAGGCAGGAGTGTTATCCGGTATTAGACCCCGTTTCCAGGGCTTGTCCCAGAGTGAAGGGCAGATTGCCCACGTGTTACTCACCCGTTCGCCACTAATCCACCCCGAAGGGCTTCATCGTTCGACTTGCATGTGTTAAGCACGCCGCCAGCGTTCGTCCTGAGCCAGGATCAAACTCTCCATGAATGTTTACCCGTAATCGGGTGCACACGCACTTAGAGCGGGACAGCCATGTCGGAATAAGACCGACCGTCCACTGCATCCTCGCTGTGTAATTGCCTGCAAGCATCACAGCCGAAGCCGTGACCCCACAGGTCTTTTTCAAAGGAACCTCATCCACCGAAATGGACGGGGTATCAACTTTTGGCGTTGATTTTTGGCACGCTGTTGAGTTCTCAAGGAACGATCGCTTCCTTTGTACTCACCCTCTCGGGCTTTCCTCCGGGCGCTTCCTTCGTTCTTGCGTTTCCGACTCTATCAGAGTCAGTCCCGCTTGTTTTTCGCCTTCCGGTTCTTCGCTTTCGCGCTTTCCCTTTCCAGCGATTCCGACTCTATCAGAAGATTTCCACCGGATTTCCCGGCTTCAGTTTCCTGAATGAAGAGTCGAGTGTGCCCACGTGGAATTCAATTCCTGGGGGGCGAGAAAGACTTTAAACCATCGCTGCCGAACTTGTCCAGTTCGAGGCAACCGTTCGAATCTACCTCCCCGCATCCTCCGTGTCAACGGTGTTTGCGGGACGACGAGGAGACTAGCAGCTCAGCATGGGTGGACGCACATCAGGCTGCCGTGGGGAGCGTCGCCGTCTGGTCGGCGAGCTCCACGTCGCCCACGTCACCTGCGCGGGCCGCTCGGCCGCCCAGGACGTAGACGTACAGGAGGAAGGCCGCCTCGGCGGCGACGCCGATGGTGATGCGGGCCCAGGTGGGGAGACCGGAGGGGGTGACGAAGCCTTCGATCAGGCCCGAGATGAAGAGGATCACCGCGAGGCCGATGGCCATGCCGAGGGCGGCGCGGCCCTGTTCGGCCAGTGCGGTGCGGCGGGTGCGGTGGCCGGGGTCGATGACCGTCCAGCCCAGGCGCAGGCCGGTACCGGCGGCGACGAAGACGGCCGTCAGTTCGAGCAGCCCGTGCGGGAGGATCAGGCCGAGGAAGACGTCGAGGCGGTCGGCCGAGGACATGAGGCCGATGCCGACTCCGAGGTTCAGCATGTTCTGCCAGAGGATGTACAACACGGGCAGGCCCAGGAAGCCGCCCAGGACCAGGCACATCGCGGCGGCCTGGGCGTTGTTCGTCCAGACCTGGGCCGCGAAGGAGGCCGCGGGGTGGCTGGAGTAGTACGTCTCGTACTCGCCGCCCGGCCGTGTCATCGCCTTCAGGTCCTCCGGAGCTCCGATGGCTCCCTGAATCTCCGGGTGGGTGGCTATCCACCAGCCGACGAGCACGCCGACCGCGGTGGAGATCAGTGCCGTCGGTATCCACCAACGCCTGCTGAGGTAGACGGCCGCGGGGAACGTCGATGTGAAGAAACGGGCCGCGTCGCGCCAGCCGCCGCGGCGGGTGCCCGTCACCGTGGCGCGGGCACGGGCGACGAGCTGGGTGAGGCGGCCCGTGAGCATCGGGTCCGGGGTGCTGGACTGGATCAGTGAGAGGTGGGTGGAGGTGCGCTGGTACAGCGCGACGAGCTCGTCGGCCTCGGCCCCCGTGAGGCGGCGGCCCCGGGCCAGGAGCTGTTCCAGGCGGGCCCATTCCGCCTGGTGGGCTGCAACGAAGACGTCGAGATCCATGTGGTTGGCGCTCCCCTGCCCCTGGTCCCTCTGATGGTCGGCCGCTGGTAGGACCCCGGCCGGCCTCCGATTGTCCTACTGCTTCCCTCGTCAGCTTGGCAGACTGGGTGCCAAAGGGGCGGGGCAGGTCATGTGAAGGGTGTGTGCGTCGGTGAGCGATCTGGTGACGGGGGACGCGGTCGTCCTGGGGCTGCGGCCTGCGAGGCTGCCGAGCCGGGCGCTGGCGATCCTGCTCGACCTGGTCGTGTACTTCGGCGGCTATCTGGCCATCTCGATGGGGCTGGTCCTCGCCACCGCCTCGATGGACGTGGCGGCCCGGGCCGCCGTGTCGGTGACCTCGTTCGTCCTCGTCCTGGTCGGTGTACCGATCGCGGTGGAGACGCTGAGCCACGGACGGTCGCTGGGCAAGCTCGCGTGCGGGCTGCGCGTGGTGCGTGACGACGGAGGGCCGATCCGGTTCCGCCACTCGCTGGTGCGCGGGGCGTTCGGGGTCTTCGAGCTGCTGATGACCTTCGGCTCCGTGGCGTGCATCGCCTCGCTGTTCTCGGAGCGGGGGCGGCGCCTGGGGGACGTGTTCGCGGGGACCCTGGTCGTCCGGGAACGGGTGCCGGGGGCGCGGGTGATGCCGGTGCCTCCGCCGCCGCCGTGGCTGGCCGGGCGGTTCGGGGGGCTGGACCTGTCGGCGGTGCCGGACGGGCTGTGGCTGGCGATCCGGCAGTACCTGACGCGGATGAACCAGCTGGATCCGCAGGTGGGCGCCGCCATGGCGGTGCGGCTCGCGGACGATCTGGTGGCGCGTACGGGGGCTCCGCCGCCGGTCGGGGTGCCGGCCGCCGCGTTCCTGATGGCGGTGGTGCACGAGCGGCAGTCGCGGGATGCGGCGCGGGCCTTCCGGCAGCCGGCTCCCGGGGGCTTGCCCGTGCCGTACGGGCAACCCGTGCCGTACGGGCAGCGGCCCGCGCCCGTGGTGATGCCGGCCGTGGCGCCGGTGGTACCGGTCGCGCCGGTCGCTCCCGCGCACGTGGCGCCCGTACCCGTACCCGAATCCGAATCCGGGCGGCCGCCGCGGGCCACCGGGTTCGCTCCGCCCGCCTAAGCGGTCTCCGGGAAGGTGGACGGCGGGGTCTCCAAGTGTTCGAGTTCGATGCCGGGTGCCGAGAGGACCACGTCCCCGGCGATGTGGACCGTGTGGACCTCGCCGGTGTCCAGGGCGCTGACCCGGTACTCGTCGACGAGGAGCGGGCCACTGTCGGTGGGGTGCTCGGCGCGGCGCAGGAGGGCCCAGGCCTGGTCGACCGTACGGGCCGCCAGGACGGGGTCGGTCAGGGCGACGAGGCGGACGCGGGTGGCGGGGGCTCCGGGGGTGAGGCGGAGCAGGCGGGACGTGGCGACGAGGAAGGCCGGGGAGGTGCCGGTGAAGCCGGCGGCTCCCCGGACGTTGCCTTCGGTGGCTTCGGCTCCGGTGGGGTCGGTACGGACCCAGGTGACTCCGTCGATGGCGGCGCCGCGGACCTGCCAGCTGGAGGCGTTGGCCTCGAGGCGGATGGGACGCCCCAGTTCGTCGACGGCCAGGTCGACGGAGCCGCGGTGCTCGCCGTCGGGGGCGGTGAGCTGGGAGACGTAGCGCCAGCCGGAGGGGCCCGGGGCGCAGTGGAAGTGCTCCTCGCCGAGCGGGGTGTGGTCGTGCGGGTCGTGGAGCGAGTAGCGGCCGCGGGGCATGGGGGCGTCTTCCTGGGTTTCGGGCGGGTACGGGGCAGGCCCCCGGCACGGATGCCGGGGGCCTGACGCGTGGTTGTTCCTGTGCTCGTGGGTGCTGCGGATCCGTGGGGATCAGTAGCGGTAGTGGTCCGGCTTGTACGGGCCCTCGACCTCGACGCCGATGTAGGCGGCCTGCTCGGGGCGCAGGGTGGTGAGCTTGACACCGAGAGCGGCGAGGTGGAGACGGGCCACCTTCTCGTCGAGGTGCTTGGGCAGCACGTAGACGCCGGTGGGGTACTCGGCCGGCTTGGTGAACAACTCGATCTGGGCCAGGGTCTGGTCCGCGAACGAGTTCGACATCACGAACGACGGGTGACCGGTCGCGTTGCCCAGGTTCAGCAGACGACCCTCCGACAGAACGATGAGAACCTTGCCGTCAGGGAACTTCCAGGTGTGGACCTGCGGCTTGACCTCGTCCTTGACGATGCCCTCGATCTTCGCGAGACCAGCCATGTCGATCTCGTTGTCGAAGTGACCGATGTTGCCCACGATCGCCTGGTGCTTCATCTTGGCCATGTCCCCGGCCATGATGATGTCCTTGTTACCCGTGGTCGTGATGAAGATGTCCGCGCTCTCCACCACATCGTCCAACGTCGCGACCTGGTAGCCGTCCATCGCCGCCTGCAGCGCACAGATCGGGTCGATCTCGGTGATGATCACACGCGCGCCCTGCCCACGCAGCGACTCCGCACAGCCCTTGCCGACATCGCCGTAGCCGAAGACGACAGCGGTCTTGCCACCGATCAGGACATCGGTGGCACGGTTGATGCCGTCGATCAGGGAGTGGCGGCAGCCGTACTTGTTGTCGAACTTCGACTTGGTGACGGCATCGTTCACGTTGATCGCCGGGAAGAGCAGCGTGCCCTCAGCCATCATCTCGTAGAGACGGTGGACACCCGTGGTGGTCTCCTCCGTCACGCCGCGGATCTCGGACGCGAGCTGCGTCCACTTCTGCGGGGACTCACCCAGGGTGCGGTTGAGGAGGGTCAGGATGTAGCCGTACTCCTCGGAGTCCGCCGTGGACGGGTCCGGGGCGGCGCCGGCCTTCTCGAACTCGACACCCTTGTGGACGAGGAGAGTGGCGTCACCACCGTCGTCGAGGATCATGTTCGGGCCACCGGTGGGGGTGTTGGGCCAGGTCAACGCCTGCTCCGTGCACCACCAGTACTCCTCCAGCGTCTCACCCTTCCAGGCGAAGACCGGGACGCCCCGCGGGTTGTCGACCGTACCGTTCGGGCCCACCGCGATGGCGGCGGCCGCATGGTCCTGGGTCGAGAAGATGTTGCACGAGGCCCAGCGGACATCCGCGCCCAGCGCGACGAGAGTCTCGATGAGAACGGCGGTCTGCACCGTCATGTGCAGAGAACCGGTGACTCGGGCGCCGGCCAGCGGCTGCGAAGCCGCGTACTCCCGGCGGATCGACATCAGGCCCGGCATCTCGTGCTCGGCGAGGGTGATCTCCTTGCGCCCGAAAACGGCGAGGGAGAGGTCCGCGACCTTGAAGTCGGTGAATGCGGCAGTCATGTGGTGCTGCTCCTCGTGCGTAGAGAGGTGGGTACGGCTGAGCCGCGCACCGTCCGTGGGACGGCGTGCTTGGCGCTCAGTCCGTCGGGGGTCCTCTCTCCCCTCGGCCGGTCCCAAGGACCGCCCGACCGCCATCAGCAGCGACGCCTGACACTGATGACGAATCTACACCGATCGGCGGAGCGGGGCCCAGGCGACGGAGGGGCAAGTCTCGGCCGGAGTTCGGGGCCTCCGGCAGCGAATCCGGGGCCTTTCGGACTTTTGATGCACCCCCTACATGCGGAAGGATGCCGGTGGGTCGAGTTGTACGCGCGGCCCCGCAGGACCAAGGCATGTGGCGTGAGGAGATTCCAGTGACCAGTCCGGCAGGCCCTCCCGACAGCGGGGACGCGAACGGGCAGAAGCCCGTGAAGTTGGTCGCCGTCACGGCGTGTCCCACGGGCATCGCGCACACCTACATGGCCGCGGAGAAGCTCCAGCAGGCCGCCGACCGCCTCGGCATCTCGATGAAGGTGGAGACGCAGGGCTCCATCGGGGCCGAGAACGTACTCACTGACAACGATGTCAGAGAGGCGGACGGGGTCATCATCGCGGCCGACAAGGAGGTGGACCGAGAGCGGTTCGCCGGCAAGCGCGTGCTGTCCACGGGCGTCGCGGACGGCATCCACAAGCCTGAGGAGCTCTTCGAACGCGTGCGCACCGCGCCGGTGCAGGCCGGGACCGCGGCGGCCCCGGGCAGCGGTGGCGGCGGCCGGCAGCGCAGCCAGGCGTACAAGGCGCTGATGAACGGCGTCTCCCACATGATCCCGTTCGTGGTCGTGGGTGGCCTGCTGCTCGCCGTCTCCCTGTCGCTCGGCGGGCACGCGGACGCCAAGGGCGGGCTGGTCATTCCCGACGGGACCTTCTGGTTCTACGTCAACAAGCTCGGCGTCACGGGCTTCAGCCTGATGCTGCCGATCTTCTCCGGCTACATCGCCTACGCGCTGGGTGACCGGCCGGCGCTCGTACCCGGCATGATCGGCGGCTTCCTCGCCGCCGACGCCGTCCACATCTACGGGGCCGATGCGAACGCCGGCTTCCTGGGCGCCATCGTGACCGGCTTCCTCGCGGGTTACCTGGTCGTGTGGATCAAGAGGGTCAAGGTCCCCAAGGTCATCCAGCCGATCATGCCGATCATCGTGATCCCGATCCTGTCGACGCTGGCACTGGGCCTGTTCTACATCTACGTGATCGGCCAGCCGATCTCCTGGGTCTTCACGCACCTGACCAGCTGGCTGAACGGCATGACCGGCTCCAGCGCGATCGTGCTGGGCACCCTGATCGGCCTGATGATCGCCTTCGACATGGGCGGCCCCGTCAACAAGACCGCGTTCCTCGTCGCCGTCGGCCTCATCGGCACCAACAACCACGTCATGGGCATGGCCGCCGCGGCCATCCCCGTCATGCCGCTCGGCCAGGGACTGGCCACGCTGCTGCGCCGCAAGCTCTACAGCGACGAGGAGAAGGAGACCGGCCTCGCGGCCCTGTTCATGGGCTTCTTCGGCATCTCGGAAGGTGCGATCCCCTTCGCCGCCGCCAGGCCCGCCCAGGTCATCCCGGCGAACATGCTCGGTGGTGCGGTGGCCGGTGCGATCGCCGGTGTGGCCGGGGTCCAGGACTCCGTACCGCACGGTGGTCCGATCGTCTCGCTGTTCGGTGCGATCAGCGGTGTCGCGATGTTCTTCGTGGCCATCGCGGCCGGTGCCGTGGTGACGGCGCTGACGACCAACGCGCTGATCGAGATCAAGCAGCGCCGCGACGGTACGACCGGTGCTCCGGCGGCGCTCTCGCCGGAGCAGGTCCTGGTCGGCGCCGGTGTCGGGGCCGGGGTGGGCGTCGGTGCCGGGACCGCCGTACGGTCGCAGGCCGCCGCCGCGGCTCCCGTCGTGGCCGCGGGTCCGCCGGAGGTGCTGTCCGGCTACCTCACCGAGCAGACCGTGAAGACGGAGCTGGCCTCGGACTCCAAGGAGGCCGCGATCCGCGAGATGGCGCGGATGCTGGCGACCACCGGGAACGTCCGCGACGTGGACGAGCTCGTACGGGTCGCGCTCGCCCGGGAGGCGCAGGGCACGACCGGTCTCGGCGAGTCCATCGCGATCCCGCACGCCAAGACGGACGCGGTCACCCGCCCGACGGTGGGCTTCGCCCGGTCCGACGAGGGCATCGAGTGGGGCGCGCTGGACGGCACGAAGGCCCGGCTGGTCTTCATGATCTCCGTGCCCGAGGCCGCCGCCGGTGACGAACACCTGCGGATCCTGGCGCTGCTGTCGCGCAAGCTGATGGACACCGGCTTCCGGGAGCGGCTGCAGTCCGCGCCGGACGAGCCCGCGATCCTGGACGTCCTGCGCGAGATCCGGTAGCCGCGCAGCCACCTCGCCCGGGCCCCCCACCTGCAGGTGGGGGGCCCGGCCCGTACAGTGCGGCCGCGGATCTGATCACGGAAACACACAAGGGGCGGGATCGTGGACATACGGGGCGGGGTGCCGGGGCGCCGGACCGGGGTGGCAGCGGTGGTGCTGGTGGTGCTGGGTGCGGTGCTGAGCTGTGCCGGCGGCATCGGCGGGTACTTCTTCATGCCGACGAGGGTCCTGCCGTCGGACCACATGAGGCCGTCCTACCCGGCGGGCTCCTCGATGGTCTTCAACCTGCTGATCACCGGGGTGGAGCGCGGGGACGTGGTGCTCTTCGACGCCGCGGCCTGGGGTGAGCGGAACCTGTCCGTGGAGCGGGTGGTGGCCGTCGGCGGCGACCACATCGCCTACGCGCCCGGCGACCGGACGTTCACGCTGAACGGGAAGCCCCTGGCCGAGCCGTACGTGCTGGACGGCGACCCCGTCGCGGGCACGCCCGGGGCGTTCAGCGTGACGGTGCCCGAGGGCCGGCTGTTCCTGCTGGGCGACACACGCGGCAACTCGGCGGACTCCCGCTACCGGTTCCAGGCGACGGAGCACGGGACCGTTCCCGTGTCGGCCGTGAAGGGCGCGGTGATCGACGCGGGCGATCCGCTGGTCTTGGGCCTGCGGTCGGCGCTGTTCGGCGGGATCCCCGTGCTGGCCGCGGGCGTGGCGTGCGTCGGCGTCGCCCGGCGGCAGCGGCGCCGGGCGACGGCGGCCGCGGCGCAGCCGGTGTTCGCGGGGCAGGTGCCGCCGGGGGGCTGAGGGTCCGGGGTGCGGCGAAGGCCCCCGTACGGCCGCGGGTGCGGCTGTACGGGGGCCTCGGTACGCCGCCGGAGCGCGGTCAGTGGCCGTCGCCGCCCGGGGACTTGGCCGGGTTGGTGCCCTTCGCCGCGGCTTCGGCGTTGAAGATGTCCGGCTCCAGGTAGATCACGCGGGCGATCGGGACGGCCTCGCGGATGCGGGCCTCGGCGGCGTTGATGGCGTTGGCGACCTCGGTCGCCGTGTCGTCGCTCTGGACCGAGATCTTCGCGGCGACCAGCAGCTCCTCGGGGCCGAGGTGCAGGGTGCGCATGTGGATGACGCCGGTCACCACGTCGCCGTCGACCACGGCGGCCTTGATCTTCTCGACGTCCTCGGTGCCTGCGGCCTCGCCGAGCAGGAGCGACTTGGTCTCGGCGGCGAGCACGATCGCGATGACGATCAGCAGGACGCCGATGCAGAGCGTGCCGATGCCGTCCCAGATCCCGTCCCCGGTCGCGAGGGCGATGCCGACGCCCGCGAGGGCCAGGACCAGGCCGACGAGGGCGCCGAGGTCCTCCAGGAGGACCACGGGGAGCTCGGGGGCCTTGGCTCGCTTGATGAACTGGCCCCACGAGAGGTTCCCGCGGATCTCGTTCGACTCCTTGATCGCGGTGCGGAAGGAGAAAGACTCCGCGAGGATCGCGAAGACGAGAACGCCGATCGGCCAGTACCAGTGCTCGATCTCGTGCGGGTCCTGGATCTTCTCGTAGCCCTCGTAGATGGCGAACATGCCACCGACGGTGAACAGCACGATGGAGACGAGGAAGGCGTAGATGTAGCGCTCGCGCCCGTATCCGAAGGGGTGTTGCGGCGTTGCCTCGCGCTGGGCCTTCTTTCCGCCGAGCAGGAGCAGGCCCTGGTTGCCGGAGTCCGCCAGCGAGTGGACGCTTTCCGCGAGCATCGACGACGAGCCGCTGAAGACGAAGGCCACGAACTTGGCCACGGCGATGGCCAGATTGGCGGCGAGTGCCGCCACGATCGCCTTGGTACCGCCCGACGCGCTCATGGTTGCGATGTGTCCCTTCCTCGGTGCGGCGCCCCTGTGCGGGACGCCGCGCTACGGCCGCAGATTCTCACAGCCACCGGTAGGGACGGTACGTCAGACCACCACGGTGGCACGGAAGACGGTGCCGCTTCCGGACAGTTCGACCTTTTCGCCGGCCGGTACGAAGACCGACTCACCGGGGGCCAGGGTCAGTTCGCCGGACTTCGTGGAATCCGCCTTCGGGGACCCCGCCGTGCACAGCAGGATCTGCGGGGTGGCGTCCGGGACCGGCCGGGGGGCGCCGCCGGGGGCCAGGACGAAGCGGGAGAGCCGGAATTCGTCGATGGGGGTCTCGTAGACCTCCTCGCCGTTGCCCTCGGGTCGCAGGATCGCGGGGTCGCCGGGCTCGAAGATGGTGACCTTCAGCAGCTCCGGCACGTCCACGTGCTTGGGGGTGAGCCCACAGCGCAGGACGTTGTCGGAGTTGGCCATGAGCTCGACGCCGAGGCCCTCGATGTAGGCGTGCGGAATGCCGGCGCCGAGGAACATGGCTTCGCCGGGCTGGAGCCGCACGTGGTTGAGGAGCATCGCGGCGATGACGCCGGGGTCGCCCGGGTAGTCGTGGACCAGTCCGGCGTACGGGGCGTACGGGCCCCCGAGCCGCTGCGCGGCGGCCGCGGCCTCGGTGACCGTACGGGCCATCTCGGCGCGGTCGGCGGTCAGGACGGCGGTGAGCACCTCGCGCAGGGCCGCCTCCTCGGGGTGGGCCCGCAGGAGGTCGGCGTAGGGCTTCAGGGAGTTGACGCCGAGTCCCTCGAGCAGCTCGGCGGCCTCCAGCGGCCGGCGGAATCCGCACAGGCCGTCGAAGGGGGTGAGTGCGCAGATCAGCTCGGGCTTGTGGTTGGCGTCCTTGTAGTTGCGCTGCGGTGCGTCGATCGGGACGCCGCGGCGCTCCTCGTCCGCGAACCCGGCACGGGCCTGGTCGAGGTCGGGGTGGACCTGGACGGAGAGCGGGGCGCCGGCGGCGAGGATCTTGAGGAGGAAGGGGAGCCGGGGGCCGAACTTGGCGACTGCGGCGACTCCGAGCTCGCCTTCGGGGTCGGCCGCGATGACGTCCGACAGGGCGCTCTCGCCGGTTCCGCGGTCGAGGCGGGAGGGGGCTCCGGGGTGGGCACCCATCCACATCTCCGCCTGGGGTTCACCGGTGGGCGCGACTCCGGTGAGCTCGGGGATCGCGGTGGTCGATCCCCAGGCGTAGGGGCGGATCGTGTTCGTGAGGCGGTCCATCGATCGGTCTTCCTGCAGTAGTACGGGCACGGGATCGTGTGCCTCAGCTGTGTCCCCCGGAGGCCAGCGCCAGGTAGGCGGTGGCGAAATCCGTGACGGCTAGGAGTTCGGCGAGCTGTTCGAGCTCGGTGCCCTCCTCCGGTTCGAGCTCGCTGATGGCCGTGTCGTGGCTGAGGGCGAGCTCTCGTGCGGCAGGGGCGGCCGTCAGTCCGCCGGCGGGCCGGTCGCGCAGCAGGACGATGCGTGCGCGAAGGGCCTGCCGTTCTTCCACTCGGTCGCGGAAGAAGTCTTCGGGGTCGGCGCCGGCGGCGAAGTCGCCGGCGAGCAGGACTCCGTGGGCCGGCAGGGCCTCGGGGAGGTCGGCGGCGAGCGCCGGGCGTCCGGCGAGTTCGGCGAGGGTGGCGGCGAAGCGCCGGCCGGCGGGTGCGGCGCCGACGCCCTCGCTCCAGATGAGCGGGAGGGAATCGGCGAGCTCGGAGGCGAGGGTCTTGGCCGGGTTGGAGTAGGTGGCGATGGCGGGCCCGCAGCGTTCGGCGGTGCGGTCCAGCCGGTCGGCGACGAGCTGCAGCGTGTGCGGGGCGGCGGCGATCAGGCCGACCCGGTCGAGGAGCACCAGCAGCGGGGTCAGCAGTGCCCACAGGGCGCCGGGGCCGGCCGCGGCGGATTCGTCGTACTCCTGGTACGGGGCTTTGGCCATCGGTACGAGGAGCCCGTGCGCGCCGTCCACCGCCTCGCTCAGCGGCGAGCGCTCGGGGGCGACGGCGACGACGGTGGAGCCGCGCCGGTAGGCCTGCTCGGCGAGGACGGCGAGGCCGGGCTCGGTTCCGTCGGTGGTGGCGATGAGCAGCAGGTCGACGGGTCCGGCCCAGCCGGGCAGGGTCCAGCGCAGCGCCCCGGCGGCGTGCGCGACGCCGGTCGGGTGCAGGCGGATGACGGGCGCGGAGGCCCCGGCGAGCGCTCCGAGCAGGTCCGCGACCCCGGTGGCGGCGGTGCCGGGCCCGGCGATGAGGACGGCGCGGGGGCGGCCGTCGGGGCGCAGGTCTCCGAGACCGGCCTCGGTGGCGTGCCGGGCCGCGGTGCGCACCCGTGCTCCGGCGTCCGCGGCGCCGCGGAGGAGGCCGCGGCGGTCGGCGCGCGCAAGATCGTCAGGTGCGTCGAGGAGCGGCTCGTCGAGCATGGCGGCCTCCGGCTGTTCGGGTGACTGAACCTACGAGGTGACGGAACCAGTCTCAGCTTTTGCGCGGGGTGGCGGTAGGAGGCTCAGGCGGGACGGCGCGCCTCGTCGACGAGGAGTACCGGGATGCCGTCGCGGACCGGGTAGGCGAGACCGCAGTCCTGGCCTCCGGTGCAGATCAGCTCGGGGCTCTGGGCGTCGGCCGACTTGTCCTCGAGGGGCGAGTGGCAGGCGGGGCAGGCGAGGATCTCCAGGAGGCCGGCTTCGAGCGGCATGGGGCGGTTCCCTTCGGGGATGTGGCGGGGGTGGGGATCGGGCCCGGTCAGCCTACCGCCGAGTCACCTCCGGTGCGGGCTGGAGGTGACTCGGCGGTCCGGCGCTGATCAGGTGCGGTGAGCGGGTGCGGTGAGCGGGTGCGGCGCCGTTGCCCGGGGCGCCGGATGCGCGTCAGGCGCGGATGAGGGCCAGGACCTCGTCGCGGACCTTGGCGAGGGTGGCGGCGTCGCGGGCCTCGACGTTCAGGCGCAGCAGCGGCTCGGTGTTGGAGGCGCGCACGTTGAACCACCAGTCGGTGCTGGTCACGGTGAGGCCGTCGAGCTCGTCCAGGGTGATGTCCTCCTGGCCGCCGTACGTCTCCTTGACGGCGGCCAGGCGGGCCGCCTGGTCGGCGACGGTCGAGTTGATCTCGCCCGAGCCCGCGTAGCGGTCGTAGGAGGAGACCAGGCCGGAGAGGGGGCCGTCCTGGCCGCCGAGGGCCGCGAGGACGTGGAGCGCGGCGAGCATGCCGGTGTCCGCGTTCCAGAAGTCCTTGAAGTAGTAGTGCGCCGAGTGCTCGCCGCCGAAGATGGCGCCGGACTTGGCCATCTCCTCCTTGATGAAGGAGTGGCCGACGCGGGTGCGGACCGGGGTGCCGCCGTTCTCGCGGACGACCTCGGGTACCGACCAGGAGGTGATCAGGTTGTGGATCACGGTGCCGGTGCCGCCGTTGCGGGCCAGCTCGCGGGCCGCGACCAGGGCGGTGATGGCGGACGGCGAGACGCCCTCGCCGCGCTCGTCGACGATGAAGCAGCGGTCGGCGTCGCCGTCGAAGGCGATGCCGAGGTCGGCGCCCTCGGACTTCACGCGGGCCTGGAGGTCGACGATGTTCTTCGGGTCGAGGGGGTTGGCCTCGTGGTTGGGGAACGTCCCGTCCAGTTCGAAGTACATGGGGACCACGTCCAGCGGGAGGCCCTCGAAGACGGTGGGGACGGTGTGACCGCCCATGCCGTTGCCGGCGTCGACGACGACCTTCAGGGGGCGGATGGCGGTGAGGTCCACCAGGCCCTTGAGGTGGTCGGCGTAGCCGGTGAGGGTGTCCTGCTCGGTGACGGTGCCCGGGACGGTGCCGGCGGGGATCGCGGGGGCGCCCTCGTCGCTCCACTTCTCCGCGAGCTCGCGGACGGTGGAGAGGCCGGTGTCCTGGCCGACCGGGGCGGCGCCCGCGCGGCAGAGCTTGATGCCGTTGTACTGGGCCGGGTTGTGCGAGGCCGTGAACATCGCCCCGGGCAGGTTCAGCTTGCCGGAGGCGTAGTACAGCTGGTCGGTGGAGCACAGCCCGATCAGGGTGACGTCGACGCCGCGAGCGGCCGCGCCGCGGGCGAAGGCGGCGGACAGGGCCGGGGAGGAAGGCCGCATGTCGTGGCCGATGACGATCGCCGTCGCCCCGGTCACCTCGACGAAGGCGGCACCGAACAGTTCGGCCAGGGGTTCGTCCCACTCGTCCGGCACGACGCCTCGTACGTCATAAGCCTTGACGATGTTCGAAAGATCGGTGGCCACTGCCTGCCCTCCTGAAGGTGATGTGCGGGGAAGCAAACCTACCGTGGATGCAGTACGGCTTTTCGGATGAGCCGAATGTCAGGTTTCTGGCGAACGCAGGACGCGCAGGTGTCCGCGACGGGTCTCACCGGTGGCCGGACCGCCCTGGCCCGCTCCGCCGCCGGCCCCGGCCGCGCGCTCCGGAGGGCGGGCCGCTTCGCGTACGGCGTTGGCGAGGGCTTCGAGGTCGTCGCCGGTGGGACGGGAGGGCGAGGACGCGCCGGTGAGGCGTACGACGTCCCAGCCGCGCGGGGCGGTCAGGCGCTCCGAGTGCTCGGCGCACAGGTCGTAGCAGTGGGGTTCGGCGTAGGTGGCGAGCGGGCCGAGAACTGCGGTCGAATCGGCGTAGACGTACGTCAGTGTCGCGACGGCAGGGCGGCCGCACGCGGTGCGCGAACAGCGACGTACAAGGCTCACGACGTTGGACGGTACCGCACTCTTGACCGGGCCGCGACGACTCGCCCCCCGGCCGGCCCCGTGTCGTGCGAACGCCCCCGCCCCGGTGGGGGCGTTCGGGCTACCCTGCGTGGGTGACGGACAGCACTCTGCCTCCCCCTCCCCCTTCGGCACCCCTTCCCGGCGGCTCCTCCACCGGTGAAGCGCGGGTACGGCGGCGCGACCGGCACGGGCGGGGGATGCGCGGGCCGGTGGCTCCGCCGCAGGTGCCGCTGTCGGCGAGCCGGGGGGAGCTCTTCGGCGATCTCGTACGGGACTCCGTGGAGCGCCTGGAACGGCGCTGGCCGCAGCTGGCGGAAGTGGAGTTCATGGTCGGCGACGTCCCCGGCCCGCCGGGAGGCGCGGACGCGGGCTGGAACGACGAGGCGGTCCCGCTGGGTGCGCTGGTGGAGGCCGGGGGCGGGCGGCCGGCGCGGATCGTGGTGTTCCGGCGGCCGGTGGAGATCCGGGCCAAGTCGCGGGACGAGCGGGCGATGCTCGTGCACGAGATCGTGGTGGAGCAGGTCGCCGAGTTGCTGGGGCTGTCGCCCGAGACGGTGGATCCGAGGTACGGGGAGGCCTAGGACCTGTCGAGCCGGGCCCGGCCTGCCCCGTGCGGCGGTGCGTCAGCTCTGTGCGGTGTCGTCGCCCGCCTGCCCGGCGGCCTCGGCCGTGTCCGCCTTCTCGCGCATCTTGCGCACCAGCTCCGCCTTCTGGTCGGCAGCGCCCTGGCGGTCGAGGTTGCGGTGCGGACCGTTGTTCTGCCGTTCGGCGCGGGACTGCCTCTTGCGCTGGCCGCCGCCCTGGCCCACGGGGTTGTTGATGTTCTTGCTCACGGTCATGGGTTCTCCCGGTAATGATGTGAAGTGATCTACGGATTCATCGGTGGGGGGGACGGGCGGCGACGTCGAAGGCCGTCAGCAGGGGCCCGTCACGCCCTCACTCGTGAATCGGCGTCTGGAAGAACATGACGAAGGCGTCACCCGGTTCCGTAGGGATCATCTCACTTGTCCCCCGCCGTCACGGAACGACCGTCAGCGGGCGGTGAGCACCGTGAGGTCCTGGGTGGCCTTGGGGACCGCGACCGTGGAGTGGTCGTCCGTCAGGGTCTGGACCGTGAACATCGGGATTCCGTCGCGCGGGATCGTCAGGGTGCGGGCCGCGTGGACCGGGCCGCCGGAGAGGGTCTCGACCGTCACGGCGTAGGAGCCCTTGCCGCCCGTCGGGGCGATCTTCAGGGTCTGGGTCGTGCCCGCCTTGAGCGTGACCTCCTGGGAGGCCGCCTCACCGCCCTCCGTGCCCGGCGAGGCCGTCACCCTGACCTTCGCGTCGGCCCCGGACGCGGCCGTCAGCGACAGCACCGTCGCGTTCTCGTCGGTGCGGTTGTCGGCGACGGTCGCCCGCGTGCCCACCGGGGCGGCCGCCTGGATGAAGGCGATGTCCTGCTTGGGTCCGCTGCCGCGGGCCACCCGGAGCGCCGCGACCACCGGGACGGCCGGCTTGCCGTCGGCCGGGGACAGGATCAGGGAGCCCGCCTCGCCCCGGGTGACGTCCTTGAGGTCGACGCTCGCGGTCATGCCGGCCTTGACGTGGACCTGCTCGCTTTCCGCGGGGCTGATCGAGCCCGACGGCCCGGCCAGCCGGAGCTTGAGGTCCACGTCGTCCTCGCCGGGCGCGAAGACCACCAGCCGTACGGAGGTGGCGTCCGCCGGGATGCCGGGCATGACCAGGGTCCCCGCCGGGTCGACGGAGGCGGGCAGCCAGTCGGAGCCGATGCCCTCCTCGCCCGCCTGGGTGGTGGCCCCGACCCGGCCCGCACGGGTGGTCACGTGCGCGGTGACGTCCGCGAGCTGCGCGCCGGGGGCCAGGGAGGTCAGCGAGATGGCCTTGCTGGACTTCGGGTCGATGCGGATGTTCTCGCTGGTGCCCGCTTCGGTCTTGACCGCGCCGTCGGGGCCGAACAGCTTGATGTCCACCACGGCCGCGGTGTCGTCGGGGTTGGTGAGGTGGATGTAGTCCTCGCGGCCCTTGGCGGTGCTCACGCCGGGGAACCAGAAGTCGGTGCCGGCCGCGGTGCAGCCCACGCCGAGCAGGCCGCGGTTGCGGCCGACCGAGACCACGGTGGTCTGCTGCGCGCTCCAGCCGGGGGCGAGGAATCCGTCGGCGATGCCGGTGAGCGCGGGGGCCTCGGCTCCGGAGGCCTTGGCGCCGACGGGTTTGCCCGGCTCCTTGAGCTCCAGTACCTGCTTGGCGTCCTTGGTCGCGCCCAGCAGCCGGGCCGTGCCCTTGGCGCCGGCGGCTGCCGCCCCGGGGGTGATCGCCGTGTACACGGTCTCGGCGATGTCGGAAGTGCTGGGCGCGGGGCACACCAGCAGGGACCTCTCGACCGGCATCCGGGCCGCCGCCTTGCCCTGCGCGGCGGCGGGGGTCCCGCCGGCGGTGGGCGCGGTGAGGGCGGCCAGGCCCGTGACGGCGGCCAGGGCGGCCGTCACCGCGGCGAGCGTGAGGGGTACGCGCTGCTTCACTGCTGGGGGCTCCCGTCCGGACGCGGGGCGTGCTGCCCGTCCTGCTGCCCGTCCTGCTGTCCGTCGTGCGGTCCGTAGGCATCGTAGGGCTCGTACGGCTGGCCGTGCTGCCCGTGTTGCTGCCCGTGCTGTTCCTGCTGCTGGTAGGGCGGGTACGGCTGCTCGTACGGGTACTGCCCGTAGGACTCCCGCCCGCCGTACTGCTGCGGCTGCTCCGGCTCCTGCTCGTACGGGTACTGCTCGTACGACTGCGGCTGCTGCGGCTGCGGCTGGCCCTGCTGCTGGCCGTAGGCGTAGCCGCCCTGGTCGCCGTACGCCTGCTGGTAGGCGTACGCGTCCCCCGCGCCGTACGCCGGCTGCGCCGGGATCTGCGCGTACGGGTCGGCCACGACGGCCGCCTCCGCGGGGGCTTCGGTCTCCGTCTCGGACTGCTCGCGCAGCCGGCGGGCGCGGCGGCCCTCGCCGGCCTCCTCGGCCGCGGGGGCGTCCTCCTCGGGCAGGTCGTCGTCGAGGCGGGCGCGGCGGCCCGGCAGGGCCATCACGAGGAGCACCAGGGCGAGCAGGCCCTGGGCCCAGTGCCAGGCGGTCCGGGTGAGGGCGTCCTCGTGGACGAGGTCGAGCCTGCCGCCGTCGGCGGGGAGCTCGAAGGCCTGCGCCCAGCCGTCGAGCGTCTTCGCCTTGAGCGGCTTGCCGTCGAGGGTGGCCCGCCAGCCGGGGTCGGCCTTGTCCGCGATGCGCAGGACGCGTCCGGCCTCACCCTCCGGGATCTTGGTGTGGGCCTCGACGGGGCCGGAGGCGACGGGGATCGGCGCCTCGCCGGGCTTGCCGGGGACGATGACCGCGCGGGAGACCTGCCGGTCCACCCGCCACAGGGCGCTGCCCTCGAGCTTGCTGAGGCGGCTGAGGCCCGGGGTGGCGTCGAGGACGCGGCCGATCTGCGGCGGGGCTCCGTCGCGGACCAGGACGTAGCGGATGGCGAAGCCGCCGAGCTGGTCGGTCTGGTCGGCGCCGGAGCCGGCGACGAGGCTGGAGACGACCTTGTCGAGGCGGGTGTCGCTGCCGGCCTGGGCACCGAGCTCGGCGTCGCCCAGGCGGCCGCCGGAGCCGCGGACCAGGCTGTAGGAGACGGCGGCCGGGGTGGTCGCCCCGAGGACGAGGGTGCGGGCCTGGTCGCGGGTACCGCTCTCCTCGGCGACGAAGGCGGGGACCTGCACGGGGTCGCGGCGCTCCAGCGGTCCGGCGGCGCCGCTGAGCATCCAGCCGGCCGCACCGATCAGCGGGCCGACGGCGGCGGCGAGTGCGATCAGGGCGGCGAGGGGCTGGCGCCAGCCGAAGCTGCGGGCGGCCACGCGCTCCTTGGCCCCGTCGGCGCCGACGGCGGCGGCGGCCAGCAGGGCCAGTCCGTAGACCAGGGTGGCGGGGCCGGCCCAGGCGGTGCGGTTGACGAGGACGGCGAGGACCAGCGCGGCCAGCGCGGTGGACCAGGCGATGCGTACGGCGAACTGCCGGTCGGTGCGCAGCAGCGCGCCCAGGGCGGCGAGGACGATGCCGATGAGGATCAGCCCGCCGGCGGTCCGGGGTCCGCCAGGGCTGATGCCGAGCAGGTCCAGGGCGGTGGCCGAGCCGGCTCCGTAGGACAGTCCGGCCTCGCGCAGGAAGCGGGCGGGGTGGGTGAACAGGGTCAGCGACCAGGGGGCGAGGACCAGGAGCGGGACGCCGAGGGTCGCGAGGAGGCGCGGGGCGTACGTCTTCCAGTGCGCGCGGCGCAGGACCAGCGCGGCGGCTCCGAGGACGGCGGCGAGCGGCCAGACGACGGGGGTGAACGCGGCGGCCAGGGTCAGCAGCAGGGTGTAGGTCCAGGCCGAGCGCCAGCTGCCCTCCACGGTGCCGGTGCCGGTGCCCGCGGTGTCCTGGCTGCCGAAACCGAAGGCGGCGACGGCGGAGCGGGCGATCAGGGGGAGCAGGATCGCGAGGACGGCGGTGCCGAGGCGGCCGCCGGCGAGGGCTCCGGTGACGGCGGGGAGGAAGGCGTAGGCGACGGAGGCCCAGGCGCGCAGCAGCCGGGATTCCACCAGCGGCCGGGAGGCGAAGTAGGCGGTGAGTCCGGCGAGCGGGACCGAGCAGACGAGCAGCAGGGTCAGCGCGGCGTTGGTGGAGCCGAAGAGCAGGACGGACAGGGCGCCGAGGACGGCGAGGTAGGGCGGGGCGCCGGCGGTGGAGCCGGTGCCGACGGGCTGCCAGTCGTCGGCGTGGACGCGCCAGAGGTCGAGTCCGCCGCCGGGGGCGGGGAGCAGGGCTCCTCCCATGAGGGAGCCGCCGCCGAGCAGGGAGCGGCAGGCGATGACGGAGACCAGCAGGAGGAGCGCGAAGAGGACGGGCGCGGGCTTGCGGGCGATCCGCTTGAGGCGCGCGAACTGTTCGATCTCCAGGTAGTCGGCGTCGTCTCCGCCGGGCCCGGATTCGACGGCTCCGCCGTGCCGGCCGGCGGCGGCGGCTTCGCTGTCGCCGTCGGCGCCGAAGTAGCCGGCGAGCTGTTCGGCATTGGCGCGCAGGGTGGCGCCGGGCGGCGGGAAGAGGGGGCGCAGTTCCTTGGCCGGGACGGCGGGGCGGCCGCGTCTGCGGCGGGCTCCGAGGATGCGGCCGGGGCGGAGCAGGGTGGCGAGGAGGCCGGTGACCTCGTCGACGGCCTGTCCGGGGGCCTTGCCGACGAGGTAGGCGAGGGTGCGCAGGAGGGTGCCGACCAGGACGCGCAGCAGGACGTACGGCAGGGCGCGGGCGGAGCTGTTGGCCAGCATCGTGTAGACGGCGCCGGCCTTGTCGACGCGGTGCGGGCTGGCGGCGGAGCGGCCGGCGCAGTCGACGGTGCGGCGTTCGCGGGCGGAGGCCTCGGCGTGCCGCAGGACGGCGTCGGGGGCGATGAGGACGGCGTGGCCGGCGCTCTGGACCCGCCAGCACAGGTCGACGTCGTCGCGCATGAGGGGCAGTCGGCGGTCGAAGCCGCCGAGGGCGTCGTAGACGTCGCGGCGGATCAGCATGCCCGCGCTGGAGACGGACAGGACGGGCTGGACCTGGTCGTGCTGGCCCTGGTCCTGTTCCCGGCGGTCGAGGCCGGTCCAGCGGCGGCCGCTGCGGGCGATGGTGACGCCGACTTCGAGGAGCTGCTTCTTGTCGTACCAGCCGCGCAGTTTGGGACCGATGACGGCGGCGTCGGGGTTGTCCTCGGCGACGCGCAGCAGTTCGGCGAGGGTGTCGGGCTCGGGCGCGCAGTCGTCGTGGAGCAGCCAGAGCCACTGGACGGGTTCGCCGTGGGGCAGGTCCGGGAGGTCGTAGGTGTCGTCGCGCCAGGTCCGGCTGACGGGGTCCCAGCCGGAGGGGCGCTTGAGGTACGGGAGGTCCTCGGGGGTCAGGGTGCCGGCGGTGCGGGCGGCCTCGTCGACGGCGGCGCCGAAGCCGGTGCGGCGGGCGAGGTGCAGGACGCGGTCCTCCCCCAGGGCCTCGCCGAGCAGTCGCGCGGAGTCGTCGGCACTGCCGGTGTCGGCGGCGACGTGGTTCTGGGCGGGGCGTTCCTGACCGAGGAGACCGGCGAGGGTCCGGGGCAGCCAGCGGGAGCCGTCGTGGGCGACGATCACCGCGGTGACAACGTGCCGGGGGAACTCTGGGGCGGCGGCAGCCTGGTAGGAGGCGCTCGACTGGCTGTGCAGGGACATCGCGGTACGGGCCCTCCGGCCGGGGGTCCGGGGGTGGTGTGCCCTCGGAGGCTGCTGGACAGGCGCCCCACACTAACGGCTTGGGAACACAGCGGTCCGCCTCCTGCGGGGAAGGTGCGGGAGGCGGACCGTTTGCTCTGGTCGTCATGGTGTTCGTTGTACTGCGATTTGTGGCGTTGCGTGCACTGGCGGGTGCACGGGTGGCCATACCGTCGGATATGCCGCCGGGTGTGGCGCTGGATATGTCATGGATCGCGCCGTGGGCGCCGGCCGGTGCGCGCCGTGCGCGCTTCAGACGGCGGCCTTCTTCAGACGTCGTCGCTCGCGCTCGGACAGGCCGCCCCAGATGCCGAACCGCTCGTCGTTGGCGAGTGCGTACTCAAGGCATTCGGAGCGGACTTCGCAGGCGAGGCAGACCTTCTTGGCCTCGCGGGTCGAGCCGCCCTTCTCGGGAAAGAAGGACTCGGGGTCGGTCTGGGCGCAGAGAGCTCGCTCCTGCCATCCGAGCTCTTCGTCCGCCTCCTCGACCAGCAGTTCCTGAACCAGCTCGGTCATGTGCGCCCCTCGCTTTGTCTGTGCGTCCCCGTGGTGGTGTCGTTACTCATCGCTACCTAACGACACGAGTGAAATTACAAGTGTGAGGCTCCAGAGCAGTCAAGCCGAGATCTGCTATTGGGCCCCTTATTCACTCTGCGGAACCAAGCCTATGCAGAAAGTGTTCATATCGCCAAAAATCGTGACACATGCCACACGTGTCACATGCGGGACTCCTCCCCCGCAATCGACGCATCACTCTGCGGTGTGGTTCCGATCCGGCCGAAGAAGCGGCCTAGATCACATTTCAGCCACAGGATGACATCGCACGGTTTTACGGGTTTGAGAGCCGCCACGGCGGGATGCAGTGCGACTTGCAGCGCCACATCCCCTGATAGCGACTGCACAAACCTTTCTCCGGGCACCGTAACCGGATGAGGTGAAACTTTTCCACCAAATCGGACATTGGGTTGACAGTCCGGCCTCTGAGACGGTCTCCTTGTTGCCATGTCAGCGCATGCAGCCACCACCGGGACCCCCATTCGTGGGTTCCTGTGCGCTGCGCAGGTTCGCTGTTGCTGTTGCAGCTGTTGATGCCTCGGGAGCTTCGGCTCCTCTGAGCTCCGGCCAGCCCCCCACAGCACCCGCCTGCATGACTGACATCCGTCGAGGAACCCCCCGATGAACCGCACCAGCACGCTGAACGCCACCCCCACCGCGGCCCCCACGGCCCCCAGCACCCACGCTGCCCCCACGGCCGCCACGGCCTCCGCCGACTCCGCCGCCCCCGCGATGGTCGAGAGCGACCTCCAGATCGCCGGCGACATCCTCTCCGTCCAGCACCTCCTGCAGCCCGCCCGCGAGCACCCGGCCACCGTCGCCGAGTTCGTCGGCCTCGCCCGCTCCATCGCCGCGGACCGCTCCGAGTGGGAGCACCTGGTCGAGTACGACGCCACCACCCGCTGGTACCACCGGCTGCGCACCGGTCCCGGCTACGAGGTCTGGCTGCTCAGCTGGGTCCCCGGCCAGGGCAGCGGCCTGCACGACCACGGCCCCTCCTCCGGCGTGCTGACCGTCCTGGACGGCGAGCTCACCGAACACACCGCCCGCGGCCGGCTCACCCTCGGCGCCGGCTCCCAGCGGGTCTTCGCCCCCGGTTACGCCCACGAGGTCCAGAACGACAGCCTCGACGGAGCCGTCAGCCTGCACGTGTACTTCCCGGGCCTGACCGAGATGCCCATGCACAGCTGCTCCCCGGCCCGGCCCGAGGCCCTCCCGGTCTGATCCCGGCGCCGCCCGGCAGTCCCCATCCGTCACCCGACCACCGCCCCTCAACGGACGGCGGGCGGCTGACAGACTGTCCGCATGCGCATTGTTGTTCTGGCCGGCGGCATCGGCGGCGCCCGTTTCCTCCGCGGTCTTCAGATCGCGGTTCCCGACGCGGACATCACGGTCATCGGCAACACCGGTGACGACATTCACCTGTTCGGGCTCAAGGTGTGCCCCGATCTGGACACGGTGATGTACACCCTCGGCGGTGGCATCAACGAGGACCAGGGCTGGGGCCGCACCGACGAGTCCTTCACCGTCAAGGAGGAACTCGCGGCGTACGGGGTCGGACCGACCTGGTTCGGCCTCGGCGACCGCGACTTCGCCACCCACATCGTCCGTACGCAGATGCTCGGCGCGGGCTACCCGCTCAGCGCCGTCACCGAGGCCCTCTGTGACCGCTGGCAGCCCGGCGTCCGGCTGCTCCCCATGTCCGACGACCGGGTCGAGACCCACGTCGCGATCACCGAGGCAGGCACCGGCGAGCGCCGGGTCATCCACTTCCAGGAGTACTGGGTGCGGCTGCGCGCCGAAGTGGACGCGGAGGCCGTCGTCCCCGTCGGGGCCGAGCGGGCCAAGCCCGCACCCGGCGTGCTGGAGGCCATCGCCACCGCCGACGTGATCATCTTCCCGCCGTCGAACCCCGTGGTCTCGGTCGGCACCATCCTCGCCGTACCCGGCATCCGTGAGGCCGTGGCCGCCGCCGGGGCGCCCGTCGTCGGCCTCTCCCCCATCGTCGGGGGCGCGCCCGTGCGCGGGATGGCCGACAAGGTGCTGGCGGCCGTCGGCGTCGAGGCGACGGCCGCCGCCGTCGCCCTGCACTACGGCACCGAACTGCTCGACGGCTGGCTCGTCGACACCGCCGACGCGGACGCCGTCGCCGAGGTGGAGGCCGCCGGCATCACCTGCCGGGCGGTACCGCTGATGATGACCGACCCCGCCGCCACCGCCGAGATGGCGCGAGCCGCGCTCGCGCTCGCGGAGGCCTCCCGGTGACCGGCGGGGACCTGCCGCCCGCCTATCTGGTGCGGGCCCTGCCCGGGATGCCCGAGGTGCGCCCCGGCGACGACCTGGCCGCGCTGATCGCCGCCACCGGCGAGCCGCTGCGGGACGGGGACGTCCTGCTCGTCACCTCGAAGATCGTCTCGAAGGCGGAGGGCCGGATCGTCCGCGCCGATTCGCGCGAGGAGGCGATCGACGCCGAGACCGTACGGGTCGTCGCGCGCCGGGGTCCGCTGCGGATCGTGGAGAACCGGCAGGGGCTGGTCATGGCGGCCGCCGGCGTGGACGCCTCGAACACCGCCGCCGGCACCGTCCTGCTGCTGCCCGAGGACCCCGACGCGTCGGCCGCCGCGATCCGGGCCGGGCTGCTGGAGCTGCTCTCCGTGGACGTGGGCGTGATCGTGACGGACACCTTCGGGCGGCCGTGGCGCACCGGGCTCACGGACGTGGCGATCGGCTCGGCCGGCGTCCGGGTCCTGGACGACCTGCGCGGGGGCACCGACTCCCACGGCAACCCGCTCAGCGCGACGGTGGTCGCGACCGCCGACGAGCTGGCCGCCGCCGGTGACCTGGTCAAGGGCAAGGCCGCCGGGCTGCCGGTGGCGGTGGTGCGCGGGCTGGCGCACGTACTGGGCGAAGGCTCCTCGGCGGCGGACCTGGTCCGCTCGCCGACCGACGACATGTTCCGGCTGGGCACCTCGGAGGCGGTACGGGAAGCCGTGACGCAGCGGCGCACCGTACGGGCCTTCACCTCCGAGCCGGTCGACGCGGGCGCGGTCCGCCGGGCCGTGGCCGCGGCCGTGACCGCTCCCGCTCCGCACCACACGACGCCGTGGCGGTTCGTGCTGCTGGAGTCCGCGGGTGCGCGGCTGGAGCTGCTGGACGCGATGCGGGACGCGTGGATCGCGGACCTGCGCCGCGACGGCAGGTCCGAGGAGTCCATCGCGAAGCGGGTCCGGCGGGGCGATTTCCTGCGCGCCGCCCCCTACCTGGTGGTGCCGTGCATGGTCACGGACGGCGCGCACGACTACGGGCACGCGCGGCGGGACGCGGCCGAGCGGGAGATGTTCGTCGTCGCGATGGGTGCGGGCGTGCAGAACTTCCTGGTCGCGCTGGCCGGGGAGCGGCTGGGCTCGGCGTGGGTGTCCTCGACGATGTTCTGCCGGGACGTGGTGCGCAAGGTGCTCGGGCTTCCGCAGGACTGGGATCCGATGGGGGCGGTGGCCGTGGGACACCCGGCGGGCGCTCCGGCGGAGCGGGCGTGGCGGACGGCGGAGGCGTTCATCGAGGTCCGCTGAGCCACTGGCGGCCTTCAGAGCCTGCCGATGTCACCTCGCGGCATCCGGGGGGTGCGGCGGGGCGGGACGGCTCCGGACAGCAGGACGAGGCGGGCCGCGCGGTGGCGCTGACCGGCGTACGGGGCGAGGAGCTCCAGCATGGCGGCGTCGTCGGCGTCCCGGTCCCCGGCCAGGGCGTAGCCGACGATGCCGGGCAGGTGCAGGTCGCCGGTGGTGACGGCGTCGGGGGCGCCGTTGCTGCGCTGGAGGGTCTCGGCGGAGGTCCACGGGCCGATGCCGGGGACGGCCTCCAGGCGGGCGGTGGCCGCCGGGAGCTCCATGGCGGCGGCCTCTTCGAGGCGGGCGGCCACGCGGGCGGCGCGCACGACGGTGGCGGAGCGCTTGGCGTCGACGCCGGCCTTGTGCCAGTCCCAGGAGGGGATCAGCGCCCAGGTTCGGGGGGCTGGCATGACGTACAGCTCCGGCGGGCACGGGCCGGGGGCGGGCTCGCCGTACTGCCGTACGAGGCGGCGCCAGGCGCGGTAGGCCTCGTCGGTGGTGACCTTCTGCTCCAGGACCGTCGGGATCAGGGTCTCCAGGACCAGCCCGGTACGGGTCAGGCGCAGGCCCGGGCGGCGGCGGTGGCTGGCGTGCACGAGCCGGTGGCGGGGGACGAAGGCGGCGGGATCGTCGGCGGCGCCGAGCAGTTCGGGCAGCCGGTCGAGCATCCAGTCGGCGCCGGGCCCCCAGGCCTCGGCGGCCACCTCGCCGGCCTGTCGCGCGACCCGGAGCGTGACGGGGCCGTCCGGCGTCCGGGCGGCGCGCCAGACCGCTCCCGGGGCGGTACGGAAGGTGGGGTCGGCGGGGCCGCGCCTGAGGGGGCCGAGCGTGAGGCCGAGGTCCAGGGGGCCGGGTGGACTCCACGTCCGGGTCCGGTGGCTCCCGGTCCCCTGGCGGGGGGCGTTGCCGGAGTCCGGGGCGGAGCCGTTGCCGGAGTCCGGGGCAGCGCCCAGGTCCGGAGCCAGGCCGTTGCCGGAGTCCGGGGCCAGGCCGTTGCCGGAGTCCGGAGCCAGGCCGTTGCCGGAGTCCGGAGCCAGGCCCAGGTCCGGAGCGGGAGCGTCGCCGGAGTCCGGAGCCAGGCCCAGGTCCGGAGCCAGGCCGTTGCCGGAGTCCGGGGCCGGGCCCGAGTCCGGGGCAGGGCCTGGGGGTACGTCGGTGCGGCCGCCGCGGATCGCGGTGCGGGTGAGGGGGTCGAAGCGGCCGGCCATGCCTTTGAGCGTAGCCCTGCGGGGCTCTCCCCTACCCGCCCTTCCCCCGTTCCCCGGGCTCTGCCCGGACCCCGCGCCTCAAACGCCGGCGGGGCTGGAGGACGCCGAGGCTGCGCCCGGACCCGCCGCCCCAAACCCTGGCGGGGCCGGAGGACCCCGAGGCTGCGCCCAGACCCGCCACCCCAAACACCGACGGGGCCGGAGGACCCCGGGGCTGCGCCCAGACCCGCCACCCCAAACACCGACGGGGCCGGAGGACCCCGGGGCTGCGCCGGGACCCTCCTCCAGCTACCGCTGGGAGGTGCCCCCTGCCCCAAACGCCGGCCGGGCTGGAGGATCCGGGGGCCGCGCCCATGCCCATCGCGTGTGCGGCGCCGCTCTTAGGGGCGCCGGCCCCCGGACCCGCGCTTCAAACGCCGGCCGGGCTGAAAGATCGCCTCAAACGCCGGCGGGGCTGGATTGGCAGCGTCAGCCCGAATGTGGACGCCGGCGGGGCTGGTGAAGCCAGCCCCGCCGGCGTTTGAGGCGAGGGGACCTCCCAGCGGTAGCTGGGGGAGGGTCTGGGCGGAGCCCAGGGAACGGGCGAAGGGTGGGTCAGGGGCTTCGCCCCGCAGGGGATGGCCGCGCGCACCCACCCCCCGGGCCACGGCGGGTGAGTCAGGGGCTTCGCCCCACAGGGAATGCCGCCATGCACCACCCGCCAGGCCACAGCGGAGGGGGCAGGAGCTTCGCCCAGCAGGGAGTGCCGCCGTGCACCACCCGCCAGGCCACGGCGGAGGGGTCGGAGCTTCGCCCCACATGGGGTGCCGCCCGCACCCACCCCCCGGGGCCACGGCCGAGGGGTCACGGCTTCGCCCCACAGGGAGTGCCCCCCGCACCCACCCCCCGGGGCCACGGCCGAGGAGGACGGCGGCCGCGCCCCGGCCAAGGCGTACGAGGCCGCGCCCCCGCACAGCGCGTAGGACGCCGGGGGCACGAGCCAGCGGGTAAGGGCCCGGGCTCCGACCAGCACGTAAAGGCCCTGGGCTCCGGCCAGCCCGCAGGAGGCCGGGCTCCGACCAGCACGTAAAAGCCCCGGGCCCCGGCCCGCCCCCAGGAGGCCCGGGCTTCGACCAGCGTGTAAGAGCCCGGGGCTCCGGCCGGCGCGTAGCGGCCGGGGGTGGGCTCAGGGGCGGCCCTGGAGTTTGGCCGAGGTGGTGCGGGTGGGGGGGAGCTGGCCGTAGAGGAGGCGGCCCGGGCATTCCGTCGCGAAGCCGTCGCGGTGGCCCGAGATGACGTTCATCCGGACGTTGCTGCCCTTGGTGTAGAGGTTGCCGCCGCCCGACTTGAGGGTCGTCTTCGCGCGGGGGTCGGCTCCGAAGAGGCCGAGCTTCCAGGCCGTGAGTCGGGCCACCGCGTCCACCGCCGCCTTCGGGGGGGCCGCGGAGGTGAAGGTGCCGATCACCGCCACGCCCATGCTGTCCGTGTTGAAGCCCATGGTGTGCGCGCCGAGCACCGGCTTGGCGACTCCCCCCGCCCGTCCCTCGTAGACGGTGCCGCACTTGTCGACGGCGAAGTTGTAGCCGATGTCCCGCCAGCCGCTGCTGACCACGTGGTAGCGGTACAGGCTGCGCAGCACCGCCGGGGCGTCCTTGCAGGCGTAGTTGTTGCCCGAGGCGGTGTGGTGGACGAACGCGGCCTTGACGGTGTTCGTGTAGACGAAGCCCTTCTCCCGCAGCTTCTCGTCCGCGCCCCATCCGAGCCGCGTGACGATCCGCGGGCGCGGGCCGATGTACGGGCGGGCGGCGGCCTCCAGCGAGCCGTCGGCGAGGACGGCGTCGGCGGTGGAGTCGGCCTTGTTGAGGGCGGTGATCTCCTGGGCTCCGAGGGGGGCCATCGGGACGTTCGCGGAGGAGGACTCCGCCGTCTCCATCGTCATGCCGGGCAGGAGTGCCAGTTCGCCCTTGTCGTCGTCCATCTGGGAGTTGCCCGCCTGGCCGAGCTCACCGATCTCACGTGTCGCGCCGATCTCACGTGTCGCGCCGATCTCACGTGTCGCGCCGATCTCACGTGTCGCGCCGATCTCACGTGTCGCGCCGATCTCACGTGTCGCACTGGTCTCGTGCGTCGCACTGGTCTCGTGCGTCGTGCTGGTCTTGTGCGTCGCACCGATCTCGTGCATCGCAGCAGTCTCACGAGTCGCCCTGATCCCACGGACTTCATCAGTCCTACGGGCCTCACCGGTCCCACGGGCCTCGCCAGTCAGGCCCTTCTCAACCGTCTCTCTGGACTCGCCGGCCCGCCCCGCCCCGCCCGTCCGGCCGTTCTTGCCGTCCGCGACGGGCCGGTCCGCGCTTCCCGGGTCGACGAGTTCGATCCGCATGCCGGACGGGAGGCGGCCGGTCACCGGGCGTGCGCCCCTTTCCGCCTGGACGCGGACCTCGACCCCGTCGGATTCGCCGACCCACAGCGGGGCGGTGCTCCCGCGGACGTGGCCGGAGCCGCGTTCGGCCGTGTCGAGGTCGGCGGCGTGTTCGCTGTTGTGGGTTTCGACGTCCTGCCAGTCGGACCAGGCCGAGGTGGCCACGGAGCGGGTGCGGACCTGGACGCGGCCGTCGAGCTGGGTGCTCGCGTCGTCCCAGACGACGCCGACCAGCGAGAAGGTCTTGACGTCGCGCGCGGCCAGGCCCCGCGCCTCGGGGAGCCGGGGCGAGGTGCTCATGCCGGGGACGCCCGGGGTGCGGTCCGCCGCGGGTCCCACGGGGACCAGTGGCAGCGACTGGGTGGATCCGGCGGGGGCCACCGGAGCGGCGGCCGGCACCGTTGCCGCCGTCGGAGCGGCGAGGGCCGTAGTGGGGAGCGCGAGCGGCAGGGCCAGTGCGGCAGCCGTCGCGACGCCGATCGAGGAAGCAAGGAATGCACGCATGAAAAGGATGCTCGGCACTGCTGGCAGCGGGCGCCATCCGAGAACTGACGCATCGTCGGCTTGGTGTGCCCATACCCCTCCCCCGTACGGGGGACCGCGCTGCCGCCGTACGGAGGAGGGGCCCGGCGCGGCCCGCGTAGGCTCTGATCCGTGAACGCCACTGACCGCACCCCTGCCGACCTGCTGCGATCCGCGCTCGCCGCCGATCCCGGCCGCCCGCTCGTCACCTTCTACGACGACGCCACGGGCGAGCGCGTCGAATTGTCCGTCGCCACCTTCGCCAATTGGGTGGCCAAGACCGCCAATCTGCTCCAGGGCGACCTGGGCGCGGAGCCCGGCGACCGGCTCGCCCTGCTGCTCCCCGCCCACTGGCAGAGCGCCGCCTGGCTGCTCGCCTGCGCTTCGGTCGGGGTCGTCGCCGACGTGGGCGGGGATCCGGCCCGTGCGGACCTGGTGGTGAGCGGGCCGGACACCCTGGACGTGGCCGCCGCCTGCTCCGGCGAACGGGTGGCGCTCGCGCTGCGTCCGCTGGGCGGGCGCTTCCCCCAGCCGCCGGCCGGGTTCGCCGACTACGCCGTGGAGGTGCCCGGGCAGGGCGACCGGTTCGCGCCCTTCCAGCCGGTGGACGCGGACGGGCCGGGTCTGGTGGTCGGGGGCGAGGAGCTCTCGTACGCCCGGATCTGCGAGCGGGCCCGCGAGGACGCGGCGAAGCTCGGCCTCGGCGAGGGGTCGCGCGTGCTGTCGCGGCTGGGCTACGACAGCTGGGAGGGGCTCTCGGCCGGGCTGTACGCGGCTCTGGCCAGCGGTGGCTCCGTGGTGCTGTGCCGCAACGCCGCGGAGCTGTCGCAGGAGGCGCTGGCGAAGCGGATCGAGAGCGAACGCGTCACCCACACCGCCTAACACCGCCGTCACCCACACCGCCCAATGCCGGATATCGGCTATTTGTCACCCACATGGCCCTATACAGGGGCGTGCCCCCGGGCCGCACCGGCCACCCGGGGGCACGATCGGCACAGGCCGTACTCACCCGTACGGCCTGTGTCTGGACGGGTGAGGGGACGGAGCTCGAGTGACGGACAGCGCGGGCATACCGGGCGGCACCGATGCGGCCGGAGGCACCCAGAAGCCTCCGAACGGCCGCAGGCGGCGCCGTCTGCTGCGCTGGATCGGGCTCGGGGCGGCCCTGCTGGTCCTTCTCGGGGCGGCCACCGGCTGGTGGATCTACTCCAAGCTCGACGGGAACATCAGCGAGGACACCTCGGCCGCGGCCGAGCTGCGGCGCTACGACAAGGAGCGCCCGGCCCACCTGGCGGGGGGCGCGCAGAACATCCTGCTGATCGGCTCGGACTCGCGCAGCGGGGCGGGCAACGCCCGCTACGGGCAGGACGGCGGCACGCAGCGTTCGGACACCACGATCCTGCTGCACCTGCCGGCGGACCGGAAGAGCGCGACCGCGGTGTCGATACCCCGGGACCTGATGGCGGAGGTGCCCGCGTGCCTGAAGCGGGACGGCACGCGCACCACCGAGCAGTTCGCCCAGTTCAACTGGGCGTTCGAATGGGGCGGGGCCGCCTGCACGATCCGTACGGTGGAGGCGCTGACCGGGATCCGGATCGATCACCACATGCTGCTGGACTTCAGCGGGTTCAAGAAGATGGTGGACGCCATCGGCGGGGTGGAGGTCTGCCTCAAGCGGCCGGTGGACGACGTGGAGGCCAAGCTGAAGCTGCCGGCCGGCCGGCAGACCTTGCAGGGCGAGCAGGCGCTGGGCTTCGTACGGGCGCGCTACAGCCTGGGCAACGGCAGCGACACCGAGCGGATGGAGCGCCAGCAGCTCTTCCTCGGGTCGCTCGTGAAGAAGGTGCAGAGCAACGGGGTGCTGCTGAATCCGGCGCGGCTGTATCCGCTGCTGGACGCGGCGACCTCCTCGGTGACCACCGACCCGGGGCTGGCCTCGCTGCGGGGGCTGTACGAGCTGGTCCGGGGCGTACGGGACATTCCGACCGACCAGATCAAGTTCCTCACGGTGCCGCGCCGGCCGTACACCGCCAACCCCAACCGGGACGAACTGCGGGAGCCGGACGCGACCCAGCTCTTCCAGCGGCTGCGGGCGGACCAGCCGCTCACCATCGCCCCGCCCGCCCCCACTCCCGCCACCGACGCGGAGGCGGCCGGGGAGGCCGACGACGAGGCCGCCTCGGACGGCGCCGCGGCCAGGCCGGGGACGGGCCGCCCGGGAACCGCGGAGCCCCCCGCACCCGTCCCCACCTTTACCGGCACCACCGCCGGTGTGGCCGATTGCCGGTAAAGCAATCCCAAAAGCCGGTGCCCGGGCCGAGCTTGTTGGGGCGATTGCCCCGTTGTAAGAGCGTGGAATTCATCACCAGCATGGTTTGCGGCGAAGGTGTCCGGATAAGGTGAGCGATCCGGCGCCCAGCCAGTACAGAGGCCGTGTGCCAGCAGCCGGATCGTTGACCGTGCGCCCGGGGGAGGCGCGTCGCGAAGCACCGACGGAGGATTCGAGCAAACCGTGGATGCGCAAAGCCGTGGCCGGGCCGACGAGATCGACCCCGCCGACCAGTGGGTACTCAACCCCCGCACCGGCAACTACGAGCTGCGACTGGAAGATTCCGCTGCGCAACCGCCACGGGGGCGGGGAAGCGCGCCCGCGGCCTCTGCCCGCAGGGCCCCCACCGCTCCCGGATCCCCCGCCGCCCCGTCCCCCGCGGTCCCCGGACCGCGCCGCGGTGACGGGTCCCCGCCCGGCGGCGGCCGCCGGGGCGGACGCTCCCGCAAGGGGGGCGACGGACGCCGCAAGAAGGCCCTGGTCGTCACCGGCGGGACGCTGGCCTTCCTGCTGCTCGGCGGCTCGGTGGCCGCGTACCTCTACTACGACCACCTGAACGGCAACCTCAACGTCACCGACGTGGGCGACGCCGGCACGAACGGCGGCTTCAAGAAGGACCAGCCGATCAACATCCTGGTCATCGGTACGGACAAGCGCAGCGGCGCCGGCAACGAGGGGTACGGGGACGCCGGCAGCGTCGGTCACGCCGACACCACGATCCTCTTCCACGTCGCGAAGGACCGTTCCAACGCCACGGCGCTGTCCATCCCGCGCGACCTGATCACCACCGTGCCGGCCTGTCCGACGAAGCAGCCGGACGGCTCGACGAAGACCATCGCCGGCGAGCACGGGGCCCGCTTCAACACCAGCCTCGGGCAGGGGGGCCGCGACCCGGGCTGCACGATGCGCACGGTCAAGGAGCTCACCGGGATCCAGGTCGACCACTTCATGATGGCCGACTTCAACGCGGTGAAGAACCTGAGCACGGCGGTCGGCGGCGTCCCGGTCTGCGTGGCCAAGGACGTGAACGACAAGGACTCCAAGCTCAAGCTCACGGCGGGCGAGCACCGGCTGGAGGGCGAGCAGGCGCTGGCCTTCGTACGGACCCGGCACGCGTTCGGCAACGAGAGCGACCTCGACCGGATCAAGACCCAGCAGCAGTTCCTGAGCTCGATGATGCGCGAGATGAAGTCGAAGGAGACGCTGACCAGTCCGCAGAAGTTCTTCTCCCTCGCGGAGGCGGCGACGAAGTCGCTGAGCGTGGACTCGGGGATAGGGTCGATCGCCAAACTCACCGACCTTGCCGGTGAATTGAAGAACATAGACCTCAAGAACATCACCTTCACCACGCTTCCCGTGCTCGACAATCCCGCGGAGAAGATCAAGTCCACCGTCGTGGTCAATCCGTCGCAGGCCGATCCGCTGCTGCAGATGATCCGGGGGGACGTCTCGCTCACGGAGGTCGAACAGAAGGAGCAGGCCGCCAAGGACGCGGCCGACGCCGACGCGAAGGCCAAGCAGGACGCGCTGATGCAGGGCCCGCGCGCGGCGGCCAAGGACGTCCGGGTGGACGTCTACAACGGCGGCGGCCCGGCCGGATCCGCTTCCGGCACGCTGACCTGGCTGCAGAACACCAAGGGGGTGCCCAAGTCGAGCAACCTGGGCAACGCGCGCACCAAGGTGGACACCACGCAGCTGGAGTACGCGCCCAACCAGGCCGACCAGGCACGGGCGTTGGCGGACATGATGGGGCTGCCCGCGACGGCACTGAAGGCGGGAACGGCCGATGCCGGACCGAAGACGCCGATGAAGCTGACGCTCGGCGCCGACTTCAAGGGGGCGGGGGTCTCCCTGTCGGCTCCGCTGAAGGCGCCCGAGGGCCTGCAGCGGGTCGAGGCGGACAAGTCGGTCTGCGCCAAGTGACCTGAAGAGAGACCCCGCGGAGGGGCCGCCGGGGCTTGCCCGGCGACCCGATGACCATCCGGAGCACGTCGGACCGGCAGAATACCGACACAGATTGATCTTGAGGGGGGACGCGTGAGGCACAGCAGCGTGCAGGGGGAGGGGTCGCCGGGGCATGTCGGAGACGGCATATCCGGCAGCCGCCCGACGGCGAACGGCGTCGTACCCCCACCGCGGTCCGGCTCCGGCCGCCGCGGCGGCGGGCGAGGGAGCGGGAACGGCCGGCGTCCGAACCGGAGCGGACGGCGGCGCGTACTGCGCTGGACCGCCTCCATCGTGGCGCTGCTCGTACTCGGCACGGCGGCGGCCGGTTACCTCTACTACCGCCACCTCAACGCCAACATCCGCAGCGGCCAGCGCCTGAGCGGTGACAGCGGGGTCGCGAGGACCGAGGCGGACGCCGCCGGCCGACGGCCGATCAACATCCTGATGCTCGGCTCCGACGCCCGCGACGAGGCGAACGCGGAACTCGGCGGGGGCTGGGACATGATCGGCGCCCAAGCTCGGGCCGACGTGCAGATGCTGATCCACATATCCGCCGACCGGAAGAACGCCTCGGTCACCTCCGTTCCCCGCGACACCCTCGTGGACATACCGGAATGCACCGATCCCAAGTCGGGCGAGAAGTTCAAAGCCACCAGGACGATGATCAACGAGAGCCTCGCGCGCGGGGGTCCCGGATGCACCCTGGCCACCTGGGAGAAGCTGACCAACGTCTACATCGACCACTGGATGATGATCGACTTCACCGGTGTCGTGAGCATGGCCGACGCCATCGGCGGCGTCGACGTCTGCGTCAACCAGAACGTCTTCGACACGTCGAAGCCGGGCTCGGGGACGGGCGGTTCCGGCCTCAAGCTGAAGGCGGGCACCACCAAGGTCCAGGGCCAGCAGGCCCTGCAGTGGCTGCGCACCCGGCACGCCTTCGGCAGTGACCTCGGCCGGGCCAAGGCGCAGCACATGTACATGAACTCGATGATGCGCGGGCTCAAGAGCCAGAACGCCTTCACCGACCTCCCCCGGCTCACGAACCTGGCGGAGGCGGCGACGAAGGCGCTGAAGGTCTCGGAGGAGATCGGGTCGGTCAAGAAGCTCCTCGACCTCAGCCTCACGCTCAAGGACGTACCGGTCAACCGCATCACGATGGCCACGATCCCGGTGCTGCAGGCTCCGTCGGACAAGGACCGGCTGGTCATCAACAACACGGACGCCGAAAAGATGTGGACGATGCTCCGCAAGGACGTCGCCCTGGACGCCAACGGCGACCCGGCCGCCCCGGCCCAGAGCGGCCAGCCCGGCAGTTCCCCGTCGGCGCCGGCCACCGGGCCCTCCACGGCCCCGCCCGCCGACCCGGCGAAGATCGCCGTGCACGTGGTCAACGGCACGGGGGTCGGGGCGGCTCCGGTGGCCAAGCGGGCCACGTCCATCGCCGGCCAGCTGGTCTCCAAGGGCTTCACCCAGGCCAAGGCGGACAACACGCTCACCCCGGAGAAGACCACGCTCGTCCGGTACGCCACGGACGCCCAGGCGGCCGACGCGCAGGGCGTGGCGGCGGCGCTCGGGGTGCCCGCCACCGCCGTGCAGAAGTCGTCCACGGTGTCCGCGGTCACCGTCGTGGTGGGCGCGGACTGGCGGGAGGGCAACGTCTTCCCGCAGCAGGCCACGCCCGAGGCCGGCTCGGTCCCGGAGAGCGCCGACGCGCTCAACGGCTCGGACACCGGCTGCATGGACGTGTACGGGCCCTACCGCTGGAGCTGACGCACCGGCACCACCCGGTGGCGTAAGAAAGGGGTGACCCGGTCCGCTGAGGACCGGGTCACCCCTTTCTCGTGCGTACGGGGCCGAGCGCCCCGGTGGCTCAGCGCCCGGCGGGGTCCCGGCGCACCGACGGGCGGCGGCTCGCGATGACCTTGGCGGCCAGCGAGCGCGGGCTGGTCAGGAAGCCGAAGCCCCAGCACATGTGCATGGTCGCCAGGGCCACGGGGATCTGCGCACGGGCCTTGAGCGAGAGGCCCTTGCCGGCCGGGACCGACCCGGCGGCGATCGCCGCGAGGTAGCCCGCCGGGACCGCGAAGGCCCACGGGGTGACGGCCGCGCCGACGACCAGGCCTGCCGCGATCGCGCAGACGGCGGCCGGCGGGGCGAGGTAGCGCAGGTTGATGGAGCCCGCGTGGTAGCGGGCCACCACGTGGCGCCAGCGCCCGTAGTCCTTGTACTGCTTGGCGAGCGCCCGCACGGAGGGCCGCGGACGGTACTGGACCTTGAGCTCCGGCGAGAACCAGATGAGTCCGCCGGCCTCGCGGATGCGGAAGTTCAGCTCCCAGTCCTGGGCGCGGATGAACTCCACGTTGTACCCGCCGGCGGCCTCCAGGGCCTCGCGGCGGAACACACCGAGGTAGACGGTCTCGGCCGGACCGGCCTCGCCGCCGGTGTGGAAGGCCGCGTTGCCGACGCCGATCTTCGAGGTCATCGCGGCGGCGACGGCGTCCTCCCAGGCGTTCTCGCCCTCGGCGTGCATGATGCCGCCGACGTTCTGCGCCCCGGTCTCCTCCAGGAGCCGGACCGCGGTGGCGATGTAGTTGGGGGAGAGCATGCCGTGGCCGTCCACGCGCACCACGATCGGGTGGCGCGAGGCCTGGATGGCCGCGTTGAGGGCGGCGGGGGTGCGGCCGGTGGGGTTCGGCACGGTGTGGACGCGGGCTCGTTCACTGGACGCCGTCTCGCGTACGAGCTCGGCGGCGATCTCGTCGGTGCGGTCCGTGGACGGCCCGAGCGCGATCACCACCTCCATCTCACCCCCGTACTCCTGTCCGAGGATGTGGCGGACCGAGTCGCGCAGGTGGCGCTCCTCGTTGAGTACCGGCATGATCACCGAAACTGCGGGCTGCTGGGCGGGCATGTGGTCCTTCAAGGTCGGGTATCGGTGTCACGTTACCGCGTACGGGGGACCCGGGTGCGCGCCGGATGAGCGGTACGGACAGAGGCTGATCGTATGGGCCTACTGCTCCGAAGAATCAGCCGAACGTGCGAGGTGTCCCCCGTGCCCCAGCCGCACCGTCCCACCCGACCCGCCCTGCCCGCTGCCCGGTCCGGCGGGCCGTCGCGGGCCGACGGTCAGGTCCGGCGCCGGTCGGACAGACCGCGCTGGGGGGTCCGGATCGCGGCCGGCCTGTCGGTGGTCGTCCTGGGCTCCGGGGCCATCGGGCACGCCGTGATGACCGGGCTGGACACCGGAATCCAGCGGGTTGACCCCTTCAAGGACATGAAGAACCGCCCGCAGGCCGGGCACGGGGTGAACTTCCTGCTCGTCGGCACCGACGGCCGCGACAAGATCACCGCCGAGGAGAAGCGCGAGTACCGCCTCGGCGGTGCGCCCTGCCACTGCACCGACACCGTCATGCTGGTCCACCTCTCGGCGGACCGGGCCCGGGCCAGTGTGATCAGCCTCCCCCGCGACAGCTACGTGGAACTGCCCGCGCACCTGGACGAGACCGACGGGAAGCCGCACGGGCCCCACCCGGTGAAGCTCAACGCCGCGTACGCCGAGGGCGGGCCCAACCTGACCGTGCGCACGGTGGAGAACATGACCCGCGTGAAGATCGACCACTACCTGGAGGTCGACTTCACCAGCTTCATGAGGACGGTCGACGCCATGGGCGGCGTGGAGATCTGCACCGCCAAGACCATGCACGACCCCAACACGGGCCTCGACCTGCTCCCCGGCACCCACCGGCTGAGCGGCGGCCAGGCCCTGCAGTACGTGCGCTCGCGCCATGTCGACGGGGCCTCGGACCTCGGCCGGATGCAGCGTCAGCAGCGGTTCATCGCCGCCCTGATCAAACAGGCCACCGGCGGCGGGGTCCTGCTCAACCCCGTCAAGTTCAAGGAGGTCAGCTCCACCCTGCTGGGCTCGGTGCGGGCCGACAAGGGCTTCGGCTCGGAGCAGATGCTGGCGCTCGGGCAGGCGATGCGCGATTTCACCCCGTCCTCCTCGGAGTTCGCCTCGGTGCCCATCGGCAACGCCTCGTTCCCGGTCAAGGGGCTCGGCTCCACGGTGAAGTGGGACGAGGGCAAGGCCGCGAAGCTCTTCGAGGCGCTGCGGGACGACCGCCCGCTGGCCCCGGCGCCCGCCCCCGGCCGGGCGGCGCACCAGCCGCCGGCGGTGCCGGTGGACGTGGCTCCGCAGCAGGTGCGGGTGCAGGTGGAGAACGGCACCCGGATCGACGGGCTGGGCACCCGGGTGGACTCGGCGCTGCGCGCCACCGGTTTCGACACCACTCGTGCTCCGGGGAACGGCGCGAGCCGCGAGGTCAAGCGCACGGTGATCACGTACGACCCGCGCTGGGACCGGTCGGCCCGTACGGTCTCCACCGCGCTGCCCGGCAGCGAGCTGCGGGCCGTGCCGGGGCAGGGCCGGACCGTGGTGGTGATCGCGGGCGCGGACTACCGCAAGGTGGTGGCGGTCCGCGCGGAGGACCCGTACCAGGGCGAGTTCGGTGTGGTCACCGGTGACCAGGTGGTGTGCGCGAAGTGACCTCGGCGCGGCCCGGGCGGGAAGTGACCCCGCCCGGGTCCCGCCCGGGTCCGGCCCGGCCTAGCGGACGCGCTCGACCAGGGTGACCTGGAAGCCGTGCGCCTTGGTCGTCTGGACGACCTTGTAGTGCTTCTCCAGCGCGGCGGCCTGGTCCTTCGGGAGCTTGTGGTACGGGTTCTCCGTACCGCTCCAGGTGACCACCCAGATCCGCTGCGTGGTGCCGAGGCACTGTTCGGCCTGCTTGCACTCCACCGGGAACAGGTCGTCGTTCGCCACCCCCGAGCGCTCCGCGAACACGTCGCGCAGCTCGACCCGGTCCGGCAGGGCGTATTCGACCTGGAAGTCGACCATGTACACGCTGTCGGCGCCGCGGACCGGGACGAAGCCGTCTCCGGGGCGGTAGCCCTTGGCGATGATCCGCGCGGCCTGTTCGCCCTCGACGCCGTTCTTCACCGTCTCCGTACGGATCTGGCGCTGGTCGGGGAGGCCGAGGAGGATCACCGCGGCCAGGCCGGCCACGCCGAGCGGCCGGGGCCGCAGGGCTGCCAGGCCGGCTGCCGCGAGGACCACCCACGCGGGCATCGTGAAGAGCAGGTAGCGGTCCATGAAGTACGAGGTGCTGCCCTGGGAGACCACCCAGTCCGCCAGGATCGGGACCGCGCCGACGAGCAGCAGTTCCAGCGCCCGCCGGCGGCCCCGGGGCCACGCGAGCGGGAGCAGGGCCAGCCCGATGACGGCGAGGGCGACGAGCGGGGAGCCGAACAGCGCGTTCCAGACGTCCGCGATGCTGCGCAGGTGCGGGGTCTTGATCCAGCTGATCTGCCGGCCCACCTGCCGCTGCCCCAGCAGCACCAGCGGAACCACCGGCACCAGGGCGAGCGCCACCGTCACCGTGAAGCCCACGAGGGTGCGCCCGCGCCGGTCGCTCCACCAGCGCAGGAGCACGATCAGGGCGTGCGGCAGCAGGAACAGCAGCGAGACGATGTGGAACAGCCCGGCCGCCGTGACCGCGACGGCGTACGGGGCCCAGCGGGCCGGGGTGGACCGCTCCAGCGCCCGCAGCAGCAGCCAGGTCGCGGCGGTGACCGCGAGCACCACGAAGGCGTAGGAGCGGGCTTCCTGTCCGTAGCGGGTGACGGACGGGATCAGGGCGAAGAGCAGGCCGGTGAAGACGGCGGTGCGGCGGTCGAACGCCGTGCGGGCGGTCAGCACGGCGAAGGCGGCGGCTCCGGCCATGGCGATGGCCGAGGGCATCCGCAGCATGGCCTCGGAGTCGCCGAAGACGGACGTCCAGGCGTGCAGCAGCAGGTAGTAGAGGCCGGAGACGGCGTCGACGTGCCCCAGCATGCCGATCAGGTCGCCGGTGCTGCGGACGGCGGCGTTCCAGCTGGCGAGTTCGTCGCGCCACAACAGCGGGGTGCCGCTGCCCACGACGGCGACCACGAGGGTCAGTGCGGCGGCCCACAGCCAGTCGGGCTGACGGGCGGGCCCGGGGGCGGCGGCGGAGTGCGCTCCGGGGGTGGTCCGGCCGGTCGTGGAGGGTCGGGTCCTGGTGCTCATCGCGCGCTACCCGCCGAGTTCATCGCCTTGCGCTCGCGCTCCGCCGGGCGGTCGCGTACCGGTGGATCGGATTTCGGCAGGGCGAGACCGGGGGATTCGAGCATCCGCTTCAGGAGCGCCGACAGCGGCCGCTCGGCGTACCGGTGCACGATCCACGCGAGCAGGAGCACGATGGCCAGGGTGGCGGGCAGGATCACCTTGATGGCGATGCCGTGCTCGCGGCCCCAGTGGATCAGCGCGAGGCCGATCTCCTGGTGCAGCAGGTACACGGGGTAGGTGAGCGCGCCCGCGACGGTCAGCCACTTCCACTGGATCCGGTCGAAGGCTCCCAGGGCCACGGCGAGCATCACGCCGAAGGCGACGAGGGAGAAGCCTGCCATCACGGTCCAGCTCAGCGAGTGCATGACGCCGTACTGGTAGCTGTCCCTCGTGCCCAGCAGCATGTGCTGCGCCACCAGCCAGGAGAACCCGACGATGCCCAGGAGCAGCCAGTTCGCTCCGAAGCGGTAGATCAGGAACATGGCCACACCGGCGATGAAGTACGCGGCGTACTCCGGCATCACGAACATCTTCAGCAGCGCGCTGTCGGTCTGGCCCGCGACCACCGCGAGGATCATCCAGATCCCGCAGAAGGCCACCACGCGGCGGTAGGTGACGCCCAGCGCGACGACGACGGCGAACAGCAGGTAGAAACGCAGCTCGACCCAGAGGGTCCAGTAGGCGGGGTCGACCTCGGAGACGCCCAGCGGCTGCTGGAGCATCGTGAAGTTCGAGAGCACGTCGGTCATGCTGATGTGCCGGTCGCGTGCCGACGCCGCGTAGTTCACCACGAGCATCGTGAGGATGATCGCGACCCAGTACGCGGGCATGAGCCGCACGACCCGGGAGGTGAAGTACTGCCGGGGCGTCTTGCCCCAGCAGGACATGCAGATGACGAAGCCGCTGATCAGGAAGAAGAGCTCGACGCCGAGGAAGCCGTACGCGGTGAAGCGGTGCAGATCCGGTACGAGCTTCTGCGGGACGCCGTTCCAGACGTCGGACATGCGGTTGACGCCGGTCCAGTGGAAGGCGACCACCATCAGCGCGGCCACCAGGCGCAGGCCGTCCAGGGCCCGCAGCCGTGCGCGCCGACCGCCACCGGCCGGGGCGGGTGCCGACTGGGGATGCGGAACGTGGGGCGCGTTGGTGTCCGGCGCCGAATGGGGCGGTATTGCCGAATGGGGCGGTATTACCGTCGACATAGAGGAGTTTCTCCGCAGCAGAGCCGGTTCAAGGGCCACGTCGATCCGCCCGGTGAGCCGAGCCAAGCCGAACGTCAGCTGATCAGTCTACGCGGGGCCCGTGGCGAGGTCAGGCGCTCGTTTCCAGGAGTGAGGCAGAACTCAGTGCGCGGGCGACCCGCGGGAGCCGGCGGCGCGGCCCCCGCACATCGCCTCAGGAGTCGCCGTCGAAGCCCTGGGCCGTCCGCTCCTCGCGCAGCGCCATGATGGCCCGGCGGCGGGCGAGGCGGTGGGTACGGCGGATCTGGGCCTCCTGGTTGCGCCGCTCGTCCTGTTCGGTCTCCGGCAGGACGGGCGGGACCGTGCGGGGCTTGCCCTCGGAGTCGACGGCCGTGAAGACGAGGTAGGCACTGCCGACCTGGGTGGCGGGGGTGGACTCGTTCCACCGCTCCGCGAGGACGCGTACGCCGATCTCCATCGAGGAGCGGCCGGTCCAGTTGCACTGGGCCTTCACGTGGACGAGGTCGCCGACGCGGACCGGGGCGAGGAAGGCCATCTCGTCCATGGAAGCGGTGACCGCCGGGCCTCCGGAGTGGCGGCCGGCCACGGCGCCGGCCGCGTCGTCCACCAGCTTCATGATCACGCCGCCGTGCACGGTACCGAGGAGATTGGTGTCGTTGGCGGTCATGATGTGGCTGAGGGTGGTGCGGGAAGCCGAGATCGGCTTTCCGCCCAGCTCGCCCGGTATCTCTGTCATACAGCCACCTTAAGTGCGGTGCGCGGGCATCAGCTCTGCAACAGCACCGGAACGAATGCGCGCCCGGGCTGTTCCGCGACACGCCCGGCCAGGCATTCTTGGCACATGAGCGACTGGGACGGGTGGAGCGGCGAGCAGAGCGGGCGCGGCCGCCGCGATGACGGGTACGGGCGCGGCAGCGAGCAGGCGCAGCCGGAAGGCGCGCAGCGGATGCGGCACGTCCAGCGGCCTGGCCCCCAGGCGTCCCGGCAGCAGCCGGCGCGGCCGCAGCAGCCGCCGCGCGGCCCGGCGCAGCCGGCGTACGTGCCCGGGCAGCAGGACGGCTCGTACGACAGCGGGTACAACACCGGCCAGGTCTACGGCGGCGGTCACGGCGGCGCACAGCCGCCGTCCGGGCCGCGCAGGCGCCCCCCGGGCGACCCGGGGGGACCGGCGGGACCTTCCGGGCCGGCCCCGGACTGGCGCAGGCGGATCAAGATCGGGTCGATCGTGCTGGTCACGGGCCTGCTGGTGACGGGCGTCGGCACGTACTTCTGGGCCGATTCCAACGTGCGCCGCGAGGTCGACCTCTCCAAGGTCATCGAGCGCCCGAAGGAGGGCGACTGCACGACCTACCTGATCGTGGGCTCCGACAGCCGCGAGGGCATGTCCGACGAGGAGAAGAAGAAGCTCCACACGGGCTCCGCCGAGGGCAAGCGGACCGACTCGATGATGATCCTGGCGAAGTGCTCCAGCGGGAACACGATGATCTCGCTGCCGCGCGACTCGGATGTGGAGATCCCCTCCTTCGTCGGCTCGGAGTCGGGCAAGAAGTTCGCGGGCACGGGCAAGCGGACCAAGCTGAACGCGGCCTACGCCGAGGACGGCCCGGAGCTGCTGGTGCGGACGGTGGAGTTCAACACCGGCCTGCGCATCGACCACTACGCGGAGATCGGCTTCGCCGGCTTCGCGAACATCGTGGACGCGCTGGGCGGGGTGGAGCTGAACATCGAGAAGGGGTTCAAGGACGAGAAGTCCGGAGCCGACTTCAAGGAGGGCACCCAGACCCTCAACGGTGAGCAGTCGCTGGCCTACGTACGCACCCGCTACGCCTTCGCCGAGTCGGACCTGCAGCGGACGAAGAACCAGCAGAAGTTCCTGTCGGCGCTGGCGAGCCAGGCGGCGACCCCGTCGACGATCCTCAACCCCTTCGCGCTGTACCCGATGCTGGGGGCGGGCCTGGACACGCTGATCGTGGACAAGGACATGGGCCTGTGGGACATGGGGTCGATGTTCTTCGCGATGAAGGGCATCAGCGGCGGTGACGGCGTCTCCATGAACATGCCGATCTCCGGGCAGCGCGGCGGCAACCTCGTCTGGGACAAGGCGAAGGTGCAGCAGCTGGTCAAGCAGATCCAGAACGACGAGAAGGTCACCGTCCGGGGGCAGTGAGCGGCTTACGCGAAAGGGGCACCCCCGAGGGGGTGCCCCTTTCGCTTGCCGTTCTTCCCTGCCGCGTGCGGGTCAGCGCTTGCCGGCGCGGGCGCGCAGCTTCCACGGCATGGCGATCGATTCCAGCTGGACCGCGAAGTTCATCTTGGACTCACCGACGGTGCGGTCCTCGAAGTGGATCGGGACCTCCATCACCTGGAAGCCGCGGCGCAGCGCCTTGAACTTCATCTCCACCTGGAAGCTGTAGCCCGCGCTGCCGACCGAGGCCAGGTCTATCGCCTTCAGCGCCTCGGCGCTCCACAGGTTGAAGCCGCCCGTGATGTCGCGCACGCGGGTGCCCAGGATGGTGCTCGCGTAGGCGTTGGCCCAGCGGGAGAGCAGCTTGCGGTGCGCACCCCAGGCCTCGGACAGGGTGCCGCCGGGAACGTAGCGGCTGCCGACGACGAGGCCCGCGTCGGTGGACAGGGCCACGCCCAGCATCTCGGCGATCTTGCCGGCCGGGTGGGAGCCGTCCGCGTCCATCTGGAGCACGTACTGGGCGCCGTCCTCGACGGCCTTGGCCATGCCGGCCGCGTAGGCACGGCCGAGGCCGTCCTTGGCGGTGCGGTGCAGGACGGACATCCGCGGCTTGCCGTCCGCGGTGAGGTGGCCCTCCGCGAGCTCGTCGGCGATCTTGCCGGTGCCGTCGGGCGAGGAGTCGTCGACGACGAGGAGGCGCAGGCCCGGCTGGTCGAGGCCCATCAGGAGCTCGACCATGCCCGGCAGGTTGCCCGCTTCGTTGTACGTGGGCATCACCACGGTGAGCGGGGTGTGCGCCCAGGTGTCGGGAAGCTTCGTGGACGCGACGTCGGTCGCGCGGGGGGTCTGCTGTTCGCCTGTCACAGGGTCAATGCCTCACTGAAGACTGAAGTTGGTCAGCGGTCGGAGGAGAAGCGGACTGCCCCGGCCGGTACTTCGGCCTCGCACCACACCCTGACGCCCGCGCGGAGTTCATTGTCGGCGCCAACGACGGCGCCGTCACCGATGACCGCTCCGTCCAGGACGGTGCGCGGTCCCACATGGGCGCCGGCACCGATGAGGCTGGCGTTGACATGCGTGTCCGGGCCGACGGTCGCGCCGTCCAGCACGATGGAACCCTGGACGACGGCTCCCGCCTCGATCCGGGCTCCGGCGCCCACCACGGTACCGCCTGTCAGTTTCGCGCCGTCGGCGACCAGTGCGCCGGGCAGGACCAGGGACTCGCCGCGGGGGCCGGGGACGGCCGGGGAGGAGACGACGCCGCGGACGAGGTCCGCGGAGGCCTGGACGAAGGACTCGGGCTTGCCGAGGTCCAGCCAGTACGTGTCCTCGGTGACTCCGTGCAGCCTGGCGCCGGAGGCGAGCAGGCCGGGGAAGGTCTCGCGCTCCACGGAGACGGGCCGGCCGGCGGGGATGGAGTCGATCACGCTGCGGCGGAAGACGTAGCAGCCGGCGTTGATCTGGTCGGTGATGATCTCTTCGGGGGTCTGCGGCTTCTCGGTGAAGGCCAGCACCCGCCCGTCGGAGTCGGTGGGCACCAGGCCAAACGCGCGGGGGTCCTCGACCCGCACGAGGTGCAGGGAGACGTCGGCGTCGGCCGTCCGGTGGGACTCGACCAGGCCGGCTATGTCCAGGCCGGTCAGGATGTCGCCGTTGAAGACGAGGACCGGGGAGTCGGGGCCGCCGGTCAGGCGCTGCGCGGCGTTGCGGATGGCGCCGCCGGTGCCGAGCGGTTCGTCCTCGACGACGTACTCGAGGGTGAGGCCGAAGGCGGATCCGTCACCGAAGTAGGGCTCGAACACCTCGGCCAGGTAGCAGGTGGCCATGACCACGTGGGTCACGCCCGCGGCGGCGGCCCTGGCTATCTGATGGGCGAGGAACGGCACGCCCGCGGCCGGGACCATCGGCTTGGGGGTGTTGACCGTGACGGGGCGCAGTCGCGTCCCCTGCCCACCGACCAGCAGGATCGCTTCCGTCATTTCTTCTCCCCGAACAGTTTCCGGCGTACGAAGGTTCAAATTTAGCCCACCCGGAGAAGCGGAATCACCGAAGGTAAGCGATCCCACCCCGGGGCCCGCCGCCCCGGACGGACAGCGAGGCCTCCGGCAGCTGCCGGAGGCCTCGGTGTTCGCGCTGTGCGCGGTCGTTACGGAAGGTTCCGCGCCATGACGATCCGCTGGACCTGGTTGGTGCCCTCGTAGATCTGGGTGATCTTCGCGTCGCGCATCATGCGCTCCACCGGGTAGTCGCGGGTGTAGCCGTAGCCGCCGAGCAGCTGGACCGCGTCGGTGGTGACCTCCATGGCCACGTCGGAGGCGAAGCACTTGGCCGCGGCGCCGAAGAAGGTGAGGTCCTCGTGGGCGCCCCCGGCGGAGACGCGCTCCGAGCGGGCGGCGGCCGCGTAGGTCAGCTGGCGGGCGGCCTCGATCTTCATGGCCATGTCCGCGAGCATGAACTGGACGCCCTGGAAGTCGCCGATCGGCTTGCCGAACTGCTTGCGCTCCTGGACGTAGCCCTTGGCGTAGTCCAGGGCGCCCTGCGCGATGCCGAGCGCCTGGGCCGCGATGGTGATCCGGGTGTGGTCGAGGGTCTTCATCGCGGTGGCGAATCCGGTGCCCTCGGCGCCGATCATGCGGTCGGCGGGGATGCGCACGTTGTCGAGGTAGACCTCGCGGGTCGGGGAGCCCTTGATGCCGAGCTTCTTCTCCGGGGCGCCGAAGGAGACGCCTTCGTCGCCCTTCTCCACGACGAAGGCGCTGATGCCCTTGGAGCGCTTCTCCGGGTCGGTGACGGCCATGACCGTGTAGTACTCGGAGACGCCCGCGTTGGTGATCCAGCGCTTGACGCCGTTGAGGACCCAGAAGTCCCCGTCGCGTACGGCGCGGGTCTTCATTCCGGCGGCGTCGGAGCCGGCGTCCGGCTCGGAGAGCGCGTACGAGAACATCGCGTCGCCCTTGGCCAGCGGGCCGAGGTACTTCGCCTTGAGCTCCTCGGAGCCGGAGAGGATCACCGGGAGGGAGCCGAGCTTGTTGACGGCCGGGATGAGGGAGGAGGAGGCGCAGACGCGGGCCACTTCCTCGATCACGATCACGGTGGCGAGCGCGTCGGCGCCGGCGCCGCCGTAGGTCTCGGGCACGTGGACGGCGTGCAGGTCGCTGGCGACCAGGGCGTCGAGGGCCTCCTGCGGGAAGCGGGACTCCTCGTCGACCGCGGCGGCGAAGGGCATGATCTTCGCCTCGGCGAGCGCACGGACGGACTCGCGGAGCATGTCGTGCTCCTCGGCCGGACGGTACAGGTCGAAGTCGGCAGAACCCGCCAAGATGTCTCACTCCCCAAGTGGTGCGCGATGCTAACTACCGTTAAGTAACCCAATCTTAGTGTCCGGCGCCCCGGCAGCGGTACGTACCGCGCACGTGAGCTGCGTGACAACCCGGACACCTGCGGTGTTCCCGCCGAGCGTGCCCCCTGACCGGCGCGACTATGCTCAGTGGCCGTAAACGGCCCCGCACCTCCAGGAGCACGTATGGCCCCCCTCAAGATCACCGTGATCGGCACCGGATACCTCGGCGCGACCCACGCCGCGGCGATGGCCGAGCTGGGGTTCGAGGTGCTCGGGCTGGACGTGGTGCCGGAGAAGATCGCGATGCTCGCCTCGGGGCGCGTGCCCATGTACGAGCCCGGACTGGAGGAGCTGCTGGCCACCCATGTGGCCGGGCTGCCGGGCTCCACCGGCAGGCTGCGCTTCACCACCTCGTGGGAGGAGGCCGGTGCCTTCGGTGACGTGCACTTCGTCTGCGTGAACACCCCGCAGAAGCACGGCGAGTACGCGTGTGACATGAGTTACGTCGACTCCGCGATGGAGTCGCTCGCCCCGCACCTGACCCGCCCCGCGCTGGTGGTCGGCAAGTCCACCGTCCCCGTCGGCTCCGCCGAGCGCCTCGCCGCGAAGCTGACGGCGCTCGCCCCGGCCGGCGACGAGGTCGAACTGGCCTGGAACCCGGAGTTCCTGCGCGAGGGCTTCGCCGTCCAGGACACCCTGCACCCCGACCGGATCGTCGTCGGCGTCCAGGGCGAGCGCGGCGAGAAGCTCCTGCGCGAGGTCTACGCGACCCCCATGGGCGAGGGCACCCCCCTGATCGTCACGGACTTCCCCACCGCCGAGCTCGTCAAGACCGCCGCCAACTCCTTCCTCGCCACGAAGATCTCCTTCATCAACGCCATGGCCGAGGTCTGCGAGGCCGCCGGCGGCGACGTGGTCAAGCTCGCCGAGGCCATCGGCCACGACGAGCGGATCGGGAAGAAGTTCCTGCGCGCGGGCATCGGCTTCGGCGGCGGCTGCCTCCCCAAGGACATCCGGGCCTTCATGGCGCGGGCCGGCGAGCTCGGCGCCGACCAGGCCCTGACCTTCCTCCGCGAGGTCGACTCCATCAACATGCGCCGCCGCGGCCACATGGTCGAGCTCGCCCGCGACGCGGTCGGCGGCTCCTTCCTGGGCAAGCGCGTCGCCGTCCTCGGCGCCACCTTCAAGCCGGACTCCGACGACGTGCGCGACTCCCCCGCCCTGAACGTGGCCGGCCAGATCCACCTCCAGGGCGGCCAGGTGACGGTCTACGACCCGAAGGGCATGGACAACGCCCGCAAGGTCTTCCCCACCCTGGGCTACGCGGACTCCGCGCTCGGCGCCGCCCGCGGCGCCGAGGTCGTCCTCCACCTCACCGAATGGCGCGAGTTCCGCGACCTCGACCCGGCCGCGCTCGGCGACGTCGTCACCGACCGCCTGATCCTCGACGGCCGCAACGCCCTCGATCCGCTGCGCTGGCGCGCGGCGGGCTGGACCTACCGCGCGATGGGCCGCCCGCGCGCCTGATGGGGGGCCGCCCGTGCCTCCGGGGCGGGCCTCGCACGGGGCCCGTTACGGAATGCCGGGCCCCGTATCTCGTTACAGGTTCTTTGTCGCCAGTCGACAAGCCGTCATCGTTGGCTGGCTAGACTCACCGCCGATGACCAGTACGAGCAGTTCTCCTGCCCGATCCGTCGACGAGGCCCTGCGAGGGCGCGCCGGTCACCTGGCCATGGCGGCGTTCTGGCTGGTCACCCGGGCGCTGATGGTCTTCCTCCTCGTGGTGAACCTCCGCGGTACCTCTTCGGTCCGGGTGGAGATCACCGAGACCTACAACAACTGGTACGACGTCCTCATCACCGGGACGATGCCGCACAACGACGTCATGTGGCAGTACCCGCCGGCCGCGGCGGCCATCTTCCTCTCTCCCGACCTGCTGCCCTTCTTCAGCTACTTCCAGGCCTTCGTCGCACTGACCGTGGTCTGCGACGCCCTCATCGCCGTCGGCCTGGTCCGCGCCGCCCGCCGCCCCGACGGCAGCAAGGCCGGCGCCGTGCTGTGGCTGACCACCCTGCCGCTGCTGCTGTCGCTGCCCTTCGGCCGCTACGACCTCCAGGTCACCCTGCTCGCCGTCGGCTCGCTGCTGTGCCTGCGCTTCCGCCGCAAGCTCGGCGGCGTCCTCGCCGGCGTCGGCGCCCTGGTCAAGGTGTGGCCGCTGCTCACCCTGATCGGCACCCCGCGCGGCCGGACCACCCGCGACGCGGTCGTCGCGGCCCTGGCGGCCTCGGCCGCGCTGCTCGCCGTGCTCGCGCTGTTCTTCCGCGACACCCTCGGCTTCCTCGGCAACCAGGGCAATCGCGGCATCCAGGTCGAGTCCCTCGGCGGCTCCGCCCTGATGCTCGGCAAGCTCGTCGGCGCCTGGTCGGGGAAGATCGAGGTCCGCTACGGCGCCTACGAGTACCTGGGCCCGTACGTCTCCAGCGTCGCCCTGCTCTCCGTCCTGCTCACGCTGGTGGGGTTCGCGTGGCTGCTGCTGTGGCGCGTGAAGGCCCGGCGCTGGTCGACCGCGACCCCGCTGGACGCGGCGCTGTGCGCGATCCTGGTGTTCACCATCACCAGCCGCGTCCTCAGCCCGCAGTACCTGATCTGGCTGGTCGGCCTCGCGGCCGTCTGCCTGACCTGCCGGCACACCACCCAGCGCCCGGTCGCCTGGCTGATCGTCGCCGCCACCGCGCTCAGCACGATCATCTACCCGCTGACCTACAGTTCGCAGATCCTCCCGGGCACGCTCTTCGGCACGCTCCTGCTCTGCGTCCGCAACGGCCTGCTGGCCTGGGCCGCCGTCCTGTCGTGCGTACGCCTGTGGCGGGCCAGCGTGACCGCACCGCCGCGGCCCGGCCCCACCGCCGCCCCGGCGCCCCCGACCGGGACCGGGGTCCCGGCGGGCGTCCAGGCCGTGGGCGGCCGGGCCGGTTAGGCCGTCCTACGGTGCTGCGCGGCGCGGGCGGTGAACTCCGCGTCCCGCAGCACCCGCTGGGCGTTGCCCCAGGTCAGCAGCGCCAGGTCGGTCTCCGGCCAGCCCCGCTCCAGCAGTTCCGCGACGAGCCGCGGGTAGCCCGAGGGATCGGTCAGGCCCATCGGCCGCGGGATCCCCGGCTCGGCGCCGAAGCCGGCTCCCAGGCCCACGCAGTGCGGGCCCGCGACCGCCCGTACGTGCTCCACGTGGTCCGCCACCGCGTGCAGCGAGTCCCCCGTGAGCGCGGTGTCGAAGCTGATCATCGCCAGGCCGTTCGCCGCGCGCAGCGCGAGCAGCACCTCGTCGGTGACGTTGGCCGGATGCGGATTGAGCGCCGCCGCGGCCGTCTGCGAGATGATCACCGGCGCTTTGGAGGCCGCGGCGAGCTGGCAGGCCGCCGCCGGTGGGCAGCCGGTGAGGTCCAGCAGCATCGCCAGCCGGTTCATCTCCCGCACCACCTCGTGGCCGAAGGCCGTGAGGCCCTCCATCGCCCACGGGACCCCGGCCGGCGCGAGGATGCGTACGCCCAGCGCGTGGAAGGCGCGCAGCGCGCCGAGCGAATCCGTCAGGGTCCGGCCGGGCACGGGGCCGAGGAACGAGGCGATGCGGCCCCGGTTGCGGGCGTCGGCCAGGTCGTCGGCGGTCAGTGCGAGGCAGAGGCTGTCGGGGTAGCGGCGCATCAGGGCCAGCGCCGCATCGATCTGTTCGAGGGTGTCGGACACCACCCGGTCGGCGGCCGCGGCCTCTCGCGGCATGAGCAGCGACCAGAACTGCGCGCCCACTCCCCCGGCGCGCAGCCGCGGGATGTCGGTGTCGACGCCCGTGTCCGAGGTCTCGATGTCGTGGTACGGACTCTCGCGAAGGGTCCAAACGAGGGTGTTGCAGCCATCCGCGACGGGATGGACGCTGAGCAGTGCGGCGGCCCGTTCCAGGGCGCCCTGCGACGGGGTGCCGGGGACGTCCTCGGCTCCGAGGGAGCCGGGGCCCGCGGGGGTCACCGGGCTCGTGTGCGGTTCGTCCTGCAGGTCGGCCATGGCATGTGCTCCGGTCTCGGCGGCAGCGGGAGAGAAGCAGGGGAAGATGTTGCCACCGTGACATGTGGGACGCCGCAGGCGCCCGGCGGATGTGGCGTTCGGGTGTAACCGGCAGGTCACACCCCATGCGCCGGATCCGCCGGGCGGGCCGGTCAGGAGGGAGCGGGCGCCGGGAGCACCGCGTTGGACGGGCCCCGGGAAGCCGACTGCTCGCGCGCCACCGCTTCGGCGTCGCGCAGCACACGTACCGCGTTCGACCAGGTCAGCTTGGCCAGGTCGGCCCTGGACCAGCGGCGTGCCAGCAGCTCGGCCACCAGGTTCGGGTACCCCGCCACGTCCTCGAGCCCGGCCGGGGTGAAGGCGGTGCCGTCGTAGTCCCCGCCGATGCCGATGTGATCGACTCCGGCCACCTCGCGCATGTGGTCCAGGTGGTCGGCGACCGTGGCGGCCGTGGCCACCGGGCGCGGGCGCTGCGCCTCGAAGGCCTGGTGCAGGGCCATCGCCCCGGGAGTGGTGTCGAGGTGGTGGTAGCCGTGCGCGCGCAGGTTCTCGTCGGCCGCCAGGGTCCACTCGACGGCCGCCGGGAGGATGAACTTCGGCACGAAGGTGGCCATCGCGACCCCGCCGTTGGCCGGCAGCAGCGCCAGCACGTCGTCGGGGATGTTGCGCACGTGGTCGCAGACCGCCCGGGCGGAGGAGTGCGAGAACACCACGGGCGCGGCCGACACGGCGAGCGCGTCGCGCATCGTGGTCGCGGCCACGTGCGAGAGGTCGACGAGCATGCCGACGCGGTTCATCTCGCGGACGACCTCGCGGCCGAAGTCGCTCAGGCCGCCGTGCCGGGGCTCGTCGGTCGCCGAGTCCGCCCAGTCGATGGTGTCATTGTGCGTGAGCGTCATGTACCGCACGCCCAGCTGGTGCAGGGCGCGCAGGGTGGCGAGCGAGTTGTTGATGGAGTGCCCGCCCTCGGCGCCCATCAGCGAGGCGATCCGGCCCTCGGCGCGGGCCGCCTCCATGTCGTCGGCCGTCAGCGCCCGCACCAGGTCGCGCGGGTAACGGTCGATCAGCTGGGAGACGACGTCGATCTGCTCCAGGGTGGCGCTGACGGCGTCGTCGCCCGCGTAGTCGGAGCGCACGTAGACCGACCAGAACTGCGCACCCACCCCGCCGGCGCGCAGCCGGGGGATGTCGGTGTGCAGGTGGCCCTTCTGGTCGCGGCCGATGTCCCGCCGGTCCAGGTCGTAGCGCACGGTCTCGCGCAACGCCCAGGGCAGGTCGTTGTGCCCGTCGACGACCGGGTGCTCGGCGAGCAGTTCGCGCGCGGCGTCCAGGTACCGGGCGGCGTCCGTGACGCCCGTGGCACCGCCGCTGGCGGGGGTCACTTGCCGAATCCGAAGGAGTCCTGGCCCGCGACCTTCGTACGCAGCCGCTTGCCCTTCTCGGTGGCCTGGTCGTTGAGGTCCTGCATGAAGTCGTTGACCCGGCCCAGCAGCTCCGGGTCGTGCGCGGCCAGCATCCGCACGGCCAGCAGGCCGGCGTTGCGGGCGCCGCCGATCGAGACGGTGGCGACGGGAACTCCGGCGGGCATCTGGACGATCGACATCAGCGAGTCCATGCCGTCGAGGTACTTCAGCGGCACGGGCACGCCGATGACCGGCAGCGGGGTGACGGAGGCGAGCATGCCCGGCAGGGCGGCGGCACCGCCCGCGCCCGCGATGATCGCCTTCAGACCGCGGTCGGCGGCCCGCTCCCCGTACGCGATCATCTCGCGCGGCATCCGGTGCGCGGAGACCACGTCGACCTCGTAGGGGATCTCGAACTCGTCGAGGGCCTGGGCGGCGGCCTCCATGACGGACCAGTCGGAGTCGGAGCCCATGACGATGCCGATGACGGGAGCTGCTGCGGAGGTGCTCATTCTTGGATGGTTCCTCTGAGGTAGCCGGCTGCGTGACGTGCGCGCTCCAGCACATCGTCCAGATCGTCGCCGTAGGTGTTGACGTGGCCGACCTTGCGGCCGTGTTTCACGTCCTTGCCGTACATGTGGATCTTCAGCTGGGGGTCGTGGGCCATGCAGTGCAGGTACGCCGCGTACATGTCGGGGTAGTCACCGCCGAGCACGTTCGCCATGACCGTCCAGCGGGCGCGGGGGCGCGGGTCGCCGAGGGGGAGGTCCAGGACGGCCCGTACGTGGTTGGCGAACTGGGAGGTGATGGCACCGTCCTGGGTCCAGTGGCCACTGTTGTGCGGGCGCATCGCCAGCTCGTTGACCAGGATCCGGCCGTCGGTGGTCTCGAAGAGCTCCACGGCCAGGTGGCCGGTCACGCCGAGTTCCTTGGCGATGCGCAGGGCGAGGGCCTGGGCCTCGCCGGCGAGGGCCTCGGAGAGGTTGGGCGCGGGGGCGATCACCGTGTCGCAGACCCCGTCCACCTGGACGGACTCCACGACGGGGTAGGCCACCGCCTGGCCGTGCGGGGAGCGCACGATGTTGGCCGCGAGCTCGCGGACGTAGTCCACCTTCTCCTCGGCCAGGACCGGGACACCCGCCTTGAACGGGGCCTCGGCGTCCGCCGGCGTGCGGACGAACCACACGCCCTTTCCGTCGTACCCGCCGCGCACCGTCTTGAGGATGACGGGGAAACCGCCGACCTCCTCGGCGAAGGCCGCCGCGTCCGCCGGATCGCTCACGATCCGGTGGCGGGGGCTGGGCGCGCCGATCTCGTCGAGCTTGGCGCGCATCACCCCCTTGTCCGCGGCGTGCACCAACGCGTCGGGCCCCGGGCGGACGGGGATGCCGTCCGCTTCCAGGGCCCGCAGGTGCTCGATGGGCACGTGCTCGTGGTCGAAGGTGATCACGTCACAGCCGCGCGCGAAGGCGCGCAGGGTCTCCAGATCGCGATAGTCGCCGATGACGACGTCGCTCACGACCTGGGCCGCCGAGTCCTGTGGGGTGTCACTGAGGATCTTGAATCTGATGCCGAGGGGGATACCCGCCTCGTGGGTCATGCGGGCGAGCTGTCCGCCGCCGACCATGCCGACTACCGGGAACGTCACGCCACCAGGGTATCCGGCGGTATTCCGCCATACGGACGTGCCCCTGGCCGGTAGGTGGCGTCCGGGGCGGTGGGTGTGCCGTGTGTCGCACGGCGTCCGAAGGCGCAGACGTACCGGCGGGGCGACACTTAGCATGGATGCGCAGCGGTAAACGCGTGAAGCCTCACACGGAGGCCCGAAGGACAGGACTGAAGCCTCATATGAGCAAGCCGGAGAACGGATCCATCCTCGACCGCGTGCGCGGGCTCGTGCGCGAGATAGCCAAGTTCGGGGCCGTCGGCGGACTGGGCGTCCTGGTCAACCTGGGCGTCTTCAACCTGATTCGCAACGTCACCGACCTGCAGGTGGTGCGCGCGAGCGTGATAGCGACGCTGGTCGCCATCGTCACGAACTACCTGGGCTTCCGCTACTTCGCCTACCGCGACCGCGCCGACCGCACCGGGGCCGGGCGCACCCGTGAGGTCGGACTGTTCATCGCGTTCAGCGCGATCGGGCTGGTCATCGAGAACGGCATCCTGTTCGCGGCCACCTACGGCTTCCACTGGGACGGGCCGCTCGCCTCGAACTTCTTCAAGTTCGCCGGCATCGGCATCGCCACCGTGTTCCGCTTCTGGTCCTACCGGACCTGGGTCTTCAAGGCCCTGCCCGTGGCCCCCGCGGCCTCGCTGGTCGTCGAGCAGCGTGACGGCCAGACCGACGCCCCGGCCCGGACCCCGGAGACCGCCGCGAACTAGCGGACCGTCTGTTCCGGCTCGGCGCGATGCGGCGCCGTCCGGCTGAGGAACAGGGCGAAGACCGGCGGCTGCGTCTGGAGCAGTTCCAGGCGGCCGCCGTCCGCCTCGGCGAGGTCCCGGGCCACGGCGAGGCCGATCCCGGTGGAATTGCGTCCGCTGATGGCCCGCTCGAAGATCCGGTTGCCGAGGTCCGGCGGGACCCCCGGCCCCTCGTCCGTGACCTCCAGGACGGCCTGGTTCCCGATCACCCGGGTCCGCAGGGCCACGGTGCCGCCACCGTGCATCAGGGAGTTCTCCACCAAGGTCGCCAGTACCTGGGAGACGGCGCCCGGGGTGCCCACGGCCCGTACGCCCGTCTTCCCGGAGCGGACGATGGCCCGCCCGGCGCTGCGGTAGGCGGGGCGCCACTCCTCCAGCTGCTGTTTGACGACCTCGTCCAGGTCGAAGGGGACGGCCGAGCCCGTACGGGGGTCCCTGGAGTTCGTCAGGAGCCGCTCCACCACGTCCGTGAGCCGCTCCACCTGGGTGAGGGCGATCGTCGCCTCCTCCCGTACGGTCTCCAGGTCGTCGGTGACGGTGATCTCCTCCAGCCGCATCGACAGGGCCGTGAGCGGGGTGCGCAGCTGGTGCGAGGCGTCCGCGGCCAGCCGGCGCTCGGCGGTGAGCATCCGGCCGATCCGCTCGGCGCTGGAGTCCAGTACGTCCGCGACCCGGTCCAGCTCGGGGACCCCGTACCGCTTGTGGCGGGGCCGCGGGTCGCCCGATCCCAGGCGCTCGGCGGTCTCGGCGAGGTCGGTGAGCGGGGAGGCCAGCCGGTTGGCCTGGCGTACGGCGAGCAGGACGGCCGCCACGACGGCGAGCAGCGCGACGGCGCCGACCACGGCCAGGGTCCGCCCGACCTCCTTGGTGATGGTGGAGCGGGACTGCTCCACGACCACGACCTCGCCCTGCTCCCCGTGGGCGGTGCCCCGGATGACGCTGTCGGCGATGCGCGCTCCGACCTCGACCGGGGGCCGGCCGGGGACCGTGATGCGCGCGTACCGGTCGGATTCGAGGTGCTCGGCGAGCGCCTCGGCGTCGACCGGCTTGTTCTCCAGGACGTCGCTCTCCACGATGCCCACCAGTCGCAGCGCCTCGGACTCGATGCCGTCCTGGGCGCTGCTGGTGATGGTCCGGGTCTCGACGATGACGAGGGAGACCCCGAACACGGCGATGACGACGAGCACCACGGCGAGCGTGGAGTTGATCAGGCGGCGGCGCATGGCTTAGAGAATGCCCTAGAGCGGGCGGTTTCAGCTCTTCTCGAAGCGGAAGCCGACCCCGCGGACGGTGGCGATGTAGCGGGGGTTCGCCGCGTCGTCGCCGAGCTTCTTGCGGAGCCAGGAGATGTGCATGTCGAGGGTCTTGGTGGAGGACCACCAGGTGGTGTCCCAGACCTCGCGCATCAGCTGGTCGCGGGTGACGACCCGGCCGGCGTCGCGGACCAGGACGCGCAGCAGGTCGAACTCCTTGGCCGTGAGCTGGAGCTCCTCCTCCCCCATCCACGCCCGGTGCGATTCGACGTCGATGCGGACCCCGTGGGTGGCGGGGGCCTGGGAGGCCTCGTTGGCGCCGCGCCGCAGCAGGGCCCGGACCCGGGCGAGCAGTTCGGCGAGGCGGAAGGGTTTGGTCACGTAGTCGTCGGCGCCGGCGTCCAGGCCGACGACCGTGTCGACCTCGTCGGCGCGGGCGGTCAGGACCAGGATCGGGAAGCCGTGGCCCTCGGCGCGCAGCCGGCGGGCGACCTCCAGGCCGTCCATGCCCGGCAGGCCCAGGTCCAGGACGACGAGATCGACGCCGCCCTGCAGTCCCGCGTCCAGGGCGGTGGGGCCGTCCTCCCGGACCTCGACCTCGTACCCTTCCCGGCGCAGGGCGCGGGCCAGGGGTTCCGAGATGGATGCGTCGTCCTCGGCGAGCAGTACACGCGTCATGTGGGTGATGGTAGTCCGCGCCGGAGGAAAGAAGAGGCCCGCCTGCGGACCCCTGTGGAACTGGGATCATGAACTACTGACAGCCTTCGAATGTAGCCATTCGGTTCCACTGAAGCCTGTGATCCATATCTCAAGTACTTTCATATGCGCCACTGTCGTGTCGTATGGTGTCGAGACGCCTGATGCACTACCTCAGAGACTTTCGTGCCAAAACCAGCCGGAAGTCTTTATTTCTGTCCTGATCGGACAGGCATTGTTGTCACAGCGCCCGTTCCGGGCCGGACAGCAGTGAATGACCTATGGGCCGGGCCCTTCGCGCGATGGAGCGCGGCGGGCGTGGATCCCGGTTACGGATGTCCCTTCGTCTTCGCCCCCGCGGAGCGAGGCCCCCCGGCGTGGGGTCGGGACAGCCGCTGCCGGTACCGGCCACCCCTCACCGGGCGCCGTGGAGCTCACGAAGCCGCGCGTCCCGAGCAGAACAAGGATCGACGATGGCTTCCAGCCTGACGAAGGACTCGGCCGGTACCGGAGAGAAGACCTTCCTCGGCCACCCCACCGGCCTGGCCTTCCTCTTCATGACCGAGATGTGGGAGCGCTACAGCTTCTACGGCATGCGCGCCCTGCTCGTGCTCTACCTGGCCACGAACGTGGCCGACGGTGGACTCGGGATGAAGGACGCGACCGCGGTCGCGATCTACTCCGTCTACAACGCGATGGTGTACCTGCTCGCCCTTCCGGGCGGCTGGCTGGGCGACCGCGTCTGGGGCGCCCGCAAGGCCGTCGCCGTCGCGGGCGTCGTGATCATGGTCGGCCACTTCCTGCTGGCCGTGCCGGCGACCATCTCGTTCTTCATCGGCCTGGCGCTCATCGCCGCCGGTTCCGGCGTGCTGAAGGCCAACATCTCCACGATGGTCGGCCAGCTGTACAAGGACAAGAACGACCCCCGCCGTGACGGTGGCTTCACGATCTTCTACATGGGCATCAACCTCGGTGCCTTCGTCGCCCCGCTGACCATCGGCTGGGTCGGCCAGGAGATCAACTGGCACATCGGCTTCGCCATGGCCGGTGTCGGCATGGCCCTCGGCCTCGCCTGCTACTTCTTCGGCTTCCGCTACCTGAACCCGGTCTCGAACCAGGTCCCCAGCCCGCTGAGCGCCGACGAGAAGTCCTCGGTCATCAAGAAGGGCCTGATCTGGCTGGGCGTCGCCGTCGCCGCCTACGCGATCATCGGCCTGGCCGGCATCTTCACGATCAACTACGCCCTGTGGCCGCTGACCATCGCCGGTCTCGTCCTGCCGGCGTGGGCGATCCTGCGCATCAAGCGCGACAGGGACCTCTCGCAGGTCGAGCAGTCCCGCATGTCGGCCTACGTCTGGTTCTTCGCCGCGGCCGCGATCTTCTGGGCGATCTACGACCAGACCGGCTCGACCCTCGCGCTGTTCGCCAAGAACAACACCGAGAGCAGCCTCTTCGGCTTCAACTTCCCCGAGAGCTGGTTCCAGTCCCTGAACCCGCTGTTCGTGATGGCCCTGGCACCGCTCTTCGCCTGGGTCTGGGTCGCGCTGAACCGCCGTTCCAAGGAGCCGAGCACCCTCGCCAAGTTCTCCTTCGCGCTGGTGATCATCGGCATCTCCTTCGGCATCATGATGATGGCCCAAGGCCTCGCGGCCGACGGCAAGGTCAGCCCGATGTGGCTGGTGGGCGTCTACTTCGTCCAGACGGTCGGCGAGCTGTGCCTCTCCCCCGTCGGCCTGTCGCTGACCACCAAGCTGGCCCCGCAGAAGTACGCCTCCCAGATGATGGGCGTCTTCTTCCTCGCGGTGACCGCCGGTGACTCCGCGATCGCCCTGCTCCAGCTGATCGGCGCGCCGACGGACACCCAGGGCTGGTTCGCCAGCCAGGGTGCGCTGGCCGCCCTCGCCGGCATCGCGATCTACATGTACCGCAGGAAGGTCCAGCCCCTCATGGGCGGCGTGCACTGACGCACCCCCCGTACGGGCGACGGCCCGGCACGCCACTCGGCGTGCCGGGCCGTTCCTTTTCCCGCGCCCGCACGGAATTCCCCTCCACGCGACCGCACGCATATCCGCTTGCTGCCGAATCCCGGAATTGCGGCATCACACCGGCCTCCGGCAGTTCACCGACACATTAGGCGCCTCGCACCTCGGAATCGAATCCGACGAGGAAGGACTTGAATCCGCAGCCGACCTTCGCGGCCCCACCGGTGGAGGTCCAACCGCTGTAGTAGGTCCGGCGCACGACGTGCTCACGGGCGCCCTGCACCGTGTCACAGATGATCTTCGCACGGTGCTGGGCGCCGGAGGCGAAGCGCCCGGAGCACCTGGACGTGGCGTTCGGGCGGCCCAGGCCGTCCATGTCCGCGGTCGCCTTGCAGCCACCGTCGATCCCGCCGGCGGGAGCCGCGGAGGCCGCCGGCGCGCCGAGCACGCTCAGCGCCGAGGCGGCGGCCAGGGCCACAAGCGCAAATTTCAGCTTCATGTGATTTTCCCATTCCCCGATTCGATACAAAGCCGATCCGAAAGATTCCGGGTTTGGTCAGAACCTGGACTTGATCGACATGGGGAAATTTATCCGCCGCGCAGATCGGTCACAAGAAATTAATTCGATATGCACCGCTTCGCGCCACAATTGACCTGATATCGATCCTTCCCGCACGAAGGCGGCGCACGTCCCGCCCCTCTCGGGAGCGGAACGCGCACCGCCCTGTGTCCTGTGCTCACGGCCTCCGGTCGGTCAGCGGTCGCCGCGCAGGCGGCGCCACGGGGTGAAGGTGAAGACCGCAGCGCCGAGCAGGATCACCGTGCCGGCGACCAGGCCCAGGGCCTTGATGCCGCCGTCGTCGCCGGCGCCGGTCTGGGCGAGGTCGCCCGTGGTGTTGCCGGTGGTGCCCGAGTTGCCGGACGAGCCGGAGCCGCCCGCCTGGGCGGTGGTGTCGAGCGTGAGCGATGCGGCGCTGGCGGTCGCGACGCAGGGCACCACGATCGGGGGAACCCCCTCGGCCATGACCACGTTGATCGTCAGCTTGTCCGGGGTCAGCGTGGTCCTGCCGGTCTTGCCCGGCTTGTAGCTGCCCGTCATGTCACTGAGACTGACCGGCGCCCCGGCCTTGATCGCAGCGGCGTTGCCCGGGCCGCTGACCTTGACGATGCCGCTGTCGGCGCCGCCGAGCTTGATGTCCATCGAGGGCTTGAGGGCTCCCGGCGGAAGGTCCGCGGGGCTGTTCATCACGCCCTTGGCGGTCGTGGCGGTCAGGTCGTAGCTGCCGCCGTTCTTCTTCGCGTTGATCGTCACCTTGCCCTTCAGCGGGCCACCGGGGATGAAGGCCCCGCAGTCGAAGGAGACGTCGACGGTCTGGCCCGGGAAGTCGGTCTGGCCGCCGCCGCTCGCCGTGGGCGAGGGGCCGGGGCTCGTGGGCGGCGGGCTGCTCGGCGGCGCCGAGGTCGGCGGCGGGCTCGTGGGAGGCGCCGAGGTGGGCGGTGCGGAGGTGGGCGGCGGGCTGGTCGGCGGCGTGGTGCCGCCCCCCGCCGTCACGTCGAGTTCGAGGGAGGGCTTCGGGCTGTTGCCCGGGGTGCAGGTGGTGGTGGTACCCATCGCCTTGATCGTGAGGACACCTGCCGTGAAGGTGACCTTGCCGGACTTCTTGGGCGTGTAGGTGCCCGAGAGGTCACTGATCTTGATGGGCGTGTTGGCGGGGATGGGATCGGCGTTGGCCGGCCCGGAGACCGGGACGGACCCGGGATCGGCGCCGCCCAGGACGATGACGGCGCTCGGGGTCATCGCGCCCTTGCCGAGCTCGATGGGGCTGGAGGAGACGCCCTTCTGGAAGGACATCGTCAGCTTGTACCCGAGGCCCTCCTTGACGGCCTTGATGTCGATCGGCGAGACCGCTTCCTTGTCCCCGATGGGCGTCTTGCACTTGTACTGGACGTCGATCACGTCCGCCTGCGCGGGCGTGGCCCCCATGGCGATGCCCGCGCCGCCGAGCAGCAGCGCGACCGCGGCCGCGCTCGCCCTCCGTTGGGTGTTCACGAGTGTCCTTTCGTCGTCGAACGGTTCTCAGACGGTGCGGACGTCTGTGGTGCGGTTGGTCCCGGCGCGCTGTCCGGGGTGAACCACGGCAGTACCGCCGTGGTGGTCTGAGGGGGTTCGTCCGAAGGCTCGGAGCGGCCCGGCCCGGGTCCTCGTACGGGACCCCGCGCGGGCCCCCGTACCGCCGGGATCCTCGGCAGCCTGGCGGTCACGGCCGCCGCCGGGTCGGACAGTGGCCGCGGTCCCCGGTGGCGGCCGCCGGACTCGCGGGGGCGGACCTTGTCGACGACGGCCATCCCGATGCGGAAGATCCCGGCCGGGATCACCAGTAGGAGCAGGCCCCAGAACAGCAGCACCCCGTACGGACGGTCCACGCCCCAGGGCTGCGTGGCCACGACCGTCTCCCCGTACTTGAGGGAGAGCGTGTAGTCGCCGTGGGCACCCGCCGACAGGGAGGCGTCGAGGGAGACCTCCGCCTTGCCGCCGGGCGGGATGGTGCCCTTCCAGCGGACCTCTTCCCAGAGGGGCGCGAACACCCCGTGGGCGGTGCCGAGCTGGAAGACCGGGTCCGTGACCGGGGCGGAGCCGAGATTGCCCACGGTGACCGTGAACTTCCGGCTGGGCGGGGCCCCGAACCAGGTCAGCACCCCGTCCTCGCCCTTGAGCTGGACCCCGGTGAGCATCGCGAGGCGGGCCGTGCCGCCCTCGGCGGGCAGGTCGGCCACCGGGTGGTCGGTGATCTTCAGCGGGGCCGCGACCGTGGACTGGTCCCCGTTGACGGAGGTGACGTTCACGACGCAGGGGCAGGGCTTGGGCGGGGCGACCACCGGGAGCTGGGCGGAGAAGTGCCCGTCGTCGGCGACCGAGGCGGCGATGCCGTCGGCGTTGGCGCAACTGTTGGTGCCACCGATCATGTTCTGCCCGCAGACCAGCAGCATCACCATGGTCTTGGCGCGCCAGCCGGTTCCGGTGACGGCGATCTCCGTCCCCTTGGCGGCCTCCTTGAGGGAGAGCGCCACGGCGGGCTTGACCCCGTCGTCCGCGGCGGCCGGGGCGGCCGGCAGCAGCGCCAGTACGCACACCAGCACGCCCGCCAGGCCCGCCGATCCCGCGGCGACCAGGGCCCTGGCCCTGCCGCCGTGCGTCCCGCCGGCCCTGGTTCCCACCCTGGCTCCCACCTTGGCTCTCACCTGGGTGCTCCCGTCAACTCGTGTTCCGGCGCTGGGGCTTCTTCGGGTACGGCGCTCCCGTGCGGCGACGGGCCGGGCCCGCCGCCGGACCGGGTCCGCCGCTTGCGTACGAGCAGCAGCGCGGCCGCCGCGACGGCGCCGAGGCCGAGCAGCCCGACGCCGGTCCGGCCCGCGATCCCCCAGGGCACGAACCACGCCGAGGTGCTGCCCGTGGCGCGCGCGCCGCCGGGGGCGGTGACGGTGAGGGTCAGGCCGACCCGGTCGAAGACGGGCGCGCCGGGCCAGGGTTCGGTCAGTTCGACCCGCTGGCCCGGCAGCACCTCGACCGGCAGGGCGCGGGTGCTGCGGCCCGCGACCTTGCCGAGGGTGCCCTCGGCGCTGATGGAGAGTTCGGGGGTGAGCGCCACGTTGCCGCGGTTGACCAGGGTGTAGGCGACGCGCGCGGCCGCGCCCTTGCCCCGTACGGCCACGTCCTCGACCGTGAGCGCCGCCAGCGCCGGGCCGCCGACCCGCAGGTGGACCCGTACGCCCACCTCGTGGCCCGCCTCGGTGGCGACGACGGCGGCCGGGTGGTCGCCGGGCTGGGAGCCGGGCGGCAGGGTGACGGTGAAGGGGACCACCGCGCGGGTGTGCGCCGGGATCCTGACCGTGCCGCCCGCGCCGAAGCTGATCCAGAGCCCGGCGCCGGTGGATTCCTTCACGGAGCGCACGGCGAAGGCGCCGCCCGCCGTGTTGTAGGCGTCACCGCCGCGCAGGGTGACGGTGTGCTCCTGGTCGCTGGTGTTGGTCAGGGCCAAGCGGTCCTCCAGCACCGTGCCGGAGGTCCCCGCGAGGTAGAAGTACGGGCGGGCCCCGGCCTTCGCCGCCCCCGGCGCGCTCCCGGCCACGGGCTCGGCGGTCCAGCCGGTCTCGTCGGCGGCGGCCGGGACCGCCGCCGCGCAGTGGAGCGCTGCGGCGGCGACGGTGGCGAGGAGGAGCGCGCCGGACGTTCGGGGTGAGTGGGGCACGGGCATGACCGGGTGTGCTCCGTTCAGGACCGGGCCCGCTGGCCGCGCCGGGTCAGCCAGAGCACGCCGGCGGCGCCGGAGAGCAGCACGGTGGCTCCGAGTGTGCCCAGCGCGATGGCGGAGTCCTCGGGGCCGGTCTGCGGGAGGGTGTCCCCGGTGGAGCCCGTGGAGCCGGTGGTGGCCGGATCGCCGCCCCCGGAGCCCGTCACGTCCAGTTCGAGGGACGCCTTGGGGTGGTTGCCCGGGGTGCAGGTGGTGGTCGTACCCATCGCCTTGATCGTGAGCGTGCTCGCGGTCAGGGTGACCTTGCCGGACTTCTTCGGCGTGTAGGTGCCCGCGAGATCGGTGATCTTGATGGGCTGGTTGGCCGGAATGGCCTCGGGGTTGGGCGGCCCGGAGACCGGCACCGACACCTTCTCCACGCCGTCCACCTGGATCACGGCGCTCGGGCTCATGGCACCCTTGCCGAGCTCGATGGGGCTGGAGGAGACGCCCTTCTGGAAGGACATCGTGAGCTTGTACCCGTTGCCCTCCTTGACGGCCTTGATGTCGATCGGCGAGACCGCCGACTTGGGGCCGATGGGGGTCTGGCAGTCGTACTGGACGTCGATCACGGCGGCGTTGGCGGCGGGAGCGGCCAGCAGTACCGCCGTCCCCGCGAGCGCGGAGGCCAGCGCAAGCACGGTGGAGCGTTTCCGGTCGGACACCTTCGTCTTCCCCTCGAACCTTGGGCCACAAGTTACTGACGGCACATCAGATTGGTGGCTCAAGGTACGCCGGGGGCCTTACGGAGGGAAGACACAGGACAGCGCCGGATCAACGGCCCCCGAGCCGCACCGACGCCGTCCCGATTGAGACTGGTTCAGGCCAACTTGCGGCCCTTCTGCCAGACGGCGGAGACCAGTGGAACGCCCGGGCGGTACGCGAGGTGGACGTGGCTGGGGGCGTCGAGCAGGGCCAGGTCCGCACGCGCGCCGGGGGTGACGGTGCCGATGTCGGTGCGGCGCAGGGCCCGTGCGCCGCCGGCGGTGGCGGACCACAGGGCCTCGTCCGGGGTCATCCGCATGTCGCGGACGGCGAGGGCGATGCAGAACGGCATCGAACTCGTGTAGGAGGATCCGGGGTTGCAGTCCGTGGACAGCGCCACGGTGGCGCCCGCGTCGAGGAGCCGGCGCGCGTCGGGCCACTGGGCGCGGGTGGAGAACTCCGCACCGGGCAGCAGCGTGGCCACGGTCGTGCCGGCCGCCTGCGCCAGGGCGTCCACATCGGCGTCGGTGAGGTGGGTGCAGTGGTCGGCGGAGGCTGCTTCGAGCTCGACGGCGAGCTGGACGCCGGGGCCGTACGAGAGCTGGTTGGCGTGGACGCGCGGGATCAGCCCGGCGGCGGCGCCGGCGGTGAGGATCGCCCGGGCCTGGTCGCCGTCGAAGGCGCCCTTCTCACAGAACACGTCCACCCAGCGGGCGTACGGGGCGCAGGCCGCCAGCATGTCGCCGGTGACGAGGTCGACGTAGGCCGCCGGGTCGTCGGCGTAGTCCGGGGAGACGATGTGCGCGCCGAGGTAGGTGACCTCCTCGGTGTGCGCGGCGGCGATGCGCAGGGCGCGGGCCTCGTCCTCGACGGTGAGGCCGTAGCCCGACTTGGTCTCGAAGGTGGTGGTGCCCTGGCGGCGGGCCTCGTCGAGGTGGCGGACGAGATTGGCCTCCAGCTCCGCGTCGGTGGCGGCGCGGGTGGCGGCGACGGTGGTGCGGATGCCTCCGGCGGAGTAGGCGCGGCCGGACATGCGGGCGTTGAACTCGGCGGTGCGGTCGCCCGCGAAGACGAGGTGGGAGTGGGAGTCGACGAAGCCGGGGATGGCCGCCCGGCCCCGGGCGTCGTACGCGCCGTCTGCCTGGGGGGCCTTGTCGGTGGGGCCGACCCAGGCGATCTTGTCGTCCTCGATGACGACGGCCGCGTGCTCGATGAGGCCCAGGGGGGTGCCGTCGCCGAGGTCGGGGTCGTTGGTGACGAGGCTGCCGATGTTCGTGATGACGGTGGTGGTCATGGTGGTCATGGTCCTCGGGTGGTCGAGTGGTTTCGTTCCCCCGCCGCGGGCGGATCAGGCGCGGAGGGCGGCGATGGCTTCGGCCAGGGCCGTCGGGACGTCGGGGACCAGGGCGTGGGCGCCGTCGCGGACGATGTGGCGGCCGCCCACCACCGTGTGACGGATGTCGGCGGCCGACGCAGCGAAGACCGCCGTCTCCGCGCCGAGGCGGGGAAGCGGACCGGCCGTGCGTACGGAGTCCAGGACGATCGTGGTGAAGTCCGCGAGCGCGCCCGGCTCCAGCCGCCCCGCACCGGACCACCCCAGAGCGGCGTGCCCGTCGGCCGTGGCGGCGGTGAGCAGGGCGTTGGCCGTCCAGTGGCCGCGGGTCCGGCTGCTCAGCCGCTCGTTGAGCTCCATCGCCCGGGCCTCTTCGAGCAGGTCGATCACCGCATGGCTGTCGCTGCCGAGCGAGAGCGGACTGCCCGCGCGCTGCAGGCGCACGGCCGGGCCGATGCCGTCCGCGAGGTCGCGTTCGGTGGTGGGACACATGCAGGTACCGGTGGTGGTCCCGCCCAGGAGGGCGATGTCCGCGTCGGTGAGGTGCGTGTTGTGCACCCCGGTGGTGCGGGGACCCAGCACTCCGTGGTCCGCCAGCAGCCGCGTCGGGGTGCGGCCGTGGGCGGCCAGGCAGGCGTCGTTCTCGGCGGTCTGCTCCGAGAGGTGGACGTGCAGCGGGGCCCGGCGGTCCTCGGCCCAGCGGGCCACCGTCGCCAGCTGGTCGGCCGGTACGGCGCGCACCGAGTGCACCGCGGCGCCGATCAGCGCGTGTTCGCGGGGCTTGAGGGCCGAGACCCGCTCCGCCCAGGCCTCGGCCGTGCCGTCGGAGAAGCGCAGTTGGTGCGGGTCCGGAGCCCGGCCGAAGCCCGCCGACAGGTACGCCGTGTCCAGGAGCGTGATCCGGATGCCGGCCGCGGCGGCGGCCTCGATCAGGGCCTCGCCCATGGCGTTGGGTTCGGCGTACGGGGCTCCGCCGGGGGCGTGGTGGACGTAGTGGAACTCGCCCACGGCGGTGATGCCGGCCAGTGCCATCTCGGCGTACACGGCGCGGGCGAGCTCGAAGTAGCTCTCGGGGGTGAGGTTGTGGGCGACCTTGTACATGAAGTCGCGCCAGGTCCAGAAGGTCCCCGAGCCGACCTGCACGGTCCCGCGCAGGGCCCGGTGGAAGGCGTGGCTGTGCGCGTTGGCGAGGCCGGGGAGGGTCAGTCCGCGCAGGACCTCCGCGCCCGGGGGCGGGGTCTGGGACCCGGGTCCGGTCCGCAGGGCGGCGATCCGTCCGTCGTCCGCCGCCTCGAGGGTGACGCCCGGCTCGACATGGGTGCCGAGCCAGGCGTGCTCCAGCCAGTACGTCTTCAGCGGCACGCGAGGCCTTCCAGTACGTCGGCGAGGGCGAGGACGCCTGCGACGCAGTCGTCCTCCGCGGCGGACTCCCGCGGGGAGTGCGAGACGCCGGTGGGGTTGCGCACGAACAGCATGGCGGTCGGAACAGCCGCCGAGAGGATTCCGGCGTCGTGTCCCGCACCCGTGCCGAGGACCGGGACGGCCCCGCCGAGGATCCGGTTGAGCTCGTCGCGCAGGGCGTGCTCGAACTCCACGACCGGGGTGAAGGACTCCCGGACGATGTCCAGGTCGATCCCGTCCTGGTCCGCGCGCTCGCGGGCGGCCTTCTCGATCGCGGTCACGACCGTGTCGAGGGTGGCCTGGTCGGCGGCGCGGGAGTCGAGCCAGCCGCGTACGAGGGAGGGGATGGCGTTGACCCCGTTGGGCTCCACCGAGATCTTCCCGAAGGTGGCCACCGCCCCGGCGAGGGCGGCCTCCGCGCGGGCAGCGAGCACGGTCTGCGCGTAGGTGAGCATCGGGTCGCGGCGGTCCACCAGGCGGGTGGTGCCCGCATGGTTGGCCTCGCCGCGGAAGTCGAAGCGCCAGCGGCCGTGCGGCCAGATCGCGGAGGCGATGCCGACCCGGTCCCCGGACAGGTCCAGGGCCCGGCCCTGTTCCACGTGCAGTTCGACGAAGGCGCCGATGCGGGCGAGGCGTTCGGGGTCGGCCCCGATGGTCCCCGGGTCGTACCCGGCCGCCTCCATGGCCTCCGGCAGGCGCACGCCGTCCGCGTCGCGGAGTTCGTAGGCCTTCTCCCGGGTCAGCTGCCCGGCGCTGAGCCGGGAGCCGACGCAGGCGAGCCCGAAGCGGGCCCCTTCCTCGTCACCGAAGTTGGTGATGGCCAACGGCCTGGAGAACTCCGCTCCCCTCTTGCGGAGTTCGTCCAGGGCCGCGAAGGAGGACACCACCCCGAGGGGGCCGTCGAAGGCCCCGCCGTCGGGGACGGAGTCCAGGTGGGAGCCGGTGACGACGGCGTCCCCGGCCAGGGGGTCACCGAGCCAGGCCCACTGGTTGCCGTTGCGGTCGGTCTCGTACGCGAGCCCGCGCGCCTCGGCCTGCGCCTGGAACCAGGTGCGGCAGTCGGCGTCGGCGCCGGTCCAGGCGTAGCGGCGGTAGCCGCCGCTGCCCTGGTCCCGGCCGATGGGCCGGAGCTCGGCCCACATCTCGTGGAACGAGGCTCCGGCGGCGGCTTCCTGGGTCACGCCTGGTCGCCTTCGCGCATCGGGATGCGGACGTCGCGCTCGTCGGCGACCGTCTCGGCGATGTCGTAGCCGGCGTCGACGTGGCGGATGACGCCCATGCCCGGGTCGTTGGTCAGCACGCGGCGGATCTTCTCGCCCGCGAGCTTCGTGCCGTCGGCGACCGTGACCTGGCCCGCGTGGATGGAGCGGCCCATGCCGACGCCGCCGCCGTGGTGGATGGAGACCCAGGAGGCGCCGGAGGCCACGTTGACCATGGCGTTGAGCAGCGGCCAGTCGGCGATCGCGTCGGAGCCGTCGAGCATGGCCTCGGTCTCGCGGTACGGGGAGGCCACCGAACCGCAGTCCAGGTGGTCTCGGCCGATGACCAGCGGCGCGGCCAGCGTGCCGTCGGCCACCATCTCGTTGAAGCGCTCGCCGGCCTTGTCGCGCTCGCCGTAGCCGAGCCAGCAGATGCGCGCGGGCAGGCCCTGGAAGTGGACGCGCTCGCCGGCCATCTTGATCCAGCGGTGGAGGGACTCGTTCTCCGGGAAGAGCTCCAGCATGGCCTTGTCGGTCTTGTGGATGTCCGAGGCCTCGCCGGACAGGGCCGCCCAGCGGAAGGGGCCCTTGCCCTCGCAGAACAGCGGCCGGATGTAGGCGGGGACGAAACCGGGGAAGGCGAAGGCGCGGTCGTAGCCGGCCAGCTGGGCCTCGCCGCGGATGGAGTTGCCGTAGTCGAAGACTTCGGCACCGGCGTCCATGAAGCCGACCATGGCCTCGACGTGCGTGGCCATCGACTCGCGGGCCCGCGTGGTGAACCCGGCCGGGTCCTTGGCCGCGTAGGCCGCCATGTCGTCGAAGTCGACGCCGACCGGCAGGTAGGCGAGCGGGTCGTGGGCGGAGGTCTGGTCCGTCACGATGTCGATCGGGGCGCCCTCGGCGAGCATCTGCGGGAGCAGTTCGGCGGCGTTGCCGAGGAGGCCGATGGAGAGCGGCTTGCGGGCGTCGCGGGCCTCGGAGGCCAGCTGGAGGGCGTGGCGCAGGTTGTCGGCCTTGACGTCGAGGTAGCGGTGCTCGATGCGGCGGTCGATGGCGCGCGGGTCGACGTCGATGCAGATCGCGACGCCGTCGTTCATCGTCACGGCCAGCGGCTGGGCGCCGCCCATGCCGCCGAGGCCGGCGGTGAGGGTGATGGTGCCGGCGAGGGTCCCGTTGAACTTCTTGGCCGCGACGGCGGCGAAGGTCTCGTAGGTGCCCTGGAGGATGCCCTGGGTGCCGATGTAGATCCACGAACCGGCCGTCATCTGGCCGTACATGGTGAGGCCCAGGTTCTCCAGGCGGCGGAACTCCTCCCAGTTGGCCCAGTCGCCGACGAGGTTGGAGTTGGCGAGCAGGACGCGCGGCGCCCATTCGTGCGTCTGCATCACGCCGACCGGGCGGCCGGACTGGACGAGCATCGTCTCGTCCTGCTTGAGGGTCTGCAGGGTGCGGACCATGGCGTCGTACGAGCGCCAGTCGCGGGCCGCCTTGCCGGTGCCGCCGTAGACGACGAGCTTGTCGGGGTGCTCGGCGACCTCGGGGTCGAGGTTGTTCTGGAGCATCCGCAGCGCGGCCTCCTGCTGCCATCCCAGGGTGCTCAGCTCGGTACCTCGTGCGGCACGTACGGGGCGGGGTCCTGACATGGCGGTGCCTCCTCCGGTGTTGGTTAATCCATTCACATACTTGCTCCCTGAATAGATTCAGTCAACAGCTGCGGGCGAACGCGCCGGGTGGTGGACTGACGGACATGGCAGACGAAACGCGCGCGCACACCGCCGCCGGGCCGGCCCGGCGGCGCGACCTCGCCGTGCGGGCCGCCGTCCGGCAGGGCCTGACCAGCGAGGACCAGCCGCTGGTCTGCCTGCTCGACGTGGCCGGCATCCGCGCCTCCGCGTCCGCCCTGACCAGCGCCTTCGCGGAGGCCTTCGCCGAGGCCGGCGCCCCTGACACCCCCGTCCTGCACGCCTTCGCCGTCAAGGCCGCGCCGCTCGTCCCGGTGCTGCGGCTGCTCGCCGACGCCGGGCTGGGCTGCGAGGTGGCCAGCCCCGGCGAACTGGCCCTGGCCCGCGCGGCCGGGGTCCCGCCGGAGCGCACCGTCCTCGACTCCCCCGCCAAGACGGCCGCCGAGCTGCGGGAGGCCCTCGCGCTGGGCATCGCGGTCAACGCCGACAACCGCCAGGAGCTGGAACGCCTGGACGTGCTGGTCGCGGCGGCGGGTGCGGCGGCCGCGGCGCCGGCGTCCGTGACGTCCCCGATCGCTTCCCCGATCGCTTCCCCGATCGGCGTACGGATCAATCCGCAGACCGGCGCGGGCAGCATCGGCGCCCTCTCCACCGCCACGGCCACCTCGAAGTTCGGCGTCGGCCTGCGTGATCCGGGCGCGCGCGAATGGCTCGTACGGGCGTACCTGGAGCGGCCGTGGCTCACCCGGCTGCACACCCATTCGGGCTCCCAGGGGGTGCCGCTGCCGCTGATCGCCGAAGGAGTGCGGGAGCTGTACGCCCTGGCCGAGGAGATCAACGCGGCGGCCGGTCGGCGGCAGGTCGACACCCTGGACATCGGCGGCGGACTGCCGGTGAACTTCGCGTCGGACGAGGTCACGCCGACGTTCGCCGAGTATGTGTCGGCCCTCCGCGCGGCCGTCCCCGGGCTCTTCTCGGGCGCGTACGGGCTGGTCACGGAGTTCGGGCGGGCACTGACGGCCAAGCACGGGCTGGTGCTGTCACGCGTGGAGTACACGAAGACGACCGGCGGGCGGGCGATCGCGCTGACGCACGCGGGGGTCCAGGTGGCCACCCGTACGGTCTACGCGCCGGCGGCCTGGCCGCTGCGGATCGTGCCCTACGACGCCGGGGGCGCCCCGCTGACGGGGACGGGGGTCGCCCAGGACGTCGCGGGGCCCGCCTGTTTCGCGGGGGACCTCCTCGCCGCCGCGCGGGAGCTGCCGCTGCTGTCCCCCGGGGACCTGATCGCCGTCCCCGACACGGGGGCGTACGCCTTCACCGCCCACTACGGGTACAACAGCCTGCCGAGGCCGGCGGTGCACGGCTTCACCGTCTCCCCGGCGGGCGAGGTCCGCTTCGCCCTGGCCCGAGGGGCGCAGCCGCTGTCCGCGATCGCCGCGGAAGCGGGCGCCGACTCCCGGGACTCCCTGCTGTAATCGCCGCTCGCGCCGCGGCCGCCGCCTCCCCTGACTCCGCCCAGGCATTCCGTCACTCCCCGCCCGGTGCTCCACCCCCGGCTGAGCCGCTCACGCACGCTCGCATCCCGCACGTGCAAGCCGACGCCGGCCACCATCCGGCCCCGCCGGCGAGAGGCGCGGGGCGCGGGGTGCGGGGTGCGGGGCGGGGCGGGGCCACGGGGGTTCAGCCCGGGCGGCCATGCGCGTCGGCCGGAGTCAGGGGAGCAGGAGGGTGGCCGCGAGGGCGGGGGTCAGGCCCTCGATCACCGCCCGCGGCGGGAGGGACGTCACCGCGGGGAGGCGCAGCAGGTAGCGGGTCAGGGCCAGGCCCAGCAGCTGGGCGGAGACCAGGCCGGCCGCGCGGGCCGCCCGCTCGGGGCCGATGGCGGCCGCCAGCGCCGGCGCGACCTGCGTCGCGAAGACCTCCCGCATCCGCGCCGCCGCCGCCTCATTGGTCACCGCGGAGCGCAGCAGGACCAGCAGCGCGTCATCCGCCGGATCGCCCTCCCACCGCTCCACGAAGTGCTGTACGAGCACCTCTGCCAGCTCCCCCGCCGGAACCGCCGCCAGGTCCGGCAGCCGCAGGTCCACCGCGAGGGCCGCGTCGAAGAGCCGCTCCTTGTTGCCGAAGTACCGCATCACCATCGACGGGTCGATACCCGCGTCCGCCGCGACGCCGCGGATCGTGGTCCGCTCGTACCCCTGCGCGGCGAACCGGTCCCGCGCCGCCCGCAGGATCGCCGCCTTGGTCTGCGCTCCCCTGCCCGCCCCGTCCGGCGCCTGGTCCGGCGCCTGGTCCGGCGCTCCGTCCCGCTCCGCGTTTCTCATCATGCCAACAACTGTAGGCCAACGGTCGTTGACATCACATCGCGACCGCCGCATCCTTTTACCAACAACCGTTGGCCAACAGCCGTTGGCATACCGGAGGAGAACTCGATGCCGCTCCCCGCCACCACCCACGTCGCCATCGTCGGCGCGGGCCCCACCGGCCTCACCCTCGCCCTGACCCTCGCCAGGGCCGGCATCGACTTCGTCCTCCTCGACCGGCAGGCCGAAGGCGCCGGTACCTCCCGCGCCGCCGTGGTCCACGCCCGCACCCTGGAGGTCCTCGACGAGCTCGACCCGGCCGCCGCGGCCGAGCTGATCCGCCGCGGCCGGACCGTGACCCGGTTCCAGATGCGCGACGGCGCGCGCCCCCTCGCCGCCGTCACCTTCGAAGGCCTGCCGACGGCCCACTCGTACGCCCTGATGGTTCCCCAGGACCAGACCGAGGCCGTACTGCTGGAGCGCCTGCGCGCCCTCGGCGGCGACGTCCACCGCCCGTACGAGGTCACCTCCGTCACGCAGGACCCCGGTTCCGCCGGGGTCACCCTCACCACCGCCACCGGTGAGACGCTGCGCGCCGCCTACGCCGTCGGCGCGGACGGCATGCACAGCACCGTCCGCGAGGCAGCCGGGATCGGGTTCGCCGGGAGCGCCTACGAGGAGTCCTTCGTCCTCGCCGACGTGGCCATGGAATGGGCCCCGGGCCCCCAGGAGGTCTCCCTCTCCTTCGGCGCGGCCGGCCTCACCGTGGTGGCCCCGCTGCCCTCCGGGCGCTACCGCGTGGTCTGCACCGTCGCCGACGCCCCCGCCGAGCCGGACCTCCCCTTCGTCCGGGCCCTGCTGGACGCCCGGGCCCCCGGCATGGCCAAGGTCACCGACGTCGCCTGGTCATCGCGGTTCCGGATCCACCACCGGGTCGCGGACCGCTACCGCGCGGGCCGCCTGCTGCTCGCGGGCGACGCCGCGCACGTACACAGCCCGGCCGGCGGCCAGGGCATGAACACCGGCATCCAGGACGGCTACGCCCTCGGCCGCGCCCTCGCCGACGCGGGCACGGGCACGGGCACCGTGGGCACCGCCCTCGACGCCTACGAGGCCACCCGCCGGCCCGTCGCCCTGCGCGTGGTGGCGCTGACCGACCGGATGACCCGTATCGCCACCACCCGCAGCCCGGCCCTGCGCGCCGCGCGCAACACCCTGCTCCCGCTCCTCGCCCGGATCCCGGCCCTGCAACGGCGCCTGGCCACCGAGCTGGCGGAGCTCGACTACCGCTGACCCGCCCCGGCTACTCGACGAACAGCCCGCGCGCCGCGGCCCGCGCATCGAAGGCCTCCAGCCGCGCCTGAGCGTCCGGCAGGGCGTCCGCCATCGCCTCCAGCAGCACCCGCCCCAACAGCATCGGCGCGCACGCGGTGTCGAAGGCCAGCCCGGTCCCGACCGGGGCGGGGATCAGCAGGTCCGAATGGCGGGCCACCGGAGCGAAGGCCGAGTCGGCGACCGTCACCACGGTCAGCCCGGCCGCCCGCGCGTGGTCCAGCGCCTCGGCGACCTCCTTCGGATGCCGGGGCAGCGCGAAGCACAGCAGGGCCGAGGCCCCGGCCGCGACGGCCGCGTCGATCCGGTCGGCGAGCATCGAGCCGCCCTCGTCGAGCAGCCGTACGTCCGGATGGACCTTCGCCGCGAAGTACGCGAACCCGCGCGCCTGCGAGGAGGCCGCGCGCAGCCCCAGTACGGGCAGCGGACTCGACCCGGCCAGCAGCCGCCCCGCCTCCCGCACGGGCGCCGGGTCGGCGAGCATCGCGGACAGCTGGCGCAGGTTCTCGATCTCCCCCTGCACCGCCTGCTGGTACTCGTTGTACGAGTCCGTGTCCCCGGCCCCGGCCCGTTCGGCGGGGGCCACCTCGCGCAGGTGGCGGCGGAGCGCCGGATAGCCGTCGAAGCCCAGCGCCACCGCGAACCGGGTCACCGAGGGCTGGCTCACGCCGGCCAGCTCGGCGAGCTCCACGCTCGACAGGAACGGCACCTCCGCCGCCCCGCGCACCATGCAGTGCGCGATGCGCCGCTGGGTCGGCGTCAGCCGGTGTCCCTCGAACAGCTTCTGCAGCCGCGCCGCAGGGCTCTCGCTCATCCCGTTCCCCTCCGTCCCGTCCGTCCCCCGGTGGGATATTCAGTCACCGAGCACTCTGCATGCGCTTATGCAGGACGGCAAGCCGCGCCCGCGGTCCGAGACCTCCGGACCCCGCCCGGAGCCTCGCCCCGAGCCTCCCGCAATTCGCTTGACGACCGACAGCCCGCCCTTGATCCTCAAGTGCCGGCCACCGCGATCCGCCCGGCCAACACCCCCCAAATCCAAGCGAATTGGCTGCACCATGGTGTCTTCGTCCGTCTCCGCCCCACCGTTGCCCGGCACCCGCCTCTGGACCAGGAACTTCGGCCTCTTCTTCACCGCCCGCATCGTCTCGATGCTGGGCGACACGATGATGCCCGTCGCCATGGCCGTCGCCATGATCTCCCTCGGCTACGGGGTGAGCGGCATCGGGTACGCGCTCGGCGCGTGGATGGGGTCCTTCGCCCTCTTCGTCGTCTTCGGCGGGGTCTTCGCGGACCGGTTCCACCCCCTGCCGCAGATGATCGGCGCCGACGCGGTCCGGTGCCTGGCCCAGGGCTCCTTCGCCCTCTACCTCTGGCTCGGCCACCCCACCCTGTGGTTCGTCATCGGCGGATCGGTCCTCGGCGGCATCGCCACCGCGATGTTCCAGCCGGGCACCAACAGCCTGGTGCCCCAGGTGTCCGCCGACCCCACGCAGGCCAACGGGGTCCTGCGGGTGTGCGAGGGGATGTCCACCATGGCCGGTCCGGCGCTCGCGGGCGTGCTCGTCGCCGCCACCTCGACGGCCTGGGTGTTCGTGATCGACGCCACCACCTTCGCGGTCAGCGCGATCTGCCTGCTGGCGCTGCGGCTGCCCCGCTTCGTGCCCGACCGGTCGGAATCCACGCTCGCCAACCTGAAGGAGGGCTGGGAGGAGTTCCGCTCCCGGTCCTGGCTCTGGGCCGTCATCCTGATCTGGTGGGTGCTCGGCGTCTTCGTCTGGGGACCGCTCACCCCGCTCGGCGCGTCCTCCATCATCACCGAACACGGCAAAGCGGCCTTCGGGTACGCCGAGGGCGCGTTCGGAGCCGGCTGCGTACTCGGCGGCCTCGTCGCGATCCGGCTGCGCCCGGCCCGTCCGCTGCTCGGCGGCGGCTTCGCGATGTGCTTGTTCCCGATGATGCCGCTGGCGGCGGCCCTGGTCCCCGCCGTGCCGCTGCTCATGCTCGGCTACGCGGTCAGCGGCGTCGGCTGGGCCTTCTGGGGCGTCCAGTGGTCCACCACGGTGCAGACCCAGATCCCGCAGGACCGGCTCAACCGGGTGACCGCGTACGAGGTCGGCGGCTCGATCCTCGCCATCCCCGTCGGGCAGGTCCTCTCCGGCCCCGCCAGCGCCCTGTTCGGCGTCCGCCCACTGCTGCTCGGCGGCGCCCTGGTCGGCCTCGGCTGCGCCCTCGCGCTGGTCCTCGTACGGCCCGTCCGCACGCTCGTGCGGCGCGATACGGGGGCTAGGGCGTGTGTGGGGTTGTGATCAGTCGGCGGTTTTGAGGAGGTCGTCGATCCAGATCATTGCGGCGCGGAGGTGGAGGCCGGCGAGGTAGCTGCCTGGGGTTTTGTCGTAGCGGGTGGCGATGCCTCGCCAGGCTTTCAGCTTGTTGATCAGGCGCTCGACGGTGTTCCGTTCCTTGTAGAGGTCGGCGTCGTGGCTGACGGGCCGGCCGCCTCGTGCGCCCTTCTTCCTGCGGTTGGCGGCCTGGTCCTTCTTCTCCGGGATGACGGCCTTGATTCCGCGTTTGCGCAGGTAGGCGCGGTTGCCGCGGGACGAGTACGCCTTATCCGCGGCGACCGCACCAGGCGTCGTGCGGGGACGGCCGACCGGCAGGCGGACTCGCACCTTCGCGAGCACGGGGACGAACTGCGGGCTGTCCCCGGCCTGCCCGGCAGTCAGGACCAGCGCCAGCGGACGACACCGGCGGTCCACAGCGAGATGAATCTTGCTCGTAAGGCCGCCCCGGGACCGGCCGAGCAGGGCTTCCTTCAGGCGGAGCCTGCGTCGGCGCCGGATGCGCCGACGTTCGTCCAGTCCGTTCTGTTCCTCCGCGCCGCCCCCTTTTGCCGGGCCGTCACCTGCTCCTCCACGGCTTCCTCCAGGGCCTTCATCAGGTGCTTGCTGACGCGCATCCCCGCGGCATCGTGGTGAGCGCGGACCGTGGTGGAGTCCACGCTGACCAGCGACAAATCCGTCCTGCCCGCCCGGGCACCCTCGGCGATCAAGCCCTCCAGCAGGGCCGTGAACACACCGGCGTCCCGCCACACGCGGAAGCGCCCGTAGACAGTGGCCCAGGAACCGAACTCGGCAGGCATCTCCCGCCACTGACCACTGGAGCGGAACCGCCAGATCACACCCTCGAACTGCTCCCGCAACCGCTCCGGATACGGACCGTACCTACCGATCGGCAGATACGGCTCGATGAACTTCCACTGGGCATGGGTCAGTTGCCTACGCGTCACCACCACAGTCCTACCGGAATCGACCCCTTGAAGAGGGCAGAACCCAGCAGTTGATCACGACATCACACAGGCCCTAGCCCCAGTGCCGGCACGGGCGGGGGTTCCTAGGGTGACCGCATGGAGTCCCAAGAGCTGAAGAAGGAACTCTCCGCCACGCTCGACGCCCGGCGGGAGCTGGGGCCGGAGTACGAGGCCGCGCTGGTGGACTCGTTCGTGGAGAAGGTCGACACGCAGGTCCGCCGGCGCCTCGCGGAGGAACGCCTCACCGCGGCCCGCGGCGGTCCCCGGACCACGGCGGATTCCCCGGACGGCAACTTCGGCGAACGCTTCGGCTTCGCGATCATCACGCTGGTGCTGGCGATCCCGCTCTCGGCGATCGGCGCCGCCCAGGCCCACCTCAGCGGCCTGGTCGTCGCCTGGCTCGGCATCCTGGGCGTCAACTACGTCCACGCGGCGAAGTTCCGCCGCCGCCGGAGCCCAGAGCCGGGCTCCCTGGACTGACCCGCCGGGCCGGGCCGAACCGGCCCGCCGGGGCCGAGCCGTGCGAGTGGCGCGCGGAAAAGGATTAGGCGCGGGGACCGCCGCACCCCGGTTTCCCGGGGGCGGGACGACGGCGGTCCCCGCGCAGGACACGGGCCGGGTCAGGGCCGTCCACGCGTCCGTGGCGTCCAACGCGGTCCGGGAGCCGCTCCGGAGGTGCATCGACGCCGTTCGTGGCGCCGGCCGGGTGCCGGTCTCCCGGACTTCCCTGCCGACAACCACCACTGTGCCGGAGCCGTGTTAAGCCGGTGCTGCCGTCACGTGTCGGGCCCGTACCGTTTGCGCGACGCCCGCGCGCGGCCCCGTACCGGCTACTTGGCGCCCTTCGCCAGGAACGCGAGCAGGTCCTGACGGCTCACCACACCGGTCGGCTTGCCCTCGACCAGCACGATCGCCGCGTCGGCCTCGCCGAGCACCGCCATCAGCTCGGACACCGGCTCGCCGGAGCCGACCTGCGGCAGCGGCGCGCTCATGTGCTTCTCCAGCGGGTCGGTGAGGGACGCGTGCTGCGCGAACAGCGCCGCCAGCAGCTCCTTCTCGACCACGGAACCGATGACCTCGGCCGCCATCACGTCGGGGTGACCCGCTCCCGGCTTGACGATCGGCATCTGCGAGACGCCGTACTCGCGCAGCACCTCGATGGCCTCGCCGACGGTCTCCTCCGGGTGCATGTGGACCAGGGAGGGGATGCCGCCCGCCTTGTCCGCGAGCACGTCACGGATCCGGGCCGAGGGGCCCGCGTCCTCCAGGAAGCCGTGCCCGGCCATCCACTCGTCGTTGAAGATCTTGCTGATGTAACCGCGCCCGCTGTCCGGGAGCAGGACGACGACCACGTCGTCCGGGCCCAGGCCCTCGGCCGCCCGCAGCGCGGCGACGACCGCCATGCCGCAGGAGCCGCCGACGAGAAGGCCCTCCTCCTTGGCGAGGCGGCGGGTCATCTGGAAGGAGTCCTTGTCGGACACCGCGATGATCTCGTCCGTCACGTTGGGGTCGTAGGCGGTCGGCCAGAAGTCCTCGCCGACGCCCTCGACGAGGTACGGACGGCCCGAACCGCCGGAGTAGACCGAGCCCTCGGGGTCCGCGCCGATGATCTTCACCTGGCCGCCGGACGCCTCCTTGAGGTACCGGCCGGTGCCGGAGATCGTGCCGCCCGTGCCGACGCCGGCCACGAAGTGGGTGATCTTCCCGGCGGTCTGCTCCCAGAGCTCGGGACCGGTGGTCTCGTAGTGGGAGCGCGAGTTGTTCGGGTTGCTGTACTGGTCCGGCTTCCAGGCGCCGGGCGTCTCGCGCACGAGGCGGTCGGACACGTTGTAGTACGAGTCCGGGTGCTCGGGGTCGACGGCGGTCGGGCAGACCACGACCTCGGCGCCGTACGCGCGCATGACGTTGATCTTGTCCGCCGAGACCTTGTCAGGGCAGACGAAGATGCACTTGTAGCCCTTCTGCTGGGCCACGATGGCGAGTCCTACACCCGTGTTGCCGCTCGTGGGCTCCACGATGGTGCCACCGGGCTTGAGCGCTCCGCTCTGTTCGGCGGCCTCGATCATCCGGATGGCGATCCGGTCCTTCACGGATCCGCCGGGGTTGAAGTACTCGACCTTGGCAAGGACGGTGGCCTGCAGGCCTTCGGTCACACGGTTGAGCTTCACCAGCGGGGTGTTGCCGACGAGGCTGATCATCGAGTCGTGGAATTGCACCATGTTCTCCAAGGAGGGGACTCCACGGGTTCTCCGGGAGGCACCGCCAGACTAAGCGGAAAGGGATTGGCCGACCCGCACTACGGGGCAGGTAGGTCAGCAGGACCGAGTGACAGAGGAAAGATCCGGCCGAGGGACCGAGGAGGTGGCTTGAAGGGTGTCCAGAGCGAGAACGGCCCGCCGTATCGCGGCGGGCGCGGCGTACGGCGGGGGCGGGCTCGGGCTCGTCGGGGCCGCCGCGGTGGGGCTGGTCGTGGCGGAGATGCAGTTCGCGAAGCGGACGGTGGGCACCGGCCTGCCGGACCCGCCGCGCGCGGACGGGCTGTACGGGAGCGAGTTCGGCGGGCCCGAGCTGAGTCCGGGCCCGCTGCGCCTGGGCATGCTGGGTGACTCGACGGCGGCCGGGCTGGGGGTGCGGCGGGCGAGGCAGACCCCGGGCGCGCTGCTCGCCTCGGGGCTGGCGGCGGTGGCGGAACGGCCGGTGGAGCTGCGCAACGTGGCGTTGTCGGGTGCCATGTCGGACGACCTGGACCGGCAGACGGGGCTGCTGCTGGACGGTGACGGTCCGGCCCCCGACGTGTGCGTGATCATGATCGGCGCCAATGACGTGACCCGCCGGATGCCGCCGACCCAGTCCGTGCGGCTGCTGACCTCAGCCGTACGTCGGCTGCGGCTCGCGGGCTCCGAGGTCGTGGTCGGCACCTGCCCGGACCTGGGCACCATCGAGCCGGTCTACCAGCCGCTGCGGTGGCTGGCCCGCCGGGTCTCGCGCCAGCTGGCCGCCGCCCAGACGATCGGGGTGCTCGCGCTGGGCGCCCGTACCGTCTCGATCGGCGACCTGATGGGCGCGGAGTTCGCGGCGAACCCGCGCGAGATGTTCGGCCCGGACTCCTACCACCCGTCCGCGGAGGGGTACGCGACCGCCGCGATGGCCGTGCTGCCGACCCTGTGCGCGGCCTTGGGCGTCTGGCCCGAGTCGGACCGGCTGGACGTGTCGCGCAACGAGGACATGCTCCCGGTGGCCAAGGCCGCCTCGGCGGCGGCGGGGCAGGCGGGCACGGAGGTCACGGGAGCCCGCGGCCCGTGGGCCCTGCTCAAGTACCGGCGCAGGCGCCGGGTGCCCGGCGAGGACCTCACGCACGGGGCCGCGGCGGGCGGTGGGACGGCCGCGGCGGCGGGGACCGGCGGGAAGCCGTCCGGGACGGTGGCCGGGGGCGGGGCCAGAGCGACCGGAGTCACATCGCAAGGGCAGTGACCTCGACGGTACGGGGCGGTAACTTCGCATGCGGTCCCGGTACGACACCACCTCCCTTGGAGCCCCGATGCCCGAAGCCGTCATCGTTTCCACCGCCCGTTCGCCGATCGGGCGCGCCTTCAAGGGATCCCTCAAGGACGTCCGCCCGGACGACCTGACCGCCACGGTCATCCAGGCCGCGCTCGCCAAGGTCCCCGGGCTGGACCCCCGCGAGATCGACGACCTGATGCTGGGCTGCGGCCTCCCGGGCGGCGAGCAGGGCCACAACCTCGGCCGGATCGTCGCCGTGCAGATGGGCATGGACCACCTGCCCGCCACCACGATCACCCGCTACTGCGCCTCCTCGCTGCAGACCTCCCGGATGGCCCTGCACGCCATCAAGGCCGGCGAGGGAGACGTCTTCATCTCCGCGGGCGTGGAGATGGTGTCCCGGACCGTCAACGGCTCCTCCGACGGGATCCCGGGCACCCACAACCCGCTCTTCGCCGACTCCGAGGCCCGCACCAAGGAGGTCGCCGAGTCCACCGGCTCCTCCTGGCACGACCCGCGCGAGGACGGCCGGACCCCCGACGCGTACATCGCGATGGGGCAGACCGCCGAGAACCTGGCCCGCCTCAAGGGCGTCACCCGCGCCGACATGGACGAGTTCGGCGTGCGCTCGCAGAACCTGGCCGAGGAAGCCATCAAGAACGGCTTCTGGGCCCGCGAGATCACCCCGGTCACCACCCCGGACGGCACCGTCGTCTCCCAGGACGACGGCCCGCGCGCCGGGGTCACCCTGGAGGCCGTCCAGGGCCTCAAGCCCGTCTTCCGCCCCGACGGCCTGATCACGGCCGGCAACTGCTGTCCGCTGAACGACGGCGCCGCGGCGCTGGTCGTCATGAGCGACACCAAGGCGCGCGAGCTCGGCCTGACCCCGCTGGCCAGGATCGTCTCCACGGGCGTCACCGGCCTCTCCCCCGAGATCATGGGTCTGGGCCCGGTCGAGGCCTCCAGGCAGGCGCTGAAGCGCGCGGGCCTGACCGTCGACGACATCGACCTGTTCGAGATCAACGAGGCCTTCGCGGCCCAGGTGATCCCCTCCTACCGGGATCTGGAGATCCCGCTGGAGAAGCTGAACGTCAACGGCGGGGCCATCGCCATCGGTCACCCCTTCGGGATGACCGGCGCGCGCATCACCGGCACGCTGATCAACAGCCTGCAGTTCCACGACAAGCAGTTCGGTCTCGAGACCATGTGCGTCGGCGGCGGTCAGGGCATGGCCATGGTGATCGAGCGCCTGAGCTGAGCCGGGTCGGCCCCCGGGTCGTCGGGATCAAGGACCGATGCCAGGTGCCGTAAGGGATCCGGCTTGATCCCTTGTGGCGTACTGACGTCGAATCTAATCCTGTCGCAGCCATTCTGTGACCAAATGTCCCCCAGGATGTGACATACGTCCTGGGGGATCATTGTTTCCGCAGGTCAGACCCCGATTGAAGGCGTCCTCCAGGACGAAAGACCTGTCCAATTCGTGACGTAATGCACTGCAAGCCATTCCCAGGTCAGGACAAGCTGATGTAGGAAGTCGGGGGATCGAATCAATCAGGAGTGTCAGTGAGCGCCATGCCTCTTGCCCTACTGCTGACCACGGCCGCTGCCACGGCCGTGGGCGCTGCTGCGCTGCATGCCGTGCACGGCCTGCGCAAGCAGGTCACGGCCCTGCGCCGTGAGCTGACGGTGGTGCACCCCCGCGGTGCCACCGTCCCGCACGCCCGCAGCGCCGTGGAGTCCCCCGCCGCGGAGATACGAGCCGCCGTCGCCGAGGCCCTGGCCGAGGAGCGTGAGCGCGAGCTCGCCGAGGCGCGTGCCTTCTGGGCCGCCCAGGAGGCCCGTGACGCCGCCGACGCCCCCTCGCTGCTGGGCGGCCTGTCCGGCCTCGGCGAGGAGAGCCCGGTCTTCCTGCCCCGGCAGGTGGACATGGTCGGCCTGGAGCCGCTCCTGGGCGAGGAGGCCGACGGGGTCGTCGGGGCCGTCGAGTACCCCGTCTATCCCGAGGACTCGGCCGAGCTGGCCGCCGCCCGCCGGCGCCACCCCTCGCACCCCGACTTCGTACCGGTCCAGGCCTCGCACCCCGGCGCCGACCACGAGCGCACGGTCAGCCGCCTGGAGGAGCTCGCGCACGCCCGTACGGCCCTCGCGGACGTCCGCCCCGGCCCGCTGGGCACCCTGGACGTGTACGTCTTCACGGACGGCACGACGCTCTGCATGACCCCCGGCCACCGGGAGACCGCCGAGCGCCTCGCCGAGGCCCTGCGTTCGGGCCGCGCGCCGGTCCTGCTGGGCGGTTCGGGCATCTCCGGCGCCTACGCCCTGACCTTCTCCTGCGGCGACTCCGAGGACCCGGACAGCAACGTCTACATCCTCGCGGACCGCGTCATCGCATCGCTCTGACTTCCGCCTGCTCCACCAGCCGAACGGCCTCGTCCAGAACCTCGGACGGGGCCGTCGTCACGTTCGCGGGGGTCGCTGCCGCACCGGCCTCGGTCCACGCGGCGTGGAGCGCCTCGGCGAGGTCCTGTCCGGCCACGGCGACCTGGTCTCCGACGACGAAGATCCCGGCGTCCGGCATCCGCCGCGCCGGAGCCGCCCCCGCGCCGTCCCCGGCGCCCGCGGCGGCCGCCTCCAGCCGCTGGGCCCGTACGGAGAGCTCCCGGGCCAGGTCCAGCGCCACCTCCGCGGCGCCCTGCTGGAGCCGGCTCTGCGGTGCGGCCCGCAGCCGGTCGGCGAAGCGTTCCACGGCGGCGGTCAGGGGTGAGGTATCGAGCACCCGGCCGACCTTACGCGCCGCCCCGGCGCCATTGCCAACGGGCGAACTCTCCGGCACGGTGGCGTGAAGAGAGCAGCACGGCGATACCTCCGGAGGCGCCCATGTCCGTAGAGTTCTCCGAGCAGACACACCGCAACATGATCGACAGAATCCCCGGGGCCACCGGTCGTGAAGTGTCCGACTGGCTCCGGGCCGTGGACGAAGGTCCCTCCCTGGTCCGGTTCGAGGAGAAGGTCAGCTGGCTCCTCGGCGCGCACGAGCTGTCGTACGGCCAGGCCAAGGCGATCATCCACGAGTACGACCTGCGCCGCGCCGCCCGCAAGTTCGGCTGAGCAGTCCGCCCGGGCAGTCCGGCCGGGTCCGACACGCGGGAAGGCCCCGCGAGCACCTGCTCGCGGGGCCTTCCTCTGCTCAACTGCTCAAGGGGTACGGGGTACTAGTCACCCTTGAGGATGGAGATCAGGCGCAGCATCTCCATGTAGATCCACACCAGGGTCACGGTGAGGCCGAAGGCCGCCAGCCACGACTCCTCGCGCGGGGCGCCGTAGGTCACGCCCTCCTCGACCGTCTTGAACTCGATGGCGAGGAAGGCGGCACCGATGATGATGCCGATGACGCCGAAGAGGATGCCGAGACCGCCGCTGCGGAAGCCGAGGCCGTCGCCGCCCGCGAAGACGGAGAACAGCAGGTTGACGGCCATCAGGAGCATGAAGCCGATGCCGGCCGCCGTCGCGAAGCCGACGAAGCGCCGGTTCACGTTGATCCAGCGCATCCGGTAGGCGATCAGCACGCCGGCGAAGACGCACATCGTGCCCATCACGGCCTGGACCACCGTGCCCGGGCCGGTGTAGGTGCTGAAGATCGAGCTGAGGACGCCGAGGAAGACACCCTCGAACGCCGCGTAGGCCAGGATCAGCGCCGGGACCGGCTTGCGCTTGAACGACTGGACCATCGCGAAGACGAAGGCGATGAGCCCGGCCACGATGGCGATGCCGTACGAGGTCTTGATGTTGGCCTGGTCGACGGGAAGCGCGATCCAGGAGGCGGCCGCCGTCACGATGACCGTGCCGAGCGTCAGAGCCGTACGGCTCACGACGTCGTCGATGGTCATCGCATTGCCGCGGACCGGCGCCTGCGGCATACCCGTGGCCGGGTCGGTCGCGTAGGGGTTGGTCGCGTACGGGTTGGTGGCGGTCCCGGCCTGGGCCTGGGGCTGCTGCGTGCCGAAGCCCGCATAAGCACCGTTGTCGCGGCTGAACCCCCGTCGCGAGAAGACCGGGTTGCTGCTCCTCATCTCACTCCTCCATGGCCACCGTGCGCGGCCTAGGAGTCAAGAGTAATGCGGACGCAAAGAAATCGCCCTACTGCTGAAGGAGGATCTTTCCCAGTGGTACGTGCGCGCTCCCGGGGGAGGGCGGGGGAACCGGTGGCGCCCCCGCCCCTCACGTGTTCCGGCCTGAAACGGAACGTCATCGTGCCCGAAGCCGGACTTGAACCGGCACGACCCGAGGGTCAGCGAGGTTTAAGCTCGCCGTGTCTGCATTCCACCATCCGGGCAGGGCGTAGCGGCCCCGTAGGAAAAGCCATGAACGCTGCGGCGAGCCTATCCGGAACGCTTACGCCCCGACCTGGGCGTCTCGCCGATGTTGTCTGATTTTATTGGTGATTGATGGGCAGTCAGGGTGGAGAAGGCACGGTCGGCCCGCTCCAGGCGTCGATCATGGCCGCCACGGGATTGACGGGATTTCGATGGCCCGCGCCACCCCGTTCGCCACCCCCCTGAGCCCGGATCCCCCCGGAACCCCCTCAGGACCTCCCCGGGACCCCCTCAGGAAGCCGGCCCCCACCTCCGCCGTGGCGGCCGTCATACCAAAGGAGGAGGCGGACGCCTCCCCGGTCAGACTCCAGTGGGCCGGAGAACGGGCACCACGGCTGATCCGCGGCGGGGGTGGCGCGGCGACGATGGGAACGTCCCGCCGATCGCGGACCGTGAGCCCGGTCCGCAGCCCAAGGAGCCGTCCCGTGACCACCATGAACTACGCCCCGCACACCGCCCAGGCCGTCGCCGCGCGCGCCACCGGCCTCTCCAAGGTGTACGGCCAGGGCGAGACCCAGGTGGTCGCCCTGGACAACGTCACCGTGGACTTCGCCCAGGGCCAGTTCACCGCGATCATGGGCCCCTCGGGCTCCGGCAAGTCCACGCTGATGCACTGCGTCGCGGGCCTGGACACCTTCTCCACCGGATCCGTCCGCATCGGCGACACCGAGCTCTCCACCCTGAAGGACAAGCAGCTCACGCAGCTGCGCCGGGACAAGATCGGCTTCATCTTCCAGGCGTTCAACCTGCTGCCGACCCTGACCGCCCTGGAGAACATCACGCTCCCCATGGACATCGCCGGCCGCAAGCCCGACAAGCAGTGGCTGGACTCGGTCATCTCCATGGTCGGCCTCTCCGAGCGCCTCTCCCACCGCCCCACCCAGCTCTCCGGCGGCCAGCAGCAGCGCGTGGCCGTCGCCCGCGCCCTGGCCTCCCGCCCCGAGATCATCTTCGGCGACGAGCCCACCGGCAACCTCGACTCCCGCTCCGGCGCCGAGGTCCTCGGATTCCTGCGCAACTCCGTGCGCGAGCTCGGCCAGACCGTCGTCATGGTCACTCACGACCCGGTCGCCGCCTCCTACGCGGACCGCGTCATCTTCCTCGCCGACGGCCGCATCGTCGACGAGATGCTCCAGCCCACCGCGGACGGCGTGCTCGACCGCATGAAGGCCTTCGACGCCAAGGGCCGCACCAGCTGAGGGACGCCCGCCCCCTCGCCGACGTCCGTCCACGCTGACCCCTGACACCTGGACTCCTCCACCATGTTCCGTACCGCCCTGCGCAACGTGCTCGCGCACAAGGCCAGACTGCTGATGACGGTGCTCGCCGTCGTCCTCGGCGTCGCCTTCGTCTCCGGCACCCTCGTCTTCACCGACACCGTCGGCAAGGCGATGTCGAACCAGTCCGCCAAGAGCTTCGACGGCGTGGCCGTCTCCGTCACCTCCTACGGCCCCTCGCGCAACGAAGAGGGCGTCAGGGAGGGCGAGCCGGGCATCAGCCAGCATTCCCTCGACAAGGTCAGGGCGCTCGGCGGCGTGGACAGCGCCTCCGGCCGCGTGCACGGCTTCGCCGCCGTGGGCGACCAGGACGGCAAGCTGATCGGCACCGGCTGGTCCAACACCGGAGCCAACTTCGTCCCGCTCAAGGACGGCAAGGACCCCCGCTACGACTTCGTCGACGGAACCGGCCCGGCCAACGGTGGCCAGATCGCCCTCGACCAGGAGACGGCCAAGCGCGGCAAGTACCAGGTCGGCGACAAGGTCCGGGTGGCCGACAACGGACCGGCCAAGGAGTACGCCCTGGCCGGGATCTTCACCACCGAGGACGGCGCGGTCAACGCGGGCGGCTCGCTCGTCCTGTTCGACACCCCGACCGCCCAGCGGCTCTACCTGCAGCCCGGCTACTACGACGAGCTCTCGGTCAGCGCGAAGGCAGGCACCAGTGCCGACCAGCTGCTCTCCGAGATCAAGCCGATCGTCGGCAAGCACGCCACCGCCCAGACCGGTGCGCAGCTCGCCGCCGAGCAGGCCAAGAACATCAGCAACGGCATGCAGAACGTCAACCAGATGCTGCTGACGTTCGCGCTGATCTCGCTCTTCGTCGGCGTCTTCCTGATCTACAACACCTTCACCATGCTGATCGCCCAGCGCACCAAGGAGCTGGCCCTGCTCCGCGCCGTCGGCGCCAACCGCGGCCAGGTCAAGCGTTCGGTGCTCGCCGAGGCCCTGGTCGTCGGCGTGGTCTCCTCCGCGATCGGCCTGCTCGCCGGTGTCGGCCTCGCCGTCGCCATGCGCTCCGCGATGGATGCCTTCGACGCCAAGATCCCGGCCGGTCCGGTGGTCGTCGCCCCGCTCACCGTCGCCGCCGCGATCGGCATCGGCGTCCTCGTCACGATGCTCGCCGCGTGGCTGCCCGCCCGCCGCACCGCCAAGATCGCCCCGGTCGCCGCCATGGGCAGTGCCCACCTGCCGGCCACCGCGAAGTCCCTGGTGCTGCGCAACAGCCTCGGCGGGGCGATCACCCTGCTCGGCCTGCTCGGCGTCCTGGCCGGCGCACTGACCGGCAAGGAGGGCAAGGTCATCATCGGGGTCGGCGCCTTCCTCACGATGATCGGCATCATCATCTTGCTGCCCGCCCTCTCCCGACCGGTCATCTCGGCCGTCCGCCCGCTCCTGGAGAAGGTGTTCGGCGTCGCCGGCAAGCTGGCCGCGCAGAACGCGGTCCGCAGCCCGCGCCGCACCGCCGTCACCGCCGCCTCGCTGGCCATCGGTCTGACCCTGGTCACCGCCCTGTCCGTGCTCGGCATCACGATGGGCAAGGCCATCGACCGGATGACGACGGACAACCTCAGGGCCGACTACAAGGTCTCCATGGGCGACACCTTCGGCAGCCTGGACCCCTCCGTGCTCCCGGCCCTGGCGAAGGCCCCGGGCGTCAAGGCGGTCTCCCCGCAGCAGGCCGGCAACTTCCGGATCGGCGACGGCAAGCAGTACCGCTCCGTCTCCGGCGTCGACCCGGCCACCATCGGCCAGCTCCTCAACTTCGACGTGGTCAGCGGCCGGCTGGACAGCCTCGCCAAGGGCGAGGTGGCCGTCGCCGAGAAGACCGCGACGGAGGGCGGCCTGTCGGTCGGCTCCACCCTGAAGACCACCTTCGAGGACAACCAGAAGGCGGACCTGAAGGTCGGCGCGATCTACAAGGAAATGGAGGGCATGCTCTCCCCCTACGTGATCGACTACAACGTCCTGGGCAAGCACATCGTGGACGGTGAGAAGCCGTTCCTGCCCGAGGTCTACGTCAAGATGGACGCCGGCGCCTCCGACAAGGCCGAGAAGTCCCTGGTCGACGCCCTCGGCAAGAACCCGGCGATCACCTTCGCCACCCAGCAGGACATCCGCAACCAGATGGGCGGCATGATCAACACTGCCCTGAACATCATGTACGGCCTGCTCGGCATGGCCCTGATCATCTCGGTCCTCGGCGTCGTCAACACCCTGGCGATGTCCGTGTACGAGCGGACCCAGGAGATCGGCATGCTGCGGGCGATCGGCCTGGACCGCGGCAAGGTCAAGAACATGATCCGCCTGGAAGCCATCGTGATCTCGCTCTTCGGCGCGGTCATCGGTGTCGCCCTCGGCACCTTCATCGCCTGGGCCGTCGGCGAGACCATCAAGGCCTCGATCCCGCACTACGCCCTGGTCATCCCCTTCGACCGGATCGCGATCTTCATGCTGCTGGCCGGCATCGTCGGCGCCCTCGCCGCCATGTGGCCCGCCCGCAGCGCGGCCCGGCTGAACATGCTGACCGCGATCAAGACGGAGTAGCCGGACGGCGCCACCGCGCCACCGCCACCTCCACGAAGGCCAAGGGCCCCGCGACCTCTCCCGTCGCGGGGCCCTTCGCCGTTCCCGTTGCCGGTCCCGGTCCCGGTGCCGACGGCTACGCCGGCCACTCCCGGGCGCGCAGCGGCATCCCGGAGCCCGACCGGGGCCCGGTGCGCACCGCGAGCACCTGGTTGACCCCGAGCCGGTTGTGCTCGAAGCCGAGGGCCGAGGCGGCCATGTACAGCTGCCAGACCCGGGCCCGCCCGGGCGAGGTCAGCCGTACCGCCTCCTCCCAGTGCTCCTCCAGCCGGGCCACCCAGGCCCGCAGGGTGAGGGCGTAGTGCTCGCGCAGCGCCTCCACGTCGCGGACCTCGAAGCCGGCCCGTTCCAGCTCGCCGACGGTGGTGCCGACCGGGGACAGCTCCCCGTCGGGGAAGACGTAGGCGTCTATGAACTCGTCGATCCGGTACGCCTCCTCGTCCGGCTCGGGGCGCCGCGCGATCTGGTGGTTCAGCAGCCTCCCGCCCGGGCGCAGCAGGCCGTACAGGCTCTGGGCGTACGTGCGGTAGCGCTCGGCGCCGACGTGTTCGGCCATCCCGATGGAGGAAATGGCGTCGTACGGACCGTCCTTGACGTCCCGGTAGTCCTGGACCCGGATCTCCACCAGGTCGGCCAGGCCCTCCTCCGCGACCCGCTTGCGGGCGTAGGCGGCCTGCTCGCGCGAGAGCGTGATGCCGGTGACCCGGACGCCGTACTCCCGGGCCGCGTGCAGGGCCATGGAGCCCCAGCCGCAGCCGACGTCCAGCAGCCGGTCCCCGGGGCGCAGGGCCAGCTTTCGGCAGACCAGGTCCAGCTTGTCGCGCTGGGCGTCCTCCAGGCTCCCACCGGGGCTCCAGTAGGCACAGGAGTACACCATGGACGGGCCGAGGACCCGCTCGTAGAACGCGTTGCCCACGTCGTAGTGGTGGCTGATGGCCTGCCGGTCGCTGCCCTTGGTGTGCCGGGCTCCGCCGCGGCGGAGCGCCTCCTCGGGCGGCGGCGCGGGCGCCGGCCACGGCCGGGCCAGGCCCACGAGGGAGCGCACGGCGGCGCGGGCCGCCGGATCGCGCAGCAGGGCGGCGGGCCCGCGGCTGCCGGCGTCCTGCCCGGGGGCGGCGGGATCGCGCTCCCAGAGCAGCCCGCCGACCCGGTCCAGCAGGTCGAAGAGGTCTCCCTCGACGGTCAGGTCCCCGGCCACCCAGGCGCGGGCCAGGCCCAGCTCGCCCGGCTTCCACAGGATCCGGCGCAGGGCGCGCCGGTGGTTGAGGACCAGCGTGGGACCGCCCAGGGGACCGGCCTCGCTGCCGTCCCAGGCCCGTATGCGGACGGGAAGGGGGGCGCCCAGCAGGGTTTCGGCTAAAGCGGCCAGCCGCGGCGCGGCGTCGTTCATCGTAGGCACCTCCAGAAAGTTCCGACCGGACGGCATACCCCGTTCCGGCCCTGGATATGCCTGCTCTTTCTGTTCGACGTGCGGTGGCGACCGGTAACCCCGAAGGGGCCGCCCGCACCACGGATGGCGGGCGGCCCCTTCGGGGTCACGCTGGGTCGTACGGGTTCACGCCGCTCCGGCCCGGAGGCCGGACCGGGTCAGGAGGCCTTGGCCTTCTCGGCCGGGGCCGTGACGGCGGCCGGAGCCGGCGCCGGCTTGGCGGCCTCGTAGAACTCCTCGCGGGGGGTCTCCAGTGCACCGAGGGAGACGACCTCGCGCTTGAGGAACATCGCGAGGGTCCAGTCGGCGAAGACACGGATCTTGCGGTTCCAGGTCGGCATGGCCATGCCGTGGTAGCCACGGTGCATGTACCAGGCGAGCCGGCCCTTGAGCTTGATCTTCATCTTGCCCATGACGATCATCGCGACGCCCTTGTGGAGGCCGAGGCCCGCCACCGCACCCTTGTTGGAGTGCGAGTAGTCGGCCTGCGGGAAGCCCCGCATGCCCGAGATGACGTTGTCGCCGAGGACCTTGGCCTGGCGCAGCGCGTGCTGGGCGTTCGGCGGGCACCAGGCGTTCTCCACGCCGGCCTTGCGGGCGGCGAGGTCGGGCACCTGGGCGTTGTCGCCGGCGGTCCAGATGTAGTCCGTGCCCTTGACCTGGAGGGTCGGCTCGGCGTCCACGTGGCCGCGGGGACCCAGCGGCAGGCCGTAGCGGGCCAGCACCGGGTTGGGCTTGACGCCGGCGGTCCACACGAGGGTGTTGGAGTCGACCTCGAGGCCGTTCTTCAGCACCACGTGGCCGTCCACGCAGGAGTCCATGGAGGTGTTGAGGTAGATCTCGATGCCGCGCGACTCGAGGTGCTCCTTGCCCCAGGTGCCGAGCTTGGGCCCGACCTCGGGAAGGATCTTGTCGGCCGCGTCGACCAGGATGAAGCGCATGTCCTCGCGCTTGATGCTGGTGTAGTACTTCGCGGCGTCGCGGGCCATGTCCTCGACCTCGCCTATGGTCTCCGCGCCGGCGAAACCGCCGCCGACGAAGACGAAGGTGAGGGCCTTGCGGCGGACGTCCTCGTCCGTCGTGGACTCGGCCTTGTCGAGCTGCTCGAGGACGTGGTTGCGCAGGCCGATGCCCTCTTCGACGCCCTTCATACCGATGCCCTGTTCGGCGAGGCCGGGGATCGGGAAGGTGCGGGAGACGGCGCCGAGCGCGATCACCAGGTAGTCGAAGGGCAGCTCGTACGCCTCGCCGACCAGCGGCGTGACGACGGCGACCTTGCGGTCCTGGTCGATGCTGGTGACCCGGCCGGTGAGAACCTCTGCCTTGGGCAGCACGCGTCGCAGCGGTACGACGACGTGCCGAGGCGAGATGCTGCCTGCGGCCACTTCGGGGAGGAAGGGCTGGTAGGTCATGTACGAGCGCGGGTCGACGACCGTGACGGTCGCCTCGCCGTAACGCATCTTCTTCATGATGCGCTTGGCCGCGTACAGGCCTACGTACCCACCTCCTACAACGAGGATCCTGGGACGCTCCGTGGTGCTCATGAGGAAAAGTATCCAGCACCCCAAGGGGTGACGCTCGTGAGCCCCTTCACAAGGGCCTCTGTACCCTCTGCTACACTCCGCCGCCCACGTGATCGAGGTCATGGCGTGAAGTGGGAACCAGGGTGTAACGGGAGTCGTTGAACACCAGTCCTGAACTGGCCTCCAGGCCCGTAAGCGGAGTAGACCACCGGGTTCGTGGATACCTACCGCCAGACCCTTCCGGCGTCCGCCATTCGCACAAGCGGTCGCGAAAACAAGGTCCAGGGACCTCTGGACTTGCCCAAATGGCTCCTCTGACGCCTTCACAGGCATCTTTTCCTTGTGAAGAACTTCACGAAGTTCATGTGGAAGGCGGGACCTAGTGCCCCCGAAGAGCCCCCGAACGGCCCCCCGGGAGCCTCCGGGACACCGCCGGGACCCTTCCGGTGACACCGCCGGGACACCCCCGCAAGCCTCGGTTGACCCTCGACATGGTGGAGGGCCCAGAGTTCCGGGTGTGGAGAACGAGAACGAGATGCGCGGCATCGGTGAGATGGCCCGGGACAGCGGGCTGAGCGTCAGCACGCTGCGGTTCTACGACGGCGCCGGGGTGCTGGTCCCGGCGTGGGTGGACCCGGTGAGCGGCTACCGCTGGTACGGCCCCGGGCAGCTCGAGGAGTCCCGGCTGCTGGCCAGGCTGCGCCGGGCCGGGATGCCGCTGGCGGACATCCGGCTGGTCCTGGCCGGCTGGTCCGGCGCGGACACCGACCTGGTCCGGAGCCTGCTCCAGGCACACCTGCTCCGGCTCGAACTGGGGCTGTCCGATGCCCGCAGCGAGTTCTCCACCGTCCGAGCGCTACTTGACCGCAGGGAGAACCGCATGTCCGTGCCGAGCACCGCCAGCACCACCGCCACCGCCCGGTTCACCGTTTCCGCGCCCGAGCTGGCCGCCGCGCTGGACTCGGTCCGGTTCGCCGTCAGCACCGACCCCGAGCTGCCGGTGCTCGGCGGTGTCCTGTTCGACGCCGAGGACGGGGCGCTGCGCGTCGTGGCCACCGACCGGTACCGGCTGGCCGTCGCACGGGCCGGCACCACCGGGCCCGGGGGTCCCCGGGCGCGGGCCGTCGTGCCCGCCCCGCTCGCCGACGCGATGCGGGCGTTGCTGACCGAGGAGGCGCCCGTCCTGCTCGCCCTGGACGGTGACCGGGTGCGGCTGGAGGCCGGGGACCGGCAGGCGGCCGGCCAGCGCCTGGACCACGAGTTCCCCGACTACCGCCGCCTGGTCCGGCTGCCCGCGGGCCGTCGCGTCCTCGTCGACGTGCCGGCCTTCCGCAGCGCCGTGCAAACCGGCCCCGTCCGGCCGGCCGAGCGCGGCCAGGACGGTGCGCTCTGTGATCTCAGCGTGCTGAAGGTGACGGACGATGGCGCGGTGGCCGTCTGCGAGGACGGTGACGACGACCCGGGCAACGTCGCCGTCAACCGTGAGTTCCTCCTGCACGCCCTCGCCGCCGGAGCCCGGGACCGGCTGGTCCTGGAACTCGGCGCCCCCACCGCCCCGCTGGCGGTCCGCCGGCCCGGCGACGAGGACGCCTTCTCGCTCCTGATGCCGGTGCGGCTGGACGCCTAGCCGGTCGCTTCCGGATCTTCGGTGTACGTGACGGTGCCCCCGTCCGGACGTGACGGTGCCCCCGGCGGATCCGCCGGGGGCACCGTCACGCGTTCACGCCGTCCGTCAGGCGACGGACCAGGCGATGCCGTCGAGGATGTCGTGCTCCGAGACCACGACCTCCGAGGCGCCGACCCGCTCCATGACCGCCAGCAGGACCAGGGCGCCCGCGCCGATCACGTCGACCCGTCCCGGGTGCATCACGGGGATCGCCGCACGCTCGGCGTGCGTCAGCGTCAGCATCCGCTCGCTGATCTCGCGGACCTCCTCGTAGGAGATCCGGGAGTGGTGGATGGCCGCCGACTCGTACCGGGTCAGGCCCAGCGCGATCGCGGCGACCGTGGTCACCGAACCGGCCAGCCCGACCAGGGTGCGGGCCTCGCCCAGCGGGACACTCCCGGCGGCCAGGTCCAGCGCCGCCTCGATGTCGGCCCGCATGGCGGCCACCTGCTCGCCGGTCGGCGGGTCGGTGACGACCCCGTCCACCAGCAGGTGACGCTCGGTCATCCGGACGCAGCCCACGTCGACGGAACGGGCCGCCCGGACGTGCTCGGCGCCGACCACGAACTCCGTGGAGCCGCCTCCGATGTCCACCACCAGGAAGGGCTTCTCCAGGTGGTCGGTACCGGTCAGTTCCTTGGTGGCGCCGGTGAAGGAGAACTCCGCCTCCTGGTCGCCGGAGATCACCTCGGGCTCGACGCCCAGGATGTCCAGCACGCCCCGGACGAACTCGTCCCGGTTCTCGGCGTCCCGGGAGGCCGAGGTCGCGACGAAGCGCACCCGCTCGGCGCCCAGCTCCTTGATGACCGCGGCGTACTCGCGGCAGGCCGCGAAGGTGCGCTGCAGCGCCTCGGGGGCCAGCCGGCCCGTCTTGTCCACGCCCTGGCCGAGGCGCACGACGGTCATCCGCCGGTCCAGCTCGACCAGCTCACCGGTCAGCGGGTCGCAGTCCGCGACGAGGAGCCGGATGGAGTTCGTACCGCAGTCGATGCCCGCGACCCGGGTCACGCGCCCGACTCCGTCCGCGCGTCCGACTTCTCGTCCTTCTTCTCTTCCTTCTTCTCTTCCTTCTTCTCTTCCTTCTTCTCCCCGCACGGGGTGACGCAGGCACCCTTGGCCCACCACTCGGGCAGCATCGCCAGGGCCTCGTCACCGAACGGGTTCACGCCCGGGCCCGCGGCCAGCGAGTGGCCGACCAGCACGTGCAGGCACTTGACCCGGTCCGGCATGCCGCCGGCGCTCGGGAAGCCCTGGAGCACCTCGATCGCGTCGCGCCGGGTGATGTAGTCCTCGTGCGCGGCCCGGTAGGCGTCGGCCAGCTCCGGGTCCACGGCGAGCCGGGCCTGCATCTCCTTCATCACGCCGTTGGCCTCCAGCGTGCCGATCGCACCGGCGGCGCGCGGGCAGGTCAGGTAGTACAGCGTCGGGAAGGGCGTGCCGTCCGGGAGCCGCGGGGCGGTCTCCACCACGTCCGGCTGCCCGCAGGGGCAGCGGTGCGCGATGGCGCGCAGCCCGCGCGGCGGGCGGCCGAGCTGCTGCTCGAACGCCTCGATGTCGGCGGCGGTCGGCTCGGTCCGGTCGGTCTGGGGCGGGGGCGTCTGCATGCCTGGAGGAAGTCTTTTCGTTCTCGTGGATGGGTACGTGAGGAGTCGGGGTCGGGTACGTCTCAGTCGCCCGGGCGGTCGGCCTTGTCGACGCCGTCCCAGACGTTGGAGTACCAGGGCCGGTCGGCACCGGACTGTCCGCCGCGGCGGTGGTCGGGACCCTGGGCCCCGGGGTCGGTCATGATGTAGCTGATCTCCCCCGGCCGGACGAAGTGCAGGTGCTTGCGCGCCTGCTGCTCCGCGTACGCGTTGTCCTGCCAGCGGGCCTTCTCGTCGCGCAGCCGTTCCAGCCGGTCCCGCGCGGTGGCGGCGGTCTCCTGCTGGTTCGCGATCTCCGAGCGCTGGGACACGTACTGGCGCATCGGATACGCGAGGGCGACGACCAGGGTACAGAGGACGAGGACGAGCAGGGCGGCCCGGCCGGTGAGCCTGCTGCGGCGGACCTGGCGGCGGGACTGTGAGCGGTACACGTGCGCCGCGGTCCGCTCGCCGAGCTGCTTGAGCCTCGTCGCGGTCGAGAACGTGGCGAACCGGTCCCGGTTCCCGGCCATTGATCCGCCTCCCCTATATACGCACTACGCAATACGTCCCCGCACACGGTACGGGACCGAGTGCGGGGACGTAGGGAGGCTTGCGCCCCTAAAGGACCGTTCAGCCCTTGAAGCGGGGGAACGCGCTGCGGCCCGCGTACACCGCGGCGTCGTCGAGGATCTCCTCGATGCGCAGCAGCTGGTTGTACTTGGCGACGCGGTCCGAGCGGGCCGGGGCTCCGGTCTTGATCTGGCCGCAGTTCACGGCGACCGCGAGGTCGGCGATGGTGACGTCCTCGGTCTCACCGGAGCGGTGCGACATCATGCACTTGAAGCCGTTGCGCTGGGCCATCTCGACGGCGTCCAGGGTCTCGGTGAGCGAGCCGATCTGGTTCACCTTGACGAGCAGGGCGTTGGCCGAGCCCTCTTCGATGCCGCGGGCGAGACGCTCCGGGTTGGTGACGAAGAGGTCGTCGCCGACGATCTGGACCTTGGCGCCCAGCTTGTCGGTGAGGGTCTTCCAGCCCGACCAGTCGTCCTCGTACAGCGGGTCCTCGATGGAGACGAGCGGGTACGCGGAGACGAGCTCCTCGTAGTACTCGGTCATCTCGGCGGCCGAGCGGGACTGGCCCTCGAACTCGTACTTGCCGTCCTTGTAGAACTCGGACGCGGCGACGTCGAGCGCGAGCGCGATGTCCTTGCCCGGGACGTAGCCGGCCTGCTTGACGGCCTCGACGATGAGGTCGAGCGCGGCGCGGTTCGACTCCAGGTTCGGCGCGAAGCCGCCCTCGTCGCCCAGACCCGTGGAGAGGCCCTTGGTGTGCAGGACCTTCTTGAGGGTGTGGTAGACCTCGGCACCCCAGCGAAGGGCCTCGGAGAAGGACTCCGCGCCGATCGGGGCGATCATGAACTCCTGAATGTCCACGTTGGAGTCGGCGTGCGACCCACCGTTCAGGATGTTCATCATCGGAACGGGCAGCAGGTGCGCGTTCGGACCGCCGAGGTAGCGGAAGAGCGGGAGGTCGGAGGCCTCGGACGCGGCGTGCGCGACGGCGAGGGAGACGCCGAGGATGGCGTTGGCGCCGAGGGAGCCCTTGTTCTCGGTGGCGTCCAGGTCGATCATCGCCTGGTCGATCAGGCGCTGCTCGGTGGCGTCGTAGCCGACGAGCTCCGGGCCGAGCTGCTCGATGACGGCGAGGACGGCCTTCTCGACACCCTTGCCCATGTAACGGTTGGGGTCACCGTCACGGAGCTCTACGGCTTCGAACGCTCCGGTGGAGGCGCCGGACGGAACTGCAGCACGGCCGGTGCTGCCATCGTCGAGGCCCACCTCGACCTCGACCGTGGGGTTGCCTCGGGAGTCCAGGATTTCCCGGGCTACGACGACGTCGATGGACGGCACGAGCATCTCCTTCTGGGATGTGACGCTGAGTGTGCGGTGGCATGTCAGGCCGTGGGATGGCCTTGCCGCTTAGAGCCTAACCGCCTCCGGGCACTCGGCCAGCCGACCGCCCGGGTCCTGGGACGAAAAAGGGTCTGAATGCCCCTCTTACAGGACATAGGGCTCTTGATCATCGACGTTGGCGGAGGCTCCGTCAGTACGGACGTACGGACAGGCGGACACGCAGCACCGCCCGGCGCGCAGGGGGTTGCGCGCCGGGCGGTGGAATTACTGCGTGTCGCGGAGACCGCTACGACCGCTGCCGCGGGTCTCCGGAAGTGCGCGGTGTCAGCTGACCTTCAGCTTCTGACCCGGGAAGATCAGGTCGGCGTCCGACACGATGTCCTTGTTGAGCTCGAAGAGCTTCTCCCAGCCGCCGGAGACGTTGGTCGCCTCGGCGATGGCGCCCAGCGTGTCGCCCGACTTGACCTCGTAGGAGCCGTTACCGGTCTTCGGGGCCTCGGTCTTGGGCGCGGCCTCGGTCTTCGGGGCCGCCGCCGGACGCTCGGAGCGGGTGGTCGGGGCCTCGGAGCGCTTGGTCTCCTTCTTCGGCTCGGCCTTCTTCTCCTGCTTCTTCGGCTCGGCCTTCGGCTTGGAGGGGGTCTGCGCCGCGCCGCCGCCGTTGTAGGAGGAGTTGGACAGGCCGACACCGCAGGACGGCCAGGCGCCCTTGCCCTGACCCTTGAGGACCTTCTCGGCGATCGCTATCTGCTGCGACTTGGAGGCCTGGTTGGCCTGCGCGGCATACGACTTGCCGCCGTACGCGGCCCACGTGGAGGACGAGAACTGCAGGCCGCCGTAGTAGCCGTTGCCCGTGTTGATGGCCCAGTTGCCGCCCGACTCGCAGGAGGCGACGCGGTCCCACTCGGACGCGGTCGCCGCGGAAGCGGTACCCACGGCCATCAGCGGAGCCGCCACGGCGACACCGGCGACACCGGCGAGCGTGACGATGCGGACGGCCTTGGAGCCGCGACGGTGCTTGCCCTTGCCGGAAAGCAGCATGGAATTCTCCTCACCGACGCCTACGAGGTGAGCTGTCGGGTTCGGGCGAGTGAGTGCCCGGCCGAGCGACTGGCTCGGCTTAACCCCTAGCCGGTTCCGTGACCGTCTCTCAACGGCCGGTTCCGGCGCCTACCTTGGTTCCCCCGCTCCTGCCTTCGGCGCTTTACGCGACGAGTGTTCCCTCCGTCCGCCGGCAGGATTCGGCGATGCGGTCGAAGGAGCCCGCGGTGGCGAGCGATTCAGAAGGTAGACAGGTCTCCCCCCGATGTTCAACGAGCGCCATCGGGGGAAAACGTGCCTACTTGCGCTCCCCGGAGGGACGTTTGCGCAGGTGAGGGCGGGGTTTGCGGAACCCGCCGGACCGGACACGCCAGTTGAACTGAAGAGACACATGTCTCACTTACAGAAAACGGACAATCAGCTGCTTCTGGACGCCTGAAGTGCCGCTATTAGTGCGTTAGATCCAGGTTCTGACCGGGCTTGATCAGGTCCGCGTCCTCGCCGATGACCTGCTCGTTGGCCTCGTAGAGCGCGTTCCATCCGCCCTTCACTCCGTTGGCGTCCGCGATGGCGGCCAGGCTGTCGCCCGCCTTCACGGTGTACTGCGGGTCCGACGCGGCATCAGACGGCGCCGTCTCCTCAACGGCGGCCGGGCCGCGGTGCTTACCGCCGCCCTCGGTCGCACCGGCCGCCGGGGCGGCCGGGCCAGTGGTGGCGCCGGGCGTCGCCGGAGCGACCGGGGCGGTGGACCGACCGGGCTCCGTCGGGGTGCTCGGAACAGTCGGGTTCGCCGGATTGGTCGGATTCGCCGGATCTGACGGAGCGACCGGAACCGACGGATCCACGGGGGTTGCGGGGGCCACGGGCACGGCCGGGTCCGTGGACGGCGCCGTGGGAACCGTGGGGTCCGCCGGGCTCGTGGGAGCCGTCGGGTCACCCGGGAGCCCCGGAGGAGCCGTCGGGAGGTCCGGCGGGGGCATGACGGGCAGCCCGCTGGGCGGGCCGATCGGATAGTCGGGCAGCAGGGAGGACGGCGAGGGGGCGGGAGAGGGAGCCGTCGGGGCCCCGAAGTCCGTGGACGGCGTACCCGAACCGAGGTAGGGCACGGAGTCGTCCGGGCGGGACGGGGTGGGGGTGACGGACTCGGAGGCGCGGGGCAGGCCCGGGTTCACCTCGGCGGCGGGCGCCTGCTGCGTCAGCCCCGCCGACGCTCCGCACAACGGCCATGCCTGGGGCCCTTGGGAGGCCAGGACCCGCTCGGCCACGGCGATCTGCTGGGAGCGGCTGGCGAGGTCGGCGCGCTCGGCGAAGTCGAGCCCGCCGGCGCCCTTCCACTGCTCCTGGCTGAACTGCAGCCCACCGTAGGAGCCGCTGCCGAAGTTGGCGCTCCAGGTGCCGCCGCTCTCGCACTCGGCGACCTTGTCCCATGTGGAGGTCTCCGCGGCGCTCGCGCCAGTGGCGGCGAGCAGCGGCAGGGCCAGCGCGGAGCCGGCGACTCCGGCGGTGACGACAAGTGCGGGCACTTGTCGGGGGCGTCTGTGGCGGCCGTTCCCGGAACGCATGAGGCTGCACCTTTCGCATAACGGCGGGGTAACGGCAGAACCTAGCGGCCTTCGAACGCCTGTCACAAGTTCGGACCGGAACTCGCTTCCGCTTAGGCCCGTTTCAGGCGTTTTGGGGTGTGAAACGAACCGGGAGCGTGCGCAGCCCCCGCATGATGAGCCCGCCACGCCAGCGCAGCTCCTCGGGCGCCACGGCCAGTTGCAGATCGGGCAGCCGCGTCAGCAGGGTCGCGAGCGCGGTCTGCCCCTCGAGGCGGGCCAGCGGGGCACCCAGGCAGTAGTGGATGCCGTGCCCGTATCCGAGGTGCTGGTTGTCGGTCCGGGAGAGGTCCAGGGTGTCCGGGTCGGCGAACCGCTCGGGGTCGCGGTCGGCGGCGGCGAGGACGACGAGGACCGGATCGCCGACCGCGATCTCCTGGCCGCCCAGGGCGACGGGCTCGGTGGCGAACCGCCAGGTGGCGAGCTCCACGGGGCCGTCGTAGCGGAGCAGCTCCTCCACACCTGTGGCCAGCAGTCCGCTCTCGCCGGCCGCGAGGGAGAGCTGGAGGCGCTCGCGCTGGTCCGGGTTCATGAAGAGGGAGTGGACTCCGTTGCCGATCAGATTGACCGTGGTCTCGAACCCGGCGAACAGCAGGATGAAGGCCATCGCGGTGGCCTCGGCCTCCGTCAGGTGGTCCCCGTGGTCGCTGGCCCGGATCAGATCGGAGATCAGGTCGTCGCCGAGGTCGTCGCGCTTGCGGTGGATGAGCTCGCCGAGGTAGGTCCGCATCTGCTTGACCGACCGGGCGACTCCGCCCCGGGGGCCGCCTCCGTGCCGGATCATCATGCCGGCCCAGTCGCGGAAGTCGTCCTGGTCCTCCCGCGGTACGCCGAGCATCTCGCAGATGGCGTAGATGGGGAGAGGGAAGGCGAACTCGTGGATGAGATCCGCCTCCCCCTTCTCGCAGAACTGGTCGATGAGGTGGTCGGTCAACTCCTGCACCCTCGGGGTGAACTCGGCGACCCGGCGCGGGGTGAACGCCTTCGACACGAGCCGGCGCAGCCGGGTGTGGTCCGGTGGGTCGATGTTGAGCAGGTGCGTCATCAGCTCCGCCTTGCGCTCCCCGGGGATCCCGGTCCGGCCCTTGGCGTGCGCCGATCCCGCGTGGTGGGCGGGATTCTTGCTGAGTCGCTGGTCGGCGAGGGCCTGGCGGGCGTCGGCGTACCGGGTGACCAGCCAGGCCTCGACCCCGCTGGGGAGCTTGGTGCGGTGCACGGGCGCGTGTTCGCGCAGCCAGGCGTACGCCGGGTACGGGTCGGTCGCGAACTCCCAGTCGAACAGGGTCGGACCGGATCCGTCGGCCGGGCGGCCGGCGGCGGGCCCGTCCACGGAGTGGGCGGCGGCGGGCTCTTCTGGGGCTGCGGGGGTCTGCTCAGGCACCTGGAGACCGTATCCCGCCCGGAAGGCGGCGCCCCGAATACGGCGTTTGTCGCGGCTGTCCGTAGATCCACCATGGCTTGACCTCACGTTCCCCGGCATTCCTACTTTCGGTTTTGTGGATGTGAGGATCTTGAAAAGCAGCTTCGCGGTGGTGGAGAGACGGGCCGAGCACGCGGTCAAGTTCTTCTACTCCCACCTCTTCTGGCACAACCCCGGAGTCCGTGAGCTCTTCCCGGCCTCCTTCGAAGACATGGAGCGGCAGCGGGACCGGCTCTTCGCCGCGCTCACCCATGTGATCGCCCACCTGGAGAACGACACGCTCGTCCCCTATCTGCGCGACCTCGGCCGCGACCACCGCAAGTTCCTGGCGGGCCCCGAGCACTACGCGGCCGTCGGCACCAGCCTCATCGCGGCGCTCGCCGAGGCTTCCGGGTCCGCCTGGCACCCACAGGCGGAAAAAGCCTGGTCAGAGGCGTATCAGTTCATCGCCGACACGATGATGGCCGGGGCCGCCGCCAGCGAGGACCCGCCCTGGTGGGACGCGGAAGTCGTACGCCACCTGCTGTACGGGCAGGACATCGCCGTCCTCACCCTCCGCCCGCACGCCCTCTTCCCCCATCTCCCCGGCCAGTACGCGAGCGTGAGCAGCGACCGGGTCCCGACGACCTGGCGCACGTACTCCCTCGGGAACGCGCCCCGCCCCGACGGGACGGTTGACCTCCACGTCAGCCGGATAGAGGGCGGCCGGCTCAGCACCGCCCTGGTCCGCGATGCGCGGCCCGGGGACGTGCTCAGGCTCGGGGCGGCCGGCGGGCAGATGACGTTCCTCCGCGAGGACCGCCCGGTCAGCTTCATAGCCGCCGGCACCGGATGGGCGCCGATCCGCGCCATGCTGGAGGAGCTGGCGGACCACCCTCCCGATCAGGACGTACGCCTCTTCGTGGTCGCTCGGGACGCCGCCCACCTCTACGACCGCCCGCTCATAGACGAGTGCGCGGCCGCTTTCGACTGGCTGAGCGTCACCTACATCACCCCCGCCCCCGGGCAGCACCGCAACGAGGCCACCGGCCGGCTGGCCACCGCGCTCAGCAACCGCGGGCTCTGGCCCGACCAGGACGTCTACCTCAGCGGTCCGCCGCAGTTCATCGAGGAGACCGCGTACCTCCTGGAGGGACTCGGCGCGCGGCCCGACCGGATCTTCTACGACTCCGTACCCGTCAGTGGCAACGGCCAGAGCCAGGGGAACCGGCCGATGGGCTTCGGCGAGTGGTTCCTGAACCGCCCCGACCCGCACTGGCACAACCCGTCGGGCCGCGCGCCCCGGGAGTACTGAGCGGCGGACCCTTCCGGCGCGACCGAGGGCTACTCGCCGACGCCCTCGGCGGCGCGGATCGCGTCCCGGTAGACCCGGGCCGCCGCGCGCAGCGCGGTCTCGGGGTCGGTGCCCGCCGCCTCGGCGCGCGCCGCCAGTTCCAGCAGTTCGTAGCCGATGCCCTCGCCGTGCGGGGGTTCCACGGCCACGCCGCCCGCCCGGACCCGGCCGGCGAGTTTGGCCGCGAGCGCGAGAGCGGGCTGGCCGAGGGGGATCCCGTCGGTCACGGACTCACGCTGCTTCTCCACCTGCTTGGTGCGCTGCCAGTGGGCGTTCACGTCTTCCGGGGTCTCCGCCGTGGCGTCGCCGAAGACGTGCGGATGCCGGTGGATCAGCTTCTCGACGAGGGCCCCGGCCACGTCGTCGATGGAGAACGGCTCGTCCTCCTCACCGGGGCCGCCCTCCTCCGCGATGCGGGCGTGGAAGACCACCTGGAGCAGGACGTCCCCGAGCTCCTCGCGCAGTTCCTCGCGGTCCCCGTCCTCGATGGCCTCGACCAGCTCGTACGCCTCTTCGATGGCGTACTTCACCAGCCCCTCGTGCGTCTGCTTCGAGGTCCAGGGGCATTCGCGCCGGACCCGGTCCATCACCTGGACGAGGTCGAGCAGGCGCGCGCCCGGCAGATCGTAAGAGCCGGGCAGCAGCTCCAGGTCCGGTACGGCCACCCGGCCCGATCCGGCGAAGCGGGACAGGCCGTCGGTGAGCCGCCGGTCGCCCTCGCCGCTCAGGAGTACGACGACGGTGCGCCCGCCGGCGCACTCCTCGATCAGTGCCTGCGCGTCCGGGGACTCCAGCGCGACGTCGACGCCCGCCTCGCGCAGGTACGGGAGCTGGGCGTGGCCCGGATCGGCGCACAGCACCCGGTCCGCGGCGTGCAGGGTCCGCCAGGCCGGCCAGGACAGCACGCCGGGGGCGACCCGGTGGCTGGTGGTCAGCAGCACGATGCGGCCGGTGGGCTCGGAGGGTACGTCGTCAGTCACCCTCCGAACCTACCTCCGGGCGGCCGGTTCAGGCCCCGGCGGGGGGCTGCTCGGGCCGGGTGACCTGGGTGATCCAGGGGGTCTCGGACTCGCCGAGGGTGACGCGCTGGGGATCCCAGGCGCCGTAGCGCGGGTTGACCTGGATGCCCAGCCTCGTCGCCGCCTTCGAGGCGGGCTCGGCGAGCTTGCCCTCGCCGTACTTGGCGTTGAGCTTGCTGAACAGCACCTGGTCGCGGACCCAGCGGTCGATCTGGTCGGGGGCGATGGCGGCCTTCTGCAGGATCGCCTCCTCGAAGGCCTCGGCCCCCCGGTTGTTCTGGTCGTAGGACTTGCGCTCCTCCTCCAGCTCCTTGGGGGTGACCGTGATGCCCGCGTCCTGCGCCATCCGGTCGAGGATGCGGCTCTGGAGCATCGTGCTGAGCTTGACCCGGTCCAGCTGGGGAACGGCCGCGATCAGCTCGGCGGAGTGTTCGGAACGGTTCTGCGCGGAGCGGACGTCGTTCACCTGGGCCTGGAGCGCGGAGGTGGTGATCCGTTCGCCGCCGATCACGGCCGCGGTGCCGGGGCGGGCTTCGCCCGAGCACGCGGACAGCAGAGGGGCCGCCAGGAGCAGGGCGGCGGAGACGGAGAGCGCTGTGCGACGGTGCAAAGGAGCCTCCAGGGCCGGGAGATTGTGCTTCGGTGCACAAGGGCCGTGCGGTGATCGATGTTATGCAGTGGAGGTGGCCGGAGCCACCTGTTCGACCAACGATTCCGGGGGTGTTGGAGTTCGCGTTCACCCGGTGGCCACCCTTCGGTCCACCGGCAGTGCCAAGGTCGGGCCACCATGCCGACTCCGCACCCCTCCCCGCGCCGCCCGGGCCTGCTCGGCTCGGCGCTCGCCGCCCTGATCACGACGGTGGCCGTGTGCGCCGGGGACGCGGTCGCGCGCGTCTTCCCGTACGGGCCCCGTCACCGCAGCGTCAACGACCTCGGCAATCAGTTCGTGCCCTTCCACGCGCACCTGTGGGACCTGCTGCACGGGCGCGCCGCGGGCGGGCTGCTGCTGAACTGGCAGTCCGGGTACGGGAGCAGCTTCCTGCCCGATTTCGGGACGTACCTGACCAGCCCGTTCGCGATGCTGGTGGGGGTCTTCCCGCGGCAGGACGTGGACCTCGCGGTGTACGTGGTCACCGTGCTCAAGACGGCGGCCGCGGCGGCGGCGATGGCCTGGCTGCTGCGCACCCAACGGCGCGGCCCGGTCCCTGCGGCGGGGCTGCTCGGGGCCTCGTACGCGCTGTGCGGGTGGTCGGTGATCGAGGCCTCGTACAACCCGATGTGGCTGGACGGGCTGATCGCCTTCCCGCTCCTGTGTCTGACGGGTGAATGGGCGTTGCGCGCGCGCCGCCCGGTGGCGGGGGCGGTGGTGGTGGCGCTCTGCTGGACGGCGAACTTCTACACCGCTTACATGGCGACGCTGGGCGCGGTCCTGGTCCTGCTGGTGCGGGTGCTGCTCACCCGGGAGGGCGTGGGTCCGCGCGTACGGGTCCTGGCGCGGGCGGCACTGGCCACCGTGCTGGGCATCGCCCTGTCGGCGCCGGTCCTGGTCCCCCTCTTCCTCAGCTCGAAGCAGGCCTACCCGGGGTGGTTCAAGCCGTTCCGGCCGGTGGGGACCCAGGACCTGCTGGCCCGGCTGCTGCCCGCCACCTATTCCTTCTCCACCCCCGCCCTCTTCATCGGCACCGGGACCCTGCTGCTGGTGGCGGCCCTGCCCTTCCACCAAGCCGTGGCGGGGCGGGCGCGGCTCGCCTGGGCGGGGCTGGTCCTCCTGGTGCTGCTGTCCTTCCAGTGGATGCCGACGCACCTGGCCTGGCACCTCTTCGCGACGCCGAACGGAAGCCCGTACCGGCAGACCTTCGTGCTGGCCGGGATCGTCGTGATCGCCGCCTGGGCGGGACTGACGGCCGGCGTGCCGGGGCCGCGGGCGCTGGCGGGCGGCGCGGGCGTGCTGGTGGCCGTGGCGCTCGCGGCGAGCGGGAGCGGGCTGGCGACGGTGTGGGGCCTCGCCCTGTTCGGCGGCGGCCTGGCCCTGGCGGCCGCGGGCTGGTGGGCGCTGCGCCACCGACGCCTCGCGCTCCCGGCGGCGGGCGTGCTGGCGTTGGTGCTGCTGGCCCAGGCCGCGGCGACGACCGCGTTCGGGGAGAAGGGCAAACTGGCCGGCCTGGACGACTACCCGGTGTGGGGCCGGGCCCACACGGCGCGTGCGCGGGCGCTGGCGGGCGCCGAGGGCTGGCCCGCGTACCGCACGGACGCGGGGCGCCCGGCGCTGACCGGCAACGACCCGATGCTGCTGGGCGGAGAGGGCGGCGCGTACTACAGCAGCCACACCCCGGACCTGTTCACCCGGACCATGGTGGCCCTCGGGGCGGGCTGGACCTCGCGCGGGCGCAACGTGCAGAGCCTGGACAACCCGGTCACGGACGCCGCCTTCGCCGTCGGTGCCCGGCTGCGGCCGGACGGCACGGTCGTCCGCGCCGAGGTCCCGCCGCTGGTCACCACGCGTCCGCCGGGCCCGGAGCCCGTCTTCGGCGACTCGCCCTTCGCCAACCAGGAACTCCTGCTGGGTGCCCGGGTCTACGAGGATCCGCTGGCACCCGGCGTCTGCCGGGCGGGCACGGAGGCCTTCCTGTGGGCCCCGCAGTACAACGCGACGGCCCGCCTGGCGGACGGACCGACCTTCCGGCTGAACGCGAACCCGCCGCGCAACAGGGCTGCCCTGCAGCCCATGGGCGTCTCGCACGGCCCGCCCTCGGCCCTGGTCTTCGAGCAGGACGCCCCGGCGCAGTGGCAGTTGTCCTGCCTGGACCGTCCCCGGCTGACCGCGGCGGTCGCGCGGCTGCGCGCCACGGCCGCGGTGTCCGTGCGGGCCGGCTCCTCGGGCGTACGCGCCGTGCTTCCGGCGGGCAGTACGGGCACGGCGGTGCTCTCCGCCCCCGCCATCGCGGGATGGAGCTGCAACGGCCGCCCGGCCACCAGCCGCCTGGGCCTGGTCGCGATCCCGCTGGACGGACGCACCACCACCGTGACCTGCACCTTCCGCCCGCCGGGCCTCGCCCCGGGCCTCGCGGCCGCGGGGTCGGCCCTGCTGGTGCTCCTGGCCCTGCGGGTCCTGCCGCGGAGGGGCCCTCGGCGCGCCGCGGGTGCTGCGGGTGCTGCCGGTACCGCTACTTGACGGGGCCCAGGCAGAGGACGAACTTCTCCGAGTCCCACTGCTACGACCACCCGCAGGAACTTCGCACCCTTGCCGCTCTTCTTCGCGGGCGCGGCGGGCACGACGGGCGCGCCGAACGCGCCGGGCTCCGCGAACTCGGGGTGCGGCGGAGGCGGGTGGCCCCCGCACCGGCGTCGTCAGCGCACCTGCCCCAGCCACTGGAGGGCCCGCCGGACCTCCGCGGAGAACGGGTGCGCGGGGCCGTGCAGGCGTTCCGCGTCGAAGAGGAGGCGGGCCAGGGTGTCGTGGGCCGCCGGCCGGTCGCCGAGGGAGAGCAGCAGGTGAGCTATCCGGCGGCGGACCTCCAGGGGGAGTCCCGGGTCCGGGTTCGCGTAGTGGTTCTCGAAGAGCGGCAGCAGCGCGCGGTACTCGGCGAGTGCGGCCGCCGGTTCGCCGAGCTGCTCCAGGCACTGGGCCGCGTCGTAGCGGAAGCGCAGGGAGCTCGGATCACCGGCCGGGAACTCCTCGGCGAGCCGGCGCAGTTCGGGCAGGGCCCGGCGGTACTGGCCGTCGTCCATCAGCGTGGCGGCGTACTGCTTGCGCAGGGAGCGGACCACCGGCGAGTGTTCGCCGTGCTGCTCGGCCGCGGCCGGGAGGATGCCGCCGAGGATGTCCACGGCCTGGGTGAGCATGCCCTGGTCCAGGAGCTTCTTCGCCTCCTCGACGGCGGCCGGGACGTCAGGCCTCGGCGGCGCGGGCGGGGTGGCGGGCCGGGGCGGGATCACGGTGGCCCGGTCGGGCCAGGGGGCCTGCGGGCGCAGGAAGGGCCGGGTCGGGTCGAGCGGCCCGGTGGGGGCGCCCGAACCGTGATGGGGCAGCAGCGGCGCGAGGGCCGCGTACACCGCCTGCGCGGAGGCCGGCCGGTCCTGCGGGTCCTTCGCCAGGAGCCTCAGGAGTACGGCCTCCAGCTGCTGCGGGACCTCGGGGCGCAACTGGCGCACCGGGAGCGGGGGCTCGTACAGGTGCCGGTGGAGCACCCCGAGCGCCGTGGATCCGGCGAAGGGGACGTTGCCGGAGAGGAGTTCGTAGAGCACGACGCCGAGCGCGTACAGGTCGGTGTGCGGGCCGACGGCCCCGCCCATGGCCTGTTCGGGCGCCATGTACGCCGGGCTGCCGATCGGCGAACCGGTGCTGGTGAGGCGGGTGGTGTCGGTGTCCATCACCGAGGCGACCCCGAGGTCCAGGACCAGCACGGTCCCGTCGGGGCGGACCATCACGTTGCGCGGCTTCAGGTCGCGGTGCACGATCGGCACCGCGTGGACGGCCGACAGCACCGAGCACAGCTGCGCGATCACCGAGACCGCCCACGGCCACGGGTACGGGTCGTGCTCGGCGAGGTGGTCGGCGAGGTCGGCGCCCTCGACGTACTGCATGACGAGGTAGAGCTCGTCGCCGTCGCTGCCCGCGTCGTGCACGGTGACCAGCCCGGGGTGGTCCACCTGCGCCGTGACCCGGCATTCGCGCACGAAGCGGCGGCGCAGCTCGTCGGCGACGGAGCCGGGGCCGGCCACCTTGTCGGGGCGCAGCAGTTTGACCGCGACGCGGCGGTCCAGGCGCCGGTCGTACGCCGTCCAGACCTGGCCCATGCCGCCCTGGCCCAGGATGGTGGCGAGCTGGTAGCGGTCCCCGATGAGCCGGTCCGTCACGGGCGGGGGCCTTCGTTGTGGGGCGGCTGCTGCTGGCGCAGCAGCTCGCTGAGCTCGTCGAGTTCGGCGCGGACCTGCCCGATGCGCGGGGGCGGCGTCGGGGCGGGCGCGGGCTCCGGGGCCTGCTGCGGGGCGGGCTGGTGCGGCTGCTGCTGGTGCGGCTGCTGCGGGGTCTGCGGGTACCCGTAGGAGGACCCGGCCTGCTGGGGCGGCAGGTACGGGGCGGCGGGCGGCGGGTACCACCCGGCGGCGGGTCCGGCCTTGTGCGCCTCGTAGTGCCGGATGTCGGCGACGAGGTAGTACGCGCAGACCGCGAAGCCGGTCAGGATCGTGCCGAACGCCCCGGTGTTGCCCTGCCAGCCGCTCGTGTCGGGGGTCGGGTCGGCGCCGATCAGCGCCACCCAGAAGACTTCGAGCCCGCCGGTGGCGGCCAGCAGCCACCAGTCCCGGGGTTTGCGGGTGACCAGCGCGAGCCGCAGCATCGTCCCCCAGGCGAGGAACCCGCAGCTCAGGAAGGGCAGCAGCGTGAACAGCACGCGGAGCGCCACCACGCCCCCGGTGCTGGGCTGGTGTCCGTGGGGCGGCGGGGTGCCGGGGCCGTGCATCGCTGCTCCTGACGGGCCGTGCGGAGGATGTTTCGGGCCTTGAGCGTATACAGCGTTTCCGGCCGGGAGTGAGGGGATGTGCCCAACCGTTGCACGGTCGCAGCCCGGCGGGCGGACCCGCGCGGTGCGCGCGCTCAATCCGGCCGGACCGTACCGTCCGACAGACCGTCGTACAGCCCCTGTACGAGCTGCTCCCCCAGCCGGGCGGCCAGCCGCAGGGAGTCCTCGAACTCGGCGAGCGCCCGGAACCGCGCACCGTAGACCTCCTGCTCGGCCAGCGGCAGCCGGGGCAGTTCGAGGCGGCGCACGTCGAGCCGGGCCGTGGTGGAGGCATGGCTGCTGGCGCGGCGGTTGTTGGCGGTGGCACGCAGGAAACCGGCGAGGAACCAGGGGTCCAGCGCGGCCGGGTCGGCGCGCAGCAGCTGCAGCCCGCGGCCGGGCACGGCACCCGCGGTGGCCCCGTCGATCACCCGGGCGGTGCCCGCGCCGCCGGTGACGGGCACGACGACGTCGCCGGGCTCGGTGAGCAGCGGCTCGTCCGAGGTGGCGGCCAGGGTCCCGGAGGGTCCTGTCCCGGTGCTCACGTCGTACTCGGTCAGGACGGGGGCCCGGCCCGCGCCGCTGCCGGTCCCCGCGTGCAGGAGCAGGGCTCCGGCGCGCACGAGTTCACCGACGGTGGTCGGCGCCGGGCGGGCCCGCGGACCGGCCACCGGGTCGGCGGGGGCGGCGGGGCCGGGGCCGGCGGCCGGATCGACGGAGTCGTCGGCCGGGGCCGGGGCCGGCGGGGTGAGCCGGGCCGCGCGGGTCAGCGTCGCGTCGAGCCGGTCCCGTACGGCGGCCAGCTCGGCCACACCGCCGCCCGCCGCGGGCGGCGGCAGGTGGCGGGCCGGGGTCAGGTCCACGTCGTCGTCGAGCAGGTCCACGACGGGCACGACACGGCGCACTCCCGGGACCTCCGGGGCCGCGCCACCGCGCTCGTACGTCGTCCAGGCCTCCTCCACCGCGCCGTGCACGGCGGACCACCCGGCCCGTCCCGGCCCCTCGGCGCCGAGCGCGGCCGTGTCCACGAGGAGCAGCCCGGAGGGGGGCGCCGCCTGCGGGGCGGGCCGGCGCAGCACCCACAGGTGGAGCGGGATCCCGTAGGGCGGCGCGGCGCCGGCCGGGAGGGCGACGACGGCCCGCAGCGCGCCCCGGCGCAGCAGGTCGGCCCGGATGCGGCGGCCGGAGCGGCGGGTGGCCGCGGCGGGCGGCATGAGCAGGACGGCGGTGCCGCCCTCGCGCAGGTGGGCCAGGGCGTGCTGGACCCAGGCGAGTTCGGATTCGGCGCGGGCGGGCAGTCCGTACTCCCAGCGCGGGTCGTAGGCCAGTTCCTCGTGGCCCCAGTTGCGTTCGTTGAACGGCGGGTGGCAGAGCACGGCGTCGACCCGCTCGGCGCCGGGGGGCGGGAAGGCGTCCGCGCGCAGGCTGTCGGCGGCGGCCGCGCGGACCTGGGCGTCCGCGTGCAGGGCGAGGCGCAGGGCGGCGAGGGAGGCGAGCTCGGGCGAACTGTCCTGCGCGTAGCGGACAGCGGCTCCGGGGACGGCCCGCAGCAGGGTGCCGGTGCCGCAGGCCGGATCCAGGACGCTCTGGACCGAGGGTCCGGCGAGGGCGGCCATGAGGGTGGCGAGCCCGTCCGGAGTGAGCGTGTACTGGCGGGGGTTGGCTTCGAGGTGGCGGCCGAGGAGGAACTCGAAGGCGCCCCGGGTCCCGAGTTCGGCGGCGAGTTCGGCGGTGGCCCGCAGGAAGGGCATCGCGGTGGCCGGCGGGGCGGCGGCGGCGAGCGGGTGCGCGGGGCCGAACCGCAGGGCGAGCACCCGGTCCAGGGCGGGCGCCAGCAGGACGGCCATCCGCTCGTCGGAGACGGCGGTGGCCTCCAGCCACTCCCTGGGCCGGTCGCGTACGAGGAGCAGCGCGCTCCCGGCCTTGACGAGCGCGGCCACGGAGCCGCCGGGGTGGCCGGCGACGTACTGCCGGACGCGCTCGCGCAGCGGCACCTCGGCGAGCTTGCCCTGGGCCCGGAGCCAGTCGGTGACGTCCGGCAGTGCGAAGGAGGGGCTCGTCTCCGTCCCCCCGACGGGCCGGGGGAAATCGGCGTGGCGTCGACGCCAGTTGCTCACGGCGGCGCGTCCGACCCCGGCCAGCCTGGCGATCTCCGCCGCGGTGACTTCTGGGGCGGTGGGGGTGGCTGGGGCCTCGGTGGGGGGCGTCTGCTCCGGCATGGCGCGAGTGTAGCGGCCGCGAAGGCGAGGGACCGATTCACAGCGTGAATTCATCAATCCTGCAGAAGTCAGTTGACTCGGTTCACAATGCCAGTAGCGATGGTCGACCCGGACAAGACCACCAGATGAGGCAGGAACACCCGTGTCCCGGATTCAGCACGCCAGTTGGACCGCCCGACAGAAAGTCCTGACGGGCTGCGGCGCCAAGCCGGGCACCTACCGTTCGACCGGCAACGGCGAGAACGACAACCGCTACTGGGAGCGCGCCAAGGACGCCACCGGCGGCCCCGACTCGATCATCGCCAACGAGAGCCCCGACGTCCCCAGCGGGCGAATCGCCCAGAACGCGCGTAGCGTCGCAAACGGGATTACGGAAGGAGCCCGAGACATGGGGATCTTTAGCAGGTTCAAGGACCAGGCCAAGGACAAGGCCAAGGACATCTCCGACAACGTCGAGGCCGAGGTCAACGAGAAGACCGGCAACAAGTACGCCGACAAGGTCGACCAGGCCCAGCAAGCGATGGAACAGCAATTCGGCATCGACGAAGACCCCAAGAAGTAACCCCGTGCGGAAACGCGAACGGCCGCGGCGGGGGACCGCGAAGGTCCCCGGCCGCGGCCGCCGCCACGTCCGTCGAGAGCGTCCCGGCCGTCCCGCTCCCCGCGGGCCTCAGGAGCCGAGGATCGTGGCGAGGAACTCCCCGGTCCAGCCCAGCAGTTCCCGCCCGACCAGCGGCTTGCCGCCCACGCGCGCCGTCTTCGGCCGCGGCACCAGCACCTGCGAGGCGGCCGGCTTGATCACCGAGCCCGGGTAGAGCCGCTTGAGGCGCAGCTCCTGCGATTCACGCAACTCCACCGGACCGAAACGGATGTTGGGCCCCTGGAGGGTGATGTCACCGACTCCGCAGGCCCGGGCGAGCATCCGCAGTCCGGCCACCAGCAGCAGGTTCTCCACCGGCTCCGGCAGCTTGCCGTAGCGGTCGGTGAGCTCCTCGCGGACGGCCTTGACGTCCTCCTCGGAGTTGGCCGCGGCGATGGACCGGTACGCCTGGAGGCGCAGCCGCTCACCCGGCGCGTAGTCGTGCGGGACGTGCGCGTCGACCGGCAGCTCGATCTTGACCTCCAGCTGCGGCTCCTCCTCCACCCCGCCGTCGACGGCGGACCGGTAGTCGGCCACCGCCTCGCCGACCATGCGGATGTAGAGGTCGAAGCCGACGCCCGCGATGTGACCGGACTGCTCCCCGCCGAGCAGATTGCCCGCGCCGCGGATCTCCAGGTCCTTCATCGCCACGTACATGCCCGCGCCCATCTCGGTGTGCTGGGCGATCGTCGCGAGCCGCTCGTGCGCGGTCTCGGTCAGCGGCTTCTCCGGCGGGTAGAGGAAGTACGCGTACCCGCGCTCACGGCCGCGGCCCACCCGGCCGCGCAGCTGGTGGAGCTGGGAGAGGCCGAAGTTGTCACCGCGCTCGACGATGAGGGTGTTGGCGTTGGAGATGTCGATGCCGGACTCGACGATCGTCGTCGAGACCAGGACGTCGAACTTCTTCTCCCAGAAGTCCACCACGACCTGTTCCAGGGCCTGTTCCGACATCTGCCCGTGCGCCGTCGCGATGCGCGCCTCGGGCACGATCTCGCGCAGTTTGGCGGCCGCCCGGTCGATGGACTCGACCCGGTTGTGGATGTAGAAGCACTGGCCCTCGCGGAGCAGCTCGCGGCGGATCGCGGCGCCGATCTGCTTCTCCTCGTAGGGGCCGACGAAGGTCAGGACCGGGTGGCGCTCCTCGGGCGGGGTGGTGATCGTGGACATCTCGCGGATGCCGGTGACCGCCATCTCCAGGGTGCGCGGGATCGGGGTCGCGGACATCGTCAGGACGTCCACGTTGGCGCGCAGCTTCTTCAGCTGCTCCTTGTGCTCGACGCCGAACCGCTGCTCCTCGTCGACGATGACCAGGCCCAGGTCCTTGAACTTCGTCTCCTGCGAGAACAGCCGGTGCGTACCGATGACGATGTCGACCGAGCCCTCGCGCAGGCCCTCCAGCGTCGCCTTGGACTCCGAATCGCTCTGGAAGCGGGACAGCGCCTTCACCTTGACCGGGAACTGCGCGTACCGCTCGGAGAAGGTCCCGAAGTGCTGCTGCACCAGCAGCGTGGTGGGGACGAGGACGGCGACCTGCTTGCCGTCCTGGACCGCCTTGAAGGCGGCGCGGACCGCGATCTCGGTCTTGCCGTAGCCGACGTCACCGCAGATCAGGCGGTCCATGGGGACGGACTTCTCCATGTCCTCCTTGACCTCGGCGATGGTGGTGAGCTGGTCGGGCGTCTCCACGTACGGGAAGGCGTCCTCCAGTTCGCGCTGCCAGGGGGTGTCCGGGCCGAAGGTGTGGCCGGGCGCGGCCATGCGGGCGCTGTAGAGCTTGATCAGGTCGGCGGCGATCTCCTTGACCGCCTTCTTCGCGCGCGCCTTGGTCTTGGTCCAGTCGGCGCCGCCGAGCCGGTGCAGGGTCGGGGCCTCGCCGCCGACGTACTTGGTGACCTGCTCCAGCTGGTCGGTGGGGATGTAGAGCCGGTCGCCGGGCTGCCCGCGCTTGGCCGGCGCGTACTCGACCAGCAGGTACTCGCGGGTGGCGCCCTGCACGGTGCGCTGCACCATCTCGATGTACCGGCCCACGCCGTGCTGTTCGTGGACGATGTAGTCGCCGACCTCCAGGGTGAGGGGGTCGATCGTCTTGCGGCGCCGGGTGGGCATCCGGCCCAGGTCCTTGGTGGCGGTGCGCTGGCCGGTCAGATCGGTCTCGGTGAGCACGGCGAGCCTGAGCACCGGGTCCACGAAGCCGTTGTCCAGGGAGCCGCACGAGACGTGGACCAGCGAGGGCTCCAGGGCGGAGACATCGGCCTCCAGGCGGGCCGCGATGCCCTCGCCGCCGAGCACCTCGACGGTACGGGCGGCCGGGCCGTGGCCCTCGGTGAGGTAGACGGTGCGCCAGCCGTCGGCGATCCAGGCCTTGGTGTCGGCCAGTGCCCGGGCGGTGTCGCCGCGGTAGGCCTCGGGGGCGTGCATGCCGAGTTTGAGGGTGTCTCCGCCGCTCAGGTCCGCCTCGTCGGCGGCGAACGGGGACACCGACCACCACATCATGCCGAGCTCGCGCGCGTGCTCCCGTACGTCGGCGATCCCGCGGAGCGAGGCCGCGCCGACGTCGATGGGGGCCTCGCCGCCGCCCGCGGTGGCCGCCCAGGAGGCCATCAGGAACTCCTGGGAGGTCGCCACCAGGTCGGAGGCCCGGGTGCGGACCCGCTCCGGATCGCACACCACCGCCATCGAACCGGCGGGCAGTACGTCGATCAGGAGCTCCATGTCGTCGACCAGGACCGGGGCGAGGGACTCCATGCCCTCGACCGCGATGCCCTCGGCGATCTTGTGGAGCAGTTCTCCGAGCTCGGGGTGGAGCTCGGCGAGGGCCGCGGCGCGCTCGCGCACCTCGTCGGTGAGCAGCAGCTCCCGGCAGGGCGGGGCCCACAGACCGTGCTCGGCGATCTCCAGGGACCGCTGGTCGGCAACCTTGAAGTAGCGGATCTCCTCGACCTCGTCGCCCCAGAACTCCACGCGCAGCGGGTGTTCCTCGGTGGGCGGGAACACGTCGAGGATGCCGCCGCGCACGGCGAACTCGCCGCGCTTCTCCACCAGCTCGACCCGGGAGTACGCGGCCGCGGCGAGCGCCTGCGTCACCTCGCCGAGGTCCACGGCGACGCCCTGGCGCAGGCTCACCGGGACCAGGTCCCCGAGCCCCTTGACCTGCGGCTGGAGTACGGACCGGATCGGCGCGACCACCACGGAGACCGGGCCCGCGGCGGGGTCGTCCTTGCTCGGGTGCGCGAGGCGGCGCAGCACGGCGATCCGGCGGCCGACGGTGTCGCTGCGCGGCGAGAGCCGCTCGTGCGGCAGCGTCTCCCAGGACGGGTAGTCCGCCACCTCGTCCGGAGGCAGGAGCGAGCGGAGCGCGGCGGCCAGGTCCTCGGCCTCCCGTCCGGTGGCGGTGACCGCGAGGACGGTCCGGCCGGTACGGGAGGCCAGCGCGGCGATGGCGAAGGACCGGGCGGCGGCCGGGCCGACGAGGTCCACGTGCATGCGGTTGCCGTCACCGGCCGCGGTGACCGCCTCGGTGAGTGCGGGGTCCCGGGTGACGGCGTCGAGCAGTCCGTGCAGGCTCATGAAGGCGGCTTTCCATCCGGTGAGGTGCCGTGAGGCGGCAACGCGAAGGGCCCGACACGTCTCACGGGCCGGGGGCTCCCACCCTACGACGCGGGACCGACAGCCGCGCGGGAGATCGGCGGCGCCGGCGCGGGACGGGCGCCGCTCCGGGGTCCGGCCCGCCCCGGCGGGGCCACCGGGGGCCCGGCAACGCCGACCGGCCCCGGTCCGCCCGAAGGGGTGGACCGGGGCCGGGGCGTTCCCCCCGTACGACCGACCGGCGACTACTCGCTGGCGATCGCGTTCAGGATGTTCATCCGGCCCGCCCGGAAGGCCGGGAAGAGCGCGGCCAGCAGGCCGACCAGGGCCGATCCGGCGAAGACGCCGAGGATCGTCGGCCACGGGATCTCAAGGATCTTCATGCCCTCCAGCGCGAGGAGCTGGTGGGCGGTGGCGCCCCAGCCCATGCCTAGGCCCAGGCCCAGCAGGGCGCCGAAGAGGGCGATGACCACCGACTCCAGCCGGATCATGCGGCGCAGCTGGCGGCGGGAGAGACCGATGGCGCGCATCAGGCCGATCTCGCGGGTCCGCTCGACCACCGAGAGGGCCAGGGTGTTCACAACGCCCAGGACCGCGACGATGATCGCGAGTGCCAGCAGGGCGTAGACCACGTTCAGCAGCTGGCCGACCTGGTCCTTCAGGGCCTGCTTGTAGTCCGTCTGGTTGAGCACCTGGTACTGCGGGTACTCGGCGAGCGTCGACTTGACCGCCGCGTACGCGGGGTCGTCCTGGCCGTCCTTCGCGGTGGCCAGCAGCATGAACGGCCGGGGCATCTTGTCGGCCGGCAGGTGCGCCGCGGCGGTGGCGGTGCTGATGTACTTCATGCCCTTGTCGAGGTTGCCCTCGTCGCTGGTGATCGCCGCGATCTTGAGCTTGGCGGTGCTGCCACCCGTGAAGGCGACCGTCAGCTCGTCGCCGAGCTGCACGTGGTGCTTGTCGGCCCACTCGGAGCCGACCGACATCGCGCCCGGTCCGTACGCCGCCGCGTGCTCGCCGGCGATCATCTTGCGGCGGATGTCCTGGGCGTACGTGGGGTCCTGGACGCCGAGCCCGGAGAGCTCGGAGCTGCCGTCGGGGGCGGTGATCTTGGCGTCCACCTCGCGGTACGCCGTGACGTGGGCCAGGCCCTGGGTCCTGCGCAGCGCCTCCTCGGCCTGGGGGACGATCGGCTGGCCCGTCTGGGACTGGACGATGAAGTCGGCGCCGACCGACTTGTCGAGCTCGTCGGTGGCGGAGGCCACCATCGAGGAGCCAACCACCGACAGGCAGGCGACCAGCGCGAGTCCGATCATCAGCGCGGCGGCGGTGGCGCCGGTGCGGCGCGGGTTGCGCAGCGCGTTGCGCTCGGCGAGGCGGCCTATGGATCCGAAGGGCCGCAGCACCGGAGCCGACAGGGCCCGGACCACGACACCCGCGAGGAGCGGGCCGATCACGATGAAGCCGATGAGGGTGAACAGGACGCCCAGACCGAGCCACTGGGCTCCGGTGCCGGCCGTGTCGGCGGTGGAGGCGAGGTACAGGCCCGCGGCGCCGATGCCGGTGAGGGTCAGACCGATGGCGGCGCGGATCCGGCCGGCCTTCTTGTCGCCGGGGGTGCCGACCTCGCGCAGGGCGGCCATCGGGGAGACCTTGCCGGCCCGCCGGGCCGGTATGTAGGCGGAGACCACGGTGACGAGGATGCCGAGGACCATGCCGGCGACCGGGGTGGTCCAGGCGATCGTCAGGTCGTCGGTGGACAGGCTCATGCCCAGTTGGCCCATGAGCTTCATCAGGCCGACGGCCAGGCCGATGCCCGCGCCGACCCCGAGGACCGAGCCGACGACTCCCAGCAGGAAGGCCTCGATGACCACGGACTTGAGGACCTGGCCGCTGTCGGCGCCGATGGCGCGCATCAGACCGATCTCACGGGTGCGCTGGGCGACCAGCATCGAGAAGGTGTTGAAGATCAGGAAGATCCCGACGAGGAAGGCGATCGCGGCGAAGCCGAGCATCACCCACTTCATGATGTCCAGGAAGGACATGTCCTTGCGGTTGGCGTCCGCCGCTTCCTTGGCGGTCTGCAGCTGGTAGGTGTCCGCGCCGACGGCGGCGGCGACGTCCTGCTTCAGCTGGGTGTCGCTCACCCCCTCCTTGGCGGTGACGTTGAGGTGCGAGAACACGTCCGTGGCGCCGAGCAGCTTCTGCTGCGCGGTGGCGGTGTCGAAGTAGACGACCGTCGCACCCGGGTTGGTCACGGTGAAGGCGGCGATGCCGCTGATCCTGGAACGGATGTCGCCGGTGACGGCGATGGTGCGGATGTCGTCACCGAGCTTCAGGTGGTGCTTCTTCGCGGTGTCGCCGTCGATCATCACCTCGGTGGGGCCGCGCGGGGCCTGCCCCTCGATGATCTTCATCGACTTCAGCTCGTTCTCGGTCCAGTTGCCCGCGAAGGTCGGGGCGCCCGTGGTCGAGCCGAGGTTCTCGTTCTTGGAGTTGACGACGGTGACGGCCATCGAGGCGACGCCGCCCTCGACGGACTTCACGCCCTGCGCCTTCTTCACCTGCTCGACCACCGAGGCGGCCAGCGTCTGCGGCTTGCCGGTGTCGGCGGTCTCCCCGCTGGTCTCCACCTTCTTCGGGGTGACCGTGACGTTGGAGTTGGTGACCGCGAAGAGTTTGTCGAAGGTGGTGTTCATGGTGTCGGTGAACACCAGGGTGCCGCAGACGAAGGCGACGGAGAGCATGACGGCCACGGCGGAGAGCGCCATCCGCCCCTTGTGCGCGAAGAAGTTGCGCCGCGCGGTCTTCATGACGGTCATGAGGTCCGCCCGCGTGCGTCGAAGTCCTTCATGCGGTCCAGGACCTGCTCGGCGGTGGGTGTGTGCATCTCGTCGACGATGCGGCCGTCGGCGAGGAAGATGACGCGGTCCGCGTAGGAGGCGGCGACCGGATCGTGGGTGACCATGACGATGGTCTGGCCCAGCTCGCTCACCGAGCGGCGCAGGAAGCCGAGCACCTCGGCCCCGGCCCGGGAGTCGAGGTTTCCGGTGGGCTCGTCGCCGAAGATGATCTGGGGACGGGAGGCCAGGGCACGGGCGACGGCCACGCGCTGCTGCTGACCGCCGGAGAGCTCGGTCGGCCGGTGCTTGAGGCGCCCCGCCAGACCCACGGTCTCCACGACCCGGTTCAGCCACTCGCTGTCGGGCTTGCGGCCCGCGATGTCCATGGGGAGCGTGATGTTCTCCAGGGCGTTGAGCGTCGGCAGCAGGTTGAACGCCTGGAAGATGAAACCGATCCGGTCCCGCCGCAGCTGCGTGAGCTTCTTGTCCTTCAGGCCGGTGATCTCGGTGTCGTCCAGGAAGATCTCACCGCTCGTCACCGTGTCCAGCCCGGCCAGGCAGTGCATCAGCGTGGACTTGCCGGAGCCCGAGGGGCCCATGATCGCGGTGAACTGGCCGCGCTGGATGTCCACGTCCACCGAGTCGAGGGCGACGACGCGCGTCTCGCCGGAGCCGTAGGCCTTGACGACCTTCCGCGCCCGCGCCGCGACGGCAGCATGCCCTCCAGTACCCCCGTGCCTGGTTTCGGTCATAGCCGTTGTCACGGTGTTTCCCCTCGCTCGATCGGACCGATCGATCCGTACCGGTTGATCCGTACGTCGTCGGTTCACTTGAAGTCTGCTGGCCGGGGAGCTCCGGCGCGCTGGTGCCAAGCGCCGTATCCGTAGGGGTGCTAGCCCTACCCCCCGCTTCCCGCCCTGTAGTAACCAGTTAAAGACCGCATCGGCCGGACTTCCTCCTCCCCCGGGACGAAGCGTCCCTGGATCCTTGTGAGGAGCAACCCCTAGGGGATCTCGCCCGTTGGGACGAGGCGCCCTGGGGGGATACCAGCCCGTCGCACGGCGGTGAGAGGGTGTCTGCGCAGGTACGCACGGGGGGAGGGGTTTTTCATGGGCTCAGGGGAGAGCACGGGGGCGAGTACCGACGGCGGCGCCGGAGGCATACCCCGGGACGGATCCGCGGGGCCGGGGTCCGCGGGGCCGGGGTCCGCAGATCCGGGGTCCGCAGATCCGGGGTCCGCAGATCCGGGGTCCGCAGATCCGGGGTCCGCCGGGGCCCGCGGGAAGGAAGCCGCGTCGCCGCCGCCCGCGCGGCCCCCCACGACCGTCGTCGCCGCGCTGATGCTGACCATGGGCCTCGTCGCCCTCGACGGCGCCATCGTCTCCACCGCGGTCCCGCAGATCGTCGGCGACCTCGGCGGCTTCGCCGTCTTCTCCTGGATCTTCTCCGGCTACATCCTGGCCGGAACCGTCACCCTGCCCGTCTACGGCAAGCTCTCCGACACCTACGGCCGCAAGCCCGTCCTGCTCCTCGGCATCAGCCTCTTCCTGCTCGGCTCGCTGCTGTGCGCGGCTGCCTGGAACATGGCCGCCCTCATCGCCTTCCGGATCCTCCAGGGCCTGGGCGGCGGTGCCCTGCAGGGCACCGTCCAGACCCTGGCCGCCGACCTCTACCCGCTCAGGGAACGCCCGCGCATCCAGGCACGGATGTCCGTGGTGTGGGCCACCTCGGCCCTGGCCGGCCCGGCGCTCGGCGGGCTGATCGCCTCGTACACCGACTGGCGCTGGATCTTCCTGCTCAACCTGCCGCTGGCCGCCGCCGCCCTGTTGGTCATCAGCCGTCACCTGGTCGAACCCACCCGGGCCCCCGGCCGCCGGGGCCCCGTCGACTGGGCGGGGGCACTGGCCGTCTTCGCCTGCGGCGGTCTGCTGCACTTCGCGCTCGTGCAGGGCGGGGTCGCCTGGCCCTGGCTGTCGGCTCCCTCACTGGGGCTGCTGGGCGCGAGCGCGGTGCTGGGCGTGCTCGTCGTCCGGATCGAACGCCGGGCCGCGGAGCCCATCCTGCCCGGCTGGGTGTGGCGCCGGCGCACCATCGCCGCCGTCAACCTCGCCATGGCCGGGCTCGGCCTGCTGATGGTCGCCCCGATGCTGTTCATGCCGACGTACGCCCAGACCGTGCTCGGCCTCGGCCCCACCGGCGCCGGTCTGGTCACCTCCGCGATGACCCTGAGCTGGCCCGTCAGCGCCGCCCTCGCCCAGCACGTCTACCGGCGCATCGGCTTCCGCAACACCGCCGCCACCGGCGTCGGCCTGGCCGCCGTCGTCCTCGGCTCCTTCACCCTGCTCCCCTATCCCGCCCCGGTCTGGCAGCCCGCGCTGATCATGTTGCTGCTGGGCGGGGCCCTCGGCCTCTTCCAGCTCCCGCTGATCGTCGGGGTGCAGTCCACGGTCGGCTGGGAGGAGCGCGGGACGACCACCGCCTCGGTGCTGTTCTGCCGCAACGTCGGCCAGAGCATCGGCGCCGCGCTGCTCGGTGCCGTGGCCAACGCCACCGTCGCGGCCCGGCTGGCGGACGCCCCGGTGCCCGGACTCCCCACCCGCCTGGACGACGCCTCCAAGGCGCTGACCCACCCGGACCTCCTCCCGCCGGCCGCCGCCGAGTACCTGCGGCAGGCGGTGGCCGCCGCCGGGGACCACATCTTCCTCGGCGCGACGCTGGCGGCGGTCTCGTCAGCGCTGGTGCTGCTGCTGGTGGCGCCGCGGAGGTTCCCGGTGCTGCCGGAGCAACGGGAGGAGTGAGTGCGGTGGGCGGGGGTGCGGGGCGGGACTTGTCATGCCCCGGCTGAGGCGGTAACTCTCTGCGGAGACCACACTCCCGGGGGGACCAGAGCACATGACGTCCGCACTCTTCGCACTCGCCTTACTCGCCGCACTCGCGGCCCCGATCGTCCTGCGCCTCGTACGCCGCCCGGGTTTCGTCACCGGCCGCGACGGCCGCCTCTCCACCTCGATCACCCTGGCCCTGGCCTGGACGGTGATCCTGGTCTGGCTCCTCCTGGCGACCCTCGGCTACGGACTCGTCGCGGGCGGCGGCGTCGACTGGTTCCAGGGGCCCGACGGGCCGCTGTCCTCCCTGACGACCGTCTACCTCCCCCTGCTCGGGGGCCCGTACACCGCCCTGATCGCGGCGAAGGCGGTGGTCGGACTGCGGGTGGAGAACGGCAGCATGGCCAAGCCCGCGCCCAAGGGCTCGGAGCGGCGCCCGCTGCACGACCTGATCGCGAACGACGGCGGCCGGACCGACCTGGTCGACCTGCAGTACGTCGCGCTGAGCGCGGTCACGATGCTGTACGTGGTGGCGTTCTTCGTGACCGACCTGCGGGGCGGGCTGCCGAAGCTGCCGACGGAGATGTGGGCGCTGACGGGGGCGCCCGCGGGGGCGTACCTCCTGAACAAGATGGCGACCCGGGGCAACCCGGTGATCACGCGCGTGTCCGTGACGGAGGGTCTGCTGACCGTGGAGGGCGGGGGCTTCGGGCACGATCCGCGGGTCGAGGTGGACGGCACGGCCCTGGCGACCGCCGTCACCCCGGCGGGGGCGCTGACCGCGGCCCTGCCGGTGGCGGCGGCGCCCGCCTTCACCGTGGTGGTCACCAGTCGCGGCCTGCGGAGCGATCCGGCCCCCTACGCTCCCGCGGCCTGACCCCCTCTTGAGGCGCTGCCCGCCGCACTCGCCCCTGGCGGGCCTCCCCGGGCTTCGCGCCGCCGCGTCCGACTCCGTCCGGCGGTGACCTGACGGGTGCCACCCCTGCCGTCCCGGCGCGGGGCCCGGTGGACGGGTGCGGCTGGTCCGGCCCTGCGGGGCGAAGTCCCCTACCCACCCTTCCACCGTTCCCCGGGCACAGCCCGGACCCGCAGGACCCCGGGCTGCACCCGAGGCCCCTGGGGCTCCGCCCCAGGGCTGGTGTCAGCCCTCCGCCGGGGCTCGGCCCGTCAGGGCGGCGAGGCTGGAGCGGACGTGGTTCATGTGGGCCCGCATCTCCTCCTGGGACTCCCCGTGCTCGCGCAGGACGCGGTCCGTCTCCCGCCCGACCCGCTCCTCCTGCACCCGCGCCTCCGCGATCAGCTCCGCCGCCCTCGCCTCCGCGTCCTCCTGGCCGTGCCGCGCCGTCTCCTGCGCCTGCGCGAACGCCCGCTTCGCCTCCGCCAGGCGGGACTCCGCGTACCGCTCCAGCTCGAGGTGGCGCGAGTCCAGCTCCGCCTCCCGCGCCGCCAGCTCCCGCTCCGCCGCATCCCAGCGCTCCGCGTGTTCCTGCTCGCGCTCCGCGAGCAGCGCGTCCGCCCGGCGCCCCGTCTCCACCAGTGCGGCGGCCGCCTCCGCCCGCCATGCGGCGGCGTCCTCCCGTGCCTCCGCCCGTGTGCCGTCCGCCTCGCGCCCCGCCCGCAGCAGCCCCTGGCGGGCCCGGACCTCCGTCTGCTCTCGCACCGCCTCCGCGTCAGTGCCCGCCAGCCCGGCCACCCGCTCGGCGTGTGCCTCGGCGGCGTCCGCCGTCGCCAGCGCGTCCGCCCGCGCGTTCAGCCGTAGCGTCTCGGACTCCTCCTCGGCCAACAGCAGGATCCGGCGGGCCCGCTCGCCCAGCACCTCGTACGTCTGCGGGGCCAGTCCGGAGACCTCCGCGCGCAGCCGCTCCGCCTCCGCGTCCATCTGCCGGGCCAGCACGGTCAGTCGGGCCACCCGCTCCCAGGCCTCGTCCCGGCTCCCCGACAGCCGGGCGAGGTACCGGTCCACCTCTTCCGCCCGGTAGCCACGGCCGCGCACGGTCGTAAAGGGTGCACTCATCCTGGAAGCGCCTCTCTCGCGGGGATTCCTGCCAAGGATGCGTCATTTGCTCGCAGAAGCCCGAATGGCCGGGCCGAGACCCTGTTCGAGGGTCCCGGCCCGGCCATCCGGTTCGGTACGGGTTCCGCCGCCGGTCAGACGCCGGTCAGAGGAGTCCGTCCCACATCTGCTCCAGCAGCACCGCCCACCAGTTCTCCGGCGAGGCCAGCGCCGCGCTGTCCAGCCCCGCCAGATTCGCCTGGAAATCGACGGTCCAGCGGCCCGCCTGCTCCGGCGTCAGGTGCTGGCGCAGCCGCCACATGTGACCCAGCATCGCCAGCGACCGTACGAACTGCGGCAGCGAGGAGTTCACGAACTGCGGAGGCACCGGCGCCCCGCCCGGACCGCCCTCCACCGGCACCGCCACGATGTGCGCGGTGCCGTACTGCACGCACAGCGCCTTGCCGAAGTCGCTGCCGACGACGAGGTACGAGCCCGCGTCCGAGGCCGGCTGCACCTGCCGCTGCGCGGCCAGTTCGGCCAGCGTCGGCAGCGGGGCACCCGGTACGGCCTGGGCCCAGAAGAACGGCCCGAAGTCGACCGGCAGCCCCGACCACATCAGCGTCTGCGCCACGATCTCCGGCACGCCCTGCCGGGACACGGCGCGCTGCTCGAAGCGGAAGACGCCCTGCGGCCCGAACGCTCCGGCCAGCTCGTGCGCGATCGCGTCCAGCGGGATCGCCGGCTGCAGCGGCACCTGCGGCAGCGGTGCGCGCAGCGGCGCGGGGCGCGCCGGACCGTCCGCCACCTGGTGCAGCTCGCCCTGGTGGGTCAGCAGGTGCTGCATGCCCTGCTGCCGGCCCGCGTGGTCCGTCCCGTACGGGGCCACGCTCGTGATCCGGACCTGCGGCCAGGTCTCCCGGATCATGCGCGCGCAGTAGCCACCGGGCAGCTCGCAGGAGGCCAGCTCGGTGTGCAGTTCCAGCACCTGCTGCGGCGGCACGTTCATCGAACGCAGCTCGTACAGGATCTGCCACTCCGGGTGCGGGGTGCCGGGCGCGGAGCGGCGGATGAGCTGCTGCTCGGAGCCGTCGGGCGCACGGTAGCGCAGCACGGCCTGGTAGCCGGGACCGACCGTGGGCACCCCGGGCTGCGGCGCGGGTGCGGGGCCCCGCGGCGCGGGACCGGGCGGGCCGGGCGCCGTGGGCGGCTGCCCGGTCACGCCCGGACCGGCCAGCATCGTCGCGGCATGGTCCAGCCCGTCACCGGGAACACCAGGAGCCCCGGGAGCACCCGGCGGACCGGGCGGCTGGGGTACGCCGGGACCGGCGAGCATCGTGGCGGCCTGATGGGCGCCCGCGCCCGGTACACCGGGGGGACCGGGCGGCTGCCCGGCACCCGGAGCCCCGGGTGGTCCGGGCGGACCCGGCTGCTGCGGTCCGCCGGGGCCCGCCAGCATGGTGGCGGCGTACGAGTCCCCGCGCCCGCCGGAAGCTCCGGGCGCACCGGGCGCACCCGGCGGGCCGGGCGGCGCGGGCGGCTGCCCGTTCACGGCCGGACCGGCCAGCATCGTCGCGGCGTGGTCCAGCCCACCGGGAACACCGGGAACACGAGGAGCCCCGGGAACCCCCGGAGGACCCGGCGGCGCGGGCTGCTGCGGTCCGCCGGGAGCCGCGAGCATCGTGGCGGCGTACGAGGGCGGCTCCGAGCCGCCGCCCGGCGCACCCGGCGCACCGGGCGGACCCGGCGGGTTCACGGGCGCGGGCGCCGCGGACCGGTTGACCCGGGCCTTGCTCGTCGGCGCGTCGGCGATGTCCCCGGAGGGCGCACCGGGCCGGGAGCCCGGACCGGCACCCGGGCCCGCGTCGGCCCCCGGCTCCGGATCGAGCGCCGGCACCACTGCGGTCTTCGGCAGCTCGCTGCCCCTCGGCATCAGCGTCGTGCGCGCCTCCGGGCCCGGGCCGGACGGCGACGGGCCGTCGTCCAGGTCCGATCCGGACAGCGGCGGCGCGAACACCGTCGCCGGCAGCGGCACGGACACGGAGTCCGCACCGTTCACATCGGTCCCGGCCCACGGCGTGGCCCCGGTCGGAACCCCGGCGGGCACCCCTTCGTTGGCCGTCGGCTCGTACGGGACCTCTCCCCCGCGCCGCAACGGCACCGGCTCGGAGGCGACCGGCTCGGAAGCCACCGGAGCCACCGGATCGGCCTGCGCGGCCGCGACCGGAGCCGCCGAAGCCGCGGCAGCCTGCGGAGCCGCCGGGATCCCGGCCCGGTCCGCCGCCTCCTGCAGCCACTCCGGCGGGCTCAGCATGAACGAGGTCTGTTCCGAGTCGATGCGCGGCACCGGCATCGAAGCCTCGGCCTGCGCGGCCGACGCCCCGTACTCCTCCTCGTAGCGGCGGATCACCTCACCCACCGGCAGCCCGGGCCAGAGCGTCACTTCCCCGCTGTCCCGCGCGATGACCAGCCGCTGCCGGCCGGCGCCGGACACCGGACCGGCCGCCCGGTCCTCGGCCCACACCACGAAACCGAGCCCGAACTCCCGTACGCGCACCTCGCGGTGCTGGTACGCGGGCACGTCCCCGTTGATCCATTCCTCGGCGCGCTCCTGCGCCTGCGCAAACGTCACCATCGCGCCGTCACCCCTCCACCGGTGCGGATGCCGTCCCGGCACCCGGAACCGAACGCTCCGCCGACCCCGTACCCGATGCCGGCCCCGACACGGGAACCGAGCGTGCGAATCCGCCGTCCACCATCAGACCGGCCACCGTTTCCAGTTCCGGCGGATTGCCCGCCAGCCGCTCGAGGAAGGCGTCGAAATCCGCACCGCACGGCAGCAGCAACCGCTCCACGCGTTCCTGCACCGACCAGCCGTCCTGGTCGCGCGCATCGTCGTACGGGGAGAACCAGACCGAGCCGACCGAAGCGCCCCGCACCTTCACCGCGAGCAGCCCGCCCTGCGCGAAGGCCACGCACAGGTAGTCCTTCGTCAGGTGGTCCCGCAGGCACTTGTTGACGTAGACGAGGTCGTTGACCGCCGCCTCCTCGCGCACCGTGAAGAACGGCTGGTCCACCAGCAGGCCCAGCTCCACGTCCAGTCCCGCGCCCACGGGGGCGCAGCCGCCCGCCGCCTTCAGGAAGGAGCGGTACGCCTCCGGGAGCCGGTAGCCGAGGTCCTCCTCGACGCCCTGGACCTGCTGCTCGGAGACCGAGACCACCGTCTTGGGCAGTCCCAGGTGCACCGGGCGCGTCTCCTGCAGGGCCCGCGTGCCGCGCTTGCCGTGGTCCACCGGCGCCGTCACCAGACCGGCGTGGTGCCGCAGCAGCGCCTTCACCTCGACCGGGACCAGCTCCACCCGGCGCGTGCCGGAGACGTGGTGCCAGGTCCAGCCGTGCGGGGTGGCCACCGGGCCGACCGTGTCCCACAGCTCGTGGCCGGTGGCCCGCATGGCGGCGTTGGCGGACACGCAGTCCGTCAGGCGCAGCTCGTCCACGCCGAAGCCCTCCGGCGGCTCGGCGATCTCCACCGCCGCGCGTGCGTACGGCGCGAAGTCGGGATGCCCGTTCGCGTCGATGCGGACTCCGTGGGGATGGCGCGCGGCCCGGACCGGGTCCGGGAAATGCACGACCTGCCCCGAATAAGCGGCGTTGGGTGGCGCGGCCTGATGCCCGAGCCGACCTGTCGTCATGGCGGTAGCCCCCTGCTGGATCTGGCTGGTTCACCACAGCCTATGTGTTCCGGCAAGGGCCTCACCCGCTCGCGATGGAGGCACCCGCACGACAGCCGGGAAGATCCGAATTGATACGAATATTCGACCCCGCTTCCACATCTCAGGGGACATTTGACAGGCTGTCCCCACAGCACGGGGGCGTGCGCGACAGCGGTCTCCACCGCCGCCACGGGAGGGAAAGCGCAACCATGCAGAACACGGCAACACGCACAGACGCGGCCGACGCCCACTCAGGACCCATGGGCCCCACGGTCGCGCACGGCGCCACGGACCCCGCCGGCACCGCTGGAGCCGGCGCTCCGGCGACCGTCCCGGCGCAGGCCCACGGCGCGCCCGACGGCGGCGCCGCCGCACCGGGCCCCGGCGACCCCCGACTGGGCTGGGGCGGCGGCGGTGACGGCCGGCCCGCCGTGCCCACGCTCAGGTTCCGCCGCGACGGCATCCTGCCCACCGTGGCCGCCGCCCTGTCCGTACGGGGCGAAACCCTCACCGGCACCGCCGGCAAAGCCGATCTGCCGCCCGTACTGCACGCTCTCGTCCAGGACTTCCTGGACACCCTCACCAGCGGTCAGCGCGAACGTTTCACCGGCCGATGTCCGGAGGCGCTCCTGCTCTCCCGCCACCTGGCCGCCGTCGAGGGCGCCCGCAGCAAGCGCGCCTCGCGCAAGCCGCTCACCCCGAGCGAGGCCCGCCGCTCGCTGAAACACTCCAAGATCACCGCCCGCCGCATCCGCGAGGACGGCGACCCGCTCCACGGCAGCTACGCACCTCCCTGCCGCTCCTGCGAGGCCCTCCTCGCCCACTTCGGCGTACGACCCGTCGACCTCACCCACCCCGAGTAGCCACCATGAGCGTCACCTCCGCTTCCTACGACCGCTCCTCGGCCGCCCGCTTCCCGGTGGCCGTGGACTCCGCCCTGCGCACCGCCGGCTGGGAGCCGGGCCGCTGGGACATCAAGCAGGCCGAGTACTGGGCCGACGCCCTGCGCGACCACACCACGCCCGCCGGGCACCGCCACACGGTCTTCCCGGCCGCCGTCGAGGCCTGGGCGGAGTTCGGGAACCTCACCGTCGCCGCCCCGGGTCCCGGCCGCCAGATCGCGCCCACCGCCGTACGGCTGGACCCCCTCACGGGCCTGCACCTCGCCCGTACCTTCGCCGACCTCGGCCGCGCCCTGTCCACGCAGCTGTGCCCCCTCGGCGTCGAGGCCGACGGGACCTCCCATCTCGCCCTTGACCGCGAGGGCCGCGTCTACTGCGTGGACCACACGGGCGACTGGTACCTGGGCGCCGGGCTCGACGAGGCCCTCACCCTCCTGCTGACCGGCCTCCAGCCGACCCGCCTCACGACCGCCTAACCGAGCTCCGGAAGCCGCTCCCCGGCCCCGGGGTAGCGGCCCTCCTCCAGCCGGAAGAGGTACGCCCGCAGATCTCCGGCGAGGCCGCCCGCGAGGTACGCCCGGAACTCCCGGGCTCCCGTGGCCGCGTCCCGGTCGGCGGGGTGGACGCTGTCCCCGTACTCCGCGAGCGTGGCCGTCAGGTGCTCCTCGACCCGCCCGCGGGCGGACCACCACTGGCGCACCGCGGCCGGGGTCCACCAGCGGTCCCCGTCGTAGGCGTACTCCTGGAACGGCTCCTCGTCGGCCGCGTCCACCAGCTGGCGGACCTCGTCCGGATTCCGGGGCTGCCGGAAGACGTACTCGAGGCTGCCCTCGCTGCTGGCCGTGTACATGACGTTGGCCGGCGCGTTCAGCCGCCCGGTCCAGCACGTGTCCGTCTCGCCCGTGTAGAAGGGGCCGGGCACGTTCAGCCAGAGCCGCTTCTCCCACCGCCCCTGGAACAGCTTGCGGTCCTCGCCCGTAAGCCCCGCCACCGGATCCCAGCCCACCGTCATCCCGTTCTCCCCCTGTCAGCCGCGCCTCACAGCTCCGGCGGCCGCTGCCCGGCCTCCGGGTACCGGCCTTCCTCCAGCCGGAAAACATACGCCCGCGGATCACCGGCGGGGCCACCGGCCGAGTGCGCCCGGCGGCCCCGCACGCCGAGCGCCGCTTGCAGGTACCGCGGCCGGGCCCGCCCGGCGGGCCCGGCCGGGGCCGCCGCCAGCTCGCGCGTCCCGGACCGTCCCCGCTACCCCCGTCCGCCCGGCAGTACCGCCGAGACCCTGAAGCCGCCCTCGTCCGTCGGCCCGGACACGAACACCCCGCCCAGGCCCAGCACCCGCTCGCGCATCCCGACCAGGCCGTTCCCTCCGCTGGGCAGGCCCGGCTCGGCCGCCTGGCCGTCGCACGGCCCGTTCTCCACCTGCATGGCCACCTCGCCCTCCCGGTGCGCCAGCCGTACGACGACCCGCGCGCCCGGAGCGTGCTTGTGGCAGTTGGTCAGCGCCTCCTGCACCACCCGGTAGGCCGTCTGCTCCACCTCCGCCAGGTAGGCCAGGTACTCGCCGCGCACATCGAGCTCCACGGCCATCCCGGCCGCCCGCGACTGACCGACGAGCGTCTCCAGCTCACCCAGCGTCGGCCCGTCCTCGAAGGTACCCACGAGGGCCACCGCGGTCGCCGGGGCGACCCGCTTGGGCGTCCCCGCCCGCAGGACGCCGAGCATCTCCCGCAGTTCCGTCAGCGCCTGGCGGCCCATGTCACCCACCAGTGCGGCGTTCTTCACGGCCTTCGCGGGGTCCTTGACGGCGATCGCCTGCAGCGCGGCCGCGTGCACCACCATCAGCGACACGCGGTGCGCGACGACGTCGTGCATCTCGCGGGCGATCCGGGTCCGTTCCTCCGTACGGGCCCACTCGGCCCGTTCCTCCGCCCGGTCCGCGAGCAGCGACAGCTCCCGCTCCAGCGAGGCCGCGCGCTCCTGCAGGCTCTCCATCAGCCGCCTGCGGGCCGCCGTGTACAGCCCGAGCAGTACCGGCGGCACGGTCAGCGCCACCGCCACGAACACGGACAGCAGGACGACGAGGGTGTGGCCGGCCTCCTCGTCCCCGCGGGTGCGCAGGTACATCACCACGTAGGTCGCGGCCAGTGACATCGCGGTCAGCGTCGCGGTGATCCGCCGGGGCACCTCGGAGGTGGCGAGCGTGTACAGCCCGACCACGCCGAGCAGGAAGCCCATGGCGGCGGGCGACACGGCGATCCCCACCAGCACCACGGCGACCGGCCAGCGCCTTCGCAGCAGGAGCACGGCCCCGACCGCGAACCCGAACAGCACCCCCGCCGGGACCGGGATCCCGGCCTCGTGCGCGAACCCCACGCCCTCCACGGCGCACTCGACGGCGGACACCGCCCCGAGCCCCACGTCCAGCACGGCCGAACGGCGCCGTTCCCACCACAGGGGCCCGTCCCGCCCGGCCCCCGCATCGCCCTGCTCTTCCCCCGTACTGGTCATGCGGTCCAGCCTACGCAGCCGTCGCGCTCCCCTCACGAAGCGCGGGAACGTGGGCGACACGCACCGGGGTTGCCTCGTGGTCCACGTCCCCGGAGGCTCGCATTCGTACCGTCGCATTCAGGGCGCCCGGTGCGGCATAGTAGGTGCCGTCGGCTCGACCAAGAGGGCATAATGTCCGGTTAAGTCGATGAAGATCCCCTGTGGTGTAATTGGCAGCACTGAGGCTTTTGGTGCCTTATGTTCGGGTTCGAGTCCTGACAGGGGAGCCTTGCCGGTCCGGGTCCTGACGGTCACCGTCAGGACCCGCCCTCGTTTAGAGCCTTAAACCCACCGGTATCCTTCACGGGTCCACCACCCGAAGCCGAAGGGCACACCCGTGAGCGCCAACCGCCCGGCAGCCGTCGTCGTACTCGCAGCGGGTGAAGGCACCCGCATGAAGTCGGCCACACCCAAGGTCCTGCACGAGATCAGCGGGCGCTCGCTCGTCGGTCACGTCGTCGCCGCCTCCCGCGAGCTGGACCCGGCCCACCTCGTCGTCGTCGTCGGACACGCCCGCGAGCAGGTCACCGCGCACCTCGCCGCCATCGACGCCGACGTCCGCACCGCGGTCCAGTACGAGCAGAACGGCACCGGTCACGCCGTCCGGATGGCCCTCGAGGAGCTCGGCGACCGGCCGGCCGGCACCGTGGTCGTCGTCTGTGGCGACACCCCGCTGCTGACCGGCGAGACCCTGGCCGGGCTGACGGCGACGCACGAGGCCGACGGCAACGCCGTCACCGTGCTGACCGCCGAGGTCCCCGACTCCACCGGCTACGGCCGCATCGTGCGCGACGCCGGCACCGGAGCCGTCACCGCGATCGTGGAGCACAAGGACGCCACCGAGGCCCAGCGCGCGATCCGCGAGATCAACTCCGGTGTCTTCGCCTTCGACGGCGCCCTGCTCGCGGACGCCCTCGGCAAGGTCCGCACCGACAACAGCCAGGGCGAGGAGTACCTCACCGACGTGCTCGGCATCCTGCGCGAGGCCGGCCACCGCGTCGGCGCGGCCGTGGGCGCCGACCACCGGCAGATCCTCGGGATCAACAACCGGGTCCAGCTCGCCGAGGCCCGCGCGCTGCTGAACGCGCGTCTGCTGGAGCGCGCCATGCTCGCCGGTGTGACGATCGTCGACCCGGCCAGCACGCTCGTCGACGTGACGGTGACTTTCGGCCAGGACGCGATCGTCCACCCCGGCACCCAGCTGCTCGGCACCACGCACGTCGCCGAGGAGGCCGAGGTCGGCCCCAACACCCGCCTGAAGGACACGCACGTGGGTGCGCGCGCCCGGGTGGACAACACGGTGGCGGACACCGCCGTCGTGGGCGAGGCCGCGAGCGTCGGCCCCTTCGCGTACCTGCGTCCGGGCACGAACCTGGGGCCGAAGGCCAAGGCCGGAACGTACGTGGAGATGAAGAACGCGACGATCGGCGAGGGCACCAAGGTCCCGCACCTCTCCTACGTCGGCGACGCGACGATCGGCGAGTACACGAACATCGGCGCGGCCAGCGTGTTCGTGAACTACGACGGTGAGCACAAGCACCACACGACCGTCGGCTCACACTGCAAGACGGGTTCGGACAACATGTTTGTGGCTCCCGTCACCATCGGGGACGGCGCCTACACGGCCGCCGGATCCGTGATCACGAAGGACGTGCCGCCCGGCGCACTGGCCGTGGCCCGTGGCCAGCAGCGGAATATCGAGGGCTGGGTGGCCCGCAAGCGTCCGGGAAGTGCCGCCGCGGCAGCGGCTCAGTCGGTGGTCCGCGAGGACTCCGGCGAACGCTGAGGTGAACTGACCGGAAACGGCTGCGCCCGAGACGGCGTACCGTGATAGGTGCACGCAATTCGGCTGGCTCACCGTGTGCGGGACGGACGCACATGGGGGCGAGCAGCTTTCCCACGTCTGAGGAGACAGTGCTGTGACCGGGATCAAGACGACCGGCGAGAAGAAGCTGATGCTCTTCTCCGGCCGCGCCCACCCCGAGCTGGCCGAGGAGGTCGCGCACCAGCTCGGTGTCGGCCTCGTGCCGACCAAGGCTTTCGACTTCGCGAACGGCGAGATCTACGTCCGCTTCCAGGAGTCTGCTCGTGGCGCGGACTGCTTCCTGATCCAGAGCCACACGGCTCCGATCAACAAGTGGATCATGGAACAGCTGATCATGATCGACGCGCTCAAGCGCGCGTCGGCACGCTCCATCACCGTGATCGTCCCGTCCTACGGGTACGCCCGCCAGGACAAGAAGCACAAGGGCCGCGAGCCGATCTCGGCGCGTCTGGTCGCGGACCTGCTGAAGACCGCGGGTGCCGACCGCATCCTCACGGTCGATCTGCACACGGACCAGATCCAGGGCTTCTTCGACGGCCCGGTCGACCACCTCTCGGCCCTCTCGGTCCTCGCGGACTACGTCGGCGCCAAGGTCGACCGCTCCAAGCTGACCATCGTCTCCCCGGACGCCGGCCGCGTGCGCGTCGCCGACCGCTGGTGCGACCGCCTGGACGCCCCGCTGGCGATCGTCCACAAGCGCCGCGACAAGGACGTCGCCAACCAGGTGACCGTCCACGAGGTCGTCGGTGAGGTCAAGGGCCGCGTCTGCGTCCTGGTCGACGACATGATCGACACGGGTGGCACCATCTGCGCCGCCGCCGACGCGCTCTTCGCGCACGGCGCGGAGGACGTCATCGTGACGGCCACGCACGGCATCCTGTCGGGCCCGGCCGCCGACCGCCTGAAGAACTCCAAGGTCAGCGAGTTCGTGTTCACGAACACCCTGCCGGACCCGTCCGACCTGGAGCTCGACAAGATCACGGTGCTGTCCATCGCCCCGATGATCGCCCGCGCGGTGCGCGAGGTCTTCGAGGACGGTTCGGTCACCAGCCTGTTCGAAGAGCAGCAGTAGCAGTCCCAGCAGAGATCGTTTTGGGTACGGCCTCCCTCCCCGGGTACACTCCTCGAGTTGCTCGGCGAGGGAGGCCGTACCTGTTTCCGACAGGTACCGGATGCTCCGTTATCGACGCGCTCTTCGTAGCAGGCCGTGTTCCGGCCGGGTGACTGTCGTCCATTTCCGTCACCCCACGAGGAGTGAGCATGTCCGAGATCAAGCTTGCCGCGCAGGTCCGTGAGAACTTCGGCAAGGGCTCTGCCCGCCAGGCCCGTCGTGACGCCCTGACCCCCGCGGTCATCTACGGCCACGGCACCGACCCGAAGCACGTCAACGTCGACGCCCACGCCCTGCAGCTGGCACTCCGCACCCCGAACGTCCTGCTCTCCCTGGACATCGCGGGCGGCGGCACCGAGCTGGTCATCCCGAAGGCCGTGCAGAAGCACCCGCTGAAGCGTTCGATCTCCCACGTCGACTTCCTGATCGTCAAGAAGGGCGAAAAGGTCACCGTCGACGTCGCGATCGTCACCGAGGGCGAGCTGGCCCCGGGTGGCAACATGCTGGAGACCCTCCAGAACACCATCTCCGTCGAGGCCGAGGCCACGCACATCCCGACCGAGGTCACCGTGTCCATCGCGGGCCTGGAGGCCGGTGCCACCATCACCGCCTCTGACCTGGTCCTGCCGGCCGGCACCACCCTGGCCGTCGACGGCGACATCGCCGTCCTGCAGGTCATCGGCGCGCAGGCCGAGGAGCCGGCCGCCGAGGCCGCGGGCACCGAGGCCTGAGCCTCGCCCCTCCCCCTCAGCACTTGCTGAACGACCGCCGTCCGGCTCCACTGGAGCGGGACGGCGGTCGTCTTCGTATAAGGAGCTTTTGATGTCGGACGACGCGGCGCCCTGGCTGATCGTGGGCCTCGGGAATCCGGGTGCGGAGTACGCGGGCAACCGCCACAACATCGGTTTCATGGTGGCCGACCTGCTCGCGGAGCGGATGCGCGGCAAGTTCAAGGCGCACAAGGCCCGCGCGCATGTGGTCGAGGGCCGCATGGGCCCGCCGGGACCCGCGAACCGGCGCGTGGTGCTGGCCAAGCCCATGTCGTTCATGAACCTGTCCGGCGGCCCCGTGACGGCGTTGCGGGACTTCTACAAGGTGCCGCTGGACCGGATCGTCGCGGTCCACGACGAGCTGGACATCGACTACCCGACGCTGCGGCTGAAGCTGGGCGGCGGGGACAACGGCCACAACGGGCTGAAGTCGATGACGAAGTCGATGGGACCGGACTACCACCGGGTGCGCTGCGGCATCGGCCGCCCGCCCGGCCGGATGCAGGTCGCGGACTTCGTGCTGAAGGACTTCTCCTCCACCGAGCGCAAGGAGCTGGACTGGTTCGTCGACCGGTCGGCGGACGCCGTGGAGTGCCTGATCCAGGAGGGCCTGGAGCGCGCGCAGTCCGCGTACAACAGCTAGCACTGCCGAGGGGCCCGCGCACCAGTGGTGCGCGGGCCCCTCGGGTGTGTGCCGTCAGCCGGTGTTGCGCAGACCCGCCGCGACGCCGTTGACGGTCAGCAGCAGGGCCCGGGACAGCAGCGGGTCCGCCTCCTCGCCCCGCTCGGCGGCCGCGCGCTGGCGGGCCAGCAGGGAGACCTGGAGGTAGGAGATCGGGTCCAGGTACGCGTCACGGACCGAGAAGGTCTGCTGGAGGACCGGGTTGGAGTCGAGGAGCCGCTCGCCCCCGGTGATCCGCAGGACCTCGCGGACGGTGAGCTCGTGCTCGGCCTCGATGCGGGCGAAGACGTGCTTCAGCTCGTCGGGCACGAGGGTGTCGACGTAGTGGCGGGCGATCCGCAGGTCCGTCTTGGCCAGCGTCATCTCGACGTTGGAGAGGAAGTTGCGGAAGAAGTGCCAGCGCTCGCCCATCTCGGCCAGCGCGCTGCCCTGGCCGGCCTCGCGCAGGGCCTTCAGGCCCGAGCCGACCCCGTACCAGCCGGGGACGATCTGACGGGACTGGGTCCAGCCGAAGACCCACGGGATGGCGCGCAGGCCGTCGAGGCCCGCGCCCGAGTCGGGGCGGCGCGAGGGACGCGAACCCAGGTGCAGGTCGGCGAGCTGGTCCACGGGGGTGGCGGCGAAGAAGTACGCCGGCAGGTCCGGGTCCTCGACGAGCTCCCGGTACGCGTTGTGCGCGGCGTCCGAGACGGTGTCCATGGCCGCGTCCCAGCGGGCCAGGTCCTCGTCGGACTGGCGCGGGGCGGTGTGCAGGGCGGAGGCCTGGAGGGTGGCCGCGACGGTCAGCTCCAGGTTCTCGCGGGCCAGCGAGGGGACGAGGTACTTGTCGGAGATGACCTCGCCCTGCTCGGTCACCTTGATCTCGCCCTCCAGCGTGCCCCAGGGCTGCGCGAGGATCGCGTCGTGCGAGGGGCCGCCGCCGCGGCCGACGGTGCCGCCACGGCCGTGGAAGAGGCGCAGGCGTACGCCGTAGCGGTGGGCCACGTCGCGCAGCCGGCGCTGGGCGCGGTGGATCTCCCACTGGGAAGTGGTGATGCCGCCGAACTTCGAGGAGTCGGAGTAGCCGAGCATGACCTCCTGGACGTCACCGCGCAGCGAGACGAGACGCCGGTAGGAGGGGTCGGCGAGCATCTCGTCGAGGATGACGTCGGCGGCCTTGAGCTCGTCGGTGGTCTCCAGGAGCGGCACGATGCCGATCTTGGCCCAGCCGCCGTGCAGGTCGATCAGGCCGGCCTCGCGGGCGAGGACGGCGGCGGCGAAGACGTCGTCGGCGCCCTGGCACATCGAGATGATGTAGGACTCGATGACCTCGGGGCCGAACTTCTCGAAGGCGTCCTTGATCGCACCGAACACACCGAGGGTCTTCTGCCCGGCCGCGTCGAGCGGGGCCGGGGTGGGTGCCAGCGGGCGGCGCGAGCGCAGCTCCTTCGCCAGCAGCTTGCCGCGGTACTCGCGCGGCATGTCGGCGTAGCGCCAGGACTCCTCGCCGAGCCGGTCGAAGAGCTGGCCCAGCGCGTGGTGGTGCGCGTCCGCGTGCTCGCGCACGTCCATGGTGGCGAGCTGGAGGCCGAAGGCGGCCAGGGTGCGGATGGTGCGGTCCATGCGGCCGTCGGCGAAGAGCGCGCCGCGGTGTTCGCGCAGGGAGGTCTGGATGAGGGTGAGGTCGGTGAGCAGCTCGGCGGTGCCGAGGTAGTCGCGGCCTTCCTCGTGGGGGGTGCCCTTGGCGAGCCGCTCCCGGGTGTTGACGAGCTTCTGCCGGATGCAGGTGGCCTTGAGGCGGTACGGCTCCTCGGCGTTCAGCCGCTTGTAGCGCGGGCTGATCTCGGGGAGGCGCTCCAGGTCGACCTGGAGGGAGGAGAGGAGCTCCTCGGTGACGCCGGTGTAGCGGATGGAGTTCGACAGCAGTCCGCGCAGGAAGTCGACGAGTTCCAGGGCGTCGGTGATGCCGTGCTCGTGCTGGAGGATCAGCACGTCCCGGGTCACGTCGGGCGTGACGTTAGGGTTGCCGTCGCGGTCGCCGCCGATCCAGGTGCCGAAGGTGAGCGGGCGGGTGCCGGCCGGGATCTCGATGCCGACGCGCTGGAGCTCGGCGGCGAGGTCCTCGAGGACGTCGCCGACGGCGCCGGCGTGCAGCTCGTCGAGGTAGTAGATGGCGTTGCGGGCCTCGTCGGCGGGTTCGGGGCGGACCACGCGCAGCTCGTCGGTCTGCCAGACGAGGTCGATGTTCTCGGCGAGGCGCAGGTCGTGGCGGCGGCGTTCACCGGCACCCGAGACGGGCTCCTCGAGGAGCGCGGCGATGCGGCGCAGCTTGTTGAGGACGCTGCGGCGGGCCGCCTCGGTGGGGTGCGCGGTGAAGACGGGCCGGACGTTGAGGTTCTTGACCGTCTCGCGCAGGTGCTCGGGGTCGGCGTCCTTGAGCATGTCGGCCGTGCGGGCCAGCAGCCCGCCCTCGGCGGCGCGGTGGGCGCGCAGCTCCTTGCCGCGGTGCACCTGCTCGGTGACGTTGGCGAGGTGGAAGTAGGTGGAGAAGGCGCGCACCAGCTTGGCGGCGGTCTCCAGGTCGGTGTCACCGAGCAACTCGGCGGCGGCGACGCCGTCGGTGCGGGTGAGTGCCCGGACGCGTTCGACCAGGTCGAGGAGGTCTTGGCCCTCCTGGCGTACGAGGGTCTCGCCGAGGAGGTCGCCGAGGCGGCGGATGTCCGCGCGCAGCTCGGCGTTGGCCGCGGCGATGGCGACGGCGTTGGTCGAGTGGGCCTGGTCGGCACTGCTCACAGGTGCGGCTCCTTGCAGTGTTTCGAGCGCTACTGGGAGGTGGGCCCCGGATACGCGCGGTGGTGCCCCTCCGGACTTGGTCCGCAGGCGCCGCCGCTCCTGATGCGCAGCTCGGGCTGCCCGTGCGGACCGCGCTGTCCGACGACACCAGGATAGGTGGCCCGTCCTGGTGCCCAGGCCGGTGTGTCATCAGGCGGGACGGCCGGGGAGTCCGCGCGGGCCGATGGGCCCCGCCGCGCCGGGGTCCGGGGGCAGGGTGGCGGGCGCGCTCCCCTTGCCGCCCGCAGGACCTTTGCCATACTTACGTTGCCGTAGGTTACGCATCCGTAGGGAGCGTGGCCGGGCGGCGCGCCTGCCGACTCCTCACCCTCAGGGGACACACCTATGACCATCAGTCCCGACGTGATCGAGGACGCCTCGGCGCCTTCCGACGCGTTCGCCTCGCCCGCCACCCGGGGCGGTGAGAGCAAGCGGTCCGTCGAGCAGATCGCCCTGCTGCTGTTCATCACGTTCCCCTTCCTCGCACTGCTGGCGGCGGTTCCGCTGGCCTGGGGCTGGGGGGTGAGCTGGCTGGACCTGGGCCTGATGGTGTTCATGTACTTCCTGGCCTGCCACGGGATCACCATCGGGTTCCACCGCTACTTCACGCACGGTTCCTTCAAGGCGAAGCGGCCGCTGCGCATCGTCCTGGCGATCATGGGGTCGATGGCGGTCGAGGGGCCGCTGGTGCGCTGGGTGGCCGACCACCGCAAGCATCACAAGTACTCCGACCACGAGGGCGACCCGCATTCGCCGTGGCGGTTCGGCGAGACGGTGCCGGCCCTGATGAAGGGCCTGTGGTGGGCGCACATCGGGTGGCTCTTCGACGAGGAGCAGACCAACCAGCAGAAGTACGCCCCCGACCTGATCAAGGACCCGGCGATCCGCCGCATCTCGCGCGACTTCGTCTTCTGGACGATCCTCTCGCTGGCGATCCCGCCGGTCGTGGGCGGCCTGGTGACGATGTCGTGGTGGGGCGCGTTCACGGCGTTCTTCTGGGGTTCGCTGGTCCGGGTCGCGCTGCTGCACCACGTGACGTGGTCGATCAACTCGATCTGCCACGCGGTCGGCAAGCGCCCCTTCAAGTCGCGCGACCGGTCCGGCAACGTGTGGTGGCTGGCCGTGCTGTCCTGCGGCGAGTCCTGGCACAACCTGCACCACGCCGACCCGACCTCGGCCCGGCACGGAGTCCTGCGCGGCCAGGTCGACTCCAGCGCGCGGCTGATCCGCTGGTTCGAACAGCTGGGATGGGCGTCCGACGTGCGCTGGCCGTCCGAGGCCCGCATCGACGCCCGGCGCAAGGAAGAAGCGTCGAACGCGGCATGATGGGGGGCGTGGGAAACGACGGCAGCAGTTCCAGCAGCGACAAGCCCAGGCGCAGCCGCCGGGTCCGGATGACGGGCGCCGAACGGCGCCAGCAACTGCTGGACATCGGCCGCATCCTGTTCGCCGAGAAGGGGTTCGAGGGCACGTCGGTGGAGGAGATCGCGGCGAAGGCCGGAGTCTCCAAGCCGGTGGTGTACGAGCACTTCGGCGGCAAGGAGGGCCTCTACGCGGTCGTCGTGGACCGGGAGATGCGCCAGCTGCTGGACGGGGTGACGGGCGCGCTGACGGCCGGGCACCCCCGGGAGCTGCTGGAGCAGGCGGCGTTCGCGCTGCTGGACTACATCGAGAACTACACGGACGGTTTCCGGATCCTGGTCCGGGACTCCCCGGTCGCCCAGTCGACGGGCACCTTCGCCTCGCTGATCAGTGACATCGCCACGCAGGTCGAGGACATCCTGGGCCTGGAGTTCAAGGCCCGCGGATTCGACCCGAAGCTGGCCCCGCTGTACGCGCAGGCGCTGGTCGGGATGGTCGCGCTGACCGGGCAGTGGTGGCTGGAGACGCGCCGACCGAAGAAGGCGGAGGTCGCGGCGCACCTGGTGAACCTGGCCTGGCACGGGCTGGAGAACCTGGAGGCGAAGCCGCGGCTGGTGGGCCACCGCAAGAGCTGACGCCCCCCGGCGCCAATCGCGTACGTACGACGGCGCCCCGTCACCGCGGTCGCGGTGACGGGGCGCCGTCGTGTGCGGGGGCCGGCTCAGGCCCCCTGCGGGCCCTGCCTCTCCAGGAACTCCAGCCGGTTGCCCACCGGATCCTCGGAGGAGAAGCGGCGGTGTCCCGGCAGGTCGTCGTCCCAGACCACCTCGGCTCCGCGCTCCTCCAGTCTGCTCGCGTAGGCCTCGATGCCGTCGACCCTGAGCCCCGGATGCGCCTTGCGGGCCGGGCGGAAGTCCTCCTCGATGCCCAGGTGGAGCTGGACGGGCCCGGCGGCGAACCAGCAGCCGCCGCGCGCCGCGAGCACCGGCGGCTTGGGGATCTCCGTCATGCCGAGGACGCCGGTGTAGTACGCGCGGAGCCGGTCCTCCGAGCCCGGTGGCGCGGCGAGCTGGACGTGGTCGACCGCGGCAAGCACGGTCAGACCTCCTTGCGGGCGACGGCGAAGATCCGCCGGAAGGGGAAGACGGTGCCGCGCGGCCCCGGCGGGTAGGCCTCGAGCAGCAGGGCGCGGTATTCGGCGAGGAAGGCCTCGGCGGCTTCGTGGTCGTCGGCCAGGGCGGTGAGCACGGGCCGCAGGGCGGTGCCCTTGACCCAGTCCAGCACCGGGTCCGGCCCTTCGAGCAACTGGTAGTACGTGGTCTCCCACACGTCGGCGGCGCAGCCGAGCTCGGTGAACCGCTCCAGGTATCCGGCCGGTTCGAGCAGGTGGATGTAGCGCGCCCCGTGGCCGGCGAGCCGGTCCCGCCAGCGCGGGGCGTCGCACAGCTCGGCGAGGATCGCGTGGCTGGGGGCGGTGAAGTTGCCGGGGATCTGGAAGGCGAAGGTGCCGCCGGGGCGCAGTCCGTTGATCCAGGGGGCGAAGGATCCGGGGTGGCCGGGGACCCACTGGAAGGCGGCGTTGGAGACGATCAGGTCGTACGGCTCCTCCGGGAGCCAGTCGGCGAGGTCCGCGCGGTGGAAGTCGAGCAGGCCGCCGCCGCTGGTGGGGCCGGCGTACTCGGCGCTCGCGCGCTGGAGCATCTCCGGGGAGAGGTCGTAACCGGTGATGTGGGCCTCGGGCCAGCGCTCCGAGATGAGCGCGGTGACGTTGCCGGGGCCGCAGCCGAGGTCGGCGATGCGGGCGGGCCGGGAGGGGAGTTCTGGTATCCGGGTCAGGAGGTCGAGAAAGGGCCTGGCGCGGTGTCCGGCGTGCCGGAGGTACTGCTGTGGATCCCACGTGGGTGCGGCGGGTGTGGTGGTCGACGCCGGAACCCTGGCCGGCACGGTATCGGAATGCATGTTCGAGCCTCCCTGCTGGTGGTGCGTGGGGAACGGAAGCTTCTCCGGCACGTCCATGCCCCACGTGGCGCAAAATATATCTCGACATCAAGATATATGGTGTCGAGATACTTGATTTGAAGAGACTTCACGTCGACAGACCCTTTACACTGATCGGCATGGAGGACGAGGTCGACCGACTGGTTGCGGCATGGCGACGAGAACGCCCTGACCTCGACGTGGAACCACTCGAGGTGCTCAGCCGCGTCAGCAGGCTCGCGCGCCACCTCGACCGCGCCCGCAGGCTCGCCTTCTCCGAGCACGGCCTGGAGCCGTGGGAGTTCGACGTCCTGACCTCGCTGCGGCGGGCCGGTGCGCCCTACCAGCTCTCCCCCGGCCAATTGCTGACCCAGACCCTGGTCACCTCGGGGACCATGACCAACCGCATCGACCGGCTCGCCAAGAAGGGCCTCGTCGAGCGACTGCCGGACCCCAACGACCGTCGCGGGGTACTGGTTCGGCTGAGCCGCGAGGGCCGTGACCGCGCGGACCAGGCGCTCGCCGGACTGCTGGCCCAGGAACGCGCGATCCTGGCCCAGCTGTCGCGTACCGAGCGTGGCGATCTCGCGGCCCTGCTACGCCAGTTGACCGCTCCGTTCGACAACGTCCCCGGCTAGTCCCTGCCCCGGCAGTCCGGGCAGGTCCGCGGGCCGTACGCCGGCCCGCCGGGCCAGGGCGACCGCCGCGAGCGTGGAGTGCACGCCGAGCTTGCCCAGCACGTTCTGCATGTGGGTGCGCACCGTGTGCGGGGAGAGGAACAGCCGCGCGGCCACGTCCTTGCGGCCCAGCCCCGCCACCATGCAGCGCAGCACCTCGTGCTCGCGCGGCGTGAGGGACTCCACGAGCCGTTCGCTGTCCGTACGGTGCTTCCGCGCGGCGGTCAGTTCCCGGAGCACTCCGGTGAGCAGCGCGGGCGGAAGGTGGGTCTCCTCGCGCAGGACGCCGCGGATGACGGCCAGCAGCCGCGAGAGCGAACAGTCCTTGGCCACCCAGCCCGAGGCGCCGGCCTGGAGTGCCAGGGCGGCCCGGCGCGGGTCGTCGCGCTCGGCGAGCACGACCGTACGGACCCCGGGGTGGGACACGCGTACGCCTGCCACCAGCGCGATCCCGTCGGAGGCGCTCGGTGGCCCGGAGCCGGACTCCCGCTGGGCCGGTACTCCCGCGACGGCGGCGGTGAGGTCGGCGTCGACCAGCAGGACGTCGAAGCGGCGGCCCTCGGCCACCGCGCGTTCGAGGCAGCGCAGCGCGGCGGGGCCACTGCCGGCCGCGGAGACGTCCACGTCCGGTTCGGCCGCGAGCGCGGCGGCGAGAGATTCGGCGAAGATGCGGTGATCGTCGACCACGAGTACCCGGATACGAACCACAAAACCCCCAAGGGTCGGGGAACGGACGACTGCGGGTACGGCGCCCGGACCGGGTGATCCGCAGGCGCCTCGGCCGCCGCCGTGACATCTCTGCACTACCCCGGACCGGACGTCGTACCCGACTTGTCTCGACCCCTGAATCAACACCGGCCCCCACCGGTGTCACGCATCAGCGTAGGGCCGGGGGCGACCGGCGGTTGGCCGAATAGCAGAAGTTTTTCGAGCGATTTTCCGGCGAGGCGCTCCTGACGGGGCTTGACGGTGGCTTGAAATCGACGGTTCTCCGCCCCAGTTGGTCTTGTTCGGGCCCATCGTGTGCCGCGGGCAGTTGCACACGGTGTATTTCACCCGGCGTGCGCACGCCGGGCGCCCGCGCGAAGCGCCCGGCGACGGCGCACCCCGAACGCACGCGCGCCCCCGCCCTGTCCGGGCGGGGGCGTGCGTGCGGGGCGCAGGCCCGGTCAGCCGCGGCGGGCGCGGGTGAAGTTCCAGGCGTCCGTCACGATGCCCGTGAGGTCCGAGCGGACCGGGGTCCAGCCGAGGCGCTCGTGGGCCGTGCGGGCGGAGGCGACGAGGGTGGCCGGGTCACCGGCCCGGCGCGGGGCGACGACCTCGGGGATCTCCTTTCCGGTGACCTTGCGGACCGTCTCGATGACCTCGCGGACCGAGAATCCGTTGCCGTTGCCGAGGTTGCAGATGAGGTGCTCCCCCTCGGTGGCGACACGCAGCGCGGCCAGGTGGGCCTGCGCCAGGTCGGCGACGTGGATGTAGTCCCGTACGCAGGTGCCGTCCGGGGTCGGGTAGTCCTCCCCGAACACCGAGATCGACTCCCGCTCGCCGAGTGCCACCTGCAGCACCAGCGGGATCAGGTGCGTCTCGGGGTCGTGCAGCTCACCGAACTCCCCGTACGCCCCGGCCACGTTGAAGTAGCGCAGCGACACCGCCGCGAGGCCGTGCGCGACGCACTCCCCCGCGATCATGTGGTCGACGGCCAGCTTCGAGGCCCCGTACGGGTTGGTGGGGGCGGTCACCGAGGATTCGGTCAGCGGCCCGTCGGCCGGCTCCCCGTAGGTGGCCGCGGTGGAGGAGAACACCAGTCGGCGCACGCCGGCCCCGCGCATCGCGGCCAGCAGGGCCAGGGTGCCGCCTACGTTGTTCTCCCAGTACTTGCCCGGGTTCACCACGGACTCGCCTACCTGCGAGGAGGCGGCGAAGTGCAGGACCCCGTCGTACGAGGGGTCCAGGTACTGGGCGGCATCCTGGATGCGGCCCTCGATGAACGCGGCCCCGGCCGGCACGCCGGAACGGAAGCCGGTGGAAAGGTCGTCGAGGACGGTGACCTCGTGGCCCGCCTCCAGGAGATGGGCCGCGACCACGCCGCCCACGTATCCGGCGCCGCCGGTGACAAGGTATTTGGAAGTCGCCGTCTTGCTCACGTGTCCTACTGCCTCTCGCGGGGAAACGCACGCACCGCGCGCGTGCTGGTATCCGGCATACCCGAATACGCCCCGCCGGGGAAATCCTCGGGCCCGATCAGGGCCAGGCAGCACCGGACGGCGGCAGTCCGGCCCGGTCCAGCAACCCGGTACGGGCGGCCAGCGCGGCCGCCTCCAGCCGAGAGCCCACGCCCAGTTTCATCAGCACCCGCTGCACGTGCGTGCGCGCGGTGCTCGGCGCGATGGCCATGCCGGCGGCGATGAGCCGGGTGTCCTCGCCCTCGGCGACCCGGACCAGCACCTCCACCTCGCGCGGGGTGAGCAGCCTCAGCAGCCGGGTGCCCTCGTCGTCGGGCTGGGCGGCCGGGTTGAGCAGCTCCGCGAAGGCCCCCTGCAGCAGCTGCGGCGCGATGGCCACCTCCCCCGCCCTGGCCTTGGCCAGGGCCCGCTCCACGCCCTCGATGCGCTCGTCGTGACGTACGTACCCCGAGGCGCCGGCGGCGAACGCGGCCGCGATGCCGCGCGGGCTCGGTACCGGGCCCAGGACGACCACGGCGATCTGCGGGCGCTCCCGCTTGATCCGGACGACCGGCTCGAAGACCCCCGGTTCGGCGGGCGTCGCCGTACCCAGCAGGCAGACCTCGGGGGACCGGCTGATGACCAGCTCGGCGGCGCCCGCGGCAGGAGCGGCCGCGGCGAGGACCCGGTGGCCGCGCAGTTTCAGGGCCGAGGCGAGCGCCTCGGCCAGTAGCCGGTGCTCGTCGACCACCATGACCCGTACGCCCATTGAGGCACCCCACCCCCCACCCTTCTGACCCGGCAAGCTACACGCTTGTTCGACGGCGCGGTGCGGATACCGCGCAGAAGCCCCCGGAAGGAAGGACCTTCCGGGGGCTTCGGGCGTTCTGCGCGGGTGCGGTGGCGGATCAGCCCGTCGTGAAGGAGACGAAGGTGTAGTACGGGTCGGTGGCCACCGAGGACTTGCTGCTCACGTTGTCACGGGCGATGAAGAGCCTCCCGTTTCCGTAGCGGTACTCGGCGGCGTACGGCACGTACTGGGTCTCGGCGCGCTGCGACTCCTTCGTCGCCGGGTTCTGCATGAGCAGGGTTTCCTTCATCGTCCTGCCGTCGATGGAGACGACCTGGCCGCCGCCGTCGTAGGGCGGGATCTTGTAGGCGATGAGGTTCGACCCGTCCATGCGCAGCGGGATCATCGTGAAGCGCTCGCCGGCGTCCGCGCGGTCGGTGGTCTGCTTGCCGGTCTCCAGGTCGAAGGAGACGATCTCGTTGGTGCGGCCGTACTCGGACGTGCCCTTGTGCTCCTCGGTCGGCAGGTAGAGCTTGCCGTTGCCGACGATCATGTGCACGCAGGTCTCGACCTCGGTGGCCCCGCACTTGGGCCCGTAGTTGCCCGAGGTGAGTGGGATGCGCGCCTTCAGCTGGCCCGCGTCGTCGACGACGAAGAGGTCGCTGACGCCCGTGGCGTTCTTGGCGGTGCTGTTGACGTTCGCCGCGACGATCAGCGGCTTGCTGGAGACGATCTGGGCGAAGTCCAGACCGGCGGGAAGCTTGTAGGAGGACTTCTGCGCGCCCGAGACCGGGTCGAGGCTCTGCGCGAGCATCGAGTAGTTCGGGTGCTGGCCGCACCGGCGGATCACGGCGAGGGCCGGTCCGCCCGCGTAGCCGAGGTCCTCGCAGTTGTCCGCGTCGGTCTTGGGCGACCACAGGGGCTTGCCGTCGGTGAGGTTCCAGGCGGCGCCGCCGTCGAGGCCGCCCGCGGCGACGGTCTGGCCGCTGACGGTGATCTCGTTGAAGTTGACCGGCTTGTCGCCGCCGGTCTGGGACTTGGCGGAGGCCTTCCACAGCAGCTTGCCGGTGTTCAGGTCGATGACGCCGACCTGGTTGCACGGCTGGTACTTCTTCTCGGCGGTCGGCAGGGTCGCGTCGAAGAGGATCGCGGTCTTGTCCTCGGAGGCGAAGCGGCTGGCCCCGCAGAGGTTGGCGCCCAGCGGGGTCTCCCACTTCTTGGCGCCGTCGCTCACGTTGTAGCCGACGACCTTGCCCGCGTCCGACTTCACGTACGTGGTGTCGGTCAGCCAGGAGCCCGGGATCTGGACGATGTCGTCCGAGACCGGCATCGGGACGTTGACCAGTGTCTTCGACTTGGTCTTGGCCGGTACCTTCTCGGAACCGCCGCCGCCCTGCCCCTTGTCGCCGCCGGGGCTCGCGCTGCCGTCGGCCACGGGCTGCTTGTCGGAGCCCTCGCCGTCGCCGGACACGTACCAGAAGCCGCCACCGACGATGAGGACGATGGCCAGCAGGGCCGCGCCCACGATCATGAGCTGGGTGCGCACGTCGTTGCCGCCGGCGCCGCCCGGTCCGGGGACCGCCGGGCTCTGGGCCGCGTACATGGGCGTGGTGACGGGCTGCTGCGGGTGGCCGTAGGCCTCCTGCGGGTACCCGTACGCGGCCGGCCCGGCGGGAGCGCCGGGCTGGCCCTGGGGAACCGCGGGCGGCGCCGCCGGGACGGTCGGCGGCTGGGCCGGCGGGGGCGGGGGGCCGGCCGGCTTGGCGGGCACCACCGGTGGGGGCGTGCCGAAACCGCCCGGCGGGGGGTTCTGGGGCGCGCCGAACCCGCCCGGCGGGGGGTCCTGCGGCGCACCGAACCCGCCGGACGGCGGCTGGCTGGGGGGCGGCGGGGTACTCATCGGTGCTACTGCCTCTCGGTGGGCGGCTCGGCGGACTTCTCGTGCTCGGGGCGGTCGCTCACTTGCCGAAGACCATCAGGAACTTCTCGTCCTTGTTCTGGGCCTGCAGGTGGGAAGCGGAGACGAAGAGCCGGCCGTTCACGTAGTCCACCCGCGGGGAGAGGAAGGAGCTCTCCACCGGGGCGGCGGCGCCGGACGGGTTGCGCAGGACCGCGGTGGGCGTACCACCGGCGGCCGGGATCGTGAGGACCTCGCCGCCCTTCTCGCTCTCCGCCTCGCGGTAGACGACCAGCTGGCCGCCAGCCGCCTTGAGCGGGCTGAAGGTGCGGCCCTCGCCCGCCGGGGTGCGCCACTTCTCCTTGCCGGTGGCCAGGTCGAACGCGACGATCTCGTTCGGCTTGCCGATGTCGGCCTTGGTGGGCAGGTAGAGGGTGTTCGCGTCGACCAGGGAGGATCCGCAGCTCTGGATCGAGCGGTCGAAGAGGCCGCCGCAGCCGACCGGGAAACTGCCCTCGCCGGAGACCGTGGTGCGCTGCTTGCCGTCGGGCCCGAGGACCACGATGGAGCGCTGCTTCTTCTCGGTGTCGCCGAGGTCGAGGACGATCGGGTCCAGCGAGTAGACGCTCTTGACCTGGAAGCCCTTGGGCACCTTGTAGATCCAGGTGCTCTTGCCGGTGGCCGGGTCGGCGTCCATGACCTCGATGGTCTTGTCGGCGTCCAGGCAGGTGGCGATGGCGAGCATCTTGCCGTTCAGGGCCACGAAGTCGCTGGGCTGGCAGCCCTCGTCCCGCTTGTTGTCGAAGAGCTTGTCCCCGGTGCTCACCTTGAAGGCACTGGTGGTGCCCATGCGGTTGACGGCGACGGTGTCCCCGGTGAGGGCGAGGTCGGGGGCGGAGATGATGTCGAAGAGGCCTTCCTTCGGCACCTCGTGCGACCATCCCTCCTTGCCTGCCTTGAGGTCGATCATCCGCATCTGGTTGCAGTTGGCGCCGTTGGTCTCGCCGTCCTTGTACATGACCACGGTCTTGCCGTCCGCGTTCCGGTCGGTGACCCCGCAGATCACGGTGGGGAGAGTGAGGCTCCACTTCTCCTTGCCGTCCGCGACCCCGTAGCCGGTGACCGTCTTCCAGAGGGTCTTGACGAGGGTGTCGCCGACGATCCACTGGCCCTTGGAATCGACTCCCGAGCCGGGGCCGTCGATCTTGCTGGTCTTGAACCAGAGGACCTTGTCCTCGCCCTGCTTGCGGCCGGCGTTGAGGTCTTCCTGGTCGTCGCCGCCGTTGCCGCTGCCGTCGCCCTTGTCCACGGAGGCGGAGGGCGAGGCCTTGTCGTCGCTGGGCGACGAGGACTCCTGGGCGACGGGGTCCTTGTCCTTGTCCCCGTTCCCGCCGAAGGCGAACCAGCCGCCGGCACCGAGGACGAGCACACCGGCGACGGCCGCCGCGATCACCACGGCGAGCTTCTTCCTCGGCTTGGCGGGCGGCCCCGGCGGCATGCCGGGGGCGCCGGGCGGCATGTTCGGGGGCGGCGGCGGAAAACCGTACCCCCCGGGCGGCTGCTGACCGTACGGGCCCTGGGGCTGCTGGGGCTGGGGCTGCTGCGCGTACGGGCCCTGCGGCTGCTGCTGCGGCTGCTGGGCGTACGGGTTCTCGCCCTGCGGCGGGAAACCGTAGCCGGGCTGCGGCGGTCCGGGCAGGTGCCCGTAACCGGAAGGAGTCGGCGGCTGGTTCGGCGGCTCGGGCGGCTCGGTCATCAGCGCATACCTTCGGCTTCGGGTGTCGGAGGATGCTCTTTCTATCACTGACGGCCCGGCCAGCGCCGGGCCGGTCCACCCCCTGTTCCCAAGGGAGGACCGGCCCGTGATGCCGCCGTTATCCGGCCAGTTGGGGCGACGACCCGGCGGAACTCACGCCTCCTCGGCGAGCTCCAGCCAGCGCATCTCCAACTCGTCCCGGTCCGAGATGAGTTCCCGCAGCTCGGCGTCGAGCTTGGCGACCTTGTCGAAGTCGGTGGAGTTCTCGGCGATCTGGGCGTGCAGATTGCTCTCCCGGTCCGACATCTTGTTGAGCTGGCGCTCGATCTTCTGCAGTTCCTTCTTCGCGGCCCGCGCGTCCCCGGAGGCCGAGGACTTACCGGCGGCGGCCGCCGCCGGCGCCGGGGAGGCCGCCTCGATCATCTTCTGGCGGCGCTCCAGGTACTCGTCCAGGCCGCGCGGCAGCATCCGCAGGCTCGCGTCGCCGAGCAGGGCCATCACCGTGTCGGTGGTGCGCTCGATGAAGAACCGGTCGTGCGAGATCACGATCATCGACCCGGGCCAGCCGTCTAGGAGGTCCTCCAGCTGGGTCAGGGTCTCGATGTCGAGGTCGTTGGTGGGCTCGTCGAGGAAGAGGACGTTGGGCTCGTCCATCAGCAGGCGCAGGATCTGCAGCCGGCGCCGCTCACCACCGGAGAGGTCGCCGACGGGCGTCCACTGCTTCTCCTTGGTGAAACCGAACTGCTCGCACAGCTGGCCCGCCGTCATCTCGCGGCCCTGGCCGAGGTCGACCCGGTCGCGAACGCGCTGCACGGCCTCCAGGACCCGCAGGGAGGGGTCGAGTTCGCCGACCTCCTGGGAGAGGTAGGCCAGCTTGACCGTCTTGCCGACGGTCACCGTGCCGGCGGCCGGCTGGACGTCGCCCTGGGTGCGGGCGGCCTCACCGAGGGCGCGCAGCAGGGAGGTCTTGCCGGCGCCGTTGACGCCGACGAGGCCGACGCGGTCGCCGGGGCCCAGGTGCCAGGTGAGGTGCTTGAGGAGGGTCTTGGGGCCGGCCTGGACGGTCACGTCCTCCAGGTCGAACACCGTCTTGCCGAGCCGGGCGTTGGCGAACTTCATCAGCGCGGACTTGTCGCGCGGCGGCGGCACGTCGGCGATCAGCTCGTTGGCGGCCTCGATGCGGTAGCGCGGCTTGGAGGTACGGGCCGGGGCGCCGCGGCGCAGCCAGGCGAGCTCCTTGCGCATCAGGTTCTGCCGCTTGGACTCCTCCGTCGCGGCGATGCGGTCGCGCTCGGCGCGGGCGAAGACGTAGTCGCTGTAGCCGCCCTCGTACTCGTGGACGTCACCGCGCTGCACGTCCCACATGCGGGTGCAGACCTGGTCGAGGAACCACCGGTCGTGCGTGACGCAGACGAGCGCGGAGCGGCGCTCCTGCAGGTGCTTGGCCAGCCAGGAGATGCCCTCGACGTCCAGGTGGTTGGTGGGCTCGTCGAGTACGAGGAGGTCCTGGTCGGCGATGAGCAGCTGGGCCAGCGCGATGCGGCGGCGCTCGCCACCGGAGAGCGGGCCGATGACGGTGTCCAGGCCCTGGCCGAAGCCGGGCAGGTCGAGGCCGCCGAACAGCCCGGTCAGCACGTCACGGATCTTGGAGTTGCCGGCCCACTCGTGGTCGGCCATGTCGCCGATGATCTCGTGCCGGACGGTGGCCTTGGGGTCCAGCGAGTCGTGCTGGGTGAGGACGCCCATGCGCAGGCCGCTGTTCTGGGTGACCCGGCCGGTGTCGGGCTCCTCCAGCTTGGCGAGCATGCGGATGAGGGTGGTCTTGCCGTCGCCGTTGCGGCCGACGACACCGATCCGGTCCCCCTCCGATACGCCGAGGGAGATGCCGTCGAGCAGGGTACGGGTGCCGTACACCTTGCTGACTGCCTCGACATTGACCAGGTTGACGGCCATCAGGAGCGCTCCAGGGAAGGGGTGTGGATCAGCCCCCCAGCCTAACCCTCCGCGAAGTGCCGGACCGTTCCACCAGCAGCCACCCGCCGAGCGCCATGCCGATCGCGGCGGGAGCGGTGACCGGGAGCGCGATCAGGGTGGCGCTGTGGCCTTCCAGGAGCCCGCCGAGACCGGTCGTGGAGAGACCGAGGACGCCGAGGAGACAGAGCGCGGTGCCCAGGGCGGCGCGGGCGCCCGAGCCGGGGCGCCCGCTGCTCGCACGGCTCGCGGCGGGCGCTTCGAAACGCCGGAAGCCCGCGACGAGTACGCAGGTCAGCGCGGCGGCGGCGAGGAACCTGACCGGGACCTGGGCCCACCAGGCCGGGCCCGCGGGCTCGGGCAGCCGGATGCCGAGGGCGAGCTGGGCGGCGTAGACGGCGAGCATCGCGGTGAGGTGCCAGAGGAAGGCGGTCATGGCGACCCCGGTGGCGGCGACCACGCGCCGCCAGACGCGGGGCCGGGCCAGCCACGCGGTCGCGGGGGCCTTGAGCAGTTCGACGGCGCCGACCAGCCAGATCCCGTGGGCGAGCAGGGCGAGGGTGGGCGGGGCCATGTTGGAGACCTTCTCGCCGGGCATCCCGACCATGGACAGCGGGTACGGACCGTACGCCACGAGCAGGACGGCCCCGGCGAGTCCGGCCGCGGCCAGGGCGCCGGGGCGGCGGATGCGGCCGTCGGCACGCAGGAAGCCGAGCTGGTGGACGGCGAGCCAGACGAAGGCGAAGTTCAGGAACTCGGCGTACGGGACGCCTCCGGCGAACCGCAGCAGGTCCACGGCGGCGGCCGCCGCGGCCAGCGCCCCGAAGGCGGCCCAGCCGTGGCGCTCGTGGAGCCTGAGCAGCGGCGGGGTCAGGGCGACCATCGCGAGGTAGATCCCGATGAACCACAGCGGCTGCGTGACCAGTCGCAGCGCGGCCCCGGACAGCCGCCCGCCGCCGGCGCCGAGCAGCTGCGCGGTGAGCGCGGCGGCGGTCCAGACGGCGACGAAGACGAGGGTGGGCCGCAGCAGCCGCTGGAGGCGGGCCCGCAGGAAGGCGGCGTAGACGGGGCCGTCGGTGCGGCGGGCGAGGGAACGGTACGAGAGCGCGTGCGAGAAGCCCCCGACGAAGAAGAACACCGGCATGACCTGCAGGGCCCAGGTGAGCACCTGGAGCGGTGGCACGATCGCGAGCAGGTTCCCGATGCCGTCGCGGCTGACGGCGGCCATCAGCCAGTGCCCGGCGATGACGGTCCCGAGCGAGGCGACCCGGAGCAGGTCGACGTAGCGGTCCCGCGCGGCGGGGGTGGCGGCGGCGATGTCCCTAGCGGTGGCTCCCATGCCCCCACGCTCCCGCGCGGCCCGCGCCCGGAACAGGGCGCGCCTACTCACTCCGCCCTAGGTAGCCACGCCCTCGCCCCCGCCCGCAGACGGCTGGAGGCAGGTCGCGCCAGGGGCCGGGCCCGTGGCCAGGTGGGTGCTGCGGCAGGTGGCGGAGGCGTCCAGCGCGGCCGCCACCTTCGCCGCGGACTCCGCGTCGCGGACCAGGAAGGCCGTCGTGGGACCCGAGCCGGAGACCAGCGCGGCCAGCGCCCCGGCTCCGGTGCCCGCGGCCAGCGTGTCGGCCAGGGACGGCCGCAGCGAGAGGGCCGCGGGCTGGAGCCCGTTGGCCAGGGTGGCGGCCAGCGCGTCCGGGTCACCCGCGGCCAGGGCCGCGAGGAGCGCCGGGGAGGCCTCCGGAGCGGGGACCTCCACCTCCGCGGTGAGGCGGTCGAACTCCCGGAAGACAGCGGGAGTGGAGAGGCCGCCCTCGGCCACCGCGAAGACCCAGTGGAAGGTCCCCGCCTCCACCGGGGTCAGGATCTCCCCGCGCCCGGTACCCAGTGCGGCCCCGCCGACCAGGCTGAACGGCACGTCGCTGCCCAGCTCCGCGCAGAGGGAGAGGAGCTCCTCGACCGGGGTCCGCAGACCCCACAGCGCATCGCACGCGAGCAGGGCCGCCGCTCCGTCCGCGCTGCCGCCCGCCATGCCGCCCGCCACCGGGATGCGCTTCTCGATGTGCAGGTGGACGGAGGGGGCCAGGCCGTTGCGGGCCGCCAGCAGCTCCGCCGCCCGCGCGGCCAGGTTCGTACGGTCCAGCGGGACCTGGTCCGCGTCCGGGCCCGCGCAGGTCACCGTCAGGGACTCGGCGGGGGTCGCGGTGACCTCGTCGTAGAGGGAGACCGCGAGGAAGACGTTCGCCAGGTCGTGGAAGCCGTCGGGACGCGCCGCGCCCACCGCCAGCTGGACGTTGACCTTCGCGGGGACCCGTACGGTCACGCAGGTGACAGCGGAGCTCACAGCGCGGGCCTCTCCGCCGCCGGCTTGTGCTCGGCGATCGCCGCGAACTCCTCGACCGTCAGGGACTCGCCGCGGGCCTGCGGGGACACCCCGGCGGCGACCAGCGCCGCCTCGGCTCCCGCCGCCGACCCGGCCCAGCCGGACAGCGCCGCGCGCAGGGTCTTGCGGCGCTGCGCGAAGGCCGCGTCGACGACCGCGAAGACCTCGGCCTGGGAGGCGGTGGTCTTCACCGGCTCGGCCCGGCGCACCAGCGAGACCAGCCCGGAGTCGACGTTCGGCGCGGGCCAGAACACGTTGCGGCCGATGGAGCCGGCCCGCTTGACGTCCGCGTACCAGTTGGCCTTGACCGAGGGGACTCCGTAGACCTTGTTGCCGGGCTTGGCCGCGAGCCGGTCGGCGACCTCGGCCTGCACCATGACGAGCGTCCGCTCGATGCTCGGGAAGCGGCTGAGCATGGTGAGCAGGACCGGCACGGCCACGTTGTACGGAAGGTTCGCGACGAGCGCGGTCGGCGGCGGGCCGGGCAGCTCCTTCACCAGCATCGCGTCGGAGTGGACCAGCGCGAAGCGGTCCTTGCGCTCCGGCATCCGCGCCTCGATGGTCGCGGGCAGCGCGGCGGCCAGGATGTCGTCGATCTCGACGGCGACGACCCGGTCGGCGGCTTCCAGCAGCGCGAGCGTCAGCGAGCCCAGTCCGGGACCGACCTCGACGACCACGTCGTCCGGCCGGACCTCGGCGGTGCGCACGATGCGGCGCACCGTGTTGGCGTCGATGACGAAGTTCTGGCCCTTCTGCTTCGTCGGCCGTACGCCGAGGACGGCGGCCAGCTCCCGGATGTCGGCCGCGCCGAGGAGGGCCGAGGTCTCGGGCGCGGAGGCCGCGGGTGCGGAGGTCTCCGGCGCGGAGGTCTCCGGCGCGGTGCTTTCGGGCTGCTGCTCTGCTGTGCTCACCGATAAAGGGTACGGCCGCAGTGCGGCCACGGACTCGCCCCCCGCTGCACGTAGAGCTTCTTCGCGCGGTACGTCTGCTCCGGGCCCGGGGCGTCCTGCGGCCGGCCGCTGCCGCCCAGGGCCTGCCAGGTCCGCACGTCGAACTGGTACAGCCCGCCGTAGGTCCCCGACGGGTCGGTGGCACCGGGCCGGCCGCCCGACTCGCACCGGGCCAGCCCGGCCCAGTCGAGGCCGTCCGCGCCCTGGACCGAGCTCGGCAGCGGCTTGGTGCCCACCTTGACGAGCTGGCTGACGGGTTCGCGGACGATCTCCTCGGCGATGCGGCGGGGCTTCTGCCGGACCCCGTTGACGGTGCGCAGGCTGTACGTGACCCGGCGCGCGCCGGGCCGACCCGAGCGCTCGACGACTTCGGTGCCCGCGAAGACGGTGGCGTCCTTGACCTTCTCGGTCTCGTAAGGGATGCGCTCCTCGCGGATCTCGCGGGTGCCGGTGATGCGGAGCACGGTGACGGTCTGGCCGTCGCGCGGGAAGGAGCCGGCGGGCACGGAGGTGCTGTCCTGGCCGTGGAGGGTGATCCCGGCCTGGTCGAGGGCCTCCTGGACGGTGGCGGCGTTGGTGCGGATCGCCCGCTCGCGGCCGTCGGCCATGAAGGTGACGCTGCGTTCGGTGCGGACGGCCAGGGCCAGCCCGGCACGCGGGACGGGGGCGCTGCGGGGAGCGGAGAGGTAGGCGCCCTCGGCGCGGATGCCGAACTGCCGCAGTGCACCGTCCACGGTGCGGGCGGTGGTCCACACCTCGCGGCGCTGTCCGTCGAGGGTCAGGCTCAGCGGGCGGCCGTAGCGGACGACGATCTCGTCCCCGTCGTCGAGGGCCTCTCCCCTGGCCGGGGCGACGAGGTCGTGGGGGCCGACGCCGAGGCCTTCGGCGGCGAGCAGGGTGTCGACGTCGCCGGCGAAGGTGTGCAGGGTCTGCGGGACCCCGTCCACGGTCAGGCGTACCGCCTTGTCGGCGGCGACGAAGGCGGTGGTGCCGCCCGCCAGGAAGGCGACGACCAGGGCCTGCGGCACGATCCGCCGCCAGCTGTCGCGGTGCGGCGGTGCGCCGCCCCGCCGCCGGCCGCTGGTCCCCGGCCCGGGCCCGGCCGGGGCGGGCACCGCGTCGAGCCTGCGCCGCCCGGTCCCCGCGGGAGCCGCCGCTCCGGTGGCCGCCGCGCCCGGCCACGCGGCTGCGGCTTCGGCGGCCACCCGCGCTCCACCGCGTCTGCGGCCGGGCCCCGCGGGGTCCGGGACCCCGGCGGCCCGACGGCGGCCCGACCCGGGTGCGAGCGGGTCCGCGGCCGGGGCGGGGGCCGGTCCCGCCACCGCGTCGGGGGCTGCCGGGGTGCCGGCGTCCGCCGCCGGCTCCGCGCGTCGGCGGCGGCCGGTGGCCGGGAGCTCCGGATGCGACGGCGGATGCGGCTGCTGCTGCGGCTCCGGGGCGGTGGCCCTGCCGCGGGCCCGGCGGCCCGGCACGGAGCCGGCCCCGGCCCCGGCCCCGGCCCCGGCTCCGGCCCCGCCCGGTCCCGTACGCCGCCGACCGCCGCCCCGGGGCGCGGGCACCGCGGGCTCCGGTTCCGGGGCGCGCTGCGCCGGGCGTGCCGGCGCGGGATCCGGGCCGGGGGGCGGCGCTTCCCAGGAGGCCCGGCCGGGGTCGGGCGCGGCATGCGCTCCGGGCCGGGCGGCCATCGCCTCCGCCCAGCCGACCACGCCACCACCGGCGGGGGCAGGAGGGGCCGGTTCCGGGTCCGGACCCGCGTCCCCGGGCCAGGGGTTCCGTTCGCCGGCCGGCCAGGCCACATCGCTCATGACGCTCGCTCCACTGGTCCGTCCGGCTGCTTCGGGCACGGCACCCTAGCGGAGCGACCGTCACGCTACAAAGCGGGACGGCTACGGAACGTGGCGAACGGGTGAGGGTGGAGTCGGGGATCAGTAGTCGAAGGCGCGGGCCGTGTTGGCCGCCAGCGCCGTCGCCATGGCGTCCTCGTCGAGGCCGCGGACCACGGCCATCGCCCGTACGGTCAGCGGAATGAGGTACGGGGCGTTGGGCCGTCCGCGGTACGGGGCAGGGGTCAGGTACGGGGCGTCCGTCTCCACGAGCACCAGCTCCAGCGGGGCCACCGCGAGGGCCTCGCGCAGGGGCGCCGCGTTCTTGAAGGTGACGGTCCCGGCGAAGGACATGTAGTACCCGGCGGCGGCGCACTCCCGCGCCATCTCCGCGTCGCCGGAGTAGCAGTGGAAGACGGTGCGCTCGGGGGCGCCCTCCTCGCGCAGGATCCGCAGCACGTCCGCGTGGGCCTCGCGGTCGTGGATGACCAGCGCCTTGCCCCGCCGCTTGGCGATCTCGATGTGGGCACGGAAGGAACGCTCCTGCGCCGCCATGCCCTCCGGGCCGGTCCGGAAGTGGTCGAGCCCGGTCTCGCCGACCGCCTTGACGTGCGCGAGCCCGGCCAGCGCCTCGATCTCGGCCAGCGCGTCGTCCAGCGCGGCCTCTCCGCCGCCGGACCGGGCGCCCTGCCGGGACCAGCCGTCCGGATCCCCGTGCACGATCCGGGGGGCTTCGTTCGGGTGGAGGGCGACGGCCGCGTGCACGTTCTCGTACGCGGCGGCGGTCTCGGCGGCCCAGCGGGAGCCCTTCACGTCGCAGCCGACCTGGACCACGGTCGTCACGCCGACGGACGCGGCCTTGGCCAGGCCCTCCTCGACGGTGCCGGACTGCATGTCCAGGTGGGTGTGGGAATCGGCGACCGCCACCCGCAGCGGTTCGGGCAGCGGGGGCGGCGCGTCGTTCGACGTACTACGGCTCATGCGGCCGATCCTATGACCGGACCGCGGCCCGGGCCGCTACGAGGGCGACCCGCGGAAGAGCCCCAGCAGCCGGGCCAGCAGCCCGCGCCGCTCGGCCGTCACCGGCACCGGCCCGGGGGCGTCGTGCAGGGTCGCCTTGCGGGGCTTGGGTGTCTTCGGCGTCCTCGGGGCGTACCCGGCGGGCACCGGGCCGGCGATCCCGGGGGCGGCGCGGTGGTGGTAGAGCTGATCCAGCATGCCCATGACCGACTTGACCTGGCCCTCCCGCATGATCCGCACCACGTGCCCGCCGCAGTTCATGCAGGTCGGGTTGGACAGTGGGGAGGGGACCCGCTCGCGGTCGACCGTGTAGACGATGAACGGGTGTCCCATGCCGTCGACGTGGTGCTCGATCTCGTAGCCCTGCTCCCAGCCGTAGCCGCACTTCATGCAGGCGAAGGAGTACGCCTCGTGCACGGTCTGCACGGCAGCGGGAGCGGGGCGGGCGGCCGGCGCGACCGGTGCGGTGACGGTCGAGGCGACGGGTGCGGCGACGGGTTGGGGTTCGGCGATTTCACTCATGCCAGCTCCTCTTGTTCCACTGGTGCCATTTCCAGTGGACGCCTCTTCGGGCGGGAGCGCATCAGGCCCTGTCCAGTGTTGGACGGCCCTTGGGCGACTCATGCCCAAAGGGGCCGGTGCGCGGTCTGAGCTTTGCTTTTCAGGTTAGCTCTTTACCGACTCACGGCGACTTTTGTGCCGCGTTCTTTGCCGCCACGACCGCGTCGAAGACCTCGCGCTTGGGTACTCCGGCCTCGGCCGCGACCGCCGCGATGGCCTCCTTGCGCCGCTCACCCGCCTCCTCGCGCACCCGTACCCGGTTCACCAGCTCCTCCGCGTCCACGTCGCCGGGGGCCGCCGCCGGGGCACCCTCCACGACCACGGTGATCTCTCCGCGCACGCCTTCGGCGGCCCAGGCCGCCAGCTCGCCGAGCCCGCCGCGCTTGACCTCCTCGTACGTCTTGGTCAGCTCGCGGCAGACCGCCGCGCGCCGCTCGGCGCCGAAGACCTCGGCCATCGCGGCCAAGGTGTCGTCGAGCCGGTGCGGGGCCTCGAAGTAGACGAGCGTGCGGCGTTCGCCCGCGACGTCGCGGAGCTTGCCGAGGCGCTCGCCGGCCTTGCGCGGCAGGAAGCCCTCGAAGCAGAAGCGGTCGACCGGCAGCCCGGAGAGGGCGAGCGCGGTGAGCACGGCGGAGGGACCCGGTACGGCCGTGACCTTGATGTCCTTCTCCACGGCGGCGGCGACCAGTCGGTAGCCGGGGTCGGAGACCGAGGGCATTCCGGCGTCGGTCACGAGCAGGACCCGCTTGCCCGCCTCCAGCGCCTCGACCAGTTCGGGGGTGCGCGCGGACTCGTTGCCCTCGAAGTACGACAGCACGCGCCCGGTGGTGTGGACGCCCAGCCCCTGGGTCAGCCGGCGCAGCCGCCGGGTGTCCTCGGCGGCGATCACGTCGGCCCGCTCCAGCTCGGTGGCGAGCCTCGGCGGGGCGTCGGCGAGGTCGCCGATCGGCGTCCCGGCGAGGACGAGGACGCCTCCCGCGTGCGCGTCGGAGGGGGCCGGGGAAGGGGCTTCGGCGGAGCGGGGCTGGTCAGTGGTCACCGCCCCATCCTCTCAGCCGCCCCACCCGCCACGCCCCAACGCTCCCGTCCCCCTGGGTTTGGCACAGGCTCGTTCCCTACGATGTGCCGGTGACCAGTACCGCGACGCCGCCGCCCAGCCCCGCGGGGGCCCCGCCCGCCACCGAGGCCGGCCCCGGCCCGGGCCCCGCCGACCAGCCGTCCGCCTGGCTGCGCCGTCTGCGCGGTTTCGGCTACGTGCCGCCCGCCGGCGCGAAGCGGCAGTCGGACGTCCGCACCCGCCTGGTGCCCCCGTACTCGCGGCCCTCCGCGCAGCTGTGGGGGCAGTTGGGGATCGGCCCCGCCGCCGCGGAGAACTGGCAGCGGGTGCTGGCATGGGCCGGGCCGCTGCTGGTGGCGCTGGTCGCCGGGGTGCTGCGGTTCGCCCACCTGGGCAGCCCGAAGGCGGTGATATTCGACGAGACGTACTACGCCAAGGACGCCTGGGCCACCATCCGCCAGGGCTACGAGGCCAACTGGCCCAAGGACATCGACAAGTCGATCCTCGCCAACCCGGACGGGGTCCCCCTCCCGCTGGACCCGGGGTACGTCGTGCACCCGCCGGTCGGCAAATGGGTGATCGGCCTCGGCGAGTGGATGTTCGGCTTCGACCCGTTCGGCTGGCGGTTCATGACCGCGCTGCTCGGCACGCTGTCCGTGCTGATGCTGTGCCGGATCGGACGGCGGCTGTTCCGGTCGACGTTCCTGGGCTGCCTGGCCGGTCTCCTGCTGGCGGTGGACGGCCTGCACCTGGTCATGAGCCGCACCGCACTGCTCGACCTGGTGCTGATGTTCTTCGTGCTGGGCGCCTTCGGCGCGCTGGTCATCGACCGGGACAAGGCGCGGGCCCGGCTCGCGGCGGCGCTCCCGGTGGACGAGGAGGGGCGGACCCGCCCGGACGCCCGGATCGCGGAGACGCTGCGGCTGGGCTGGCGTCCGTACCGGCTGCTGGCCGGGGTGTGCCTGGGCCTGGCCTTCGGCACGAAGTGGAACGGCCTGATCGTGCTGGCCTTCTTCGGGATCCTGACCGTGCTGTGGGACGCGGCGGCGCGCCGCACCGCCGGCGCGGGCGCCCCGTACACCGCGATGCTGCGCCGCGACGCGCTGCCGGGCTTCCTCTCGACCGTCCCCGTGGCGATCGCCGTCTACCTGGGCTCGTGGCTCGGCTGGATCCTCTCCCCCGACAACGGCAAGGGCGGCTACTTCCGCGACTGGGCCGCCAAGAACGACCAGCACAGCTCGTGGTCGTTCGTGCCCGAGTGGCTGCGCAGCCTGTGGCACTACGAGACGGAGGTCTACAAGTTCCACGTCGGCCTGACCTCGGGTCACACCTACGAGTCGAACCCGTGGAGCTGGCTGGTCCTCGGCCGCCCCGTCTCCTACTTCTACGAGTCCCCCGCGCCCGGCACCGACGGCTGCCCGGCGACGGAGACGGCCAAGTGCGCGCGCGAGGTGCTGGCGCTCGGCACGCCGCTGCTGTGGTGGACGGGCTGCTTCGCGCTGCTCTACGTGCTGTGGCGCTGGATCTTCCGCCGCGACTGGCGGGCGGGCGCGATCGCGTGCGCGCTGGGCGCGGGCCTGCTCCCCTGGTTCAACTACCAGGAGCGGACCATCTTCTTCTTCTACGCGGTGGTCTTCGTCCCGTACCTCTGCCTCGCGGTGGCCATGATGATCGGCGCCCTGCTGGGCCCGGCCGGCTCCTCGGAACGCCGCCGCGCCCTGGGCGCGGTCGCGGCGGGCGTCCTGGTGCTCCTGATCGTCTGGAACTTCATCTACTTCTGGCCGATCTACACGGGCGGCACCCTCCCGATGGACTCCTGGCGGGGCCGCATGTGGCTGGACACCTGGGTGTAGGACTTCCATGCGCAGACACGCGCCCTCGCCCTCAGCGGGAAACCCTGACCCGTGAAGTCGGAGAGCTAATGTTTCATCGGGCCCCCGCCGTATCCCCCGTTCGGCGGGTCGCGAGCGCGGGCGGTCGTGCTCAAACAGCCATGAACCCGGCCGCCCGCTGACCCTGAAGAGCCTGGTCACCGCCCTGCCCGTAGTGGTGGGAAAGCGGCAAGTGATCGTGCGCCTCGGCGACGAAATGGGCATCGACCGCGCACCGCTCCTCCAAGAAGCCCTGCGCCCCCTGATCTCCCAGCACGACTGCCCGCCCGGAGCCGGCCTCGACCTCGCCCGTCTCCTCCGCCCCGAAGCCGCTCGCCAGGACACCGGTCCGGGGCCGGCCTGGGCGGGACCATGCGGGGATGGGCTGCCTCGTCGCGTCGTTCCGGACTGGGAACGAAGACGGTCCGGATATGAAAGGAGCCCGGGGTGCGGGGCTGCTGTTGGCAGTCCCGCACTCCGGGCGGTCAGGGCTTGTTGTGGTTAACGCTTGGGGCCCTTGCCGGGCTCGCCCCGGTGGTTGGTGAGTTTGGCGGTGAAGGGGCGGGTCAGGACGGACGAGGTCAGCTCGTACGGTCCGGAGACCGGCTGCTTGGGCAGCTGGTAGCCCTCGGGTACCGAGGTTTCCAGCAGGTAGTAGGTGCCGGCGACGACCGGGAACTCACAGCGTCCCTGGGTGTCGGTGGTGCAGCTGTCGATACGGGTGTCCTTGTCGGTGCCGGTGTACTGGAGGCCGGCACGGTTGTTGGACTCGCGCCACAGCTCGAAGACGGCTCGGGCCAGGGGCTTGCCGGTCTTGGCGTCCTTCTTCTCGATGATGAACTTGCCGGGCGGGACGCTCTTCCAGGGGTCCTGGGAGGTGACTTCCTTGTGGGAGATGACGCCTTCACCGCGGACGGTGGAGTTGTCGGTGTGTGCTTCGCCGGCCTTCAGGCCGGTGAGGGTGGCGGTGCACTTGTAGCTGGCGCCGGCCTCGAACCTCTTGGGCCTCTCGGTGAAGGAGGGTTCCCAGCGGACGGCCTTGCCGGTGGCGTCGGTGGAGACGGTGCCGTCGGGCCAGGTGCACGACAGGTCCTTGACCGTCGCGGTGCCCTCGGTGACGACGTCGCTGACCTCGACCTTGACCAGCGGCTCGGTGCCGTTGTTGGTGATCGTCATGTTGAGCGGGACGTCCTTGGTGTCCGGGAGCTTCACGCGAGTCGCCTCGTCGTTGGCGTCCGAACCGGTGGGGGTGTCCTTCTTGATGATGACGATGCTCGGGGTGACCTTGTTGGTCCGCTCGATCTCCACGACGGTGTCGTCGTCGGTGATGTGGTGGAGCCCGGAGGTGGGCTGGACCGGCTTGGGGTAGTCGGTCGGAGCGGTCGTCTCGTGGAGGTAGTAGTCACCGGGCTGGACGTCGAACTTGCATACGCCCTGCGGGGTGGTGGTGCAGGCACCGTGGCGCTTGTCCGCCGGGATGTCCCTCTCCTCGGGGGTCTTCGCGGGGGTGACGGTGGTCTGCAGACCCTCCAGGTTGTTGGTCTCGCTCCACAGCTCGAAGACCGCGCCGGCGAGCGGCTTGCCGGTCTCCGCGTCCTTCTTGATCACGCGGAGCTCGACCGGCGGGATGCCGTGCCAGGGGTTGGTGTGGTGGACGCCCGTTCCGGAGATGACTCCTTCAGCGTTGACGGTGGATTCGTCGGTGTGTGCCTCGCCCGGCTTGAGGCCGGTGAGGATGGCCGTGCAGGTGTAGCTCTGGCCGATGGCGAGCTGCTTGGTGGGGCTGTCACCGAAGGTGTCTGCCCAGCGGACACTCTCGCCGTTGGCGTCGGTGGTCTTGGTCCCGTCGGGCCAGGTGCACGCCAGGTCCTTGATCTTCGCGGTGCCCTTGGTGACGACGTCCTTGACCTCGACCTTGACCAGCGGCTCGGTGCCGGTGTTGGTGATGGTCATGGTGAGCGGGACATCGTTGGTGTTCGGGAGCTTGACGCGAGTCGCCTCGGTGTCGGCGTCCGAACCCGTCTGGGTGTCCTTCTTGACGATCAGGACGACCGGGACGGGCGGCTCGTTGAGCTGCTCGATCTCGACGACGGTGTCGTCGTCGGCGATGGTGAGGAGCTCGGAGATGGGGTGGGCCGGCTTCGGGTAGCCCTTCGGGGGGGTGATCTCCTTCAGGTAGTAGCCACCCGGCTGTGCGAGGAACGTGCACACGCCCTGTGCGCTGGTCGTGCAGGTACCGATCCGCTTGTCCGCCGGAGTCCCGGTGGTCTGCAGACCCTCCTTGCCGTTGGTCTCGTTCCACAGCTCGAAGACCGCGCCGGCGAGGAGCTTGCCGTTCTTCGCGTCCTTCTTGATCAGACGGAGCTCGACCGGCGGGATACCGTTCCACGGGTTGGTGTCGGTGACACCCGTTCCGCTGATGGCGCCTTCACCATTCACGGTGGACTCGTCGGTGTGTGCCTCGCCCGGCTTGAGACCGGTGAGGATCGCCGTGCACTTGTAGCTGGCACCGACCGCGAACTGCAGACGGTTCTGCTCGCGGTGGCTGGCTTCCCAGCGCACGAGCTTGCCGGCGGGGTCGGTGCTCTTGGTGCCGTCGGGCCAGGTGCACGACAGGTCCTTGACCGTCGCGGTGCCCTTGGTGACGACGTCGGTGACCTCGACCTTGACCAGCGGCTCGGTGCCGTTGTTGGTGATGGTCATGTTGAGCGGGACGTCCTTGGTGTCCGGGAGCTTCACGCGAGTCGCCTCGTCGTTGGCGTCCGAACCCGTCGGGGTGTCCTTCTTGATGATCTGGACCTTCGGGTGCTGCTTGTTGACCCGAGGAACCTCGATCACCTTGTCGGTGTCGGTGACCTCGTGCGGCCCGGAGACCGGCTCCGAGGGCATGGGGTAGCCCGCGGGAGCGGTGATCTCCTCCACGTAGTAGGTGCCGGACGGGGCCGCGAACCCGCACTCGCCCTTGGCGTCGGTGCGGCAGGTGCCGACCGAGGTGTCGGAGGGGGTACCGCTCTTCTGCAGACCCTCCACGTTGTTGCTTTCACGCCACAGCTTGAAGACCGCGCCGGCGAGCGGCTTGCCGGTGTTCTCGTCCTTCTTGATCACACGGAGATCGGCCGGCGGGATACCGTTCCACGGGTTGGTGTCGTGGACACCCGTTCCGCTGATGGCGCCTTCACCATTCACGGTGGACTCGTCGGTGTGCGGCTCGCCCGGCTTGAGACCGGTGAGGATCGCCGTGCACTTGTAGCTGGCACCGACCGCGAACTGCAGACGGTTCTGCTCGCGGTGGCTGGCTTCCCAGCGCACGGCCTTACCGGCGGGGTCGGTGCTCTTGGTGCCGTCGGGCCAGGTGCACGACAGGTCCTTGACCGTCGCGGTGCCCTGGGTGACGACGTCGGTGACCTCGACCTTGACCAACGGCTCAGCGCCGTTGTTCGTGATGGTCATGTTCAGCGGGACATCGTTGCTGTTCGGAAGCCGAACACGAGTCGCCTCGGTGTCAGCGTCCGAATTCGTCGGAGTGTCCTTCTTGATGATCTGAACGGTCGGGACCGGCGGCTCATTGACCAGCTCGACGGGGGGAAGAGTGACGCCTTCGGTGACGTGGTGGGGTCCGGACACCGGCTGGGCCGGGTTCGGGTAACCGGGCGGCGGGGTTACCTCCCTGAGGTAGTAGTCACCGGGCTGCGCCGAGAACGTGCACACACCCTGAATGTCGGTCTTGCAGGCATCACCGATCTTCGTGTCCGCCGGCGTACCGGTGGTCTGCAGACCCGGCGTGCTGTTGGTCTCGCGCCACAGCTCGAAGACCGCGCCGCCGAGCAGGAAGGCGTGCTTCGCGTCCTTCTTGATCACACGGATCTCGCCCGGCGGGATACCGTTCCACGGGTTGGTGTCGTGGACACCCGTTCCGCTGATGGCGCCTTCACCATTCACGGTGGACTCGTCGGTGTGTGCCTCGCCCGCCTTGAGACCGGTGAGGATCGCCGTGCACTTGTAGCTGGCACCGACCGCGAACTGCAGACGGTTCTGCTCGCGGTGGCTGGCTTCCCAGCGCACGAGCTTGCCGGCGGGGTCGGTGGAGACGGAACCGTCGGGCCAGGTGCACGACAGGTCCTTGACCGTCGCGGTGCCCTTGGTGACGACGTCGGTGACCTCAAGCTTGACCAGCGGCTCGGCGCCGTTGTTGGTGATGGTCATGTTCAGCGGGACATCGTTGGTGTTCGGGAGCTGAACACGAGTCGCCTCGGTGTTGGCGTCCGAGTTCGTCGGGGTGTCCTTCTTGATGATCTGAACGGTCGGGACCGGCGGCTCATTGACCAGCTCGACGGGGACGGCGGGACCGCCACCCTCCACCACGCGGTGAGGCCCGGAGACCACCGGCTGGACCAGCTTCGGGTAACCCGTCGGAGCGGCCGTCTCCACCAGGTAGTACTCACCCGGCGGCACGTGGAACGTGCACTCACCCTGCGGATTGGTCGTGCAAGGGGGAGTGATCTTCGTGTCCACCGGAGTCCCGGTGGTCTGCAGACCCTCCTGGCCGTTGGTCTCGCGCCACGCCTCGAAGACCGCGCCGGCGAGCAGCTTGCCGTTCTTCGCGTCCTTCTTGATCAGACGGAGATCGGCCGGCGGGATACCGTTCCACGGGTTGGTGTCGTGGACACCCGTTCCGCTGATGGCTCCTTCAGCGTTGACAGTGGATTCGTCGGTGTGCGGCTCGCCCGGCTTGAGACCGGTGAGGATCGCCGTGCACTTGTAGCTGGCACCGACCGCGAACTGCAGACGGTTCTGCTCGCGGTGGCTGGCTTCCCAGCGCACGAGCTTGCCGGCGGGGTCGGTGCTCTTGGTGCCGTCGGGCCAGGTGCACGACAGGTCCTTGACCGTCGCGGTGCCCTGGGTGACGACGTCGGTGACCTCAAGCTTGACCAGCGGCTCGGCGCCGTTGTTCGTGATGGTCATGTTCAGCGGGACATCGTTGCTGTTCGGGAGCTGAACACGAGTCGCCTCGGTGTTGGCGTCCGAATTCGTCGGAGTGTCCTTCTTGATGATCTGAACGGTCGGGACCGGCGGCTCATTGACCAGCTCGACGGTGACGACGGGGACGCCCTCGCCGACCCGGTGAGGCCCGGACACCGGCGGGACCGGCTTCGGGTAACCGGGCGGAGCGACCGTCTCCACCAGGTAGTAGTCACCCGGCGGCACGTGGAACGCGCACTCGCCCTGCGGATTGGTCGTGCAGGGGGGAGTGATCTTCGTGTCCACCGAGGTACCGGTGGTCTGCAGGCCCTCCGTGCCATTGGACTCGCGCCACGCCTCGAAGACCGCGCCGGCGAGCACCTTGGTCGGGGACTTCGCGTCCTTCTTGATCACACGGAGATCGGCCGGCGGGATACCGTTCCACGGGTTGGTGTCGTGGACACCCGTTCCGCTGATGGCGCCTTCACCATTCACGGTGGACTCGTCGGTGTGTGCCTCGCCCGGCTTGAGACCGGTGAGGATCGCCGTGCACTTGTAGCTGGCACCGACCGCGAACTGCAGACGGTTCTGCTCGCGGTGGCTGGCTTCCCAGCGCACGAGCTTGCCGGCGGGGTCGGTGGAGACGGAACCGTCGGGCCAGGTGCACGACAGGTCCTTGACCGTCGCGGTGCCCTTGGTGACGACGTCGGTGACCTCAAGCTTGACCAGCGGCTCGGCGCCGTTGTTGGTGATGGTCATGTTCAGCGGGACATCGTTGGTGTTCGGGAGCTGAACACGAGTCGCCTCGGTGTTGGCGTCCGAGTTCGTCGGGGTGTCCTTCTTGATGATCTGAACGGTCGGGACCGGCGGCTCATTGACCAGCTCGACGGGGACGGCGGGACCGCCACCCTCCACCACGCGGTGAGGCCCGGAGACCACCGGCTGGACCAGCTTCGGGTAACCCGTCGGAGCGGCCGTCTCCACCAGGTAGTACTCACCCGGCGGCACGTGGAACGTGCACTCACCCTGCGGATTGGTCGTGCAAGGGGGAGTGATCTTCGTGTCCACCGGAGTCCCGGTGGTCTGCAGACCCGGCGTGCCATTGGACTCGCGCCACGCCTCGAAGACCGCACCGCCGAGCAGCTTGCCGGTCTTCGCATCCTTCTTGATCACACGGAGATCGGCCGGCGGGATGCTGTGCCAGGGGTTGGTGTCCTGGACCCCCTTGTGGGAGAAGGCACCCTCGCCCTTCACCGTGGACTCGTCATGGTGCGGCTCACCCGGCTGAAGGCCCGTCAGGGTCGCCGTGCAGGAGTAGCTGGCAGCGGGCGCGAACTGCTTGAGAGGGGAACCGGTGAAGGAATCCGCCCACGCGACATGCTTGCCGGTGGGGTCGGTCGTCTTGGAACCGTCGGGCCAGGTGCACGACAGGTCCTTGATCGTCCCGCCCCGGACGACGACATCCTCGACCTCGACCTTGACCAGCGGCTCAGTGCCGGTGTTCGTGATCGTCATGTTCAGCTGAACATCGTTGGTGTTCGGAAGCTGAACACGAGTCGCCTCGGTGTCAGCGGCCGAATTCGTCAAAGTGTCCTGCTTGGTGATCCGGATCTTCGGATCGGCCTGGACAAAACCGAAGTCGTAGCTGTGGTTGTCCTGCCCGGCGGTACCGGTGGTGATGGTGTGCTCCGGGTACAACTCGCCCGCGGGCACCTCACCGTCACTGTCGAGGGCATCATTGGATCCCGCGTCCGCGACGGTGGGACTCCAACCCGCCAGAGGACCACCGGCAGCGTAGTCCGTCGGCTTGTCCACCTTGATGGTGTACTGCTTGTTCGGCAGCAAACCACCCGTCACGTTCGAGTTGTCGAAGTAGTACTCACCACGCACGGACGTGACAGAAGTACCGACCTTGGTCTCGCCGTCGTAGAGACTCACCGTCGCATTTGGCACCGGCAGTTCGGACGGGTCCTGAACACCGTTGCCGTTCTTGTCGAACCAGAGACGGTTACCGATCTGAATCGGCGCCTCGTCACACAGCACCTCAAGGTCACCGACACCTCCGGCCTTACCGAAGCCGAATCTCGTGAGTTGGATGCTGGTGGCCGGGGTGCTGACGCCCGTCACACGGTTGAACCAGGCAGTGCCGACGGCCGGGGCTTCGTTCTTGGGGTCGATGATTTGGCTGCCCAGAGTCGTTTCCACTTTGGACAGCGCCACGCCACCGAACGTCGCCTCCTCGTGAATGTCGAACCGGGTGTCACCGTCGTAGTACTCCCAGCTGCCGCCCCCGGCTCGGCAGCCGCCGTTGCCGTCCATCAAGAACAGACCGCCCGCGCCGCCCGGGCAGGCACGGTTCAGGTCACCGCCACTGCTCCCGTCCTGAAGCTTCGGGTCATCCGCCCACATGTGGACCTGGAACCCGGTCTGGTCGGCGAACCGGTCGCGGAAGCTGACGATGAGATCACCGTTGGTCTCCACGACGATGTCCGCCAACTCGGGTTCCGGATTGGCGATGTTGGCAATGGGGCTGGTCTGGCAGTTCTTGCCGTTCTGGGTCCGCGGCGTGGTGTCAGACCACGGGAACCAGCCAGCTCCCGAGCAGGCGCCAGTCGCGAAGGCAATACCGCGGCTGAAGGCGAGCCGCTCGTCCATCACGGGGGCGGAGAACGTACCGGCCGCCGGGTTGAACTTCCTGATCACCGCGCGCAAGTCGTTCTTGGCTCGGGTGGACTCGGCGGAGCAGACGCCGCCGACGTACACCACGCCGTCCTGTACGCCCAGTCCGAAGGGGCGCCAGTCGTTGGCCGACGCACAGCTCGGGTCCGGGATCGTGTAGGACGCCTTGGGTTCGGTAGCCGTGCTCAGCGTCGCGTCGTACACGTACAGCTTGCGGTCGAAGAGGTTGACGACGTAGAGCTCCTCGCCGTCCTCGCTCACCTCGACGTCACCGAGCGATTCCTTGCCCGCCGCAGGCTGGAAGGCCAGGTCCGTCAGGGTCGTCATGTTGTGCGTCGTGGTGCCGGCATTCGGGACCGTGGCGAACACGGTCGTGGCGTTGTTGGCCCGATCGGTCACATAGATCGCACCAGCACCGCCCGGGCCGTAGCCGGAACCTCGCTTCGCGAGAGCGCCGCTGAAGATTCGCTTGCTCTGCTTGCTGTACCCGATGCCGTAGAGCGCACCCGTGGTGGCCTTGTCCGACACCGTCTTGACGAGCGTCGAGCTCGTGGCGTTGTACGGGTACGTGACGAGCGTCCGACGGTTCGCCGGGTCCACCGGGCTGAGAGGCCCACCATTGATGTCGTTGGGCTCGCAGGCCGTCACCACGTCGGCGTTCTTCTGGCAGAAGTCGCCGGGGTTCCAGAACCCTGTGGTGAACTCCTGCTTCTTGCCGCCGGACAGGTCGACGAACTCTTCCGTACTGCTGAGGGCGAGCGGTGCCCCGGTCAGGCCCTGCCGGGAGGCGAAGGCCGGGTGCAGCACGCCCGGCCTGGGGTTGACGACCTCGACCCGGTACTTGCCCCCGGTGAGAGAAGTACCGGGGGTCAGGGTGACGGTGCCGTTCGAAGCGGTCGTTCCTGTGATGGAACTTCCGGCATCGTCGGTCAGCTTGACCGTAACGCCGGCCATAGCCGGCTCCAGAACCGTATCCCACGAGCCGTTCGCGTTGACCTCGCGAACGACGCGGACCGTGACGGATCCGTCACTGGTGTCGGCGCCGTACGCGACAGGAGCCAGCCATGAGCCCAGGCTGGCGGTTGTTAGCAGGAGGGAGAGTGCCTGCGTGATGCCCCGAGGCAAGCCAGGGCCCGAGGCCCTTTGCTCTCTCCTGAACTGTGACGCTACCAATGACGTTCCTTTCAGGACCCGGGGCCAGACAGACAGCAACCCCCGATGTACCGCATCCTTGCCCGAGGCATGGAAGGGACCTGGTTTGAACGCGCGAACAATGAACCCCTTACATCCTTTCAGCCCAATAACTCATAACATTGTCTTCTGGCATGGGGTGCCGAGGGTGGGCCTGGGCGTTCGGGAGCACGGCTTCCGGGTTCCCTTTCCCCCGAGGGCCTTCCAAGCACCCTTCCGGTTCCTTGTGTGGGCGCCCCCTCACGGGTACCCGGATCAGCCTGGGCGGGACGCCCTTACGGCCGAATTCGGGAATTCTGGAATTCACCACCTTTCCAACCCGAGCGATCCGTTCCGACACCTTCGGCAGGCGTGCGCGATAGGCCCACCCCACCCAACAGGTCATGGTGATCCGGAGGACGGGCCGCTTCCGGGCGTAAGGCGTCGACTGCAATCGGAACGGTCGCAATTGGTCGGGCACTTGACCCCGCCGGGACACACCGGGCCATACCGGGCCGACCGCACCGGCCGGGGCCGCGGTTCCTCGTAGGGATCGGTGTCGTGGCTGATGGGTCGGCCGCCTCTCTCCATTTCCCTCCACCGGTTGGCGGCCTGATCCTCAGTCAATGGGGGGGCGGGTTCAGGACAGGACCCGTGTGACCCTGGTCAAACTCCGGTAACAACTCCCCCGGCCGTGCGCCTGTTCGACGTAAGGTCGGCCCACGGGCCTCCTGAACGCGTTCAGTGTTCATGACCGGAGGCCGTGGCACGGGGGACGGGGACAGTGGAATGAACGGGGCCGCAAAGGGCGCCATCGTCGGCGGGGCACTCCTCGCGATGCTGGGCGGAGCGGGGTACGGGGTGTACGCGCTGGTGGGAGACACCGGCGGGGAGGACGGCAGCAGGAGTACGAGCGCGGGCGGGCCCGCGGCGCCCGCCAAGGGCAGCGGGCCGGTCAGCGACAAGGACGCGGCGCAGACCGCCAAGGCGTTCTTCGCCGCGTGGTCGGCCGGGGACGAGCGGGCGGGGGCCGATCTGACGAACAACCCGGCGGAGGCGCAGGGCGCCCTCGGGGACTTCAGGAACAAGGCCTACGTGTCCAAGGTCGCCATCACCCCCGGCGCGCAGACGGGGACCACGGTGGCGTACTCCGTCGCGGCGGAGGTGACGTACGAGGGAGTCACCAAGCCCCTCGCCTACGAGTCCAAGCTCACCGTGGTCCGCGGCAACACCACCGGACTGCCGCTCGTCGACTGGCAGCCCTCGGTGCTCCATCCGCAGCTCCAGAAGGGCGAGAAGCTGCGCGGCGGCGCCCCGGCCTCCCCGCCCGTCAAGGCCGTGGACCGCAGCGGAAAGGAGCTGACGGCCGAGACGTACCCGTCGCTGCGCCCGGTGCTCGACAGCCTGCGCAAGACGTACGGCGAGAAGCTGGGCGGCAAGGGCGGCGTCGAGCTGTGGATCGAGCCGGCCGTGCAGGGCGCACCGCGGCGGAGCCTGCTGACGCTGGTCGAGGGCACGCCGGGGCGGATCGAGACCGTCCTGGACGCGGACGTCCAGGCGGCCGCCGAGAAGGCGGTACTGAAGTTCCCGCAGGCCTCGGTGGTGGCGGTCCAGCCGAGCACCGGGGACGTCCTGGCCATCGCCGACCACCGCGGGGACGGCTTCCCCGCGTCGATCAGCGGCGGGCGGGCACCCGGCTCCACGATGAAGATCGTGACCGCGGCGATGCTGCTGGACCGGGGCCTGGTGTCGGCGGACAAGGTCGCCGAGTGTCCGCCGGAGGTGTCCTGGGAGGGCCGGACCTTCAAGAACCTCAAGGGCTTCCAACTCGAGAACGAGACCTTCGCGACGAGCTTCGCCCAGTCCTGCAACACCGCCTTCATCAAGCAGATCAAGCCGGTCCACGACATCGACGCCCTCCCGAAGGAGGCCCTGGAGGTCTTCGGCATCGGCGTCGAGTGGAAGGTCGGCGTACCCACCGTCGACGGCAAGGTCCCGCCCGCCACCGGTCCGGCGGCGGCCGCCGCGTACATCGGCCAGGGCCAGATCCAGATGAACCCGCTGACCATGGCCTCGATCACGGCGACCGCCCGGACCGGGGTGTTCCGCCAGCCCGTCGTCGTCGAGGCCTCGACGGACGGCCGCCAACTCGCGAAGGCCTCCCGGCGGATGAAGCCGGCGGTGGCGGCGCAGCTGGTACGGATGATGAAGCTGACGGCCACGGACGGAACGGCCCGGGGCGCGATGTCCACGGTCGGCGGCTCCGACAAGGGTGCGAAGACCGGCTCGGCGGAGGTCGACGGCGCGCAGAACCCTGACAGCTGGTTCACCGGCTTCAGTGGCGACGTGGCTGCCGCGGCGTTCGTCGAAGGCGGCGGCCACGGCGCCGACGCGGCGGGCCCGATCGTCGCGGCCGTACTGAACGCGGGCTGACCGACCGGGCCCTGGGGGGCGCTCACCGCGGGTGTCCGCCGCTCACCGCTCCCGTACGTCGGCCAGCGCGGCCCCCGCGTGCCGGATCAGCTCGCCCGGTGCCATCGGGAACACCGTGTGCGGGGTCCCGGCGGCCGCCCAGACCACCTCGTGCGCCAGCAGGGAACGGTCCGCGAGGACCCGGGTGCGGGTGCGGTGTCCGAAGGGCGGGACCCCGCCGATGGCGTAGCCCGTGGCCTCCCGGACCAGGGCCGCGTCGGCCCGGGTCACGGCGTCCGCGCCGAGCTCCCGGCGCACCGCCTCCACGTCCACGCGCGAGGCCCCGTCCATGAGGACCAGGACGGGCACCCCGTCGGCCGCGAAGATCAGCGACTTCACGATCTGGCTGAGCTCGCACCCGATGGCGGCGGCCGCGTCGGCGGCGGTCCGGGTCCCGTCGGGGAAGGTCCGTACGTCCGGTTCGAGCCCCAGGGCGGCCAGGGCTTCGGCGAATCGGGGGTGCGTGGTGGTCGTCATACGGGCACGCTAGCGCTGCTCCCCGGGCCGGGGCGAGGCATTCGCGCGGCTACAGCACCGAGCGCAGGGCCCGGACCAGGGCCTGGGCGCGCGGGTCCGCGGTGACCGACTTCGCGTGGGCGTTGGTGACGTAGCCGAAGCCGATGCCCGCCTCCGGGTCCGCGAAGGCGAGCGAGCCACCGCGCCCCGGGTGCCCGAAGGAGGCCGGGGACAGCAGCGGCGACGCCGGGCCGTGCAGCATCCAGCCGGGTCCGAAGCGGGTGTTGACCACCAGCACGCGGTCCGGGCCGGAGGAGAGCTCCTTGCCCGCGAGCGCGGTGGTGGCCGGGGTGAAGATCCGCGCGCCGTCCTCCACCACCCCGATGGTGGCGCCGTAGAACCGGGCCAGGGCGCGGGCGGTGCCGATGCCCGCCGAGGCCGGCAGCTCGGCCGCGCGGTAGGCGGGGTCGTTCTCGTCCGGCAGGGGGTCGATGGCCGCGAAGGCGCGGCGGGTGAGGGAGTCCGGATCGGCGTAGGCCTCGGAAACGTTTCGCCTCGGCCGGGTCCTGAGCATCCCCGCGCTCTCCGGCGGATCGACGGGCGCCACCCGGCCCACCCGGTGGGCCTGCGCCTCCGGCAGGCCGATCCAGAAGTCCAGGCCCAGCGGCTCCGCTATCTCCTCGGCCAGGATGCCCCCCAGCGACCGGCCGGTCGCCCGCAGCACCAGCTCGGACAGCAGCCAGCTGAAGGTCTGCGCGTGGTAGCCGTGCTCGGTGCCGGGCTCCCAGAAGGCGTGCTGGGCGGCGACCGCGCGCGGCCCCGAGACCCCGTCGGCGGCCTCGGCCACGGTCAGTCCGCGGTCCAGCGCCGGGACTCCCGCACGGTGCGCGAGCAGGTCCCGGACCCGGGTCCGCTCCTTGCCGCCGGCCTTGAACTCCGGCCAGTACGAGCCCACCGGAGCGTCCAGGTCGAGCAGCCCGCGCTGCTGGAGCAGGAGCGGGACGGCGGCGGCCACGCCCTTGGTCGCGGAGCGGACGATCTGCGCGGTGTCCTCGGCCCACGGCTCCGTGCCGTTCGCGTCCTTGGTACCGCCCCACAGGTCCACGACCTTGCGCCCGTCGCGGTACACGGCCACGGCCGCTCCGCGGTCCCCGAGCACCTGGAAGTTGCGTACGAACGCTTCCCTGACGGGCTCGAAGCCCTCCGCCACCACACCCTGGATGTCCACGGCCGGTCCAACAACCTCCGACCGGCGCTTATGCCACCGCGACCGAACGCGGGTCGAAGCCGAAGGGCAGCTCCAGCCGGTGCGCGCGCATCAGGTCCTCGTCGCACAGGACGTCCTGGGTCCGTCCGTCGGCCACGATGGCCCCCTCGCTGAGGATCACCGCGCGCGGGCAGAGCTCCAGCGCGTAGGGCAGGTCGTGGGTCACCATCAGCACCGTGACGTCCAGCGAGCGCAGGATGTCAGCGAGCTCCCGCCGCGATGCCGGGTCCAGGTTGGAGGACGGCTCGTCGAGCACGAGGATCTCGGGGCGCATCGCCAGTACGGTCGCCACGGCGACCCGGCGTCGCTGCCCGAAGGACAGGTGGTGCGGGGGCCGGTCCGCGAAGGCGGCCATGCCGACCTGTTCCAGGGCGCCGCGCACCCGCTCCTCCAGCTCGGCGCCGCGCATCCCGGCGGCGGCCGGGCCGAAGGCCACGTCCTCCCGCACGGTCGGCATGAACAGCTGGTCGTCGGGGTCCTGGAAGACGATGCCGACCCGGCGGCGGACCTCGGCGAGGTTCCGCTTCTCCACGGGCAGCCCGGCCACGCTCACGGAGCCGACTCCGCCGGCGAGGATGCCGTTGAGGTGGAGCACGAGCGTGGTCTTGCCGGCGCCGTTGGGGCCGAGCAGGGCCACCCGCTCACCCCGCCCGACGGTCAGGTCGACCCCGAAGAGGGCCTGGTGGCCGTCCGGGTAGGCGTAGGCGAGGCCGGAGACCTCCAGAGAGGGTGCGAAGGGTGCTGAGGGTGCGTTCACAGCGTCCATCCCATCAGACAGACGGCGAGTGCCGTCACCGGGAGCGCCGCCGCGTACGCCCACTGGGCGCGGGTGGCGGCCACTTCGTCGATCACCGGCATGGAGCCGGCGTAGCCGCGGCTGACCATCGCGAGGTAGACCCGCTCGCCGCGCTCGTAGGACCGGATGAACAGGGCTCCGGCCGTCTTGGCGAGGACCCCCCAGTCCCGGATCCCGCGCGCCTCGAAGCCGCGGGAGCGCCGTGCGATGGACATCCGGCGCAGCTCGTCGGTGATGACGTCGCCGTACCGGATCATGAACGAGGCGATCTGGACGAGCAGCGGCGGCAGCTTGAGCCGCTGCAGGCCCAGCAGCAGGGCCCGCAGCTCGGTGGTGGAGGCGAGGAGTACGGACGCGGCCACGCCGAGGGTGCCCTTGGCCAGCACGTTCCAGGCGCCCCAGAGGCCGGAGACGCTGAGCGACATGCCCAGGAACTGCACCCGCTCGCCCTCGGCCACGAAGGGCATCAGGACGGCGAAGGCGACGAAGGGCACCTCGATCAGCAGCCGGCGCAGCAGGAAGCCGGCCGGGATCCGGGCGACGGCCGCGGCGGCCGCGACGAGGACGGCGTACAGGCCGAAGGCCCACACCGCCTCGCGCGGGGTGGACACGACGACCACCACGAAGGCGAAGGTCGCGGCGAGCTTGCAGTGCGGCGGCAGGTCGTGGACCGGGGAGTGCCCGTGCCGGTAGAGCTTGTGGGCATGGCCCGCGCCCATGTCAGGCGACCGGTACGGCCGTGGAGGCGGCCGTCAGGTCGGAGGCGCGGCGGCGGCGGACGGTCCAGAAAATCCCGGTGCCCACCACGACGGTCGCACCGACGCCGATGACGCCGGCCAGGCCGCCGGAGACGCGGGCGTCGGAGACGTCCTTGACGCTGTAGTCGGCCAGCGGGGAGTCGGCGGCGGCGTGCTCCGTGACCTTCTGGTCGATGCCCTTGTCCGCGGCGACCTTCTCCAGGCCGTCGGGGCTGGACGAGGCGTAGTAGGAGACGAAGCCGGCCAGGGCCAGCGCGGCGACCAGGCCGGTGATCCACACGGGCTTCGTGGAGCGGGCGGCCAGGACGGCGGGAGCTGCGGCCGGTGTCGCGGCCGGGGCGTCGACCAGCTCGCCGCCGACGCGCAGCTTCAGCGGGGCGGACAGGCCGCGGGCGCCGTGGACGAGGTCGGGGCGTACGGCGATCACGGCGCCGACGGTGGCGGCGGTGATGGCGGCCTCGCCGATGCCGATGAGGACGTGGACGCCGACCATGGCTCCGAAGACCTTGGTCAGCGATACGTCGGTGGTGCCGCCCAGGGCGTAGAAGAGGGTGAACATGACGGCGGCGCCGGGGACCGAGAGCAGGGCTCCGGCGAAGGCGGCGACGGTCACCGAGCGGCGGCTGCCGGGCAGCAGCTTCACCAGCCCGCGGAAGACCGCGTAGGCGACGACCACGGTGACGACGGCCATGTTCATGACGTTGACGCCGAGGGCGGTCAGGCCGCCGTCGGCGAAGAGGACGCCCTGCATGAGCAGGACCACGGAGACGCACAGCACACCCGTGTAGGGGCCGACGAGTATCGCGGCGAGCGCGCCTCCGAGGAGGTGGCCGCTGGTTCCCGCGGCCACGGGGAAGTTCAGCATCTGGACGGCGAAGATGAAGGCCGCGACGAGGCCGGCGAGCGGGGCGGTGCGCTCGTCGAGCTCCCGGCGGGCGCCGCGGAGGCTGATCGCCACGGCTCCGGCGGCGGCGACACCTGCAGCGATGGAGACGGGGGCATCGATGAAGCCGTCGGGCACATGCATGGTTCTGCTCCGCTTCCTGCGGTCCGTTGAGCCGACAAAATCTTTAACCGTTCAAGGATAGGGCCTAATTGCGAACCGTTGGCAAGAGCGAAGGAGGCACAAATAGCTCCCCACGAATTCGTGGGAATGTGCGAGGCTGGGGGCAATACGGAAGTAAATGTTCCGATTCGAGGAGTCTTGTCGATGTCAGCCACCGCCGAGAATCCGTCCGCGAGTGCCACCGCCACCCGGACCGCGACCGCCACGGCGCCCCTCGTCGAGGAACGCGTGCGTGCCCGTGTGATCACCGACGACCCGCTCTACCGGGCCATTCCGGTGTCCCTGCGCTTCGTCCCCGACGAGCCACTGGCCGTACGGATCGTCTTCCCCGCCGGCCTCTCCCCCGAGGGCACCGACAACGAGTGGGTCTTCCCCCGCGCCCTCCTGGAGGCCGGCCTGCAGGCCCCGACCGGGACCGGTGACGTACGCGTCTGGCCCTGCGGGCGCGTGCAGGCCGTGGTCGAGTTCCACTCCCCCGAGGGCGTCGCGGTGATCCAGTTCGACATCGCCGGGCTGCGCCGCTTCCTGCGCCGTACCCACGCGCCCGCGCCCGCGGCCACCCGTTAGGCCCAGCCCGCCCCGACCGGTCGGGGCGAACGGGGAGCGCGCACGGGAGCGGCCCCGCACCATCAGGTGCGGGGCCGTTCGTGCGTACTGGGCGCCGCCGGTCAGGCGTTGACCAGCTCGCGGTCCTTGTCCGGACCGTCGGAGCCGTCGGAGTCGTCCGCGGACTCCCCGAGGTGCTTGCGCAGGCTCTCGCCCTCCACGTCCACGTTCGGCAGGAGCCGGTCCAGCCACTTCGGCAGCCACCAGGCCTTGTGGCCGAGCAGCGCGAGGACGGCCGGGACGATGGCCATCCGGACCACGAAGGCGTCGAAGAAGACGGCGACGGCCAGACCGAAGCCGATCATCTTGACCATCTGCTCGCTGGCGCCGATGAAGCCCGAGAACACCGCGATCATGATGACGGCCGCGGCCACGACCACCCGGGCGCTGTACTGGAACCCGGTCACGACGGCCTGGCCCGGCCGCTCGCCGTGGACGTACGCCTCACGCATGCGGGTGACCAGGAAGACCTCGTAGTCCATGGCCAGACCGAAGACCACGCCCACCATGAAGATCGGCATCATCGACATGATCGGGCCGGTCTGCTCCACCCCGAACAGCGAGCCGAGCCAGCCCCACTGGAAGACCGCGACGACGGCGCCGAGTGCGGCGACCACCGAGAGCAGGAAGCCGAGGGCCGCCTTGAGCGGGACCAGGACCGAGCGGAAGACGAGCATCAGGAGCAGGAAGGCGAGGCCGACGACGAGCGCCAGGTAGGGCAGCAGCGCGTCGTTCATCTTCTGCGAGAAGTCGATGTTCATCGCGGTGGCGCCGGTGACGAGCACCTTGCCGCTGTCGCTGCCCGCGCGGATCTCGTGGACCAAGTCCTCGGTCTCCGCGGAGGACGGGCGGTCCTTCGGGACGACCGTGATGACCGCGGCGTCCTTGGCCTCGTTCTGGGCGGGCGGCATGACCGCGGCCACGCCGTCCAGGCCCTTGATCCGGTCGACCGTCTTGTCGGCGAGCGCCTTGTCCCCGTCCACGACGACCATCAGCGGGCCGTTGAAGCCGGGTCCGAAGCCCTCGGAGAGCAGGTCGTACGCCTGACGCTGGGTGGTGGACACCGGCTGGGCGCCGTCGTCCGGAAGGCCCATCTCCAGCTTGCTCGCCGGGACGGCGATGATGCCGAGGCCGATCACGCCCGCGAGCAGCACCATGACGGGGCGGCGCAGGACGAAGCGGGCCCAGCGGGTACCGCCGTTGGGCTTGGCGTCGGCGCCTTCACCGGCCTTCTTGCCCTTGCCGAGGAAGCGGGACTTCGTACCGGCGGGCAGCACCTTCTTGCCGGCGAATCCGAGGATGGCCGGGACCAGCGTCAGGGCGACGAGGACGGCGATGACCACGGTGCCCGCGGCGGCGAAGCCCATCTTGGTGAGCATCGGGATGTTGACGACGGCCAGACCTACGAGGGCGATGACCACGGTCAGACCGGCGAAGACGACGGCGGAGCCGGCCGTTCCGGCGGCGCGGCCTGCGGCTTCCTCGCGTTCGCGGCCCTCGGCGAGCTCCGCGCGGTAGCGGGAGACGATGAAGAGGGCGTAGTCGATGCCGACGGCGAGGCCGATCATCATCGCGAGGGTGGAGGTGGTGGAGCCGAGGTCCAGCACGTTGGCGAGCGCGGTGATGGAGGAGACGCCGATGCCCACGCCGATGAGCGCGGTCAGCAGCGGGAGCCCCGCCGCGATGAGCGAGCCGAAGGTGATGACGAGGACGATCGCGGCGATCGCGATGCCGATGATCTCGCCGGAGCCCGTCTCGGGGGCGGCCATCAGGGCGTCGCCGCCGATCTGGACGTTCAGACCGTCGGCCTTGGCGGCCGAACCGGATTCCTTGAGCGCATCGCGGGTGTCGTCCGTCAGCTCCATGCCGCTGACCTTGTACTTGACGCTCACGTACGCGGTGGAGCCGTCCTGGCTGACGGCCTTGGCCTCGTACGGGCTGGTGACGGAGGAGATCTGGTCCTTGCCCGGACCGTCCTTCAGGTCACTGACGATCTTCTCGACCTGCGGCTTGACGGCCGCGGAGTCGACCTTCTCGCCGGCCGGTGCCTTGATCACGATGCGGGCGGTGGCGCCGTCGGCGGCCATCCCGGGGAAGCGCTTGTCCAGCAGGTCGAAGGCCTTCTGGGCCTCCGTGCCGGGTATGGAGAACGAGCCTGAGGTGGGTGCGGAGGCCGAGGCCGCGCCGAAACCGGCGACGAACAGCAGCGCGACCCAGACGAGTGCGACGAATCGGCGGCGCCGGAAGGCGCCCCTGCCGAGTCGGTAGAGGAAGGTGGCCACGTCGGTGGTTCTCCCGTTCGTGTCGTGGGATGGATCAGGGCATGGAATGCCGGTCCGACGACGAGAGCGGCGTGTCAGGAGCAGCAGGAATCGAGCGCGGGGACGGTGCGGGTGAACCCCTGGGGAGGGGGGATCAGACGCCGAGGGCGGGGAAGACCACGGCGTCGATGAAGTCACCGAGGAAGCACCGGTCCACCGGCCGGTCCTCGATGAGCGGGAGCGCGATGAACGCCCCGATGAGCATGTGCGGCACGAAGGCCAGGGCCGGACAGTCCGGGGCGATCTCGCCCCGGTCCACCGCACGCTTCAGCATCACCTGGAGGCCGTTGATCTCCGGGTCGACCAGTAGGTCCCGCAGCGCCTTGTGGAGCTCCGGGCTCTCGTGGACCGCATGGGTCAGGCCCCGCATCAGCGCGGTGTCCTTCGCCATCTGGGCGTCGTCGGAGTTGCGCACCATGACCGCGAAGTCCCCGCGGAGGGTGCCCGTGTCGATCTCCCGGAGGGAGACCGGCTGGGTGCACCGAAGGGCCTTGGCGACCAGCTCGGGCTTGCTCCCCCACTGGCGGTAGAGGGTGGCCTTGCTGGACTTCGTACGGGCGGCGACCGCGTCCATGGTCAGCGCCTCGTAGCCGACCTCGCGCAGGAGGTCGAGGACCGCCCCGTGGAGTTCGGCTTCCCGCTCGGGGGTGATCCGGCTGCGGCGCGACATGACCTCTTCGACCATCTCGCGTCTCCTCCCGACCCTTCCCAACCGAACGAAACCGTTTCGTACAGATAGACCATACCCCTGCGGCAAGCGAAACGAAACCGTTCCGTTTCGCTTGGGGAGTGGTGTCGGTCACGTGCCGGTCACCCCGCGCCGACCCCGCCGGTACCCCCATGGATCATCTGTACGAGTTGCCAGCCCCCCTCCGCGCGGAAAGCATTGGGGGTGTGAGTCACGACGCGGCGTACCTCCGGTTCCCCCATCTCCACGACGATCTGCTGTGCTTCGTCACCGAGGACGACCTCTGGGTGGCGCCCCTCGTCCCTCCCGGAGAGCCCGCGGGCCGGGCCTGGCGGATCACCGTCGACCGCACCCGGGTGGGCCACCCCCGCTTCTCCCCCGACGGCAAGCACATCGCCTTCACCACTTGGCGCAGCCTCGACCCCGAGATCCACCTGGCCCCCGTCGCGGGCGGCCCGGCCCACCGCCTCAGCTACTGGGGCTCCACCGACACCCGGGTCTGCGGCTGGACCCCGCCCGACAAGGACGGCCGCAGCGACATCCTGGCCGTCTCCTCGCACGCCCAGCCCTTCTCCTACTACTCCTGGGCCTACAGCCTGCCGACCGACGGCAGCCCCGGCGGCCGGCTCCCGTGGGGGCCCGTCTCCGACATCGCCGTGCGCGATGACGCCCCGGACGGGGAGGACGCCCCTGGTGAACGGCGCACCCTGCTGCTGAGCGGCAAGCCCCCGCACGAGCCCGCCGCCTGGAAGCGCTACCGCGGTGGGGCCACCGGCCGGCTGTGGCTGCACGGCGAACGGCTGCTGGAGGGCATCGAGGGCCACCTGGAATCCCCCATGTTCGTCGGGGGCCGCATCGCCTTCCTCTCCGACCACGAGGGCATCGGCAACCTCTACTCCTGCCTGCCCGACGGTACGGACCTGCGCCGGCACACCGACCACGAGGAGTTCTACGCCCGGCACGCCTCCAGCGACGGCTCCCGGGTGGTCTACCAGTGCGCCGGCGACCTGTGGATCGTGGAGTCACTGGCCCCGGACGCCTCCCCGCGCAAGCTGGAGGTCCGCCTCGGCGGCCCCCGCGCCGGGCGCCGTACCTACCAGGTGCCGGCCGCCAGCCACGTCGACTCGCTGTCCGTGGACACGACCGGGCGGGCCAGCGCCGTCGTCGTGCGCGGCAGCCTGTACTGGCTCACGCACCGCGACGGGCCCGCCCGCACCATCGCCGACACCCCGGGCGTGCGGGTGCGCCTGCCCGAGATGCTCGGCAGCGCCGGGCAGGTGGCGTACGTGACGGACGCGGAGGGGGAGGACGCGATCGAGATCGCCTACCTGCCCCGGGCCTCCGGGGACCGGGAGCCGCGCCGGCTCGCCTCGGGCGCGCTGGGCCGCGTACTGGAGCTGCTCTCCGATCCGGAGGGGGAACGCCTCGCGATCGCCTCCAACGACGGGCGCCTGCTGCTCATCGACGCGACCGAGGAGTCCGACGGAGAGGCCACCGAGCTGATCCGGTCCGACAACGGACCCGTCACCGACCTCGCCTTCTCCCCCGACGGCTGCTGGCTGACCTGGTCGCACCCGGGCGTCGGCCGCTCGCTGCGGCAGATCAAGATGGCCCGGATCTCCGGCCCCGGCGCGCACACGGTCGTGGACGTGACCAACGGCCGTTTCGAGGACGAGAATCCGGTCTTCACCCGGGACGGGCGCTACCTCGCCTTCCTGTCGTGGCGCGGTTTCGACCCGGTCTACGACGTACACACAGGCGACCTGTCCTTCCCGCTGGGCTGCCGCCCGTACCTGGTGCCGCTCTCCTCGGCCACCCCCTCCCCCTTCGCGTTCTCCCCCGACGGGCGTCCCGCGGCGGGCGGGCTCGACCCGGTCGAGGGGGAATCGGAGTCGGGCGACGGCGCGGTCACCGTCGAGATGGAGGGCCTGGAGAGCCGGGTGACCCCCTTCCCGGTATCGGCCTCCAAGTACTCGGCCCTGTACCCGGTGAGCGGCGGCGGGCTGGTGTGGCTGCGCTGGCCGATCTCGGGCGCGCTCGGCGAGACCTTCGCCAACCCCGCCGACACCAGCGGCAAACCGACGCTGGAGTACTTCGACCTCACCAAGGCCCGCAAGACGGAACTGGCCTCCGGGCTGGACTGGTTCGCGATCAGCGGCGACGGCACCCGGCTCGTCGTCAACGACGACGGCGATCTGCGCGCGGTCCCGGCGACCGAGTCCGGCGACACCGACTCCACCGTCTACCTCGACCTGCGGCGCATCCTGCACGAGGTGGACCCGGCGGCCGAGTGGCGCCAGGCCTTCGAGGAGGCCGGCCGGCTCATCCGCGCGTACTTCTGGGAGCCGCGGATGTGCGGCATCGACTGGGACGGGGTGCTGCGCCAGTACCGCCCCCTGGTCGAACGGGTCGCCTCCCCCGACGAGTTCGCGGACCTGATGCGCGAGGTGCTCGGCGAGCTCGGCACCTCGCACGCCTACGTGTCCCCGGCCCGCCGCAACGAAGGGCCGCCGCACTACCAGCGGGCCATCGGCCTGCTCGGCGTGAACCTCTTCCCCCGGGACGGCGCCTGGGTCGTCGGCCGGATCCTGCCCGGCGAGTCCTCCGACTCCAAGGCCCGCTCCCCGCTCGCGGGCACCGGCATCCGGGAGGGCGCGGTCCTCACCCACGTGGACGGCCGGCCGGTGGACCCGGTCGCGGGGCCGTACCCGCTGCTGTCCGCCGCCGGCGGCACCACCGTGGAGCTCACCTTCGAGCCCGCGGAGGGACAGGGCCGCTCCCGCCGGGTCGCGGTCGTACCGCTCATCGACGAGCGGCCGCTGCGCTACCAGGACTGGGTGGCCAAACGCCGCGCGGTGGTCCGGGAGGTCAGTGGCGGCCGGTGCGGCTACCTGCACATCCCCGACATGGGCGGCTCGGGCTGGGCGCAGTTCAACCGTGACCTGCGGGCGGAGATGTCCAAGCCGGCCCTGATCGTCGACGTGCGCGGCAACGCGGGCGGGCACATCAGCGAGCTGGTGGTGGAGAAGCTGACCCGCTCGATCCTGGGCTGGGACCTGACGCGCAACGCGCAGCCGGTCTCGTACGCCTCCAACGCGCCCCGGGGTCCGATCGTGGCGCTGGCCGACGAGGCGACCTCCTCCGACGGGGACATGATCACGGCGGCCTTCAAACTGCTGGGGCTCGGCCCTGTCGTCGGCCAGCGCACCTGGGGCGGGGTGGTCGGCATGACCGGCCGGCACACCCTCGGCGACGGCACGGTGATCACGGTGCCGATGAACGCGGCGTGGTTCCCCGAGTACGGCTGGTCCGTGGAGAACCAGGGCGTGGATCCCGATCTGCCGATCCTGCGGACCCCGCTCGACTGGGCGGAGGGACGGCACGCGCAGCTCGACGACGCCGTGAACCTGGCGCTGGACCTGCTGGAGCAGGACCCGGCCGCGGTGCCGCCCGGGTACACGGACGTACCGGACCGCAGGCGGCCGAAGCTGCCCCCGCGGGGCTGACTCCGCGGGCATGACTGAGGGGTGCGACCCCAAGAACCGCGGGTCGCACCCCTCGAAGCCGTACGGACCTACTTGTCGAAGTTCTCGTCGAAGGTGTCGCGGGCCTTGTCCTCGGCCTGGTCCGCGGCCTGCGACGTGCGCTCGGACGCCTCGTCCTGCTTACCGGCGGCCGCGGCCTTAGCCCTCTCCGCGAGGTCCTTCGCCTTGTCCTGGAACTGGTCCTTGATGCCCATGTGTCCTCACTCCTGAATCGGTGTTCGGTAAGGGGAACCCGACCAGGCTTGCACAGGGGGACATCGCACGCATTTCGGTCAGTTGCTCCGGGTGCGTTCCTGCTCGTCCGCCGCTCCGCCGGCCCCCACAAGCCCCTTGGAGACACTGGCCAGTCGCGGCTCGAACCGCTTCATCTCGCGCTGCCCGACGGACGAGATGATCCCGGGCAGGTACCCGCGGACCCCCTGCATGCCGCGCAGCCACCACTGCGCGTACACGTGCGCGGAGCGCCGCTCGATGCCCGCCACGATCCGGTCGACGGCCGGACCCAGCGGGTACGTCCGGTTCGACGGCCACGGCAGCCGCTGGCGCAGTTCGCGCATCACCTCGTCCTGGTCGGCTCCGCGCACCATGTCGGTGTCCGTCCAGGACAGGTAGCCGACGCCGACCTTGACGCCCTTGTAGCCGACCTCGGCGCTCAGGCAGTGGGCGAAGGCCTCGACCCCGGACTTGGAGGCGCAGTACGCGCTCATCATCGGCGCCGGGGTGATCGCGGCGAGCGAAGCGATCTGCAGGAAGTACCCGCGGCTCTCGATCAACACGGGCAGGAAGGCGCGGGCGGTGACGGCCCCGCCGATGAGGTTGACCTCGATGACCCGGCGCCAGGCGTCGGGGTCGGAGTCGGTGAACGGTCCGCCGGACGCGACGCCCGCGTTGGCGACGACTATGTCCACCTTCCCGAAGCGCTGCTTGACCTCCTGCGCGACCCGGGCCATCACCTCGTGGTCGGTGACGTCGGCGTACCAGTGGTCGCTGTCGGTGTGCAGCCGCTCGGAGACCTCCTTGAGGGCCTCCGGCTCCAGGCCCACGAGGGCCACCTTCGCACCGCGCGCGGAGAGTTTGCGGGCCAGCAGCTCGCCGACCCCGCGGGCGGCGCCCGTGACGACGGCGACCTGGCCTTCCAGATTCCTGCGAGCACTCACGGTGTCTTCTCCTTCGCGGGCCGGTGGTGCGGTGAGAGGTACAGCTCGGCGAGCTCGCGCACGGCGGCGGTGACGGCCTCCGGGGCCTCTATCGGGGTCATGTGCCCCATCCCGGTCAGCTCGGTCAGCCCCACGCAGTTCGGCAGCGCGGCCGCCAGCCCCCGGGCGTGCACGATCGGGGTCAGCCGGTCGCTCTTGCCGCCGATCACGGCGGTGGGCACGGTGAGCGCGGCCAGCTTCGCGTCGAGGTCCAGGCCCGCCAGCACCTGCGACCACGCGTGGCGCACCCGGGTGGGGCAGGCGTGCACGATCCGGGCGCAGGCCTCGACCTTGTCGGGCGCGGAACCGGGGCCCATCGTGGCGTACTTCAGCACCTTCCGGGCGACGGGGGTGACCGGCCCGAGCGGGACCCGGGCCCCCAGCACCGCCCCGGTGGCACGGGTCCTCGCGCGTCCGGCACGCCACGGCAGGACCCGGGCCTCCGCGACGAGCCGGCCGCTGCCGGTGCTGCACAGCAGCGCGGCCACGACGTGCTCGGCGAACTCCGGCCGGGCGGCGGCGGCCATGACCGTCATCCCGCCCATGGAGTGGCCCACGACGACGGCCTTCTCCCCGGGGGCGAGGGTGGCTCCCAGGACCGCGACGAGGTCGTCGGCGAGGGCGGTGGTGGTGCAGCCGGAGCCCGCGGGGCTGCGCCCGTGGCCGCGCTGGTCGTAGGCGATGACCCGGTGGCCGGGGGCCAGGGCCCGTATCTGCGCGGCCCAGAAGGCGGTGGAACAGGTCCAGCCGTGCGCGAGCACGACGGCCGGCGCCCCGTCCTCGCCGTGCACCTCCACGTGCAGGCGCGAGCCGTCGGCGGAGGTGGCGACCAGTTCGCGGCGGGCGGCCGGCGGGGCGTACGGGCCGGCGGTGACGTGCGTCAGGCGGCTCACGCGACGCCCTCCGGCGCCGCTTCGACCCCACCGGGGACCGCGACCCGCTCGCGCTCCCGGTGGCGCACGACCTCGTACTCCCCCAGGTCCACCCGCAGCGTCTCCTTGCGGAACTCGCCGGTGGTGCCCGGCCAGACGGTGGTGTTGCGGCCCTGCGCGTCCAGGTACCAGCTGGTGCAGCCGCCGGTGTTCCACACGGTCCGCTCCATGCGCGTCTGGACGTGCCGGTTCCAGGTGTTGACCGCCGAAGGCCTGGCGGCCAGGGCGACCCTGCCTCCCAGAACCCCCAGCTGGCGCATGTAGTCGGCCATGTAGTTCAGCTGCGATTCGATCATCAGGATCATCGAGCTGTTCCCGAGCCCGGTGTTCGGGCCGATGATCGTCATCCAGTTCGGGAAGCCGGCCGCGGTCGCCCCGCGCAGCGACTGCATCCCGTCCTTCCACACCTCCGCGAGGGTCTTGCCCTCCGCGCCCACCACCCGGTCGGCGATCGGCATGTCCGTGACGTGGAAGCCGGTGCCGAAGACGATCGCGTCGACCTCGGTCTCGGTCCCGTCGGCGGCGACGAGCACGGAGCCGCGTACCTCCTTGAGCCCGGAGGCGACGAGGTCCACGTTCGGCCGGGCGAGCGCCGGGTAGTACTCGCTGGAGAGCAGGATCCGCTTGCAGCCGATGCGGTACGAGGGCGTCAGCTTCGCCCGCAGCTCCGGGTCCTTGATCGAGCGCGCCATGTTGGCCTTGGCCAGGGACTCGATCAGCCCGAGCTGATTGGGCCGTTTGGTGAAGGCGCTGACCTGCAGCTCGCGTATCCCCCACAGCAGCCCGCGGCGCGCCGCCCGGGTGAAGGGGAGCTGGCGGTGGAGCCAGCGCTCGACGGAGGTGATGGCCCGGTCGGTGCGCGGCATCACCCACGGCGGGGTCCGCTGGAACAGGGTGAGCCGCTCCACCTCGGGAGCGATGGCGGGGACGATCTGGATGGCCGAGGCGCCGGTGCCGATCATGGCGACGCGCTTGCCGCGCAGGTCGTAGTCATGGTCCCAGCGGGCGGAGTGGAAGACCTTGCCGGGGAAGCCGGCGAGCCCGGGGATCTCGGGCATCTTCGGGTCGGACAGCGGCCCGGTGGCGGAGACGACCACATCGGCGGTGAGGTCCCCGCCCGAGGTCTCGATCTCCCAGTGCATCGCGTCCGCGTCCCAGCGCGCCATCCGGACCTCGTGGTTCAGCCGTATGTGGCGGCGCAGCCCGAAGGTGTCGGCGACGTGCTCCAGGTACTCCCGGATGGCGGGCTGCCCGGAGAAGGTCCGCGGCCAGTCGGGGTTGGGCGCGAAGGAGAAGGAATACAGGTGGGAGGGCACGTCACAGGCGCACCCCGGGTAGTTGTTGTCGCGCCAGGTGCCGCCGACGGAGTCGGCGCGCTCCAGGACGACGAAGTCCGTGATCCCCTCGCGCCGCAGCCGCACCGCGGCGCCCAGCCCGCCGAACCCGGACCCGATCACCGCCACGCGTACGTGCTCGCGTACGTGCTCTCGTCCGTCCTCGCGCTCGTCCATGCCACCGCCCCTGCCGCCCATGCCCGCCGCCTTCGGATTCCCATACTGCCAGCAATCACTGGCACAATCGGGAGAGTAGAGCCTCCCCGTACTCATGGGTAGGGGTCGAGCCGGGAAAGTTACCGCGAGTACGCCCTAGGCTTCGCACGTGCCGGACAACGCAGGACGCAGCAACGGGAGCGGGGACCACAGTGCGCGAATACCGCACGGAGGAGCTGGCCGAGGCCGCCGGCATACCCGTACGCACCCTGCGCTTCTACCGGGAGCGCAAGCTCCTGCCGCCACCCCGCCGCGAGGGCCGCATCGCCTGGTACGACGAGCACCACCTGGCCCGGCTGCGCACCGTGGCCGCCCTGCTCGAGCGCGGCCACACCCTCGGCGGCATCGCCGAACTGACCGTCGCCTTCGAGAAGGGCCGCGACGTCGGCCAGCTCGGCGAGCTGCTCGGCATCGGCTGGTCGGAGGAGACACCGGTCCGTCTGACCCCCGAGGCCCTCGCCGACTACTTCGAGGGCGAGGTCACCCCGGAGAACCTGGCTGCCTCGCTCGACCTCGGTTATCTCGCCACCGACGGCGAGGAGATCGTCCACGTCAGCCGCAGGCTGCTGGACGTCTCCTCCGCGCTGGTCCGCGAGGGCGTACCCCTCGCGGCCGTCCTGGAGGCGGGCCGGGCGGTGCGCGAGCACGCGGACGCGATGGCGGCCCTGTTCGCGGAGCTCATCCGCACGCACATCGGGCAGGACGCGGTCGCGCGGCTGCGCCCGCTGGCGAAGAGCGTGGTCGAGGCGGAGCTCACGATGGCCATGGACCGCCTGCGCCCGCCGGCGCCGGGTCAGGGCCCCGAGTCCGCCCACACCACTCACACCACCCACACCGCTCACTCCATTCAGCCCACTGGGACCACTCAGACCCCGAGCTCGTAGGCCACGGTCACGGGCGCGTGGTCGGACCAGCGCTCGGGGTGCGTCTCGGCCCGTTCCACGAACGCCTTGACGGCCTTGGCGGCCAGCCCCGGCGTCGCCACCTGCAGATCGATCCGCCAGCCGGCGTCGTTGTCGAAGGCCCGCCCGCGGTAGGACCACCAGGAGTACGGCCCCTCGGTGTCCGGGTGCAGGCTCCGTACGACGTCCACGTAACCGGCGGCGTCGTACACCTCCCCGAGCCACTCGCGCTCCTCGGGCAGGAAGCCGGCGTTCTTCCGGTTGGTCTTCCAGTTCTTCAGGTCGGCTTCCCGGTGGCAGATGTTCCAGTCGCCGCAGACGACCACCTCGCGCCCGTCCGCCGCGGCCCGCGCCCTGAGCTCCTTCAGATAGCCGAGGAACTCGCCCATGAACCGGTACTTCTCGTCCTGCTTCTCGGTCCCGGCCTCACCGGAGGGCAGGTAGAGGCTGGCCACGGTCACACCGGGCAGATCGATCTCCAGGTACCGCCCGGAGCCGTCGAACTCCTCGCTCCCGAATCCGACCTGCACCCGCTCCGGTTCCCGCCGCGTGTACAGCGCGACCCCGGCCCGCCCCTTGGCGGCGGCCGGCGCGAACACCGTGTGCCAGCCCTCCGGCGCCCGCACCTCCTCCGGAATCTGCCCCTCCTCCGCCCGCACTTCCTGCAGGCAGACGACGTCGGCGTCCGACCCGGCGAGCCACGGGGAGAACCCCTTCTTGGCGGCGGCGCGGATCCCATTCACATTCACGGAGGTCACGATGAGCATCCCTGCACGATAGCCGGAGCGTTCCGTAGGCTGTCCGGATGTCTCAGGAGATCCAGCTCCGCGCCGTGTCGTACGACCATCCGGACGCGGTCAAGCTCAACGACCAAGTACAGATCGAATACCAGGTCCGCTACGAGGGCGAGGGCGATGTCACGTTCCTCGACCCGGCGATGTTCAGCCCGCCCAGCGGCCTCTACCTCCTCGCCTACGACGCCGCCGGCGCGCCGATAGCCAGCGGCGGCTGGCGCGCGCACGAGGCGAACGACGAGGGATACGCGGACGGCGACGCCGAGCTGAAGCGCATGTACGTGATCCCCGAGGCCCGCGGCCTGGGCCTGGCCCGCCGCATCCTGGCCGCCCTGGAGGCCGACGCCCGCGCGGCCGGCCGCGTACGCATGGTCCTGGAAACGGGCGACCAGCAGCCGGAGGCCATCGCCCTCTACCTTTCGGAGGGTTACACCATGGCGGCCACCAAGTTCGGCCACTACCGCTTCCACGACTCCAGCCGCTGCATGACCAAGCCGCTGAACCCGGGCGCCTGAGCCGCACACACCACTGCCGCGCCGCCCCGGAACCCCCCGGGAAGCGCGGCAGTTTCCGGCGCCGGTTCCAGCACCTCGAGCACACCCCACGAACGCCGAAATCCCGCCAGGTCTTTCGACCTGACGGGATCTCATGACGTTCCCGGGAGCAACCCGTGAACTGTCGTTTGTGGACCTGTGGGGATTTGAACCCCAGACCCCCTCGATGCGAACGAGGTGCGCTACCAGACTGCGCCACAGGCCCTTGCGACGTGTGAAACATTAGCATCCCCGCGCGGCTGCTCCAAAACCGATATCGGGAGCGTCCGCGCAGGTCATCGATCACTCGTTCGCGGCGCGCGGGCGCTCGTCGCCCTCGTACTGGTCGAACAGGGGCGTACGGGCCGCGTCGCGTGCGCGGCCGCGGGGCGACGGGGGTGCCGGCTGGGCGCGCAGGCGGGGTTCCGTCGGCTCGGCCGTGCTCGAGCGGGTGGCGCTCCAGGGGTCCGGGGTGGCCGGACCGGTGGCGCGCGGGGCGACCGGGGCCGTCACGTACGTCGGCAGCGGGACCGGGACGGGCTCCCAGCTGTCACCGCGGGCGGGGCCGCGTTCGCGTTCGCGCTGCTGGTCCACCCACTCGGCGTGGTCGGTCTGCTCGACCAGGGCGCGCCGGCCGGCCTCCTGCGGGGAGACGGGTGGCGCGGGGTCCGGGTCGGAACCGGCCGCGGCGGCGTCCTCCGAGGAACGGCGCCGGGGCCGGTTCTCCCGGAGGCGCCGGGCGGCGGCCTCGGCGCGCCGCCGGTCCATCGTGAACTCGTAGCGGCGTCGCTCCTGGACCCGCAGGTGCACGATGTACGTGCTCAGCAGCAGGGCGGGGACCGCCGGGGCCCACAGGTACTGGAGTCCGCCCACGGCGGCGACGACCGCACCGAGGGTGAAGATCAGGAAGAGCAGCGCGGTGGTGCGCCGACGGCGGGCCAGGACGACCAGGCGCTGTTCGCGGCGGGCCCGCTCGGCGCGGTCGGCCCGCTCGGAGGCGGCCGATCTCGGCTCCGCCCGGGTCGGCGGGGGCACGACGACGGCCCGGGCGTCGGCGTCCACGGAATTCACCGTTTCCGTCGCGGCATCCGGGTCCGTGGGGGGCTGGGACCACGCCTCCTCGTCACCGCGCTCACGCAGCCCCTTGGCGTAACGGCGCTCCATTCCCGCCCGGCCGGAAAGCAGCCGGATGGCAGTGGAGAAGCGTTCCGTCGGACGGGCTTCGTTCAGCTCGTCCTGCCTCCGGAGCCACATGGGCACCAAGTAGGCGGCCCAGGCCCCGACAATGACTGCGTAGATGAGGCCGCTGCTGCTCACACCCCACACCGTAGAGGGGCGCGGCCGGGCGGATCCGCCAATTGGGACGGCGTGTCGCACGATCTCGCTGATATCACGGACTTTTTTTGTGATTCTTCGGATCAGGTTATGGGCGAATCGGTCATTGAGCGAAAGAATTCGAACGAATATCCGATTCTCATTAAGTCTGCGACGCGGGACCGTGCGGATGACGCTCCCGGTGCCAGCGGCGCAGCAGCCCTTCCCGCACCTCCTCCACCGTCAGCGCGTACACGAGATGATCACGCCACGCGCCGTCGATGTGCAGATAGCGGGGGCGCACCCCTTCCTCGCGGAATCCCAGTTTCTCCACGACCCGCCGGCTCGGTCCGTTCTCCGGCCGGATGCACACCTCGATCCGGTGCAGCCCGACCTTCGTGAAGCAGTGGTCCACCGCCAGCGCGACCGCCGTCGGCATCACGCCCCGGCCCGCCACCTCGCGGTCCACCCAGTAGCCGACGTGGCCGGCGCACATGGAGCCCCAGGTGATCCCGGCGACCGTCAGCTGGCCCACCAGGCGGCCCTGGTACTCGATGACGAACGGCAGCATCCGGCCCGCGTTCGCCTCGGCCCGCAGATGGCGGACCATCTGGCGGTACGTCGGCCGCTGGATCACCGGCCCCCAGGGCGCGGGCGGCGGAATGGTCGCCTCCCACGGCCGGAGCCAGTCGCGGTTACGGCGGTTGACCTCGCGCCAGGCGGCCTGGTCCCGCAGCTTTATCGGCCGGAGCGTGACGTCCCCGTCGGTCAGCACCACCGGCCATGAGGGGCCGTTCAGCTCGCGCTCCCGGGTCTGTCCGCGGGCCGGGGGTGGTCGCCGCCGCGGATCTGGTCGACCGCGTGGAGCAGCACCCGGGACAGGACGGCGATCCCGTCGCGGACCCCGCCCGTCGAGCCCGGCAGGTTCACGATCAGGGTGTGGCCGGCCACACCCGCCAGCCCCCGCGACAGCGCCGCGGTCGGCACCTTGTCCAGGGACTCGGCGCGGATGGCCTGCGGGATGCCCGGGATCTCGTAGTCCAGCACACGGGCGGTGGCGTCCGGGGTCCGGTCGGTCGGCGAGATCCCGGTGCCGCCGGTGGTCAGGATGACGTCGTACGCGGCGGCCACGCCCTCGCGCAGGGCCGCCTCCACGGGATCCCCGTCGGGGACCACCCGCGGGCCGTCCACCGCGAAGCCGAGCGCGCGCAGCCCCTCGGCGAGCACGGGTCCGCCCTTGTCGGCGTACACGCCCTGCGATGCCCGGTTCGAGGCCGTGACCACGAGCGCGCGCAGCGTCGCGGCCCCTGACGGCGTCCCGGACGGGACCTCGTTCGTGGCCTCGGACGTCGCCGGAACCGGCTGCGGCCCGTGGCTGTGGCTGTGGCTGTGGACCTCGCCGCCGCGCGGGGCGTTCACGAACGCGCCCAGTCGCCGGACTTGCCGCCCGTCTTCTCCTCGACCCGCACGTCGGTGATGACCGCGCCCTTGTCCACGGCCTTCACCATGTCGATGACGGTGAGCCCGGCGACCGCGACGGCGGTCAGGGCTTCCATCTCGACGCCCGTGCGGTCGGTGGTCCGGACGGTGGCGAGGATCTCGACCGCGTCGTCCACGACCTTCAGGTCGACCTTCACCCCGGAGACGGCCAGCGGGTGGCACAGCGGAATCAGGTCGGGCGTCTTCTTCGCGCCCATGATCCCGGCGATCCGCGCGGTGGCGAGGGCGTCGCCCTTGGGCACGCCCTCGCCCCGCAGCAGTTCGATCACCCGGGGGGAGACGAGCACGCGCCCGCTGGCCCGCGCCGTCCGCGTCGTGACGTCCTTCTCCGAGACGTCGACCATCCGGGCCGCCCCGGCCTCGTCGATGTGCGTCAGCCTGGTGCCCGCGGCGCCGCCGGCGCTGCTCTGCGTACTCATATCTGCGTGCCGCTCCCGTCCGGGCCCCGCAAGGGCCTGTGTGGTGCAACACGCTACCCGCATCCGCGCTGCCTCAGCCGAGCAGGATCACTTCGAGCTCGGCCCCGGGTTCCACCGAGGTGACGTCCTCCGGTACGACCATCAGCGAGTCGGCGTGCGCCAGCGCGGCGATCAGGTGCGAGCCCGATCCGCCGACCGGGCTGACCGTGCCGGTCCGGGCGTCGTACTTGCCGCGCAGGAACTGGCGGCGGCCCGCCGGGGAGCCGAGCGCCTTGTCGGCCTCGAGCACCGCGCGCACGCTCGGCCGGCTGACCTCGGAGACCGGCAGGCCCATGAGGGCGCGGATCGCGGGGCGCACGAACAGCTCGAAGGAGACGTAGGAGGACACCGGGTTGCCGGGCAGGGCCAGCAGGGGGGTGTGGTCGGGGCCGATGGTGCCGAAGCCCTGGGGCTTGCCGGGCTGCATGGCGAGCTTGCGGAAGTCGATGCCCGCGCCGTCCACGCCCTCGTCCCCGGTGGACAGGTCCGTGAGCGCTTCCTTCACCACGTCGTACGCGCCGACGCTGACCCCGCCCGTGGTGACCAGCAGGTCGGCCCGGATGAGCTGGTCCTCGATGGTGGAGCGCAGGGTGTCGGCGTCGTCGGCGACGGCTCCGACCCGGTAGGCGATGGCTCCGGCGTCCCGCGCGGCGGCGGCCAGCGCGAAGCTGTTGGAGTCGTAGATGGTGCCGGCCGTCAGCGCCTCGCCCGGCTGGACCAGTTCGCTGCCGGTGGACATGACGACGACGCGCGGGCGCGGCCGCACCCGTACGGTGCCCCGCCCGATGGCGGCCAACAGCGCGATCTGCGGCGGGCCGAGGACCGTGCCCGCGGCGAGCGCGAGGTCCCCGGCCTGTACGTCGCTGCCGCGCGAGCGCACGTGCGCACGTGCCTCGGCCGCGCGGTGGACCCGTACCTCGCCGGCGGCGCCCTCGGGCGACTCGCTGGCGGGGGTCATGCCGGAGGCGGCGCCGCCTCCGGTGCCGCCGTCGGTCCACTCGACCGGTACGACGGCTTCCGCGCCGGGGGGCAGCGGGGCGCCGGTCATGATGCGGGCGGCCTGGCCGGGGCCGACGGTCGGCAGCTCACCGCTGCCGGCCGCCACGTCCCCGATGACCTTCAGCACCGCGGGGAACTCCTCGCTCGCGCCCTGGACGTCGGCGGTCCGGACGGCGTAGCCGTCCATCGAGCTGTTGTCGAAGGGCGGGAGGGCGACGGGCACGGTGACGTCCTCGACCAGGACACAGCCCTGGGCGTCCAGCAGTTGGAGCTCGATGGGCTCCAGCGGCCGGACCGTGGCGAGGACGTCCGCCAGGTGCTCGTCCACCGACCAGAGGCGCTGCCGGTCAGTGTCCTGCGGTGCGTCGGGCTTGCTCAAGGTGCTACATCTCCTCCGTGACGTAACGGTGAAGCCAGGTGCGGAACTCCGGGCCCAGGTCCTCACGCTCGCAGGCGAGTCGGACGATGGCCCGCAGGTAGTCCCCGCGGTCCCCGGTGTCGTAGCGGCGGCCTCGGAAGACCACGCCGTGCACCGGGCCGCCGAGGGTCTCGTCGGCGGCCAGCTTCTGCAGGGCGTCGGTCAGCTGGATCTCTCCACCGCGGCCCGGCTCGGTCTCCCGCAGTATGCCGAAGATCGCGGGGCTGAGGACGTACCGTCCGATGACCGCGAAATTGCTGGGGGCGTCAGCGGTGTCCGGCTTCTCGACGAGGCCGGTGATGCGGACCACGTCGGGGTCGTCGGTGGCCTCGACCGCGGCGCAGCCGTAGAGGTGCACCTGGGCCGGGTCGACCTCCATCAGCGCGACGACGGTGCCGCCGCTGCTCTGCTGGATCTCCGTCATCCGGCTCAGCAGCGGGTCGCGGGGGTCGATGAGGTCGTCACCGAGGAGGACGGCGAAGGGCTCGTCGCCGACGTGCGGCTCGGCGCACAGGACGGCATGGCCCAGGCCCCGGGGGTCGCCCTGGCGGACGTAGTGCATGGCGGCCAGGTCGCTGGATTCCTGGACCTTCTTGAGCCGGTCGTCGTCGCCCTTGGCGATGAGCGCGGACTCCAGCTCGTAGTTGCGGTCGAAATGGTCTTCGAGGGCGCGCTTGTTACGGCCCGTGATCATGAGAATGTCGTCGAGACCGGCCGATACGGCTTCCTCGACGACGTATTGGATGGCCGGCTTGTCCACCACCGGGAGCATTTCCTTGGGTGTCGCCTTGGTCGCGGGGAGGAACCGAGTGCCGAGGCCCGCGGCCGGAATAACGGCCTTCTTGATCACGGGGTGCAACTGAGTCATGGGCCGAACGATAGTCGCTCGTGGACCGGACCACGTGAGTTCGATATGAACATGTGCCTGTTTGCACCGATAGGAAGGGATATCAGCCAGCCGTGGCAGAGAACCAGCCCTCACGGGCCAAAACGGCCCTGCGCCGAGAACTTCTCGCCGCCCGCCGCGCCTTGTCCGACGACGCCCTGCGTACGGCGGCCCGCGCACTGTCCCGCTCCGCTCTCGCACTGCCCGAGCTGGCCGGGGCGCGGACGGTCGCGGCCTACGTCTCCATCGGCTCCGAGCCCGGCACCCGGGAACTGCTCGACGCGCTGCGGGCCGCCGGAAAGGACGTGCTGCTGCCCGTCCTGCTGCCCGACAACGACCTCGACTGGGCGGCGTACGAGGGCCCGGGCAGCCTGGCCGGGGTGGCTCACCCGGGGAAGATGCGGCTCCTGGAGCCTGCCGGTCCGCGCCTCGGCCCGGACGCGGTGAGCGGCGCCGACGCCGTACTGCTGCCCGGACTCGCGGTGGACCGGCGCGGGATGCGGCTCGGCCGGGGCGGCGGCTCGTACGACCGGGTGCTGGAGCGGCTGGAGCGTGCCGGGGCGCATCCCGCGCTGGTCGTGCTCCTCTACGACGACGAGGTGGTCGCGCGGGTCCCGGAGGAGCCGCACGACCACCCCGTGCGGGCGGTGGCCACCCCGTCGGGGGTGGTGCGCTTCAGTTCATGAACCGTCCGTGCTCATGAACCGTCCGTGCTCATGAACCGTCCGGCTTGAGGGTCAGGGTGTCGACCGTGGCCTTGTCCACGGCGTCCTTGCCGAAGGGCCAGTCCAACAGTTCACCCTTGGCCCACATCGTCGTCTGGTCCGTGTAGTGGTCGTGGTACGCGTGCCCCGAGGCGCCCGTCAGGTTGATCCAGCGGGACTTGTCGAGGTCGTTGAGGTTGACGACCATCCGCATCGACGGCACCCAGGTGACCCCGTACCCGCTGGAGGCGTTCCACCCGGTCGCGTTGACGGTGGCCTCGCCGCCGCCCAGGTTCCACGGGCCCCGGTTGAGGAGCCACTGCAGGTAGCCCGGGCCCTCGGTGCCGATCGTCTGGTTCTTCAGCATCAGCTGGTGCAGCCGGCCCCAGCTCCAGGTCGACTGGTCCTTGCCGAGCTTGGCGGTCAGCTCCCAGCGCGCGTCCTTCATGGCCCGCGCGAAGAGCTGGTCGCGGGTGGTGGTGGCCGCCTCCCCGCGGCGGGCGGCGGGCGCCTGCCACCATGCGGACCTCTCGTCCTTGACCAGGCGGCGGACCACCTCGAACCAGCGGTCGCCGCCGTCCGGCTGCGCCGAGTCGGAGGCGCGCGTACCGCACTCGCGGACCATCTTGGCGAGGTCGTCGGCCGGTCCGGTCGTCTGCTCGGGGACGTTCATGCAGCTGCCCTCGACGCGCAGCTCCTTGGGCATCTTGTCGCCGAAGGCCAGCTTGAGGATGTTGCGCCAGACCGCGTTGAAGTAGGCGGCGGCGGCCGAGTCGGGCTCCTGGGTGTAGTTCCAGCCCTCCAGCAGCTTCTGCGCGGAGCGGACGTCCGGGTCCGAGACCTCGATCTTGGCCAGCATGGGGGTCAGCAGCGCGGCGATCTCGCTGCTGTTGTCCATCTGCATGGTGCGCATGTCGTCGGTGGAGATCTTCCCGCTGTCCTTGATCTTCGCCTCGATGAGGTCGTTGATCCGCTGGCTGCGGGCGCCGTAGCCCCAGTCGGTGGTCAGCAGGTACGGGTACTTGCCGGTGCCGCTCTCGGTCACGGCCTGGTTCGCGGTCACGATGAAGCCGCGGGACGGGTTGAGCTCGTACGGCATCTCGTCCTGCGGGACGTATCCCGCGGTGCCGTCCTTGCCGCCCTTCCAGGCGTACTTCGAGTCCCAGCCGGGGGCCGGCATGCGGCCGTCGCCGGTGGTGCGGATCGGGATGCGGCCCGGGGCCTGGTAGCCGATGTTGCCGTTCGGGCCCTTGTTGTCGGCGTAGATCAGGTTCTGCGAGGGGACCTCGAAGTCGCGGGCCGCGGCGCGGAACTCGCTGAAGTTCTTGGCCCGGTCGAGCTTGAAGACGGCGTCCATCGACTTGCCGGGGTCCAGAGCGGTCCAGCGCAGGGCGACTCCGTAGCCGTTGCCGCGGTCGGGCGCGGAGCTGGCGACGGGGGCGCGGGTTCCGACGGTGGTGATCTCGTCGCTGCGGTCGGAGATCAGCGGGCCGTTGTTGGTGCTCCGGACCGTGATCTTCTTCTCACCGCCGCCGACGATCTTGATGACCTCTTCGCGGGTGGTGAAGGGGACCGTTTTGCCGTCGTAGACGTAGCCCTCGGGCTTGACCTGCTCCAGGTAGAGGTCGGTGACGTCGGCGCCGAGGTTGGTCATGCCCCAGGCGATGTCGGCGTTGTGGCCGATGACCACGCCCGGCATGCCGGAGAAGGTGAAGCCGGCCACGTCGTACTGGCAGGCGGCCGAGGCCGCCCGGCAGTGCAGGCCCATCTGATACCAGACCGAGGGCAGCTGCGGGGAGAGGTGCGGGTCGTTCGCGAGCAGCGGCTTGCCGGTGGTCGTGTACTGGCCCGAGACGACCCAGGAGTTCGAGCCGATGCCGCTGCCGGCGGGACCGAGGATCGCGGGAATCTGGTCGAGGGTGTTCGCGAGCGCGCTGAGGTGCGTGCGCAGGCCCACGGTCGCGCCCTGGGCGGTGGCGTTGCCCGCCAGCCCGGTCTGCGCATCGGCCGCGCCGCCGGTCCGCGCGGAGGCCTGGGAGCCGGTGGTGCCGCCCTGGCCGCCGGATCCCACGCTGCTGCCGGAGCCGGGACCGGCGGCGGGGTTGTACTTGCCGCCCTTGACGGAGCCGCCGTCGACGATCGGCCTGTTCCGGTCGAAGGGGTACGGCGGGTAGAGGTCGTCGATCTGCGTCTGGGAGAGCTTGCCCGTCATCAGCGCGCGGTCGATCTCGTCCTGCATGTTGCCGCGCAGGTCCCAGGCCATCGCCTTGAGCCAGGCCACCGAGTCGACCGGGGTCCACTGCTCGGGCCGGTAGTCGTCGCTGAGCTTGAGGGCGGCGTGCTCGACGGAGAGGTCCTTGCCGGACTTCCCCTTCAGGTACGCGTTGACCCCGTCGGCGTAGGCCTGCAGGTACTTCTTCGTGTCCGGCGACAGCTTGGTGTCGTACTCCTGCTGGGCGACCTGGCGCCAGCCGAGCGTGCGCAGGAACGCGTCGGTCTCGACCTGGCCGGCCCCGAACATCTCGGAGAGCCGCCCGGAGGTCATGTGGCGGCGTACGTCCATCTCCCAGAACCGATCCTGCGCGTGCACGAAGCCCTGAGCGCGGAAGAGGTCCTCGTCGGTGTCGGCGTACAGCTGGGGGATGCCGTTGGCATCGCGCTTGACGTCCACGGGCGCCGAGAGGCCGGGGACCTTCAGGGAGCCCGTGGTCTGCGGGAAGGATCCCCGCACGCTGTCCAGGCTCCAGTACGCCCCGTACCCGAGGCCAGCGAAGAGCGCCAGCACCAGGACGAGCACGATCAGACGGGCGCGTCGTCCCTTCTTCTTGACGGAAGGGGCGGTTTCGTTGGCGGGCATCGCTGTCCTTAGAGGGGCAGGGTGGTCCTGGGAGTGCTGGGAGCAACCATAGGCGCAGGACCGGGTTCGTTGATCCGCCAGGGGTCGAGCTCGTGACGAGCAGGTCATGAGGACAGAGCCCCGCAGGCGTTTCACAATGTGGCTATCGAGTAAAGGGCGCGTCAAAGATTAGGTAAGGTAACGAAGTACTTGCCGTCCGTGCCCGCTGCCGGAACGATCCGTCAGTCCGACGAGGGTCGTTCCGTCATTGCCAGGCACGTCGAGGAAAGGGCCGCCCGCTGACTGTCCACACGCTCAATGAGCTCCTGCTGGTCTGCTCGCTCGTGCTGCTCGTCGCCGTGGCGGCGGTGCGCGTCTCTTCACGCAGCGGCCTCCCCAGCCTGCTCATCTACCTCGGCATAGGCATCGCGATAGGCCAGGACGGCATCGGCAACGTCGTCTTCGACAACGCCGAGCTGACGCAGGTCATCGGCTACGCCGCGCTCGTGGTGATCCTCGCCGAGGGCGGTCTGGGCACCAAGTGGAAAGAGATCAGGCCGGCCCTGCCGGCCGCGATCGTGCTGTCGCTGGTCGGCGTCGCCGTCAGCGTGGGCGTGACCGCCGCCGGAGCGCACTACCTGGTCGGCCTCGAATGGCGCCAGGCCCTGCTGATCGGCGCGGTCGTCTCCTCGACCGACGCGGCGGCCGTGTTCTCCGTGCTGCGCAAGGTCCCGCTCCCTTCCCGGGTGACGGGCGTACTGGAGGCCGAGTCCGGCTTCAACGACGCACCCGTGGTCATCCTGGTGGTGGCCTTCGCGACGGTGGGGCCGGTCGACGAGTGGTACGTCCTCATAGGCAAGATCGCCCTGGAGCTGACGATCGGCGCCGCCATCGGACTGGCGGTGGGCTTCCTGGGCTCGTACGGGCTGCGGCACGTGGCCCTGCCCGCCTCGGGCCTCTACCCGATCGCCGTGATGGCCATCGCCATCACCGCGTACGCGGCCGGCGCGATGGCGCACGGCTCCGGCTTCCTGGCCGTGTACCTGGCGGCGATGGTGCTCGGTAACGCCAAGCTCCCCCACTGGCCCGCCACCCGGGGATTCGCGGACGGGCTCGGCTGGATCGCCCAGATCGGCATGTTCGTCCTGCTCGGCCTGCTGGTGACCCCGCACGAGCTGGTGCACGACTTCTGGCCGGCCGTCATCATCGGGCTGGTGCTGACGATGGTGGCGCGGCCGCTGGAGGTCTTCGTCTCACTGCTGCCGTTCCGGCTGCCCTGGCAGGAGCAGGCCCTCATGTCCTGGGCCGGCCTGCGCGGCGCCGTGCCCATCATCCTGGCGACCATTCCGATGGTGTCCGGGATCGAGGGCAGCGAGCGGGTCTTCAACATCGTCTTCGTCCTGGTCGTCGTCTACACCCTGGTGCAGGGCCCGACCCTGCCCTGGCTCGCGCGCAAGCTCAAGCTCCGCGACAACGACGAGGCCGCGGCCGACCTGGGGATCGAGTCGGCGCCGCTGGAGAAGCTGCGCGGACACCTGCTGTCCTTCGCGATCCCGCCCGCCTCGCGGATGCACGGCGTCGAGGTGAGCGAGCTGCGGCTGCCGCCGGGGGCGTCCGTCACGCTGGTCGTGCGGGACGCGAAGAGCTTCGTACCGGCGCCGTCGACCGTGCTGCGGCGCGGGGACGAGCTGCTGGTGGTGGCCACGGACCCGGTGCGCGACGCCGCCGAGGCGCGGCTGCGGGCGGTGGCCCGGGGCGGCAAGCTGGCGGGGTGGCTCGGCACGGGCGGCGCGGAGCCGAAGGGTTAGAGCGACTGGCCGGGCGAGGTTAGAGCGGCGCTCTAATTCAACATTTTCGAGGCCCTATGCCCGTATTCACCCGGGTTTGGGTGGTACCTGAATGCGAAGTTCCAGTTAATCGCAGGTGAAGACGCGCCCTGTAGCCCAATTCACAGGGTGTATCGGGCGATCTGCCTGTACGATAAAGGAACAACACATCGAACCAACTCTGCCTGACGCAGAGCTGGCGCGACCGCAAAGCGGCCGTGGCTCCCTCCCGCAGTGGGTGCCCAGGTATCACTCGGTTTTGCGCAAGAGGACAGCTCTCGGGGCTCCCACATGTACGGGTGCGACTGCTCACAAGGCGGCGCATCGTCCGCAGACGGGGAGTTCTACCAGGCAGTGGAAAGGCAAGGCCGTGACATCCGCGGTCACGACCGACAAGTCCACTCGCCCCGGCTACGGGCAGCTCCTGCGCACGCCCGGCGCCCTCGGCTTCGTTCTCCCGGGATTCGCCGCGCGACTCCCCTTCGGCATGCTGACCATCAGCATCCTGCTGCTCGTCCAGCACACCACCGGTTCCTACGGCAGCGCCGGCATCGTCGCCGCCTTCACCGGTGTCTCCATGGCCGTGTTCGCCCCGGTCATGGGCAAGCTCATCGACCGCCACGGCCAGAGCGCCGTGCTGGTCCCGGTGGCCCTCACGCACGCCACCGCCGTCAGCTCCCTGGTGGCGTTCGCGCTGCTGGGCGCGCCCGTCTGGGCGCTCGCACTGGCGGCCGTCCCCGCCGGTGCATCCGTCCCGCAGGTCGGACCCATGGTCCGGTCCCGCTGGGCGGCCAAGCTCGAGGGCTCCCCGCTGCTGCCCACGGCCGCCGCGTTCGAGTCCGTCACCGACGAGTTCACCTTCGTCGTCGGCCCGGTGCTCGCCACCGCGCTGTGCACCGGCATCAACCCGGCGGCCGGTCTGGTCACCGAAGCCGCGCTGACCCTGATCGGCGGCCTGCTCTTCGCCGCGCAGCGCGCCACGCAGCCGGGGCTCGTCGCCCGCCCGGCGCACGGTGAGAAGCACGCTCCGGCCCTGTCGTTCCACGGCCTGCGCGTCCTGATCGTCGCCTTCATCGGCATCGGCGCCGTCTTCGGCGGCATGCAGGTCTCGCTGGCCGCCTTCTCCGAGGAGATCGGCAACCCCGGCGCCAACGGTCTGCTCTACGGCGTCTTCGCCGCGGGCAACATGATCGCCGGCATCGCCTGCGGTGCCATCGCTTGGAAGATCGGCCCGCGCCGCCGCCTGCTCCTCGGCTACATCGGTCTCACCGCGGCCGCCTCGGTCCTGTGGGCCGCGGACTCGATGATCCTGCTCGGCGCGCTCGGCCTGGTCGTCGGTCTGTGCATCGCCCCGGCGCTGATCACCGGCTACACCATGATCGAGCAGCTGGTCCCGGCCGCCTCGCGCACCGAGGCCTTCACCTGGCTCACCGGAGCGGTCGCCTTCGGGCAGGCCGGCGCCGTGACCCTGGCCGGCCGCCTGACGGACTCCCACGGGTCCTCGTACGGCTTCCTCGTGCCGCTGGTGGCCACCGCGCTCGCGCTGACCATCCTGCTGGCGCTGCGTGCGAAGCTGGCTCCGAAGGCCCCGAGCCGGATCGTCAGCTCGTCCAGGCCGGCCGCTCCGGCCACGTCCGCGGCACCCGCCGGGGGTGTGAACGAGCGTGGTCTCGGTCACCGCGTGCCGGTGACGGTGGACTGATCCGCCGGAATACGTCACCATGGAGCGTCGTTAGCACTCATTGAGTGAGAGTGCCAGGAGGAAATTCGTGCCGACCTACCAGTACCAGTGCACCGAGTGCGGTGAGGGCCTTGAGGCCGTGCAGAAGTTCACCGATGACGCGCTGACCGTGTGCCCGAGCTGTGACGGACGCCTGAAGAAGGTGTTCTCCGCGGTCGGCATCGTCTTCAAGGGATCCGGTTTCTACCGGAACGACAGCCGCGGCGCTTCGTCGAGCAGCACCCCTGCCTCGAAGCCCGCGTCGACGCCCGCCGCCACCCCGGCCGCGTCGTCGTCGGCTTCGTCGTCGTCCTCGACCTCGACCTCCTCGTCGTCGTCGAGCTCCTCGGCCGCCTGACCCGCTCCAAAGCCGCATCCGATCCACCCGGGGCCCTGCCCGTCCTCACGGACAGCGGGGCCTTCGGCATGCCCCGTTAGGGTGGGACGCATGGCGAATGCAGAGATCGGTGTCATCGGCGGATCGGGCTTCTACTCCTTCCTGGAGGACGTCTCCGAGATCCAGGTCGAGACTCCCTACGGGCCCCCCAGCGACTCCCTCTACCTGGGCGAGCTCGCGGGCCGGACGGTGGCGTTCCTGCCCCGGCACGGCCGCAGCCACACCGTGCCCCCGCACAGGATCAACTACCGGGCCAATCTGTGGGCGCTGCGCTCGGTCGGCGTCCGCCAGGTGCTGGGCCCGTGCGCGGTCGGCGGCCTGCGCCCCGAGTACGGCCCGGGCACGCTGCTCGTCCCCGACCAGCTGGTCGACCGTACGAAGTCCCGCGCCCAGACCTTCTTCGACGGCGAGCCCCTCCCGGACGGCTCGGTCCCGAACGTCGTGCACACCACCTTCGCCGATCCGTACTGCCCGGTGGGCCGGTCGGTCGCCCTGGCCGCCGCGCGCGGCCGGGACTGGGAGCCCGTGGACGGCGGCACCATGGTCGTCATCGAGGGCCCGCGCTTCTCCACGCGCGCCGAGTCGCGGTGGCACGCGGCGGCCGGCTGGTCGGTGGTCGGCATGACGGGCCACCCCGAGGCGGTCCTCGCGCGCGAGCTGGGGCTCTGCTACACCTCGATGGCGCTGGTCACGGACCTGGACGCGGGCGCCGAGACCGGTGAGGGCGTGTCCCACACGGAGGTGCTGAAGGTCTTCGGCGAGAACGTCGGACGCCTGCGCGAGGTCCTCTTCGACGCCGTGGCGGCCCTGCCCCCGACCGAATCCCGCGCCTGCCTCTGCACCCATGCCCACGACGGCTGGGACCTGGGCATCGAGCTGCCGTAGGGGCGGTGCGGGGGTGGGTGGCGGAGGAGGCGCGCGGGACGGCGCCGGGGCGGCCCGCGGGGCGGCGCCGGGGCGGTGTCACATTTCCCCGGGCTGTCCGGTCTCAGCTGGTGAAGCCCGGGCGACGAGCGCCCGGCCCCAGCCCGGGAGGCACCGGCCATGGCCCGCATCTCGCTCACCCCGCCCCGCACCCTTCTCAACCGCTTCGGCGCCTGGTACTCGCACCGCACCTACGGCAAGGTCCTCGAACCGGGCCTGGCGTACGGGCACAACGCGCGCGTGCTGTTCACCTACGTCCGCCTCGAACAGCGGGTGGCGAAGTGGAGCGCCCTCGACGCGGGTCTGAAGCAGCTCGCCGTCATGGCCGCCGCCGCCCGCATCAACTGTTCGTGGTGCATGGACTTCGGCTACTGGGAGGGCCAGGAGAAAGGGCTGGACGCCGAGAAGGCCGGGAAGGTGCCGGTGTGGCGCGATACGCCGGAGGCGTTCACCGAGCTGGAGCTGCTCGTCATGGAGTACGCCGAGGCCATGACCGAGACCGCGCCGACCGTCACGGACGAACTCGCCGCCGGGCTGATCGCCCGGCTCGGGGAGGCAGGCTTCGTCGAACTCACCGCCATGGTCGCGCTGGAGAACCTGCGCTCGCGCGTCAACAGCGCCTTCGGGCTGACCAGCCAGGGTTTCAAGGAGTCCTGCGAGGTCCCCGCCAGGCGCTGAGCCCCGACTTGGCGGGCGTGTGGCCGCGCTGCGGCGGATCACGGTCGGTGTCCGACTCCCACGGGTGACGGGACTGTCCACAGGCTGGGGATCGTCCACAGGGTCCGGCGGGATCCGGCGGGGCGGTGGATCGTGAGGGGTGTCCGGGCGTCGGGTCCGGGCACCGGATCTCACTCCGTCAGGTGGTGCCGTCATGACCGCGAAGCCCCGCGTCCCTTCCCCTTCTCCTTCTCCTTCTGCTTCTCCGTCCCTCTCCCCGCCCCTATCACCGCCACTATCACCGTCCTCGCCGCCGTCCCACGTCCACACCCCCGCGCGCCCCGTTCCCTCCTTCCCCCCGCTTCGCGTGGGGCGGGCCGGAGACCGGCTGCGCAGGGCCGTGCGGCGTCGGCGGCGCAGCGCCGCGGCCGGGCTGGCCGTGGTGGCGGCCGCTCTGATGGTGGGCGGCGCCGAGGCCGAGGCCTCGCGGGGTTCCGCGCCGCCCGAGCCGAAGCCGCCCCCGGCGGCGGTACGGATGGTCTCGGCGCCGGTGCGCATCGCGGACGCGGCGACGGTGCGTCTGCTGCGGCCCGGCGACCGTGTGGACGTGGTCGCGGCTGAGCGCGGCGGGCCACCGCGGGTGGTGGCGGCGGGGGCCCGGGTCGCCGAAGTACCCAATCCTGAGAAGGGCGTTGGGGACGACGGGGCACTGGTGGTCCTGTCCGTGCCCCGGGAAACCGCGCGGACTCTCGTGGGGGCTGGCACCGTATCCCAACTGGCAGTGACGCTGTGTTGAATCGCACAAGCGCGCAGTCAAGTCACCTAGGGGTGGGAGTAGATTGGACACGCCGGGCCCAAACTGCCGTAGCTTTCGGAACCGTTGGCTCCATGTTCGGCAGATACGAAGAAGGGCTCAGTGGTGAGCGAGAAGAAGAAGGTGAGCGTGCTGGCAGGCTTCAAGGCCTTCCTGATGCGCGGCAACGTGGTCGACCTGGCGGTGGCCGTGGTCATCGGCGCCGCGTTCACGAACATCGTGAACTCGGTCGTGAAGGGCCTGATCAGCCCGGTGATCGGCCTCGTCGGCACGCAGAGTCTGGACGCCTACAGGAGTTGCATCAAGGATCCCTGCGGGGTCGGCCCGGACGGCAAGGCGACGGGCGTGGAGCTCCTTTGGGGCTCGGTGCTCAACTCCGCGCTGACCTTCCTGATCACCGCCGCGGTCGTGTACTTCCTCATGGTGCTGCCGATGTCGAAGTACCTCGCCCGGCAGGAGGCGCGCCGCAAGGCCAAGGAAGGCGTACAGGAGACCATGGAGATCACCGAGCTGGAGGTCCTCAAGGAGATCCGGGACGCCCTGGTCGCCCAGCGGGGCGCGAACGGCGGGGGCGGCATGGCGCCGGGGTCGCGCGGCGGCTACTGACCGTTCCGGCGGCTCAGACGTGGTGCGGCGGCTTCTCGTCGAGGAAGCGTGCCAGGTCCGCCGCGCTTCCGCCGGCGGGGGGCCGTTCGCCCCAGCCCCGGTCCGTGTCGTCCGAGGACTGCTGGTCCAGGGGGTCGTCGAAGACCAGCCGCGGCTTCGGCTTCGGAGCCGGAGTCGGGGTCGGGGTCGGCTTCACGGGCTCTGGGTCCCGGGGATGCTGCGGGTCGGTGGCGGGGGCGTCGCTCATGCCTCCAGGGTACGGCCGCCCCCGCCACCGGCCCCGCTCAGCTGGGAGCCTCGGCACCCTTGCGGGCGTAGAACCACCAGCACACCACCAGGCACGTGGCATAGAAGCCGATGAAGATCCACAGTGCGTTGGTGACGGCCATCGCCGCGAACATCGCGGGGATGAAGAAGAAGCCGTAGGCGGCGATGGCCGAGGAGAAACCGGTGACGGCTCCCGACTCCATCTCCGACTGCTTCAGCGCGGCGGCCTGTGCCTCGGGTCCCTTGCCCGCGGCTTCCTTCATGTGCTGGTCGCGGAAGATCACCGGGATCTGCCGGAAGGTCGAGCCGTTGCCCAGGCCGGAGAAGGCGAAGGCCACCAGGAAGCCGATGTAGAAGGGCCAGAAGTCACCCTGCTGGCCCCCGGACGGCAGCGCGAAGATCACCACGACCAGGGACGCCGCCATGCCGATGAAGGACAGGATGGTGACTCTGGCCCCGCCGATCTTGTCCGAGAGCCAGCCGCCGCCCCAGCGCGTGAGCGCCCCGATGAACGGGCCGATCCAGGCGTAGGTGGTGGCCTGGTAGCCCTGTGCCTCGAAGTTGTTCTTGATCAGCAGGGGCAGGCCGGCGGCGAAGCCGATGAAGGACCCGAAGGTGCCGACGTACAGCCAGGTCATCAGCCAGTTGTGCTTGCGTTTGAAGATGATCTTCTGCTGGCTGAAGGGGGCCGCGGCCACCTTGAGGTCGTTCATCAGGAACCAGGCGGCCAGCGCCATGATGACCAGCAGCGGCACCCACAGGAAGGCGCCGTTCTGCAGCCAGATGTCGGTGTTCTTCTTCCCGTCGTGCTGGGGTCCGCCCGCCGGGGCGCCCAGGACGGCGGCGGTGACCACCAGCGGGGCGACCAGCTGGACCACGCTCACGCCGAGGTTGCCGAGGCCGCCGTTGAGACCGTTGGCGCTGCCCTTCTCCCGCTTGGGGAAGAAGAAGCCGATGTTCGCCATCGAGGAGGCGAAGTTGGCGCCGCCGATACCGCAGACGGCCGCGATCAGCGCCAGCTCCCAATAGGGGGTGCCGGAGTCCTGGAGCGCGAAGCCCAGCCACAGCATCGGCGCCACCAGGATGATCGTGCTGAAGGCGGTGAACTTCCGCTCACCGAACATCGGCCCGATGAAGGTGTACAGGATCCGGAAGGTGCCGCCGGTGACGCCGGGAATGGCTGTCAGCCAGAACAGCTGCGACTTCGAGAAGCCGAAGCCGACGTCGTTGAGCTTGACCACGGTCACCGACCAGACCTGCCAGACCACGAAGCCGAGCATCAGGGCGGGGATCGAGACCCAGAGGTTGCGCTGGGCGACCCGGTGGCCGGTGGACCGCCAGAAACCATCGTCCTCGGGCCGCCAGTCGGCGATGGTGGCCCCTGGCTTGTAGCTCTCCGCTCGGTGCGAGCGTCGCGCCACGGGCGGGGTGGGCGTGGGTATCGACATGGTCATCGGTCCTTCGGGTCGAGGAGCCACAGTCCGATCACGACGAGGAAGGACAGGAACAGGAATCCCGCCCCCCACCAGGCCGTGCCGGTGTTCCCCTTCATCCACTCGTTGACGGTCACGGTGAGCGCCCAGAGCTGTCCGATCACGACGGTGAGGGCCAGGGCCAGACGCGCGTTGAGCTTCGAGGAGCGCTCCGGCTCCTGCTCGGAGCCGGCGCCCGGGCCCGGGCCCGTGTGCCGGACCCGGGGGTCCCCGTACCCGCTGGTGGAGCGGATCTGGGGGTACCGCTCGCGCACCGGCCGGTTGAGCCTGGGCTCGGCGCTGCCCGGGTGGTATTCCGGACGGGGAGGCAGCGGGGTGTCGCTCACGTCGACCTCCTCTCGGGGGTGGCCGCCCGGACCGACCCGGGACAGCCCAGGCGGGCGGACTCCACCGGGTGGGAATCACCGAACTGCCGGCAGAGCGCGTCCTTGGCCTGCTCTCCCGACCGGGCGGTGGCGACGGCCCAGACGCTGCCGTCGGCCTGTTCGGTCAGGAAGACCTTCGGCAGGGGGCGGGGCGGCGGACCGGCCGTGACCTCGCCGGTGCGCGCGTTGAAGACGCCCTCGTGGCACGGGCAGTACAGCTCGCCGTCGGGACCCCGGTCCTCGCGCCACAGCACCCCGCAGGCCAGGTGGGTGCAGACGGCGGAGTAGCCCACGAGGGAGCCGTCCCCCAGCCGCACGGCCAGGGCCCGGTCCTCCTCGCCGGGGAAGCGGAAGGCCACGGACTGGCCGGGGGCGAGCTGTTCGGCGACCTTCTTGGGCGCGGGCAGGCCCTCGCTGTCGCCGTGCCGGTGCAGGATGCCGGCGGCGACGCCGACACCTCCGATGGCCAGGCCGCCCGAGACGGTGGCGACGATCCGCAGGTAGTCGCGGCGGGTGGTCAGGGAGTCGGCGCTGATCCGGTCGCGCAGCTGCGCGATCGCGGCATCGGCGGCCGCGCCGTCGTCCGGACCCGGCCCTGGGTGCGGAGGGGGCTGTTCGGTGACGCTCATCGCACGTCCACTCCATTCACCTCTACGACGGGCAGGCCGCCGGGGACGGGCCACTGGACCTTGTCGGCGGGGACGACCATGGCAACGCCGGTCTGGACGACGACGTCGCCGAAGACGAAGGAGTCGGCGACCTGGACCCCGGGGCGTTCCGCCTGGAGCTCTTCGAGGGTTCCGTAGAAGAGGGCACCGGTCGGGCAGACCGTCGCGCACATGGGGGCGAGGCCGTAGGCGGTGCGGTCGTAGCAGAGGTTGCACTTCATCTGCAGCTTCGCCTGGAGGTCGATCTTCGGGATGCCGAAGGGGCAGGCGTTGACGCAGTTGGAGCAGCCGATGCAGCGGGTGGTGTCGGCCTGCTGGACCACGCCGTCGGCGGTCACCAGGATCGCGTCGGCGGGACAGACCTCGGCGCAGGGTGCGACCGGGTCCTCGCAGTGCATGCAGACGCTCGGGAGGGAGGCGACGGACATGCCGGGTTCGGTGTAGTCCAGGTGGATCATCGATTTGCCGCGGTGCGAATCGCACTCACGGCAGGCCGATACGCAGGCCTGGCAGCCGATGCAGCGACCCGGGTCGATGAAGATCGTGCGGCCCATCATGGCGGGTCAGCTCCTCTCCGCCGTGCCACGGCCCTGCGGGGACGTGGGGGGCAGGGGGTCGGTACGGGAGACCTGGGCCTCCGGGTACGCCTCGTGGCCCGGCGCGGTGGGCGGCGCGGGCACCTCGTCGACCCGCTCCGCGGCCTCGATCCGGGCGGCGCAGACCTTGTACTCGGGGATCTTCGAGCGGGGGTCCAGGGCGTCGATGGTCAGGGCGTTCGCGGCCGTCGGGACGGGCCAGTGGTAGGGGATGAAGACGGTGTCGGGGCGGATGGCCTCGGTGACCAGGGCCGGGAACACCTCGCTGCCCCGGCGGGTGACCACCCGTACCGGGTCACCGTTGTGGAAGCCGTGCGAGGGGTGGACCTCCACCCAGGGGCGGGGGGTCTGCTCGACGAGGGCGCCCAGGCGGCGGGTCTGGTTGCCGGAGAGGAAGTGCGCGACGGTGCGGCCGGTGGTGAGGGAGAGGGGGAACTCCTCGGTGTAGGCGTCCATGGGCGGATGCCATTCCACGACCTGCATGTGGATCTTGCGGTCGGCGTGGTAGGTCCGGCCGTCCTCGAACAGCCGGGGGGTACCGGGGTGCTCGGTGGACGGGCAGGGCCAGACGATCCCGCCGGTCTCGTCCAGGCGCTCGTAGGTGATGCCGTAGTAGTCGTTGACCGTGCCGGCGGAGGCGACGCGCAACTCCTCGAAGACCTCGCGGGAGCCGGGGAAGTCGAAGTGCTTCCCGGCGCCGAGCCGCCTGGCGAGCTCGCAGATGACCCAGGTGTCGGTGCGCACCCCGGCGGGGGGTTCCTGGGCCTTGTTGTGCTTGACCACGCGGGCCTCGGCGTTGGCCATCACGCCCTCGTCCTCGGCCCAGGTGGTGACGGGGAAGACCACGTGCGCGTTGGCCGCGGTCTCGGAGAGGAAGAAGTCGAACTGGGCGTGGAACTCGGCGGTGTCGTAGCCGTCCTTGACCACCGCGTAGTTGGGGAGGGAGACGAATGGGTTGTTGCAGATGCCGATGAGACCGCGGATCTCCCTGCGCTGCATCTGCCAGACCATCTCCATCATGGAGGTGCCGGCGCCGGGGAGTTCGGACTCCTCGATGCCCCAGATCTGGCAGATCTGCTGGCGGTGTTCCGGGTTGGTGATGGAGCGGCCGCCGGGCAGGAGGTCGGACTTCTGGCCGTGCTCGCGGCCGCCCTGGCCGTTGCCCTGGCCGGTGATGGTGCCGTAGCCGGCTCCGGGCTTGCCGATGTGGCCGGTGGCCACGCACAGGTTGATGACGGACAGGCAGTTCTCGACGCCCTGGGAGTGGTGTTCGATGCCCCGGGCGTGCCAGGCCATGGCCTTGCCCGCTCCGGCGAAGACGCGCGCGACCTGGACGATCTGCGAGGCCGGGATCCCGCAGATCTCGGCGGACCGGGAGGGCGGGTACTCGGCGACGGTCTTCTTGACCTCGTCCCAGCCGGTGGTGTTCGCGGCGATGTAGGCCTCGTCGGTGAGCCCTTCGGCGATGACCACGTTGAGCACGGCGTTGAAGAAGGCCGAGTCGGTGCCGGGCTTGAGCGCGACGTGGATGTCGGCGGTGCGGGCGATGGCCGTCTCGCGCGGGTCGATCACGATCAGCGAGGCACCGCGGTCGCGCGCGCCCCACAGGTACTGGGTCATCACGGGGAAGCACTCCCCCACGTTCGACCCGGCGATGAGCAGGCAGTCGGTGAGGAGGATGTCGGAGAAGGGGTTGCCGGCCCGGTCGATGCCGAAGGCGAGCTTGTTGGCCCCGGCGGCGCTGACCATGCACAGGCGGCCGTTGTAGTCGACGTGCTTGGTCTTCAGTGCGACGCGGGCGAACTTGCCGACCAGGTAGGTCTTCTCCGAGAACAGGCTGGCTCCGCCGAGCAGCCCGAAGGCGTCGTTGCCGTGGGCCTCCTGGATGCGGCGGATCTCCGAGACGGTGAAGTCGAGGGCCTCGTCCCAGGAGCACTCCTTGAACTCCTCGTCCCGCGAGCGCCGCATCAGCGGCGCGGTCAGCCGGTCGGGGTGGTTGACCTGCTGGTAGGCGTTGATCCCCTTGGGGCACAGCCGCATCCGGTTGATGTCGTGGTTGCGGGGCTCGACGCCGAAGACCTTGCCGCCCTTGTCGACGCGCAGGTACATCCCGCACTGCACGCCGCAGAAGCAGCAGTGGGTAGGGACGAGCGTCTCGCCGTTCTGGTCGGCGTGCCACTTGTCCGCGGGGATGCCGCCGGCGTCACGGAAATTGCGGGTGCCGGGCGGGGCGATGGACGGGTCGATGGAGACGGGAACGGGCCGGGACGCGGCCTTGATGGGGTCCGTCGCGGTCACTTGAAGCCCTTCTTGACGTGGGTCAGGTAGGCGTTGCCGCGCAGGACCCGCTTGCAGCGCGGGCAGTACTCGGCCCAGGCGTCGAAGTCGAGCTTCAGGTCCTTCATCGTGCCGCGCAGGTTCTCCACGTACGGGGCGGTGTCGATGGGCTCCTGGCACCGCTTGCACAGGAAGACCTGCTCGTCCTGGCGGGACGTGTACTTGAAGAGCTGCATGCCGACGGCGGCCGGGCGCTGGACGATGTGGAAGAACTTCCCGAACGGGATGTAGATGAGGGTGAACACCACCGACACCATGTGCAGGATCGCGAGGAACTCGTACCCGCCTCCGTGCAGGAAGATCGACGAGAAGGTCAGCAGCAGCCCGGTCACGGAGATCACGATCAGGCAGATCAGCGGCAGCAGGTCGTAGGCGAAGCGCTGGCCGGTCATGGCCCCGCGGTCCCTCATCCGGCGCCACAGGAAGTACGAGGCTCCGGGGATGACGAGGACGGCGGCGATGTCCAGGCCGTGGAACATCAGCCAGCCCAGGATGTTCAGGGAGTCGAAACCGAGGACCTTGATGCCCCAGATCCGCATCTCGTAGCCGGGGCCCGCCGCGCTGTCGCCGGTGAAGGTGAACCAGCCCCAGGTCAGCGGGAAGGTGATCGCCGCGGCGAGCAGGCAGCCCCAGAACATGAGCTGGTGGGCGATCCAGCGGGGCCGGGAGCGGGCGCCGAGGAACTTCTGGAAGCCGAGGTACGTCGCGATCATCTTCGGCAGGGCGGTGGGTGCCTTGCGGAAGTTGGCGGCCGAGAAGAAGCTGCCGAAGCCCTTCCTGAAGAGACGGCGCGCACCGGGGGCCGAGACCCAGACCGTGTACCGGTAGGCCACGCCGAAGGCCAGGAAGACGGTGGCGACGGCGTACGGCAGCAGGGCGGAGTCGAAGTCCCGCAGCAGCCGGCTGCCGAGCACGATCGCGATGACGAGCAGGAGCGAGACGACGGTGCCGGCCAGGGTGGCCCGTGCGGTGACGGACCGCCCGACCGGCGGTGAGGTCTCGGGCGCCGGTGGAGGCGGCGCGGCATCGATGACATCTGAGGGCTCGGACACAGCACTACGCTAGGTGTTCCGTACTGATTCGGCCCGTTATGTACGGTATATGGGTGCGCCGTACGGGTGACTGCTCCGGCGGCTCCGGACCGCCGTCAGACCGCCGTCAGACCCTGCGCGGCGAAGATCGCCTTCGCCTCGGCGACCTGCCCGGCCGTCGGCGACGGCGTGTCGTGGAGGGTGAACTTCATGTCGAGGGCGTCCCACTTGCTCTCGCCGAGCTTGTGGAAGGGCAGTACGTCGACCCGCGAGACGTTCCCCAGGGTGCCGGCGAAGGCGGCGACGCCCTCGACGTTCTCCCGGGCGTCGGTCAGCCCCGGCACCAGCACGAACCGCAGGTGCACCTCCTTGCCGAGGTCGGCGAGGCGACGGGCGAAGTCCAGGGTCGGCTCCAGGGGGCGGCCGGTGACCTGCTTGTAGGTCTCCCGGTCCCAGGACTTGATGTCCAGCAGGACCAGGTCCACGTCGCGCAGCAGCGCGTCGGTGGCGCGGGCCCCGAGGAAGCCGGAGGTGTCCAGGGCGGTGTGCAGCCCCAGGTCGTTCTTCATCCGGTGCAGCAGCTCGCCGGCGAAGACGGGCTGGAGGAGCGGCTCACCGCCGGAGATGGTGGCGCCGCCACCGGAGGCGGAGATGAACTTGGTGTACTTGCGGGCCTCGGCGATGACGTCGTCGGCCGAGGTGCGCTTGCCGTTGCGCATCCGCATGGTGTCGGGGTTGTGGCAGTACAGGCAGGTCAGCGGGCAGCCGGACAGGAAGGTCACGAACCGGGTTCCGGGGCCGTCGACCCCGGTGGACAGGTCCCAGGAGTGCACCGTGCCCTCGCTCGGCCGCTGGGTCGCGGCGGCGGCGGGTGTCTGGCCGGCGCTCACGCTGATCGCGTTGGCGTGGCCGACGGGAAGGCTCGTACCGAAGAGGACGGTCATGGCAGGTGCTCCAGCTTCCAGATTCCGTGGGCTGATCTGGTGACGCGCGGTCCCGGGGCCGGGTGAGGGCCGGCCCCGGGCCGCGCGGTTCGTGGGTCTCCCGTGAGGGTCAGAGAGAGCCGTGGAAGGTGCGGTTCAGCACGTCCAGCTGCTGAGCGCGCGTGAGGCGGACGAAGTTCACCGCGTAACCGCTGACGCGGATGGTCAGCTGCGGGTAGTTCTCCGGGTGCTCCATGGCGTCCATGAGCGTGTCGCGGTTGAGCACGTTCACGTTCATGTGGAAGCCGTCGACCGCCATGTAGCCGTCGAGGACGCCCGCCAGGTTCTTGATCCGCTCCTCCGGGGTGCGGCCCAGGCCGTCGGGGGTGACGGTGTTGGTCAGCGAGATGCCGTCCTCGGCGTCCTCGTAGGGCAGCTTCGCGACCGACAGCGCCGAGGTGACGTAGCCGTGGGTGTCGCGGCCGTTCATCGGGTTGGCTCCCGGGGAGAACGGCTCGCCGGCGCGGCGTCCGTCCGGCGTGTTGCCGGTCTTCTTGCCGTAGACGACGTTCGAGGTGATGGTCAGCACGGACTGGGTGTGCTCGGAGTCGCGGTAGGTGGGGTGCTTGCGCACCTTCCTCATGAACTCCTCGACGAGCCAGACGGCGATCGAGTCGACGCGGTCGTCGTTGTTGCCGTACGCCGGGTACTCGCCGTCGATGGCGTAGTCGGTGGCGAGGCCGGTCTCGTCGCGCAGGGCGGTGACCTTGGCGTACTTGATGGCGGCCAGCGAGTCGGCGGCGACCGAGAGGCCGGCGATGCCGCAGGCCATGGTGCGGCGCACGTCACGGTCGTGGAGCGCCATCTCGATGCGCTCGTACGCGTACTTGTCGTGCATGTAGTGGATGACGTTCAGGGCGTGGACGTAGGTGTCGGCGAGCCACTCCATCTGCTCGTCGAACTTCGCCATGACCTCGTCGTAGTCCAGCACCTCGGCGGTGAGGGCACCGGTGGACGGACCGACCTGGGCTCCGGACTTCTCGTCACGGCCGCCGTTGATCGCGTAGAGCAGGGTCTTGGCGAGGTTCACTCGGGCGCCGAAGAACTGCATCTGCTTGCCGACCGGCATGGCCGAGACGCAGCAGGCGATGGCGGTGTCGTCGCCGAAGCGCGGGCGCATCAGCTCGTCGGACTCGTACTGCACCGAGGAGGTGTCGATGGAGACCCGGGCGCAGAACTCCTTGAAACCCTGCGGCAGCTGGGGCGACCAGAAGACCGTCATGTTCGGCTCGGGGGCCGGGCCGAGGTTGTAGAGGGTGTGGAGGTAGCGGAACGAGGTCTTGGTGACCAGCGGACGGCCGTCCTCACCCATGCCGGCGATCGACTCGGTGACCCAGGTGGGGTCGCCCGAGAAGAGCTCGTCGTACTCAGGGGTGCGCAGGAAGCGGACGATGCGGAGCTTGATGATGAAGTCGTCGACCAGTTCCTGGGCCTGCTCCTCGGTGAGGAGGCCGGCCTCGATGTCGCGCTGGAGGTAGACGTCGATGAAGGTGGAGGTGCGGCCGAGCGACATCGCCGCGCCGTTCTGCTCCTTCACGGCGGCCAGGTAGGCGAAGTACAGCCACTGGATGGCCTCGCGGCCGGTGCTGGCCGGGCCGGAGATGTCGTACCCGTAGGAGGCGGCCATCGTCTTGAGCTCGGCCAGCGCGCGGATCTGCTCGGAGAGCTCCTCGCGCAGGCGGATCGTCTCCTCCAGCGAACGGTTGCCCGCGGGGAGGGAGTTGATCTCCTCCTTCTCCTCCTTCTTGAAGGCGATGAGGCGGTCGACACCGTAGAGGGCCACGCGGCGGTAGTCGCCGATGATGCGGCCGCGGCCGTACGCGTCGGGCAGACCGGTCACGATGCCGGCCTTGCGGGCGGCGCGGATGTCGGGGGTGTACGCGTCGAAGACACCGGCGTTGTGGGTCTTGCGGTACTCCGTGAAGACCTTCTCCAGGTCGTCGGAGACCGGGTAGCCGTAGGTCTCCAGCGCGCCGGCGACCATGCGCCAGCCGCCGTAGGGCATGATCGCGCGCTTGAGCGGGGCGTCCGTCTGAAGGCCGACGATCAGGTCCTTGTCGCGGTCGATGTAGCCGGGGGCGTGCGCGGTGATCGTCGACGGGATGTCGTACGCGACGTCGTAGACGCCCTTCTCGCGCTCCTCCGGGAACTTGTCCGTGATCGCCTTCCACACGGCGGTGGTGCGCTCGGTGGGGCCGGCGAGGAAGGTGTCGTCACCCTCGTACGGCGTGTAGTTCTGCTGGATGAAGTCGCGGACGTCGATGGCGTCACGCCACAGACCGCCCTTGAAGCCCTCCCAGGCCTCGCCGTTCTTCGTGGTTTCCGCAGGGGTGGCAGTCATCGCCCGCACCTTCCGAGTCGCCTCATTGCTTGTATCCATTGCACGCCTTTTGATCGATCATTTGGCGCCGCGTTGGTCCCGAGCTGGGGCCCGAAAGTCCCCTCATCCCCAGCCCCAAGGGTCGCGCATCCCAGCTGACCTGGCACTTCGAGCAGGCCAAAGGCCCTTCGTGCGCTTGTGAAAACTTTCACAAGATTCTGGAAAGGGCCGCCTTGGAGGCTTGACCGGTCAGACAATCTGAACCAGAGCGAAGCCTGTGGATACCGCGACGCACGTCGTGATCAGGCCGGGCAGCATGAAGGAGTGGTTGACGACGAAGCGGCCGACCCGGGTGGTGCCGGTCCTGTCGAAGTTGATCGCCGCGATGAAGGTGCCGTAGGTGGGGAGGAGGAAGTAGCCGTTCACGGCGGGCCACATCGCGATGAGGAGGGGGGCCGGGATACCGAGGGCGAGCCCGAGGGGCATCAGCGCCTTGGTGGTCGTGGCCTGGCTGAACAGCAGCGCGGAGAGGAGCAGCAGCATGATGGCGAAGAACCAGGGGTGGTCCTGCGCGACCCCGCCGAGCGCACCGGTGATCCGGGCCTCGTTGGCGCCGATGAAGGACAGTCCCAGCCACGACAGCCCGAAGACGCCGATGACGGCGACGAGCCCGGACTTGGCCACGTCCGTGCCCGGTATCCGCTTGGCGTCGACCTTGCACAGCAGGAGGATCAGCGCGGCCACGGCCATCATCAGGATCTCGATGGTGGCGGGCATCGAGAGCGGCCCCTTGGCCGTCCCGGGGCGCAGCGCGGGGAAGAGACCGCTGAGGACGACGGCGGCGGTCCCGCCGAGGAAGAGGTACGCCGCCCAGCGCGCCCGCGGCCGCAGCGGCGCGGTGGCCTCGGCGGGGGCAGGGGCCTCGATCTCGCCGGCGGCCAGCCGGCGCTGGTACTCGGCGTCCTGCCCGAGCTCCTTGCCGATCCGGGACTGCACGGTGGCCGCGACGAGCACGCCCAGCAGGGTGGCCGGCACGGCGACGGCCATGATCCGGGGCAGGTTCCAGCCGTCCCCGTCGAACATCACGATCATGGCCGCCATGGCGGCGGAGACGGGCGAGGCGGTGATACCGAAGGTGGCCGCGATGGAGGAGACGGCGATGGGCCGCTCCGGGCGGACACCGCCTTCGCGGGCCACGTCGTGGATCACCGGGAGCAGGGGGTAGAAGACGTGGGCGGTGCCGGCGCCCAGGGTGAAGGCCCATGAGACGAGGGGTGCCACGTAGACGACACGGCTGGGCTTGCGGCGGATCGCCTTCTCGGCGAGCCCCACGAGGAAGTCGATGCCCCCGGCGGCCTCCATCGCCGCGGCGGCCATGATCACCGCGAGGATGATCAGCATGACGTCGACGATGCCGGAGGTGTCGGCGGGTGTCACCCCGAAGAACGTGGCGAGCACGAACACCCCGACGGCCCCCCAGAGCCCCATGGCCACCCCACCCTTCCGGGACCCGAGTGCGATGGCCGCCACCATGACGGCGAGCTGCAGGAACATGCCGAGCACTGCGTTGACTTCCGATCGGCTAATCCAGCCCCTCCGGCGTTTGAGGAGCGGGGGTCCGGGGGCTGGCCCCCGGCAACGGCGCCGCGGGCGGGCACGGCCGGCGCCCACGGCCGGGTCTGGGGCGCAGCCCCCAGGGAGCCCGGGCGGGTGCGGGTTCCGCTCGCGCAGCGGCCCCGCATCCACCCGGGCCGGCAGGGCCACCACTCCCGACTAGCTGGGAGCCTCCGCGCCCTTGCGGGCGTAGAACCACCAGGCCACCACGACGCAGCTGGCGTAGAAGGCGACGAAGCCCCACATCGCGCTGGTCACGGCGAAGTTGGCGAACATCGCCGGGATGAAGAAGAAGCCGTAGGCGGCGATGGCCGCGGTGAAACCGGTCACCGCGCCCGACTCGATCTCGGCCTGCTTCAGCGCCTTCGCGTACTGCGGGGTGCCCTCCGTCAGGCCCGCGAGGTGCTGGCCCCGGAAGATGACCGGGATCTGACGGAAGGTCGAGCCGTTGCCGATGCCCGAGAAGAAGAACGCCGACAGGAAGCAGAAGAAGAACCCGTAGAAGGAACCGTGGTCGGCACCCGCCGGCAGGAAGGTGATCACGCCGATGATCGACGCGCCCATGCCCACGAAGGACAGGATCGTCACCCGGGCCCCGCCGAACTTGTCGGCGATCCAGCCACCGGCCCAGCGCGCCAGCGCGCCGAGCGCCGGGCCCATCCAGGCGTAGGTGGCCACGGAGTACGCCGGGAAGGTCGTCTTGATGAGCAGCGGGAGGGCCGCCGCGAAACCGATGAAGGAGCCGAAGGTGCCGACGTAGAGCCAGGTCATCAGCCAGTTGTGCTTGCGCTTGAAGATGATCTTCTGCTGGCTGAAGGGGGTGGAGGCGACCTTCAGGTCGTTCTGGCCGAACCAGGCGATGGCCGCGAGGACGATCAGGACGGGGACCCAGACGAACGCGGCGTTCTGGAGATAGATCTCCGAGCCGTTGGTCTTCTTCTGGCCCGCGCCGATCGCCAGGACCGAGGAGGTGATCAGGATCGGGGTGAGCAGCTGGACCACGGAGACGCCCAGGTTGCCCAGGCCGCCGTTGATCCCGGTCGCGTTGCCCTTCTCCTGCTTCGGGTAGAAGAAGCCGATGTTGGCCAGGGAGGAGGAGAAGTTGGCGCCGCCGATGCCGCAGAGCGCGGCGATGGCGACCATCGTGCCGTAGGAGGTGTCGGGGTTCTGCACCGCGAAGCCCAGCCACAGCAGCGGCACGATCAGCACGACGGTGGAGACCGCCGTGAAGCGGCGCTGGCCGATCATCGGGCCGATGAAGGTGTAGAGGATGCGGGCGGTACCGCCCGTGATGCCGGGGACCGCGGTCAGCCAGAACAGCTGCGACTGGGAGAAGCCGAAGCCGACGTCCTTGAGGTTGGTCGCCGTGATGCTCCAGACCTGCCAGACCACGAAGGCGACCAGCAGGGCCGGCACCGCGATCCACAGGTTGCGGGTGGCGACCTTCTTACCGGTGGACCGCCAGAAGGACGGGTCCTCCGGCATCCACTCCGTGATCGTGCGACCGGGGCGGTACTGCGCCGGATCGGGCTCTTGGACTCGGCTGGGTGCCGTTCGCACGTCCTGCTTGGCGGAACTCATGGCATGTCCTGAACGTTCGGAGGGGTTGAGAAAATGAGAAGAGGAGTCCTGACCTTCTTAGGGTCCGACGACAGGGGCGCCCGGCATCAGGGGAGAACGTCGTGTGGGCGACAGGACAAGGTCCCATCGCCCACAGTGCGTTGGTACGGCGCCCGCGGAGCCTTAAGCCTTGAGGTCCACCAGCGGCAGGGACACCTCGGGGTCGTCGAGGCAGACGCCGGTCCGCAGGTCGAAGACCTGCTTGTGCATCGGCGAGGCCACGACGGGCACCCCGTGGCGCGAGCCCATGATGCCGTTGGCGATCACATCGGCGCCCGAGAAGGGGTCCCGGTTGCCCACGGCGTAGACCTCGCCCGCGCGGTCCTTGAACACCGCGGCCTCCGTGCCGTCCGGCAGTACCGCCGTGCGGCCGCGGCCCGGCTCCAGGGACTCCGCCGGCGACTGGCCCGCGGTCGCCCCGAAGTCCACGCTCCCGAAGCGCTCCAGCGCCGCCGGGTCCTCCAGGACCGCGGCCCACTCGTCCTCGTACGCGCTCACGTGGCGCTCCATCTGCGCCTCCAGCTCCGCGCAGATGCCGAGCGAGTCCTCGATCAGGACGGCACTCAGGTGGTCCAGGCCCACCGTGCTGCCACCGAGCCGCTCGAGCCAGGCGGCCGTCCGCTCCAGGCGCTCGCCGGTGCGGATGTAGTACATGAGGAACCGGTCGATCAGCGCGAAGAGTTCGGCGGTGTCCAGGTCCGAGGCCAGCAGGTCGGCGTGGCGCGGGGTCGCTCCGCCGTTGCCGCTGACGTACAGGTTCCAACCGTTGGCGGTGGCGATGACGCCGATGTCCTTGCCCCGCGCCTCCGCGCACTCGCGCAGGCAGCCCGAGACGCCGCCCTTGAACTTGTGCGGGGTGCGCAGCCCCCGGTAGCGCAGCTCCAGGTCGATGGCGAGCTGGATCGAGTCGCCCTGTCCGAAGCGGCAGAAGCGGGCGCCCACGCACGACTTGACCGCGCGCAGGGATTTCCCGTACGCCTGCCCGGACTCGAAGCCGGCGCCGCCGAGCCGCCGCCAGATGTCGGGCAGCTGCTCCTTGCGGACTCCGAAGAGGCCGATGCGCTGGGCGCCGGTGATCTTCGTGTAGAGGCCGTAGTCCCGGGCCACCTCGCCCAGCGCGATGACCTGCTCGGCGGTGATCTCGCCGCCGGCGACGCGCGGGACGACCGAGTAGGTGCCGTCCTTCTGGAGGTTGGCGAGGAAGAGGTCGTTGGAGTCCTGCAGGGCCGCCTGCTCGCCCGCCAGGATGTGCCCGAGGCCCAGGTCGGGGGCGAGGGTGCCGAGCACGTTGGCGACGACCGGCTTGCAGACGGCGCAGCCCTCGCCGCCCTCGCCGTGGGTCTCCAGCAGCTCGCTGAAGCTGCGGATGCGCTCGGCGCGGATCTTCTCGTAGATCTCCGCCCGGGTCAGGGTGAAGTGCTCGCACAGGCCTCTGGCCTTCTCGATGCCGGCCGCGTCCAGTTCGGCGTCCAGAACCGCTTGCAGCGTGCCGATGCAGCCGCCGCAGCCCGTGCCCGCCTTGGTGCACTTCTTGATGCCGCCGATGTCGGTGAGGGATTCCGCGACCACCGCCTCGCGCACCTGTGCCTTGGTGACGTTGTGGCAGCTGCACACCACCGCGTCGTCGGGCATCGCGTCCGCGCCGGGCAGTGCCACGCCTTCGGTCGACGGGAGGATGAAGGCCTCCGCCGGGGCCGGCAGCTGCCGGCCCGCGTGCGGCTTCAGCGAGCCGTAGGCCTCCGCGTCGCCGACCAGGATGCCGCCGAGCAGTGCACCGTCGGGGCCGAGCAGCAGCTTCTTGTAGACGCCCTCGCGGGCGTCGGAGAAGACCACCGAGACGGCGCCGTCGCGACCCTCACGGGCGAAGGGGTCACCGAAGGAGGCCACGTCGGCGCCCATCAGCTTGAGCTTGGTGGAGGTGTCGGCCCCGGTGAAGGTCAGCTCGCCGGCCCCCGCGAGGGCCTCGGCGACGGTCTCGGCCATCTGGTAGCCGGGCGCGACCAGCCCGTACACCTTCCCGTCGACGGTCTGCGCGCACTCGCCGACCGCGTAGACGTACGGGTCGCTGGTGCGGCAGTGGGCGTCCACGACGACACCGCCGCGGTCGCCGACGGCCAGGCCGCACTCGCGGGCCAGCCGGTCGCGCGGCCGTACACCGGCCGAGAAGACGACGATGTCGGAGCCGATCTCCTCGCCGCTGGTCAGCCGCAGCGCCTGCGCCCGCCCGTCGGGATGCATCTGCACCCCGGCCGCACCGACGCCCGTGTGCACGGCGACGCCCATGGATTCGATGGTGGCCCGCAGGGCCGCCGCGCCACCGTCGTCCACCTGCAGCGGCATCAGCCGGGGCGCGAACTCCACGACGTGCGTGGCCAGTCCGAGCGTGCGCAGCGCGCCGGCCGCCTCCAGGCCGAGGAGCCCGCCGCCGATGACCACACCGGTCCGGACCTCGGTGTCCGCGGCGTACGCCGACATGGCCGCGACGTCCTCGAGCGTGCGGTACGTGAAACAGCCCTCGGCGTCGGCGCCGTCGATCGGCGGGACGAAGGGGTAGGAGCCGGTCGCCAGTACCAGGGCGTCGTAGCCGAACACCCCGCCGGAGCGGGCGGTGACCGTACGGGCGGTGGTGTCGATCAGTTCGGCCGGGGCACCCAGGCGCAGGTCGATGCCGTACTTCTCCAGGAAGCCGGGCCCGACCAGGGACAGTTCCTCGCCGGTGGAGCCGGTGAAGGCCGCGGACAGGTGCACGCGGTCGTAGGCGGGGCGCTGCTCCTCCGCGAGGACGGTGACCTGCCAGCCGCCGCGTTCGGGGCGGGTCGGGTCGGCGAGCGCGTCGCGCTCGGCGAGCGCCTCGAGCAGGCGGTGTCCCACCATGCCGTGGCCGATGACAACCAGCGTCTGCCCCATGGATCTCACTCCGTGTGTCCCTGTGCCGCGCGGTCCGGGGGCGGTCGAGACAGCCGGGCCAAAACGTCACGCGTACATGTATTCCGACCCTTCGACGGTAGGTCCGCCCCCCGGCCCGCGACGACCGAAAAGGGCCCCTCGGGGCAGGGAGAGGGACCTTTTCCACACAGGACCTCCGGCCTGCGGCGAGGGCCCTTGGCCAGGCTCCCGCGGGCCCCCGCCGCGCCTAGCGTGGGAGGGGGACGCGGGGGCGGATCAGGGAGGCAGGCCACATGCTCGTCATCGCCGTCCACGGCAGCGCGGTCCCGGAGGCCACCGCGACCATCGACCGGCTCACCGCCGCCGTCGAGGCCCTCAGCGGGGTCCACGCGCGGGTCGGCCACCTCGACGTGCAGCGCCCCTCGCTCGCCGACGTCGTACGGGAGCATCCGGGCGCGGTGGTCGTCCCACTGCTCCTCGGGGACGGCTTCCACCGGAGCGTCGACATACCCGCCGTCCTGGAGGGCACCGGCTGCGTGCTCACCGAGGGCCTCAGCGGGGAGCGCGACATCGCCCGCGCCCTGCACAGCCGCCTGCGCGACGCAGAGCGCCGCCGCGGCCCGTACACCCGGGCCGACGCGGTGGTGGTGGCCGGCGCCGGCTCCTCCCGCCCGGGCGGCAACGCCGGTACGCGGGCCTGCGCGGCGCACCTGGCCGCCCTGCTGGAGTTCGACGGCGAGGGCGCCGACCCCGTCCCGGTGGTCCCGGCGTACCTCACCTCCGCCGGGCCGGCGGTTCCCCAAGCCCTGGCCTCGCTCCAGGCCGCCGGGTACCGCCGGATCGCGGTGGCGGCGCACCTGCTGGCCCCGGGCCGCTTCTCGCGCGCCCTGAACGGCTCGGGCGCCTGGACGGTCTCGGAGCCACTGGCCGACCACCCGCACCTGGCCCGGCTCGTCCTGCGCAGGTACGAGTCCGCCCGGGGCACACGGGCACTGAGGGCCGCGCGCCTCGCCTGCTGAACCTCGTAGGACTGCTGTCCTGGGCGGTATGGCTCTGGCTTACGTACCCATGACCGCCCGCAGCCGGGACGAGGGCCACCGCGCCGCGACCCCGCTGGAGCTCTTCTTCGACCTCTGCTTCGTCGTCGCCGTGGCGCAGGCCGGAGCGCGGCTGGTGCACGCCCTGGCCGAGGGGCACCCCGGCACCGGCGTGATCGGCTACTGCTTCGTCTTCTTCGGCGTGTGGTGGGCGTGGATGAACTTCACGTGGTTCGCCTCCGCGTACGACTGCGACGACGTGCCGTACCGAATCGCGACGCTCGTCCAGATCGCCGGCGTGCTCGTCTACGCGGCGGGCGTGGGCCGGGCGTTCGACCAGAACGACTGGACGGTGGCCGTCATCGGCTACCTGATCATGCGCGTCGGGCTCACCGCCCAGTGGCTGCGGGCCGCGTTCGGCGAGACCGGCACGGCCCGGACGGCGGCCCTGAAGTACGCGGCCGGGCTGGTCGTCTGCCAGGCCGGCTGGGTGGCGCTGCTGTTCGCCCCCAACGGCAGCAAGCGCTGGCTTTTCCTGATCGTGGCCGCCGCGGAGCTGCTGGTTCCGGTGCTGGCCGAGTACGGTCACGAGACTCCGTGGCACGCCCACCACATCGTGGAGCGGTACGGACTGTTCACGATCATCGTGCTGGGCGAGACGATCGCGGCGAGCACGGTGGCCGTGAAGTCGGCGCTGGACGAGCACGAGGCCCTGGGCGAACTGCTGCCCATCGCCGCCGGCGGGCTGCTGATCGTCTTCGCCGCCTGGTGGATCTACTTCGCGGTGCCGATGCACGAGCGGCTGACCTCCAACCGGGAGGCGATCCCGTGGGGTTACGGACACGTGCTGATCTTCGGCTCGGGCGCGGCGATCGGCGCGGGCATCGAGGTCGCGGTCGAGCACTCGGTCGGGAAGGCGCACATCTCGCAGCTCGCCGCGAACGCCGCCGTCACCGTCCCGACCGCGATCTTCCTGCTGATGGTCTGGCTGCTGCACTCCCGCCACTTCAAGCGGGGCCTCGCCCAGCAGCTGACCCTGCCGGTCTCCGCCCTCGTGGTGCTGGCCTGCTCGTGGACGGGCACGTACGCCGTCCTGTACGCGGGGCTGGTCGCGACGGCGACGGTGGCGGTCGGCACGATCCTGGCCGTACGCGGCGCCGAGCCCGGCCCCGCCGGAGCCTGAGGCGCGGGGGTCGGGTACCGGCCCCGGACCCGGCCCCCGCATCGGCACCGTGCCGGACCGTCACTCCCGCGCCCCCGCCACCGTTCTCCACCGCAGGACGACGCGCAGCAACTGGAGGCACGGCCATGACGCTCCCCGCACAACGACCCGGCCAGGACCCCGGCAGGGAACTGGCCGACCCGGCCTTCTGGCAGGCGCCCCCCGCCCACCGCCTGGCCGCCTTCGCCCGCCTGCGGGCCCTGGACTCCCCCGTGTTCGTCCCCGAGGGGACCGGGCACTGGGCCCTCGTGCGCCACGCGGACGTGCAGGAGGCGAGCCGGCTCCCCAAGGTCTTCGCCAGCGCGCCCGGGGTGACGACGCCCGAGCCGGCCCGGTGGGTGCGGTCGCTGTTCGGGGACTCGATGGTCAACCTGGACGGCGCCGACCACGCGCAGCTGCGCAAGATCGTGCAGCGGGCCTTCACACCCCGGCTGCTGGCGGCGGCCGAGGAGGACATCCACGCGGTGGCGGCCCGCATCGTGGACGACGTACTGGACCAGCGGCCCGACGAGTTCGTCTCGGCGGTGGCCTCCCGGCTGCCCCTCGAGGTCATCTGCAACATGATGGGCATCCCGGAGCGCTACCGCGCCGAGATCGCCGACCGGGTCAACCACGCCTCCGAGCACATCGGCGTGGAGCGCGGCCTGGCATCCCGGCTGCGGATGCCAGGCCGCGGGCTGCGGGCACTGGCCCGGATGCAGCGGATGGTGGCGGGAATCGGGCGGGACCGGCGCAAGAACCCGGCGGACGACCTGATCTCGGCGCTGGTGTGCGCCAACGTGGACGGCCAGGCCCTCGGCGCCCGTCAACTCGGCGCGTTCTTCTCGCTGCTGATGGTTGCCGGGGTGGAGACCACGCGCAACGCCATCACGCACGGACTGACCCTGCTGACCGACCACCCGGACCAACGCGACCTGCTCCTGGCGGACTTCGAGAAGTACGCGGACGGCGCGGTGGACGAGATGATCCGCCACTCCACGCCGATCATCCAGTTCCGCCGGACGGTCGTCGCCGAACACACCCTGGGCGGCCACACGTTCGTCCCCGGCGACAAGGTGGTCCTGTACTACGCCTCCGCCAACCGCGACGAGGCCGTCTTCCCCGACCCGGACACCTTCGACATCACCCGCTCCCCCAACCCCCACCTGGGATTCGGCGGCGGCGGACCGCACTTCTGCCTGGGCGCCCACCTGGCGAGGGTGGAGATGAAGGCGCTCTTCCGCGAGCTCCTGACCCGCCCGGTGGGGCTGCGTGCGGTCGGCCTGCCGGACCTGGCCGGGTCCAGCTTCGACAACCGGGTCCGCTCGCTGCGCTTCGCCTTCGAACAGCCCTAGCCGGGAGCGTAGACGGCCCGGCCCGGGAGCGGGAGACGACCCGGCCCTTGGAGCGAGGCCCCGGCCCGGAAACGACGGACCGGCCACCGGGCAGGCTGGGAGCCCGGCGGCCGGAGCAGTGGCCGTCGCGTGTGCGCGGGCCGGCTACCGCTGCAGGCGCCGCACCGCGAGGACGGCGTGGGCACTGTGGTTGAGCACCTCGGCGTCACCCGCGAACGCCTGCAGCGTCTCCGCCTCGACCGGCCGGCCGGGGACCGCCTCGGGCCAGGCGCGCGTGGCGAAGAGGAAGTACGCCTGCCCGCTGTCGTCCGCCGCCTTGACCCACTCCGGCGGGGCGGTGCACCGGGCGTTCATGCCCGGCAGGGTCAGCGCGATCTGGTTGCCCTCGAGCAGGATCTGCACCGGGAAGGCGGCCGGGTTGCGCACGCCGTCCATCACCACGTCGCCGATCGGCAGCCCGATCTCCTCCAGCAGCCCGCGGGCGGCCGCCTCGCTCGCCTCGGGTCCGTCGGGCCCGTCCCCGAGGATGTAGGCGAGCAGGTAGGGAATGTCGTGGGCCTCGTCGGGGTCGCCGATCCAGGCGAGCACCGAAAGGGTGCCGAGCTTGGAGCGGTCGAGTTCGGCTTGGGTAGAAGTCATGCGCCGCACCTTAGTGGTCCGTGACCCGGCCCTTTGACGCGGTTTCACCCGGCCGGGCTAGACCGCCCAGAATCCACCTCCGGAATTCGCCTGCATGTTCGCGTCCTGGTACTGGAGCCGCACAATGCGCGCGTTTTCCGGAATTTCGAACACCACCCATCCTTCGGCCCGCTCACCGACGGCCAGGGAATCGAAGACGAGCGGTTTGCCGGTCGTGAGTTCCCCCGTGGGCACCACCGCGTGGCGCTGTCCCGCGCTGTCGAGCGCCCACATGCGCCCGAGGGCCCCGTACGAGGCCCCGCCGACGTTGACGAACGACATCGAGGCGGCCACCCAGCGCTTGCCGGCCGCCGGGGCGAAGTTCTTGTCGACGCTGACCGCCGGGTCCACGTAGGCGCCCAGCACCACCTGGAGGTGACGGCCGACCTCTCGACCCTTGACCCGTACGGAGTCACCCACATGGGCATCCTTCGAAGCCGGCCGCGCCGCACCCTCCGCCCCCTCCCGCTCGGCCCCGGGGTCGTCCCCCACGCCCGGCGCACCGTCGTCGACCGGTACGGCGGGTGCCGCGGCGGGGGCGAGCGCAGCCCCTTCGGGGGCGCCGGAACAGGCCGTGGCACCGAACAGGAGGAGGGGGACGAGGGCGGTGGCGACGAGCGCGGACGAGGGAACGGAGTGACGCATGCGGGATCCCTTCGGGGATCTTCGGGGATGTATTCCAGCCAGTCTCACGCGCCCGAGCCGGCAATTGCACACACCGACACGAGCGCACGGAACGCATTGACCTCCATATGCCAGCACAATGCGTTCCGGCGGATTTCCGCAACCCCTTGCAACCCTCGCCCAACAGGAGGAACGATGGCCGTGTCCGGCCCCCGCATGGCTCTGGCAGCACTCGCCGCTCTCGGTGCCGCAGCGGTATTCACCGCCCCGGCGAATGCCGCGCCCTACGGAAATGGCATTTACGTATCACCCGATGCCCACATCGCCGAGGACGGCACGATCCACCTTTTCGGGTCCTACCACTGCACCGCGCCGTCACCCTCCGGAGCGGTTCAGATCAAGGCGACCGTCCAGCAGGAGGACATCCGCCTGAGCATCGGCGGCGGTGACGCGACCTGCGACGGCACCGAGCACGACTGGGAGGCGCACGGCACGCTCCGGTTCACCCCGACCCTGCACGCCGGCGAGGCACTGGCCAGGGCCGAGCTCCAGGAGATCCACTTCGGCGGCGGACTGCTGCCCCGGTCGATCGACACGGTCGCCGAGGACTTCCACCCCGTCACGGTGATCGACCACCGGGACCAGTAGCCACCACCACACCACGTGCGCGAGGACGCCCCGTCCGGTAGCCGCCGCTACCGCGGCCCGGGCGTCAGCGGCACGGCAGCATCAGCGGCACGGCACGGCACGGCACGGCAGTATCAGCGTCAGCGGCATTCGGGCGCGACGCCCGTCATCGACATGAAGGCCACCGTCTGGCACCCCGGGTCCGAGTGCGGGCGCCCGGTCGTCCAGTCCACCACCTTCGGCACCCCGGCCACGAGCAGCAGCACCGCCAGGGCGCCCGTCACCGCACGCCTGTTCAGGCGGCGCACTGCGGGATCCGCGAATTCCGTTCCATGGCCGCATCATCGCCCCACCCCGCACGCCCCACAACTCGGAGTGAGCATCCGGTCACGGTGCGCTCCGAGCCGCACTGCCCGCCGCGTCGAACTCGCACCACACCGCCTTGCCGTCGCCCCGGGACTCCACGCCCCAGTGCGTGGCCAGTGCGTCCACCAGCAGCAGCCCGCGCCCCGTGGTCGCCGACTCCCCCGGGGTCCGCCGGCGCGGCCACACGCTGGAGCGGTCCTTGACCCACAGCCGGATCCGCCGGACCGGCTCCGGCAGCACCTCCATGGTCAGCACCGCTCCGCCGTCGGTGTGCAGCAGGGCGTTGACCAGCAGCTCTCCCGCCGCCAGCTCCACGTCGTCGGCGAGCTCCGGCATGCCCCAGTCGCGCAGCGCGTGCCGCAGGGCGTAGCGGGCCTCCGAGAGGCCTTCCGGGTCCGCCTGGTGGACGTACTGGTGGATGCGCGGAGCCCGGTGGGTGCCCGGGTCGGGGGCCCTGCGCAGCACGAGCAGGGCCACGTCGTCGCCTGAGCCCCAGCGCTCCCACAGCCGGTCCGAGAGGTGGTCGGCGAGCGCCCCGGCCTCCTGCGGGCCGGTGCGGACCGCGCGGGCGAGGGCCTCCATGCCCTGGGTGATCTCGGTGCCGGGCTCCTCCACGAGGCCGTCGGTGCACAGCACGAGGGTTTCGCCGGGGACCAGGTCGAGGCGGGTCTCGGGGAACTCCTCCTGCTCGAAGACCGTGGCCAGCCCGAGCGGCAGACCGCCGCGCACCTTGGGCCAGCCGGTTCGCCCGTCGGTGTGCCGGATCAGTGGTCCGAGGTGGCCCGCGCGGACCGCCCGTACCCCGCCGGTCTCCAGGTCCACCTGCGCGTACATGCAGGTCGCGAAGCGTTCGGTGTCCAGCTCGGCCAGGAAGCGCGAGGCGCGTGCCAGCACGGTGGACGGGGGATGACCCTCGCCCGCGTACGCCCGCAGGGCGATGCGCAGCTGGCCCATGATGGCGGCGGCGTGCGTGTCGTGGCCCTGTACGTCGCCCACGACGATGCCGACTCGGTCGCGGGGCAGCGCGATCACGTCGTACCAGTCCCCGCCGACCTCGCGCCCGCTCCAGGCCGAGTGGTAGCGGACGGCGATCTCCCCGCCGGTGATCTCGGGGATCCGGCGCGGCAGCATGGCCGCCTGGAGCATGGTGGCGAACTCGCGCTCCTGGTCGAAGAGGAGCGCCCGCTGGAGCGACTGGGCGACGATGCCCGCCAGGCCCAGGCAGAGGTTGCGCTCCTCGGGGCTGAAGTCGGTGCGCCGGCGGTAGAACATCACCAGCCCGCCGATGGCCTCGGCCTGCGCGATCAGCGGCAGGTAGGCGGCCGCGTCGTACTGGATGCGGTTCAGGTAGTCGGCGAGCGGCGGGAACTCCTGCGCCAGCTCCGTCAGCGAGGTGACGAAACGTGCCTTCCTGCTGAGCACCGCCTGCGACAGCGGCAGCGAGCCGTCGAGCCGGGTGAACTTGCGCTCGCTGAGGATCTCCAGGGACTCCCCGCTCAGCGCGATGATCTTGATGTGCCCGCCCTCGACCAGCCCCAGCGCCAGTCCGTCCGCGCCGAGCCGTTCCAGCGCGCCGGCGCCCGTCAGCGTGGCCGTCACGTCGTCGACCGTCACCGCCCGCGACAGGGCCTCCGTGGTGCGCTGCACGATGGTCGCCTGCTGGGCCCGCGCCGACTCCAGCTTGCGCAGCACCGTGAGGTGGGCGAGCTCGGCCGTCGCGTCCCGGACGATGCCGAGGATCCGCACCGGGGTGCCCTCCGCGTCCCGCACGATCCGGCCCTGGGTGTGCGTCCACTGGTCGCGGCCGTCGCGCCGCTGCACCGTGAAGTACTGGCCGTACGTCTGCTCCCCGTCGTCCAGGGCGGCCAGCACGGTGTCCCGCAGCCGCGCGGAGTCATCGACCGGCACCCGCAGCCCGAGCCCCTCGGGGGTGCCGTCGAACACCTCCGGGTCCAGGTCGAAGACCGTCATCCCGGCCTCGTCCAGCGCCAGGGTGTCCGCGGTGAGGTCCCACTCGAAGCTGCCCATGCCGTTGAGCGCGAGCCGCTCACCCGGCCCGGTGAGGGGGCTACCGGGGCTCTCCGGCCTCTTGTCACGTCGCTCCGCCGCTGCCACGAGACTCACACCACCTAACGGCCGGGCCAGCACGGCTGGGAAATGAGCCGCTCCCACTCCTCGTCAGGATGCCCCGGAAGGGTGCGTCCGGCCTCCTGCCAGCGCTTGACGAGGGAGAGGTAGATCATCGAGGGGTCGTAGGCGGCCTGCGGGTACTGGGTCCGCGGGTACGCGGCCTGCGGGTACTGGGCCTGCGAGTACTGGGCCTGCGGGTACGGTCCGCTCCCGGACGGGGCCTGCGGGTACCGGGGCGCCGCCCTCGGCGTGGCGGGCTGTTCGGTGCGGCTGGCGGGAATCCTCACCCAGCCGCGGCCCTGTGCTCGCTCAGCGCCCATCGCGACACCTCTCACCTCGTGTGACTGGCTCTCACGCTCTGTGCCCGGCCGCCGGAGCCCGATCGCTGCGGGACGTACCGGTGGAACCCGTCAGCGGGCTCCGGGCCCCCAGACGCTTGCGGACTCCTGACACCAGTCTCCCCGCCGTGAAGCCGGCACCGTGCACGAATCGCATGGAAGGGCCGAATGAGGGAGCCGTCAGCAGCCCCGCGAAGAACAGCCCGGGCCACGAGGACTCGAACCCGGCACTCAGCTCCGGCGTCCCGCTCTCCCCTACGGTGACCAGCGCGGCCCGCAGCCCCGCGTCGAGCAGCTCCAGCCGGGCCAGGTCCGGGTGGAAGCCGGTCGCCGCGATCACGTGCGCGGCGTCCAGCACGATGGACTCCCCGGCGGCCGTGGACAGTCCGAGCCGGGTCCGCCCGCCCACCGGGACCGCCCGGTGCAGCCGGTGCCCGAGCAGCGCCGGGACCCGCCGCTCGAAGCGCTCCCGCAGCCACCAGGCTCCGGCCGGACCCAGCGCGGTCGCCGCGATGCGCTCCCGGGTGGGCGCGGGCAGCAGGCGCACCGCCCCGGGCAGCTCCGACCAGGCCCAGCTGCGCCACCCGGTGCCGAGGCCGCTGTGCGGTTCGCGCAGGGCCCGCAGCGGGGGCCGCAGCAGCGGCTGCGGCACGGTGTTCCAGTTCAGCCGGGGGCGCCTGGCGACCAGGCAGGGCCGGGCGCCGCACTCCGCGAGCAGGGCGGCGGTCTCCAGGGCGGCCTGCCCGGCTCCGAGCACGGCGACCTCGCGGCCGGCGAAGCGGGTCAGGTCGCGGTGGCCGCTGCTGTGCGAGTAGTGCTCCGCGGGGAGCTCCCGCAGCGCGTCGGGGTACCGGACGAAGGGCATCACGCCCACGGCCAGCGCGACGGTCCGGGCGAGCAGCGGCGGCCCCTCGGCGGTACGGATCCGGAAACCCTCGCCCTGCGGGGTGACTTCGGTGACGGTCGCCTCCTCCACCGGGGGTACGGCCTGCCGGGCGAACCAGAGCCCGTACGCGCTGAACGTCCCGATGGGCAGCGGAGTTCCGTGTTCGGCCGCGATCCCGCGGCCCGCGCAGTACTCGGCCAGCGTGTAACGCCCTCCGGGCGCCGACAGGTTGGAGGACCACGGCTCCGACTTCAGGTACATGCCCTGGGGCATGTGGTCGCGCCAGGAGGCCATCGGCCGTCCGAGCACCCGGACCCCGAGCCCCGCACCGGCCGCGTGGGCGGCGATCGAGAGCCCGTAGGGCCCCGCCCCGACCACCACGAGGTCGTCCATCCGTGTCACCCCAGTCACTCCAGCCTCATCGGTCATCCGGTTCATCCGGTTCACCTCATCGGTCATCCGGTCCATCAGGTTCATCCGGTCCATCGACTGCCACCCGCACCCCGGCACCCCGGGCCCGCCGCTGGACCCTCCGCCGGACCCGGCACCGGGCCCGTCCCCGGGTCACCGGTTCAGCACCTCACCGGGTCACCAGCTCGTCCGGCTCCGCCGGGGCCTCCGGCGGGGCCGGCCTCGACGCCGCTCCGCCCGCAGCGCCGGACGAGGGCTGCTCCCCGCGCTGGCGCGGGGTGCGGACCACCGCCCGGGCCGTGCGGCGCCCGTGCGCGGGGACCCCGCGCAGCACCCGTGCGGCCTTGTCCGCGCCCCGCCCCAGGAAGGCGGCGAGCATCGCCGCGAACGGCATCAGGTCGTCGGCGGCGAACCACGCGGCCTCCACCCGCCCCCGCTCCCCGCGCCGGGCCGTCGGTACGGACCGGCCCTCCTCCGCCACCGCCGCCGTGGGCGGAGCCGGGGCCCGGCGCGGGACCGAGCGGCCGCGTACCGCCGCGAGCAGGGCGTAGTTCTCCGCCACGAAGACCCGGCCCGGTCCGCCCGACGGCTCGGGGACCCGCTGGCCCGTCAGGTCCAGGTACATCGCCTGGACCACGTCCAGGCCGCTCGCGTCCGTGAAGAGCCTGAACTGCGCTCCGGGACGGGGATTGAAGTCCACGAGCCGGAAGACGCCCCGCTCGTCCCGCCGGAAGTCCAGGTCCAGGATCCCCTGGTAGCCGAGCCGTTGGGCCAGGCGCAGCCCCGCCTCCTCCACCGCCGGATCCGGCAGCCACCGCCCGACCGCCGTCAGTCCCGTCCGCACCGGCCAGGACAGCTCCTTGCGGCCGGACCCGGTGATCAGCGGGTGCCCGCCCCGGGAGAAGGCGCCGTGGAAGAACCAGTCGGTGTCCGGGCCGGCCGGCAGGAACCGCTGGAGCAGCAGCCTGCTCCCCGCCTCGGTCGATCGCTCGTAGAGCCGCCGCGCCTCGGAAGCCGCGTGGACCAGGGTGGTGCTGCGCAGGTCGCCGCCGGGCGGCAACAGCCACGGCCGGCTCCACTTGGCGATCACCGGGAGCCCCAGCCGCCAGGCGGCCTCCGCCGCCTCGGACCCGCTCGCCGGGATCACCGTCTCCGGGTGGGGTACGTCCCACCGGGCGCACAGCCGCGACAGCTCGGCCTTGTCCGCCACCCGGGCCGGCAGGTCGTCGGGCTGATGGGGGATCCGGAAACGGTCCGTCAGCATCGGTGCGATCCGGGAGACCGCGATCGCGCTCAGGTCGTCCATCGCGATGAGCACCGCAGGGCGGCCGATCCGCTCGGAGACCCCGGTCAGGCACTCCAGCAGCGCCTCGGGCGCCTCGGGGTCGACGCCGCCCGAGGGGCCTGGGTGCACGGCGCGCAGGTAGCGCGAGCGCCCCATGGGACCTCCCCCGGCCTCGACGACGGCATGGACCTCCACGCCCACGCGCCCGAGGGATCTGACGGCGCCGAGGGTTCCGTGGTGGAACGGATTCCGATCGAGTCTGAGCAGAACTGCGGGCAGTTGGCTGGGATGCGCGTGCATGGGAACGGTGTCTTTCACCTAGTCGGACCAAGCGAGGGGGATGCGCAGGTGCGAATGGCCTACGCAGCTGTCACCTGACAGGCCATTCGTCAGATGTGATGCCTAACGTCATTGCTAAGCACACCGATTCAGGAAAGCTCGGGAGACGCCATGCCCAGACCACGCCGTCGACTGGCGAGCACCTGCGTCGGTACGGTGACGGCCGGACTGCTCGCCACCGGGGCCGCCCTCGCGGCCCCCGGGGACCAGAGCGGGACGTCCGACATCGCCATGGGCGCCTACCTCGACTACGGGCCTCCGGGAGTCGCCCGGATCCCGTACCTGTCGCGCTGGCTGGGCGGCAAGGAGATCCGGGTCGGGCACACCTATCTGCCCGGTGACCAGTGGGCCGGCATCGAGGGCAACGTCGATTTCCTCGAGGACTGGGCCGAGTGGCGCCAGGAGCGGGACGACCGGATGTTCGTCCTCAACGTGCCCATGCAGGAGCGCAACGAGGCCCGGGTCCCGGACTACCAGGTGGCCCAGCTGATCCGGGCGGGCGCGGACGGCCAGTACGACCGGCACTTCAAGAAGCTCGCCGAACGGCTGGTGGCGCTGGGCGTCCCGGACACGGTGATCGTGCTGGGCTGGGAGATGAACGGGGTCACCTACACCCACCGCTGCGGGCCCGACCCGGAGAACTGGAAGGCCTACTGGAAGCGCGTCGTCAACACGATGCGCTCCGTGCCCGGCCAGAAGTTCAAGTTCGATTTCACCCCGAACCGCGGCACGGACGCGATCGGCTGGACCAAGTGCTACCCGGGCGACGACGTGGTCGACGTCGTCGGGATGGATTCGTACGACCAGGGTCCCGGCCGGACCTTCGACGACCAGATCAGCCAGCCGTACGGGCTCCAGCAGCACGTGGACTTCGCGAAGGCACACGGCAAGGAGATCTCGTACCCGGAGTGGGGGCTGTTCCGCAACGGGGACAACCCGGAGTACGTACGGCGCATGCTCCAGTGGATCGAGAAGCAGAAGCCGCTCTACCACACCATCACCGACTACTGCCCGCACGGCGTCTGGCAGTGCAAGCAGAACCCGGCGTCGGCGAAGGCCTTCCGGGACGCGCTGATGCCGCAGAAGCCCGGCCCCGTGATCCCGACGCCGGTCGTGCCCTCGATCCCGCCGATCCCCACGCCGGAGATCCCGACCCCGGTGGTCCCAACGCCGCCCGTCGTGCCCCCGACCCCGCCGATCCCCACACCGGAGATCCCGACACCGCCGGTCGTGCCCCCGATCCCGCCGATCCCGAGCCCGGTGGTACCCCCGATCCCGGTGGTACCCCCGATCCCGCCGATCACGATCCCGGAGATCCCCCCGATCCCCTCGATCCCCAGCCCCGAGGTCCCGGTCGCACCGAGTCCCGAGGTTCCGGTCGCACCGAGTCCCGAGGTTCCGGTCGCACCGAGTCCCGAGGTCCCGGTCGCACCCAGCCCCGAGGTCCCCGTCGCACCGAGTCCCGAGGTCCCGGTCGCACCCAGCCCCGAGGTCCCCGTCGCACCGAGCCCCGTCGCGCCGAGCCCCGTAGCACCCAGCCCGGTCGTCCCGAAGCCGACGCCCGAGCCGCCCAGGCCTCCCGCGCCGACCACACCGCCCGTCAACAGCACGGAGTGGTGCGTCCCGATCAACTTCGGCGAGTGGCTCTCCAAGCTGGTCGGCAAGCAGGCGGTCTGCGTCAAGGTCGACTGGGGCCGGGAATCGGGCTACTGGCCCTTCTAGCCCGGGCCGTCCGGCCAGCCCTTCGGAACACGTCATCGCACTCGCAGTTCGTTGAGCCGCGCCCGCCAGTCCCTGGCGGCCGGCAGCGCCTCCCGCAGCACGTCCACCGCCCGCTCGCGCCCCGTCACCTGCGACTCGTGCAGTCGCAGCAGGGGCGCGAGCGCGGCCCTGGCCAGCAGGAAGCGCTGGTTGACGACCGTCTCCGGCCGCCAGTGGTTCTTGTACGGTTCGTTGCCGCGCAGGAAGCTCACCACCGGGCGGCCTTCGGCGAGCGCCCGGGTGGTCTCGTAGCGCAGCAGCAGCGTGGCCACGTCCACCTTGCGCTCGCGCAGGTCCGGATCGGCGCCGTAGAGGTAACCGCCGCTGAGCGCGCCCGACAGCAGGGTGAGGTTGGCGGCCACCACCTTCCCGTCGAGCCGGAACTCCGCCAGCCGCCCCTCCCCCGCCCGCACCATCCGCCGCGTGGCCCGGGTCAGGTGTTCGGCGAAGCGCGGCTTGAGGTGTTCGGGGGTAACCCCCCGCCCGCGCCACTGCTTCTCGTGCAGCCGCAGCAGCGTTCGTACCGCCCGCGGCACCTCCTGCTCGGTGACCTCGTGCTCCTCGATTCCGGCCGCGTCGGTCTTGCGGAGCTTGGCCCGCACCCGCTGCCCGCCGGAGGCAGGCATCCGCTTGACCAGCTCGTCGAAGGGGATGGCCGGCAGCTCCATGCAGGTGGAGTCGGCCAGCTTGCTGCCGATGCCGGGCCAGGCCGCGTACACCGCCTCGGCGGCGGCCCCGGGCCGGACCTCGCGCAGGTCGACGACCGCGCCCCGGGCGGCCCGGTGCAGGCCGTTGGCCAGTGCCGGGACGACCTGGTCGGCGTACTCCCCGGCCACGAGCACGTCGAAGTAGTCGGTGATGCCCCCGCCGAGCGGCACGAGCAGCGGCAGCGGCCGGTGTACGAGCATCAGCGCGGCCGCGCCGACCAGCTCCTCCCCGCGCCGCACGAGGACGATCCGGAGCCGGCCGTCCTTGCCGTACGACAGCCACCAGGAGTGCAGCCACGCATGGCTCTGGAACGGGGTTGCGGTGGGACAGCCGCGGACGAGCCGGTTCCACGGCTCCTCCAACGCGGCGAACTGCCGGGGATCGCGGCACAGCGTCACCGACAGGACCCCGGTGGAGCCCGACGTCATCGCACGGACTCCTTCTCCTTGGTCTCGCTGTGGTCGCCCTGCGCGGGCAGCGAGGCGAACTCCGGCGCGGCGACGGCCCCGGAGTCCACGGCCTGCGCGTCCTGCCCGTCCCGGCGCCGCGACGCGGGCCGCGCCAGCATCCACAGCCCGCCCAGCAGCCCGCCGGCGCACAGGCCGACCGCACCGCTGAGGGGGGCCGACGCCGAGGCGGGGGCGGTGGGCGCGACGGCCTGGTTGAAGAGGAGGAGCTGCACGCCGGTGTTCTTGGCGGCCTGGTTGCTGCTCAGCGACAGGGCGTCGGCGACGGCGTTCGCGATGTCGGCGGCCTCGGTCGCGCTCTTCGCGGTCCCGGTGATGGCGATCATCGGGGACTCGGGGGAGGTCTCGGCGCGGACCTGCGTGCGCAGCTGCTGCACGCCGATGCCCGCCCGGGGCTGGGCGTACGCGAGGGTCGAACTGCTGGTGGCGATGCGGGCGTAGGCCTGGGCGAAGCCCAGCGCGGTGGCCGGCTCGGTGGTGTCGTCGGGGACGGCGACGACGTAGCTGGTGGCGGCGTACTCGGGCGCCTTGAGCACCCCGTACGCCCCACCGGCGGCCAGCCCCAGCAGCGCGGCGGCCGGCAACGGCCACCACGCGGGGGGCGGCAGCAACCGTACCCGGCGACGGTGGGTGGACTTCTTCTGATCGGCGGTGTCAGCCATGTGCGTGCCTCTATCTCTGTGACGGGTGATTGGTTCGGGTCTCTGCTACGGGGACCCCGAGGGGGTCGGATCAGCCGGTGTCTCCGCCCGGGGCGGGCCCCGGCGGGCCGTCACCGGCCCGGCCGGTGGCGCTCGTGGCCGCCCGGGAGCCGCTCCCAGTGGCAGCCGGGGGAGTTTGAGACGCGCGGGGCCGGGGGCCGGTCCCCGGCAGCGGCGCCGCACCCTGGCGACCGGCCCCGGACCCGGACCGGGACCCGGACCCCGCCGGGTCGGGGACGGAGCCCCGGCGACCGGCCGGCGCGGCGGCGAGCGCCAGGTCGTAGACGGACAGCAGCTGCGCCGCACTGCGCGCGATGTCGTAGCGCCGCACGACCGCGGGCGGCGGCAGCCGGGTCGCGCCCGCCTCCATGTGCCCCCGCAGTGCCGCGACCAGCTCCTCCGTGCCCGGGCCGATCCGCCGGGCCCCCGGGGCCTGGGCCGCCGGCAGGTCGTCGATCGCCGGGCACGTCACGTGCAGGACCGGCAGCCCGGCCGCCAGCGCCTCGACCACCGCCAGCCCGAACGCCTCCTCCCGCGAAGGGGACACGAAGACGTCCATCGCGGCGAGCAGCGCCGGGATCCCCGGTGTGCGCCCGTCCGCGCTGTCGCCCAGCGGGTCCCGCTCCCCGAGCAGGTGGATCCGGCTCTGCGCGCCCAGTTCGGCGGCCAGCCGGCGCAGCGCGGCGCGCTCCGGTCCGTCCCCGGCCAGCAGCAGGTGCGCGCCCGGCAGCGCGGCCACCGCCCGCACCAGTACGTCGAACCGCTTGCCGGGCACCAGCCGGCCGACCCCGCCGACCACGAAGGCCCGTTCGGGCAGTCCGGTCCGGGCCCGGGTGGCCCGCCGTACGCCCTCGTCGAAGCGGAACCGCACCGCTTCGATCCCGTTCGGCACCACGTGCACCCGCCCGGCCGGCACCCCCCAGGCCTCCAGCCGGGCCGCCACGGTGTCCGAGACCGCCACGGTCGACGCGCCGAGCCGTTCGCTCGCCAGGTACAGGGCGCGGACCCCGGCCGACAGCGGCCGGCCCTCGATCTCGCCCTCCCCCAGGGAGTGTTCGGTGGCCACGCTGGCGCGCACGCCCGCGAGCCGGGCCGCGAGGCGCCCGTACACGCAGGCCCGGTACAGGTGCGTGTGGACCAGGTCGTACCGGCCGCGCCGGATGAACCTGGCCAGCTTCGGGAGCGCGCCCAGGTCGCGGTTGCCGCTCATCCCGAGGTGGACGACCCGGACGCCGTCCGCGCGCAGCCCCTCGGCGACCGGCCCGGGGTTGGTCAGCGTCAGGACGTCACAGCGCATCGGCATGTGCCGCAGCAGCAGCCGCAGTTGCTGCTCCGCACCGCCGACGCCCAGCCCGGTGATGATGTGCAGCACCTTGTCCGCGGTCACAGCCGCACCGCCCGGCGCAGCTCGCGCACCTGGTGGCGCGCCTGCTTGATCCGCAGGCGCGCCCCGCCGTCGGCCTGGCTGATGTGCGTACGGGGCATCGCGTGCGGTCCGGCGAGGCGCCCGGGGTCGATGGCGCAGGCGTAGCCGTAGCCGGCGGCCCGGGTCGCGGCGACGACCCGGGCGTCGAGGTGCCCGTACGGGTAGCAGAATCCCGCGGGCAGTGTCCCGGTCAGCTCCCGGATCAGCTCGCGGCTGCCCCGCAGCTCCTGCTGGAGTACGTCGTCGGGGGCCGCGGTGAGGTCCTGATGGAGCAGCCCGTGCGAGCCGATCTCCTGGCCGGCGGCGGCGACTTCGCGGATGCCCTCGGCGGTGAGGAGCGGCTTGCGGGGGCCGAGCGGGTCCCAGACGTTGTCCACGCCGAGCCGCCCGGGCAGGACGAAGAGCGTGGCGGTGCAGTCGTAGCGGCGCAGCAGCGGCAGTGCGCGGGTCAGGAAGTCGCTGTAGCCGTCGTCGAAGGTCAGGCCGACCAGCCCGGCCGCGCGCCCGGCGGCCCGGGCCCGCAGCAGCTCGCCGACGGACACCCCGCGCAGCCCCCGGGAGCGCAGCCACAGCAGCTGGGCCTCCAGCGCGTGCGGGGTGACGGTGATGCCGTACGGGTCCTCTGCGGGATCGGTGAACTCGGCGACGGAGTGGTACATCAGGACCCACGGCGACGCGCCGCGGCGGGCGGGAACCACCACGGCGGCGGGCGCCGTTTCGGTGTCAGCGGACATTGCGGAACCTCTGGGTGATCTGGGAGGTGAGGTGAGCGGTGAGCTGGGCGAGCTGGCCCGGCAGGGCGGTGACCTCCAGGGCCCGTATGGCCATGCCGGTGGCCCCGAACATGGCCGGGACGAGCAGGCAGCCGAGTACGGCGCTGACCAGCGGGTCGGGGATCATCGGGCCGGCGATCCAGCCCGTGGCGCAGGCGGCGACGGCCGCGACGGACAGCCGGCCGATGCTGACGGCGACCCGGCGGACCTGGATGGCGATGATCCGCGTGCCGAGTCCGGTGAGCAGCAGCACGGCGGTGGTGGAGATGCCGGCGGCGTTGGCGGCGGCGATCCCGTAGGTGCCCCACCAGCCGACGGCGAAGGCCCCGGCGACGATGTTGACGAGGAGTCCGGCGCCCATCGCGAGCGCCGGGAACCAGGTGGGCCGGGCCGTGGAGAAGAAGGGCCGCGACAGCGCCCCGACGAGGCAGTGACCGAGCAGGCCGAGGCCGTAGACCCGCATGACGGAGGCGGTGGCCTCGGTGTCCTGGTGGGTGAAGGCCCCGCGCTCGAAGAGCACCTGAATGATCTGGGGCGCGTAGCCGATGACGAGCGCGGTGCCCATGAGGACGGCGAGCGAGGCGAGTGCCAGGTCCTGTTCGACGCGGCGCCGGGCCTTCTCCCGCTCCCCGCCGGCCATGGCCTGGGCGACGACGGGGAAGGTGACGGTGCAGATCATCAGGGACAGCACCATCGGCATCTGCGCGACTTTTTGTGCGTAGTTGAGGTGCGAGATGGCGCCGGGCGGCAGCGAGGCGGCGAGAAACCGCTCGACCAGGACCTGGGACTGCCGGAAGACCGCGAAGAAGATCACCGGGGCGATGACCCCGAAGGCGATCAGGGTCGGCCGGTCCCGGTCGCGCTGGCTGCGCGGCGCGCCCTTGGCGCGGGGCGGCCCGAAGCCGACGTTGCGGATGAAGGCGGGCAGCTGGACCAGTGCCATCAGCACCCCGCCGACGGCGACCCCGGCGGCGGCGGCGCGCACCCCCCACAGGGCGTGCAGGGCGACCATGGTCCCGATGATGCCGACGTTGTACGACACGTAGATGGCGGCGGGGGGCACGAAGGAGCGGTGCGCCCTGAGCGCGGCGCTGAAGTAACCGGCGATCCCGAAGGACAGTACGGTCAGGGCGGTCATCCGGGTGCATTCGATGGCGAGGCCGGGATCCGGCAGCCCGGGGGCGAGGACGCCCACGACGAGCGGCGCGGCAACGATGAGTACGGAGGCCACGGCGGCCAGCAGCACGACCAGCCGGGGCAGCGTCGCCCCCACGAGCAGCCGTACGGGGTCCTGCGCGCGGGCCTCCTTGCGGGTGAGCCCGGCCCGGCTGGCGGCCCGGCGGGCCAGGGCGTGGCTGAACGCGGGCACCATCAGCAGCGCCATGGCGTCCTCGATGAGCAGCGTCGAGGCCATCTCTGGGACGGTCCAGGAGATGAGGAAGGCATCGCTGTCGTGCCCGGCTCCGAAGAGGTGCGCGATGGTCTGGTCCCGGACCAGCCCGAACACGGCCCCGGCGGCGGTCAGTCCGGCGGTCACGGCGGCCGCCTTGGCCAGTGCGCCGCCCGTGCCGCCGCCGCTCGCCGGAGCCTGCGCGGGGCGCGGGTCCGGTGGGCGTCGGCCCCGCCCGGGGCCACCCGCCGCGGCGACCCGGCCGGCGGCCCGTCCGGCGGCCCGACGCCGGTCCGGTCCACGCCCTTCCGGCTCCCGGAGGGCGGTGTGTCCCGGCCGGACGTCCGGTCCAGCACCCGTCAGTGGCCCGCTCCCGGCGCGTACGGGTAGGGGCGCGGCCGGGCCGGCGGCCCCGGGGGCGGTGGCGCCCGTCGTGACCGTGACCACCCTGCCGGCCCCCTCGACGCCGGGCTCGGGCACGGCCGCGTACCCGTTGTCGCCGCCGGAGCCGGGCCCCGCGGGATGCCCGGTGGGTGCGGCGGGGCCGGGGGCCGCGGGGGTGTCGACCGGATGCGGCGGGCGGCCCGTAGCCGCGGCGACCTCGGTCGCCGCGGCTACGGGCCGCCGCCAGGGCGTCGTGTCCGTCACCGGGCGGCCGCACCCTCAGGGGCCGCTGCCCCGGTGACCGGGCCCGGCCGACGCCTCGAGGCGGCGCGCCCGGACCCACCCGAACCACCGCCGGAGGCGTCCGCACCCGCGTGCCCCGCGGAGGGCAAGGCCCACCAGGCCGCCAGACCGATGATCACTCCGGTCAGGACGGTCGAGGGGCCGCCGATGTCGGCGTAGAGGAAGTCGGTCAGCTGCCACACGAACAGGCCGGTCGCGACCAGTCCGCAGTCCCGCAGCGCGGGCCCGCCGGTCAGGCACCTGCGCAGGCCCGCCACCAGCAGCGCCAGCCAGCCGCCCGCCAGGGCGACCAGACCGGTCAGCCCCTGCTCGCTCAGCACCAGCAGGTACATGTTGTGCGGGGACAGCAGCGGCTGGCGGATGTAGGCCTGCCCCGCGCCCGCGGTGTCGCTGCCCGAGGACAGGGCCAGACCGGAGTGCGAGTCCCGGTTGGCCGGGAAGCCCTTCAGCCCCACCCCGACCACCGGCCGCTCGCGCCACATCGACTCGGCCGCCGCCCACATCGTGTAACGGTCGGTCACCGACTGGTCGGGGGCGTCGGACACCTGCGTGATCGAGGTCAGCCGCTCCGCCACCATCTCGGAGCCGACCCCGAGTCCGCCCACGAGCACCACGCCCGTGGCGGCCAGCGCGAGCAGTACCTTCAGGGCCCGCCGGATACCGGCCATGGCCATGACCAGCCCGGCCGCGGCGAAGGTCGCGATCCACGCGCCCCGGCTGAAGGACAGCACCAGCGGGATCACCAGCAGCAGCGCGGCCGCCCCCGCCGCCCGCCGCACCCGCGCCGGAAGTCCCGGCGCGAGCGCGGCGGCCGTCGCGACGACCAGCCCGTAGGCGACCACCGTGGCCATGCCCATGACGTCACCGGGGCCGAAGGTACCCACGGCGCGGATGTCCTCGCCCTGGTACGAGGCCCCGGTGTGGGTGGCGAACTGCACCACGCCCACCGCGCCCTGGACCAGCGCCAGCACCACGAAGCACCCGGCGGCCAGCCGGAACTCCGAGGCGTCGCGCACCAGCAGCACGATCGCCGCCGGGACCAGCACGAACACCTGGAGGTAGCGCACGAACCCGGGCAGGGCCGCGTACGGGTCCCCGGCGGTCACGGTCGAGACGGCGAGCCCGACGGCGGGCAGGCCCAGCACGAACACCCCGAGCGGACTCAGTGTCCGCACCCGGCCCCGCAGGGCCTGGGTCCCGCAGACGAGGACGAGCAACAGCGAGGCGGCGTCGGCCGGGCCGACCTTCCCCGAGGCACTCGCGTCACCCGCGGGCAGCGGGGCCAGGAGGGCCAGTACGGTCGCGGCGAGCGGCAGCAGCGGCCAGTGCCGGCGCAGCAGATCGGCGGTGTCCGGGCGGGCCCAGGACGTCGGTGCGGCAAGGCTCATGCTCAGCTGCCCCCCAGCCGGAAGCGGAAGAAGGAGGCCGCGGTGCGGGCCAGGATCCACAGGTCCTGCCACAGCGACCAGGTGTCGATGTAGTGGTTGTCGAAGCGGGCCCGGTCCTCGATGGAGGTGTCCCCGCGCAGGCCGTTGATCTGGGCGAGGCCGGTGATGCCGACGGGCATCCGGTGGCGTGCCTCGTACCCGGGGTGGAGGCTGCTGAACTTCGCTACGAAGAACGGCCGTTCGGGACGCGGACCGACCAGGCTCATGTCACCCCGGACGACGTTCCACAGCTGCGGCAGCTCGTCCAGGGAGGACTTGCGCAGGAAGGAGCCGACCGGGCTCATCCGGCAGTCCCCGGCCACCGTCCACCGGGTCGCGGACTCGTGCGCGTCGGCGCGCAGGGTACGGAACTTCAGCAGGGTGAAGGGGCGTCCGTACAGGCCGACCCGCTCCTGCCGGAAGATCACCCCCGGCCCGTCGGAGACCCGGACGGCGAGCGCGCAGAGGCCCATCACGGGCGCGGCGGCGAGCAGCGCGACCGAGGCGAGCAGGGAGTCGATGGCGCGCTTCGCGTACCGCTCCAGCGGCCGCGCGGGGCGCGGCAGCAGCGGCTGGACGGCGTAGCCCCACAGCTGGTCGGCGGGCTCGGCGACGCGCATGCCGGTGATCTTCGCGGTGCCCGCCGGGTCGGCGAGCCAGAGCCTGCAGCCGTGGTCGTGGAAGAGCCGGACCAGAGAGGCGGTGCGCTCGTCGGCCTCGGGCGGGCGGGTGAAGACGGCGTGGCGGACGGAGTTCTGGATGACGGCCCGCCGGATGTCCTCGTGGGTGGCGAGTACGGGAACCCCCGCCACCCCGTCGCCGTCCGCTCCGGTGTCGGCGAGCCCGACGGGAAGCAGCCCGTAATCGGGGCGCCCGTGCAGGGCCGCGGCCACCGCGCTCGCCCCGGCGCCGGGTCCGACGACCAGGGCCGAGGCGGGCCGGCGGGCACGGGTGCGACGGCGGAGTTGGTTGACGAAGCCCCGCCCGGCACAGGCCAGTACGACCTGGAGGCAGACGGCGCCGAGCAGCGCGCCCCAGCTCAGGGCCTCGCCCGGGGCGGCGGCCGCCAGCACGGCGGCGACCCCGCACCACAGCACGGCTCCCCGCCCCGCGAGGGCGGGCAGCTCCAGGAGCGCGGAGGGGGCGAGCCGCGGCCGATACAGCCCGGCCCGCGCGTGCAGCGCGGCCAGCACCGCGGCGAGGGGCACGGCCGCCTCGACCGGTAGTTCCAGTCCGGGCACCGCGGCGGCCGTCACCACGACGGCCAGCGCGTCGGCGGTCAGCAGCGGGGCGATCCCGTCCCGACGGCGGACCCGTTTCGGCCGGACGGCGGAGCGGGCCTGGTCGGCCTTGGGCCCGCGCGGCGGGTGGATGGCGGTCACGGAACGGCGGACGGCGGTGGTACCGGCAGCGCCGATGCCGGTGCCGCCGGCGGTACTCGTACTGGTGGTGCCGGTGCCTGCGGCGGGCCCCGTACCGCCCTGCCCGGTGTGCCGGGCGGGTGCGCTGTCCATCGTCATCGGCTGATGCGCTCCTGGTTCAAGGGCCGGGGCCTGCCCAGCAGTTCGTGATACAGACCGGTGACCGCGTCCGTGGTGCGCCGCACGTCGAATTCCATCCGCGCGTGCCGCTCGGCCTGCTCCCCGAGTTCGGCGAGCAGCCGCGGCTCGGCGAGCAGCCCGCCCAGGGCCTTGGCCAGCGCCGCCGGGTCCTCCGGTTCCACCAGGCACAGCCGCCGCTGGCCGGGCGGGAGGCTCTCCCGGGCACCACTGACGTCGGAGACCAGGACCGGCCGGCCGCAGGCCATGGCTTCGAGCGGGGCGAGCGCCATTCCTTCCCACCGCGACGGCAGTACAACGAGATCGGCGGCCCGAAGCCACGGTCGGATGTCGAAGGCGGCCCCCGCGAAGTGGACTCCGGGCGGTGCCGCGCGGCGCAGCCGTTCCGTGTCGGGGCCGTCGCCGACCAGCACGAGGCGTGCTCCGGGTACGGCCGCGCGCAGCTCCGACCAGGCCCGCAGCAGGATGTCCTGTCCCTTCTGCTGGCAGAGCCGGCCGACGCAGACGGCGAGCGGGCCGTCGCTCAGAAAGGTTTCGGGCAGGGGGAGTTCGGCGCGCGCCCGGGCCTTGTCCTTGACCGGGTCCGGGTCGCCGGGGCGGAAGTGGCCCAGATCGACTCCGTTGCGGATCACCGACCAGTGGGCGTCGATCCCCTCGGACTCGCCGGTGCGGCGTTCGGCGTCGCTGACGCAGAGCACCCGGTCGGCCCAGCGGGCCCCGAACCGCTCCCAGCGCAGCGCGAGCGCGGCGGTGGCCCCGCCCACGGCGTCGAACGACCAGGCGTGCGGCTGGAAGACGGTCGGGACGGAGCCGCGCACGGCGAGCCGTCCGGCGAGGCCGGCCTTGGCACTGTGGGCGTGCAGGACGTCGGGCCGGACCCGTGCGATCAGGCGGCGTGCGCCGAGGACTTCGGCGGCCAGGCCCGGTCCCGGGGCCCGTCCGGCGCGCCAGGTGAGCACCTCGGCCCCGGCTTCCCGGGCGGCCGACTCGAGCTGTCCGCCGCGCGGGCAGCCGACGACGGTGCGCAGTCCGGCGGCGGACTGGGCGCGGACGAGGTCGACGACGACCCGGGCGACCCCGCCGTCGACCGGCTGGACGAGGTGGAGGACCACCGGTGCCCGGCCGGGCACCGGTGAGGAGGGTGCGGAAGGGGAGGGAGATGAGGAAGGAGGAGGTTGTGTCGGCACGTGGAGCGGTCTCCTGCGTTCAGCGGCGCGCGTCTGTCTGAACGAAGAGCACACCGAGGAAATGACCCTGGCTTTCGCCCGTGAACCCGAAGGTCAGGCTGTGGGCGCCACCGGACAGCGCGGGGCTCAGATCGAACACGTCCGCGTCATATCCGAGGTTATTCATATGTTCGGGCTGTCGCACGAACGAGGGATGCCCGAATTCCGTGATCGTGGAATTCATAACATCATTAAAAGGATTTTCTCCATCACTGAGGTTGATCCGGCGCCCGCTGTCGGCGGTCACCGTGAGTGAGTCTCCGAGCGCCCCGCGGTCCCCGTCGTACCCGACCACCCCGGCCTTGCCCCGGGCCCCCGGCGCCGCGTCCAGACCGGTGATCCCCACCGTCTCGCCCGCCGCCTCGCCGGCCCCCGCCGCCAGCCCCTCGAACCCGTCCCAGACCGAGACCCTGCGCACCGGCTCCTGCGGGTGCTCGTAGGCCACCACCAGCGTCCAGCCGCCCCAGGCCCCGGTGCCCGAGTGCCCCATGGCGATGTTCAGCTGGGCCACCGTCCACATCCCGGCGCCGCCCTTGCGGACCAGCGGGGTGACGTCGGCGGAGGCCTGGTAGGCATCACTGGCCGCGTCGCTGCGGTGCCCGACCACCGTGTCGGCCAGCACTTCCTTGTACGCGCCGCCCGGCTCGGCGACGAGCACCCGACCGTTGTCCTCCGGCGGCTTCTGCTCGCCGACCCGCAGGTTCCCGCCCCAGTACAGGCGGGCGTACGAGACCTTCGCGCCCTGCGGGACCTTGAGCTCGGCCCGGGTGGAGTTGTAGGTGTCCGGGTCCTTGTCGACCTCGTCGTAGAACATCTCGTAGTCGCCGTTGGTGCCCGCCGCACCCTTGTTGACCTCGGCGCACGGCTCGGCCTGCTCGGCCTCCTGCGCGCGGCAGCCGATGGACGAGTTCGAGGCCCGGACCAGGCCGCCGTGCTGCACGGCCTGGTAACGCTGGGTGAAGGGAATCCGGGTCGCCTCCCTGATCAGCGGGGCGCCCGGGCCCGGCGGGGCCGCCGCGCCCGCCACGGGCACGTTCACCGAAAGCGTGAGGCAGGACAGCAGGCCGAGCGTGCCGAGGATTCTGCGGGAGGAACCCATGACCCCGTCTCCATTTTTCGATCAAGGGGACAAAACAGGAGTGAACTTTGTCAGAAATCAGGAGGGAAATCACGCCGGACTCGCTCATACGGCCTTTTGGGCGATAGCACGCACCCTCGGACCGGGCGGGTCGTTATGCGTGTGCGCCTTGTTCGAGCAGAAAGGGAAATCGGAGATGACGAAGAGGCTGGTGCGCGGCACCACCATCGCGGCCGCGGGGGCCGCGATGCTGCTGGGCGGCGCGGGCCTCGCCTCCGCGTACGGCGGCGACGGCGCGACGGCGAACGGCCTCACCGGTGAGGCCCCCGGTGTCCTGAGCGGCAGCCTGCTCCAGGTCCCGGTCGACGTCCCGGTCAACGTCTGCGGCAACACCGTCGACGTGATTGCCCTGCTGAACCCGGCGTTCGGCAACACCTGCGTCAACGCCTGACGTCAACCGTGCTGCCCGAAACTTCGGCATCCGAGTGAAGACACGCAACCCAAACCACGGTTGCGCCGTTGATCCGAGTGCTTGAGTACCGGGCAATCCTGTCAAAAAAGGGACGATCATGATCAAGAAGTTTGCGGCTGGCGCAGCGGTTGCCGCCTCGTTCGTCGGTCTGGGTGCCGCCATGGCCCCGCAGGCCATGGCCATCGGCAACGACAGCGGCATCAACACCGTGAACGGCAACGGGGCCTCGCAGATCTACGGCAACCAGGCCACCTACGGCAACATGAGCCCGCAGATGGCGCTGATCCAGGGATCCTTCAACAAGCCCTGCATCGCCCTGCCCGCCAAGGCCAACGTCCAGTCCGTCCTGGCCCTGGTCAACGTCGGCGTCCAGGACATCCCCGTCCTGTCCAGCCCGCAGAACCAGCAGTGCACCGAGAACTCCACCCAGGCCAAGGGCGACGAGGCTCTCTCGCACATCCTCAGCAACATCCCGGTCCTGTCCGGCAACGCCTCCGCCGGCAGCTGACAGCACCCCGCGCACCGCGCCAGTGGGGCCGTCGCACCTTCGGGTCGCGGCGGCCCCGCCGCATGTCGGGACCCGAATTGCGATCCGGATGAATCCGGACAGAATTCAGGGCGCACGGGCATCTGAGTGAATTGCCGACACGCCCGCAAAAATCCCCGGTTTCTTTTTCCGGACCCACTCGTTGTTATTTCTGCAGCGGATAGACCTCTGCGGGAAGGAATCGAAAAAAAATGACGTACAAGAAGGCAGTGGTGCTCGCCGCCGGCATTCTCATGGCCGCCGGTGCCGCCTCCCCCGCCATGGCTGACGCGGCCGCCGAGGGCCAGGCCGTGAACTCCCCCGGCGTCCTGTCCGGCAACGTGCTCCAGGTCCCGGTCCACGTCCCGGTCAACGTCTGCGGCAACACCGTCAACGTGATCGCGCTGCTGAACCCGGCGTTCGGCAACACCTGCGTCAACGCCTGACGAAGCGCCTGTGCCCGCAAGGGCAGACCTCCTCGGGGTGGCCTCGGAGTGCACGGCGGTGCACTCCGAGGCCACCTTCGATTCAGCACCGGCCGCCGTGCCGGTAGACAGGGAAGGACCCATGCGACAGGTACTGAGCCGACAGGTACTGGGCAAGGGGGTGCTCACCGCGGCCGCTGCGTCCAGTCTGCTGTCGATCGCGACCGGCGCGGCGTACGCGCAACCCGGGGCGATGGCCGAGGCCTCCCATTCACCGGGTGTGCTGGCCGGCAACAGCGTCTCGGTACCGATCACCTTCTCGCCGAACGTGTGCGGCAACACCGTGGACGCCGGAGCGGGCCTGAACCCCGCGATGGGCAACAACTGCGCCACCACGACCGGCTCCGACGCCGGGTACGACTACGAGCGCTACCTCAGCCCGGAGCAGGCGGAACAGTTCGGGCGCTACCTCGACGAGCGCGAAGCACGCCACGACCACGACCGCGGCGGCTACGGCGAGCGGGGGCCGGAGCAGCAGGGCGGCTACGGCGACGACCGCGCGCCGGAACACCAGGGCGGCTACGGCGACGACCGCGGACCGGAGCACCAGGGCGGCTACGGCGGCCACGGCGACGACCGCGGACCCGGGCACCACGGCGGCTACGGGGACTCGGGCGGCCCGAGTGAGGAGGAGTGCGACGACCACCCGGCTCCGGAGCAGCCCCAGCCGAGGCCGCAGCACCCGCCGAAGCCGCACGCCGACCACCCGCCGGCCCCGGCTCCGCACCACGCGCCGCCCGCACCCAAGCCCCGGCCGAAGCCCCTGCCGAGGCCCGGGGCGGAGCACCCGGCGCCCGCGCCCGTACACGAGGCTCCCGCACCGCAGCCGGCGCCCGCGCCGCTGCCCGCCCCGGCACCGGCGCCGGCGCCCGTCCAGGAGGCTCCCAAGCCGCTCCCGGCGCCCGCCCCCGCGGCGGAGGAGGCCCCGCACACGCTCCCCGCCCCGGCGCCCGTCGAGCAGGAGGCTCCCGCGCCGATGCCGCCGCGCGGCAGCCAGTTCGAGGAGCACCCGGCACCGGTCCCCGCGCCCGCCCCGGCCCCCGAGGTCGTCCGGCCGGCCGACCAGCCTCCGGCGGCCCCGGCCGGTGACCTTCCCGTCACGCTGCCGCAGGCTCCACAGCCCGCCCCGGCCCCGGCTCCCGCCCCGGCCCCGGCCCCGGCCCCCGCGCCCACGCCGATGGCCGTCCCCGCCCCCGCGCGGGCGGCCGCACCGGAGCTGGCCGCGACCGGCGCCGGGCAGACCGGCGCCGCGGCGGCCCTCGCCTCGGCGCTGATCCTGGGCGGAGCCATTCTGTACCGCCGGTCCCGAATCGCCTGACGGCAATACGGCTAATCGGAAGAAATATCGGCCGGAGAATCCATTGTCGGATTCTCCGGCCGTTGCCGTTGCCGTGTTCGGTTCCGCGTTTCCGTAGCGGCGGGGAATCGTTAGCCAGGTCGAAAGTGGCGCGACGGTCGCCACTGGCACCCCTGAAAAAGGATTCGACAATGAAGCTCTCGAAGGTCGCCGCAGTCGTCGTCGGCTCCGTCGCCGCCCTCGGCGCCGCCTCCCCCGCTTTCGCCACCGAGGCGCCGGCCGTCCCCATGAGCCTGACGAGCGGGCTGACGGAGGTCACGAACGCCGTCAACCCCGTCTCGGAGGCGCTGCCGCAGACCGTGGGCAACGGGCTGGCCGAGCAGGGCGAGAGCGTGCAGAAGGTCGTGACCACCGCCCAGAAGGTCAACGAGGTCCGCAACGACGCGCCGGGCGAGGTGATGCACCTCGCGAACGGGGCCACCCAGGCGTCCCCGCTGCTCGGCGGTGTGAAGCTCAACGGCGGCGCGAACCACTGACGGAGCCGTTCCGTTCTCCTGCCGACATGACTGTGGGCGCCACCGGCGAGGCCGGGGCGCCCACAGTCGTTTGGTGCGTCTGACGTCAGTCGTTGACGCAGGTGTTGCCGAACGCCGGGTTCAGCGCACCGATGACGTTCACGGAGTTGCCGCAGACGTTGACCGGGACGTGGACCGGGACCTGAGCCAGGTTGCCCGAGAGGACACCGGGGGAACCCACGGCCGCGCCCTCGGCCGACGAGTCGGCCATGGCGGAGCCGGCGGCACCGGCCGCAGCGAGACCAGCGGTGGCCAGGACCAGGGCGGCCTTCTTGGCAGTGTTCATGGGAAGTGCACCTTCTCTTCGATGTTCCGCCCCGGTTCCGGGGCTCACATCGAGCGAAACGGTCCAGCATCCCAGACGACACGGTTCCGCACGCGATCAGACCTGTTCAGCCCAATAGTCGTAACCGCGTGCGAATCCGTTTGAGGGTCCGGACCCGTTACGGGAGGAAGTCCGGGAGGTCCGGGACGATGTCCAGCGGCGGCAGGGCCGGCACCGCGGGGATCGCCCCGGGTACCGCCGGAACCGCTGGAACCGCCGCCGCGGGCGGAGCCGCGGGATCGGCGACCGGGAGCGCCGGGATCTCGGGGATCGTGGGGATCTCCGGGATCGCCGGGATCGCCGGGATCGCCGGGATCGCGGGGAGCGGGATCTTGGGGATCGCCGGAATGGCCGGCATGGCCGGGAGCTTGGGCAGTTCGATCGCGGGGATCTTGACCCCCGGGAGCAGGGTGCCCAGGCTCGCCGTCAGGTCGGCCAGGATCTTGGAGACCGATGCGAGCAGGTCGTCGAGGGGACCCGCCGCCGCCACCCTCCGGTCGATCTTCTCCTGGGCTGTCGCAACCCGGTTGGCGGCCGCACCGGCACCCTCGGCGGCCACCGCGGGGGCCACCGCGCCAGTGAGTATGACGACCGCGAGTGCCGACGGAACGAGGACGCGGATGCGGGAGGCCTTGGTGCGGTGCATGGATGTTCCTTCTCCTGGTCGCTCAAAAGCGGACCCGAGCGATCCGCCTCCTTACCCACCGTGCGAAGGTGTTCTACGGACCGCAACAGGAAGACCGGGCCCTCACCGCCACTGCGGGGTGCGTACGGGCTTCGCGCAGGCGTCCGGGAGCGGCTCACCCCACCCGGGGAAAACCTGCCCGTCGGCAGGCCGTTTGAGTGAAGCAGCGGAACCAACCCTCCGGGAGGACAGTTGATCAGGGCGCTCCACTAGTGGGCACTCGTGCGACAAAAGGATCAAGATGCTCAAGAAGATCATGACTGCTGCCGCGGTCACCGCCGCCGCCGTCGGCGCGGGCGCTGCTGTTGCGGCCCCGGCCATGGCCATCGGCAACGACAACGGGATCAACACCGTCAACGGAAACGGTGCCCAGCAGATCTACGGCAACCAGAAGACCGCCGGCGACATGAGCCCGCAGCTCGGCCTCGTCCAGGGCACGCTGAACAAGCCCTGCATCGGCCTGCCGGCCAAGGTCAACGCGCAGTCCCTCGTCGCCCTGGTCAACGTCGGCGTCCAGGACATCAACGTCCTGTCCAACCCGCAGAACCAGCAGTGCACCGAGAACTCCACCCAGGCCAAGGGCGACGAGCCGCTCTCGCACATCCTGGACAACATCCCGGTCCTGTCGGGCAACGGCTCCGTCGGCAGCTGATCTCCGCTCCCGTTCGCGGTCCGGGCACCTGGACCCCGTGGAGCGATGTAGTGACGTAGCGATGCGGTGATGTGACGAGGGCCCCGGCAGCCTCCAGCTGCCGGGGCCCTCGCGTGTCGCCGGCCCCTTTCGCCGACGGGCGCGGTCAGCCGGTCCAGAACTCCCACCACCGGGTCAGGATCAGCATCCCGATCACACCCGTGTGCAGGGCGGGCGGGGCCCAGCCGAACTCGGCGAAGAAGCCGCGCAGCGGGGCCGGCGCGGGCAGGATCCCCGTACGGACGGTGTGCGCCGTGACCGCCCAGAACATCAGCAGGGTGGCCACCCAGGTCAGGCAGCACCACAGACAGAGCGCGTTGATCTCGTAGAGCGACTGGACCATGAGCCAGGAGCAGAATCCGACACCGAAGAGCATTCCGGCGTTGAGTCCCAGCCAGAACCAGCCGCGGTGGCGGGCGCCGGCCAGCAGGCCCGCGCCGACGCACACGACCGCCCCGTAGGCGACCAGCCCCAGCAGGGGGTTCGGGAAACCGAAGGCCGCCGCCTGCTCGCTCGTCATCACGCTGCCGCAGGACACGACGGGGTTGAGGCTGCAGGCGGGCTTGAAGTCCGGATCCTCCAGCAGCAGGAACTTGTCCAGGGTGATGACCCAGGCGGCCAGCACTCCGGCGGCCCCGGTCAGCACCAGCAGCCAGGCCAGCGCACGGGATGCCGCCTGCGGTTCCGCGTCGTCGCGATGGTGGGGCCGGCCCTGCTGGCGGGGGACGCCCACGGTATTCGTTGCCATACGGTCATGGTCCCGCCCTTGCAGCCGGGATCCGGTCCAACCATGCTCATCCCCATGGAGGTTGACCTGAAGGGGTGGCGGGAACCCCCGATGCTTCCCGGACGTTTTACCGAACCCCGGACGTGATGTCAGACCCAGGGGCTACGTTGAGCTTCCGCGAAGTGACAAGCTGCGACGGCCTGGAGACCCACCTTGAGCGATCCGTACGAGACAACCGAGGCGCACCTCGAGCGACTCCTGGGCCGCGCCCTCAACTCCTTCGACCTGCCGGACCGGTTGGTCGAGCGCCTGGGGACGGCGCTCGCCCACAGTTCTTCGCTCCACACCACCCGCCACAGTCCGGCGGCGGGATCCTGGCGGGAGATCCGCCGGCACGTGTACCTGCTGTCCGACGGTGAGTCCGTGTCCCTGTGGGAGTTGGCGCACCGCAGGGGAAGCGGCCTCTCCATACGGTTCGAGGTCTTCGCCAGCAAGGCGGAGACCTGCCTCGCGGTGGCCCGGCTGTTCGGCGAAGCCCCCTCGCAGGTGGCCCGGGACCTCACGGAGGTGGCGGCCGAGGTGGAGCCGGAGAGCGACATCGCGGTGCTGAGCGCGCTGTTCGCCAACCCGACCCCGGCCCAGCGGCACCGCGGGTACGCGGTGGAGGAGTCCGCGGACCACGCCCGCCGGGTACTGCGGCGCGCGGAGAACCCGGACCGGCCGGGCGAGCGGGTGGCGCTGCTCCTGCGCTCGGCGTACGCGCACCGGATCACGCAGGCGTTCGGCACCCGGCAGTGCCTCCTCGACGGGCGGGACGCCGGCTTCAGCCTGTACGAGCACGCCTTCGTCCTGCTGGACGGCGGTGAGTTCAGCCTGTGGGAGGTCGAGCACACGGCGACGCCCGACGGGCGGCACATGTGCGAGGTGTACGAGACCGAAGCGGCCGCGCGCGGAGCCATGGAGCTCCGCGCGCGGGTGAGGTGAGGTGACCGCCGGGCCTGGTGGGGTTACGCGGCCGCGGTGACCTTCGCGGGCTCGGCCGGGGCCGCCTCCCCGGCTGCCGCGTCCTGGGTCAGGGGGGACGTGTCCTGCTTGCGCATCCCCTTGAGGAGGATGACCAGACCGGCGGTGGTGGCCGTACCGGCGGCGATGGCGATCAGGTAGAGCAGCGGGTTGCCGATCAGCGGGATCACGAAGATGCCGCCGTGCGGGGCCCGCAGGGTGCACTCGAAGGCCATCGAGAGCGCTCCGGTGACCGCCCCGCCGGCCATGGCGGCGGGAATCACGCGCAGCGGATCGGCCGCGGCGAAGGGGATGGCGCCCTCGCTGATGAAGGAGGCGCCGAGGAACCAGGCGGCCTTGCCGTTCTCGCGTTCGGTCCTGGAGAAGAGCCGGCCGCGGACCGTGGTGGCCAGTGCCATCGCGAGCGGCGGCACCATGCCGGCCGCCATCACGGCGGCCATGACCTTGAGGCTGCCCTCGTTGGGGGTGGCGAGGCCGCCGATCGCGAAGGCGTAGGCGACCTTGTTCAGCGGGCCTCCCAGGTCGAAGCACATCATCAGGCCGAGGATCACGCCGAGGATGATCGCGTTGGCGCCGGAGAGGCCGGACAGCCAGTCGGTCAGGGCCTGCTGGAGCGAGGCGACGGGCTTGCCGACGACCAGGAACATCAGGAACGCGGTGACGACCGAGCCGATGAGCGGCAGCACGACGACGGGCATGATCCCGCGCAGGGCGGTGGGGATCCTCAGCTTCTGGACGGCGAGGACGGTGCCGCCCGCGATGAGGCCGGCGATCAGACCGCCGAGGAAGCCGGCGTTGATGGTCAGGGCGACGGCGCCGCCGACGAAGCCGGGCACCAGACCCGGTCGGTCGGCCATGCCGTAGGCGATGTAGCCGGCGAGGACGGGGACCAGGAAGCCGAAGGCGAGGCCGCCGGTCTGGAACAGCAGCGCGGCCCAGCTGGCGGCCTCGGTCCAGACGAAGTGCTCGGCGACCGAGGGGGCGGTGTTGATCTCGTACCCGCCGATGGCGAAGGCGAGTGCGATGAGGAGCCCGCCCGCGGCGACGAAGGGGACCATGTAACTGACGCCGGACATCAGCCAGGTGCGGAGTTTGACGCCGTAGCCGTCCCGCGGTTCCCCGGCCTGCTCGACGGGGGTCGGGCCGCTGTCGGTGACTTCCCCGCGTTCCGCCTTGTCCCGGGCCTCCCGGAGGAGTTCGGCGGGGCGGTTGATGCCCGCCTTGACGCCTACGTCGACGGTGGGCTTGCCGGTGAAGCGGGCGCGTTCCCTGACCGGGACGTCGTGGGCGAAGACGACCGCGTCGGCGTTGGCGATGGCTTCCGGGGTGAGCTTGGTGAAGCCGGCCGATCCCTGGGTTTCGACCTGGATGTCGATTCCGGCCTCGGCCGCGGCCTGCTGGAGGGACTCGGCGGCCATGTAGGTGTGCGCGATCCCGGTGGGGCAGGAGGTGACGGCCACGATCCGGAACGGGTGCCCTGCGGGGCTCTCCCCCGCCCCGTCCCTTCCCGGAACCGGGGCTTCGTCCCGGGCCCTTTCAAAGGCTCCGGCCCCGGACCCCCGCACAGCGGTGGGCGTGGGCCCGCCCGCCACGAGGGCCGCTGCTTCGTCCGGGGTGGTGCTGGCACGCAGGGCGGCGACGAACTCCGGTCGCATCAGGCGGCGGGCCAGGGAGGAGAGGATCGACAGGTGGGCGTCGTCCGCACCGGCGGGGGCCGCTATCAGGAAGATCAGGTCCGCGGGGCCGTCCGGGGCACCGAAGTCGATCGCGGACGGGGCGCGGCCGAAGGCCAGGGTGGGGGCCGAGACGTGTGCGCTGCGGCAGTGCGGGATGCCTATCCCGCCCTCCAGGCCGGTCGGCATCAGCGCTTCGCGCGCCGCCACGTCCGCCAGGAAGCCGTCCAGGTCGGTGACCCGGCCCAGGGCCACCATCCGTTCGGCGAGGGCACGTGCCGCCCCCTCCTTGGACTCGGCGGACAGGTCGAGGTCGACCAGTTCGGGGGTGATCATCTCGCTCATCGCTCGTCGCTCATTTCGGACAGGGGGAGGTCCAGGGGCAGGTCCTGGGTGATGTGGACCTGGTCGGGCCGCAGGTCCGGGGGGGCCGGCATGGCGCTGCCGGGCAGCTGGACCGCGGCCGCGCCGTGGGCCAGGGCCGAGGCGAGGGCCGCGGGCCCCGTACCGCCCGCGATCAGGAAACCGGCGAGGGAGGCGTCGCCCGCGCCGACGTTGCTGCGGACCGAGGAGACGGCGGCCGTGCCGTAGTACGTGCCCTCCTCGCAGACCAGGAGCTGGCCGTCCGCGCCCAGGGAGGCGAGGACCGCGGCCGCGCCCAGGGAGCGCAGCTCCTCCGCCGCCTTGACCACGTCGCCGAGAGTGGCCAGCGGGCGTCCCACCGCCGCGGCCAGCTCCGAGGCGTTCGGCTTGACGACGTCCGGTCGGGCCGGCAGCGCCGCGAGCAGCGCCGGGCCGGAGGTGTCCAGGGCGATGCGGGTGCCCGCCGCGTGGGCGCGGGCGACGATGTCGGCGTACCACTCGGGCGACAGGCCGCGCGGGAGGCTGCCGCAGCAGGCGATCCAGGCGGCGCCGCCTGAGCAGGTACGGACCGTCTCCAGGAGGAAGGCCGATTCCTCGGGCGTCAGTTCGGGGCCAGCCGCGTTGATCTTGGTGAGGGTGCCGTCCGGTTCGGCGACCGAGATGTTGGAACGGGTCTGGCCGGCGATGGAGACCGCCGTGACGTCCACGCCCTGGGTGCTGAGGAGTTCGGCGATCAGCGCGCCCGGCGCGCCGCCGAGCGGAAGGACCGCCGTCGTACGGACTCCCGCGGCGGCCACCGCGCGCGAGACGTTCACGCCCTTGCCACCGGGGTCCACCCGGTCGGCTGTGGCGCGCAGTACCTCACCGCGGTCCAGCGAGGGGACCTCGTAGGTCCGGTCGAGGGAGGGGTTGGGGGTGACGGTGAGGATCATACGAGCACAACTTCCGTACCGGCGGCCTCGATCGCCGCCTTCTGAGCGGGGTCGAGCCCCGGGTCGGTGATGAGGAGGTCCACGTCCGCGAAGGAGCCGAAGCACGCGAAGTGCTCCTGGCCCGCCTTGGTGGAGTCCGCGAGGAGGACGACGCGTCGGGCGGCGGCGATCGCGGCCCGCTTGACGGCGGCCTCGGCGAGGTCGGGGGTGGTCAGACCGCCGTCCGCCGTGAACCCGTTGGTGGCGAGGAAGAGGACGTCGGCGCGGATCTCCGCGTACGCGCGCAGCGCCCAGGCGTCCACGGCGGCCCGGGTGCGGTGCCGGACCCGGCCGCCGACGAGGTGGAGGTCGATGCCGGTGTGGTCGGCGAGCCGGGCGGCCACGGGCAGCGCGTGGGTGACCACGGTGAGCCCGGCGTCCGGCGCCGACCGGGAGATCGCCGCCGCCAGGCGGGCCACGGTACTGCCGGCGTCGAGGACGGCACTGCCGCCGTCGGGGAGCTCGGCGAGGGCGGCGGCCGCGATGCGGTCCTTCTCGTCGGCGGCGGTGGCCTCGCGCTCGGTGAGGTCCGGCTCGAAGTCGAGGCGGCCGGCCGGGATGGCACCGCCGTGCACCCGGCGGACGAGGCCGGCCCGGTCCAGGGCCTTCAGGTCGCGGCGCACGGTCTCCGCCGTGACCTGGAACTGCTCGGCCAGGGACAGGACGTCGACCCGGCCGGCCTCGTGGGCGAGGCGGAGGATCTCCTGCTGGCGCTCCGGTGCGTACATGTGGTTTCAGATCCGTTCGATGCCCGACTCTGTGGGTTCTCTTGTACCGTACGCCCGTTTCCAGCTAAAAACAAAATAAACGGGCACGTCCGCCAACAGAAGCGGACATGCCCGTTCGTGGTGTGCGCGGTGTGCGCGGGGTGTGCCTGGTGCTAGGCCGCCGGGACCTTCTCGGCGGACGGCTCGCCCTCGTGCTCCGAGCCGCCCTCGCGCTGCTCCATGGGGACCGCCTTGCGGGGCAGCATGAACATCACGGCGAAGATCACGACCAGGACGGCCACGACCCACCACAGCGCGTTGCGGAAGGCCTCGACGTACGGCGGCCCGAAGACCAGGTCGTTGTCGATGACCCCGAAGAAGACCACGGAGGTCAGGCCGAGGCCCAGCGCGTTGCCCATCTGGCCGGTGGTGTTGATCAGGCCGGACGCCGAGCCCGCGTGCTCGCGCGGCACCTCGGACAGCACGGTGTCGGTCAGCGGCGCGATGATCAGGCCCATGCCCGCGCCCATGACGATCAGCGGGGCGGCCATCTGCCAGGAGGCGATGCCCATCCCGTAGCGGTCCGACTCCCAGATGTAGAGGAGTACGCCCGCCGCCATGACCAGCGCGCCGGCCTGGAGCACCTTGCGCCCGAAGCGCGGTACGAGCTTCTGTACGGACATGCCCGCGGCGGCCGAGACGGCCAGGGAGAACGGGATGCCGGTGGTGCCGGCCTTCAGGGCGCTCCAGCCGAGGCCCATCTGCATGTAGAGCGTCCAGACCAGGAAGAAGATGCCGGTCGCGATGCCGAAGGTCAGCTGGACGGCGACGCCGCCCGCGAAGCTCTTGACCTTGAAGAGGGAGAGCTCGACGAGCGGGGAGCCGTCCTTGCGGATCTTGAACTTCTCGTAGGCGATGAAGGCGCCGAAGACCAGGGGCGAGGCGATCATGCAGACGAAGCCCCACACCGGCCAGTCGTTCTCGCGGCCGTGGGTGAGCGGGAAGATCAGCATGACCAGGGCGAGGGTGGCGAGCACGACGCCCACCAGGTCCAGCCGCAGCGCCTTGGGGGCCTTGGACTCGGAGATGAACTTGCGGCCCAGGATCACGCCGGCGATGCCGACGGGCAGGTTGATCAGGAAGATCGGGCGCCATTCGAGGCCGAGGATGTTCCACTCGGTGAGCAGCGCTCCGAGCATCGGGCCCGAGACGGCGCCGAGGCCGACGATCGCGCCGAACATGCCGAAGACCTTGCCGCGCTCGTGCGGCGGGAAGGTGACGTGGATGATCGCGAGCACCTGCGGGACCATCATGGCGGCCATGCCGCCCTGGAGGATGCGGGCGGCGACGAGCACGTCGGGGCTGGGTGCGATGCCGCACAGCAGCGAGGCGGTGGTGAAGCCGGCTATGCCGATGAGGAACAGGCGCTTGCGGCCGTAGATGTCACCGAGACGGCCGCCGGTGATCAGGCCGGCGGCGAAGGCGAGCGCGTAGCCGGCGGTGATCCACTGGATGGCGCTGGTGGAGGCGCCGAGGTCCCCGCGCATCCGGGGTATCGCGATGTTGACGATCGTGACGTCGACCAGGTCCATGAAGGCGGCGGTCATCACGATGGCGAGCGCGAGCCAGCGGCGGCGGTCGCCGGCGGTGCTGCCGGTCTGCGCTACCGCGGCGGCGCCGGTGGTGCTGGTCTCTGCGGGGGGATCGGTCCGCTCTTCTTGTACGGGCCCGTTCTTTCCTTCGGGCGATGACTGGGTCGTCTCGGTGCTCATGAGGAGAAACCTAGACGGCATGTAGGTCAGTCGGTGTCCTATTTGGCTGGCAACCTTGAATCCATGACCGATACCCCGGCCCGGCTCCTCACCCTGCTCTCCCTGCTGCAGACCCCGCGCGAGTGGCCCGGCAGCGAGCTGGCGGAGCGGCTGCGGGTGAGCGCCCGGACGATCCGGCGCGATATCGACCGGTTGCGGGAGCTGGGGTACCCGGTGGAGGCCACGCTCGGCTCCGAGGGCGGCTACCGGCTGGTGGCGGGGGCGGCGATGCCGCCGCTGGTACTGGACGACGAGGAGGCCGTCGCGATCGCGGTGGGACTGCGGGCGGGGGCCGGGCACGCGATCGAGGGGGTCGAGGAGGCCTCCGTACGGGCCCTCGCGAAGCTGGAACAGGTCCTGCCGGGGCGGCTGCGGCACCGGGTGAGCGCGCTGCAGTCGGCGACGGTCGCGCTGACGCGGGGGGACGGGGCGAGCGTGGACCCGCGGACGCTGACCGTGATCGCGTCGGCGGTGGCGGGGCAGGAGCGGCTGCGGTTCGCGTACCGCGCGCGGGACGGGGTGGCCTCGCGGCGGCTGGTCGAGCCGTACCGGCTGGTCAGCACCGGGAGCCGGTGGTACCTCGTGGCCTACGACATGGAGCGCGAGGACTGGCGGACCTTCAGGGTGGACCGGGTGGGCGAGCCGTGCGCGACGGGGGCGAGGTTCGTGGGGCGCGGGCTGCCCATGGAGGCGGTGGAGTTCGTCCGGCGGGGGCTGCGGGGCGGCGAGACGTACCGGGTCGAGGTGACCTTCGCCGGGCCCCTCGGGGAGTTGCCGGGGTGGGTGCGGGAGCTCGCGGGCCCGGGCGGATCCGGCCCCGGGGGCTCCGGCCCCGAGGGAGGCGGGGTCCGGGTGGGGTTCGATTCGTCGGACTCGCCGGAGTGGCTGGCGGCGCGGCTGGGGCTGGTGGGGGTGCCATTCACCGTGCACGGGCCGGCGTTCCTGGCGGAGGCGGCGGGGGCGCTCGGAGCGCGGCTCACGGGGGCGGCGGGCCCCTGAGGCGGCCCGCGGGGGCCCGGCCCCGCGCCAAGGCGGGGAAAGAGGGGAGCCCCCGGCACCTGGGGGGGATAGGTACCGGGGGCTCGTTCTCGGGGTCAGGCCGCCGCGTCGAAGCCTGTGTCGCGGGCCATCCGCTTCAGCTCGAGGAGCGCGTGCTTCTCGATCTGCCGGATCCGTTCGCGGGTCAGGCCGTGCTGCTTGCCCACCTCTGTCAGCGTACGCTCACGGCCGTCCTCGATGCCGTAGCGCATCTTGATGATCGACGCCGTCCGCTGGTCCAGCTTGCCCAGCAGGTCCTCCAACTCCTCGCTGCGCAGGAGGGACAGGACGGACTGCTCCGGGGAGATCGCGGAGGTGTCCTCCAGGAGGTCGCCGAACTGGGTGTCGCCGTCCTCGTCCACGCCCATGTTCAGGCTGACCGGGTCGCGCGCCCAGTCCAGGACGTCGCCGACCCGCTTCTCCGTGGTGTCCAGCTCGGCGGCGATCTCCGCGTGCTCCGGGTCCCGGCCGTTCTCACGGTTGAACTCGCGCTGGACCCGGCGGATCCGGCCGAGCTCCTCCACCAGGTGGACGGGGAGCCGGATGGTGCGGGACTGGTCCGCGATGGAGCGGGTGATGGCCTGGCGGATCCACCACGTGGCGTACGTGGAGAACTTGAAGCCCTTGGCGTAGTCGAACTTCTCGACCGCGCGCACCAGGCCGGCGTTGCCCTCCTGGATCAGGTCGAGGAGCGGCAGACCGCTGCGCGGGTAGCGGCGGGCGACCGCGACGACCAGGCGGAGGTTGGAGCGGATGAAGACTTCCTTCGCACGCTCACCTTCGGCGGCCAGGGCCTCGAGCTCCTCCTGGGAGGGCTTCTTGCCCTTGCGCTCTATCGCGCCGTCGAGGATCTGCTGGGCGTAGACGCCCGCCTCGATGATCTGCGAGAGCTCCACTTCCTTGGCGGCGTCGAGCAGCGGGGTGCGTGCGATCTCGTCCAGGTACATCCCGACCAGGTCGCGGTCTGCGATCTCCCCGCTCGCAGCGCGAGCGCTGCTCGTGGACTGACGACGGGCGACGGCGCGGGTTGCCATGCGTGCTCCCTTGCGATGAGTTCGGTCGCGGTGCTGCGGCTGCCGGGACACTCTCCCGAGTGCCCGCTTCCGAAGGAAACAACGACTGGAATCGGGACAGAATTCCCACGTTGCTCCCTCTTTTTCGAGATCTTGCAGTATCCTGCCCCGCTACTCCCCGATCCGAGAGGATCCGCGATACCCTCCGAGCTCGAAGAGGTGCAGGTCAGGCCAGGAGTGGAGGCCGATCTCGAAGGCCTCACGGACCTGCACGACCACTACGTCCGTGAGACGGCCGTCACATTCGACACGGCCGCTTTCACCCCGGATCAGCGCCGCCCGTGGCTGCACTCCCACCCCAAAGACGGCCCGCACCGGCTTCTGGTTGCCTGGACTGGCGATCGAATCGCCGAATAAGCCACAAGCAGCCAATTTCACCCCAAAGCGGCCTACGACACCTCGGTGGAGGTCAGCGTCCACCTCGCCCCGCACGCGGTGGGCCGGGGCATCGGCGGCCTGCTGGACGAATCCCTCTTCGCGGCGCTCGCCACGGAGCCGGCCATCGGGGAGGACGTCACCGGTCCGGGCCGGAGTGGCGGGTAGCGACCCCCGGGCAGGCGTGGCAGGCCCGCGCACCCGACTGGGTCCACCACTTGCAGGACCGGCGGAGGTGACAGGCGGGCAGGGGGGCCGCCGGTGCTGGGGCGGCGGTCAGGCGGGTGGCCAGGGTGCAGGTGTCGCCCGCGCGGTTGAGGCAGTACGGGACGCAGTGCGAGGCCAGGCGGAGCAGGCGGCGCGGCTCGGCGGTGGGCGGGAGTCCGGCCAGGGCTTCGGCGGCCGGGCGCGGGACCGGGAGGTAGGCCGGGGGCCCGTCGAGGCCGTCGCGGACCGCCAGGACCAGCGACTCCGCCGCGTAGGCCGAGCCGCTGGGGCACCAGAGCGGGCCGGCCGGGTCCGCGGCGCGGCCGGCGCCGCGGCTGGAGGGCTTCACCGGGTCATGGCGGCGGCTAGCCGAACTGCAGGGAGCGCTTCGAGAGGCCCATCCAGAAGCCCGAGACCGGGGTGGAGGCCGTGGCGAGCTCGGATTCCGCCGCGCCCAGGGTGACGAACAGCGGGGCGAAGTGCTCCGTGCGCGGGTGGGCCAGCCGGCCCGCCGGGGACTTGGCCTCGAAGTCCAGCAGGGAGTCGACGTCGGAGGCGGCCAGCGCCTCCTGGCCCCACTCGTCGAACTCCGCGGACCAGCCGGGGACTCCCGGGCCGGTGTGGCGAAGGGCGGCCAGGTTGTGGGTGAAGAAGCCGCTGCCCACGATGAGGACTCCCTCGTCGCGCAGCGGGGCCAGCTTGCGGCCGATGTCCATCAGGCGGCGCGGGTCCAGCGTCGGCATGGATATCTGGAGCACCGGGATGTCGGCCGCCGGGAACATCTCCACCAGCGGGACGTACGCGCCGTGGTCCAGGCCCCGGTCGGGGATGTCCTGGACCGGGGTGCCCGGGGCCTTCAGCAGCTTGCGGACCGCCGCGGCCAGCCCGGGAGCGCCCGGAGCCCCGTAGCGGACCAGGTAGTAGTGCTCGGGGAAGCCCCAGAAGTCGTGGACCAGCGGGACCGGCTCCGTGGCGCCGAGGGCGAGCGGGGCCTCCTCCCAGTGCGCGGAGACCATCAGGATCGCCCGGGGCCGGGGCAGGTCCGCGGACCAGGCGGCCAGTTCGCCGGGCCAGACCGGGTCGTCCGCCAAGGGCGGGGCTCCGTGGCTCAGGTACAGCGCCGGCATCCGGCCGGTACCGGGCTTCGTGGCTTCGGAGGTCGTCATCAGGGGCTCCAGGAATCGTCAGGGCGGGCCGCCCGGGCCGCCGGACAAAGACTAACCCCGCATCGTTCAAATTTGAACGATGCGGGGTCATCAGTCATTCCCGCAACCCCTGCCGGGGCCCAGGGCGGGTCAGTGGGCGATCACCGGAACCTTCACGTCGGCGTCGGAGTCCGCACCCCCGGCGACCGGACTGCCCGCACCCGGACGCCCGGTGGTGATGAGGGTCAGGGCGATGAGCGAGCTGGCGACCAGGATGCCGACCGCCCACCAGATCGCGGAGGAGTAGCCCTCCACCATGGCCTGGGCCTGGATCAGCTTGGCCGCCGGACCGCCCGCCGCGGCCGCGGCCGCGTGGTCGGTCAGGTACGCGGTCGTCGCGGAGGCGGCGATCGTGTTCAGCAGGGCGGTACCGATCGCGCCGCCCACCTGCTGCGAGGTGTTGACCATCGCGGAGGCGACACCGGCGTCGGCCGGGTTCACCCCGTACGTGGCCAGGGACATGGCGGGCATGAACGCCGTACCCATGCCGAGGCCCAGCAGCAGCTGCGCCGGAAGGATCAGCGCCGGGTACGAGGAGCCGACCTCCAGCTGCGTCAGCAGCAGCATGCCGCTGGCGGCGACCATGAAGCCGGGGCCCATCAGCAGGCGCGGCGGGACCCGCGTCATGAGGCGGGCGCCGATCTGCGTGGAGCCGGTGATCATGCCCGCGATCATCGGGAGGAAGGCGAAGCCGGTCTTGACGGGCGAGAAGCCCTTCACGACCTGCAGGTAGTAGGTGAGGAACAGGAACAGGCCGAACATCGAGATGACGGCGAGGCCCAGCGAGAGGTAGACACCGCCGCGGTTGCGCTCCAGCAGGACGCGCAGCGGCAGCAGCGGGTGGGTCGTACGGGACTCGACGAAGACGAACGAGGCGAGCAGGACCACGGAGGCGACGAACATGCCCACGGTCAGGGCGTCCGACCAGCCGGCCGACTCGGCGCGGGTGAAGCCGTAGACGAGGGCGACCAGGCCGGACGTGGACAGCAGCACGCCGGGGATGTCGAGCGGCGCGCGGTTACGGCTGCCGGCCGGCTCGCGGATGATCATCCAGGCGCCGACGGCGGCGATGATCGCGAACGGGATGTTGACGAAGAACGTCCAGCGCCAGTTCAGGTACTCGGTGAGGAAGCCACCGAGGATCAGGCCCACCGCGCCACCGCCACCGGCGATCGCACCGTAGATGCCGAAGGCCTTGGCGCGCTCCTTGGCGTCGGTGAACATGACGGCCAGCAGCGAGAGCGCGGCCGGCGCGAGCAGTGCGCCGAAGGCGCCCTGCAGGGCGCGGGCGCCCAGCATCATGGCCTCGCCCTGTGCGGCGCCGCCGAGCGCGGAGGCCAGGGCGAAGCCGGCGAGGCCGGTGATGAAGGCGTTCTTGCGGCCCCACTTGTCGGCGATGCGGCCGCCGAAGAGGAGCAGTCCGCCGAAGGCCAGCGCGTACGCGGTGATGACCCACTGGCGGTTTCCGTCGGAGATGCCGAGGTCGGTCTGGGCGGAGGGGAGGGCGATGTTCACGATGGTGGCGTCGAGGACGACCATCAGCTGCGCCAGGGCTATGAAGACCAGGGCCTTCCAGCGACTGGGGTCGGCTGCAGCCAGCGGCGGGTTCGCGGCTGTTTTGGACATGGGGGTACCCACTTCGTGGTGCGAGATGACTGAAAAGGAAGATTTAGGATGGTTTTACGACGCTAACGGGAGCGACCCGGGGCGTCACATGGTTTTCCGCCTCAGGTCCGCCAGCGTGGTCGCCGAGCCCGGCAGTTCGGAGCGCGCCGGGGCCCTCAACCCGTCCAGGAACAGCTGGAGGTGACGGTGGACGAAGATGTCCGCGTCGAAGCAGGCGGTGCCCGGGAGGGGGCGGCTGAGCTGGGACAGCGCGATCATCAGGTCACCAACACCGACGTCCGTACGCACCAGCCCGGAGGTCCGGCCGGCGCCCAGCAGGGCCTCGACAGCCTCCTCCAAGGCCTCGCGGGAGGCCAGGAGTTCGGGGTGGTCGTGGTCGAAGTCGCTGGAGAGCATGGGGCACAGGGCGCCGATCCGCTCGTCCGCGGCCGCGTGCGTGAAGCGGCACAGGGCGGCGAAGGCGTCCGGCTCCCCGGCCAGCGAGTCGAGGGCCAGCCCCGTCACCCGGTCCATGCCGAACAGCACGACGTGATGGACCAGGGTCGGCCGGTCGGGGAAGTGCCGGTAGAGCGTGGCGTTGCCGACGCCGGCCCGGCGGGCGATCTCGTCGAGCGGGGCCGCGGGGCCGAACTCCACGAGCACGTCACGGGCGGCGGTCAGGATGCGTTCCCGGTTGCGGACGGCGTCGGCGCGCGGACGCGGCACCTTGCCGTCCGGGGCGGCCGGGGCGAGCGGAGCGACCGGAGCGACTGCGGACGCGACCGTACGGGCGGCCTTGCCGGATCCGGCACCCGCCACGGCCCCCGGGGCCGCGAGGTCCAGGACGGACTCCGGGCCCGGTACGGGCAGGGCCGCCGGATCGACGGTGGCGGGGCTCTTCATCCGGGACTCCCTGGCAGGTGAGGCATGGGACCGCTCGAACCGGGGAGCAGCTCCCCGGTTCATGGGGACTCTGGTTCAAACGGGGAAGAGGTCCCCGCTTATTTCACCCTCCCGTGTGACCTGGGTCACACCACTCCGGGCGCCTCGATCCCGTTTGGCCTCTCCCGGCGCGCGAGCCCGCCCCGACCGTCGGAGGGTGAGCCCACAGAGCGCAGCCCGGACCCGGCCGGCTGCCGCGGACCCGAAGGCCGATCTCCATGCCGCAGACGCGCCACCGGATACGCAAGCCAAGCCGCACCAGCGCCTACATCGGCATCACCGCGCTGGCCCTCGGCGTGACGGCGACCGCGAGCGCGGGCATCACCAGCCGCAACCACTCGGCGGCCGGGCCGGTGGCCGCGAACACCGTCGAGTCGATGCTCGCGCCCTGCCGGATCGCGGGCGCGATGGGCGTGCAGATGTCCGAGGGGCTGCCGACCCCGCCGGGGTACGCGCGCTCGACCGGCGAGGTGCGGGCGCTGAACCTGATGATCGACTTCCCCGACGCCAAGGGCGAGGGCACGGCGGCCGACCGGCTGGCGGAGTTCTTCCCGAAGACCTCCGACTGGTTCCGCACCAGCTCCTACGGCCGGCTGACCTACCGGGCCGAGGCGCCGGTGAAGAACTGGCTGCGGATGCCGATGCCGTTCGCGGCGTACGGGATCGAGCGGGGTTCCGCGTACGAGCCGGGCTACCGCCAGCTCGTGGAGCACATCGTCAAGGCGGCTGACGCCGAGGTCGATTTCTCCCGGTATGACCTGATAAATATCCTGGTCACGCCGAACGCGGGTCCCTCCGCCCTCGACACCGTCCTCTCCGTCACCTTCTCCGGCAACGGCGAGGCCCCGAAGGCCGACGGCGTCCCGCTCGCCAACACCTCCTTCGTCTACAGCCGCCAGGACGACGGCTCGGGCTCCTACCGGGAGACCGGCTACCGGGTGCTCCCCCACGAGAACGGGCACATCTTCGGACTGCCCGACCTCTACACCGCCGACGGCGGCGGCACGGTGGGCCACTGGGACGTCATGAGCGAGGACTGGGGCGCCAACAACGATCTGCTGGGATGGCACAAGTGGAAGCTGGGCTGGCTCGACAGCTCCCAGATCAGCTGCGCCGGGAAGTCCGGTGTCAGCGACCACGTGCTGAGCCCGCTGGCCGTCGGGGGCGGCACCAAGCTGGCCTTCATCCCCGTCTCGGAGAGCGCCGGATACGCCGTGGAGGTGCGCACCCGGGCCGGGAACGACGAGGCCGTCTGCAAGCCCGGGGTGCTCATCTACAAGGTGGACTCCGAGGTGGACACCGGCCGCGGGCCCGTCACCGTCTCCGACAGCTCCGGCTCGAGCGGCGGCTGCACGCGGCGGCCCAACGTGCACGCGGAGCTCTCGGACGCGCCGTTTCGCCCGGGCGAGACCTTCACCGACGAGAAGGCCGGCATCAGCGTCTCGGTCGTGGGCGAACTGCGCAACGGCAGCTACCAGGTCCGGGTCACCCGTCCCTGAGCCGTGGCCCGCGGGCCGGGTCACCGGCCCGCGGGTCACCGGCCCGCGGGGCCACGGCTCGGCGGGACCGGGACGAGCAGCGGCTCGAAATGCTGACCGTAGGCCCGCCAGATACCGACCTACGGCCCCCCGCAGGACCGGGTCCGTACGGCGAGTGTTGAAGGCCAAGCCGTGCAACGACGTAGTAAGGAGACTCGTGAAGGCCTTCGCGCTGCGCCGGACCGGCGAGCCGCCCGCCGTGATCGACCGGCCCGTCCCCGAGCCCGGGCCGGGCGAGGTCCTCGTGCGCACCACGGCCGCGCTCATCTGCGCCTGGGACGGGCACCTCGCCGCCGGGGCGCCCACCGGGCTCGGCCACGAGGCCGTCGGCGTCGTGGAGGCCGTCGGCCCCGGGGTCTGCCCCTCCTACGCCGGACGGCGCGTCGGCGTGGAGGGCCACGGGCGGCTCGCCGAGTTCTTCCGCGCCCCGGCCGCCGGGGCCGGTCTGGTCCCGCTCCCCCGCACCATCTCCGACCACCAGGCCCTCTACGCGGCCGGCGCGCTCCCCACCGGCTTCGCCGCCGCCGACGAGTCGGGGCCGCCGCCGGGCGGGAGCGTCGTCGTCTTCGGCCAAGGGGCCGTCGGGCTCAGTGCGACCGTCTCCGCCGGCCGGCTGCGTGGGGCGCGCGTGATCGCCGTCGAGCCGGAGATGAAGCGCCAGCGCCTCGCCCTGCGGTTCGGGGCGGACGTGGTGATCGACCCGGCCTACGAGGACACCACCGAGCGGATCCTGGAGCTGACCGGGGGCGCCGGCGCCGACCGCGCGATCATGGCGACGGCCGCGCCCGCCGCCGCGACGGCCGCCCGTGCGGGACTCTCCGACGGCGGGCGGATCACGTACGCCCGCTGCCGGCCGCCCCGCAGCAGCGGCGCGCGGCTCGCGCGGGCCCTGCGGCTGATCGACGAGGGCCTGGTGGACCCGACGGTGATCACCACCCACGAGTTCCCCTTCGACCGTGTCGGCGAAGCCTTCACCCGGCTCGCCGCGAGGGAACCGGGCATGATCAAACCGGTCATCCTGTTCCCGCGGCCCGTCCCGGCGGCCCGCCGTCCCTGACCGGGAAGGTGGTCGGCTTCGTGGCCGGCGACCCGTCCTTCACCGGGCAGCCGCTCGTGGTCAACGGCGCGAGCGAGTCGCTCGGCGTGGCGGCGCCGCATGGCAGGGTGGGCGCGGACACCGGATCGAGCAGGGGGACCTCACACGTGAACCGGCACATCGAGTTCGAGCGGCTGCACAACTTCCGTGATCTCGGGGGCTACCGCACGGACGACGGCTCCACCGTCGCCTGGGGCGCCCTCTACCGGGCCGACTCGCTCGGCAAGCTCCAAGGCGCAGACTGGGACCGCTTCCTGGACCTCGGCGTCCGCACCGTCATCGACCTGCGCTACCCGTGGGAGATCGAGGCCAAGGGCCGGATACCGGAGCCCGAGCGGTTCACGTACGCCAACCTCAGCATCGAGCACCGGCCGTACGACCAGGCGGAGATCGACCCGGACACCGATCCCTGGCGCTTCCTCGCGGACCGGTTCGCCGAGGTCGCCGAGGACGGCGTGGCGGAGATCCGGGCCGCGATCGAACTGCTCGCCGAAGGCCCGGGCCCGGCGGTCTTCCACTGCACCTCGGGCAAGGACCGCACCGGCCTGATCGCGGCGCTCGTCCTGAACCTCCTCGGCGTCGACGAGGAGCAGATCCTCGCGGACTTCGCCCTGACGGAGCTGGCCACCGCCCGGCTGACGGCCGACTGGCACGCCGCCAACCCCGGCCGCAGCATGCGCTGGCCGTCGTACGGCCGCGCCCCGGCCGAGATCCTGCGCCTGACCCTGGCGGACCTCACCACCCGCCACGGCTCGGTGCGGGCCTACCTCACGGACGCGGTCGGCATCACCCCGGAGACGACGGGGCGCTTGCGGGCCCGCTTCCTGACCGCGTGACCGGCCGGTCGGCCGCCGCCCTCATCGCCCGGGCCGGTCACGAGGACCCCGGCCTCCGCGCCGAGGTGGCGAGCGAGCTGCCCGGGGCCCTGTCCGGCGGGGCGGGCGACCCCGTGCTGGCGGCTCTGGTCCGGCTGACCTCCGACGCGGTGGCCTCCGTGCGCGAGCAGGCCACCTTCGCGCTGGGACAGCTCGCCGAGGTCGACGGTCCGGAGATCAGGGCGGCCCTGTGGCGGCGGGTCGGGGACGAGGACGCGGAGACGCGCGAGGAAGCCGTACGCGGTCTGGCCGTGCGGCGGGATCCCGGCGCCGTTCCACTGCTCGCGGCGCTGCTCGAGGAGCCGACCGCGTACGTCCGGACGTTCAACGCGGCGGCCGTGCTCGGCGATCCGGGGCTACTGCCCTCGCTGCACAAGTACGACCCGGCGGATCCCGGTGTCGGCGAGGCCCTCGCGGCCTGCGACCCGATGGCCCGGGAGCGCCGCGACGCCGCGGCGTGCGCGCTGCTGGACGCGGTCTACGCCCTGCTGCCCGAGGCCGACGCGGCCCTGTACGCCTCGCGCTTCGAGGCGAACCTGACGCTGCTGCTCATCACCCGCGGACGGGGCGAGGTGCTGTGGGACGCGGACGGCCTGCTGGTCCGCGCCGGCGGGGATCCGCGGCGGGCGGCGGAGCTGGTCGCCGGAGACGTTTGAGGGCCGGCCCGGAAAAGCCCCGTGCCCCCGTCCGGCGGGGATCGCCGGACGGGGGCACGGGCATTCACTTCGATCTACAGACCGGCAGGGAAGGTGACGCTCCCGACGGTCCTGATCAGGAACCTCCACGACTCCTGTCGCTTCGGGCTGGCCGGGAAGAGCTCGACCCGGATCCCGTGCTCGAGCTCGATCAGGAGGTCCCCGACCGGTGTCCGGCGCACCGAGAGCACCCGGGGCGAGGTCCGCCCGAGGTACTCGCGCAGGGAATCGGCGCCGACGTCGTACGCCCGTCGCTCGCCGTCCCCGGCCTCGTCCGCCGGTCCCTTGCGGGGGGCCGGTCGGTGCAGGTCGTCGTACCCCAGGACGATCCGGTCCTGCTGGACGATCCGGAACGGGCACTGTGCGTGCACCGCGAACTCACTGCCGGTGGATTCCTCCCCGCTGTCACCCAGCGGCCAGGACATCTGGCGGCCGAAGTCGGCCACCCCCATGTCACCGAACCGGTAGACGTTCACGAACGGCTCCCCGACCAGACGCTGGAGCAGCGAGTCGTCGTCCGTCCCGTTCCCGGCAGTACTGTCGATCATTTGCACCCGAACGCCTTCTTCAGCCTGGTCAGGACTCCCTGGTAGTCGAGGCCCTCGTGGCTGACCTCGTCATGGACTCTGTCACGTTCCTTGCCGGTGAGCTTGCGGTCCAGCAGTCGCTCCAGTTCCTTGCGGGCACTGTCGATCTCCCGCTGCTGCTGCTCGCGGCTCTTGGTGGTCTTGTAGCCCTCACCCGTGTCGGCGTCTCCCTCGCCGTTGTCCCAGTCGTCGATCCGGAAGCGGGGGTCGATGGGAACGGCGTTGGAGGAGCTGCCTCCGGCGGCCGCAGCCGAACTGCTGCTGCTGTCGTCGTCCTCGTCGTCCCAGCGGTTCACCATGTTGGTGACCGCCACGGTCACCACGACCGCTACCGCGACGGCCACGACCAGCACCACGACGGCCGCGACGATCGGGATGGCGGGGAGGAACCACACGAACTTGCCGGACGGGTCGATCCCGTTGAGCGGGTTGCCCGCGACGTAGCCGTACGCGCTGCGGGTGGACTGCACCATGGGGTCGACGGTGAGGAACTGGGTGGTCTTCGGGTCGTAGTAGCGGGCCCGCAGGTAGACCAGCCCGGACTCCGCGTCCGTGTACTGACCCGCGTACCGCAGCGGGGTGGATGCCGTGCCGGACTGTCCGGCGGGCGTGCCGTAGGCGGTGTACGCGTAACCGGCGACGACGGCACCGCTGGTGTCCGTCAGCGCACGGGTGGAACCCAGCTGGTCATGGAAGTACCACTGGGTGCCCGTGGCCGCGATCTGCTCGACCGGGGCCGAGTTCGGGCCGTAGACGTAGCTGGTGGTGCCGTCCCACAGCAGGTTGGGATTGGTCGCCGCGTCCCAGGTGAAGGCGGTCGTGGTCGATCCGACCGTCTTGGAGACCCGGAGACCGCTGCCGTCGTACTTGTAGGAGGCCGTGCCGCTGCCGCTGCTGACCGAGGTCAGCTGCTTCTCCTGGTTGTACGTGTAGGTGGTGGACGCGGCCCCCGTGGTGGCCTTGGTGCGGTTGCCCTGCGGGTCGTACGTGTAGGTGGTGGCGCCCGACGGCACGGTGCCGCAGGTTGGGCTGGCCGGCACGGTTCCGGTGGTGCTCCAGCAGAGCTGGTTGCTCTGGTCGAACCTCTGCTTGATGCCCTCCGCCTGGATCGGGTTGTCCGCGGCGTCGTAGGCGGACGTCGTCGTCACCGCGCCCGCGGTGGCGGACTTCAGCTGCTGGAGCGGGGTGTACAGGTACGTCTGGCCGCTGCCGGGGACGCCGGTCGGCGTCTCGGAGCCCAGCTGGCCGGTCTTGCCGCGGGTGTAGGTGAGCGCGCCGAGAGTGGTGGCGCCCTTCTTCAGGGTGTCGGAGAGCGACTGGCCCGCGTCGTCGAGGACCGTCGTGGCGACGGTGCCGTTCGGGTAGGTGGTGGACGTCCAGCGACTGTCCGCGTCGTAGCCGAAGGTGGTGGACCTGTTGTTCCAGTCCTTCACCCCGGTGAGCTGGTTGTCCTTGCTGAAGGTCCGGGTGACGGTGAGTCCGGCGGCTCCCGGGTAGGTGATGGAGGTCTGGTTGTTGTTCTCGTCGTAGCCGTACCCGACCACCGATCCGGCGCCGTTGATCTGGGAGACGATGCGGCCGAAGCCGTCGTAGGCCCAGTGGCTGGTGCCGGTGCTGTCGGTCATGGAGACCTGGCGGCCGGCGGCGTCGTAGCCGATGTCGGTGACCGGCGCGGTGGCCGCGTCCGAGTAGCTCACCGACGTCCGCTGGCCGGTGATGTCGTAGGTGAAGGTGGTGACGCGACCGGACGGGTCGGTCTGGGTCTTGCGGTTGCCCACCGCGTCGTAGGTGGTGCTGGTCTTGCGGCCGGCCGGATCGGTGCGGCTGATCTGGCGCGCGCGGGCGTCGTAGCCGTACGTGGTGACGGCCCCGGCACCGTCGGTGGTGCTCTTGATGGTGGAGTCGGGGTTGTAGGCCGTGCTCAGCGTGGTGTTGTCGGGCCTCTTGACCGAGAGCTGACGGCTGAGCGGGTCGGAGGTGTACGTGGTGGTCAGACCGTCCGCGTCCGTGGACGAGGTCTGGTCGCCGTTGGCGTTGAAGACGCTGGTGGTGGCGTGACCGAGCGGGTCGGTCGCCCCCGTCAGGTGGTCCCAGACGTCGTAGGTGTAGGTGTTGCAACCCTTCGCCGGAGCGGTGCACGTGGTCGGGGTGCCCGCCGCGGTACCGGTGGGCAGGACCGTCGAGGTCCGCAGCCCCCGCTTGAGGTCGTAGCCGTGGCGGGTGACGTTCCCGGCGGCGTCGGTGGAGCTGACCACGTTGCCCGCGGCGTCGTAGGTGTTGCTGGTGGTGTTGCCGCGGGCGTCCACGACCCGGGTGGAGTCACCCGGGTGGGCGACGTCCTCGTAGTAGACGTTCAGCGCCTGGGCGGGCGCCTTCTCGTTCACCGGCTGGCGCACCATGCTGGTGAGCTGCAGGTGGCCGTCGCCGGCGGTGTTGGTGCCGCCCGGGGTGGCGATGTGGCCGGCCTCGTCGTAGTTGTACGAGGTCCGCAGGCCACCGGGGTCGATGACGGTCGTCGGGTTGTCGGCTCCGTCGTAGCTGCGGCTGGTGGTGAAACCACGGGCGTCGCTGGACGAGGTCTCGTTGCCGTGGTCGTCGTAGGTGAAGGTCTTCAGGTTGCCGTTCGGGTCGGTGACGGCGGTGACCCCCAGGCTGATCGGGTCGTAGGCGAAGGTCGTGGTTCCGGCCTCCGGCGTTCCGTAGCCCTTGGTCTCGGAGGTCAGAAGGCCGTTCTGGTAGGTGTGCAGCGTCTTGTTGCCGGCCGGGTCGGTGACCAGCGTCTGTCCCGCCGTCAGGCCGGCCGTGGCGTCCGGACCGTAGGTGAAGGCGGTCGGGGCACCGGTCTGGTCGGTCTGGACCAGGACGCGTCCCGCGCCGTCGTAGGTCATCGCGACCACGGGCGTGGGGGTGGCCGTGCTGCCGTACTGGACGGGCCGGCGCATCGAGTTGATCAGGTGGTTGGCCGTGTAGCCGTACGTGAAGTGGTCGTCGTCCTTGAGGGTGGGCGTGCGGGTCGTACCGACGCCGTACACGTCCGTGAGGTTGCCGGAACCGTCGTAGCCGTACGTGACCTTGCGGCCGGCGGTGTCGGACAGTGCGGTGATGTGGCTGCCCGTCCAGGTCAGCGTGTAGATGCGGCCGCCGGGGTCGGTGATGGTGGAGAGGTGACCACTGCCGTCGTAGGCCATGGTGGTGGCGTAGGGCGGAGTCGCCTTGCTGCCGGCCACATCGGTCTCGGAGAGCAGTCGGCCGTTGCCCGCGTCGAAGGTGAAGACCTCCTTCGACTTGCGGGTGAAGGTGTAGGTCGAACCGCTCTTGGTCAGCGTCGCGTTGTAGCGCGGTGCGGACGGCGCGTAGGTGCCGGCCGTGTTGACGAAGGTGACCTGGGAGCCGTCCTCCTGCTTGACCGTCACATTGCCGGTCGGGCCGTCGGTGGCGGCGGAGAGGTTGTAGGAGTACGTCCAGCCCCAGCCGAACGCGCCGTTGGTGGCGAGCGCGGCATTGGGTCCGGCCGGGTCGGCCGTCGCGGAGGCGTAGCTGCGGGTGAAGTTCAGCGGCTTGCCGCGGCCCGGGGTGGCCAGGTCGGTGAACTGGTCACCGAAGTAGCCGGTGCTGGTGTCGATGGGGTCCCCGGCGGTGCGACGGCCGCAGCCGCAGCGGATCCAGGCGGGGTTGCTGCCCTTGGGGGCGTCCTGGACGCCGGGAGGTCCGCCGATCGGCTGGCCCGGGGTGCCGCCCATCGGGATGAAGGCGGCCGCGTCGTAGGCGACGTCGTAGTCGGCGTAGTTGATGTTTCCGGAGCCGGTGATCTCGCTCTTGTTGGTGAGCTTGACGTTACCGCCGTTCGACATCGCGAAGGTGCCGATGGTGACCCATTCCTCGGTGCCCCAGTTCTGGTTCACCCGGATCTTCCACGGACTCGCTCCGCCACCCGGATTGATCGTGTAGACCACGTTGGTGGCCGACGCCGCGGTCGACGGGAAGTGCAGCTTGATCTTGTAGTACTGCAGCTTGGGCAGGTTGGGCGTCCAGGTACCGGTGTTGATCTGGTCCGGGTTGGAGCCGTCCTCGGTGTGCGTGAACAGCACGTGCCCGCCGAAGCCCGCACCCAGTTGGTGGGTGTCCAGGGCACCGATCGGATCACCCGCGGCGTTGGTCCCGTAGGAGTACGAGAAGGTGCCGCCCTGCGACCAGTTCGACGAGCCGCAGCCCACCAGGTTCAGTGGCGGCTGGCTCTGGGACTCGTCGACGATGATCGGCGCGCCGTAGCCCGCGTTCGACACCTTGGAGCTGTCCAGGGAACAGGTCGGGGGGTGCGGGTGGGGCTTGACGACGGCCGGTTCGGTGGAGCCGGCCCCGGCGGTGTAGGCGCTGGTGGCACAGGTGGTGGCGCAGTCGGAGATGAACGTCACCGGGGAGTGCCACCAGCACTGGAGACTGGCCAGGGTGCAGTTCTTCGGGTTCTGCGCGCCCGTGGGATCGCACTTGTTCTCGGCCGTGCAGAAGGCGCCGACCGGCGGGATCTGCAGCCAGGTCTTGCCGCCGTGGTAGTCCGGCTTGGCGTACGCCGGCTGGTTGAAGCGCAGGATGGGCTGACCCATCCAACCCATGATGCGCTCCTGGTACGGCCAACTCGCCGGGTGCGAGGCATCCGCGTACGAAGAGCGCAGGTAGGGGGCGCGGACCGGCGGGTAGTCCGGGTTGGCCGGGTTGTTGGACCAACCCAGACCCCAGGTGCCGTCCGCTCCGACACAGGTCGGGCTGGGAACACAGCCCGTGGTGTTACCGAACTTGGCGTTCGGCTGGATGCCGGAGTTGTACGCCCAGGCGGCCAGGTACCAGTTCTCCAGGTAGCGGGGGTTGCCGCCGTTGACGGTGATGCCCGCGTCGTAGAGCTGGTTCCAGGTCTTCTGCAGGATCTGCAGACCCGCGGACACGTTCTCCTGGTAATCGACCGCGATCTTCGTCTGGCCGTTCACCGAATAGGTCGTGTCGCCCTTGGACATGCCGGTCGTGACCTGACCCAGGCCGTAACCGCAGTCGCCCTTGGCGTAGTCCATGTGACTGATCGAGCCACCGGCGCCGTAGTAGTCACCGACGAGCACGCCGCCCGCGATGCCGGGCAGCGCGTGCCAGGAGGCCTGGCTGTAGTTGCTCTCCTGGGCGACGATCGCCTGGTAGAGCGAGCGGGGCACCGTGTCGAAGGTGTCGCCCGCCGGATGCTTGAGCGCTATCCGGCCGAAGTCGCTGTTGGGGGCGTACGCCGCCAGACCAAGGTTCGCGAACCCGGCCGGGCGCGTGTAGGCGGAGCCGGTCAGCAGGCCCTGCTCGGCCATCTCGATGCCCCAGGAGACCTGCGCCGTACCCGGCTGCAGGACCTGCCGGTTCTCGGCGAGCCGGTCCACCGCGCACTTGGGGGTGGTCTGCGCCGCCGCCACCGCCATCGGGACGGCCGCGGCCCGCGACTCCTTCGTCCACTGGACGCCGGAGCCCGAGCTCGGTGCCGAGCTCAGGGACTTGGCGGCCGGGGCGGGCGGGGCGACCGGCTTGACCAACGGGGTCGGCAGCGTGGTGACCGGGCTCTTGGAGGGCTTCGCCGCCGGGCGGTTCAGCAGCCGGGCATCCTTGGTCGCGAGGACCAGGGGCGCGTCCGAGGAGGTCTGCGCGCCGTCGCCGATCAGGGCGCCGCCGTCGAGGGAGACGGCTGTGACGCCGTTCGGCAGGCCCTTGGTCTGGGCCTTGGTGATCCCGGACCCCGAGGCGACGTCACTGGCACCCACCGCGATGGCATGGCCGCCACGACCCTGCATCAGACGCAGCGACTCCTTCGGACCCTGCCCCAGCGAGGAGACCTTTCCGGAGCGCAGCCGCATCAACTTCGACGGCTCGGCGCGCTCGGACTGGACCGCGAAGTCCACCGTGCCACCGGCCGCGGGACGCAGATCGTAGGCATCGCCTTCGACCTTCGCCAGCACCTTCGGCGTGGCAGCACCCGCGATGGGCGCCGGGATCCGTACCAGCGAGTCACCCATCACACCGACCGGGCCCTCGGAGGTGGGAACCACGGAGGTCACCTGCCCCTGCACCGTCACCGTGCCGCGGATCTTGCCCGTGGGCAGATCCACCGAGAGAACCTGCGTACTGCGCTGGTTCTCACCCGGGTTGACGACGAACGTCGCATCCGTGCCGACACCACAGCCCGGCGAGTGGTACTTCATCGCCACACCCGTGGCGACGGGCTTGACCGCGCCGCTCTTCAAGTCGACCGAGTACGCGAACGCACCATGGTCACGAGCCTCGGCCCGGTTGACCGCCGACGCCGGCAGGACCGTCAGCGCCGCGAACCGCCCGTCACCGGAAACACACTGGTAGCCCGTCCAGGAAGCGTCATCGATGCCACCGGGGCGTACGACCGCCAGCTCGCGCCAGGTGTAGCCACCTGCGCCGGTACCCACCGACAGGTGGTAACCGGCACTGTCACCCCACCCGTTGAGCAGCACATCGGCCGCCGGACCCGCCGACTCGGCGGGCGCCGCCTGCGCCGCGCCGGGCGCCTTCACGGCATTCGGGCCGGAGGCCGCGGAGGCCGGGCCCTGTGTGGCTGCCAGCAGGGACATGGCCAGGAGCACGGTCCCTGGTATCCCCAGCTTTGGCCATCTGTATCGCAACACAAAAACTCCCCGAAATCGGGGTGCGCACAGTGCGCACTCCACACGCCGCGCTGGATCCACCAGCACGGCGAAAACCCGGCCTGTTCCGGACCGCGTGGAGCGGCCGGACCCGGCTGGGAAACCTTTGGGACGGCCGCGAGGCCAGTAATCGGGCGGTGGCGGCGGAGGGGACTCGACGACCGCAACACCTTGATCATTAGAACATTCTTAACTTTTACCGGAGGGTAAAGAGTTGCCCAGCGTTAGGCGAAGACCCGGTCAACTCTCCTCCGTGGAGTGCGGCTTCGGACCCGAGGCTGCCAGTACGCGGACGGGGCCCGGCGCATGTGCGCCGGGCCCCGTCCGATTGTCTTCCGCCGCGGTCACGGCCTCCCTTCGCCGAGCATCCGGCGCAGGGCTTCGTCATGGCGCACCACACCGGGCGCCGCCAGCCCTTCCAGGGCGGCCAGCAGACGCCTCCGGTCGGCCGTGGTCGTGAAGGTGAGGGCGGACTGCGCCCGTACGCCGTCGGTGCCGGTCAGCGAGAGGGTCCACAGAGGCAGCCGCCCGCCCGTCCCGGTCACCGCGACCTCCGCGAGCCGGTCCGCCGGGATCGAGATCCGCTGCGGGCCGTGCCGCACGGTCACGACCTCGCCGGCGACCGTGACGGAGATCAGCCGGCACAGGAACGGGACCGCGAGGAGGAGGGCAAGGGAGAGGCCCCCGAGGATCCACGGGGCCGCGCCCCCGCCCATGAGGAACAGCTTCGGCCACAGCAGGAGGGCGAAGGGCACGAGGAGGCAGCCGGCCACACGCCGGGGACCGGGGTGTACGGACATGCCTTCCGGAGGAGGGTTCATGAGGGTCGCTCCATGGGTGGTACGGGAATCAGGAACGCCGCCGAGGACCCCACCGCCGCCGGGGGCGGCGGCGGTGGGGGTCGGCTCGGCCGGCTGGGGATCCGTGCTCGCGCCTAGATCATCCGCCGCCGCAGATCTTGCGCAGGTTCGCCAAGGTCCCCTCGACCGGAGCGGCCTTCAGCCCCCAGCCGACCGACTTGGCAACCCTGCCGACGGCTCCGACACCTCCGACCTCGGCGGCGAGGAATCCGATCTGGGCTCCGCAGTCCCCCCAGTTGCTGTACTTGCACTTGTCGTACGTGTAGGCGGCCTGGGTCGCGATCATGACGACGGTGGCAGCCACCGCCACCACGCCGAGCACCGGGGCGCACGGAACGCAGACGGCCGCGCCGATCGTGGCGACGATCGCGATTCCAGCCGCCCAGCCACTGACCTGTCCGATCGCGTCGACGTGCTTGTGGATGAAGCCGCCCAGGCTCCACCGGCCGCTCGGGTCGGAGTAGTTGAGCGGGTTGCTCCAGGAGTACCCGTACGCGCTGAGCGTCCGGGACACCATCGGGTCCACGGTCAGGAACTGCGCCGTGGACGGATCGTAGTAGCGGGCGCGGAGGTAGAGCAGTCCGGTCTCCGTGTCGGTGTACTGGCCCGTGTACTGCAGGGGGGTCGTCACGGTTCCGGTGTGGCCGCTGACCGTACCGAACGGCGTGTAGCCGTACGTGCAGCCGACCGCGCCGGTGGCATCGGTCAGTGCGCGGGTGGAGCCGATCTGGTCGTGGAAGTACCACTGGGTGCCGGTCGCGGCGATCTGCTCGACCGGGAGCTGGTCGGGGCCGTAGAGATAGCTGGTGGTCCCGTCGTAGAGCAGGTCGGGGTTCTCCTCGCCGTCCCAGGCGAAGGCGGTGGTGGTGCCCCCCGCCGTCTTGGAGGCGCGCAGGCCGTTGCCGTCGTAGCGGTAGGTCGCCGTGGCGCCGCCGGTGGTGGCCGTGGTCAGGCGGTTGGCCTGGTCGTAGCCGTACGAGCTGACGGCGCCGGCCCCGGTGGTGGTCCTGGTGCGGTTGCCCTCCGGGTCGTAGGCGTAGGTGGTGGCCCCCGAGCCGGGGGTGGCGCACGCCGGGTTGACCGGCGCGGTGCCGGTGGTGGACCAGCAGAGCTGGCCGGCCGCGTCGAAGACCTGGTTGGCGGATCCGACCTGGGTCGGGTTGTCCGCGGCGTCGTAGCCGAATCCGGTGGTCGTGGATCCGGCAGTGGCGGTCTTCAGCTGGTCGCGCGCCGTGTATCCGAAGGTCTGGGCACTGCCCGGTACGCCCGTGGGCGTCTCGCCGCTGAGCTGGCCCGCGAGGTCACGGGTGTAGGTCAGGGAGGCGAGGGTGGTCGCGCCCTTCTTCAGGGTGTCGGAGGAACGACGGCCGGCGTCGTCCCAACCGCTGGTCGCGGTGGTTCCGTTCGGGTAGACGGTGGAGTTCCAGTTGCCGTCGGCGTCGTAACCGAAGGTGGTGGACTTGGTGTTCCAGTCCTGGAGTCCGGTCAGCCGGTTGTCCTTGTCGAAGGTGCGAGTGACGGTGCGGCCCGTGCCGCCCGGGTAGACGAGGGAGGTCTGGTTGCCGCCCGCGTCGTAGCCGAACGTGGTGGTCGCGCCGCCTCCGTTGGTCAGCGAGGTCAGGTCACCGAAGACGTTGTAGGCCCAGGTCGTGGTGCCCGTCGCGTCGGTCATCGCCGTCCGGCGCCCGGCCGGGCTGTAGCTGATGCCGGTGACGTTCGGCGTGGTGCCGTCGGAGTAGGTGATCGAGACGGGCTTGCCGGCCGGGTCGTAGGCGTACGTCGTGACCCGGTTCTGCGGGTCGGTGGACGTCAGCAGATTGCCCGCGGTGTCGTACGCGACGGTGGTCACCCGGCTTCCCGGATCGGTCCTGCTGGTCTGCCTCCCCTGGGAGTCGTAGCCGTAGAGGGTCGACGCGTTCGCGCCGTCGATCGTCCTGGCGGTGGTCCCGTCACCGTTGTAGGCGGTCCGCGTGCTGGTGGCGTCGGGGCGGGTGACGGTGGTCCTGCGGTCGAAGGCGTCGTAGCCGTTGACCGTGGAGTGGTTGTTGGAGTCCGTCGCCGAGGTCTGGTTGCCGTTGGCGTCGAAGGCCGCCGAGGTGGTACGGCCCAGCGGGTCGACGCTCCTGGTCTGGTGGCCCCAGGCATCGTAGGAGAAGGTGGTGCAGCCCTTGGCGGGCGGGGCGCAGCCCGGTACGGTGCCCGCCGCCGTGCCGGCCGGCGAGACGGAGGAGGTCATCAGACCCCGGTCGGCGTCGTAGCCGTACAGAGTCCTGTTGCCCTCGGGGTCGGTGCTGCTGGTGATGTTGCCCTTCGCGTCGTACGTGGCCAGAGTGGTGTTGCCGCGGGCGTCGACGGTACGGGTGACGTCCGCCGGGTGGGCGGCGTCCTCGTAGTACATGGCGCTGGCCCGGGCGGGCACGCTGCCGTCGGCCGGCTGCACCGTGGTGCTGGTGAGCAGACCGAATCCGCTGCCCGACGCGGTGATGTGCCCGCTCTCGTCGTAGGCGCGGTCGGTGCGCAGACCGCCGGGGTCGACGGTGGTGATCAGGTGGTCGCCGTCGTCGTAGACGTGACTCGTGGTGAAGCCACGCGCGTCGCTCTCCGAGATCCGGTTCCCGTGGTCGTCGTAGGCGAACGTCTGCAGATTGCCGTTGGGGTCACTGGAGGACGTCATGCCCATGCTGACCGGGTCGTAGGTGTACGTCCAGGTCCCGGCGTCGGCGGTGCCGGCCCCGCGGGTCTCGGACGTCAGCATGCCGCTCTGGTAGGTGTAGAGCGTCTTGTGGCCCACCGGGTCGGTGACCCGGGTCTGCTCGGCCGTCAGGCCGGTGCCGTCGGGACCGTACTCGAAGACGGTGACGCCGCCCACCGGGTCGGTCTGCTTCGTGACGCGCTCGGAGGCGTCGTACACGTTGGTGGTGACCGGGGTGGGGGTCGCCGTGGAGCCGAACTGCACGGGCTTGCGCATCGAGGTCATCAGGTGCGCCGCGTCGTAGCCGAACGTGGCGTGGTCGTCGTCCTTGAGTGTCGGGGTCCGCGTGGTGCCCGCGCCGTAGACGTCGGCGAGGTTGCCCGCGGCGTCGTAGCCGTAGGTGACCTTGCGGCCGGCCGTGTCGGACAGGCCCGTGATGTGGGTGCCGGTCCAAGTCAGCGTGTACGCGCGGCCGCCCGCGTCGGTGATGGTGCTCAGCTGGCCGGAGCCGTTGTACGCCATGGTGGTGGCGTACGGCGGGGTGGCCTTGCTGCCGGCCACGTCGGTCGCCGAGAGCAGGTGGCCGGTGGCCGTGTCGAAGGTGAAGACGTCCTTCGACTTGCGGGTGAAGGTGTACGTCGTCCCGGACTTGGTCAGGGAGGCGTTGTAGCGGGGCGCGGACGGCGCGTAGGTGCCGGCCGTGTTGACGAAGGTGACCTGGGAGCCGTCCTCCTGCTTGACCGTCACATTGCCGGTGGGGCCGTCGGTGGCGGCGGAGAGGTTGTAGGAGTACGTCCAGCCCCAGCCGAACGCGCCGTTGGTGGCCAGGGCCGCGTTCGGGCCCGCCGGGCTGGCCAGGGCCGAGGCATAGGTGCGCGAGAAGTTCAGCGCCGCTCCGCGGCCGGGGGTCGTCAGGTCGGTGACGGTCTCGCCGAAGTAGCCGGTGCTGGTGTCCACCGGGTCGCCGGCGGTACGGCGCACGCAGCCGCACTGCACCCAGGACGGGTTGCTGCCCTTGGGGGCGTCCTTGACACCGGGAGGTCCACCGATCGGCTGACCGGGGGTGCCGCCCATCGGGATGAAGGCGACGGAGTCGTACGCGACGTCGAAGTCGGCGTAGTTGATGTTTCCGGAGCCGGTGATCTCACTCTTGTTGGTGAGTTTGACGTTGCCGCCGTTCTGCATGGCGAACGTGCCGATGGTGACCCACTGCTCGGATCCCCAGTCCTGGTTCACCCGGATCTTCCACGGGCTCACTCCGCCGCCCGGGTTGATGGTGTAGACGACGTTGGTCGCCGAGGCGGACGTGGCCGGGAAGTGCAGCTTGATCTTGTAGTACTGCAGCTTGGGCAGGTTGGGCGTCCAGGTACCGGTGTTGATCTGGTCCGGGTTGGAGCCGTCCTCGGTGTGCGTGAACAGCACGTGCCCGCCGAAGCCGACGCCCAGCTGATGCGTGTCCAGAGCGCCGATCGGATCACCCGCGGCGTTCGTTCCGTAGGAGTACGTGAACGTTCCGCCCTGCGACCAGTTGGACGAGCCGCAGCCTGCCCGGTTCAGCGGTGGCTGGCTCTGGGACTCGTCGACGATGATCGGCGCGCCGTAGCCGGCGTTCGACACCTTGGACGAATCGAGTGAGCAGGTCGGTGGATGCGGGTGCGGGGCGACCATGGCCGGTTCGGACGAGCCGGCCGCGGCGGTGTACGCGCTGGTCGCACACGTGGTGGCGCAGTCAGCGATGAAGGTCACCGGGGAGTGCCACCAGCACTGGAGGCTGGCCAGGGTGCAGTTCTTCGGGTTCTGCGCGCCCGTCGGGTCGCACTTGTTGTCGGCCGTGCAGAAGGCGCCGACCGGCGGGATCTGCAGCCAGGTCTTGCCGCCGTGGTAGTCCGGCTTGGCGTACGCCGGCTGGTTGAAGCGCAGGATGGGCTGACCCATCCAACCCATGATGCGCTCCTGGTACGGCCAACTCGCCGGGTGCGAGGCATCCGCGTACGAAGAGCGCAGGTAGGGGGCGCGGACCGGCGGGTAGTCCGGGTTGGCCGGGTTGTTGGACCAACCCAGACCCCAGGTGCCGTCCGCTCCGACACAGGTCGGGCTGGGAACACAGCCCGTGGTGTTACCGAACTTGGCGTTCGGCTGGATGCCGGAGTTGTACGCCCAGGCGGCCAGGTACCAGTTCTCCAGGTAGCGGGGGTTGCCGCCGTTGACGGTGATGCCCGCGTCGTAGAGCTGGTTCCAGGTCTTCTGCAGGATCTGCAGACCCGCGGACACGTTCTCCTGGTAGTCGACCGCGATCTTCGTCTGGCCGTTCACCGAGTACGTGGTGTCACCCTTGGACATACCACTGGTGACCTGACCGAGGCCGTAGCCACAGTCGCCCTTGGCGTAGTCCATGTGCGTGATCGAGCCGCCGGCGCCGTAGTAGTCGCCCACCAGGGCGCCACCGGCGATACCGGGCAGGGCGTGCCAGGAGGCCTGGCTGTAGTTGCTCTCCTGGGCGACGATGGCCTGGTAGAGCGAGCGGGGCACCGTGTCGAGGGTGTCGCCCGCCGGGTGCTTGAGCGCTATCCGGCTGAAGTCACCGTTCGGGGCGTACGCCGCCAGGCCCAGGTTCGCGTAACCGGCCGGGCGCGTGTAGGCCGACCCCGTCAGCAGGCCCTGCTCGGCCATCTGGACGGCCCAGGAGACCTGCGCCGTACCCGGCTGCAGGACCTGCCGGTTCTCCGCGAGCCGGTCCACCGCGCACTTCGGTGTGGTCTGCGCCGCCGCCACCGCCATCGGGGTGACCCCGGCCGCGGACTCCTTCGTCCACGGGATGCCGGAGCCCGCACTGGGCGCGACGCCGGAGGACTTCGCTCCTTGCGGGGGCGGGGTGACCGGCTTGACCAGGGGGGCCGGGAGCGTAGTGACGGAGGCCTTGGAGGGCTTCGCCGCCGGGCGGTTCAGCAGCCGGGCGTCCTTGGTGGCCAGGACCAGGGGCGCGTCCGAAGTGGTGTCGTCGCCGTCGCCGATGACGGCGCCGCCGTCGAGGGAGACGGCTGTGACGCCGTTCGGCAGGCCCTTGGTCTGGGCCTTGGTGATCCCGGACCCGGAGGCGACGTCGCTGGCACCCACCGCGATGGCATGGCCGCCACGACCCTGCATCAGACGCAGCGACTCCTTCGGACCCTGCCCCAGCGAGGAGACCTTTCCGGAGCGCAGCCGCATCAACTTCGACGGCTCGGCGCGCTCGGACTGGACCGCGAAGTCCACCGTGCCACCGGCCGCGGGACGCAGATCGTAGGCATCGCCTTCGACCTTCGCCAGCACCTTCGGCGTGGCAGCGCCCGCGATGGGCGCCGGGATCCGTACGAGCGAGTCACCCATCACGCCGACCGGGCCCTCGGAGGTGGGGACCACGGAGGTCACCTGCCCCTGCACCGTCACCGTGCCGCGGATCTTGCCCGTGGGCAGATCCACCGAAAGGACCTGCGTACTGCGCTGGTTCTCACCCGGGTTGACGACGAACGTCGCATCCGTGCCGACACCACAGCCCGGCGAGTGGTACTTCATCGCCACACCCGTGGCGACGGGCTTCACCGCGCCGCTCTTCAAGTCGACGGAGTACGCGAACGCACCATGGTCACGAGCCTCGGCCCGGTTGACCGCCGACGCCGGCAGGACCGTCAGCGCCGCGAACCGCCCGTCACCGGAAACACACTGGTAGCCCGTCCAGGAAGCATCGTCGATGCCACCGGGCCGCACCACAGCCAGCTCGCGCCAGGCGTAACCCCCGGCGCCGGTACCCACCGCCAAGTGGTAACCGGCACTGTCACCCCACCCGTTGAGCAGCACATCGGCCGCCGGACCCGCCGACTCGGCAGGCCGCGCCTGCGCGCCGGGCTCCTTCACGACCGCCGGGCCGGAGGCCGCGGAGGCCGGACCCGGTGTGACCGCCAGCAGGGACACGGCCAGGAGCACGGTCCCTGGTATCCCCAGCTTTGGCCATCTGTATCGCAACACAAAAACTCCCCGAAATCGGGGTGCGCACAGTGCGCACTCCACGCACCGCGCTGGATCCACCAGCACGGCGAATCCCGGCCTGTTCCGGACCGGCATTGGCGGCCGGACGGCGGGAATCTGTGAACGGCCGCGAGGCCGGTACGAGGGGATGCCGTGGCGAGGGCGTGGCGCGGCGTGGTGAGTGGGCTGGGCTGGTCTGGGCTGGTCTGGGCAGCGGAGTTCGGGGCGGGCGGAGAGGGCCCCGGGGGCCGCGACTCCGTGATCATTAGATCACCCGGGACTTGTGGCAATTGGGGCGTATGAGATTTGTCGAACGGTAAAGATCTCTCGCGAGTTCGGGCAAGATCCGGCCAACTACCCCTGACACCCGACAGCTTCGACGGACCGGCCACGACGGACGGCCGGGCAAGCGCCGTGCCCCGCCCGGCGGTTTCCGCCGGGCGGGGCACGGGTACGGCCTTTCGAACCGTCAGCCCGAAGACTCCGGACCTTGGCCCTCGTCCTCGCCATCGCCCTCGTCGACGACCGTCACATAGCCTTCAAGCCAGCCGTCTTCGTCCAGCGGGTAGGGAGCGATTTCAAAGCCTTCCGGAGCGTCCTTGAACCCCGGGAGTTCTCCGGCTCTCGCGACTGCCGCCCCAGCGCTGGCAGAAGACCTGCAGAGACCAATGATCTTGATGTCTTCGTCCCCGGAGCCGACTCGTGGACGTGCATGACGGGAAAGTATTCGGACGTCTCTTCAGGCAGCCCCTACTTGATCTTACTCAAGTCGCCACCGGTCCCCCTCGTCCTTGGGCGTGGGGCAACGACCGAAGTTCTCCGTGAAGATCCGGATCGCGGCCTGCCCGTCCGTCTCGCTGCCGATCTTTCCCTTTCCCCCGGCATACGGCGGAATGTCTGTCGACCGCCGAGACAACGGCCCAGACGAGGCGATGAGCACCACCACTACGACCACGGCAATGGCGAATGCGGCGAGCGCCTCGGGTGCCGCGAGCGCTGCCGCTACACCGCCGAGGCGGGCTCCCAACCAATTCCACTCGGGTCGGCGTGGGTTGAGCGGATTGTTGTCCACATACCCGTAGGCGCTCTGGGTGGCGCGCACCTCGGGGTCGACGGTGAGGAACTGCGCGGTGGACGGGTCAAAGTAATGGGCCCGCAGGTAGATCGGACCGGTCTCGGCGTCCGGGTACTGGCCGGAGAACTGCAGCGGGGTCACCGCGCCGGTGTGACCGCTGACCGAGCGGTAGGGCGTGTGGCTGTAGATGCCGGTGACCGCGCCGGTTCCATCGGTCAGCGCGCGCGTGGAGCCGAGCTCAAACAGCCGCACCATTGCGTCGACCTCATCGAAGCTTCCCTCACCCGCGGCATCGGCCACGTCGACGGCCAGACCGAAGCCCTCCTCCACATCACCCACGCCCGCGCCCACGCAGCCGCCGGCGAAAGGCTCCGCCGGTGAGGGCTCCGTAGAAACCCGCTTCCTGCGCCTCGTCGAGGTTGAGGCCACCGGTCTGGGGACCCGCGGCAATCTTGAGCGGCTGGGCGACCGCGAGGTCGACGGTCACGGATTCGATGCCCGCGATGGCCGCGGTCGCGAAGACCGTACCGGCAATGGTGGCGACTTCCGTCGTGAGGGCTGCACCCACCGTCGCGGCCCAGCACGGTGGGCTGGCTCCCGAATCCATCGATCACTACACGTACAAGAACTGAGGTCCGCTTCTACCACCGCGTAACCATCAACTGCCCCGAGAAGATCCGCACCGAGCGCATCCGGGTCGACGGGACCGACGAGGACCGGCAGCTCGCTCCGTCGAAGGGCCGGCAGAAGTTCAACCGGACCGAGCACCTGCGACAGGTCCCACCGGACACCCACGCCGGACGCCGCCTCAAGGGCTTCCGCCAGGACAGCGAGTCCCAGCACTCAGGCTTCGACCAGGCACACCCCCACAAGCGGGTCCCGGCCTACGGAGCGAACGCCGCCCTGCTGATCTACATCGGCTTCGCCTGACCCAGCAACTCCGTCACCCGAGCCATGAACCCCATCGCCCCGGCGGCCTGACGCACCTGCCCCTCCATCTCGAATGCGGATCAAGCACCACCCGCTACACTGACCGCGGTGGCCCGGCCTCGCAGCCTGGCCTCCGCATGCTGCCGGTAAGCCCGTCTGGATCATCGCGTCTACCCGGACCGACTTTCAGACACGTTTTCCGACAGATCCCCGCCTTCGTGGGATCTGTCTAAAACCCAGAAACTGCTGGTCACAGGCGTGGGCTCCGAAGCCCCAAAACGCGTTCTCCTGATTTCAAAACGCCTCAGAACCCGCATCCCTGCGCAGGCACCGCGTACCTGATGTCAGAGGCACGGAGCCTCCAAGCGCACCAGCTGCGCTCGGATCAGCGCAGCCGCGCAGGCGCCGCATGAGCAGAGCCACCCTCGACGTTTTGAAGCAAATGATCCTGCCGCGCCAAGGCGATCGATGTACCAGGTAGGGCTGGATCGGGGTTCCGTCCGCACCTCGACAGATGCCGGCTGAGGACTGCGCCTCCTCGAGAGCTCGGATCCTCCCGTTCGCCAGACACTCTCCCTGCCTCTGTCTCCAGTGGCGGCACCTCCACGGCTGTTGCTCTCGTCTTGGCAACGAGGTGCCGCGCACCCTCTTGCAGCGGCACTGGCCGCAGTGCGGATGGTGCTGCCCTGATTGGGCCGGGAGTGCGTGAAGACCGGTCGGCGCGGTCAGGTATTCGAAAGTTCCAGTCCAAAACAGGCGGGCCCTACTCCCTGCCCGAGTAGCGGCGACTTTCCTCACTACGCGCGTCGGCGTCTATCTCCGCCGCGCTTCCTATTACGCACCCAACGCAACGGCAACCTATCCCCTTGTTAGTGCTGCGATAGAGAACAGTCTCCAGGTTGCCTACTCGGGCATCGATTTGACGTCCAACCCTAGGCGTCCTGCACATCTTTTCCGCGGTAGTACCGGATGGCGTTGGGGTAGCGGACGTTTTCCTCGTACAGGATTACACGTCCTTTGAGCGCGCTGATCTGCCAGCCGCCTCCCAGGTTCAACGCCAGGAGTCGGAATGCCGAATCGGCGGTCAGAGAGCCTGCGGCGTCGTCGAAGAACTCCATCTCGGAATATTCGGGATTCAGTTGGCCCCTGAAGTCGTACGGGAGCCTAAGCTTGATGTAATTGATAAAGTCGGACTGGGTCGAGATCTGCCGATGACCTTCCCGCCCGAGGGACCAGTCCAGATCGATCGGGTGGATCATGTCGAAGTGCTCAGGTTTGAGCACTGTCCGATCCCTTGAACGACCTGTGTCCTTATTGCTGAATCCATTGAAGTTCCAGGGGAGCTCAACACCAAGCTCATCCACAAGATGTTTGATAACAAGTCTTTCGGGGGCGACGAAGGACATGTCGTCCTCTATGTAGGCGTAGGTGAAGTAAATTTCCTCCGGAGATATGTTCTTACGACCGAGGATCTTCCGGCGAGTGGCGTCGAGACGCTGCGGCAGGGATCGGTCGGCCTTCCCCACGTGCATCCGCTCATCCGGTTCGCCTGCTCTGCGGCGGACCAGTTGCAGGATGCCGGGCCGTGGAGTCAGTTTCCGCAGTTCCAACTCGGTCAGTGGCACGGGCACCTGCTTGTCGAGGGTTCGCGAGAGGTAGGCGCCCTGTTCCGTGGTGATGCCGAGGTGGAAGCTGACGCCGCCGTTCGTTGTCATCGCGGCCGGAGCATTCCCGAGATCCACCGACATGGACGCCTGCTCCTCGGTCTCACGCTCTTCGGCCCAGGTCTCGGCGGCCTCCAGCTGCTGCTCCAGGACGGTGCATCGCGCCTCGGCCTCCTGGGCGCGGCGCTCGGCTTCTCCCAGCTCGGCTGTCAGCCGGGTGAGCGTTTCTTGCAGGCTGTCCCGGTCCGCCTTCAGGGATTCGAAGTCCGCAGAGTACTGATCCAGTTCGGCTCGGTGTATGAGTCGGTCTGCAGCGCCGGCGTGCTCCAGTTGCCGAAGTCTGCCCTGCTGCTCGTCGAGCTGCTCATGCGCGTTGCGGACCATCTCACGCAGGAGTCGTGTCTCTCGCTGGAGATGTCGGCTTTCCTGGTCGGCGACGGTCAGCTTGTCCCGCAGGTCTTGCAGGTCGGCGGCTTCCGGGCTCGTGGCTCGCAGCGCAGTCCGGTGCAGTTTGCGCACGAGCTCTCGGGTAGCCCGGGTCAGTTCCGCGCCTGTCTCTCGGTCGCCGTCGTCGATGAGCTGCTCGACGAACTCGGCGGGTGGCACCAGGGCGCCACTGAGGAACCGGGAGAGCGTGGAGCGGTCCCAAGAGACCCGGACCGCATAGCGGTTGAGGGTCACGCCTGGACGCTGAGCCAGCTCTCGGAGTGCGAGGGCAAGGTCATATCGCTCAGGTCCGACTCGCGCTTGATCGACGTCCTTGTGAAAGACCATCGTGCGCGGTCCACGCGGAGCCAGCTCTCCCTGCGACATGCGTTTCCTTCCGTCGGCTTGTCCGGACTGTTGCGTGAAGCCGCAACAGTGTGCGCGTGCCGCAACACATGTCCACCTTCCATGATCGGTGCAGCCGAACCGGACCGACCGAGGGGGATTCATGACCACGACGACCGCGCTGCTCGTCCTCACGCTCGTACTACTCACCGCCCTTATCGGCGGGGTGCTGTTCCACCTCGCCTTCACCAGACCCCGCCTGGCCGTTCCTCTGAGCGTGGCGATGGCAGGCATGACCCTCCTGGCAACCTGCGCGATGGGCATCGTCACCCGGTGAATCCGGTGCGCCACTGTCTGAGCGCAAGAAGATCGGCGGGCTCCGCGCAGCCTGCCCGACGGTCTCACATCAACAGAACGCCGCCTTCGCCGCGTTCTCCGTGGACAACGCGCTGCCACACCGGCGTGGGAACCTCGGCCACGAGGAGGGTGTCCAGGGCATCCACGCCGTCTGCGCGGACCAAATCGGATGCCTCCTCGTCCACAGGAAAGTCGCCCTGCAGGGCATCGCAGCGCTCGCAACCGCTACTCATGTACCGCTGGCCCGCGGTGGAGCTCCAGCGCGGCTTAATCGCGCCCGCCAGGCGGGCAAATCCAGCCTGCTCCAGCAGCGGCTTGATCCAGACGCGAGAGGTGTCGTCTACCGACCGCGCCCACTGGTCCGCGCGGGCGGGCCGCTGTGGATACAGGCCGGCGACGCATGCCGTGGTCTCGCTGCACTTCCAGCATTTGCGCTGCAGGGCCAGGATCCGCACAGGGATGGTTACGGCGCATCCCCACGGTGTTTCATCCGGGATCCACCGATCGGTTCCGAACTGGTCATTCTCATCCCACCGCTCGCGTCGCATCACAACGTTCTGGCACACCGGACACCGGACTCCACGCTTGCCGTCGTCACCGGCCACCAGGGCGCCGGCCCCGGCATCTACCTGGACCGAGCACTCCATGCATGCACCAGAAAAGCGATTGGCCTGCTGCTGTGGCTCGTGGCCGGGTGCGAAACCCGCGGTAGGCCCTGCCAGGCCGCCGATGGCCGGCTGTCCGGCGGATGTACCTTGTTCTTGCGGAGCGTCGGCCTGGCAGTAGACCTGCCATCGGTCGTCCTGCCGGATCCGTAGGCCGGCACCCGGCTGTACGTACTCCGCGCAGTGACTGGCCGCGCACACCGCGGCGTACTTGTTCGTCGGCCGTCGACCCATGCCTTGCTCCTCGCTCTGCCCCGTCGACCGCGGTGGTCCACCGGCACCAGGGCGGTACGCCCCGGAGTGCCTGGCCACATTAACGACTCCTCGTACCCAGGTCAGCGGCCTGCTAGTGCCGTGACCGCATAGGTTCGCCAGTTGCCGGTTGGGACGGGTGGCCTGGTGCGCTCTCGCCGCGGTAAGGACACGATGATCAGCCTGGCAGCGGCTGAGGCCGATCCGCTCCTATGACCGCGGTGTGCTGGCCCAGCGCCACGTGGTGAGACGAGGGTGCCCCGGCAGTTCGGCACGGCCGGTGGCCCACAACAGGGTGAGCCGGGGATCCCCGCCGCCCTGAGCCTCTGGAAACAGACGGGCGAGCACCCGCGAGCAGACAGCGGAGGGCGGGGCCCAGGCCAGCCCGAAGCCCTCGGCCACATCGCGCATGTGTACCAGCGTCTCCACCACCCCCATCGCCGCGAAGCCCTCGGGGTCCGACACCCCGGCGGCGTGGTGGACGGGGACCCGGGGCGGCGTCGTACGCACCATGGCGACCAACAGCGCGCCGCACGCCTCCAGCACCTGCACCAGGCCAGCCGGACCCGCATCACGCTCCGCGAAGACGAAGACCGCAGGTGCGTCCGGCCTCTTCTGGCTCAACGCGAAAGGCACATGGGTGTCCAGCGGCGGTGACTCCCTGAGGGCCCGGGCAGGTGGCACGCGAACCACTCCACGAACCACGCATGACCGCACTCCGTCGGCCGCGACAGCAGGAAGGCGAGGCAGGACTCACGGCGTCACCCGTACGACAGAACAGGACTTGCTGTTTTAATAGCAGATCGGCAGGCTTGGACCATGCCCGCTCCACACGTCCCGTGGCCCCGCTTCGACCGCCTCGCCTACCTGCTGCTGCTCGACGATCAGCGGCGGCTCTTGCTGTGCGGCGGATGCTGCGGCCGCTGGACAGTGCCCCAAGTCCGCGTCGACGTCGGAGCGGACTTCAGGGACGCCGCGGCCAAGTTCCTGCTTGAGCAGCTCAACGAGAGGAACCCCAGATTCGGCTCCGTCTACGGCATGCGTGAATCGACGCAAGAAGAGAGCTGGGAGTTCGATCGAGCAACGACCTCACGAGCACTCATCTTCCACGTAAGCGATGAACAAGGGGATCGCTTCGAAAACAACTCACCGTCGCACACCAGGTGGGGGGTCGGCGATCTCCGACGACGCCGGCGGGAAATCACACCCGAGGGGCTGGTCCTTCTCGTCACAGGATACGTGGAGGGCTGGATTCCCGATGGACCCATTTCGCTGCCCTGAGCAAGGAAGGAGGAGGGGTGGACGTCTACATCGGGCCACCAGGGCCGCGCCCGCATCCTGCACGTCCTCCATAACGACGTGACCTGGCAACTCCCACCGATGAAACTTGGGTTCGGCTCGGGGCAGACCCACTGGCGGCGGCTGGAGCGGTGGCAGCAGGCGGGGGCCTTCGACAAACTGCACCGCGCCCTCCTCGCCGAGCTGAACGCAGCCGGCCGACTCGACTGGTCCAGGGCTTGCGTGGACGGCTCCCACATTCGGGCGGAAAACAGGGCACCGACACCGGTCCGTCGCCTACCGACCGGCGGAAGCCAGGCAGCAAACACCACCTGATCTGCGACGGGCGCGGCACCCCGCTGAAAGTCATCACGACCGCGGCCAACGTCAACAACGTCACCCAGGCCCTCACCCTGGTCGACGGAATCCCACGCGCAGCCGGCCGCCCCGGCCGCCCCCGAAGGCGTCCGGAATCCCTCCCCAGCGCCAAGGGCTACGACTCCGACCCCAGCCATGCCATCTCCCGCAAAGGAGCCCCGAACATCAAGGGCATGGGCAAGCTCCGCTACGTCGTCGAGCAGATCGCCGCTCTCCTCCACCACTTCAAACGGCTCGCCGTCCGCTGGGACCGCCTCACCGAACTCCACGACGCGTTCGCCTCGCCGGACTGTGCACTCATCTGCTGGCGACGCCTCAACAGGCCCGATTTGTGATCGTGTTACGAGCTCTAAGCGACGGACGCCAAGACCACCCCTACACCTACCTCAGGCGCCGCATGCGCGCGTCCCCGCCGAGTTGTCAGTGGTGGCCGGTATCCTGCTGTCTGACTCTGCCTTAGATACTAGATCTAGTGGCGACCCGCACCGAGACCCCCAACATATGCCACAGAGCTAGTTGCTGATAGGCCATTCGAGGTGCTTCACTGATTCAGTCAACCCAAAAAGGCCCCACACGGGCCCGATTTGAGGTCGGACGCTTGCGTGGGGCCTGATGCGTTGGTCGCGCCTTTGGACCCTACAGTCGCTGCTTGGATACTCCAAGGCGGCCAAGCAAAGCGATCCGGCCGGAAAGAGACACTCCATGACCGGTCAGCCCAACACCAGAGATGTATCCAAGCGCGACGACGGATGGGCGGTTACGAGGCCCGGCTCCGATCGAGCAAGCGCGGTGCTTCCCACCCAAGCCGAGGCCATCGAGCGCGGCAAGCAGATCCTGGCCAACGACGGCGGGGGCGAACTTCGCATCCGCGGCGCCAACGGCCAGGTGCGCGAGCAGAACACTGTCGCACCGGGACGCGACCCCAAGCACAGTAGGGGTTGATCGCATGAATGAGTATGTGATCAACCGGAGCTACGGCGACGAGCGGTCGATTCGTGCCACCACCTACTCAACAGTGGGCGACTTCATCGACTTCTTCGGTCCGTACGTCAACGAGGAATCCCCCGTAGTCCTGCGGATCCGCGCCGACAAGATCCACACCATCGAGCTCAGCACCAGCTAACAACGTCGGCCGGTAGCGGTGTCATGCTGCTACCGGCCGTTCGACCATCCGGTCGAATCCAATGTCCCAGGTCAGTCGAATGATCGGGAACTTGGCCGCCCGCAGCCTCAGGCCGGGGCGATGGGGCGTCACTTCTGCCCCTCCTGCCACACCCGCCCTCGTATCAACGAGGCCCCCATGCGCCGAGTACGGCACCCGCGGCCACACTCCCCATGATCCCGCCACGCTTGGTTGTGCTTTACCCAATCAGACTCCTGCGGATCCGCAACGAGGGATGATCCCTATTCATGGACCCCGCCGTGGTAGCCGCCCTCATCTCCAGTCCCGTTGCCCTCTTGGCAGCGACCGCCGCATACGGTGCCGGCCGCGTTCAGGGGCGAGGCGCCTACCGTGGCCCCGTGGATGCCGTGCGGCGCCAACACCAACGGGACGCCTACGCCGACCTCCTTACAGCAGCTAACAGCTATATGCGCCAGACGATGTGGGCAGAGTGCTCAGTACAGGCCTGCGCTCAATTGGGGATCTCCTACCCTCCAGGGGAGAGGCGAGACGAAGCCGGCCGGCGAGCCTGCCGCATTCAGGCAGATGTATCACCAGAACCGCTGCGACTTGCAGCAGCCGTCGTCCATCTTGAAGGGCCCGAGCACATCGCGGAGATCGCCCATCGGATCGAGAATCACGCTCACAGCGTTCATGTTTCTGCGCTCCGGGGCGAGATCCCCAACACCATGTTCGACATGCTTGAGGGACGCCCTCAGAGCGAACGCCACAATCACAACATGGACCTTATAAACGCGATCTACGCGTTCACTGAAGCTGCCCGGGCCCATCTCAATGACGACAAGAGGCCTCCCGGTTGAGGTAGTACCTGATCAGTAGGCACGGCGAATGACACCATCTCGAACGGTCGAATAGTCACACCGGGCACGGCCGACCGGCACGCCTCATCAAGATCCTGTTATGAGCTCGTAGCGCGCCGCGAGGCTTGGGCCGTGCCATGCCGGTAAGGAAGGGGCACTTGTCCGCAAGCCTCGCGGCACGCCATTTCATCCGCGAGCTCGGACTTCAAGATCGCTAGCCGGTCCATGACGCGACGTCCCTGGCCTCGCAGTCCCCTCACGTACCAACGGCCTCGATTGCCAGAGCTGTCGGGCTGAGAGCTTCGCCTGGCGCGTCCCCCACCTGTCGATTGTCAGTGCTGCATGCGACTCTGTGAGTAGGAAGTCGGCTGGACCGAGCGGAGGGCACTGGCATGCGCGCTTTGGCTATGCGTATTCGGCATACAGATCCTCCCGTTCCGTCGGGGTGCAGATGGTGCGGCGAGGAACAGGGCAGCCACGGACAACGCTGGGCTGCGTCGGTGGGCGTCCACACTTGGGTGGCGCCGACGCGCGCACAGCGACTGAGCCGGATGCAAGCTCGCCGATCGCGTCGGTCGGGTCAGTCGCCCTCGGGCCAATAGCCCTGCCCAGCATTGCTGGCGATCTTCATGGCGGTCTCGAAGATCGAGATGAGAGAAGCCGGAACGTCTGACGGGCCGCGCAGCATGTGGGTCAGGGCCACAACCATGTCTTCCTTTGACCTCGGCACGTGGGAAGAGTGCTGACGGATCAGGGTGTGGAGGTTCTTGCTGAACTTTCCCTCAGCGCGAAGCTCCTCGACTTCCGCAGGACTCCACTGCAGCTCATCGTCACGCGGCCACATGGCATTCATGGTGTCAGCCCACTGGACGTTCCCGAACACGTCCTCCAGCTCGTTCGGGGTTCCGATGAAGAGGCAGTCACTCTCCGCGAATCCCTGCCTTCGCAGGCGGTCGAGGTTGAATTCCTTGTTCTTGTCGCGCAGCGAGTCAGCGTCCACCATGAATTTTACGGTGCGGTGATGCTCTTTGAGGAACTTGGCGAAATTGAGCGCACCGTCATTCCCTCCGCACGACCACAGGGCAATACCAGCGGACTGAATGGGATAGCCGAAGGCGAGCTTAAATAGCGCCGGGAGTGCCGCGTACTCGGTTGCCCCCTCGACGCCAATGAAGCACTTCTCGTGCAGCAGGACGCTGTTTCGAAATCCGAGCGAGGTGGCCATGTTCGACAGGAACCGGCGCGTCTCGGCATCGTTATCGTCGCCGCCGAGCGACTGGACGTGGGCGCGACCATCCCGGCTGTTCAGGTGGACGATGTCCTGGATGTCCACACCGTCGATCAGGTTGAGTGAGTGAGTGGCGACCACCACCGTCGAATGAGCCCCCTTGGCTGAGGCCTTGATCATCTCCATGACTCGCCGCTGGTGGTCGTAGTCCAGGTGGGTGTCGGGTTCGTCGTAGACGATGATGACGCCACCGCCCGTGCTGTTCTCGGCGGCTTCGGACAGGAGCTGCTGGCTGGCTTCCCACAGGGCGAGGGTGATGCGCCGGGACCGGCCGGCTCCCGCGGCTGACAGCGGAACCGGGTGCTGTCCGCGGGCGGATGCCGCAAGAGACACGCTGCTGACGGACGGCTTGAACTGGATCTGCGGTTCAAGGGTGAACTCGTCGAAAGCACAGCGCTCCACGACCAGTTTGCGGAGCAGGTCTGCATCGTCTTTGAGCTGCGCGGAGAACTCGTCCTCGAGGGCGGTGATCTTCTGTCGGGTTGTCTCGTCGAGGGTGTACTCGCGGAGCTTCGCGGTGAGGATGCTGCGGACCACGACTTCGGGTGACTCCGCAGCGTCGCCTTTGAAGTAGAGGAGCTGCGGCAGGGCGTCCTTCAGTACGATCGGCGCCGTGACCCAATCGGTGACGCGAGGGCCTGTGGCCGCGTGGTCTTCAAGCACCTCGAGCCAACTGGCCCGGACGTTGGGCTGATCGAGACGCAGGGTGATTGCCAAGTCAGAGGCCAGTTGCCGGAGTTCGGTGGCCTTGAGCGCCTGAAGACCCCTGAGTTCGAGGTTCTCCGGGACCCTGGCCTCCCACTCCAGGTGGACTCCTTCTCCCTCTACGAAGCGGCGCCGGACCCGAACCGGGGAGGTGGCGTTGAGGAGCTCGGCCTCGGCGGCCGAGATCTCGAATTTTCCCTCCACAGTCACTGCTCGCGGCTGTTCCTCCGCGTCGAGCGACGGCAGTGCGGATCGCCCAGTTTCCCCGATCGCGAAATGCGAGATATCGCTCTCCCGGATGTCCCGCTCTCCCAGGAGAAAGGCCAGGGCGTCCAGGGTTGCGGTCTTCCCGCAGTCATTGTGACCGGTCAGAATCGTTTGTTTCCTGATCGGGATGTCTCTCACGTGCGCCAGGGAGCGGAAATTGGTGACGCTGAGCCCGATGAGTTGCACGACGCTCCCTTGCTTCTAGCGATATGGCCGTCGGAGGTGCGATCGACGGCCACCGCTGGTAACACACCCTTCGACTGTGGGTTGGGAAGACTCTAGCGTGCCCGCCATGTGGGTGCAGGTGCGTGCCAAGTCGGGTGCACGGCCGGCACCGATGAGCGCCGATTTCTGGTCGTCGGCGGACGCTCCCTGGTCGGCAACTCGATATTCGCGGGTTCATGACCGCTGCCTGCGCCGGCGCCGACTCTGGCGCAGGCAGCGGTGGTCTAGGGCCCCTCCGGCTTGATGGTGGAGGGCTGTTCGGTGGAGGAGTCCTCCGGGACGACGCCGGTGCCCCGGTGGCCGGCGGCCCGGTAGTCCGCCTCGTCGGGGTGGAGCCTTACGCGTGTCTGACGCCACGCCACGTCGAAGGACAGGTTCCCGTTGGAGGCCCGCACCGCGCGCCGGGCGTGCCAGCTCGTCCTGGGCGAGAGCAGCCAGCGCCAGATCGTCGTGTTCACCGGCACCACCGTCCGCGCGCGGGGGAGATCAACCCGCTCGTCATGGGCCACCTGCCGCAACCGGTTCGAGGCCCTGTGCCAGGGCCTCCACCAGCTCGGCCTGGGCGGGGCGGTCCATGGCGCGCATTCCCCCGGCCAGGATGGTGTGGATCATCCTTTTCTGGGACGGCTCGGGGAAGGAGCTGAGGAACTGGCGAACGGCATCGACCAGCGCGTACTCCACACCGAGGTGCTCGACGGGCCGGTATTGGGCGAAGCGCTGGGCGATGTCCGCGGTCTTGGCATCTTCCGGTGCTTTGGACCAGTCGCTGTCGTTGCGCTCGAGCCAGCGCGCGAGAACAACCGCGGGGTCCGAAAGCTGGGCGGCCAGCGCGTCCGTCCGTTGCCGGCGCAGTTCGTCGGCGACGGACTGCTTGCGCTGTGCGTCCAGGAGCGCCGATACAGCCGCACGGTCCTCGGCGAGCAGGCCGACGGTGACCTTCGCGCTGAACAGCACGGGAGGCTTGGCCGCCAGTGACCGTTCCCGCGCCAATTCGGCTGCGCACACGTCCTGGACCGTGGCCAGGTCGAACGCGTCCCGTACCCGCAGGACCTCCGCCGCCGCGTGTCGTACCGCCGCCCGGATGGAAGCCGTCACCTGGGCGGCTTCCATCTCGTACGGGGGGTCGCTGTGCACGGTCGCGGTCATCACCACGTGGAAGGCGATGCCCTCATGCCTGCTGGACAGCCTGGCTTCGATGTGGGTGAGCTCGTTGTTCAGCTCCTTGCGCGAGCTGCCCGACCGTCTTTTTCTGAACCACCTCATGGTCACGACTCCGTGCGGCCGTCGCCGTTGTCCCGCCACGGCCGGAGCTGGGAGGGGATGCGAAGCGCCTTGCGCAGGGAGACGACCGCCTCGTCGTAGGCGACTCCGGGCTCGCCGAACAGGAGGTCGGAGATGGGTGAGCTGGCCAGATGCCGCTGGATGACCTGGTCGAGGATGTCCTTGAGCATGGGCAGCTCTACGTGTCCGTCGGCGTAGGCGTGTGCCCAGCTGTAGAGGACGTGACGGGACTCGGTGTCGACCCTGGCGTCGCCGAGGGCGGCGCTCCACCGGTTGATGAGGGCATCCTTGACGTCGGGGTGCTGCTCGGCCGACGACAGCATGACCTGCAGGATCCAGGGGTTCTCCCCCGGGTCCAGGAGTGCGAGGAAGGCGCGGTGGGCGGCGAGGTGGCGTCCTTCTGCAGACCATTTGCCGAGGGCGGCCCAGAAGCGGGGCAGCTGGTTCCTGCCCCGGGCGGTGTTACGCAGGGCTGCTTCGGCGGCCCGCACGGCCTGATCGCGCTTCTCCCGGCTCAGGACGTGCTTGAGGCGGACCAGGGCCTGGCTCGGGTAGTGCTCGGCGAACTCCCCGTGGCAGACCAGGGCCACCACACGGGCCACCGGTTCGGAACCCTCTTGGGCCCAGTCCAGGAGCTTGGAGCGGACTTGCGGTCCCAGAGCAGGAGCCTCGGCGGCCCGTGTCAGCACCTTGGCGATCAAGTCCAGGTGCTCGGCCCGGTTGTCCCTGCCGATCCAGTCCTTGATGGTGGTGATGGCCCTGAAGTCGTTCTCCGCGATCGCGAGTTCGACCAGCAGATCACTGATCTTCTGCAGCCGGCCCGGTCCGGCCTCCGCCGTGATGAGCTGGTCGAGCCACGACAGCAGCGGCTGGTGGATATCGGCCCGCTGGTGCCACAAGTGCACCAGAACAGCCCTGGCGTAGCCCGTCTTGTGCTCAAGGGTGACGTTGCGGCCACTGGTCTCGATCCCGACACCGTGGAGGCGGCTGGTCAGGTCGGGGCCGGTGAGGATCTCCCTCACGCTCTCGGTGGTGTCGTCGTCGAGAAGGAGACGAGCCGCGTCCTGGACCGCCAGCGCATCCTCGCCATCGAGGAACAGCGCGGCAATCAGCAGCGCCCGGTCCTCCGGCTTCTCCTGCGTCGCCTCGAACACGCTCTTGACGTCGGTACGCCACTCCTGGAACGCCGCCTTCGCCCGCTCCAGCCCCTTCGGTGATTCCTCGACCCCGGCCAGCACCCCGGCCAGACGCACCGCGTCGGCAGGCGTGGAGCCGGCGGTCAGAAGCATCGCCGCGGGACCGTCGCTGCCCACATGGGGCCGCTGCAGCCAGTCCGCGCATCCCGGCTTCCTGTACAGGTTCTTCAGGTGCGCGATCGCGACCTCATGGGCGGACGGACGGATCTTGGCTGTGACCAGCACCCGGCCCAGTGCACCGGACTGGTCAGCGGGCCATCCGTCCTCGTCGGCGATGACCACCAGGTACGAGCCGACCTCGCGCAGCTTCTCGGCGTGGGCGAGCAGCTGCTTGCCCACGTCCCCAGGGGACTTCCAGGAGTCGATCTCGGAGGCAACATCCAGGAGGTATCCGGTGGCCCCCTCCTTCGGCATGAGCTCGATGTCGGGGCTTTCCGGACTCTCCCAGTCGGGCTGCACCTCCCGCAGGGCCAGCGCCGCCGCGCCGCCGCGTTGGAGGGCTGCGGACACCTGCCACAGGGCCCGGATACCGGCGGTCCGCTTACCCATCCCGGGCACGCCCGCGACAACGGCCAGAGCGGGGCCCGGGCCCGACAGCAGCAAGCGGGCCTCCTCGGCGGTGGGGACCGCCTCGTTCTGCGGTCCCGTACTCACCCACGCCAGGCGCACAGCATCGACCTCCGCGGCGGGGATGTCCGTCACGGTCAGCGGGGGCTTGCTGTGCATCGTCACGTCGCCGCCGGCGATGACGATCTGAGAGCCGGTGTTGTTGTTGACGTCGACGTTGCCTGGCGTCGGTCCCGGCGTGGCAGCCGGGGGCTCCGGCGCTTCCGGCTCCGGCGCTTCCGGCGGCGGCTCCGGCGCGGGAGCCGGGGGCTGGACGAAGGGAGGAATCGCAGACGGAGAGCCTGTGGGGGCCGGGGGCAAACGGTACGTCTCCGGCGAGGGGTCGGCCGGGGGGACAGTGCTGTCGTAGTCCTCGGTCACTGGGTCGCCTCCGGACGGTAGTGGAGGGTGTTCCCGATGATGGAACCGCCGGAGATGACGACCTGGCTGTTCGTGTTGTTCCGTGCAATCACCCGGCCGCCGTCTCCTCCTGGTTCGGACGCCTCGCTCCGCTGGACCAGGGCTCGGAGTTCGCCGGCAGCCTCGGGGTGTTGCCTCAGGAACGTCTGCAGCTGGATCCCGAGGGTGGTCCGCAGCGCGTTGGCCACCGCTTCCTGATCTGCCTGCTCGGTCCCGTTCAGCAGCTCATAGCCCGCGTCGAGCTGAAGCAACTGCCGAGCCACAGCCTCAGGCTCCTCGTTCCCCCAGCCGAAGACGCGGGCCATGGCGTCCCGCACGCTCTGCCAGGTCGTCCTGGCCATCTCAGCGACCAAAGCCGCAGCTCCGGTGGCCGCCAGTTCCGCCACGTTCAAGACTTCCGACATGTCTCCCCCTGATCACGTAGTGCGTGCATGTGATTGCTCAGGGTGCGAGGGGCGTTCTCCCTCGGCAATCGAAATCGAGTTATCGTCTGAAACTCGACGACAGTCAGGTAAAGACTTTCAGCCGAAATCTGGCGGCAGTAACACGGCACCCATCACGGTCGGGGCAGACCGAAGCAAGCAGAGGGTCTCCAAACCGGAGATTATCGGCCGATAGAAATCTGCGGGCGGTTGGCCTGATCCGATTCCGGACCGCAACCTCTGGCCAATGCTATCGCCTCATAGCGTCAGCGTTCGCGAAATCCAAATGGTTGCCCATTTTCCGCGTGTCAGCGTTATAGGGGAACCCAGGGGCGGGTGCTCCGGGGCCTTCTCCGCGCGGCGCCGTCCGAGCTGGCGGCGCCCGATGTGACACCCCGCCCGCTGCACCGCCTGAGGCGGCAAGTCCACCGATCTCAACCCGGCGCGCGAGGGCGTGCGCCCCGCCACACCAAGGGGGGACGCGGTGCGACCACGAAGGGCCAGGGTGAAGGGGGCGCGCGGACTCCCGGGGGCTTCGACTAGGTCGGGGACCCTGCGCGAGCGCCCTCGGCTGCGCGAGCTGCTCTCAGATGGACATAAGGAAGCATCACCGGTGGCGGACTGGTCATCGGTGATCGATTCCGATCAGGTTATGACTGGCCCACTATCTGACTTTGCAGGAGGGGCCTCTCGGGCCCGCGGGGCGTTTCCTGCGCGGTAGCGTCATACACGCCTCGCTCGAGAGGCCCGCCCCGGGAGTGGCAGCCACCACCCCCGGGATGCGAAACGACCAAGAACAGGACATGCGAATGCTTGACCGAATTCGCCGAGGGCACGTACAGGTCCCCTCCGGGCAATTTCACGGTACCAGTTTCAATTTCTCCGCTGTGGGGCTTCGCGAGTTCATCGCCGGCTCCCTCTCGGTCCGCCTCAGTGCCGTTCTGGCCTGCGCGGTGGTCATCTGGATCCTCACTGCAGGCAGGGCGATCGACTCGGTGACGTCGGGGTTCCTCATCACGATGATCGGCTTCACCTGGCACGCCAGTATTCAGCTGGCCTGGTTTAGGGGCAGGTAGAGCGCCTGGTCGGGCCCGCCAAAGGGCGGGCCCGACCAGTCTCGCCCCGCCCGGATCGAGCGCTGCAACCGGCGCCACCAGAGCCAAGCGGAACCGAGGACCAGCCATGCGGTATCGAAGCGAGCTTTGGGATACCCCCCTCTCGCGCACCGGCCTGTCTTACCCCCGAACGGGTGCAGGGACCGATCACACACGCCGTGACCCGGCCGGTGTCCCAGCGGCCCTGCCGATGCGGCCCTCACGGTGCAACGGTGTGGAGTTCGCTGCCCTCGTGCACATGAACGGGGCCTTCTACCTCCGCTATGCCCTGGCCCGGGCACTCGACAAGGACACTGCTCAGGCGGCGGTCGACACGACCCTCGCCGAGGCGGCCAGCCGGTGGTCTGTTCTGCTGCACGGGCCCCAGCCGGCCGCTGCGATCTGGCTGCGCCTCCGCCTGAACGTGGAGGAGATGAACCGGCATGTCGCCCGCCGGGATCCACTGCTCGAGAGCCTCTACGGATCGCTCTCGCAGCTGGCGGCCGACGCCGTCGTGCTCCACCGGCAGTTGAACCTGTCCGTCGACACAGCTGCGGGACTCATGGGGGTGGAGCGCTCGGCCATCGCGGGAGCCCTTCTGACCGCGAAGCGGGTCCTCCCCTTCGCCTTCGACGACGCCAAGGAGGGATGAGCCGCCGATCGATGGAGACCGCCCCCGCGCGCAACGTGCACCGCGGGGGTGGTTTCACGCCACCGTCCGCCACCTTGCGCCACCGTCACCCGTACTGGCGGTGGTGCAGTTCGCCATGCACTCCTAGGATTGATCCCCTTACCACCCTGGGACAGAACGGGGCTCTAACTCACGCGAGGGGACTGTCCGTTGCTGGACAAGAAGCGTGTTGATCTAACCATTCCGAGCGCTGCCAGAATGTACGACTGGCTGCTTGGAGGGAGCAACAACTTCGAGGTGGACAAGGCGGCCTGCGAGCAGCTGCTGGAGGCCGCGCCGACGACCAAGGCGCTGGCCCTGAACAATCGGTGGTTCCTCGAGCGGGCCGTGCGGGCGCTGGCCGACGAGTACGGGATCCGCCAGTACATCGACTTCGGCTCCGGCCTGCCGACTCAGAACAACGTGCACCAGATCGCCCAGGCCGTCGACCCGTCATCCAGGGTGGTCTACGTGGACAACGACCCCGTGGTTCTGGGGTACGGGAAGTCCCTCCTGGACGAGAACGACCGGACGGCCATCATCGGCTCAGACATGGTGGACACGGAGTTCATCTTCAAGCATCCGGACTTCGAGCGTCTCATCGATCTCGACGAGCCAGTGGCCGTGCTGTTCGTCTCCGTGCTGCACTGCCTGCCGGACGACTCGAAGCCCGATGAGCTCGTTCGGCGTGTCATCGCCAAGCTGAAGCCGGGAAGTTTCGTGGTGATCTGCCACCTGGTCAGCGACAGCGCTGAGCTTCGACGCCAGGTGACGGATCTTATGCGGGACCTCACGCAGGACAACTGGGGCCGCGTGCGGGAGAAGAGCGATGTGCACGGCTACTTCGAGAGACTCGAGGTGAAGGAGCCGGGGCTGGTTGATGTGACCGACTGGCGCCCAGACTCCGAACTGCGCCAGCGTCAGCGCAGTATCGAGTGGACCGAGTACGGAGGACTCGCGCAGGTACCGCGAGAGGCGCCGTAGTCCCGGATCCCGGACGCAGCCGCGCTCTACACCTTGAACCGCTTGATGGCATCGATGATCATCTGGCGGCTCTCGGCCCGCGAGGCTGCTGCTTCAGCGCTGAGGCGCAGCAGCAGCTGAACGTGCCGCTCAAGGTCGTCTTCCTTCGTGCGATAGCTCGCTTCCTCGTACCCCTCGAGGTAGACCATCTCCGGCGGTCCGCCGGCCGCAAACTTGAGATGGGCCATCGAGCCCGAACCGGCGGACGCCGCGTTCGCCGCGATGGCGTTGTCCTCCAGCACGAAGAGGATGCTGACGCTGGGAAGGTCGGACATCTCCAGCAGCTTGCGCATCTGACGGGCCATGACCGCGTTGCTCCCAGCACGGCGCCGTAGTACGACCTCGTCCATGAGGAATGTCGCGCGCGGGGGAACTGCCTGCCCGAAGAAGCGCTGTTGACGCTCTGCCCGCAGCCTGACCCGCCGCTCAACCTCGGCGTGTTCACGGTCGTGGAGTCCCGTACGGATGACTTCCCTGGCGTACTGCGGATCCTGCAGCAGGCCCGAGACCACGCCGGACTCATAGTTCATGAAGTCGGTGGCCTGGCTCTCGAGGCCGAAGAGCCGGCGGAGCCACTGAGCGGTGCAGTCGTTGAAGTGATGCTGGAACCACTCCGGCTCCCGCGCGCGGACAGTGAGGCGCTCAAGTTCAGCCCTGGTCTCCTCACTGACCCGGTAGAAGTCCGCGAGGCCCCGAACGTCCCTGATATCGGGCGGGCTCTCGGCCCTCTCAAGCCGGCTCAACTTGGAGACCGACGCTCCGATCGCCTTCGCGGCCACCTTCGCCGGCCTCTCTCCCCGCAGGAACCGGAGGTCTCTGCCCAGGATGACCGCGGCTGCGGTCGGGCTCGTTTCCCTGCGGACCGGACGGAAGAAAGGAATGGGATCATCGGGCACAGCAGACACGCGAACTCCGCTCATCGACGAATACACCTCGATGATGGCATGACGATAGCCCGCGTGTCGCTCGAACTCTTTTTTGCGTGACTCTAGTTCGCGACTACCAGCTGATCGAACTCCCCGTTCTTGGCCCCGTCCAAGAAGGCTTCGAGCTCTTCCACGGTGAAGAGTAATGCGGGACCTTCCGGGTCCCTCGAGTTACGCAGTGCGACGACACCCTTTTGGAAGGGTGCCAGCTCGACGCACTGGCCGTTCGCCGCGCTCTTCCGGCTCTTTGTCCATACTGCACTAAAAGAGCTGGCCGAGATTCCGTTTCTGTAATCCTTCACTACACGACTCCCCGCAGTTCGATTATCAGATCATTCCGCACCTTCCACCAGCAGTCTTGTGAGAAACCGCAGGCGGGAGGGCCATGCAATCCCACCGTGCAATTGCATGGCTTGGGCGTGAATGAATATTAGCCCCGGGTATTCGAACTGCGCTGTCCCTCGATCGGGTGGCCCCCTCATCGGCCCGGACGCGACACCCCGCCCGGGCGGTGGGTATCCCACAATCGATTGCCACTGTCATGTGCCCGAGGGGGAGCGAGCGTCCCCCTCGTCTCGAGCCGCATGACCACTGAGCGTGACGCTTGGGTTACTGCCGTGGATCCGCCGAGAGGCCGCGAGTCCTGGAGCTCGAAGACGTGCTGCCGCGTAAGGGGCATGCGGCTGGCCCGAGTTGCCGGTCGACCCTCCTCTGCTCTCGGGAAGATGCGCTAGGGGAAGCCGTCATGGCGCATGGCGCCCGCTGTGCGACTCGGCTCTCCGAGCGGACAAAAGATGGGTGTCAGCACCCATGGACGGGCTGATTCCGGTCACGCAGACTGCGTCCCGATTGCTTTTTTGCAGGTCAGGGCCCCTGTGTGCCTCTTGATCGCCGGGTGGGGGATGAGTGAAATCAGGGGAGAGCCGCAGCGCGATGCGTGACTGCCCGGTGCGTGAACGAGCCCCGGTCGCTGCCCGGACGGATCCCGTTCAGGACGCCGAGGGGCGCCACACTGGCCGGGACCTCCCTGAACACGCCCTGCTGGCGCGGACGGCGACCAGCGACAGCAGCACGGACCGGATCCGACGTGCCGTCCCGCCCCCGGCCCCGCGGCGTCCTGAACGTTCCGGGCGACCTCAGCACCCAGGGCGCGCCAACGGTCGAGCTCACTGCCCCGGGTCCCACCTGCCCGGCCCGCGCGGCGGCGAGCTCACCCGTGGAACTACCTGGAGAGGCCTGATCGAACTCTAGTTCGGCTCCCCATCTCCGCGCATCCGTTCCGGCTTGCCAGCCGGGAGGTGTTCACGGCATGCCGCCGTCCAGTGAACGCACTGGTCTGCGGCCCTCAGACTGCGTCGCCACGCCTTCGTGCGGGGCGACGCAGGGGCCGGTTGCTCACGCGCCGGCCCCACCAGCACCACCTGTACACGTACAAGGGGAGAATCGTGACAACCCAGATACCGGAGCCCTCGCCAGGGTTCCGAGTGCGGCCCAGACGCGGTCAGCACGCGAGAGTTCGTACCGCCGCCGTCGGTGTGGCCGTGCTGATGTCGATGTCGACGCTCTACGGCGCCGAAGCGGCCCTGGCAGCACCCGGCGTCCAGCCCACGGCCAAGGCCGCGCAGCCGCAGGCTGCGACGACAGCTGCCGGCATTCCGTCGGCCCGTGTGGCGGCCCGCTTGTCGGGCCAGCGTGTGGAGGCGCTTTCCGAGCGAACCGAGACGTCCACGACCTGGGTGAACAAGGACGGTTCCCTCACCACGGACCTGGCAGCCGGGCCGATCCGCTTCCAGGATCCCGGGACGGGTGACTGGCGCGACGTCGATGTCAACCTCGCGGCCGCAGCCGACGGCTCGGTGCACTCGAAGGCACACCCGCAGGGCCTGAGACTGGCCGGCAAGTCCGGTGCCGGGGCCGCTTCGCTGAAGGCGGCGCAGGCGGCTCCCGCGACCGACCTGGTGACCCTGGGCCAGGGCGACGAGGCGATCACGCTGCAGTGGCGTGGCGGACTGCCCGCGCCGAAGCTGGACGGCACCCGGGCGACGTACCCGGACGCGGTTCCGGGCGCGGACGTGGTCGTCGAGGCGACCCGTACCGGCTTCGAGCAGTTCGTCGAGGTCAAGGCGAAGCCCGCGGCCGGTTTCTCGTACACACTGCCGCTGAAGACCAAGGGTCTGAAGGTCGAGCAGCAGCCTGACGGCAGTGTGCTGTTCACCGACAAGAAGTCGAAGAAGACGGCGACGATGCCGGCCCCTGTCATGTGGGACGCCACCGTCGACGCGGCCTCCGGTGAGCACACCCGGCGCGCCAAGGTCGGCATGAAGGTCGTCAAGACCAAGGCCGGCGTCGACCTCGTCATCACCCCCGACGCCGCGTTCCTCGCCGACCCGGCGACGAAGTACCCGGTTACCGTCGACCCCTCGACTTCCTCGCTGGGCAGCCTCTTCGACACCTACGTCCAGCAGGGCGAGACCGTCGACTGGTCCAACGACACCGAGCTGGACTTCGGCAACCCGGGCACGAAGAACGCCGACGGCACCTTCCGTACCGCCCGTTCGTTCATCACCTGGAACACCGCCCCGGTCGCCGACGCGCTGATCTCCGACGCCAAGCTGTCCCTGTGGAACTTCCACTCGGGCAACACCGACTGCGCCGCCCAGCCCTGGGACGTGTGGACCGCCAACGGGCCGACCACCGCCTCCCGCTGGACGAACCAGCCGGCGATGGTCACCAAGATGGCCACCTCCACCGAGACCAAGGGCAGCCCGTCGTGCGCGTCCCAGCCCGACGGCTGGATCAACGCCAACGTCACGAGCCTGGTCCAGCACTGGTCCAACAACAAGTGGGCCTACTCCAGCATGGGCCTGCGGACCCCTGACGAGGCGAACGCCAAGCAGTGGAAGCGGGTCAACTCCGCCAACGCCGCCTCCAACGTCCCCAAGCTGACGGTGACCTACAACTACCGGCCGCGGACGGGAACCAAGCAGGAGGCCGGCCCGCCGTTCTTCTCCTACGGCGGCGCGTACACGGTCAACACCCTGACCCCGACGCTCCGTGACACCTTCATCGACGTCAACGGCGACACGATCCAGGGCGCTTTCCAGATCTTCGACAACGCCACCAACGCACAGGTCGGCGAAGTCCTGCGGTCCTCGTTCGTGCCCTCCGGGCAGGCCGCGTCGGTGACGGTCCCCGCCGGGGTGCTGACCAACGGCAAGACGTACCGCTTCCGTACCTCCCCGTACGACGGCACGCACTACAACCTCGGCTGGTCGGCCGAGAAGACCTTCACGGTCGACACGGCCGCACCCTCCGCGCCCACCGGCATCACGTCCACCCACTACCCGTCGACGGCGTGGGTCAAGGGCGCGGGCCAGGCCGGCACCTTCACCGTCACCCCGCCCGCCGGTGACCACAACTGGCTCGAATGGTCGCTGGACGGCACGACCTGGACCAAGGTGCCCACCGGTGGCGCCGCGGGCGCCAAGGCCATCTCGGTCACCCCGCCCAAGGACGGCACGCACGTGCTGTCGGTGCGCGCGGTGGACAAGGCGGACAACAAGTCCGAGACCGCCGACTACACCTTCCACGCGGGCCCCGGCGGCTTCGTGCAGCCCTCCGAAGGCGCCCGTACCGTACGCCGCCTCCCGCTGCTCGCCGAGAGCGATGCGGCCAAGTACGACAAGGCATCCTTCTCCTGGCGGCGCTCCGACGCCGACGCCTGGACGCAGATCCCGGCAGGCCACGTCACGCTGAACGGCACGGCGCTCACCGCCTGGCCCGTCCCGCTGACCGCGGGCAAGAGTGCCCCGCTCGTGTGGAACGCCACCGACACGGTCACCCCCGACGGCACCGTGCAGATCAAGGCCGATTTCACCGGCCCGAACTCCGCCGTCGGAGCCACCGCGCCCCTGAGCGTCGTGGTCGACCGCAACGCGGACGGTGCGGCCTCCACCGAGGCCGGGCCGGGCACGGCGAACCTGCTGACCGGTGACTACCGGATCGCCGGCACCGAGGAGAGCTTCTTCGGCGTCGGGGCGACCCGCACCGCCTCCTCGCGCCGCCCCGGCGCGGGCGCGGCGGCCAAGGGTCAGGTCCCGATCTTCGGAGACGAGTGGGTGTCCGGCGCGGTCGCCGAGACCAGCCAGACGGGCTTCACGCACGTCCGCAAGACCTCCGACACCTCGCTCGACCTGGTCATGGAGGATGGCAGCGCGGTCCACTTCACCGCGAAGACCTCCGCTGCCAGCTCCTGGGTCCCGGAACCGGGCGCCGAGGCATGGACGCTGACCGGCACCTTCGCCACGACGTTTGCCCTGACCGGGGCCGACGGCACCGCATCGGAGTTCGGCAAGGTCGATCCCGCCGCTGAAACCTGGCAGGTGACGTCCTCCGGCAAGGCCGGCGTCGCGGACAGCGACACCGAGGTGATCTCCGAGGCCGTCACGGTGAACGGCAAGGTCCTCGCCCGCCCGAAGCTGCTGATCGCCCCGGGCAACAAGGTCCCGGCTGAGACGTGCGCGAGCACCCCGTCGACCAAGGGGTGCCGCCTCCTGGAGTTCGTCTACCCGACGACCACCACGGCCACGGCCCTGTTGTTCGGAGACTTCAAGGACCGGGTCCAGCAGATCCGCCTGTGGGCGACCGAGCCCGGCGCAACCAACTCGGTCGCAAAGACCGTGGCCCAGTACGCCTACGACAGCACGGGCCGCCTGCGCCAGACCTGGGACCCGCGCATCACCCCCTCGCTGAAGACCGGCTACGACTACGACTCCGCGGGCCGGGTCGTCGCGCTGACCCCGCCGGGCGAGCTCGGCTGGAACTTCACCTACGGCAACGTCGGCGGCCCTGCGGGCGGCGACGGCATGCTGCTCAAGGTGAGCCGCCCCACGCTCAAGCAGGGCAGCAAGACCGAGACCGACGGCACCGCCTCGACCTCCTTCGTCTACAACGTCCCGCTGACCGGGGCAGCCGCCCCCAAGGCGATGGGCAGCGCCGATGTCGCGGCCTGGGGCCAGACCAACACCCCGACCGACGCCACCGCCGCCTTCCCCTCCGACAGCGTTCCCGCCTCCAACGACGGGTCCGCCCTGGCAGCCGCCTCCTACGGCCGCGCCGTCGTGCGCTACATGAACGCCTCGGGCCTTGAGGTCAACACCCGCGACGAGGCCGGCAACGTCGAGACGACGGAGTACGACCGCTTCGGCAACGTCGTGCGCCGGCTGTCCGCCGGAAACCGCGCACTGGCGCTGGGCGGCACGCAGGAGTACACCGACCGCCTGACGCGCCTCGGCATCACCGCCCTGAGTCCCGCCGAGCGCGCCGAGCTGCTCTCCGACCGTTCGCTCTTCAGCAGCGACGGCACCCGCACGCTGGAAACCCTGGCGCCACTGCGGGAGGTGACCCTGGCCAAGGCCGTGGTGGAGGGCGCCTCCACGCTCGTCGCCGCCGGAAGCACGGTCTCGGCCCGTCCCTGGACGGTCAACACCTACGACGAGGGTCGTCCCACCGACGGCTCGGCCGTCATCCGCAACCAGCTCACCAGCACGGTCAAGGCCGCCCAGCTGCGTGATCTGCCCACCAAGCAGGCCGACGCCCGGCTGACCAAGAGCACCTACGACTGGGCCAAGGGCGTGGGCACCTCCACGATCGAGGACCCGGCAGGGCTCGCGATCACGACGAGCACCCAGGTCGACAGCCGGGGCCGGGTGATCAAGGCCGTCCAGCCCGGCTCCAACGGCAACGACGCCGCGACCCTGACGACCGAGTACTACACCGCGGACGGCACGGGAACCTGCGCCGGCCGCCCCGAGTGGGCGGACCTGATCTGCCGGACCGCTCCGGCGGGAGCGATCACGGGCGGCGGTTCCAACCCGTCCGACCTGCCCACGAAGACGTACGAGTACAACGTCTTCGGCCAGATCACCAAGATCACCGAGGTGGCCGGCGGAACCACCCGCACCACCGCCAGCACCTATGACGCAGGGAGCCGCCTGACGAAGGTGACCGTCACCGGAGGCATCGGCACCGCGGCGCCCGTCTCGACCACCGAGCACGACCCCGCCAACGGCCGCGTCTCCAAGATCACCTCGACCACGGCCGGCACCGTCACCAAGCAGTACGACGCGCTCGGCCGCCTGGTCTCCTACGGTGACGCCGACGGCGGTACCACCGCCACCGAGTACGACGGACTCAACCGCCCGGTCAAGGTGGCGGACTCCGTACCGTCCACGGTGACCATCGGCTACGACCACGCCAAGGAAGCCCGCGGCCTGGCCACCTCGATGACCGACTCCGTCGCGGGCGCCTTCACCGCCACCTACGACGCCGACGGCGGCGTGGTCAAGGAGACCCTCCCCGGCGGCTTCACCATGCGCCAGAACCTCGGCCGGGCCGGCGCGCTCCAGGAACGCACCTACACCCGCGACTCCGACGGTGCGCTCCTCCTCGGCGATTCGGTCACCGAGTCCGTCCACGGCCAGCGCCTGACCCACACCGGCGGCGCCGGGCAGACCGAACGACAGGAGTACAGCTACGACGCGATCGGGCGGCTGACCCAGGTCAACGACACCTACGCCGACGTGTGCACCGTGCGCGGCTACGGCTTCGACAGCCGTTCCAACCGGACATCGCTCACGACGGCGGCGTCCACCCCGGGCGCGGACTGCCCGACCACCGGCGGCACCACGAAGACCTCGGCCTTCGACAGCGCCGACCGGATCGTCGACGCGGGCTACGCGTACGACAAGTTCGGCCGCACCACCACCATGCCGGGCGGCACCACGCTCAGCTACTACAACAGTGACCTGGTCGAGCAGCAGACCGCGGGCAGCTCGCGCCAGACCTGGAGCCTGGACCCCGCGCAGCGGACCCGGACCTTCAAGACCGAGTCCAACTCCGGTGGCACCTGGACGCAGACCGCGTCGAAGACCAACCACTACGCGAGCGACGCCGACAGCCCCCGGTGGATCACCGAGGACGCGGCCGGCCGGGTCACCCGCATGGTCCAGGGCCTCGCGGGCGGCCTCGCGGCCACCACGTCGAGCACGGGCGAGACGATCCTCCAACTGTCGAACCTGCACGGTGACGTCAGCCTGGCCCTCCCGCTGGACGTGTCCAAGCCGCCGACCTCGATGAGCTCCGACGAGTACGGCAAGGTCCGCGCAGGCTCTCCCGCCACCCGCTACCAGTGGCTCGGCTCCGCCCAGCGGTCCTCCGAGACCCTCGGCGGCACCATGCTGATGGGCGCCCGCGTCTACAACCCCGACGCCGGCCGCTTCCTCCAGATGGACCCGGTTCCGGGCGGCGCCCGCAACGCCTACGAGTACGTGGGCGCGGACCCGGCCAACGCCTACGACCTGGACGGCCGCTGGACCTGGTCACGCACCTTCTACCGCTCCTGGGGCAAGCTCGTCGCCCAGGTCTACATCCCGGGCTGGGGCAAGAGCTCCGGCTACGTCGCCGTGACCGGGTACTTCAACTACCGCTGGACCTGGCGCATCAAGGAATACTCGCACTACGCCTACGGCGTGGCCGCCGGCATGTCCGCGGGCATTCCCGTCGTCGGCTGGCTAGTCGCCGTGGCCATCGGCGGCATGGGCGCGTGGATCCAGTACACAGCTCACAACGCGATCAACCGAGGCGGCCGTTGTCTCGCCATCTCGGCGGGTGCGAGCATCTGGTTCCACAGGTACTGGAAGTACGTCCAGAACTACAACACGTTCTTCTTCCCGTGGCAGTACCGCTGCTGATCGCACCAAAGGACACCGCTATGAGATACGACAAACGATCGGCGCTGGCGCTGTTCCTCTGCGGAGTGATCAGTGCGGCGGTCGCCGTGACCGTTGCGATCCAGGACGGCCGCGGATCGAACACGGCCTTCCTGGAGGCCGCGGCGTTCTTCTTCTGTCTCGCCTGGATCGTCGAACGTTTCCAGGGACGCACCAAGCAGTAGGCGCCTGAAACACGGCGGGGCCACAGCCTAAGCTGTGGCCCCGCCGTCGTTGCTGGAGCCAGGCTCACGCAATCCCGCCCTAACAAGCTCGTGCACGGTTGGCGGTGCAGCGCTGGATCGTGATCCCTGATCATGTCCGTGTGGTGGGAGACGGGTCTCCTACAGCGATCATCGGCGACCGGAGGATTACAGGGCTGTCTGCCGATGCGCGGTAGCGGGCGACGTGCCAAACGTCGGCGGCAGATGCCGCCAAGCACACCCGCTGGTCAGCGCGTACGCCACTGCCGTGAACACGGCCCGCTCGTCACACGGAGCGGTCCCACCACCTTGCGGACGAGCAGCGAACGACGGCAGCACCGGGGCGGCCAGCTCCCGGAGTTCCTCAGGAACCATATGCTTCGACAGATCAGCGCCCACGACCGGCAGCAGGCCGCACGAACATCACGTCACGTGAGACACCCTCTTAGCCTTGATCGGTGCGGCCGACCTGGCAGCCTGCTCGATCTTCGCGCGGTAGGCCGCACGGGCTTCCTCATCGATCTGCTTCTCGTGTTCGGGGCGCAACCCAGTCCGGCCGTCGAGGCCCTCGCGCAGGACATCGGCGTGCCCGGCATGCCGGTTGGACTCGCCGAGGACATGGACCATGACGGCGAACAGGTTCGTGTCGGCATAAGGCTCCGGCCACCACGGCACGTGGCCGGGGGCATCGAGGGGAAGCATGTTGATCGTCGCGTCCGAGTGTTCCCACGTGCGCCGGTAGAACCCGATGATCTGATCGCGGGTCTCGTTCTCGGCCGCCCATTGATCGCTGCCGTCGGAGTCCTGCCACCGGGACAGCGGTTCCGGGGAAGGGCGGCCGAAGACCTCGCCGAAGTACCTGGCCTCGACGGTGGCCACATGTTTGACCAGGCCGAGGAGGCTGGTCCCGGTCACTGTCAGAGGCCGGCGCGCGTCGTACTCGGACAAGCCGTCGAGCTTCCAGAGCAGCGCCTCACGGTCCCGCCGCAGTCTCCCGTGCAGGTTGTCCTTCGCGAATTCATCGATCATGCGGCACGAGCCTGCCATGGGCTGCTCGTGGCCTCAAGATCCCGTACGTGGTCCGCAACGACTGGCAGAGCCGAGGCCTGGCCACGGCCGCCGCCCTGACCTGCTGCAAGAAGCTCGCGAAACGTGCCACGTGAGACAACCTCTCAGGCCTGGTCTGGCTGAGGAGTGACCAATGCGGATCGCCGCAGTGCACAGGCTGAGGATGCGCGCCCGCCGCCCTGCCGGCTGCCTGCGTTGCGATCTGGTCCTGGATAAGAACCGGGCGGTGCACCTAGACCGGCCAGAGCCTCGCCGACGGGGGTGGCGGCGAGGCCCTGGGTAGAAGATACGGGCTCCAGTCGGGAACAGTCGTCATTTCTGTGAATTGCAGAAGTCTGCAATTTCATAGATGCTGTGGGTGCTGTGTCCGTAGGTAGCCGCGGGCACAGTACCAAGCCGTTCGCCCCGTTGCTCGGGGTGATGAGAAGGGTGCGAGACCGTGCCGGTTCCGCTGTATCAGGCCAAGGCCGAGTTCTTCCGGATGCTCGGGCACCCGGTGCGGATAAGGGTCCTGGAGCTGCTGCAGGAGGGTCCGATGCCGGTGCGGGACCTGCTGGCCGCGATCGAGGTCGAGCCCTCCGCGCTGTCACAGCAGCTCGCGGTCCTGCGCCGCTCAGGGATCGTCACCTCGACCCGTGACGGCTCAACCGTCGTCTACGAGCTGGCGGGTGGGGACGTTGCGCAGCTGATGCTGGCGGCGCGGCGGATCCTGACGGAGGTGCTGACCGGGCAGAGCGTGCTGCTGGAGGAACTGCGCGAGTCCGAGGTTCCGGCCTCGTGACGGTGAGCACCTTGCTGGCCTCCGCGCTCGGGCGGGTCCGCTCGCTGTTGCCGGCCCGGGCGGACTTCAAGGCGATGGGCCGCAGCCCCCGGCGGGATCTCCTGGCCGGGCTGACCGTGGCGATCGTCGCCCTCCCGCTCGCGCTCGGCTTCGGGGTCTCCTCCGGGCTCGGCGCCGAGGCGGGGCTCGCCACCGCCGTGGTCGCCGGCGCCCTGGCCGCGCTGTTCGGCGGGTCGAACCTTCAAGTGTCGGGCCCGACCGGGGCGATGACCGTGGTGCTGGTGCCGATCGTCGCCCAGTACGGGCCCGGTGGCGTCCTGACCGTCGGGCTGATGGCCGGGGTCCTCTTGATCGGTCTCGCCCTGCTGCGGGCCGGACAGTACATGCGGTACGTGCCGGCGCCGGTGGTGGAGGGCTTCACGCTGGGGATCGCGTGCGTGATCGGCCTGCAGCAGATACCCAACGCGCTCGGCGTCGACAAGCCCGAGGGCGAGAAGGTCTTGCTCGTTGCCTGGCGGGCCCTCGTGGACTTCGTGGCTTTCCCGAACTGGACCGCGATCGGTCTCTCGACCGGTGTCGCGGCAGTGATGCTGACGGGAGCCCGGTGGAAGCCGACGATCCCCTTCTCGATCGTCGCGGTGATCGCGGCGACCGTGATCACACAGGTTTTCCACTTGGACGCGGCGGCCCCGATCGGTGCGCTGCCCTCCGGCCTGCCCGCCCCTTCTCTCGCCTTCCTCGACGTCTCCGCGTTCGGCTCGTTGCTCGCCCCGGCGGTTGCGGTGGCTGCTTTGGCAGCGCTGGAGTCCTTGTTGTCGGCGACGGTCGCGGACGGTATGACGGTGGGGCAGCAGCACGACCCGGACAAGGAGCTGTTCGGGCAGGGCATCGCCAACCTCGCGGCCCCGCTCTTCGGTGGCGTCCCTGCCACGGCCGCGATCGCGCGCACGGCGGTCAACGTCCGTACCGGTGCCTCCTCCCGGCTGGCCGCCCTCACCCACGCCGCAGTGCTCGCGGTGATCGTGTTCGCCGCAGCCCCCTTGGTCTCGAAGATCCCCCTCGCGGCGCTGGCGGGGGTCCTGCTGGCGACGGCGATCCGCATGGTGGAGGTCGGCTCGCTGCGCGCGATGGCGAAGGCGACACGCTCGGACGCCGTCGTGCTCGTCCTGACCGCTGCCGCCACCCTGGTCCTCGACCTCGTCTATGCCGTGATCATCGGCCTGATCGTGGCTGGCGCCCTTGCGCTGAAGGCAGTGGCGAGTCAGGCCCGGATGGAACAGGTCGACTTCCGCCCGGATGTGCCCGGTGAGCACAGCGACGAGGAACACGCCCTGTTGGCGGAGCACATCGTGGCCTACCGCATCGACGGCCCCCTCTTCTTCGCCGGCGCCCACCGCTTCCTCCTCGAACTCTCCGAGGTCGCCGACGTGAAGGTGGTCATCCTGCGCATGTCGAGGGTGACCACCCTGGACGCCACCGGCGCCCTCGTCCTGAAGGACGCCGTGGAGAAGCTGAACCGGCGCGGCATCGCCGTGATGACCTCCGGTATCCGGCCCGGCCAGCGCCAGGCCCTGGACGCGGTCGGCGCGCTAGAGCTGCTGCGCCTGGAGGGCCGCGAGTACGCCACCACCCCGGAAGCCATCGCCGGGGCCCGCAAGCACCTGGAGCAGGCGGGCCTGCTGCCGCTCAAGCACCGACCGCACCGCATCCGGAAGGCCGCACGATGACCGTCCCCACCGACCACCGCCTCATCGAGGTCTCCGGCACCGAAGCTCTGTGGCTCCTGGAAGGCCCCGGCCAAGGGCGCCTCGTCTATGTTCAGCGGGAGCTGGCTGTCGTCCGGCCCGCCGCACACGTGATGGAGTACGGACGCCTCGTCGTCCGCGCCCCCGTGCAAGCCGCCACCATCCCGGGCCGTGCACTGCTCACCTACCAGGTCGATGAGATCCGCAGCCCGGACGGCACGGGCTGGACGGTCAGCGCCCACGGACCGGCCGACGTCATCGCCGACCCGGACGAGGCCGCCCACTACCGGCGCACCCTGCCCGGCTGTGCCCACGGCCCGCACGACACCCTGCTGCGCCTGCACCCGCAGCAGGTGTCCGGGTTCCGCATCGCCCGCATGGTGACGGGGGCGGGCCGGTGAGTATCCAGGTTGAGACGATGCCCTACCGGCACGTGCTGAGCGTGCCCGCCATGGGCTCGGCCGTCCGCATCGCCCGCGAGACCACCGAGCTGGTCCTCATGGAGTGCGGGGTCGGCCTTCGGCACCCGAACGTGGGCCCGGCTCTGCTGATCCTGGCCGAGCTGGTCACCAACTGCGTCCGCCATGCCGCCGAGTCCTCGCCGATGGTCACCGTCACCTACGCGCACGGACCCGGCGCCTTCGCATTCGCCGTCCACGACCGCCACCCCTACCAGCCAGCCCTCTTCGGAGCCCTCGCCACCACGCCCGGCAGCGGACTCGCCATGGTCGTCGCGATGACGATGGAACTCGGCGGCACCGCTCTCGTACGGGCGGATGCGGACGGGCGCGGCAAGGCCATCTGGATCACCCTTCCCCTGTGAAGCCGAGGAGCTGACGATGACGATCGAATGGCGCTACACCACCCGCCGGGACCTGGGCGTGCTGTCCCTGGCCGGGTATCTCGGCGCGGACGCGACCGACCGGTTCACCGGCGCGATCGGCTGGGCGCTCGCCCGGGGCACCGGCCCGGTCATCCTGGATTTGACGGGGCTGCTGGGCTGGTCGGCCGGCGGGCAGATCGCGGTCGCCCAGGCTGCCCGCCGCCTTGCCGAAAGCGGGCGCAGACTCGAGCTCGCTGCGATTCCGGCGGACGGCTCGCTGGTCCCGGACGCCACCTGTCCGCCCGTCACCGTCCACTGCGACCTCGCCGCCGCGCTGGCCGCCCACGGTGCCCCTGGGACGGTCAAGCAGTGGCGCACGGATGACTGGCCCACCCCTCAGTACCCCGAGGAACCCGCCCTCACCTGAGACCAGCACCAGCACCAGCGAGAACGGCAAGGACACCGGCACCATGAGCGACATCATCTTCAAGGACTCCAACGGCACCGTGCTTGAGGACGGCGACTCGGTCACCCTGACCAAGGACCTGAAGGTCAAGGGAACCTCCGAGACCCTCAAGCGCGGCACCCTGGTGAAGAACATCCGCCTGACCTCCCGGCCCGGCGAGGTCGAGTGCAATACGAAGAAGGTCAAGGGCCTGGTCTTGAAGACCGAGTTCCTCAAGAAGGCCTGACCGGCGAAAGACCCGATCTCGGGGGTCCGAACGTCACGAAGGCGCCTCGCCGAGTCCCAGGAGTTGCAGGGATCTGCAATTGTGGAGGTCACAAGGCGTGATGAGGGGCGAATGGATGCCCCTGTGAAGGAACGGTTCCGGGTGGATGAGATGGGCAGTCACGGCAGGGGTACCCAGGTGAGCGCACCGCTGTACCAGCTGAAGGCGGAGTTCTTCAAAACGCTGGGGCATCCGGTCCGCATCCGCGTCCTGGAGCTCCTGTCCGTACGCGAGCACGCGGTCGCCGAGATGCTCCCCGAGGTCGGGGTCGAGGCTGCGAGCCTCTCCCAGCAGCTGGCCGTCCTGCGCAAGGCCAACCTGGTGGTTACCCGCCGTGAAGGCTCCAACGTGTACTACAGCCTCACTCACCCCCAGATCGCCGAACTCCTCAAGGTCGCCCGCGGCATCCTCTCCGGCGTCCTTCAAGGCCAGGCCGAACTCCTGGCCGACCTCCAAGCCAACAGCCCCACCTAGGCAGCACACACGGCGCCGGCCGCACGAGGCCCGCACCCTACATACGGCGGCCGTCTTCCGTTAGTGCGGGTTCAGCCTGCGCTTCTGACACCGGAAGACGGCCGCTCCCCCATGCTCCGAACCTTGCTACCCCACGTATGCGGGGACGGGACCCTTAGCTTGGCGGATCGGGCGGCGCGTCCGGCAGGTCGCGCGGGTCCGCTGTCGGGAAGCGAGGAGGGATCGACCCGGTGGCTGCGTCGGCTTCCGCGGCGTCGGCAAGCGCTTCGGCGGCGGCTTCCGCCGCTTGGGCTGCGTCGTTCGCGGCCTGGACGGCCAGGTCGTCGGAGGACGATTCCCGGGTCGCCGAGGACGGGGGAAGGACCTCGTTGAAGGCGCGGGTGACGTTTTGGAGGGCGGAGGTGACCTCGCCGGGTATCACCCAGAAGTTGTTGCCGGGGCCTTGCGCGATCTGGGGAAGCGTCTGGAGGTACTGGTAGGCGAGGAGCTTGGGGTCGGGGTCGTTGCGGTGGACGGCCTGGAACACCTCGTCGATAGCCCGCGATTGGCCCTCGGCTTTGAGGATCTCGGCGGTCCGGTTGCCTTCCGCCCGGAGTACGGCGGCCTGCTTGTCGCCTTCCGCGGTGAGGATCTGGGACTGGCGCTGCCCTTCGGCGCCGAGGATGGCGGCCCGCTTGTCCCGCTCGGCCCGCATCTGCTTCTCCATGGCGTCCTTGATGGACTGCGGCGGGTCGATGGCCTTGATCTCCACCCTGTTGACCCGCAGTCCCCACTTGCCTGTGGCCTCGTCGAGGACACCGCGCAGTTGGTTGTTGATGGTGTCCCGTGAGGTGAGGGTCTTCTCCAGGTCCATGGATCCGACGACATTGCGCAGTGTGGTGACGGTCAGCTGCTCCACCGCCTGCAGAAAGTTGGCGATCTCGTAGGCGGCCGCGCGCGGGTCGGTGACCTGGAAGTACAGCACCGTGTCAATTTCGACGACCAGGTTGTCCTCCGTGATGACCGGCTGCGGCTGGAAGGAGACGACCTGCTCGCGCAGGTCGATCACCGGGTACACGCGGTCGACGTACGGGATGACGACGTTCAGCCCGGGCTTCAAGGTGCGGTGATAGCGGCCGAGCCGCTCGACGTTGCGGGCGCGGGCCTGGGGGACGATCCGTACCGCCCGCACCACGGTGAACACCGCCAACACCGCGACGAGCAGGCCGACGATGAGGAACGCGGACACTTCCATGGCTCACTCCCGGGGGTAGACCAGCGCGGTGGTGCCTTTGATCTCGATGACGTCGACGGTCGTACCGGGAGGGATCACCAGAGACTCGTCGTAGGCGCGCGCCGTCCATTCCTCACCGCCGATACGGACCCTGCCGCCCAGCCTCGAGACCTCCACGGTCACGTATGCGGCTGCGCCGACCAGCGCGTCCACGCCGAAGCGCTCCTCGGTCCGCGGGGACAGACGGCGCAGGGCGACAGGGCGTACAAAGACCACGCCGACCGTCGCCGCGACCGCGAACACCAGGAACTGCAACGGCAGGGGCAGGCCGGCGGCCGCGAAGGCGGCGGTGACCAGTGCTGCGCCGCCGAGCAGCCCGAGCGCCGCGGTGAGAGTGGCGATCTCTGCCGCGCCCAAGACCAGAGCAGCGATCAGCCAGGTCAGCCAAGGATCCATTGCTTAGCCTCCTGGCGAGTACGGCAGTGCGCAGGGCGCGGCTGATGCCGCAGGGTGCTGCGGCGCATCCCCTGCCTTGGGGGGCTTGGACAGCGCCACAGCGGGCGACGCCCTGTACACGGCGGACTGTTGCGGGGTGGCCCGTTCGAGGAAGCGCAGCAGTTCGACGGGGAAGGGCAGGACGAGGGTGGAGTTCTTCTCGGCGGCGACCGCGACCACCGTCTGCAGCAGCCGGAGCTGGAGGGCGGCTGGCTGGTCGGACATCACGCCGGCGGCTTCGGCCAGCTTCTTGGACGCCTGGAGTTCGGCATCGGCGTTGATGATCCTGGCCCGGCGCTCGCGGTCGGCCTCGGCTTGCCGCGCCATCGACCGTTTCATCGTCTCCGGGAGGGAGACGTCCTTGATCTCCACCCGGTCGATGGTTACACCCCACTCGACAGCCGGGCTGTCCATCATCAGTTCCAGGCCCTGGTTCAGCTTCTCGCGATTGGAGAGCAGCTCGTCGAGATCGCTCTTGCCGAGGATGGACCGCAGCGAAGTCTGCGCCATCTGGGAGACGGCGAATCGGTAGTCCTCGACGCGGATGATCGCGTCGACGGGGTCGACGACCTTGAAGTAGATGACGGCGTCCACCCGGACGGTGACGTTGTCGCGGGTGATGCCGTCCTGGGCGGGCACCGGCATCGTCACGATCTGCATGTTCACCTTGTGTATCCGGTCCACGCCCGGAACGATCATGACGAACCCGGGACCGCGCACCTGGCCGCGCAGGCGACCGAAGCGCAGCACAACGCCCTTCTCGTATTGCCTGACCACGTGGGCTGCCGCTGCCACATAGAGCAGTCCGGCGGCGCCGGTGATCGCCAGTGCGGTAAGCAGCTCCTGGACCATGGCGAACCATCTCCCTCCAGTGCAAGCTCTCTTCTAGATATGCCCCCTTTACTATCTTTTGACCCTGATGGCGGGTGACAGGCCGAACGACGGTACGAGGCAGAGGGTCGTGCTTTCCAGCGAGCGACCATCGCCAGCACAGCGTGCCTAGGCGGTGCGCACGTCGCATGCCCGGCACTTGCGGGTCCCAGGGGGGTCTCCCGCCTGCGGCGGTCCCGGTCGCGGAGCCTGCCGCCGAGACCGCGCACGGCGGGGGCTGCCGAGGGTGCGGTCCCTCTGTGTCAGGGGTCGTGAAGATGGGTGCTGGCCCCGATGCGCCGGGCCGGGGCGCCAGGTGATGGTGGGGGTCTGGAGCACCTTCTGTTCGGGGTGGCCCTCGTGCGGCGCGGGTGCTCGCGGCAGCACCTGTGAACGGAGCCGCGCCGATGACGACCCCGTCTCCATGTAACCGCGGAACTGACTGGGCGGGCCCGCCATGAGTGTCACCGCGTGGCTGGCGGTGGCGGTGTTCGGAGCCGTCTACGTGCTGATCGCCACGGAGAAGGTCCACCGGGTCGCCGCGGCCCTGGGTGGCGCGGTCGTCATGCTGCTGATCGGGGCGACTAGCCCGGAGCACGCGTTCTTCTCCGACGTGGCCGGCATCGACTGGAACGTCATCTTCCTGCTGCTGGGCATGATGCTGATCGTCTCCGTCCTCAAACGCACCGGCCTGTTCGAGTTCGTCGCGATCTGGGCCGCCAAACGGTCGCACGGCCGCCCGTACCGGCTGATGGTTCTCCTGATCTTCGCCACCGCCTTCCTGTCTGCCTGGCTGGACAACGTCACCACCGTCATGCTGATCGCCCCCGTGACGATCGCGGTCTGCACCAGGCTCGGGGTCCCGGTCGTGCCGTATCTGATCGCCGAGGTGATGGCCTGCAACATCGGCGGCGCCGCCACCCTGATCGGCGATCCGCCGAACATCATGATCGGCTCCCGGGCCGGGCTGTCGTTCAACGACTTCCTGCTCCACATGGCGCCCATCTCGGCTCTGCTGGTCGTGGTGTTCGCGGTGATGGCCCGGTGGATGTTCCGTGGCGCGTTCTCCTACGATCCCAAGCGGGCCGCGCACGTCATGGCCATGCGCGAGCGGGACGCCATCACCGACGGTCGGCTCCTGGCGGTCAGCGGCACCGTCGTCATGGTCGTGATGGCCTGCTTCGTCCTGCACACCACCCTCCACCTGGAGCCATCGGTGGTGGCGATCTCCGGCGGCCTGATCCTCCTCGCCGTCTCCCGGCTCGACGCGCGCAAGGTCGCGGCCGACGTCGAATGGGAGACCCTGGCGTTCTTCGCCGGCTTGTTCGTGATGGTCGGCGCCATGGTCCAGACGGGGATCCTCACCGACCTCGGCCAGGCCGCAGCCCGTGTACTGGACGGCAACCTGTTCGGCGCGTCCATGGCCCTGCTCTTTGGGTCGATCGTGCCGTCCGCGGTCATCGACAACATCCCCTTCGTCGCCTCGACCAGCCCGGTCGTCTCCGAGATCGTCGAGGCCTCTGGAGGAATCGATCAGGCCCAGATGCTGTGGTGGTCCTTCGCCCTCGGCGCGGACCTGGCTGGCAACGCCACGATCATCGCCTCCTCCGCCAACGTCGTCACCATCGGCATCGCCGACCGCGCCGGACACCACATCTCCTTCTGGCAGTTCAGCCGGTACGGACTCGTCGTCACCGCGGTCACCACCGTGCTGGCCGGGCTGTACGTGTGGCTGCGCTACTTCGCACTCGCCTGACCGATGGAAAGGAGGCAAGGCCATGCCGGAATCCGATGACGAGAGGATCGCCGAGCTCGAGGCCGTGCTGTGGCACGACGATCCCAGGTTCGCCCGCGCCCTGGGTATGGGGCGTCCGCGCCGGCCCCGTGAGTACCGCAACGGGCGGGCCTGGCTGATCATGGCCTGCGCCCTGGCCATGATGGTCGCCGGGGCCGCGGCCCGGCTGGGGACGCTGCTGGCGGTCGGCCTGATCATGGCCGCGCTCGCGGCGCACCTCTTCGACACCAGCCGCCGGCGTGGTCCGCGCCGGCCCGGGCCATAGGGGCGGGCTGTGACGCTGCAGCGGCTGTACTTGGTGCTGTTGGTGGGTGGTGTCGTCCTCATGGCCAGCATCGCCGCCGCCCGGGCGGCGCACCGGCTCGGTCTGCCGAGCCTGCTGTTGTTCCTCGCCGTCGGCGTGATCGCGGGCGAGGACGTGATCGGCATCGAGTTCGATGACGCGCAGCTCGCCCAGTCCCTGGGCACCGCAGGCCTCGCGGTCATCCTCGTCGAGGGCGGCCTGAGCACCCACTGGCCCGACGTCAAGCGCCGGCTGGCACCGGCCGGTGTTCTCGCCACCGCGGGCGTTGCCGTCTCCGTGGCGGTCACCGGCGCCGGAGCCCACTACCTCCTGGGCATGGACTGGCACCTGGCCCTGCTGTTGGGCGCGATCGTCTCCTCGACGGACGCCGCCGCCGTCTTCGCCGTCCTGCGCTCCCTGCCTCTGCCGCGGAAGACCACCGGGCTGCTGGAGGCCGAGTCCGGGTTCAACGACGCCCCGACCATCATCCTGGTCCTGGTCTTCTCCACCGCCGTCGCCGACCTCCCTGGCCCGGCCGCGATCCTCGGCAACGTCGTCTATCAGCTCGCCGTCGGCGGGCTGCTGGGGCTGGCCGTCGGCCGGATCGGGGTGGCCGCGCTACGACACATCGCCTTGCCGGCCACCGGGCTGTACCCGCTGGCCACCGTGGGGTTCGGCACCATCGCCTTCGCCGCCGGCGGCTTCGTCAACGCGAGCGGCATCATCGCCGCCTATCTCGCCGGGCTGGTCCTGGGCAACTCGCGCCTGCCCCACCGCGCGGCGACGCGCTCCTTCGCCGAGGGCACCGGATGGCTCGCTCAGATCGGCCTGTTCGTCATGCTCGGCCTGCTCGTCGACCCCAGCGAACTGCCCGACGCGATCCTGCCCGCACTCGTAGTCGGGCTTGTCCTGCTGCTGATCGCCCGCCCCGTCTCGGTCGCCGCCTGCCTGCTGCCCTTCCGCACCCCGTGGCGGGAACAGGTATTCATCTCCTGGGCCGGCCTGCGCGGCGCCGTCCCCATCGTCCTGGCCACCTTCCCGATCGTCGCCGCCATCGACGGCTCCCTTCACCTGCTCAACATCGTCTTCGTCCTCGTCGTCGTCTTCACCCTCGTCCAGGGCCCCACCCTGCCCGCCGCCGCCCGCCTCCTGCACATCGCCCGCCCCGGGGCCGTGCGGGAGATCCAGGTCGAGAGCGCACCCCTGGACGTCCTGGACGCCGACCTCCTCACCGTCACCATCCCGCCCGGATCACGCCTCCACGGGGTCGCCGTCTTCGAACTCCGGCTCCCACCACCCGCGGTGATCACCCTCCTCGTCCGCGGCGGCGTCACCCAGGTACCCGGCCCCGACACAGTTCTCACGGCTGGGGACGAGCTGCTCCTCGTCACCACTTCGGCCACTCGGCAGGCCACCGAGCGCAGGCTGCGCGCTGTCGGCCGCCGGGGCAAACTCGCCCGCTGGCTCGGCGAACACGGCAGGTCCGAACCGGTCGGTGGCGGCACCGACTGACTAGGAGCCGCTCCGCGGGCGGGAGACCTGCGCGAATCCAACCAGGGCGACGCCAGCCATCAGGAACGGCACGAAGACCGTGAAGGGCAAAGCGGGCGCCCCTGCGAGCGCCGCTGCCATGGCAGCGTTCCCACGCCCCAGATAACCGGCCGCCGCACACTTTGCCGAAGCCAGGGCAAGACGACACGGCCGGTCATGATCGTCCTGACGCCGAGGGTCCCGACCCCGAGGGCCAGCGCAATCGTGGCCGCCTGCACAACGGTAAGCACGTGTACCTCCATGGATCAGCGGACTGTGAGCGGGGATACGCGTCCGTCGGGAAGACCGTCCCGCGGACGGCCAAGTCAACGATCGCCGCCACTGGCGGCGAGCTTGCAGGCCAGGTATACGGCGATCGCCGGCCACAGGACGATCAGCAGGGTGAGGGTGATCGCACTGGAGATCGGTTCGCGTTCGGTGTCCCGGCGCCAGCCCGGGTCACGCGCCAGGAGGCGGGGCAGACGATGGGCGAAGCCCACCGCGCCGCCGAGGTAGACAGCCAGGACGGCGAGCAGCAGCACGGTCTCCCGGCTGGTGACCGCCGCCCAGGCGTCCTCGCTCACGCGCGGCCGGCCGGGTCCTGGGCCTGGTCCTTGAGGTCCTTCGGGGATCCCGGCTGGGACACCAGCGCGGGCAGGACCGGACCTGAGGAGGTGCGGCGGCTGCTGACCCAGGCGGCCACGGGTTCGGTGTACCGGGCGGTCAGCGGGCCGATCACGACGAGGATCAGGACGTACGCGGTGGCGAGCGGGCCCATGGCGGGTTCGATGCCGGCGGTGACGGCGAGACCGGCGATGACGATGGAGAACTCGCCGCGGGCCACGAGCGTGCCGCCGGCCCGCCAGCGCCCCTTGACCCCGATCCCGGCCCGTTTGGCCGCCCAGTATCCGGTGGCGATCTTCGTGCCCGTCGTGACCAGGGCGAGCGCGAGGGCGGGCAGCAGTACGGGCGGGATGCTCGCGGGGTCGGTGTGCAGGCCGAAGAAGACGAAGAACACGGCCGCGAACAGGTCCCGTAGCGGGCTGAGCAGCGTGTGCGTGCCCTCGGCGACCTCGCCCGAGAGGGCGATGCCGACGAGGAACGCGCCGACCGCCGCGGACACCTGAAGCTGCTGGGCGACACCGGCCACCAGCAAGGTCAGGCCGAGGACCACGAGGAGGAGCTTCTCGGGGTCGTCGCTGGAGACGAAGCGGGAGATGTGGCGTCCGTAGCGGACCGCGATGAACAGGACCGCACCGGCGACACCGAGGGCGATGGCCAGGGTCGCACTGCCCGCGGCGAGGCTCACGCCCGCGAGGAGGGCGGTGATGATCGGCAGGTAGACCGCCATCGCCAGGTCTTCGAGGACCAGGATGGACAGGATGACCGGGGTCTCGCGGTTGCCGACCCGGCCCAGGTCTCCCATGACCTTGGCGATGACCCCGGAGGAGGAGATCCAGGTGACGCCGGCCAGGACGACGGCTGCCACCGGGCCCCAGCCCATGACCAGGGCCGCGACCGCGCCGGGCACGGCGTTCAGGGCGAAGTCGACCAGCCCCGCCGGGTACTGGGTCTTGAGGTTGGAGACCAGATCCGACGCGGTGTACTCCAGGCCGAGCATGAGCAGGAGGAGGATCACGCCGATCTCGGCGCCGATCGCGACGAACTCCTCGCTCGCTCCCATGGGCAGCAGCCCGCCCGTGCCGAAGGCCAGGCCGGCCAGGAGGTAGAGGGGGATGGGGGAGAACTTCAGGCGCCCGGCGACCCGGCCGAGCAGACCGAGTCCGAGGATGATCGCGCCGAACTCGATGAGGAACACAGCGGAGTGCACGGGCGTCACTCCCGGCCGAGTATCGAGGCGGCCGCGTCGACGCCCTCGCGGGTGCCGATCACGATGAGGGTGTCCCCGCCCGCCAGGCGGAAGTCCGGCGCGGGCGAGGGACGGGCCTCCGCCCGGCGCAGCACGGCCACGATCGAGACGCCCGTCTCGGTCCGCATCCGCGTCTCGCCCAGCACCCGCCCGTTCCAGTGCGAGTGCGCGGACAGCTCGATCCGCTCGGCCACCAGGCCGAGGTCGGTGGTGTGCAGGACGTTCGGACTGTGGTGGGCGGGCATCAGCGCGTCGATCAGCGAGGCCGTCTCCGCACCTGTCAGGTGCAGGGACTGCGCGCAGGCGTCGGGGTCGTCCGCGCGGTAGACGTTCACGGTCCGCGTGCCGTCGCGGTGCGCGACTACGGACAGGTGGCGGTGTTCGCGGGTGGTGAGGTCGTACTGGACCCCGATGCCGGGCAGTGGTGTGGTGCTCATCCGTGGAGCAGGCACGGCTGTCCCCCCTCGTGTTCGTTTCTGTACGTGATGCCGCTACGGCGGACACTCGTTCTCGGGCAGGAGAGGACCGCTCGGCGGGCCCATCGTGCCACTTTTCACGTGTCCGAAATATGGGTGCCGGCACGGATGGACAGCAGCCTTCCATCGGCGTGAGGATGGGGCGGGGAAGTGGGTTCCGCTGCAGGTCGTAGTACCTGGAGACGGGGCGGCCGGGCGGTCGTGGCGATGCTGGGGGACCGGCTGGAAAGGCGTGTGCCCGTGTCGTTGTACTGGCGGATCTTCCTCCTGAACGCAGGCGTTGTGTCTGTCGCGGTGGCCTTGCTGCTGGGCCCGGTCACCGTTTCCACGCCGGTGCTGTTCGGGGAGGCGCTCGTGCTGCTCGGCGGGCTGGCCGCGATGCTGGTCATCAACGCGGTCCTGCTCCGGGTCGGGCTGGCCCCGCTCGCCCGGCTGAACCGGGCAATGGCCACCGCCGACCTCCTCAAACCCGCCACCCGCCCAACGGTCACCGGCGGTGGGGAGGTTGCCGCGCTCACCCGGACCTTCAACGCCATGCTCGACCGCCTTGAAGCCGAGCGGGCCACCAGCAGCGGCCGGGTGCTGACCGCGCTGGAGGCCGAACGCAAGCGCATCGCCCAGGAGCTCCACGACGAGGTCGGCCAGACCCTCACCGCCGTCCTCCTCCAGATCAAGTACGCCGCCGACCGTGCCCCCGAGCCGGTGCGCACCGATCTGCACCAGGCCCAGGAGACCACCCGCGCCAGCCTGGACGAGATCCGCCGTATCGCCCGCCGGCTGCGCCCCGGTGTCCTGGAGGAACTCGGCCTGCACAGCGCGCTGCGCTCCCTGGCCGCCGAGTTCACCACCCCGCGCCTGGGCGTCACCGCCCACGTCACCCCTGGGCTGCCCCACCTGGACCCGGCCACCGAACTCGTTCTCTACCGCGTCGCCCAGGAGGGCCTGACCAACGCGGCCCGCCACTCGGGCGGCACCCGCGTCGAGGTTCACCTGCGGCCCTTGCCCCACGGCGGTGTTGGACTGCTGGTCCGCGACAACGGGCGCGGCCTCGGGGAGGCGCCTGAGGGCGCCGGCATCCAGGGGATGCGTGAACGTGCCCTGCTCATCGGCGCCGAACTCCTCGTGGGCGCCGGCCCGCACGGCGGCACCCAGGTCCGGCTCAACATCACCGACATCGCGAAGGGCACCAGATGACCCAGCCGCAGACGGGGCCCGCCCGCATCCTTCTTGCCGACGATCACACCCTCGTCCGCCGGGGCGTTCGGCTCATCCTGGACGCCGAACCCGACCTGACCGTGGTCGCCGAGGCCGCCGACGGAGCGGAAGCCGTCGCCCAGGCCCGCAGCCTCGACATCGACCTCGCCGTCCTCGACATCGCCATGCCCCGCCAGACCGGCCTCCAGGCCGCGCGCGAACTCGCCCGACTCCAACCGGGCCTGCGGATCCTGATGCTGACCATGTATGACAACGAGCAGTACTTCTTCGAAGCCCTGCGTGCCGGCGCCTCCGGGTACGTCCTCAAATCCGTCGCCGACCGCGACCTCGTCGAGGCCTGCCGCGCCGCGCTACGCGACGAACCCTTCATCTACCCGGGTGCGGAGAGCACCCTCATCCGCACCTACCTCGACCGCGCCCGCTCCGGCAGCCCTCTGCCGGAGCGGGCTATCACCGAGCGCGAGGAGGAGATCCTCAAGCTCGTCGCCGAAGGCCACAGCTCGAAGGAGATCGGCGACCTCCTCGTCATCAGTCCCAAGACCGTGGAACGCCACCGCGCGAACCTGCTTCAGAAACTGGGCCTGCGTGACCGCGTCGAGCTCACCCGCTACGCCATCCGCGTCGGGTTGATCGAGCCGTAACCGCAGTCGCCCCGGCGTGCACCGGGGACACACCGAATTCTGCGAGCCATCCTGCCGCCCGCGCCCGTGTGCGGCGTCGCCCAAGGACATTCGACCCCGGGGGAAAGCCTGTGCATCACGACGACGAGCCGGTCTTCAAGCGGAGCAAGTGGGGAACCAACCGTTACTCATACAACCCGCGCAACCCCGTCGGCCTCGTCCTGATCGTGATCACCCTGCTCTTCGCCGGGACGATGTTGATCCTCATGGCCAACCGGGCCGGGCCGTTCGCGGCCCGGCCCGCTCCCAAACCGTGGGACCTCCCGGCGTACGAGCACTCCTGGCCGCCCCTGTCACCGACCCCGGGAGTGGGTGCCCCGTGAGAGGAATAGGGAACTGGCGGCGCCAGGTGGGATCGCTCCTCGTGTGGTGGGCGGTCCTCACGCTGGTACTGGTGCTACTCAGCGCGGCTCTGAGCCGGCCGGTGACGCTGGTGGGGTGCGGTGCGTCCGCGGTGCTCCTGATCGCGGTGGGCGAATCGGGCAACGGGCTGAGGCAGCGCCTGCGGCACAGGACCAGGAGAACAGGGTGACGCAGAGCAACTCGATACCTCCGCCGATGATCGTCTGCGGTGACGACGCGCTCGCCGTACGCCTGGTCGGCGAGCTCCACGACATCTACCGCCAGCCCGTCACCCTCCTGCTCCCCGACGCCGACACCATCGGCCCCCAGCCCCCTGCCACCACGCGTGTCGTCGAAGCCGACACCGCGGACGCGGCGGCGCTGCGGGAGGCGGGCATCGCACAGGCCGCGGCGCTCGCGCTCGTCTACGAGGACGACGAAGCCAACATTCGCGCTGCGCTGACGGCCCACCGCATCAACCCGCGGGTCCGCCTGGTCATCCGCCTCTACAACCGCAAGCTCGGCCGCTACCTCGCCGAACTCCTCGACCAGGCGGCGGTGGTGGCCGGCGGCCAGGTCGGCGAATCGGCGATCACGGTCCTCTCGGACGCCGACACTGCCGCCCCCGCACTCGCGGCAACCGTCGTCGCCGGGACGAGCAAGGTCCTCCAGGCCGACGGCCTGCTGTTCCGCGCGGTCGAACGCACCCCACAACAGCGGCGCGAAGCCGCCAAGCCGGCCCTGTGCACACTGGCCCTGCTCTCCTCCACCACCGAGGATCCCGCCGGCACCGAGGGAACGGACGCCAGCGGGCCGGCCGGCCCCCGGCTCCTGCCCGCTGCGATGGAGATAGCACAGTCAGCTCAGCGCGGCGACGTCGTCCTCGAAGCCGTATCGCATGCCGCCCCCTCCCCTTCACCCGGCAGGCTCAGTACCGCCCGTCTCCCGGTGATGGAGCTGTTCTCGCGCCGGGTCCGTTGGTCACTGGCCGGCTTCACCGCCGCTGTCATCGCCATTGCCATCGCGTCCTGGATCACCACCGGCGACCCCATCGCCCACTCCGCCTACGTCACCCTCCTGGACCTCTTCTCCATCAACGACCCCGCCGTGGACGACACCGTCGAGCGCCAGCTCCTCCAGTTGTTCACCGGCCTCGTCGGCCTGCTCCTCCTCCCGGTCCTGGTCGCCGCCGTGTTGGAGGCGTCCGGGTCCTTCCGGTCGGCCTCCACCTTGCGCAGACCCCCGCGCGGCACGGCCGACCACATCGTCCTGCTCGGCCTCGGCAAGATCGGCACCCGCGTCCTGGCCCGCCTGCGCGAACTCGACATCCCCGTCGTCTGTGTGGAAGAAGACCCCGATGCGCGCGGCATCCCTTTGGCCCGAAGCCTTCGGGTACCCGTCATCCTCGGCGACGCCACCCAGGACGGCATCCTCGAAGCCGCCCGCATCCACCGCGCCCATGCCCTCCTCGCCCTGACCAGCTCCGACACCACCAACCTCGAAGCGATCCTCTGCGCCCGCACCATCCACTCCGACCTGCGGGTGGCATTGCGCCTGTACGACGACGAGTTCGCCACCGCCGTCCACCGCACCCTGCGCACCGCCCACCCCCACGCGGTGACCCGCAGCCGCAGCGTCACCTCGCTGGCCGCACCCGCCTTCGCCGCCGCCATGATGGGACGCCAGATCCTGGGAGCCCTGCCCGTCGAACGCCGCGTACTCCTCTTCGCCGCCATCGACGTGGCCGGCCTGCCCCACCTCGAAGGCCGGACCATCTCGGACACCACCAGGCCCGGCCATTGGCGCGTCCTCGCCCTCGACACCGCCGATCCGGCCGACCGGCGCCCGGACCTGCGGGCCACCCGCCTCGACGGCCAGGCCCACGTGAGCGGACTCCTCTTCGACCTCCACCCCGGCCACGTCCTCGGCCCCGACGACAGAGTGATCATCGCCGCCACCCGGCAAGGCCTCGCCGAGCTCCTCGGCAACAGACCGTAATGCCCCCTATCGGCGGAGATCGCAGCTGCATCGGGAGGTCGGCAGGTTCGCTGCTGGTGGTCGGCAGCGGGAGGTTGGGGCAGCGGCCTCTTCGGACGCGCCGTGCGATGCCTGAGGCCGGTCCCAGCGTCAGGCCTGCCCGCTACTGTTCGCGCAATGGTGTCGGCCGACGTTGGAGGATGTGTGGCACGACGGATGCGTGACGAGGCGTTTCGGCGTGAGCAGGACAAGGAGCGCTACGCCCCCCATGTACGCCCCATCAACGAGATGGTCGACGCCTTGCGCGAGCCGGAGGGCCGCGGCTGGATGCCGTATGTCGCCCCCTGGCACGGAGGAGCAGCTGCTCGCGTCTTGTCCGTCCTGCGAGACCCGGGCCCCAAGACGCTGGAGGGCGCCGGCTCCGGGTTCCTGTGTGTGGAGAACGACGATCCGACAGCGGAGCTTCAGGCCCAGATCTTCGAGCGGGCGGGGATAGCGCCGGATGACGTCACTCCCTGGAATGCCTATCCCTGGTACATCAACCGCTCACCAAAGGCGGCCGAGCTCCAGGCCGGTGCCGAGGTTCTGAAACGGTTGCTGGGGCTGATGCCCAGGACGGAGGTCGTGCTCCTCCAAGGCAATGAAGCCCAGGACGTGTGGCGCCGCCTGCTCAAGGCACACCCCGACGTCGTCCGTGACCGGACGCTGGAAGTCGTAAGCACGTACCACCCGGGACAGCAGGCTCTCTTCGTGCGCGACCCAGAGGAGCGCGCCCGCCGCGCACAGCACCGAATCGACTCATATCAGAAGGTCGGTGACGCGCTCCTCAGCACGACGCGGCGGCTGTAGACACACTGGTGTCGACGTAGCCCAGGTCTCCGGTACGGCCCCACGCTGCGCGGTATCGATAGGGCCTGGACTACTTCTGCGCGTGTTGGCCCAAGTAGAACAGCAGCCAGATGAACCCGGCGAACACGTGCGTGCCGAAGATGTAGAAGAAGGCGCGCATCGCGACGCCCTTCTCCTTCCACTTCTCGTGATCCGCCGCCGACTTCTTGGCGGAGGTGTCATCCGTCATGGCGTGCTTCCGTCTCGGGTTGATCGTGCGGGCGAGTGTAGGGGCGGACCAGGACCTGCATGCCCTGCTCGCCGGCATGCTCGATGACGGCCGCGACCTCCTCGGCCTCGACCGTGCGGACGTCCGGGTCGGGGCCGGTACCGAGATAGGTGATCTCATACAGCCGCCCGGCCTCGTGGTCGCTGCTGGTCACGATGTGCCTCCCGGCAGGATGAAGCGGACGATGACCGTCTTGCCGCGCCCGCCGGCGGAGGGCTCGATGCGGACGTCGCCGCCGAAGGTGCGAGCCAGGTCGGCCACCGTGCGCAGACCCTGCCCCGCAGTCCGGGCAGCGTCGGCCAGCATGACAGGGCGCGGGTCTAGGTCCGCGACGGCGACCACGAGCATGTGGTCGCTCATGTGGAGGGTGACCTCCGCGTCCGGGGAGCGCTGGGCGTGGCGGACGGCGTTGGTGACGAGCTCGCTGACCACGAGCAGCACTGCTCCGAACATTGCGGAGGTACTCACCAGGCCGAAGAGAACCAGGGAGCGTTCGGTGCGCTCGCGCGCGGCCCGCACCGAGCCCGGCACCAGCGGCACCGTCCACGCGTGCTTACGCACCTGGGCGGTCGGCTGCCCGCTGGGGTGGCGGGCGATCACCGATGCCTCGTACATGCCGGTGACGCCGTCCGGTTCACCGGCTGCCTTCGTCGCTGGTGGCCACTCCGTGATCGTGGGCCACACGCAGTGCGTCCTCGAGCTCCTCCTCGGCCTCTGCCTCCTCGAAGGCATCGTCAGCCGCCTGCGCAGCCTGGAGACGAGCCCGCGCCATACGGACCCGCTCCAGCGCCGCTTCCTCGAACCCGGCCACACCGCGACCCCCGCCCACCGAATCCAGAACTAGTAAATTGCATAACTCTGCAAGTCTACCCGGTGCAGGCCCGCCGAGAGCTTCACGGTGAGGGGGTCATTGGATCCGGTGGACCTGCCGGCTGGCCAGTTCGCACCGGGCCCCACCACGGCCAGCACGCCCGCAGCGACCTCATTCATCCCGCCCGGAGCAACGAAAGTCGCTCCCGCACCGAAGGCGACGGGCACCCATCGCGTTGACCTTGTCGCCGTGAGTCAGCACCGTTTGTTGGTCAGCGCCGAGAACAGCCGGAGGGTGACTGGAACTGTGTCGCCGAGTTCTGGAAACGCTCCGGCTACATGCGGGTGGACGTCGCGTGTGCACGTTGGATCGTTCCGGGCCCTCACGGGGTGGGCCAGGTGCCGAGGGCCCGTGCCAGGCGGTCGCTTTGATCACGGGTGACGCCTTGGGCAAGTCGGGTTCCGCACCGCGGGCTGCCCGGCTCGTCGCAGTAGAGGATGCCGGGGAACAGGTCCTGCCCCCCAGAAAGCGGGGAGACGGTGGGTAGCGCCCATCCGGTCGGCTCCCACAAGGGGTGGTCCTGGAGGAGGGCTTGCGCCAGCCCGGGGGCCTCATCGGAGGCAACGCCCACCTGGATGAGCGCATCGGCGATCAGCCCCGTCGCCTCGGCAGGCAGGTCGGCGTCGCCGAGTGCGGGCAGCAAGAGCAGCAGCCGGGCATGAAATGCCTGGATGCCGGGAGCACGAGGATCAGGCGTGCCGGCGATGTGCGCGAGCTCCGGCCAGGACAGTCCCGGGCCCGCCGGGTGTCCGTCGACGGTCGCCAGGTAGCCGTGCCGGTCCCATTCCGGGTGGGAGATGAAGTACTCCGTCCCCTCATCGTCGGCGAAGTTGCGGCCCAGAACAACAGCGGTGTGGCCGGCACCGAACGGGATCCGGAAGACCGGCCATTGCTCCTCGTTGGTCAGCGCCTCGTACGCCGCGTCAGTGCCGGCCTCGTCGGCACCGAACCATCCCGGCTCCGGTTCGTTGTCCTCGGTCTGGCACAGCCACAACAGGTAGGCAGGCCAGAACCCCGGGAGAGACAGCAGCCCCTCCCCGGCAGTCAGCGGGTTGTTCTCGAATCCTTTGATCAACACGTCCCTAGACTGCCAGCCACCACCCGACAGGCCCGGCGGCACCTCCCGGAGCCCCTTGGCCCGGCGAGCGTTCCTACTTCTCACCGACATCGCGAGCGACTGTGATCACGAACGCTCCCGAAAGTCGGCGCCAAACGTTCCTGGCTGCGACCTACGCAACCAATCGCGTCGAGTGGAGGGGGCGAAGACCTGTTCAAGGCCACCAAATCAGCGGTGCAATTCAAAGCGCCCTCAGAGCCCGGACGCAGGCATGACGCCTCCCGGACGGACTACACCCCACCGCGAGTAATCCATCAGGGCCACGGAGCGGCTGAAATACGACTCCCGGAAGGCTCGGGTAGGAAATCCCTAAGCCCCTTCCAACCTGACACCTCATTTGCGACTGTGCACGCTACAGAGTCGCGCCCGGAGCACCAAAAGGCGCGGCAAGCCTGGCGGTCGACAAGCATCGGCCCACATGGATGATCACTATTTCAGCCCATCGCTCTGATCGATATGGGTGCTGACACCCATATCGAGCCCTCGCCGCCCTTCACCGCCAGCACCCCGGGGCCGCCATCTCCACCAAGCGCAGCCCCAGCCCACCCACAAGCCTCCCCAATGAAGAACTTGGTGCTAGTCTCACTAGCACCATGCTGCTGAGACTGGACACCACAGACAGCCGGCCTCTCCACGAGCAGGTGGCGGGCGCCATCCGGCGCGCCATCGCCGAAGGGGAGTGCGTGCCGGGAGATCGACTGCCATCGGCCCGAGACCTGTCCCTGGCCCTGGGCGTGAACGCCAACACCGTGCTCCGCGGCCTGCGAGCCCTGCGGGACGAAGGGGTTCTGGAGTTCCGCCGGGGTCGCGGGGTCACCGTTGCCCAGGGCGCGGGACAACGGTCCGCGCTGCTCGAGCGGGCACGCGAGTTGGTGGCCGAGGCGGCACGACTGGGCTACACCAAGAGCGATCTCATTGAACTGATCAGGGGGCTTTCGTGACTGACCGTATGAAGCGACCGGGCGGCGCAAGGTGGGGGGCGGCCGTGTGGATCACAGGCGCCTTCGCACTGCTGGCCGCGCTGCCCCTGGCCACGAGCGGCCGGCTGCCCGAGCGGGTGGCCACGCACTGGGGCAGCGAGGCTCCCGACGGGTCGATGCCGGTGTGGGCGGCTTCCGCGTTCCCGGCCCTCATTTGGGCCGTGCTCGCAGTTGGCACCCTCCTCACTACGCGGCGCAGGGACGCACCGACCCCGTCGTGGGCTGGTGCGACGCTGGCGTTCACGGGTGTCTTCATGGCGGGCACCCAGGCGTCGATAGTCCGCGCGAACCTGGACCGCGCCGATTGGCGGGATGCGGGGTCCGTGGGCCTGGGAATCACCCTGACGTCCGTGGCTGCGCTGGCTGCCAGCGCGCTCGGCTGGATCGCCGGGCGGCGCGGCGAACGCTCTTCCCCTGCCGCCGGAGCCGGTGAAGGCGCGTCCATGGAGATCCCCGCCGGGGCCCGGCTCGTCTGGCTCTCCCGCACCACGAACCCTTGGCTACACCTTGTTGCGGCCGTCACCGGCGTCGCGGCGCTCGCCGCCGTCCTCGCCGCGGCCTGCGGCCTGCTCACCGGCATGCAGTGGGCAGTTGTCACCCCCTTCGCGGTCGCCTCAGTCCTGACCTTGGCCTTCTCCTCCGTGCAGGCCCGCGTCACGGAGAAGGGCCTGGAGGTGGCTTTCGGCCCGTTCGGCTGGCCGGCGCGGCGCTGGGCGCCGCAGGACATCGAGTCCTCCCGCGCCGAATCTCGGACTCCAGCGCAGGTCGGCGGCTGGGGGTACCGGCTCAGCGGTTTGGGCACCACCGTGATGCTCCGGGCCGGCGAGTGCCTGGTCATCCACCCCCGCAAGGGAGCCGAGTTCGCCGTGAGCGTCGATGACGCCGAGCGAGGGGCGGCACTCCTCAACACCCTTTCCGCCGGGCGCCCTGAATAGCGACACCCACCACCCATCGCATTCAAGCCATCGACTATTCACATTCGGACACCGATCCCAGAGTTACACGCCAAACAGGTCCGAGAGTGAAGACTTTCGGCCACTGACCAATATTCGACCTGGAGGCGTCGGAAGATATTCCTCCATTTAATGGATTGTGAGCGCGGTCATATTCACTCGACCGGCGATCATTCCTTGTGCGAACATCCCGGAGGCAAGAGCACGTTTCGGGGGACTCGCGTATTGCACGCTTTAGCACCCCCTGCGTGTTTTCCTAAACGAGGGGATAGAAGTGAACATCAAACAGCGTGGAACCCTGCTGGTGGCCGGAATGACCGCGGCCGCCCTGTGTGTCGCTGCGGCCCCGTCGGCAGTGGCCAACCCCAGTGCCGAGCCGGTCAAGGCGGCTGCGGCCGCAGCAGCTGTCTCGGCCAAGGCCGACGGCGAGCAGGTGTTCCGCGGCCTGTTCTTCGGGCAGGGGAAGGTCGGCCGCAGCCTGTCGCAGCTCGAGCTGTTCGCGGAGGCCCGCCAGTATCTGGACAATGACGACCTGGACGAGATCCGGGCGTCGAACGCCGTCATCGACCTGATCAACAAGCGGTCACCGGGCTTCTTTGCCGAGTTCAGCGCGAAGACCCGCAGCGGTGACCCGCGCAAGGTCGACAAGGCCGTCACTGACGCGCAGAACATGCTGCTGTCGGTGGCGCAGAAGAGCGACAAGGCCACCCCGGTCGAGAACGGCCAGCTCTGCGGCGTGACGGTCGCCGTCGCCGCCGCGGTCATCCACGTTGCCGCCGTCGTGACCGCGGCCGGCGCCGTCGTGACGGTGACCGTCGCGGTGGGCGCGAACTTCGTCAAGGGCAAGAACTGGTTCTGGAGCCCGCAGCCCACCGCGGGTGACGGCACGCCGCTGTCGAAGGACGAGGCCGTCGCCCAGGTGACCAAGACCCTCAAGGCCGCCTAAGGCCACAACTGGCGGGGTGGAGGGGCTGCAGACCCTCCACCCCGCCGGCCGTGTTCACATACCTGCGGCAGAGGACCCTCCACACCCCATGAACAACAAGATTCGCTCGGCCTGTGCCGCGTTCACCCATCGCGGGACCGGCACCGTATCCGTGTCGGTGAGATCGGTCGCGGCTGTCTGTGCCGCCTGGTCGGTCGTCGCTCTCTACGCGATCCAGGAACAGGTCCCGAAGAACGTCATCACGTTGCCTGCTCAATCGCAGGTGAAGCACACCGTCGTCAATCTGGCCCCCCAGGGCTGGGCCTTCTTCACCAAGTCCCCCAGGGATCCCGAGGTCACGCCGTACAAGAAGTCCTCCGACGGCTGGCGTGCACTGTCGCTCACTCCACATGCCTCCCCTCACAACGCGTTCGGGCTCGACCGTGAATCGCGGGCGCAGGGCGTGGAGATCGCGATGCTGCTCTCGGCCGCGCAGAAGGACGACTGGCGCGACTGCACCGACAGCAGCGAGACCTGCCTGGCGAACGCCGGCTCTGCGGCCCGCCAGGTGCGCAACGGCTCTCCCGACCCCACGCTGTGCGGCACCGTCGCGCTGCTGCAGGAACGCCCCACGCCGTACGCGTGGCGCGACCTCGTGCCCGAATCCCACTCCACCGAAAGCGTGATGGTTCTGGAGGTGGCCTGCTGATGCGCCGACGCATCATCGCCCTGCCCTGGGCAGCCGGCTACGGCCTGGCCCGTACCCTCCTGGCCCTCGGCACCCTGGGCACCCTCGCCTTCAGCGACAGCACGACCCTCTTTCGGGAGGTCGCCACGGTCGGGCAGTACCCTCTGTGCCGGGGTGTCACCGGGGCGGGCGCGTTCTGCCTGGTCTCCCCCGACCACTTCGAAGCCGTTCGGTGGGCCTGCTGCCTCATCCTGGTCCTCGCGGCGAGCGGCTGGCGGCCCCGGTACACCGCCGTGCCCCACGCGTATATCGCCTTCAGCGTGTTCACTGGAATCTCCATCCCGGACGGCGGCGACCAGGTCACCTGGATCCTCACCCTGCTCCTTGTGCTCGTGGCCGTGGGCGACCGCCGCCGCTGGCACTGGCAGCGCCAGTCCGAGCCCCGGCCTGACGAATCGGCCGCCCGCGGAACGTGGGCCCTCATCGGTGTCAGTGCAATCACCCTGGCCCGGGTCCAGATGTCCGTCATCTACTTCCAGTCGTGCGTGGCCAAGCTCCCGCACGCCGAGTGGGCCGACGGGAGCGCCCTGTACTACTGGATCAACAACTACGCCTTCGGGGCGCCTGACTGGCTGCGTCCGGCCCTGAACGCCGTCGCGGAGAGCCCCGTCGGCGTCGCCGCCCTGACCTGGAGTCCGCTGGTCGTGGAGATCGCCCTGGCAGCGTCACTGCTGCTGCCCCAGAGGGTTCGCTGGATGCTCCTGCCCGTCGGCGTGCTGTTCCACCTGGGCATCGCGGTCGTGATGGGCTTGTGGAGCTTCGGCTTCGCCATGTGGGCCGGGCTGCTGCTCCTCTTGACCCCTTACGGACACGATCCGCGTCTGGCACTGCCCCGGCGGCTGCAGAGGTCTGCAGCCGCCCGCCCCGAACCTCCGGTGCCGGCAGACAACGAAGCCGAGCTGCCAGTACACAGCTGACCGCATGCCCGGTCCGCCGCGAACAGACCAACTCCGACATGGAGCACGCACCATGGCCCACCGCACCCTCAAGTTACTCACCGTCGCCGCAGCTGCGGCCGCCGCCGCCCTGCTTGGTGGGACCACCGCCTCGGCCGCCACCACCGCAGTGACCTGGTCAACGGACCACAGCGCCGCGACCTCCTCCGGTACCCGATGGCTGGAGAAGGGAGGCAGCATCCTCGCCTCCACGCTCACCGTCCAGGGCGAGTTGAAGAACACCGGTGCCGGCTGCTTCTCCCTGTGGTCGATGACCGTCCACGACTTCACACCCACGCCTGCGCGGAAGATCGCCACCCAGTGCGGGCCGGGCACCACGCCCGTCAGCTTCAAAGTGCGCTACGCACCCACCACCACGAGCAGCGTCTACGTCTGCAAGGACGGCGGCTCCCAGGACTGCGGCCAGCGGACCTCCATCACCCACTGGCCCATCCAGCAGCCCGCCGCTCCCGCACCCAGCGCTCGGTAGTCCGCATGTCAACGCCGAGCCGGTTCTTCCGTGCCCCGGCTCACTACTCCTGAGACCGTGGCCGGTTCCGCCCTGGACCGGTCACGGCCGCAGAGAAGCATGCCGGCATCTCCGTCCCGGTAGCCGTTGTGCCAGAACCGACGGATGCCAAGCAGAAGGGCTTGCCCATGTCTCCCGACGCCGTGATCGTCGGCACCGGACCCAATGGCCTCGCCGCCGGCGTCACCCTGGCCCGCGCCGGACTCTCAGTGGAACTGTACGAGGCGGCACCAACCATCGGAGGGGGACTGCGCACCGAGTCGCTCTTCGACGGCGACGTCGTCCACGACATCTGCTCCGCAGTTCACCCCATGGCCGTGGCCTCACCATTCTTCAAGGCGTTCGACCTCACCGCGCGCAACGTGGAGATGCTTCACGCTCCCGCCAGCTACGCACACCCCCTGACCGAAGGGGCTGCCGCAATCGCCTACCGCGATCTGGCCACCACCTGCACCAACCTCGGGTCCGACGGCCCCCGCTGGCAGCGCCTCATGAAACCCCTACTCGAACACTCCGACGCCATCGTCGAGCTTCTGCTGTCCGGGCCCGGCTCGTTCCCTCGTGATCTCGCCGCTCCGCTGCTCCTGGCCCGCCGGATTCTCGCGCACGGAACCCGCCTGCACGCCGGGCAGTTCGCGACACCACAGGCACGCGCCCTGCTCACCGGGGTTGCCGCACACTCCGTGGGGCCCTTGCCCTCGCTCGCCGCCGGCACGGTCGCCATGTTGCTGGGCCACTTGGCCCACAGAGGCGGCTGGCCGGTACCCCTGGGTGGCAGCAGCACCATCGCCGCAGCGATGGCAGACGACATCACCGCGCACGGCGGGATTTTCCACACCGGCTGCATGATCTCCGATCTCAGAGAGCTTCCCCCCGCCAAGGCCATACTGCTGGACATCAGCCCCACGGCACTCGCCCGCATCGCCGCCGGGCGCCTCCCGCGCCCGTACCTGCGTGCGCTGGCCCGATTCCGCTACGGACCCGGCGCTGCCAAGGCCGACTTCCTCCTTTCCGAACCCGTGCCGTGGACCGACCCGAACATCAAGCAAGCGACCACCGTCCACCTGGGCGGCACACGGACACAGATCCTTCGCAGCGAGAACTCCACCGCCGCCGGCCTGCTGGCAGAAGAACCGTTCGTACTCGTCGTCGACCCTGCCGTCGCCGACCCCGGCCGCGTCCGTCCCGGCAAGCGGCCCCTTTGGGCCTACGCCCACGTCCCCAACGGGGACACCACCGACCCGGTCGAACTGATCACGGCCCAGATCGAGAAGTACGCGCCCGGATTCCGTAGCACCGTCATCGCCCACCGTGGCATCTCCGCAGCCCGGTACGAGGCGTACAACCCGAACTACGTCGGCGGGGACATCGGCACCGGTGCGGTAACCCTGCGCCAGTCCATCTTCCGCCCAATACCCCGGATGAACCCGCACCTCGTACCCCTGCCCGGCGTGTACCTGTGCTCGGCCGCGACACCCCCGGGCCCCGGTGTACACGGCATGTCCGGCTATCGCGCCGCCCTCCAAGCACTGCGGCACGAGTTCGACATCAAGCGTCCTCCCCTGCTGGGGCCAACAGCAAAGCAACACGAACACCATCGGGCTCTCGCCCACGTCGAACAACCGCAGCCGCGCCCCCCGTTACTGTCTCCGCAATGACGCCTCCGATCTTCGGGGCCGGCATAACTGCCCCCTATGTTGTTGAAGATCGGGGGGCGCCGGATCCGGGGGAGGTCAATGGATCTGGTCGACACGTTGGCTGGTCAGTTCGTACCGGGCCCCGACCACGGCCAGTCCACCCGCCATGAGCTTGGGCGCGAGATCGGGCTCGGCGGCCAGGCGCGAGCGGACCAGCCGCACGTTTGCGGTGATGGCCGCATCCACCCTTGCCGACCCTTGCAGGGTCTGGTCGATCGCTGGACGGATCTGGTCTGCCAGGTACTGCATGTGACCGGGCAGCGTGTGCCCGGCCTGAGCCGCTTCGACGGCGGCGGTGACGGCACCGCACGACTGGTGCCCCAGGACGACGACGAGCGGGATGCCTAACTCCAGCACCCCGTAGGTGACGCTGGCCAGGACCACCTCGTCCAAAACGGGACCCGCCGAGCGCACCGTCAGGAGATCACCCAAGCCCTGATCGAAGACCAGCTCCGGCGGAACCCGGGAATCGACGCAGCCCAGGACCACGGCGAAGGGATGCTGTCCGGCCACCAGGGTCTGCCGCACGGCCCGGGTCCGGTCCGGATTGCTCGCACGGAACGAGCGCCAGCGAACGTTCCCTGCCACCAGTTCCCGCAGCGCTGACTTGGGAGTCCCGGCCCGCGGGCCCTTTCCATCGCCGCGGGTGGCGGTGGACGTCGCGCTGGTGTCGGACACCAGCCCGGCGGCCACGGCCACCACCCCCGTCAGCGCGGCCCGGATGAGCCTGCGCCGCCCCATCGGTGCACCGCGTTCATCATCACCTGTCATGCAAGGCCAAACTAGGCCTGCCCCGGCCAGAGCGCGGGCTGCCGGTCCGGCCTTGGGGAAGACTTGGTGCGCCTGGGGTTCTCCCGATAGGCGAGGGTCGAGCACCTCTGGACGATCGCCGACTGCGAGGTTATACCTGAGGAGGGCGAGCGCGACGTCATCTTCTACATGGACGAGTTCGGCCCGCTCAACCTCATCGCCTCAGGCGCCCGTGGCCGGTCCCCTGCCCGGGAAGAAGCGGTCCACCAGCACGGACTCAGAAGGCCGCCAGACGGAGACCGTCGAGGTCAAGCCGTCCTTTCCACCGGCGCACTGACCTGACGGACACGCCGAAGAAGAAAGGCGCCGTATGAGCAGGCTGCTGGAAGCGGTGTGTGTGCTGACCGTGGGCATCCTCGTTGCGCTCCTTGTATGGGGTACTAACCGTGGCGCCGTACAGGTGACGTGGCGGAAGGGCGAGCTGAGCGGTGTGACGGTTGTGCTCGTGGGGGCGTGTGCGCTGGGGCTGGGGCTGTGGCGCAGGCGTACCGGGCGCGGCCGGCTGGCATGGCCGCTTGCGGTGCTGCTGTGCGGTGCGGCCGTTGCGCTGGTTGTGGCGTCCATGGCCGGTTGACCAGCGCAGGCAGGCAGGTGGGGCTTCCCGGGGAGCCCCACTGACGAATTACTGGCTGTTCCGTTGGTCCCCGACGCCGGGGGCGCCGTCGTGGCCACCGGTCCGGCGGTCGACACCGCGGCGCCCGGCCGACGATGTTCGCGGTGACCCTCACTGGGCTGGTCGGCGCGATGGTGGTGCTGGCCGACGCCCGCTCGGGCCTGCCGCGCCTGCCGGTGCAGACGGCGTCCCTGCTGGTGACCGGAGGCGTGACCGCCCGCGATCGCGGTGACCGTGGTCTTCCTGCGCGGGGCAGCCGTACAGCGGTTCTCACTGCGGATGTGCATGTGCAGTGAGACGATCGAAACGGTCAGGAAGACACCGGTCCGGCCGCGGATCAGCGACTACGGGCCGCAATTGGAGGCAACTTCAGCGGGTGTTGAGGTCGTCGCGGTTACCGGTCCCCTCGGCTGGGGCATGGGCGTTATCCGGGCAACGGCTCTGCCCTGTATTCGTGGCAGAGCTGAAGATCGCACGGACCTCACGGATCACGATGCGCCACTGGGCACCGGCTCTGACACGAGGTTGCGGTCCAGGAGCGTCGGAAAGGTGCCGACGGCGTCGACGGCGATGGCGAGTTCGGCGATGACTTTGGGGTCGTCGAGCGGGCCTCGCAGGTACTCTTCCAGGCGGTGCATCCGGTAGCGCACGGTGTTCTGGTGGCAGTAGAGCGTGCGGCTCGCCTCGGCCGCCGATCCGTTGGCGTCGAGCCAGGCGCGGGCGGTGGCGAGGAGCGTGTTGCGGTCACTCTCGGGCAGGGACAGTACTCCGCCGAGGATGCGGTTGACGGCGCGTCGGGTCGTCTCCAGGTTGGTCATCACCATCTCGGTCAGCGGCGTGTCGTCGAGCTGGCGTACCGCCACGGTGCCCGCGGGCAGGGATTCGAGCGCGACCTGGGCGTAGCGCAGTGCGCGGGGTGTCTGGTCGAGTCGGTCATAGGCAGGACTGACTCCCACCCGCCCGTTTGTGGTGGCCCGGACCGCCTCGAGGATTTGCGAGACAGCGTCCCGATTGGGGCAGGAGAGCACGCCCATCTCGTGGCCGGGTTGTGCACGCCATGCCGTTCCGGTGTCGAGGGCCCGGCACTTGGCGTCCAGTCCTGGCAGGGGTGGGGTGCCGGTCACCTGGACCTCGGCTGTCACGACGAGGAAGGTTCCCTGATAGGGAAAGTCGAGCATGTGGGCGATCTCCCAGACCGTGCCGTCGCCCGGTGGCGGCCCGTCGACGAGTGCTGCTACCAGGGCCGAGCGGCGGCGGTCAGTCTCGACCAGGCGCTCGGCGAGGGCGTCCCGGTAGGAGGCTGTCAGGGCCTGGGAGTATGCGTCTGACACCTCCCAGTAGCCGGTGGCGGCGTGCAGGAGCGCGGTCTGGGCCTGCGGGCCGGACCGTATGGCTTCGGCGAGCAGCTGCTCCCAGGTGTAGATGAACCCGAGTGTGTAGGCGCGCAGCACCTCCGGCAGTGGCACTTCCTGGGCGGCCCGGAGCCGGCCGGTTGCCGTCGGCCCGGAGAGGTCGATCGTATTTTCTGAGCCGGTGAGGTAGGCGAGGGTGAAGGCGGTGTTGTGCCGTAGTGACCTGCGCAGGTCTTCCGGCGGCACGTTCTGGTAGTGCTCGATCTCGGCCAGGAGCCGTTCGGCCATGGCCGACACATGCGTGTCGAGCCTGGCGAGGAATGCATCCGAGATGCCGGCCACGCTCGGCCCTGGGACTGGCTGGTGCACACCTACTCCTGCTTCGCTGATCCAGTACTGGCCTCTTCACGCGAGGCGGGCCCCCCTTGGGGGGGGTGTGGGGAGTGAGCCTGGCGCACGATCCGGCCGCTGTGCGACGTCTTCACCGGAGCATCACACTTCAGAGGAGCCCCGGATCACGGTTGACGGATGGTCATGTCGCTGGTCAGGCCCACTGGTTGTTCCGGGCTACAGCGAACAGCGGAGGAACGCTGTCGGTGTCCACATAGGCTCCGAAGGGTGCGACGCGCGAGGCTCGTCCCCATCGAGACGAGCGGGCCTCCTCAGGCATGGAGGCCCGCGCGCGCAAGGGCGCGACCTCCGTCTCGCGTCGATGTCTGTGTGCCAGGAGAACCAATTGAGCAACCTTGCGACCAACCTGAAGGACGCTGCCGGGCAGTACCCGCAGCGTCCGGCGATCCGGGCCGGCGCGCACACGCTGACTTACGGCGACCTGGATGAACTCAGTGCGCGGGTCGCTGGCGGGCTACTCGCCCACGGCGTGCGGCCCGGCGACCGGGTGGGACTCGTACTGCCCGCTGTCGCGGCCTTCCCGGTGCTCTACTACGGTGTCCTGCGGATTGGCGCGGTGGTCGTCACGGTGGACCCGGGACTCGGCTTCCGCACGGTGCGCCGTCGCCTTCGCGAGTCCGGAGTTCGGCTGGTCTTCGCCTCGCACGACCCCACGGCCCGGGCGGCGCACGACGCCGGTCCCGTGCGGGTTCCTATCGGGTCGGACATCTTGACCCAACTCGCTTTTTGGCCCCAGCACTTCGACGTCGCACAAAGGGCAGACGAGGACATCGCCGTCGTGCACCATCCTGCGGGCGCGAGCGGCTCCTTGACGCCTACCGAGCTGAGTCACGGCGCGATGCGTGCGGACGCCTTCACCGCGGCGATCTCGCTGCTCGACCTGGCACCGGACGCCACCCTCGCCAGCGCCCTGCCGGTGAGCCACCCCGCCGGGCAGAGCTGTGGGCTCAACGCGACGATCCTCGCCGGGGCATGCCTGACCCTGCTGCCGGGCACAGGGCACCCGGCAGCCGCCGCACCCAACCCGCCAAGTACCGCGGAACGACCGGACAACAATGTGGCGCACGGGCAGGCTCCGCTCCTCGGCGGTGACCGAGGCCGGCAGGGCACCTCCCACGGCATCCTCGCCGCCGACCGCAGGACGCCACCTGTCCCCCAGTACAGTCTCGTCGCCCACGCAAAAGCGCTTGTGGGGAACGCGGGGCACCCGTACGTCGTCACAACGCTCGGGCGGCGGCCGTGACCTACCAGGACCCCACCCGCGTGCCAGCAAACCGGGCCGCGAGCGTGTCGTGCATCGTGCCGGTCCTGCTGGAAGCGGTCGGCAGCGATCTCACCGTTCTCGTCCCGAGCTTCCTGTGGTACGACGTCGGCGAGCCGTACGCCATCCACATGGACATCTTCACCGGCCACGGTGAACCGATCACCTGGCTCTTCGCCCGCGACCTCCTACGCACCGGCCTTCGCGAGCCCGCCGGCCAAGGAGACGTCACCATCCGTACCAACAGGCGCGAGCGGCCCGGCCACGTCTTGATCACCCTCACCGGCGAGCGATCGTCGGCCCTGATGCGCGCCCGGCCGTCCGAAATCGAGTACTTTCTGCGACAGACCGACGACCTCGTCCCACCCGGGACCGAGCACCAACACCTCGACTTGGACATTCTCGTCGGTCAGCTCCTGGGGCGTCCGGCCCCGCGTCCCCCCGACCGAAAGCGCGCCTGAAGTGACGCCTCCTGCCGTGCGCTCTAAGGTGATGCAAGGACGAAGTGCACAGCGCACCATCAGGAAGTGACAAGTGGGGTCAGCTGAACCGCTGGCGATTCGCGTGCCAGTCGGGGAAGGCTCCGATCGGTGGACTAGTCGCACAACGCACCGGCAGGTACTGCTGGTTGTGCACAACCTCACCTCCGCAGGGCGGTTGCTGGACGTGCTGCCGCTGTTTCATGACGACTTCCGCCTACAGCTACTCGTCACATCAACTGGGTCCTCGGCATTCCAGGGCGGAGTTTGCGATCTCTTCTCCGACCTGGGCCTGCCCGTGCTGCCTTGGGCGCAGGCCCTTTCGACACCGGTCGACCTTGCGATCTCCGCCAGCTTCGGGGGACAACTACATCTACTTCAGGGCAAGTTGAGCATACTTTCACATGGCGTGGGATATACTAAGAGACTAGCTCAGCCGGGAGCCGGGAGCCGGGAGCCGGGAGCCGGGAGCCGGGAGCCGGGAGCCGGGAGCCGGGAGCCGGGAGCCGGGAGCCGGGAGCCGGGAGCCGGGAGCCGGGAGCCGGGAGCCGGGAGCCGGGAGCCGGGAGCCGGGAGCCGGGAGCCGGGAGCCGGGAGCCGGGAGCCGGGAGCCGGGAGCCGGGAGCCGGGAGCCGGGAGCCGGGAGCCGGGAGCCGGGAGCCGGGAGCCGACCTTCGGGCTTTCGTCGGAGTGGCTGTTGGAGAACGGCGAGCCCTTCGTGGACGGGCTCGTGCTGTCCCACCCGGAGCAGCTGGAGCGACTGCGTCGCGCGTGTCCTGAGGCAGAGGAAGCAGCCGTGCTCGCGGGCGATCCGTGCTTCGACCGCATGCTGGCCGCTCGCCCGTACCGTGAGCGGTTCCGCCGCTCCCTGGGTGTGCGTCGTGGACAGCGGCTCGTCGTCCTGAACTCCACCTGGAACCCCGAGGGTCTCTTCGGTAACGGGGGCGGTCAGGACCTCCTGCCGAGCCTCCTCCCGCGGCTCGCGGCCGAGTTGCCGGCCGACGACTACCGGCTGGCGGCCATCCTTCATCCGAACATCTGGCAGGGCCACGGCCCGGGGCAAGTCCGTGCCTGGCTGGACCGGGCCCGGCGCAGCGGGCTGACCCTGATCGATCCCATGCACGCTTGGAGGCAGGCCCTTCTGGCCGCGGACATCGTTTTGGGGGATTTCGGCGCGGTGTCCTTCTACGCGGCCGCGCTCGGCATCCCCGTACTGCTGGCGTCTGCCGGGCAGGAGCGGTTGGACCCTGAGGCGCCGGTCGCAGCGTTCGTGCGTGAAGCACGGCGAATCGATCCGCACGGTTCCTTGCGGACGCAGTTGGAGCGGGCGCTCGCCGAGCACCGTCCGCTCGCTGGTCCGGCCGAGTTCATCAGCTCGGCTCCCGGTGCTTCCGCGGTCCTGCTGCGCAGGCACTTCTACGCCCTGATGGATCTACCGGAGCCCGAAACCCCCGCGCTGCTGGAGCCGCTGCCCCTGCCGTCGTACGATCCGCCGCGGCGTACGGCGCCGCTGCAGGTGCGGACACGCGTCGACGGGGCGGACATCGTGATCGAGCGTTCCGCGCAGCACCCCTACGGGGCGGCGGGCGACGTGCACCTCGCGGTCCACGAGGAGACCCTCGACGCAGGCAGTCTGGAGCTGGCCGACGTAATCACGCGTGAGGGACGGCCGGACGACCCCCGGTTCGGCAGCCCTGAGGCCTGGACGGAGGAGGTGCTGCGCCGACACCCGCACAGTGCGGCCGCCGCGTACACGACCGGCCCGGACACCTGCACCGTCCGCGTCCGGGGCCATGGCGTGTTCCGGCTGTCCGCGGGTGCCGGGGCGGACGCCGACCCGGCGGCGTATGCCTCGTCGCTGTTTGCCTGGCTGACGGCTGGCGGCAGCGTGTCTCCGGGCGGGACGACGATCCGGGTGCACACCGCGGGCGGCCTGCACCGCGTGGTGGTGCTCCCCGTCACTACCCGTTGACCTCACACCGAAGGCGCAGCCCGGCCAGGTATCCGAGGTGAGGGGTCGCGGACGGATCGAGCAGCCGCTCTGCATCGGCGATCCTCAGCAGTGCCTCGGCGTTCTCGCCTGCGGCGTGAAGTGTCTCCGCCAGGTCGGTGAGGGCACGTGCCTGGTTGTAGGCCTCGCCCTCTTGCTTGAAGAAGTCCCCGGCCCGCTCCAGCAGGTCACGGGACTCCTCGAGTCGACCCATCATCCGCAGGGCACGGCCTTGGTGGCGCCAGGCCAGCGCAAGGGCCCGCGGAACATCCTGGCCACCTTCCTCACCAGGGGCGATCTGGTTGTAGAGACCCTCCGCTTCTACGAATTGCTCGTACGCCTCGTCCCCCAACCACCGGTGCAGGTACAGCAGGCCCCTCAGCTCCGTGGACGATGCCTCCCCCCGGAGATGTCCGGCCGCGCTCTCGCATGCGAGAGCGGCCCGCGCCTGGACGTCCGCGTCATCAGCATGTCCGAGCTCTCCCAGGCAGTGGGCGAGCTGGAAGTGCAGCGCCCCGGCCATCCGGGACAGTGGCTGGTGATCGTCTGCGCTGCGGGCCGCGGCCCGCAGCGCGGGCAGCACCTCGTCCCAGTAGCCGCTCTTGAGCTGGAGGGGCCACAGGGCACGTCCCAGGCGCAGCGCCGTGCCGATGTGCTGGTACTCCACTGCCACGGAGACGGCGTGCACCAGGTTGTCCAACTCTTCGGCGAGCGCTGCCACGCCCTCCGCTTCATCGCGGTACGCCTCTCCGTGTGCGGGCGCCGGCTCGGTCCGCCAGCTCTGCGGCAGGGCGGCGTGCGCGGCGTGCGCGGCCCGGTTGAGCAGGACCTCGAGCGTCCGGGCGATGGCGGCGGAGCACGCCGGGATCCCGTGCTCCACGGCGGCCGTGTCCGCCAGATACCGCTGCACTTCGGGCCGGAACCGATGGCGGCCGTCGGTCATTGGCTCCAGCAGCTGGGCGTCCACGGCTTCGGCCAGCATCCGGACGGCCTCCTCCTCCGTGACCCCTGCGGCGGCCGCCGCGAGGCGGGCGTTGACGGACGGCCAGCCTCCCAGTGCCGTCAGTCGGCAGAGCCGGGCCGTACTCGCCCGGACCCGGTCGCAAGCGAGCTGGGCCGTGTCGCGTACGGGATGCCGCCCGGACGTCACCGTCGGCGGGCCGGCATGGTCACTTCCCTGACCCAAGCCCAGACCCAGGTCGATGTCGCCGGCCTGCAGACGCATAGCCGTCGTCTTCAGAGCGAAGGGGTTTCCGGCGCAGTGGGCGAGCACGTCCGGCATGCGCCGCTTCACACGCGCGATGTTCTCCCGTCCGGCGACCTTCGTCAGCATCTTCCGCGCGTATCGGTCGTTCAGCGGGGGTACCTCGACATGCTCCGCCTCCCATACGAAGGGTTGGCCGGAAACGACCACCAGCAGGAACACCTCCGGCGTCGACGGAACGAGTCCACGGACCTGCGCGGCGGAAGAAGCGTGGTCGACCACCACCATTGCCCTGCGGCCGGAAAGGAGCCGCCGGTAGAGCTCTTCCCTCCCCGACTCAGTCGGCGGGATCCGTTCGGGCTCAACGCCCATCCTGCGGAGCAGGCGCAGGAGGACAGCGGCTGGGGACGGTCCGATCTCCCCGGCTCCGTCGCGGAGATCCACATAGAACTGGCCGTCGGGGAACAGCCCGTGGCAGAGGGCACCCAGCCGCAGGGCGACGGCGGTGGTGCCGCTCCCCGACGGCCCGTACAGCATGCCGACGCGCGGTCGCCCTGCGGCAGGGCGTGTGACCTCCCGCTTCAATTGCCGCACGACACGCTGGCGATTGGTGAAGTCGCGGGACGCGGGAGGCATCTCACTCCCCGAGGGCAGAGCGCCGGCCTGTGGCGAAAGGCTCCGCACAAGGAGCGACCACTCACTCGCCTGACTGTCGTCGTTCCTCAGAGACGTGTGTACATCACCGGCGAGCGCCTGCCAGCCGACGCGGCTGGTGGGCAGCGGCGGAGTCCGGCCCGTAGTTCTTCCCACCAACGCACCGGTCGACAGCAGCAGCTGCTTGCCCATCTCCCCGGCCGCCCCGTTGCCCACCGCGGTGAGGAATGCAGTGAGCGCGCTGAGTGCCACGACCTCCAACATGCCGGCCCCTCTCCTGATCCCCGAACCGCCATTGGGCGGACTGTATCCCCGAGGCCTCAGCTCGAGGAACCATTTCGGACGGTGGCGACTCGGCCCCACAACTGCCAGTCGGCGCCAAGTATGCGGCGCTCCAAGCTGCGGGCGATCCGTCCGGAATGGGTCCGAGGACGCCGCGTTGCCCCGCAGTGCGTCCTCCCTCTCCCACGATCACGGTCACGCCGTGGCGAGGAAGTCCATCGCCCGTTCGTCGAGTTCCGTGGCGCAGCGCAGGCCGCGGGCGCGGAAGGGGTTGAGGTCGGCTCGCATGCTTTTGACGGCCTTGCGGGTGCGGACGGAGCGGACGCCGTCCATGTGGTCCATGGCCTGGCTCCAGGTCGTGCACGCCTTCTCGATGCGGCCTCGTTTGAGGTGCATTTCCGCGCCGGCCACGAGGTCCAGGGCGACAATGCGGGCGTAGGTACCGGCGGGTCGAGCCGTGGCAGCGCGGGCGTACTGCTCGGCGGCGGCCTGGTGGTCGCCAAGGGTTTCGTAGACCTTCGCGGTGCGGGAGTACACGGACGCAGCGGGTGGGCCCCAGGCCAGCGCCCAGAACGGTACGTCGTCGCCGGGGGCGGATGCCATCAGGACGCGGGCCTGCTCGGCTTCGGCCAGGGCGGCCTGGCGGAAGCCGGTCTTGGCCAGGGTGTGGGCGTGGACGACTCGGAAGAGGGCTTCCGTCTGTGCGTCGACCTTGCCCTTCGCCCGGTTCAGGCCGGTCTCCGCGAGGCCCAGGCAGTGCTCGGGCCGGTGGAGCTTGAGTCCCTGCATGGCCATCGTGCGCATCACGAACCCGTCATGGCCGGTGATGCCGGACTCCGTGGCCAGGGCGTAGGACTGGAGGTAGTAGCGCTGGGCGAGGCCTTGCTGGCCCGCGTCGTAGGACTTCCAGCCCAGCAGGTGTACGCCGCGGCTCGCGGCCGACAGCATGTGCCGGCGGATCTCGTCGGTGCGGAAGCGACCCCGGCACAGAGGGGCCACGTCATCGCGCAGGTAGGTGACCAGTGCGCTGCGGCCGTGCTGTCCGCCGTGGCGTTCGTCCATCTCGGAGAACGCGGTGATCATGTCGCGGACGGCTGCGACTTCAGCCATGCCCATGCTCTGGCCAGTGCGGGCGGCGGCGGTGCGGGCGGCGATCTCCTGAACGTGGGAGAGCGGCAGGGCGGCGGCGGCCACCGAGTAGGCGGAGGTCGCGAGGAAGCGGCGGCGGTCCAACTCGTGCCTCCACATCGGAATTAAGGAGTCGAGTGGGTCGGCCCCGAGAGTCAGTCCGATGCTGTCATGTTCGTCCTCGGCGACGGCGGCCAGCCCGAGATCGGCGGGCGTGATCAGGCGGCCGACTCGGCGGGACAGGGCTACGGCCAGGTAGCGGCCGGTGTCGGCCTGCGGTCTGGCTCCGGCGATCCAGTGCTCGACGGCGGACTTATTGGTCCTCAGGGTGACACCGCATTCGGCTGCCACCGCGCGGACTGCCTTGGCGAGAGCCTCGTAGGTCCACCTGGACTCGGCGACGAGGTCGCGGAGCTTGTTGTTCGGCGTGCGCTTGGTCATGAGCACCTGCCCGTATACCCGATATACCGCTTGGCCTGTCCGACACCGTACTGCTCTGCGATCAGCGGGAGTTGAATATCCATCACGCCGATCGGGGCGGGGCCCAGACGCGGCCCGCATCCTGTCTCGGGGTTCGCCGCAACCGGCGGCCCGCCCCGGTCAGCTGTACCGCCCTGCCGTCCACGAACAGGAGCGACCATGTCCCGTACGGCCGTGGCCAGTGACGTGGCCACAGCGCTGAGGCTCTCGGCCGCCGCCCCGACCGGTCCCGCCGCCGAGGCCGTACGGGGACGCCTGCGTGAACAAATCAAGGCCGATGCGGACCAGGCCGACCGGTACGCGCACAGCCTGCCCGAGGGCCGGGCCCGCGACGTGGCGATCGAGACGGTCCGCCATGCCTGCACTCTTCTCGCCGTCCCAAGCGGCAAGGACCCGGTGGCGAGCCTGCGGCTGCTGGCCAAAGGCGCCGACTACCTGTCCCGGTATGCCTCCGCCCAGGAATCGGCCCGCAGACCGGCGGCCTGATCCGCCCGGAACCGGCCTGCGGCAGGTGTGGCCCCGGCACCTCGCCGGCGGGCGTGCTCCCGCTCGCCTCTGCTCCATGTGCGCCATCCATTCGCGATGAAGGGAAAGCCATGTCGAAGCACTCCGTGGTGCTGGACTGCTACACCGTCGAGCCCAGCGGGCTCGGCGTCCCCCCGTACGTCTCCACCTACGTACGGGCCGCGTGGTCGGCCCTGCGGCGGGCGAATCCGGGGACGGAGGTGAAGTACCTGACGATCGACGACGTCCGCTGGTGCCTGGCCGGGGGGAAGGCCGCCGTCGCCGCCCCCTTCAGCGACCCGCTGACGTACTCGGCGACCGTGAACCGCGCGGATGCCGTCCAGCTGCTGCGGGACGCGGACAGCGTCGTCGTAATCGCCGGGGACAAGGTGCCCTCGGTGCACCTGCACGCCGTCAACGCGAGCCTGGAGGAGATCGCCCGCGCGATGGCCTGCGTGCGGGGCCGCCGCTACCTGCTGGGCCCGATGGCGACCTACGCCAAGGGCAACGCCGAGTACGCGGGCCTCTTCGACGCCGTCCACACCCACACCATCACCTCAGGCGACCTCGCCCTCGGCAGCAGCACCGGCGCCCCGTACGGGCAGCTGCGGGCCGACCGGGACTCCTTCGCCAGGCTCATCGAGCAGATGCTGTGGAAGCCGATCGCAGAGCTGGAGCTGTACCGGGGCTGTACCCGCCGGGTGTTCTGCGACTTCTGCAACGAGCCGGAGAAGTCGCCGATGGTCGCCTTCCGCGACGTGAAGGACGTCCTCGAGGAGACCGCCCAGCTGTACAGGGCGGGGGTTCGCAACTTCCGCCTCGGGCAGCAGACCTGCTTCTTCTCCTACCAGAACCGGGACACCGCGGCGATCCAGAGCCTGCTGGCCGGCATCCGGGAGCGGTGCCCAGAGCTGGAGGTCCTGCACATCGACAACGCCGACCCGCTCGCCGTCGCCTCCCCAGCCGGGAAGCGCATCGCCCACCTCGTCGCCGAGTACTGCACCGAGGGCAACTGCGCACCCATGGGCATCGAGTCCTTCGACGCGAAGGTCATCGCCGCGAACCACCTCACCTGCACGCCGGAGATCCTGCTGCGGGCCGTCGAGCACGTGAACGAGGCGGGCGCCGCCCGTGGCCCCGGCGGGCTGCCCAAGCTGCTGCCCGGCCTGAACCTGATCTACGGCCTGCCCGGCGAGAGCCACGCCACGCACATCGCCAACCTGCACTGGCTCGGGCGCATCCTCGATGAGGGCCTGCTGTGCCACCGCACCAACGTCCGCCAGGCCCGCGCCTTCCCCGGCACGCCCCTCGCAAGAATGGGCGCGCTGGGCGCGCTGCCCTCCGCCGAGCACTTCGCCTCGTGGAAGGCCGACATCGACTTCGGCTGGGATCAGCCGATGAAGGAGCGCGTCTACCCGACGGGGCTCCTCATCCCCGGCCTGCACTCCTACTTCGTCGGCCGCGACGGGACCTGGTGGCGGCGGCTGGGCTCCTACTCCATCCAGATCGTGGAGGAGGCCACGGCCACCCCCGTCGGCACGGAGGCGGACCTCACCGTCACCGGACATGCCCCCCGCATGATCTTCGGGACGCGCCTTGCCGCAGCGGCCTGACTCCATGCTCGGTCTCCTCTCGCGATACGACGGGCAGGCCGAGCGGACCGTACGGGTGGGCGTGCTGCTGCCCTGGGCGAATCAGGTGGTGGAGAGCGAGCTGCCCCGTCTGGGCCTGCGGCACACGGTCTTCCACCACGCCCGCCTCGTCCCCGCCTCCCGCACAACCGCCGTGGACGACTCCTTCTGGCACGGACTGCGGGACGCGGCCGGCGCCGCGATGGACTCCATGCGGCACCTGCCCCTGGACGGGACGGTCCTGGCCTGCACCTCGGCGGGCTTCACCGGCGGGCCGTCCCTGCCGCCCGGCGTGGTGACCGCCTTCGACGCCCTTACCGCCACCCTCACGGCCGTCGGCGCCTCCCAGGTTGTCCTGGCCGCCCCCTACCCGCAGGAAGTCACCGACGCCGAAGCCGGCGCCCTGGAGGAGGCCGGCATCCAGGTCACCGCCCGGGTCTGCCTCGGCCTAGCCGACGGCTACCCCGAGGTGATGCCGGGGAAGATCCGCACCATGCTGCACCAGCTTCCGCCCGAACCCATCCGGGATGCCGACGTGGTCGTGCTGTCCTGCACCGGCTGGCAGACGTTGAACCTCCTGCCCGAACTGGAACGGGACCTCGGCCGCCCCGTGCTGTCGTCCAATGTGGCCATGGCCCTGCACGCGGCCCGCCTAGCGATCGGAGCAACCTTGTGAAATCTCCGTACGACGGGCGGATCTTCCGCCTCGTGAACCGGGCGGCGTCGCTCGAAGACGTCCGCGCCGAGGTCGAGGCCAACCACGACAACAACCGGTGGTGGCCCCTGGAGATCACCGACTGGCGTATGCGGATGCTCGCCGCTGGCTGGTCCACCCGCGTCTCCTACCGGATGGTCTCCACCTACGCCGGCGTGATCACCAAGGCGGACGAGGTGGGCTTCGAGGCGCTCGCCGACAGCAGCGACACCGAACTGACGGAACTGGTACGGCCGATCGGCCTGTCCACAGCTCGGATCACCTACCTGCGCTCGCTCGCCGAACTCGTCGCCCGGTGGGAGAAGGAGGACACCGACCCGGCAGCCGAAGGCGCGGACAGGGACGCCCTGATCCTGTCCTTCGCGAGCGAGGTCAACGGCGCCTCCTACAAGGTGGCCCAGTGCGCCGTGCTCTACGCACGCGGCTACCACTGCGGGATCATCCCCGTCGACTCCGGCATAGTCACCAAGCTCGCACCCACCCTCGGCATGCCCCTGCCGTCCTCACCGATTGCCCACGAGGACATGCGGCACGTCCTGGAGAACGCCGTGCGGGCCCGCCCGGCCGACTTCCGGGCCCTCGCCGCCCTCCACGGCCACCAGGTCGCCATCCCCGAAGACGCCGACCCGGCCTGGTGGGTCCACCTCGTCCTCATCTACTTCAAGCGGCTCTACCTCAACGGTCCCTCCCCGGCCCTGTGCCAACGCCGACCCGTCTGCTCCCACGTCATCGACTGCTCCCACACTCGCCGCTGACCACACGAAAGGGGGGAGGCGTGGACCGGTTAGCGGTCATCGGCAACATCTCCCGCGACCACACCCGCTACCCGGACCGGCGCGGCGGCGACCTCCTCGGAGGGGCCGCCCTGCACGTCGCGCTCGCCGCCGCCCGCGCCGGGGCCACAGCCGCCCCGGTGGCCGTGATCGGCGACGACCTCGCGCACATCCCGGCCCACGGCCGGCTCGCCGACGTGGACTGGTCCGCGCTGCGCATCACGGCCGGAACCTCGGCCGCGTTCACGATCGACTACGACCAGGACGGCCACCTCGTCGCGGTGGCCGCCGACTACGGCGTCAGCGAGGACCTGACCGGGCACGCCCTCGCCCACATCGCCCGCCACGCCTGTGACCGCTACCACGTGTGCTGTCGCCGACCGCTGGACGTGCCCGCCGTTCTAGAAGCGCTCACCCGGTGCGGGGCCCGGTTCAGCATCGACTTCTTCCTGCCCAGCGCCGCCCACCTGATCCAGGCCGCGGCACCGTGGCTGGCCCACGCGGACCTCATCTTCGCCAACGCCGCCGAACACCGCCGCCTGGAACAGGTGATGCAGAGCACCGCGGTCGGCGAGGTGACGCAGGGCACCTCCGCAGGCCAGGTGACCCGCACCCTGCGGGGCGTTGTCGTCACCGACGGCCCCCGCCCCGTCCGGTGGCTCCACCACGGCCGCCCCCTCGCGGCCTGTACCCCGCCGTCTGCCCGGCCCGTGGAGGTGACCGGCGCGGGCGACACCCTCGCCGGCCACCTCCTGGCCCGCACCCTCCACGGCGACAGCCCGGCCGCCGCCCTGAAGTCCGCCGTCCTCGCCGCGACCCGGCACACGGCAGCACCCCGGCCCGTGCCGGGCCGCGCACATTCCTGACTCCACCGGACCCGACAAGGGAGCCCCTGGTGTACTACGTCGCCCACCGACTCTTCGCCGCCCACGACCGCGCCCTCGGCGCGCTCATCGCCCGCAAGCTCGCCGACAAGGCAGGGCACGACGCGGTCTTCCTGCCGTTCTGCGACACCGACGAGGAGGCGCTGATCGCCCCGGTCAAGGGCCTGCGGCTGTTCGAGCTCGACCAGGCCCGGCTACGGACCCTGTCCGGGATGATCGCCGTCCTGCACGGCCCCAGCCTGGACGACGGCGTCTGCATGGAGATCGGCTACGCCAGCGCGCTCGGCGTTCCGGTCGTCGTCCTGACCACCGACTTCCAGACCTACTCAGCCGGAGAACGAACCACCCGGTGGGAATTCCCCGACCCGCTGATGGAGACCCTCGCCACCCGCACCATCCGAGTCGACCGCCTCGGCGACCCCGCGAAGGCCCCGGACCGTTTCGAGGCCTTCGCGGCCCGCAACACCGTCCAGGTCGAACTAGCGGCAACCGCCGCCGTCAACGCCGTCAGGGCCGTATCGCAGGGACCGCGACCGCTTCCCGTCCATACCGTGGTCCGGCCCGGCACGGTGTTCCTGGAACCCTCCCCGTACGCGCCGTACCCGGCGGCCCTCCACGAGGCGGCACGTGCCCGGGCCACCGCAGTCATGACCCCGTCCCGGTTCGCCGCCCGCGACAGCCTGGCCGCCGCCCGCTCGGACTGGGACATGGCTCTTCGCGCCGAGTCCCTCGTCCTGGACGTGTCCGGGCCGGAGACCCCGCCCGGCGCCGCCCTCCTCACCGGCGCGGCGGCCGCCCTGGGCCGGAAGGTCGCCGCTTTCCAGCCCCGCCCGACCTACACGCACGCCCACGGCCGCGAGCCGAACTGGCGCAACCTCATGATCCAGTACGGCACCGCTGCTCACCTCAATGATCTCCAGGACCTCACCGACTGGCTCGCCTCATGACCAACGAGCTCGCCGCCTACCGGACCCTCGTTCTGGAAGGCTGCGACGGCGCGGGCAAGTCCACCCTGGCAGCCCGCCTCGCAGACCAGCACGGCTTCACCGTCGTCCACTCACCCCGCACCCCAGACTCCCTCGACCTCATCACCCGCTACCGCGAGCTCCTCGCCCTGCCCGGCCGCCTCATCCTCGACCGGTGCTTCATCAGCGAACTCGTCTACGGCCCCTTCTACCGCGGCGTCTCCCGAATCACCTGGGCACAGGCCCACGACCTGGCCAGGGCAGTCTGCGATCGCGACGGCGCCCTGTGCCACCTCAGCGCCCCCGCCGAAGTCATCCGCGCCCGGCTCCTGGCCCGCGACGGCCGAGCCCCGTCTCACGCACAGGTGGCCGCCCTGCTCGCCGGGTACAGCAGCGTCTTCCAGCGGCTCAGCGAACGCATCCCGATCATCACCCTCCAGGCCCCGGCCGGCGACGAAGTGCCCTCGTCCGGATGAGTCCGGGGGAACACCCCGTGGGCGACAGATGTCTCTCGCTAAGCTCCGGCACCACGAGCAGCACCCCGTGCCCGGAGGAACAGTGGACATCCGCTCAGCCCAGAAGACCGCCTGGGACAACAAGGTCACCAAGGACTTCAACACCACCAACGTGCCCCTGGAGTTCGGACTCCTCACCGCCGAGGTCGGCGAAGCCTTCACCGCTTGGCGCAAAGGTCTACCCGACTTCGGCGAGGAGCTCGCTGACGTCTTCCTCTACGTCGCCGCCCTCGCCGAGATGAACGGCATCGACCTTCAAGAAGAAGTAGAACGCAAGCTCACCAAGAACAGGGCCCGCACCTACGAACGTGACTCCCGCGGAGTCCCCATCCGCATCCAAGACCCAGCATCTGAATGACTCTTAAGGCTTACGACATCGCGTTACGATGTCGTAAGCCTTAAGAGTCATTCAGATGCCCTGATGCGGGCTGTGCACAGACCTCTGACCGCCTAGGTCTCTGTAAGGGCGGCGCAGTAGGTGCTCAGATGCACCCTCAGAGGTGATCATTTAACAGACATATGTGGTCAGACATTCCGCTGCTGCGCACTCGCTGCTTGGATCAGCAGACATGCGCTGAACTGTCGCCCTACTGTGGCCACATGAGCCTGCCCGAGGGCCTCAATCAGTCTGCGGCCTACGTCGAAGCAGATCTGGAGGCGATGATCCGTGAACGCGATGTCCGCGTCGCCTCACACGGTGAGCACCGGGCCCGGCTCGAGGCGATGATCGCCAAGCTGAACGCCGAAGTGCAAGAGGTGTCGGCGCAGGAGCAACAGGCTGTGGCCGAGCTCCAGGAGGCCAAGCAGGTACTCGAGGACCTCCGTACCGTTCTGGCACGGGGCATCGGCCTTCGCCACGCTTCCGAACCCGCCCAGACTCGGCTCGCTGCCGTCTCGCCCGAACATGACTCCACCTCGGCCACGGCGACCCGTCCTGCACCCGAGCCACAGCCCGCCACGCCTCCTGTCCGGATTACCGGCAAGCGCACACTGGCGGTCCTGGACATCCTTTCGAGCGACCCTGGCAAGGAGTGGACCCCGAAGGCCGTCGCACTGGAACTCGAAGAGGGCGCCGACGGTTCGATGGACCGGGCCCGGGCTCTGCTCGACGGCCTGCGCAAGCGCGAGGTCGTGACGAAGACCCTCGGCCCCGACGGCAAGCAGACCTTCTACCGGCTCATCGCAGCCTGGGAGGCCGCCTAAAGGCAGGCCCACATAAGCGGACCGCCGCCCCACGCCAATGGCCTCCCGGCTCCACACCTGGACCAGGCCTGGGGCGGCGGTCTCCCAACGCGGCAAGGCCGCCACCTCCGAAGCTAGCGGTTCACACCCACGCTCGCGGGGTGTTCGGCCATTTCCCTCCACCGGAAGGGCCCACACCCATGCCCTCTTCACGCCCCTTTGCGCCGACATGGAACGAAGATCCTCTACTCGAGGTCGTTCTGCTTCTGCGGCGGCAGCGGCTGCTGGCGCACTCCGTTCTCGTCGGTGGGCCAGTCGACGTGGCGCGGCCACAGCATTTCGCCCAGCGCCCCCTCCAGACTCGCGATCGTCACCATGTCGGCATACGCAGTGCCCGCCAGGACGTTCGAGATGACCTGCCGGTTGACTCCCGAAGCCGCCGCCAGCGAGTTCGCGCTGAACTTCTGCTGCTCCATGGCCTCCGCCAGAGCGCGGGCGACCGCCTGGCCGACCTGAGCCGGCAGGAACCCGTCCATCACCGCATACGGCCATTCACCAGCGACCGCGTACTCCCACGGCTTCTTCCCACGCCTTGTTCCTCCAGCCATGCGCCCATTGTGAAGGACGGGATGCCGAGAGGCGCATCCCCACCAGGGATGCTATCAAAGCAGCAAGGCCGTGTTTGTGGGACGAGTACTGCCGCGTCCGGTCGGCGCAGCAGTACCCCAGGCGCTCTCGGGACGATCGGAGGTGGAGAGGTATGACAGTGGGACGCTCCCGCCTGGGGTCCGGTGAACGGCTTTTGCCGAGCGACAGGCTCCGGGCCGACCGGCAGCTGACTGTGATGAGGGCTCTTTGCATGGCGGACGAGCCGTTGACCGCGGCCGCCCTCCATGAGCTGACTGCCGTCCCCGAGAGGCGCTGCGGGCTCGTTCCCGCGTTCCTCCTCGCGACCGGGCTGATCACGAAGGGCCCGGCCCGCTCTGGCTACGTTCCGACGGAGCGGGGACAGGGTGTCGGCCGCGCCTGGGCCGAGGGAGAGCAGGCCGGCCTGGAGGCGCTCCGTGAGGTGTGGAAGGACGAGTGGTTCACCCGCACGGTGATGCAGTGCCTGGGAGATGGGCCGCGGTCCCGCCAGTTCCTGGTCTTCGAGCTCGGCCAGGCCGCTCATGCCCCCGAGAAGCGTATGAGCCAGGTCCATATCCTTGTCGACCTGCTCGTGGCCGTGGGCACGCTCGTTCCCGAAGGGGATGGCCGGTTGAGCTGGCACGGGGGTGCGCTCGACCTCGATCCGCTCCAGCCACAGGACCAGCAGCCGAGCGGCAGCAGCCAGTCCGCCCAAGACAGCGGACCGCAGAAGGAGACGGAGCAGCAGCCCGGCCCCGTACCAGCCCTCGAAGGCGATCCACCCTCGGGAGTCGGCAGCGAAGCCGGTACTTCCTTCGATGCGTCAGTTCCCCGACCTCGCCGTGAGCAGACACCGACGGCAACGAACGGCGGGCCGGCACCGGAGCTGGACCTACTCGCGCTGCTGCTGCCACCGGTCCTCCTGGCAGATCTGGCCCGCCTGTCCGCCGAGGACCTGCTGGCCCTCCACGGCCACCTGCGCGGCCTCGCCGAGATCACCACGAAACTTCGGAGCCGCCCCGTCACTTAGGCAACCCCTCACACAAAGCAGGTCCGGCAGCGCCCTCTTCCCTTGGCCGGGATGGCACTGCCGGACCCCACCTCCACCACCATCCAGCGCGGCACGGCCGCGTGGAAGGGGCTTCGGCATGTCCTCACGCAAGGCAAGGAACACCGCCCACGGTAGCGTGCCCACCGACGGGCGCACACACCGTCCACCCGCAAAACAGACCCCCACCAAGCGCACAGCGCGTGCTGCGGTCACGCTGAGAAGCGCGGTCGTGCAGGTCAGTCACGCCTGGTCCCACGAAGCCGATACCGGGCTCTTGAGCCGGCAGACCGCCAAGCTCTACACCAGGGCCGCGGAAGGGCTGTTGGTCTTCGGCACGGCCCACGGCATCACCTTGATCGACGAGGTCACAAAAGACTTGGTGAGAGCGTTCGTTCGCGCTCCCGGACGCGACCGTCACGGCCACATCATCGTCACCCTCGTCGAGACTGGCACCCACCGCCAACGACGCTCCGGTATCGCATCGTTCTACGCCCATGCCCGCGCCCTCGGCCTGACCCAGTGTGACCCGCTCGTGGATTCACCGCCGATCCACCGAAGCCCTCGCAAGGCGGGCGCCGGCCTCACCACGGACGAGATCAAGCTGCTGCAGTTCCACTCCGAACGCGGCATGCCCGCAACGAGGGACGCTGCACTGCTGGCGCTACTGCTCACCGGCCTGCACAGTGCCGAGATCGCCACAGCGGCCATCACCGACCTCGACCTTGAAGCCTGCGAGATCACCACGGCCGGCGCCACCTACACCGAAGCCCGCACCTGTCCGCTGTCCGACTGGGCTCGCTACGTGCTCGGCCTGCGTTGCGCATGCCTGGCAGAGAAGCATCCAGGCCAGCTCCTGCTAGTCGCCAATGCCCGCTCCGCACCGGACGTGGCCCAGTCGAGCGTCGGTTCCGGATTCGGAGACATCGCCCGCCGCAGCGGTCTGTCCACCACCGCCCGCAAGGTCGAACCCCGCGACGTCACCCGGTTCGTCGCCGCCCGGATCCTCGATGAGACGGGATCTCTCTCCGAGGTGGCCCGCCGCCTGGGCCTGTCCTCCCTCGACAGCGCGGCAGGCCTTGCCGGGCTCCAGTGGAAGACCCCCCGCACAGGCGGTACGGCATGAGCACGCCCAAATCCCGCCCCAAGCGCAAACCCGCCAAGAGGAAGAGGCCCGACTACACCATCGGCCCCATCCCCGATGACGCATTCGGCGCCGCCGGAGACCCACCGCCACCCAAAGGCCCAGAAGCACCCGCGATCTCGCTCAACCAACGGTTCTCATACCTGGTGAACAACCCCGACCTCTACACGGCAGCCGACTCACTGCCCGCCAAGAGCAGGACCGGCCGCCCCGCCCACTACCCCCCGATCGTCTACCTGATCTTCCTCAGCTCCATCTCGATCTTCGACTCCGCCCGCTACACCGCGGTCAACCTCCAGGACTCCATTTGGTGGAATCAAGTGCGCGACGCCCTGCGCAGCCACATGGGAGATGAAGCAGCGGACACCCTCCCAGCCGTCGGCCCGAGCCGCAGCCAGTGGAACTACTACTTTCAAAAGCATCTCAAGCCTGCCTTCGCAACAATCCGGGACATCAGCCGCGACCTGTGGATCCAGCAGGCCCTCGACTCCGGAATGATGGCCGAGAGCGGTAAGCGCGTCAGTCGCGCTTACCCCGAACGTCAGCAAGTCGTCCACGCTGACGCCACCGTCGCCAGGCCCGCGTCATCCCAAAGGCACCACGAGGTCGAAGACAAGGTCACTGGAGAGATTCGCCGCCACCGCGTCGATCCGGACGCCGGCATCAGCGTCGAGGGCGGAGGAAACCGCGTCTACGGCAACAAGTTCCTAGCCATGGCCGTACGCCTGGCCGCCACTCCGCACAGCCGGATCGTGCTCAGCATTGAATCAATCCGCCATAAGTCACGCGCCCGCGACCCTCACCGCGACGACGAAGGAACCGCCTTCGTCAAAATGGTCAAGCACCTACTCACCAAGGCCCCTGATCTGCGTGCCATCACCTACGACACCGCCCTGCGGGGAGTTCACCGTGCTCCGCTGATCGCTGCCGGCCTCGTAGCCTTCACGACACAGCACAGTGGGCTCTCACCCGAACCCCTTGCTCTCTTCCAAGAAGGTCCCTGCAACCACAAGCTCTATGTCGCCGAGGGGCGCGTTTGCGAGCGCCTCATCGACCTCAAGACCGGCAAGGACCATTACGCTCCCCTCCCTGTCGAGGAGCTCGCCTGCAGGAAAGGCAAGAAGGCCACCCGCTATTACCACCGGATCACTATTCCCTGCCCCGTCAAGACGCATACCGAGCACATTCGGGTTGACGAGACGGAAGAGGACCGCCAAACCGACCCCTCAACGGGCAAGAAGCGGTTCAACCGAACGGAACACCTACGACAGGTGCCACCCGACACCCCCGCCGGACGCCGCCTCAAAGGGTTCCGCCAGGACAGCGAATCCCTGCACTCCCGGTTCGACCAGCGCTACCCCCACGAACGGGTACCCGCCTACGGCGCCACCGCAGCTCTGCTCATCTACATCGGCTACGCCTGGCTCAGCAACTCCATGGCACGCGCTGTGCTCAAGACCCCGGCCGCAGCCTGACCTGACGCATCCCTCGCACCCCTGGCTCCTGCGCTCGCCCCAGCTCCGCCCTCAGAGGCACGCTCCTGTCGGCAGGGGTGCAGATACTCTGCTGCCCAGCAGGCTCCACCCGCTACACTGACCGCGGTGGCTGCGCCCTCACGGGCCGCCACCACACCTGTCGCCAAGCCGTCTGATCTGCCCGACTACCTCGTCAGACTTTCAGACACGTTTTTCGACAGATCCCCGCCTTCGTGGGCCTTGCGGAAAACTACGAAACCGCAGCTCAGAGCCCCGCCCCAGAAACCCTCAGGAACGCCCCTCTCCCATTTCGGGAACGCATGGGGCTCCTTCGCAGGTCAGCGCCAGCGTCTCGATACGTCGGCCCCGGCTATACCGAAGCCCCCTTTTGGGCCATTCAGCGCACGCTCGGGCACTGCCTCTGCTGCCCTTTGCCCGGCCCGCGGGATACGGGCGCCTGACTGGGTCAGGGCACGAGGGACAAGGTCCGTCGACTTTCCGATTCAGCCCGCTGGCCCCCGCCGTCGACCATCGTGATGGTCAGGCCGAAGAGCATCTTGTTCATCTCGTCTACAGCAAGGCCTACCTCGGCGGCCACCGCTGCCGGTTTAATCCCCGTAGACCTCAGGCCCTGGAAGACCTTGGTCAGCACCTGCGAGGTTTCTCGCTTCTTCATGCCCTCAGGTTCTGACCTGCGGTAGCCACGCTCGCTGAGTTCGATACAGGCGGAACGGTACTGCCAGTCAGTCAGGAGCCCGAGATCGTGCATGCGGTAGGTCAGGGCCATCGCGGACACGTTCCAGATGGCCTTGCCCTTGATGATCTGATCGACATGAGCGGCGGCCGGCATGTGGCCCAGCACGCTCGCAGCGGGCATGAGGAAGGCGCTTGCGAAGTCGTTCGCCTGCCTCTCCGCCTCCGGACCGGAACAAGCCCTGTCGCTCCCGTGCATGACAAGGTGTCCGAGTTCGTGAGCAGCGTCGAAGCGGCTTCGCTCAGCGGACTTCAGCGTGCTCAGGAAGACGAACGGAGTCCGGCCCCGCCAGACGGCGAAGGCATCGACTTCTGCGTAGTCGGGGGCGAGCGAGAACACCCGGACGCCGTGCGCTTCGAGGAGGTGCACCATGTTGGGTGCGGGTGCACTCCCCAGTCCCCAGCGCGTGCGGACCATGTCGGCCGCGGTCTCGGGGTCGGGCTTGCCAAGAGAGGGAATGTCGGCGATTGGCAGTCGGAAGCGTTCCTCGATCCAGTCGTACAGCAGCGCGGCAAGGGTGCCAGCAGCTCGCGCGGCGTCGAGAGTGCGGGCCGAGGTCTTGCTTCGGGCACGCCACGAGATGCCCTCGACGGGTAGCTCGTCGATCTCCTGGCCAGTGAAGAAGTCCTCAGGGAATCCGAGTGCGTCAGCGAGGCGGGCCACGGTGGTCCGACGCGGTGCCGTCCGGCCGGTCTCGTAGTTGGACAGGCTCTGCAGCGAGACTCCCGCGAGCTCGGAAAGCTCTGCGAGCGTCAGGCCCCGGCGCTTTCGGGCCAGCGTGATGCGGGACGGGGTCACCATGGTGAGACTGCCTCGTGATCCAGGTGGTGCGGGTGGGGCGGCCAGTATCGCGGCCACCCCACATGATGGGCCTCAGCGAAACTCGACGGGGATGTCGATCTCGCCCGGTCCATCTTCGTCCGGTAGTTCGATTTCGTCCATCTCGATGACTGGCAGCTGTATCCGCTGCTCCCACTTGACCACGAAGCCCCGGTCGACCTGGCCGGGCAGCGACAGCTCGCTGTGGATCCGCACTCCACCCTCGGCCTTAACACGGTAGGAAACCAAGAACCAGGTCTTGAGCTTCAGGGCCTCGTCCTCGTCGAGGAGGACCTCGTTCGGGCCGACGGGGGTGGGGAAGAGACCGAGCTGCACGTTGTGTTCGGCGGCGCGCTCAGTGGCAGCGCCCCTCTTGTGGAGGTTGGTCGGATGGAGACTGGCGTTGCCAGTGGCCGCGTCACCGACCATGGTGCCGATCGCGAGCGTCTTCTGTGGGTTGCAGACGAGTTCGAGGTGGTCATGGAGGAGCCGCTTCCACCCCACGTGGCGGATGTGCGCCTCTCGCAGGAGACGTACGTGTTCCTGATAGGCGCGGGTCCCGGCGGTATTGGCCGGGTGGTTCGGGGTGGCCGTTCGCCGCGCCGCTTCGCCGGCATACAGAGCCGGGTGCAGGTATTCCAACTTCGTTCCGAGCGCCGCCAACTGGGCGTGGACGCCTTCCGGAACGGGCGCAACGAGGGACAGGACCATGAAGCCTCCGGCGACCAGACGGGGAAGTTATAAGAAGGCTACCGCAGACGAGGCGTCACTTTTATAAGTTTCACACCATCAGCCTTGACGCCATGGGGAGTTACCGACCCGGCATGCCTCCGCTCTCAGGGCCATCACGGTGCGCAAGCAAACCTTCCATCGTCACTGGCGACACTCTCGAAGCCGTGATCACCGGCCGAGGTAGGACATGAGCAGGTCCGGCCCCGTCCTGCGCAACTGTGGGAAGACAATGACGGCGGCAATGGCCGCAGGGATCAGCGACCACGGGGACTCCACCCCGATCTGCTTTCCGTACCAAGTACCAGCCCATCCGACCGCCCCGATCACAGCCAGCGCGACCATGACGTGCAGGGTTTCCCAAAGGGCGGTCCTATCTCTGACCGGTTCGAGGTCTTTGAGCTCATCCTCTGGCAGCAGGGCACCAAGGTGGCTGGAGGCATAGCCCTCCGCCACGAGGATCAGAAGCCGGGACAGCTCTCGCGCGGCGTCGACCGTATTGGCATCCAGTTGGAGTTCCGCCCTGCGCAGCGCGGCCACGACCAGCCTTGCGTGCCGATCGATGTGCCTGCGGCGGGGTGAGGAGCGAGGAACCGATCGGCACCGGCGACGTGCTCGTAGAACAGCCCGCTCTGTGACACGAAGGCTCTTCGAAACGGCCTCGAGCGTGGCGGGCCGCAGCTTGGCAGGCGCGGCTACCAGCCGCGCGCACTCCGCGATGGTCTGGACGGCGCAGATCGCAGCGAGCGTCAGGGCAAGCGGCAGGCATCTGCTCCTTGCCCAACGAACGACCCCGAACCTCCACAGAATGAGCGGTGCGTAGAGCGCCGGCAGCATGCCGACCGGCGCACCGTAGATCTCACCCGCCGGAGAGTGGCTCCTGAGCGCCCATACGAACAATGGCAGCCACAAGACACATATCGCGAAGACGATGCTGTACATGTCAGCGGTACGGGCTCCGACGTACACATGCCAGGCAAATGCCTTCCGCAGGGGCGGCCTCAGCGTGGCGTCTGTTCCGATGGCGCGCAGGTCGTTCGCGAGCCCTTCCGTCCACTGCAAGATCTCGGATCGTAGCGACGTCCAGTTGCCGCGGGCGAGGCCCGACTTCCGCTGCGCGAGCCGGTGATGAAGTGCTGAGATCACCGTGCCCCCCTTCTCCCTAGAAGGGAGCGTGGCACGACTCAGTCCCGCAGGCTGGTCCGTTGCCGACCTGTGACGGATGCACCTCGATGGGCATGGTTAGGCGTAGAGCTTGCCGCATGCGGGCTCGATTCGCTCCCGTCAAAGCAATGCCGCTGCCTGCGCGCAGGCCCATCGCTTGGCCTGAGCGAGGTGGCTTTGCCCGACTCCGATGTACGGGTCAGGCTGGATGAGCAGTGTGGGGTAGCCGCGGGCGGTTCGTTCGGCGGCCCAGGTGTGGTCGAGGGCGGTGAAGTCGTCGTCGATCCAGATGACTGGGGCCGTGCCGAGCCAGGCATCGACGTGATCGCGTTTCCAGAGGTAGCCGTTGGGGTGGCTGGTGGTGATTTGGGGGCGGGGCAGGTCAAGGTAGGGAAAGTCAGGAAGGCTCAGGAGCGGCCCGATGATCGTGGTGGCGTCCTTGCGCCAGCTCGTGCACCAAACCGGGGTTACCAGGCCACTGGCCAGGAGCTCGGTGAGCAGCTGGCCGTGGCTGGGGTCGAGCCAGATGGGGACGGAATCGTCAGGCTGCCGGCCGGTGGGCAGGACGGTGTGGCGGACGTGGGTGGGTGGGGTGCTGCCGTCTGCGGCGGGAAAGGGTATGAGGACGCCGTCGATGTCCAGGAGCAGGTAGGGCAGAGCCATTGGTGCCTCCGGGGTCAGCGTTTGCGGGCGGTGATCAGGAGGGTGGTCGGCCACGGGTCGCGGCGAGGATGACTCAGCTCCAGGGCTGAGGTGATGCGCAGGCCGGTATGCGCGAGATGGGCGCCCCAGCGCCGGGCGTCGAATTCCCATCGGGCGATGGGCAGTCGGGTGTGGTCGGGCATCGTGACGTAGTCCTCGCGCGAACGGTCGTCCATGGACGGATGTCTTCCGGCCCGTGCCGGGTGCGGGACGGAGAAGGCCAGGACACCGCCCGGCTTGAGGCGGCGGGAAATAGCGGCGAGCAAGAGCTCGGGGGCGACGAGGCCGACGGCGCCGAAGACGGAGTAGATCGCGTCGAAGGTCTGGCCGGTGGCCTGCAGGTGGTGCAGTACGTGGCCGGCGGCGAAGGTGGCGCCGTCGATGTGGCCGTAGTGGGAGCGGGCGCGGCGTATCTGGAGTCCGACCAGGTCCACGCCGGTGACACGGGCCTGGTGGTGTTTGGCGAGGTGGGCAACGTTGTGGCCAGGGCCGCAGCCAAGCTCCAGAACGTGCTTGCGGCGCAGGTCGAGGCCGAGGATCTCTGCGCCGGGGCCGAGGCCCGGGTGGGTGCTCCATTCCATCCGGACCGGTGCGGTGAGGGCGTGAGGCGGGGCGGTGTCGAGGCGCTGGGCGGCGTGGGCGTACCAGGGGGAGACCTGGGCGAGCACCTAGACCTCCAGGAGTTGCAACACGTCGTTCAGGTGGCGGCGGACGACGGGGATGTACGCGGGGTCCTTGGCCGGGTCGTTGATCCAGCGGACGGCCTGCTCCATGAACCACTCGACGGCCCACATGCGGTGCCAGCCCAGGGCCCAAGACTCGGCGGCCAGGCCACCCCGGGCGGCGAGGGCGTCCTCGTGCCCGCCTGCGGTGACGTACTGCTCCAGGAAGACCCGCAGCCGGACGGGGCTCGGTGCCTCGATGGTGCCGTGGTAGGAGGCGAGGTCGATCAGGCCGGGTCCGGTGAAGGCGCGGGCGAAGTCGAGGAGGTGCCAGCCGTGCTCCCCGATGTGGACGCTCGTGGGGTGGAACTCGGAGTGGACCCAGCCGAACGGGTCCAGCGTCGCCCCCTGGCTGCGGGCTTCAGCCGCTGCGGAGATCTTCCCCAGTCCGGTCTCGATGTCGTCGCAGTCCGTCCACCGGTCGGCCTTCCGCAGCCGCTGGAGGTGATCGAGGGCCCGGCCGGGCAGGGCCGCGAGCCCCGCACCGTCGAGGATCGGCAGGCCGCCTGCCGGGCGGGCGGCGTGGAGCAACACGGCGGCGGCGACACCGTCGAGGTCATCGGCGCCGCGTACGGGGGCGCCGAGGTCGTCCATGAGCATCCCGAGCCACTTGTCCCGCATGGCGGTGGCGTGGAGGTCGGGGACCGGCAGCCCGCGCTGGTGGGCGCTTCGCAGGGCCTGGGCCTCGCGGTCGAAGGGCTCCTTGGCGTACTTGAAGACGGCCGTGGTGCCGTCGGGAAAGGTGACGCGTTCGACGCCGGACATGCCCCAGACGCGGATGGTCTCGCGCTCAGGGAGGGGCCGCCCCGTAAGGCTGCACAGGCTGTCGAGGAGCTGAACGGAGCTGCTCTGGTTCATTGAGGTGTCCTTTGCATGGGCAAGAGAGGCTGCTGTCCGCTCTCATCAACCGGGCGGGTGGCTCGCGGAAGTGTTCCGCGAGCCACCCGCCGATCGCCCGCCAACTACCTTGACCGGTAAGGAGTGGAAGCTATTGGAGGCGGCAGCATGACGGTGACTTGGGTGAACAAGGCGGGGGCTGACCGTGGCCGAACAGACCTGGTCCGCGAAGAGGGCATCACCTCGATGAACTTCCAGGGCACGGGTTCCTTCGAGGGGCTGACCGCTGACGAGATTAAAGAGTTGCTGGATCGCACTCCCGGACTCGTCCCCGAGGTTGGGGAGAAGACACCCGGCAAGGTCCGTTCCTGGCGACATCAAATAGTGAGCTTCCGGGATGACATGGAGGTCGACGACAGGATCCTGACCCCCCTTCCTGGAGACGAGGGCTTCGCCATCGGGGTCGTCCTCGGCACCTACGAGTACCAGCGGGAGCTCGATGAAGAGGGTGCCTCCCATACGCGCCGCGTGAAGTGGTCGAAGAAGGTTCTCGGCCGTGCGGACCTCGGTGACGACCTCTACGAACAGCTGCAACTGCGTAGCCGGACGGTCTACCGTCCGCGGAAGAACAACGCCCAGGCACGACTCAACAACCTCGACATCGACTAGCAGGGGCACTGATGCCCACCCCGTAGAGGCGCCATCATGTCGCCCGGCACCGCCGTTGGCTGAGCGTCGGGCGACATGAACGGCAGGGCTGCTTCTACTCGTCCGCGGTCACGCGGTGGGCGTAGACCTGCTCGATCCATCCCGCCTTGAACTCGGCCAGGTCGTCACGGAAGTTCGCCATCGAGGCACCGTAGGGCGCGACGACCCCGCCGGTCTGGTCCGGCACGGACTGGCAGCCGTGCACGAGCCGGCCGCCGAGCGCGGCGTGGGCCTTGATGGACTCGATCCGGCGGTGCTCGTTGAACCAGCCGCCGTGGTAGACCTCGTCCAGCATTCCGCCCATCGCGTCGTCCAGGTCGAAGACGACGGAGGTGGCGGCGGGGAAGAACCAGCACGGCCCGACGTTGGAGATGTGCCCGTCCAGCTCGACCTTGTTGAGCGCCATCAGCGTGGCCGCTTCGCGCAGCATGCGCAGGTGATCGGCGGTGATCTGCGGCAGGCCGAGGCCGGCCAGGTGCTCCTCGCGGAAGAGGTACGAGTACACCCCGTAGGCCGTCGCCAGCACGCGGGCGGCGTCCGACGTGGACTCGCCGTGGTTCTTGATGAAGTCGAGCGCGAGCTGCTCGACCGCGCTCTCGGTCGTCTCGTTCACGTCGAGGAGCTGGGCCTTGACCAGCTCCCAGTCGGCGACGAGCCAGCTGCTGGACTCGAAGCGGAAGAAGTACTCGGCCGGGTCGATGGTGATGCGCCGGCCGTCCACCTGGATGCCCGGCAGGCGGCTCCAGCGCGGGTCGAAGGCGTCGGGCAGCTCGACCGTGATGGTCGCGGTGTCGATGGTGGTCACCGTGTCTCCGTCTCTGATCGTCCGGGGCTGAGGCATGGGAATGCCCGAGCCCGGTAAGGCGTACGGAACTTGGGGGCCGCCCGGCCCGTGAGCGGGGCGGCTGTCGATAAGTGAACCGCCCGCTACGCAGAGTGGGTACGGTGTGGCGGAGGCCAAGCGGTATACGCGGTTTACAGCTCCGGAGCGGAGGAGATCGTGCCAGCGCCGACCAGTGCCAACTCCCGCCTGCGCGACACGATCAACACGGCCGGGTGCACGTACGAGGCACTCGCCAAGGATGTGCGGCGTATCGCCGCCGAGAACGGCGAACTGCTCCAGACCAACAAGTCTGCCGTCTCCCACTGGGCGAGCGGCACCCGCGTCCCCTCCGGCCAGGCGGGCCAGTATCTCGCCGAAGCCCTCTCTCGCAGGCTCGGCCGTGTTGTGTCCCAGAGTGAGATCGGGTTCCAGTCGGCCGATTCGGAGCCGTCCGATGACGGGGACCCGGTCACTGCCATCACGAACCTAGGCCGTGCGGATGTCGAACGTCGCCGCTTCCTCGCCATCGCCGCCTTCACCACGGCGGGGGTGGCCATGCCGCTCCTGCACGACCACGAAGCCACCTCGCGGATGCTCCGCGCCCGCACCGCGGGGTCCCGCGTCGGTGGCGAGGACATCGACGTCGTCCGGCAGATCACGGCGGCCTTCAGCGCCGCCGACGAACGTCTCGGCGGCGGCCACGGCCTGACCACGGTCACTGCCTACCTCGCGGACACCGCCGCACCCATGCTCCGGGGCCGCTTCCCCTCCGAAGTCTTACGCCAGGCTGCCTTCGGTGCCGTTGCGGAGCTCGCCTACCTCGCCGGGTGGAAGCATCACGACCTCGGTCACGAGGGCGCTGCCCAGCGCTACTACCAGGTCGGCTACGAGCTCGCCTGCGAGGCCGACCCCCATGGTCACGCGGCCTGGATGATGCGCGCCCTCGCCCACCAGTCCCTCAGCCTGAAGCAGCCCCACCACTGCGTCGACCTCGTCGAAGGCGCGCTCACCCGCGGCCTTGGCCACGTCGACGGGCAGACCGAAGCCCTCCTCCACATCACCCACGCCCGTGCCTACGCAGCCGTCGGCGAGAACCCCTCGGCCGCCCGTGCCCTCCTCGCCGCCGAGGACGCGCTCCTACGCGAGGACGGCCCACAGCCCAGCTTCTCCCGCGTCAGCGGTCCAGCCGCCGGCACAGTGGCCAGCCACACCGCCCGCACGCTGACCGACCTCGCCGACCACATCGGCACCGAGCAGCAGCACCGCGACGCGCTCACTCGCTGGGACCCGGAGAAGTACAAGCGCGTCCATGCCCTCACCCATGCCGACCTCGGCGACAGCCTCGCCGCCCAGGCCCGCGCCGACGAAGCGGTCGCCGCCTGGACCCAGGCCCTTGTCCTCATGGAGGGCATGACATCCGACCGCACCCGCAAAGCGATCTCATCGATCCGCTCCACCCTCGCGGTCTACCAGCGCCGCCGCGTCCCCGGCGCCGCCGATCTCGCGCGGCGCGCCCGCGAGGCCCTCGCCTAACATGCGCAACAACCCGCCCGACGAAGGGAAATGCTCCGTGGCACAGCAGACCGATGACCGCTCCCCTGCCCTCAAGCCGGCGCTCGACTCGATGACCCTGCTGGTCGCGGCCGTCATCGTCCACGACAAGACCACCAACCGCGTCGTCCTCCTCCAGCGGAGCGAGAACGCCAAGTTCGCCCAGGGCATGTGGGACCTCCCCGTCGGCAAGAGCGAACCGGGCGAGCCCATCACCGCTACTGCGGTCCGCGAGCTCTACGAGGAGACGGGCCTCACCGTAAAGCCCGAGTCCCTCACGGTCGCCCACGTCATCCACGGCGCCTGGGGCGTCGAAGCCCCCAACGGCTTCCTCACCATCGTCTTCGCCACGCACGAGTGGACAGGCGAACCCGAGAACCGTGAACCCCGCAAGCACTCTCAGGTCCGCTGGGTCTCCACCGACAACCTGCCAGAGCAGTTCGTCCCTACAACGGGAAGTGCCCTGCGTGGGTACCTTGAGGACGGCCCCGAGGTCTCCCTCAACGGTTGGCACTGAGATGGGCGCCAAGGCCACTCCCAGCCCGCCGGAGCCCACCGCAGAGCCACCGATCGAGCCGTTCCATCCTTTCAACGACATCGGTGCTCCGATCGTCCTCCACTCCGGGGATATCGGTGGAGTCGAGGAGAAAGACCTGCCTGGGGAAGTCACCTTGTCGTGTGCTCCAAGGTTGGGTCTCGACTGGAAAGTGACGCCAACCCCGTCCAGCTGGCCGAACCTGATGCCTGACCTCAGTGAGCCCGGCCCACTGCTCTTGCGGCGTCCCTACGGGGACTATCCGATGGACATTCACACACCTGGATCAGAGGGCAGCTCCAACGGAGCAACCCTTGGTGACGCGGAGTCCCCCATCACACGGATGGTGGCTCACTGGTTCAACCTCCCGCGCTTCGAAGGTCAGCACCACCTGAGCGCCGGCGAGGGCCAAGAGCGGGTACGGCCCAGAAGCCGCTGGATGCACGAAGTGGATGGCTGGCGCATCACTCTCGACGTCAGGCCGGACCACAAGGAGATCTGGCCTGAGCTGCGCCGCAGCAGGGTCTACGCCATGACCCACGTGATGGAGATCAGCCGCTGCGACGGAGGTGACTTCACCTCCGCTAGCGCCAGGCGCGTTCTGACGGCGCTACACACCGGCCTCTCGTTCTCCCTGGGCAGGTGGGTCGCCCCCATGCTCCCCGTCGGGTTCGCCGCGGACGGACGCGTCGTCTGGGAGGAATGGCGGGTGATGCACTGCGATCCCGCCCGCAACTCCTCCGGCGGATGGTGGGAGCCACTCGATCCGGCACCGTTGGCCCGATTCCTGGACGGGCTCGTACCCGCATACGCCGACCCCGCCAGATCCGAAGCGCTGCGCCTTCAGATCAACTACGCGATCACAGCGATCAGCGGCGAGGGGTTCGTGGAGCAGCGCGTCATCATCGGTGCGGCAGGGCTGGAACACATGATGTGGCAGCGCCTCCACATGGAAGCCGGCTGGAATCGGAAGGCCTACGACTCCCTTCACGCCCATGCCCGACTGCGGCGAATCTTGCAGGATGTCAGCGTCCCGACCTCGATCGACTCCTCCCAGCTACCGGCTCTCGCACAGTTCGCCAATGAGAACCAGAGCAGCGACGGATCATCCCTCGACGGCCCTGAGGCACTCACTCGCGTGCGCAACAGCCTCGTTCATCCGAAGGAGTCGCAGAAGAAGATCTACGGCCGCGAGCGCGTCGTCGTTGACGCATGGTTGCTGGCCAGGCATTACCTCACCCTGCTGATCCTGGAGTCCTTGGGCTACCACGGAGACCACCGCAATTTGGCTCAGATGGGCAGCTGGCAGGGCGAGGTCTCACAGACTCCCTGGGCATAGCCCGAGCCCTCACGCCGCCGCGGGCTTGAGGCCTTCGACGAAGCTTGCGATGCGGGTCAGCGCCTCCTCCAGGCGGTCCGGCGGGACCGTGTAGGAGATGCGGACGTGGTGCGGGGCCGCGAAGTCGGCGCCGGGGACTACCGCGACGTTGGACTCCGTGAGGAGGAGTTCTGCGAAGTCCGCGGCCGAGGTGATGGTGCGGCCCGCGTGGGTGCGGCCGTAGGTGGCGGAGACGTCGGCGAGGAGGAAGAAGGCTCCCTCCGGGGTTCCGCCCACCTCGATTCCGGGGATGTTCGCGAGGGCCTTGAGGGTGGTCAGGCGGCGCTCGTCCAGGGCCTGGCGGCGGTGTTCCAGTTCCTCGGTGAGGTCTGCGGTGAGGGCGCCGAGGGCTGCCTTCTGGGCTATGGAGGAGGGGGCCGAGGCGGTGTGGCTCTGGAGGGCCGTGATGGCGTGGGCGACCGGGGTGGGCGCCGCTACCCAGCCGATGCGCCAGCCCGTCATCGCGTAGGTCTTCGAGACGGCTCCGATGGTGAGGGTGCGGGCGGCGATGTCCTCGGAGAGGGAGGCGACGGAGGTGAAGGTGGCGGCGCCGAAGACCCAGTGGTCGCAGATCTCGTCGCTGATGATCGTGAGGTCGTGGTCGACGGCGACCTGGGCCAGGGCCGCCAGTTCGGTGCGGCTGTAGACGACGCCTGAGGGGTTGGCCGGGCTGTTGAGGAGGAGCACCCGGGTGCGGGTGGTGACAGCTGCACGGAGCTGGTCGGGGGTGACCTTGAGGCCGGCGTCCGGGGACGGGTGGACCGGGACCGGGGTGCCGCCGGCCAGGGTGGTCAGGTGGGGGTAGCTGACCCAGTACGGGGCGGGGATCAGGACCTCGTCGCCCGGGTTCAAGAGGGCGGTGAAGGCGTAGTGGAGGGCTTGCTTGGCGCCTGCGGTGATTACTACGGCGGAGGGTTCGTACGCGGTGCCGTGGCGGTTGAGGTGTGCGGCCACGGCCGTTCTGAGCTCGGGGATGCCGGCCGCCGGGGTGTAGCGGGTGAAGCCTTCGGCGATGGCTTGCGTGGCGGCCTGGGCGGCGGGTTCGACGGTGGGGAAGGCCGGTTCGCCGCTGGTGAGGTTGATGACGTCCACCCCGAGCGCGATCAGCGCCTTCGCCTGAGCGTCGAGAGCCGCGGTCGCGGACGGCGGGACCTGCGCCGCCCGGTGCGCGAGGCGGATGCGGCCGGCCTCTTCGGGGGTGGGCGTTGCGGTACTCACGGCGCTCCTCGGGATGGGATCGGGTAGGGCGGGGATGGAGGTGGGGGTCAGATGCGTATGCCGTAGGCGGCGATCGCGGAGTCCTGGGCGCGGCGGAACTCGTCGGAGCGGCTTACGGGGCTGCTGACTTCGGCGCAGCTGTCGCAGAAGCTGACGCGGGCGACGAAGGCGGCGTTGCGGGTCCGGCGGAGGTTGCGGATGGAGCGGCGGATGAACGGCATGACATCCTCGATTCATAGATGAGCGTCTATGGATTAAGGATGTCGGAATGCATAGATGACTGTCAATGGGTTTTGCGGAACGTCCCGCCTCTCGGGCAGATCTGGACGGAGGGGGCTCCGATCGGCCAGATTGTGCGCATGATCGAGCCTGCACCCGCCGGAATATCCGCCTCCTGCTGCCCCGCGCCCATGACCGCCACCGAAGCAGAGGACCTGGCGGCCGCGTTCAAGGCCCTGGCTGATCCGGTGCGGCTGCGGATCGCGAGCATCGTGGCCTGCTGCCCGGCCGGCGAGGTCTGCATGGGAGAGATCGCTTCGGAGTTCTCCGTCTCCGGTCCGACCATCAGCCATCACCTGAAGAAGCTGCGCGAGGCGGGCGTGCTGTCCTCCGAGCGGCGGGCGAACGAGGTCTACTACCAGGTGCGTTCGGACCGTTTGGATGCGCTGATAGCTCAGCTGGCCGCCATGAAGGCCACGGTCAGCCCGGTCTGCTGAGGGCGCCTGTCCCCACATACGGCTGCGGCCCGCCCCGGAGCAGGGGGCGGGCCGTTGCCGTCTTACGTGTTGGTGCGTTGGTGCGTTCGTGCGGTGGCGCTCAGACCAGCAGGAGGGTCAGAGCCACAGGGGAGACGTGTAGCCGAGGATCACGGCGCCGGTGAAGAGGATGCCGACGACCAGGGCCACCACGCGCCAGCGGGCGATGAGGAGCATGCCGCTGATGGCGCCGACGCTGGTGCCCGCGCCGGTCATCAGGAAGGCGATCGCCGGGCCGGGGCCCATGCCGCCCTTCATCAGGGAGGCGATCAGCGGCAGGGAGCCGTCAGAGTTCAGGTAGACCGGGATGCCGATCAGCGCGGCGAGCGGGACGGAGTACCAGTTGTCGCCGCCGAGGTACTCGGTGAGGTAGCGGGTCGGGATCGAGTTGATGATCAGGAAGCCGAGCGTCGCGAAACCCAGGAAGTAGAGCGCAAGGCGCTTGCTGGTGATCATGAGCTCGTTGCCGAACTCGTCGAGCTTCCAGCGCTTGACCAGGCTGGTCTCGACCGGCGCGGGGGCCGGCGCCGGGGCGATGGGGCGGTTCAGCAGGGCCGTGCGGGCCAGGCCTCCACCGCCGGAGCCGGCCGGGGCGCTCACGCCGCCGCCACCCGAGAGGCCCTCTTCCGCATCGTCACTGCTGCAGCAGCTCTCCTCGGCCTTCTTCTCCGCCTCGGTGGAGGTCAGGCGGGCCTGACCGTCGAGCCAGCCGGTCTTCTCGATGAGCCAGGTCACGGCACCGGCGAAGAAGCCGAGGACGATCGCCGCGATGAAGAAGGTCAAGGCGAAGTCGGGGCCGAAGAGACCTATGGAGTACACGAGCTCCTCCGGGCTCGTCAGCGGCGAGGCGACCATGAAGGTGACGACCGGCGCCCACGGGACGCTGGAGGCGAGGGCGCCCAGGACGACCGCCGTGGTTCCGCAGGAGCAGAACGGGGTGAGCGTCGCGAGGACGACGGCCCCGATGACCGCCCAGAGGGTCTTGCGCCGCAGCCAGGAGGAGAGTCGCTCCGCACCGACGTACACCGGTATGGCCGAGGCCACGACGACGCTGATCAGCAGGAAGGGCCAGTTCGCGGAGAGCGAGTGGCCAACGTCCTGGGCCGTGCGGCCCAGGACATCAAGGATGGTGTCGAACACGGAGAGCTCCAACTCAACTCATAGACGGCTGTCGATGGGTTGAACTCTGCCGGACCCATAGATGACTGTCAATGCGTTCGGGGAACAATCCATAGATGGCCATCGTTGGATCGGGTATGCCTACGCCCATCTCGGAGCTCTGCTGCTCCCCCGTGCTCGCCGGTCCGCTCACCCTTGAGGCGGCCGACGACCTCGCGGCCGCACTGAAGGTCGTCGCCGACTCGACCCGACTGCGCCTGCTCGGGCTGATCCGCACCCAGCCGAACGGGGAGGCGTGCACCTGCGACCTCACCGAGCCGCTGGGACTGACCCAGCCGACGGTCACGCACCACCTGAAGGTGCTCTTTGAGGCGGGCTTCCTGGAGCGTGAGCGCCGCGGACGCCAGACGTACTACCGGATCGCGACCGGCAGCATGACCGTGCTGTGCCAGGCCCTGGACCCCTCGCCGGAGCTGCTCACCGCCTGACCCAACTCGTTTGAGCCAAGGGCTGGTTGTCTTCGCGCCACGCGCGGACAGCCGGCCCTTTCGACGTGTTCAGGCATGAGGGTGCCGGGCGCGCTTCCTGCCAGCAGTGATCCCTTCCGCACCCTGGGTGACCTCGGCCAGACTCATGAACACCGGGAGGGCGACAAGCCCCCGGGACCGCGGGAACCGGCCAGCAGGCCGCTGGCCGCCGGTCGCCAAAAAGCCAACGCCACGTCCAAGGGGATAGCCATGTCTGTTTCGCGTACCTCGATGAGCCTTGCCGCCACCGTCCTGGTTGCCGTGATCGGACTCGGCTCCTCCTCCGCACAGCTCGCCTCCCTGGCGGGTGCCGGCTGGGACACCGCCCCGACCGGCGCCGGCTGGGACGCCGCCCCCGTGACCCTGGCCGGAGCCGGCTGGGACACCGCTCCGGTGACCACGGACGGCGCCGGCTGGGACTCCGCCCCCATCAACCCCTCCACCAACGGCGCCGGCTGGGACTGATCCCCGGCCCGCACCCGCATCCGTACCGAACCCCGTTGACCCGGCCCACACCCCAGAGCCGCCCCCACCCGAGGAGAAGAACAGATGAGCACCACTTGCTGCAGCACCACCACTGAGGAGCCGGTCCCGGTGCTCGTGGTGCTGGACGAGCCCGCCACCGGCTGCTGCTCGGCCCCCGAGGCCACCGAAGCCGTCGTAGCGCCTGAGGCCACCAAGGCTGAGGAGCCCTCCGGCTGCTGCGGTCCGGCCCCCGAGCCGGAGCCCGAGGCCGCTTCCGGCTGCTGCGGCCCCGCCAAGCCCGAGCCCGTCTCCTGCTGCGGCACGAGCAGCGCCGAGCAGGAGGACCCGGCCGACGTACGGACCGGCCTCACGCTCGACGACGCCGTCGCCGCCCTCGGTGGCAGCGTCCCGCAGGTCACCGACCCGGCCCCGTACGTCCTGCCGCACTGGCTCAAGGCCACCGAGGCCAGCCTCGACGGTGCCAAGCCCTGGTACACCGTGGCCGACCGCGGCGAGGGCGAGCTCGCCTTCCTGCCCGGCTTCCTCTTCGACGCCGACCCGATCGTCGACGCCGACCCGCGCACCTACCTGGGCTGGCAGCCGAAGAACGGCGCCGTCGCCTGCTGCTCGGCCACATCCTGCTGCGACACCACCAACGACACGGTCGAGGCGCTCGGCACCGAGGCCTTCTTCCCCGCCCTGCTCCTCGGCTCCCCGCTCGGCTACCGCTCCGAGGCCTCCGCCTCCGTCGAGGACCCGCTGCTGGTCGCGGACCTGATCGACCGCATCGTCCCGGCCGCCGCCGAGGCCGGCGTACGGTCCATCGTCGCGCCCTGGCTGCACGACAGCCCGTACAGCGAGGTCCTCGCGCTCGCCCTCCAGGCGTACGGCGGCGACATCGCCTTCCACGGCGAGAACAACCTGCTCGACCTCCAGCACGACAGCTACGACGCGTACCTCGCCTCCCTCCCGGCCCGCAAGCGGCGCCGTGTGAAGGAGGACCGCGACCGCGCGGCGAACTCGGGCACCCGCATCGAGCGCTTGGACGGCGAGGAGCTGCGTCCGCTGGTCGGCCGGATCTCCGAGCTGATCACGCAGAACCGGCAGAAGTACGGCGGCGGCGAGGACGAGGCGCACATCGGCGCCCTGCTCAGCGCACTCGTCGAGGGCGGCGCCGACGTGCGTGCCTACCTCGCCTACAAGGACGACGTGGCCGCCGCGGTCTCGGTGACCGTCCGCCAGGGCAAGCGGCTGTTCGTGAAGTGGGCCGGCTTCGACTACGAGGCGCTCGGCGAGCGCAGCGGCATCTACTTCGAGATCGTCCTGGACCGCCCGCTGCGCGACGCGTACGCCGAGGGCGTCACCTCCATCGAGGCCGGTCCGGGCGCGGACGAGGCCAAGCGGCTGCGCGGCTTCAAGCCGCACCAGATCCGCTCGGCGATCCTCGTCACCGACACGGCGCTGCGCCCCGAGGTTGCGAAGCTGCACGCCGCCTTCGGTGCGGCCCGCCGCGAGGCGCTGGGTGCCACCACGGAGGAGGAGCCGACCACGGCGATCGGCCGCCTGAAGGCCAAGCTGCTCGGCGGCTCCGCCTACGAGCCGATCCAGCCCCTCCAGCCGGAGGGCGGCTGCTGCGGCTGACCGTCAACTCCACTTCTGGATCACTACACCGATGGTCCGGTGGGCGCTTTCTGCCCACCGGACCATCGGTGCGTCCAGCTGCGAGCAGCCCGCCACGGCTTGGCAACGCGGCCGGTTCCCCTGGTTTCCTGCCTCGGCCTGTAGCCGCGAAGTACACCCCACAAGGCCCGGGGGACGACGGAGGCGTCGTCCACCGGGCCTTGCTCGCGCTGCCGAAGGGGGTGTTTGCGCGCGAGGGGAGGGAGTCTCAGTCGGTCCAGCCTGCCTTCGTCGCCAGGACCCCGGCCTCGAAGCGGCTGCGGGCGCCGAGGCGGGCCATCATCTCCGACATCATGCGGCGGGCAGTGCGCAGGCCGATGCCCAGCTTCTTGGCGGCGATCTCGTCGGTGGCGCCCTGCGTGAGCTGGCGCAGCAGCTCACGCTCCTGCGCTGTCAGTCCCGCCTCGTCGCGGTCTCGGGCGCTGCCGATCGGTGCGGCGCCGGTCCACACCTGCTCGAAGAGGGAGGCCAGCGCGGTCAGGACTCCGGGGCCGGTCAGCTGGACCGCGCCCTTCTTGGTGTTGTTCGGGTCCACCGGCAGCAGGGCCACTTCGCGGTCGAAGAGCACCATGCGCAGGGGCAGCGCCGGCACGGTGCGGACTTCGCCGCCGTTGTCGTGGAGCCACTGGGCGTACTCGATCGTGGGGGTGTCGTTGCGGACGCTGTCCAGGTAGACGGTCAGGACCCGCACGCCCCGGCGCATCAGGTCCTCATCGAGCGGCCGGCTGGCGTCCAGGCTGGCAGGGGACTGCGCACCGCCGGGCATGAAGGACAGGCACTCGCTCGTGGAGCGGTGGGCGAGCTCTTCGAGGCGAGCCTGGATGGCGTCGATCCCCTGGAGGTACTCGACACCGTGCCGCTCACCGGTCCGCAGCTCCGAGTACTCGCCCAGGAGCTTGCTGATGGCAGCCTGGCTTTCGGCGAACTGCTGCTGCTGCGCGAGCAGATGGGCCTGCTGGCGCTGGAGCAGAAGCTGGAACCCGAGGTCCGGGCTGACGGGTCTGAGTCCGCCGGGTGCCTGTACGGAGCGTCGTAGCAGGTTCAGTTCGGCCAGCCGGTCCAAGCCGCCCCGCACGGACTCTTCCGGACAGGCCAAGTGGACTGCGATTTCCGCAACACCCCAGTCCTGCTGGGTGAGCATCAGCCGGTAGATCGACTCGGCCTCGGTATCCAGTCCCAAACTCGCCAGCACAGCGACCCCCCGCTTGACGTCTCAGATGTCGAGACGATCCCTCAACTCCATCGGCGGAGGCCGATCTTGGCAGGTCAGGGATCTGCCCGACAAGGGATGTCCGCAGACTGAGCACCCTCACAGGCGCCATTCGCGTCCCCGAAGGCCGGGATTCCGGCCAGTTTCAGGCAGGTGCATGCCGGTCGCACTTCATGCCAGCGGGTAAGCCTTCCGCCCCCTCGGAATGCTCAGCAAACTAGTGATCACAGGGCAGCGGAAGTCCTCGGAAACGGAATCCGCAGCGCGTCGAGAACGCCCCCGCCCCGAAACGAAATCCACCCCCCACACACGGAGGACAGTCATGCCTGCTGCGCGGAGAGCCCTGCGCCTGATGAACAGAGCGGCTGCGGTCATGCTGGGCTTCTCTCCCGCCGGCGGGCACGGCTGCGGCCCCAAGTGCCGCCACACGGACCACTACAGCGCCGTCACGCAGGCCGAGGCCGACCAGCACGTGTGGTCTGTACCAGGACTTACCGCCCGGCCTGGAGGGCCCATGTTCATGGCCACCGCCACGCTCGTCGCCGCCCGGGAAGCCGAGGCCGCGAAGCTGGAATCGGCCATCGTCACCGACATCGTGTGGGCCGCCGCAATGCCGGGTGACGACCTCGAACACGTCCACGCGAAGACGACTTCCGGACGCATCGAGCTGACGTTCTTCCACCGCACGAGCAGCCTCGACGGCGCATTGTCCGCAGCCGCCGAGATTTGCCGCCGTGCATTGAATTCCAGCCCCACCCTGGCGCAATGGCGAATTGCCGTCACCCCTCAGCTTCCCGACGCCATGCCCGGCTCGGGCACCGTACTCGCGTGACTCAGATCACACCCCAGCATCAGGAGTCCCACCCCATGAGCGCTCTCAACGACCCCCGTCTGAAGGCCGAACAGCTCGCCATCGAGACCATCGACTCGATCGACCACGAGGTGCGCGTCCTCGGCTCGAAGAGCTACACCAACCGGCAGATCGCCATCGCGGCCCTGGCCGCCCTCGACGGAAAGACCGGCGTGATCGACGGCGCCCTCGTCTCCGACGACACCATCTACTTCGCGAACGCCGTCGCCTCCTTCGGGCACGTCGCCGTCGAGGTCGACCACGACAACTACCGCTTCACCCTGACGCCCACCGGCAAGCCGATGAACGCCCCCGAGGACGACATCTTCGTCGGCGGCGCCGGCACGCCGCTGCGCTTCCTGATCTCCATGGCGGGCCTCGCCGAGGGCATCACCACCATCACCGGCAACTCCCGCATGCAGGAGCGCCCGTTCGGTGACCTGCTCGCCGCCCTCCCGGCCCTCGGCGTCGAAGCGGTCGCGGTCCGCGGCAACGGCTCCCCGCCGATCCAGGTCACGGGCGGCAACTTCGTCGGTGGCAAGACGAAGATCTCCGGCGCCATCTCCTCCCAGTACACCTCCTCGATCCTGATCAGCTCGGTCCTCGCCCAGCAGGACACCGAGATCGAGATCGTCGACGAGCTCGTCTCCAAGCCGTACGTCGAGATGACGCTGGCCACCCTCGCCGAGCACGGCATCACCGTCGAGCGCGACGGCTACCGCAGCTTCAAGGTCGCGGCCGGCCAGTCCTTCAAGGGCGGCCACGCGGTCGTCGAGCCCGACGCGTCGGGCCTGTCGTACTTCATCGCCGCCGCCGCGATCCTCGGCGGCCGGGTCACCATCCCCGGCATCGGCTCCACCTCCCACCAGGGCGACGTCGGCCTCGCCGAGGTCCTGGGCCGGATGGGCGCCCACGTGGAGATCACCGAGAACTCCGTCACCGTCAAGGGCGGCGAACTGCACGGCATCGAGGTCGACATGGACGCCATGCCCGACGTCGTCCCCTCCCTCGCGGCGGTCGCGGCCTTCGCGCAGGGCAAGACCCACATCACCAACATCGCCAGCCTGCGCGTCAAGGAGTGCGACCGCATCGCGGCCGTCACCACCGAGCTGCGCAAGATGGGCATCACCGTCGACGAGTACGACGACGCCATGACCATCCACGGCGGCACCCCGCACGGCGCGGTCATCGACACCTACGACGACCACCGCATCGCCATGACCTTCGCGATCATCGGCCTGCGCACCCCCGGCGTCGTCATCAACGACCCCGGCTGCGTCGCCAAGTCCTTCCCGGCCTTCTGGAACACCCTGGACACCCTGCGATGACCGTCGACCACGCCACGAACGGCACCCCCGGCATCCTGCTCGTCCTCGACGGCTGGGGCCACGCCGCCCCCGGGCCCGCCAACGCCCTCACCAACGCCGACACCCCCGTGCTCGACGCCATCGCCGCGAAGCACACCTCCACCGTCGTGGAAGCCTCCGGCGAACACGTCGGGCTGCTGCCCGGCACGGTCGGGAACTCCGAGATCGGCCACATGGTCATCGGTGCCGGCCGCCCGCTCGACTACGACAGCGTCCTGGTCCAGCGGCAGATCGACGGCGGCGAGCTCGGCGACAACCCCCGTCTGACCGAAGCCCTCGACCGGCTCGCCGGGAACGGCGGCGCGCTCCACCTGGTCGGCCAGGTCTCCGACGGGATGATCCACTCCCACGTCGACCACCTCCACGCGCTCCTGTCCATCGCGGCGTCCCGCGGTGTGAAGCACGTGTGGGTGCACGCCATCACCGACGGCCGCGACGTCGCCGACCACACCGCCGGCGACTACCTGGCCCGCGTCGAGGAGTTCTTCGCCTCGACCGGCATCGGCGCCCTGGCCACCGTCTCCGGGCGGGGCTACGGCCTCGACAAGAGCGGTGACCTGGAGCTGACCGCGAAGGTCAGCGAGGCCATCGCCGACGGCAAGGGCGCCACCGCCCGCGACTACGGGCAGGTGCTGGCCGGAGCCGAGAACGGGGACGTGTGGGTCACCCCCACCGTCCTCACCAGCGCCGATGGCGAGCCGCTCGCCACCGTCCGCGACGGCGACACCGTCCTGTTCACCAACTTCCGCAGCGACCGCATCCAGCAGCTCGCCGACGACCTCGTCGGGGTCCTGACCGACTCGGACGTCGATGTCCTGTCCCTGACCCAGTACGACACCAAGGCGGACATCCCCGCCCTGGTCGGCCGGGCGGACGCCTCCGGCGGGCTGGCCGACGTACTCGAATCCCACGGCCTGCGCTCGGTGCGCATCGCCGAGCAGGAGAAGTTCGAGCACGTCACCTACTACGTCAACGGCCGCGACGACCGGGTCCGCGATGTCGAGGAGCACGTCCGCATCACCGCGGACACCGCTCCCGACTACGTGGCCCGGCCCGAGATGAACCTGGCACAGGTCACCGAAGCCATCGCCGCCGCCGCCCGGCGTGACGACGTGGCCCTGGTCATCGCCAACCTGGCCAACATCGACGTGGTCGGCCACACCGGCGACCACGACGCGACCGTCAAGGCCGCCGAGCACACCGACCGCGAGGTCGAGAGGATCCTCACCGCGGCTGCGGCGACCGGACGTTGGGTCCTGCTCGTCGGGGACCACGGCAATGCCGAGCGCATGTCGAAGCCCGGTCGCGACGGATCCCCGCGCCCGTACGGCGGCCACACCACCAACCCGGTGCCGGCCGTCGTGGTCCCGGCGCCCGGCCAGCTGCTCGGCGAGCGCCTTACCGACGGCGGCAGCCTCGCCGACATCGCACCCACCGTTCTCCACCTGCTGGGCCGCCCGAACGGCCCGGCCATGACCGGCCGGAGTCTGCTGTGACCGTAACCGCCGCCCTCAGCCACCCGACCCCGGGCGGGGCCGCCTTCGCCCCCGCCTTCGCCGACGACGCGGACGTACGCACCGTCGACGCCGGCAGCCCGGCTCTGGAGGCGTACATCGCCAGCGACACCGCCGGCCGGGTGCACGTCCTGACCGTGCGCAACGCGACCGACGCCGACCAGGAGCTCCACCCCGAGGCACTGCTGCCGGGCGGCCGCGGCCCGCTGCTCTTCCTCGGCGGGGCATCCACCACCAGCGAGCGGGACGGCCTGCTCGTCGCGCGCCTCGCCCCGCACGGCCACGTCCGCCTCGGCCGGATCACCGACGAACTCCCTCTCACCGACCCCGCACAGGAGCAGCCCGCATGACCACCGCCACCGGCCCCCGCCCGCGCATCGCGCTGATCGGCGACCACGGCAAGTCCCCCGCCCACGCCCGCCTCGACAGCTTCCGCCACGAGCTCGACGTGGACACGGAGTGGGTGCCCAGCGAGACCATCACCGGACCCGAGTCCCTGGAGGGCTTCCAGGGCATCTGGGTCGTGCCCGGTTCCCCGTACGAGAACAAGGACGGCGTGCTCTCCGCCGTCCGGCACGCCCGCGAGAACGGCATCCCCTACCTGGGCACCTGCGGCGGCTTCCAGCACGCGCTGATCGAGTACGCCCGTACCGTCGTCGGTCTCACGGACGCGGACGACGTGCAGTACGACCCCGAGGCGCCGACCCCGCTCATCGTGCCGCTCACCTGCTGCCTCGCGGGCGAGCAGGCCCCGCTGCTGCTCACGGCCGGCAGCCGGCTGGCCGCCGTCTACGACGACGCCGAGCTGACCACCGAGACGTACCACTGCAAGTACGGGCTGAACTCCGACTTCGTCGAACGACTGGCCGACGCGGGCGTACTGTTCAGCGGCTGGGACACCGAAGGCGCGCCCCGGGCAGCCGAGGTTCCCGGCCACCCGTTCTTCATCGGCACGCTCTTCCAGCCGGAGCTGGTCTCGGGCCCGGGGAACGTGCACCCGCTGATCAAGGCGTTCACGGCCGAGGTGGCCGCCCGCGCGGTCGTCGCCGCCTGACGCTCCCCGCTGACGCGCAACGGGAGGGGTCGTCGGCTCCGCGCCGACCCCTCCCGGCCCCGCGTCTACTGCTCCTGGACGCCCCAGATGAGGGAGTTGAGCACCTCACGCCGCTCGGGCGCGACCGCGTACCAGGCCCAAGTGCCACGCTTCCTGCGCGTGACCAGGCCGGCGTCGGAGAGGACCTTCATGTGCTGACTGACCGTGGACTGGGCCAGACCCAGCAGCGGCGTCAGGTCACAGACGCACGCCTCGCCGTCCGGAGCGGCCAGCAGGACGCTGAGAATCTGCAGACGGGTCGGATCGGACAGGCCCTTGAGGGTCCTGGCGAGGACCTCCGCCCGCTCTCTGGGCAGCGGCTCGACTTCGAGGGGCGGCCCGCACGTCGGATCCTCGTCGATGAAGGCCAGGAGCCGAGGGGGCTGCTCAGTCGCCTGTTCTACGGACATACAGGTCAGCCTACGTCCACCAGCTGAACGCCCACGTCGAAGATCGTTCTGTTCACCCATTGTTGGGCCGTCATTCAACCGGGCCCCGACCACCCGGCGACCCCCGCCCGGCAGGTGGGTGCCGCACGCGGTTCATGCCACACGGAACCTCTTCACCCACGCTCTCCCACCGATCAGACTCCTGATCGTCAGGGTGGTGGTCCGCCCTCCATCCACCCTCAATCCACCCACCGTTCACCAGCAAAGGCACCGCCATGTCTGCCATGACCACCACACTCCACCGCGCCCCGTCCCTCCTCACCAGAAAGCAGAAGCAGGCCGGCCTCGCCTCGTCCGCCGCACTGCTCCTCGGTGTCGTGCTCACGGGCTGCGCCGGTTCCGCCCAGGCCAGCTCCTCCGCGGTGCAGGCCAGCGGATCCACCACCGTCGCCCCGGTCGCGTCGGACGCCGCCGAGGCCCTCAAGGGCCAGGGCCTGAAGATCACAGTCGCCACCCAGGGCGGTTCCGCCGGCGGCATCTCCCAGCTCGGCTCGAAGCAGATCCAGGTGGCGCTGAGCTCCAAGCCGCTGTCCGACGAGGACCGCAAGACGTACCCCAACACCGACTTCGTGCCCACCCAGATCGGCGCGGACGCGGTCGGCATCATCATCACCAAGGAGGTCGCCGACGGCGGCGTCAAGAACCTCACCAAGGAGCAGGTGAAGGGCCTCTTCGAGGGCACCATCACCAACTGGAAGCAGGTCGGCGGCCCGGACCTGAACGTCTTCGTCTACGACAAGGAGCCCGGTCGCGGTACCCGCGAGGTGCTCGACAAGTTCGTTTACGGCAAGGGCAAGCCCCCGCTGCCGCCGCAGTCCGCGAACTACGCCGTGGTCGGCGGCAACCTGGAGACCCGTAACAAGCTGGAGTCCACCCGGGGTTCCATCGCTCCTCTGTCGACCGGCTTCATCGAGGGCCGTGACGGCCTGGTGGCCGTGCCCCTGGACGGCGTCGCGCCGACCCTGGAGAACGTCGCGTCCTCCAAGTACCCGATGACCCGCCCGCTCTTCATGATCACCGACGGTCAGCCGAAGGGCGCCGTCAAGCAGTACATCGACTACCTGCTCTCGCCCGAGGGCCAGAAGCTGCTTCCGGTCCACGGCTACCTGACGCGTCAGCAGATGGGTCTCTGACCGTGAGCGTCACTCTGGAGCGCCCGGTCGAGGCGTCCGGACCCAGCACGCCAGGCCCCACCGCGTCGCGGCCGCCCGTCCAGGGCGGCCGCCCGCGGCGGGCCCGGTGGGTGTGGGGATGGGTGTACACCGGAATGTTCTCGGTGGTCCTCGTCCTCGCGGTGCTGATCGGGTACCTCGGCACCGGCATCGCGAGCGGTGACGTCGACTGGCTGAACCTGGTCTCCGACCCGTCGTGGAGCCCGGTCAACGGCGCCTTCGGTGCCCTGGCGATGATCTACGGCTCGGCCGTCGTGTGCGTCCTGGCGCTGCTGCTGGCCGTTCCGGTCGGCTGGTCGGCGGCCATCGCCCTGTCGGAGTACCTCCCGCCCCGCTTCGCCCGGCCCCTGCGGCTGAGCGTCGAGCTGCTGGCGGCGGTCCCCTCCATCGTCTACGGCCTCATCGGCATCATGGTGATCCGGCCGTTCGTCTCGATGCTGGGCGGCGTACCGGGCGGCGACAGCCTGCTCGCCGCGGGCATCGTCCTCGCCGTGATGATCATGCCGACGATCGTCGCGGTCAGCGTCGACGCCCTGTCGGCCGTCCCCGCCCGCTACCGGGAGGCCGCGTACTCCCTCGGCCTGACCCGCCGAGAGGTCGTACGGTCGGTCCTCCTGCCCCAGGCCCGCGCGGGCATGCGCGCCGGCGTCCTGCTCGGCCTGGCCCGCGGACTCGGCGAGGCCATCGCGGTCTTCATGGTCATCGGCCGCGCCGACGGAAGGCTCCCGGGGGCGCCCGGAGTGTTCTTCTCCTCCCTGGTCCGCCCCGGCCAGACCCTGACCACCAAGCTGGCCGGCCCCGAGCCGATGCTCGCCGGCACCTCCGGCCCCTACTTCGCGGCGCTGTGCGCCCTGGGCATCATCCTGCTACTCCTGGTGGCCGCGGCGACCGTGTGGGGCACCCGCAAGTCGTCGAACCGTCCCGCGAAGCGCGGCCTGCGCGGACACCGGGCCGCCGCCCGCATGCGCATCCCGCGCGACCGCCTCACGACGGCGCTGCGGATGGCGGCGCTGGCGCTGCCGGGAGCCCTGCTCCTCGGAATGCTCGGCATCCTCCTGACCCGGGGCGGCTCCGCGCTCAACCCGGCCTTCTGGTTCTCCCCGTCCACGGGCGCTGCCGGCGGCGGAGTGCGCGACCAGATCCTCGGCACGCTCCTGCTCCTGGCGACCACGGCCCTGATCGCCCTGCCCCTCGGCTACGCGGCGGGCGTCCTGATCGGCACCCGGGCCACGGGGAAGACGGCACGCGTGCTGGAGACCCTCACCGTGGCCATCGGCGGAACCCCCACCATCCTGCTCGGCCTCGCCGGCTACGTCCTGTTCTCGTCCGCCATGGGCTGGGGCCGGTCCTGGCTGGCCGGGGCCATCGTGCTGGTGCCCGTGGTCGTCCCGGTCATCGCCCTCACCACGGCGGGACGCATCCGCAGCATGCCGCCCGAAATCACCGAGAGTGCTCTGGCCCTCGGCCTGACCCGCGCCCAGTACATCCGCTCCGTGGTCATCCCGTACACCTGGCCGGCCACCCTCACGGGCCTGCTGCTCGGCCTGGCCCGCGCGGCGGGCGAGACGGCTCCGCTGATCTTCACCGCCACCGTGTTCTTCGGAGCGCCCGCCCTGCCGACCGGGATCGTCAACGCCCCGGTGCAGGCGCTGCCGACCCACATCTTCACCCTGTCCCAGGACTCCGGCGCCCCCGAGGCGATCACGCAGGCGTGGGGCAGCGCCCTGGTCCTGGTCCTGATCACCGCAGTACTTCTCAGCCTGGCGGTGGCCCTGCGCAACCGCTTCGAAGGAGCACGACGATGGACCACGTGATATCCGTCCGCGACCTGCGGGTCCTCGACGGCAAGAAGACCCTGGTGGGTCCGGTCACCTTCGACCTGGAGCAGGGCTCCACCACGGGACTGTGCGGCCCTTCCGGCGCCGGCAAGTCGACGGTGCTGCGCGCCCTGGTCGACCTGCTGCCGCACGGCCTCGTCCGCGACGGCCACCTGGAGGTATTGGGCCGCCCCTTCCGGCACGGCAAGGGCGACTCCGGCCTGCGGAGCACCGTCGTACTGGTGCCGCAGACGCCCGTCGTCTTCGGCGGAAGCATTCTGGACAACGCCCTCTTCGGGCTGCGGCACTTGGTGCGCGCCTCCCGGACAGAACTGAACGACCGGGTGGAACAGGCCCTGAAGGAAGCGGGCCTGTGGAACGAGGTCTGCAACCGGCTGGACACTCCTGCCCAGTCGCTCTCCAACGGCCAGCGCCAGCGGCTGTGCCTGGCCCGCGCCCTGGCACTGGAACCGGCTGCGCTGCTGCTGGACGAGCCCACCAGCGCCCTGGACGAGCGGAGCCGGGACACGGTCGAGGAGTCGGTGGCAGCCCTCCGTGGCAACCGCACGGTCCTTCTCGTCTCGCACGACCCGGCGCAGGTGGAGCGGCTCTGCGACCGCACGGTCCGGCTGGAGCTGCCGGAAACCCTGACGTGCTCTGCTCCTGTGGCAGCCGCCTGAGCACGAAGCACCGCAGCAGGAAACGAGAACCGGGCCCGGTCCATCGTGTCGCAATCACGACGGACCGGGCCCGGCGTCTGTGCTCAGCCTGCCGGTACGAGGTCCGCGTCAGCCGCGTGGACCGAGTCCCCGAGGGCCGCGAGGTACCGCTCAGCGTCCAGCGCGGCCGCGCAGCCGGAGCCGGCCGCGGTGATGGCCTGGCGGTAGATGTGGTCCACCACGTCTCCCGCGCCGAAGACGCCGGGGATGCTCGTACGGGTCGTCGGCGCCTGGGTCTTGAGGTAGCCCTCGGAGTCCAGTTCGAGCTGGTCGGCGAAGAGTTCCGTACGCGGGTCGTGGCCGATGGCGACGAACAGGCCCGTCACGTCCAGGTCGCGCGTCTTGCCGGTCAGGACGTCACGGAGGACGACGCCAGAGAGCATCCCGCCGGTCTCCTTGATCTCGGCGACCTCGCTGTCGAAGGCGAAGGAGATCTTGTCGTCGGAGAACGCCCGGTCCTGCATGGCCTTGGAGGCGCGCAGGGTGGAGCGGCGGTGGACGATGGTGACCGAGCGGGCGAAGCGGGTCAGGAAGGTGGCTTCCTCCATCGCGGTGTCGCCGCCGCCGACCACGACGATGTCGCGGTCGCGGAAGAAGAACCCGTCGCAGGTGGCGCACCAGGACACTCCGCGCCCGGAGAGCGCGTCTTCGTTCGGCAAGCCGAGCTTGCGGTAGCCGGAGCCGGTCGCGATGATCACGGTCTTCGCGCGGTGGACCGTGCCCTCGGAGTCCGTCAGCAGCTTGATGTCGCCGCTCAGGTCCACCGACACGATGTCGTCGTCGATCATCTCGGCGCCGAACTTCTCCGCCTGGGCCCGCATGTTGTCCATGAGGTCCGGGCCGTCGATGCCGGTGGGGAAGCCGGGGAAGTTCTCGACCTCGGTGGTCGTGGTGAGCGAGCCGCCGACGAATATGGAGCTGCCGAACAGCAGCGGCTTCAGCTGGGCACGGGCGGTGTAGAGCGCTGCCGTGTATCCGGCCGGGCCGGAGCCGATGATGATGACCTCGCGCACGTCGTCCTGCGCGTCTGTCGGGTTGGTCGTCATGATGCGGTCAGCTCTCCTGCTTCTGCGTGTTCGGCGTGTTCTTGGTGTCGATCTCTGCGATCAGGCCCTCGATGAGGCCCTTGATCTCGTCCCGGATGGGGCGTACGGACTCGACGCCCTGGCCGGCCGGGTCTTCGAGCTGCCAGTCGAGGTAGGTCTTGCCGGGGAAGTACGGGCAGGCGTCGCCGCAGCCCATCGTGATGATGTAGTCGGAGGCCTTGGCGGCCTCGGGGGTCAGCACCTTCGGCTTCTGGTCGGAGATGTCGATGCCCAGCTCCGCCATGGCGGCCACCGCGGAAGGGTTGATCTGGTCCCCGGGGACCGAGCCCGCGGAGCGGACCTCGACCCGGTCGCCCGCGAGGTGACGCAGGAAGCCGGCGGCCATCTGCGAGCGGCCCGCATTGTGGATGCAGACGAACAACACGGACGCGAGCGGCGTGGAGGACATCGGTTCTTCCTTCATCGGCAGGGTCAACGGGGCCGACCATCGCGCCGGGGCGGCAATGACTCAGCCCGGACTGGTATCAGCCCTGGGTGATGTGACAGTATCAGTCCATGATGACGTCAGTCGACACTGATCTGCTCCGGGTTCTGGCCGATCCGCTCAGGCTCCAGATCGTGACCCTCCTCGCCCGCGAGACGCTCTGCACCACGCACTTGGTCGAGGAGACGGGCGCCAAGCAGACGAACCTCTCCAACCACCTCAAGGTGCTGCGCGAGGCCGGGGTCGTGGAGACGGAGCCCTGCGGAAGGTTCACCTACTACCGCCTGCGCCCGGATGTCATCGAAGCGCTCGCGGGTCAGTTCTCCGCCCTCGCGTCCACGGCGCGCCTCACCGCCGAATCGAACTTCAAGCGGTCCTGCCCGTAGCCGTCCCCGCTCGCCGCTCTGCCTCACCTGCCCGAGGAGAACCTGCCGTGACCGCCCCCGAGCCCGCCACCAACGCCATACCTGGTGACGAGCCCCAGCCCGCACCCGGCGCGACCCCGCCCCGCACCCCGCTGATCGCCCGCGCCGCCGCCGAACTGGTGGGCTCCGCAGCCCTCGTCGCAATCGTCGTCGGCTCGGGGATCCAGGCCACGCAGCTCACCCAGGACGTGGCGCTCCAGCTCCTGGCCAACTCGACTGCCACGGTCTTCGGCCTCGGCGTCCTGATCGCCCTCCTCGGCCCGGTCTCCGGCGCCCACTTCAACCCGGTCGTCACCCTGGCCGAGTGGTGGACCGCCCGCCGAGGCGGCGCGGGGGTGACGGCGCGCGAGCTGGCTGTCTACGTGCCCTCGCAGATCGTCGGCGCCATCGCGGGGGCGATCCTGGCCGACGCGATGTTCGGCGAGCCGCTGGTGAAATGGTCCACCCACGACCGCTCCGCCGGTAACCTCCTCCTCGGCGAACTCGTCGCCACCGCCGGGCTGATCCTGCTGATCTTCGGCCTGGCGCGGACGGACCGGCTGCGCTTCGCACCCGTCGCCGTCGCCTCGTACATCGGCGCCGCGTACTGGTTCACCTCCTCCACCTCCTTCGCCAACCCGGCCGTCACCATCGGCCGGGCCTTCACCGACACCTTCGCGGGCATCGCCCCCGCCTCGGTCCCGGCATTCGTCGGCGTGCAGCTCGTAGGTGCGGTCGTGGGTCTGGCCCTGGTCGCGGTCATCTTCATGCGCGGCAAGACCGGCAGCGAGCAGCCCACCGCATGACCCGGCACACGGACGTGGTGGTGGTCGGCGGCGGCCAAGCAGGGCTCGCCGCCGGCTACTACCTGCGCAGAGCAGGCATCGACTTCACCATCCTCGATGCGCAGAGTTCCCCCGGCGGGGCCTGGCAGCACGGCTGGGACTCGCTCCACCTGTTCTCCCCGGCGGCCTACTCCTCCCTGCCCGGCCGGCTCATGCCGCCGCAGGCCGGGAAGGCGTTCCCCGACGTCTCCCACCTGCTGGAGTACCTCGCCGACTACGAGAAGCGGTACGAACTCCCCATCCAGCGCGGTGTCCGCGTCGAGGCCCTCCGCGACCAGGCCCCGTTCCTCCGGGTGGAGACCGACTCCGGCGCCTTCACGGCCCGCGCCGTGATCAACGCGACCGGCACCTGGTGGCGTCCCTTCCTGCCCGCCGTCCCCGGGCGCGAGCACTTCCAGGGACGCCAGCACCACACGGTGGACTACCGCAGCCCCTGGGACTACGCGGGACAGCGCGTCCTCGTGGTAGGCGGCGGCAACTCCGGCGCCCAGGTCGCAGCCGACCTCGCCCCGCACGCCACCGTCCGCTGGGTCACCCAGCGGCCCGCCCGCTACCTCCCGGACGAGATCGACGGCAGCGCCCTCTTCACACTGGCCACGCAGCGCGTCCAGTCCGGCGGCCCGCGCATCTCGGACCTCGGCGACATCGTCGCCGTCCCGCCCGTACGAGCCGCCCGCGACGCCGGCCTCATCCCCGACCACAGGATGTTCGACAGCCTGACGGCCGACGGAGCCCGCTGGCCCGACGGCAGCACCTGGCCCTGTGACGCGATCATCTGGTGCACCGGCTTCCGGCCCGCGCTCTCGCACCTGTCCCCGCTGGCCCTGCGCACCGAGGGCGGCCGCATCCCCACCGAGGGCACGCGCGCGGTGGCCGACCCGCGCATCCACTTCCTCGGCTACGGCGACTGGACGGGGCCCGCCTCCGCCACCCTCATCGGCGTGGGCCGAACGGCGCGCGACGCGGCCCGCGAGATCGCCGAGCTGCTGGGTCGCCGCTGACGCGCGGCACCGCAGAGAGCAGGAAGTCCTGGCCGGAGCACCGGTCGGGCGTTCCTGCTCTCGTGCCTCCGCCCGTGAGGCGTGCCGGAGATCCGTCAGCTGCCTTCGGGCCTGGCGTTCTCGATGAGAGGCAGGCCCGTCACCTGCCGGAGTGGTCGATCACGTTGCCGTTCGAGCAGTTGTTTGCGTGATCACCGACCCAGTCGCCGAGGACCGGCACGACGGCGACCTCCTGCATGCAGACGGCGTCGGCCGTGAAGTTCCAGTTGTTCGCCGCGTTCACGCCACCCCCGAAGTTGGAGTCGTTGTCGGCGTGCGCCACGGGAGCCGCGAGGGACAGAGCGAGGGCGGGCAGTACCGCGAGCATGATCTTCTTCATGACGGGGGAACGATCAGGACCCGCCTGAGGATGCGGCAGCCTTGCGCGCTTCGATGAGAACGAGTCCGCCTCCCCAACCTCCATTGCGAACGCTCGACCATCGCTGCGACTGGGCACCTTCGGGCCCAATCAGGGGGCGAATTGCACCGCCGGGGCGGCACGGCCACCAGGGCGGAGAGCAGAGGGGGCGAGATACCCCGAGCACTCACGCGTGGCGTGCGAGCTTGACCGCGGAGACGAGCAGGATCACGGCCAGCGCGGGGATGAGTACCAGGTCAGAGAACACGCCGAGCAGCAACCCGCCCAGGACCGCGCCGGTGATGGAGCCGGCGACCATGACCACGGTGAACCGCCGGTTGGCGCCGAGTACGGCGAAGCTGCCGTCGCGGCTGTAGCGGGCGAAGGCCACCAGCATGGTCGGGAGTGACACCAGCAGGGACATGCTTCCCGCCGTCTTGATGTCCAGCCCGAACAGCAGCACGATCGTCGGGATCAGCAGCTCGCCGCCGGCCACTCCCATGATCGCCGCGACCACTCCGATGCCGAAGCCGGCTACCACCCCGATCGGCACCTGTGCCGCCCAGGGAAGCGCGAGTGATCCCAGAGTGGTGGCGTGCGTCGCCACCAGGGCTGCGGCCATGAGGACCATCAGGGCCGCCAGCACCTTGTAGAGGGTGGAGCTGCGCATCCGCACCGCCCACGACGCTCCGGCCCACGCACCCAGCAGGCTTCCGGCCAGCAGGTTGGCGGCGACGGGCCAATGCACGGCGACTTCAGAGGCGGGCACCGCGGCCATACGGGCAGGGAGGGCGACCAAGACCACGACCAGGCTCATCGCCTTGTTCAGGATGACCGCGGAGAGCGCGGCGAATCCGAAGAGCCCGATCAGCAGCGGCAGGCGGAATTCGGCTCCACCGAGGCCGATCATCCCGCCGAGGATGCCGATGGCCGCCCCAGCGCCGAACACCAAGGGCGTCGAATGCGTCGAACGGAACGGGGCGAGATGCTGATCGGTGCTCATTTTGGGCATCCTGCCCGGAGTCCAGCCCAGCCCGCCATGGGCCGGCCCCAGCTTCAGGGGAAGGAACCGGGCCCTCATCCCGGATTCGTCGGGAACTCCGAGTACCGCTCGGCACTGCTCACCGCGTGGTGGGGCGGCGGCCAGGTTCCTTCACTCCAAAGGCCCGGAAGGTGGCAGGGAAGCAGTGCGAACGACTGTCAGTCGATCTTGGGACTGCGGCGTTCCAACAGAACGACGTCGCGCCACACGCCACGGTGACGGCCAATGCGCGCGCGGGTTCCGATGACCCGGAAGCCGGCCCGCTGGTGCAGGGCCAGGCTCGCGGTGTTCTCCGGGAAGATCCCGGACTGGATCGTCCAGATGCCCGCCGCCTCGGTCGATGCGATCAGGGCATCGAGCAGGGCACGGGCGACGCCGCGGCCCCGGGCGTCGGGATGTACGTAGACGGAATGCTCGACGACCCCCGCGTACGCGCAGCGGTCGGACACCTTGGAGGCGGCGACCCAGCCGAGCAGGTTGCCGTCGGTGCCGAAAGCGGCGAAGCGGTGCTCGGGCAGCTTCGCCGCGTCGAACACGTCCCAGTTGGGGGCCTCGGTCTCGAAGGTGGCGTTGCCCTCGTCGATCCCGGCCTGGTAGATCTCCAGGACCCGGCCGGCGTGATCCCGCGTCATGGGAACGATGTTCACGGCTGCCGCCCGAGGATCGCCGACACGGCTGCCGGGAAGCATTCCAGGCACGCGGCGTTGACCTCGTACCTGACGGAAGCGCCCTGCCGCTCGGGCAGCACGAAGCGCACTTCGGCGAGCAGTTTGAGGTGGTGGGACACGGTCGACTGACCGATGGGCAGTCGCTCGGTGATCTCCCCGACCGTCAGCGGGCGCCGCTCCTCCGCCAGCAGGTTCAGCAGTCGTACGCGCATGGGGTCCGCCAGGGCCCTGAACCACCCGGCGTACGTCTGCGCATCCTCGGGGCTCAGCCCTTGACCGGCTCTCGTCGCCTCATTCATCGGTAATCGACGATAGTCGATGACTGAGACGCCTGGAAGGCCAACCCTTAGGCGCGGGGCACGGGCGCGGGGCGCGGCCAAGCAGGTCAGGCGGAGCGGCCCAGCATCTGACTCATCGCAGCGACGACGGACGGCTCCACCCGGTAGTAGACCCAGGTGCCACGGCGCTCCGAGGACAGCAGGCCCGCCTCCCGGAGCTTCTTCAGATGGTGGGACACCGTCGGCTGAGAGACGCCCACATCAGAGATGTCGCAGACGCACGCCTCCCCGCCCTCGTGCGAGGCGATCGCCGAGAAGAGTCGTAGGCGCACCGGGTCACCGAGGGCCTTGAACATCGATGCAGTCCGCTCGGCCTCTTCAGCCGTCAGCGGGCGCTCGGTCAGCGGCGGGCAGCAGGGCGCCGAGACTTCGTCTTCGAGCATCGGCAGCAGCTTCGTGGAAGTCATGAGCCAATCCTCCCTCCAAATTCGACAGATGTCTATGTTGACGTATGTCGATCCACGGTGGGATGCTGACCTCGGCTGGACATCGACGTTCATCGAATCAAACCGGGAGCCTGTCGTGAGCGCATCCACTGAATCCCTGCCCGTCATCGTGATCGGTGCCGGCCCCGCCGGCCTCGCCGCGGCTTCCCACCTCGTCGAGCGCGACATCGAGCCCCTGGTCCTGGAAGCCGGACCCGCCGCCGGCGCCGCAGTCCGCGCATGGGGTCACGTACGTCTCTTCTCCACCTGGTCCGAGCTCGTGGACCCGGCCGCCGAGAAGCTCCTCGCGCCCACCGGCTGGGCCGCCCCCGACCGTGCGACTTACCCCTCTGGCGCGGACTGGGCGGAGCAGTACCTCCAGCCGCTCGCCGACGTCCTCGGCGACAAGGTCCGCTGCGGCTCCACGGTGACCGGCGTCTCCCGCCTCGGCCGCGACCGCATCGTCGACGCCGACCGTGAGGCCCAGCCCTTCACCGTCAGCGTCCTGAACGCCGACGGCACCGAGGAGCGCCTCACCGCCCGCGCCGTCATCGACGCCTCCGGCACCTGGTCCACCCCCAGCCCCATCGGCGGCGACGGACTGCCCGCCCTCGGCGAGAAGGCCGCCGCCGACCGGATCTCGTACCGGATCCCCGACCTCAAGGACCCGGCCGTCCGCGCCCGCTACGCCGGCAAGCGCACCGCCGTCATCGGCTCCGGCGCCTCCGCCTTCACCGCCCTCGCCTACCTGGCCGACCTCTCCAAGGAGGCCTCCGGCACCCACTCCGTCTGGATCCTCCGTCGCGGCATCGGCGGCTCCACGTTCGGCGGCGGCAGCGCCGACCAACTCCCCGCCCGCGGCGCCCTCGGCCTCGCCGCCAAGGCCGCCGTCGACGAAGGCCACGCCGACGCGGTGACCGGCTTCCGCACCTCCGCGGTCGAGAAGAGCGCCGACCGGCTGATCCTCGTAGCGGAAGACGGACGCCGCCTCGACCCGGTCGACGAGGTCATCGTCCTCACCGGCCTGCGCCCCGACCTCACCTTCCTGAACGAACTGCGCCTCGCCCTCGACGAACGCCTCCAAGCCCCGACCGAACTCGCCCCGCTGATCGACCCGAACCAGCACTCCTGCGGCACGGTCTACCCCCACGGCGTGAAGGAGCTCTCCCACCCGGAGAAGGACGTCTACCTCGTCGGCATGAAGTCCTACGGCCGCGCCCCGACCTTCCTCGCCATGACCGGCTACGAGCAGGTCCGCTCCATCGCCGCCCACCTCGCCGGCGACCACGAAGCCGCCGAACGCGTCGAACTCACCCTCCCCGAAACCGGAGTCTGCGGCGGAGCCGGCCTCTTCGACCAGCCCACCGCAGCCGAAGAGACCAGCGGCGGAGGCTGCTGCGCCACCCCGGCCACCCTCACGATCGGCGCCCCCGCCTCCTCCGGCGGCTGCTGACCCCCGTGCCACACACCCAGGCCGACGCGGCCGCGACCGGGACGGGGGTCCGGTCGCGGCCGCGCGCCGCCCTGCCCGCCCTGTGCGCCACACAGATCACCAGCTGGGGCATCGTCTACTACGCCTTCCCCGTCCTGCTCCCGCGCCTGACGGCCGACACCGGCTGGTCCACCAACGCCGCGACAGCCGCCTTCTCCCTCGCACTCCTCGTCTCGGCCCTCGCAGGCATCCCCATCGGCCGGATCCTCGACCGCCGAGGGCCGCGCGCGGTGATGACCGCGGGCTCCGTCCTAGGCACCCTCGCCCTCCTCGTCATCGCGACCGCCCCCAACCTGGCCGTGTTCACCCTGGGCTGGGTCCTGGCAGGTCTGACCATGGCCGCCACCTTCTACCCGCCCGCCTTCGCCGCCCTCACCCGCTGGTGGGGCCCCGACCGCATCCGCGCCCTGACCATCGTCACCCTCGCCGGCGGGCTCGCCTCAACCGTCTTCGCGCCACTGACCGCCGCCCTCGCCGAACACCTCAGCTGGCGGGCCACCTACGTCGCCCTTGCCCTGATCCTCGCCGCCGTCACCATCCCCGCCCACGCCCTCGCCCTACGTGCCCCCTGGCCCCCGGCACCGCCTTCCCCACCCTCAACCGACCGCACGCCGGTCGCCCGAAGCCGGCCCTTCCTGCTCCTGGCCGTCGCCTTCACCCTCTCCGGCTTCGCGATGTACGCCGTCGTCATGGGCGTCATCCCGCTCCTCACCGAACGCGGCGCCAGCGCGACAACCGCCGCCTGGGCACTGGGACTCGGCGGCGCCGGCCAGACCCTCGGCCGCACCTTGTACGCCGGCCTGTCCACCCGCACCTCGGTCACCACCCGCACGGTCGTCCTGATCGCTCTGGGCGGCGCGACGAGCGCGGCCTTCGCCCTCGTCCCCGGCCCGATGCCCCTTCTGATCACCCTCGCGGTCATCGCAGGTGTCGTACGCGGCAACCTGACCCTGCTCCAGGCCACCGCTGTAGCCGACCGCTGGGGCACCACCCACTACGGCCGCCTCTCCGGCCTCCTCGGTGCCCCGGCCCACATCGCGGGAGCACTGGCCCCCTGGGCCGGGGCCGCCCTCGCGGGCCCTCTCGGCGGCTATCCCCACCTCTTCGCGGCCCTGGCCTCACTCTCGGTCGTGGCTGCCTGCCTCGCGCTCGGTACCTCCAAGGCGGGCAGCACCCAGACGGAGATTCAGCACCGCTCGTAACTCAACTGCGCAGCCGGCTCCCGGCATCGGCACCATCAAGCGCGTCCATTCAGCACAGGGTGATCCAGCCATCCGGGATCCACCCCTGCACATAGCCCTCGAGGAACAGCCCCAGGTCCGGAACGCCCACGTGCCCTACTTGCAGGGGAACTTGCCTGTACGGAACCCAGCGCAACTCCGCGTCGCCCTGGACATGCGCAAGCGGGACCCCGGGGCCGACATGCCCGGTGAAGATCCGGGCCTCACTTCGATGAGCGCCAGTGCCCACTGCGCCCGCGGCGGCTTTGAACCTGCCCGTCAGGCTCCCCAACCGAAGCCCACCGGCCGGCGCCATCACCGCAGCCAGGCGATGGGCCGCCCCAACATGAGGCTCCCCTTCGGATCGCCGTTCTGCGGGGAGACTCCAGCGGCCATCAGCGCCTGGCGTCCCGGCCCGGAACAGGGCCACTCGGTGGCGCTGATCGAAGCACACAAGGAACACGTCAGGCCGCACCCTCGGGGCATACATGCACATAATCGCGAGCGTAGAACCGAGCGCGGCGCCCCGCATCCATGGCGGGCCGGGCGGGTGACCGCCCGGTCGGGCCTACTCCGCCGGAGGGCTGGCCGGCAGGGCTGCGAGCCCGGGCCAGATCTGGAAGCCGAGGGCGACCTCCAGGCGTGCCAGGGTGCCGATGTCCGGCAGTACTTTGCCGCCGAGGACGCGACCGATCGTCGTGTGGTTGATCCCCGTGGTTTCCGCCAGAGTTCGCAGACTCTGCCCACTCGATGCGAGCCCGCGCTCGAGGTTGCGGGCCAGGGCCTGTGCGAAGTGGGCACTGACGGGCGCATCGGGGGCGAGAGCGGCGTGAGGCCAGGTGCCGTCAGCCACATACGCGCTGGGTACCTTGTCGTTACTGCTCCGGGGCATGCCTGGATCATCCCATGCACCCATTGGTGTTCCCTTCTCCGCGTGGTGGATTCAGTCACGACCGGTGCATACATGCAGCGAAATGAATCTTTCACGTTCGGCGCCCACAGACACGACGGCACGCAGGGGCGTGAACACTTCGCAAGATCAGGCAGTCGGAGCGAAGCGTGACCCGCCGCAGCCGTCGACACGCAGCCACCCCCGCACGAGGGGCGCCGCCTCCCCAATTCACTCCCGTGCGCCCCCACCCCGAGCGTGCTTGCCTCACTGACTCTGGGTAGCTGAGGGGCCGAGAAGAATGCGCAGGCCAGAGTGGTGGCGCTTTTGTGAAACATCGCGCCTCAGCGAAGCGCAGGCCATACATTCCAGGTCTCGTTCGATTATTTTTCATATCTTGTGCTGCAGCTTCAGGGAAGGCAATTGCGGACATGCCCTACCGGCCTCTTAGGCCAGTCGCTACGCTCAACAGGAATTCCGGTTCGGAGAATTGCGGGGAGGTGTTTCATGCACACACGCCGGGCACAGGGCGTCCTTGAACAGCTGAGGCGCCTGGCCGCCAGTGATGCGTCCAGGCGCACAGAAGCGAAGGACCGCCTCGCGCGGGCAGAGCAGGAGGCTTCGCTCGCCCGCTCCCTCTTCGAGTCGGCGGACACCCGCGCCGAGATCTCACAGCGGGTGGCTCAGGAGGCCGAGGAGCTGTTGCCCCACGGCTCCGAGGAGCAGGCCGACACACCCCCATCAGGCAAGTCCACCCACGAGCGTGGGGTCAGGACGCTCGGCGAGGAATTGCTCGCCTTTGCTCACGCCGGCGGACACGTCACGCGGACGGAGATCCTCAAGCACCTCAGCTCCACGCGCCCCGACATCAAGCTCACTGGCGTCGGGCCCGAACTCACCAGATTGACGAGGACAGGAGCCCTGATCCGCGTCGGACTGGGCACCTACGCGATTCCACCCAGCGCCCGAGGAGGTGACGCGTAGAGGGAGCGTTAATTCTGATATGGCTTCACACGCGCGAGTGCCGCCGAGGCGTCGAAACCAGTCGGCGGCACATGGACGCGCGTTCTTCTGGCGCACGCATCTCCGTCATTCTAGGGGCTGACACCCGATGACGCGAGAGCCCTGCGAGAATTCGGCCCCAGCGGCCGGGATTGGGCTCACCATGTCCTTCTTTTCCCACGCCGATTCCAGTTCGGACTGGTCCACTCGCGGCGGACCGACGCATTCGGGCGGAAAGCGCGAAGGCGACGACCCTCAGGCGCCCCGTCGAACCCTACCCAGCGGCCGGACGAGTCCCGCCCAGCAGATCCAGCTCATTCTCACTCTCGCCGAGCTGGGCGCCGACGGCAAGGAGGTCGGGCGGGCGACCGTGGCGGCGCGTACCGGCAGGAGCCTGGACACGGTGAGCGACTGCATGGGGTTCCTGGCCGAGGTCGGGCTGGCGGAGCCGGGGCGCGGCCGGTACGAGCTGACCGATCAAGGACGCGTCTTCGCCGAAGTCTGGCAGCGTGACTCCGCCCAGGCCCGCCTCCTGCTCCATCCACTCATGCAGGCCCACTGGTCTGCCGCTGCCGTCGCCCGCCACCTGGCTGGCGGGGCGCTGCCTCAGGAGGAGCTGGCCCGGTTTCTGCGAGCGGGCCTGCGCGGTGCGCCCATGCGCGGCGTGTACCTGGTCGAGTGGCTGGTCATCGGCCTGGTGGTCGAGCGTGACGACCGCCTGCACATCCACCTTCCCGGCCAGGCTCCGCCCCACTCGGGTCCACGCTCCGCGCCACGGGCAGACGAACCCGCGCCGGAAGCCGAAGACCCCGACCCTGCCTTCCTGTTCGGCCTGACCCTCCGCGAGATCCAGGAGCTGCCCGACGTTCGCTACATCGCCTTCATGGAGGGTGTCCTGCAAACCCTGCGCGGAGCCCACTCGCCCGCCGCCTGAAGGAAGCGCCGGACCGGCACTCGGCCGGACCGGCGCCTCCAGGGTGGCGGCTGGTGTCCGCGTCTGGACTCTGGACCCGCACGCGGAGGGTTCGATCCCCTCGCCATCCACCCCTTGCCGACCAGCATGACACCCGGCCACCGAGAGGAACCAGTACGCATGCAAACCAAGCCAGTACGACCAGCTCTCTGACCGCGCATCAGTTCGTCAGTCGCACGGCCGTAGCGGTCACTCCTACGGCACCCTCCTGTTGCGGACCGACCGACCCTTCCACACCGTGGTGCATGTTCGCACCAACCGCGTGGAGGTCCCCTCGTGTCCGAAACCCCAGTTTCCGTCCCATGCGCCGCTCAGGCGGTACCCCATGGCGGGTGAGGTCCCCCTCTCCGACGGCTTCGCCCAGGTCCTGGCCGTCTGGGAGGAGTTGGTTGTCAGGGGTGAGATGTCGAAGCAGTCCTTCGGCCGCTTCGTCCAGCTCCTCCACCGCTTCGAGCACTTCGCCGCCGCTCACGGCGTCTCGAAGTTCGGCGGCATCGCCCAGTCCGTTGCAGCCGGATTCATCGATGCCCACGGCCGCACCCGGCACGGACACGTCGCACCGGCCGCCCTCGCCACCCGCTACTTGCGGCGCAGCGTCCTGCGGATGTGCTTCACCACCGCCCGCGAGCTCCACCTCACCGAAACCGACCCGACCTGGGGCATCGAACTGCCGCCACGGGTGAAGGGCGGCACCCGCCCGCTGAACGACGACGAGGCCATCGCGATCCGCCGCGCTGCCGAGTACGTCGACCGTCCCACCCGGCACGCCGCCGCGGCGGCCCTCGCCCTGGCCGGCGGATTCAGCGGAGAGATCGGGCACATCCGCCCCGCCGACCTCGACGTCACCGGGCACCGGGTGTGGATGCACGGCTCGACGAAGACGCTGCCGCGATGGTGTCCTCTGGATGCCTGGGGCATGCGCGTACTCGTCGCCCGTATCCGGCACTTGGAGAACACCGCCACAGCCGGCCGCAGCCCCCTCGCGGTCTCCGCCCAGGCAGGCTCCGACGAGCAGGTCCAGGCGAGGGTGTGTGTCGCGCTCCGGGACCTCCTCAAACGGATCGGGCTCGGCTCCGACAGCAGCGTGCGCCCTGCCTCCGTGACCGCGTACGCCGGCTGGGAGACCTTCACCCGCACCGGCCGCATCGAGGCTGCCGCGCGTCATCTCGGCCTGGCCTCTCTGGACAGCACCGCCGCCCTCATCGGGCACCACTGGCAGACCCCGACCGCAGAAAGGGAGGCCGGCCGCGATGCCCGATGACCTCTTCGGTGACCCCGCCCCGCGCACCATCCGCAAGAAGGCCGCACGCCGGGCCCTCGAAACCGACATCCGCACCGTCTCCCGCCGCGTCAAGGACGTCGCCTTCTTCGAGGACATCTACCGGCTCGCCTCCGTCCTCGACGCTCCCGGCAGCGGACGCGGAGGCCGCCCGCCCGCGTTCCCCCCGTACGTCTACCTCCTCTTCCTCGCCCTGCGCGGCATCCACGGGTCCGCCCGCTACTGCGCCGCCGAGCTGAACGACGCGGACGTCTGGAACCAGATTCGCCAGGGCGTCGCCCGCCATCTCGGCCACGACGAGGCCGCCCGCCTTCCCGATCAGGGGCCCACCCGTCACCAGTGGCAGCACGCCCAGAAGACCCTGCTCATCCCCCGGCGCGAAGAGCTCTCGGAGACCTTCGCCGACCTCGCTCTTGCCCAGGCCCTGAGCCAGGGTCTCCTGCCGCCCGAGGCGCGCCGCGCTTGGTCCAGCCCCGAACGCCACCAGCTCATCGCCGGCGACGGCACCGTCGCCAAATCACCCACCCTCGCCACCGTCCCCTACACCGAAAAGGACGGAGTACGGCGCCGCCATCGCGTCGACCCCGCCTCCTCCTGGCAGAAGGAAGGCGGCGGGAACAGGGACGACGAGGGGAACCCGTCGTCTGGGACCGACGATGGCACCGCCCTGGTCCTGGGCAGCAAGTTCGTAGTCTTCTCCACCCGCCACCGCGGCTACTTCCGCCGCGTCTTCCTGCGCTACGCCCACGTCCCCCGTAACACCGAGGGCGGCGAAGCGGCAGTCGCCCTCGAACTCGCCTGCGCCATCCTCGACGCCGCGGACGGCTGCCTCGGTGTCCTGTACGACGGCGCCTTCCGCGGCATGCACCGTGACGTCATCGCCCGCCGCGGACGCCTCCTCATCAACAAGCAGCACAAGGGCGCCCGACCCCGCTACCTGCGGACCCTCGACTACGGCCTGTGCCGCCACGAGCTCTGGTCACAGCAAGGCCGCGCCCACGAGCGCGTCTTCCTCGACACCGGCACCACCAAACTGCTGCCCCTGCCCATCCTCAAGCTTCAGCGCCGCGCCAGCCCGAACACCCACCGCTGGTACCACCTGATCGCCGTCCCCTGCCCTCGTGGCGCCCACGAGCACCGCGAGCCCGTCTCCATCACCACCACCCCCGGCGAACGCGAAGACGGCCAGAGCGACGCCGAGACCGGCTTCCACCGCGCCGAGCACCTCCTCCAGATCCCCGGCAACACCGCCACCCACCAACACCTCTACGGCGGCCGCGAGGACACCGAGTCCGGCTTCTCCCAGCTCGACCGCTCCCTCTGGAACCGCCGCATGATCGCCTTCGGCGCCGATGCCCAGTCCCTGGTCATCCTCGGCTTCCTCCTCGCCCAGAACGCCACCAGCGCGGCCCGCTACCGAGAGGACCCCACCTACTCTGACGCGGACGCCGAAACCGCAGAAGGCCTCACCCCGTCCCCCAAGAACTGAGCCGCAGAGCCCCCCACTGATCCGCTACCCTGTCCCTGGGCTGCCCTTGTGGCAGCCCAGGACCTTGCCGAGGCGAGCCGGATTCTCACGCAGAGTATTCAGCCACGTTTCACGCAAGGCCCGCCTTCGTAGCTCAGGGGATAGAGCACCGCTCTCCTAAAGCGGGTGTCGCAGGTTCGAATCCTGCCGAGGGCACAGCACGCAAGTCGCTGACCTGGGATTTCTTCCCAGGAGGGCGCTCTATTCGGCCCCGGACTCCGCGTCCGGGGCCGTTTGCGTGAGCGGACGTGCCAGCGGGCTCCGGGATTCCCGCCGAAGCCTGCGACCCCGAGCTGGCCGTCACGGCCCTGCGAGGCCTCGCAGTGCAGTGCGTCGACTTCGGCTACCGAGCCGAGGCCGTCCGGCTCGGCGAAGATGCCATCCACGCAACACAGAAGGGATGCAGAAGGTCACCCGGCCTTCTCAGCGGATGTGTCGGCGTCCGGAGCTACGCCCGCGCATGCCCAGATGGACCAGGGCCGCCACGAAGAGCAGGATGCCGATGAACAGCAAATAGAGCATGCCTTCGGCAGCAACTCCGATGATGCCCAGCACCATCGCCACGATGACCAGGATCAAGAAGACCTTCACGACGTGGACACCTCCTCGGTCGAACGGGGGCTCAGCGGCGGGCGAGCTGCCGCTCGCCGCCCGCACCGGGCCGGTAGGTGAGGCCGTAGTGCTGGAAGATGCCCGCCTCTTCCCCGGCGGGCAGGACGTCGTCCGTACCGATCGAAGGGCTCTTCTTCACCAGCGCCTTGTCGTAGTCGACCTTGACGTACCCCGGCCCGACGATCGCGCCGCCCAGCGGAACGAAGACCAGCCGGTGCCGGGTGGGCAGCCCCACCAGCACGGTGGCCATGGCCGGCTCGTCCGTGCTGGTGTCCACGTAGACAGCCTCCAGCGCGCCGATCCTGTGCCCGCCCGAGTCGACCACGTCGTGGGTACGCCACTCGCGAATGTCCGCTGCCTGGATCATCCTCAGGTCCCTTCGCACGATCACAGCCCGGCCGGTGCACTCCCTAGCCTGCCCCCGTATCACGGGGGAAACCAGCTCGGCACACCCCAGCAACGCCCCTCCCGTCACACCGGTCCCGGGTGCGGTGTGACCGCAGCATGACCCGCGCCGCAGAGCCTCCGCGCGCCCCAACTCGCAGGAAAACGATGTCTCTCAGATGCCCTCACTCAGCCCGCCTACTGAGGGCGTCCGTCTGGGCATCCGCTCGGACGGCGGCCGGCCGGCGGGTCCTGGTCCACGGGGAAGAGGGCCAGGGCGCCCGTGATCTCCAGGAGGCGCTGGAGCTGGGGATTGGGGGCGGCCAGGCGGATGACGCTGCCGGTCTCTTGCGCCGCGCGTCGTGCGGCGAGGAGTGCGTTGAGTGCGGAGGAGTCGCAGAAGGTGATGGCCCCGCAGTCGACGACCACCGCCTTGGCCGGTGAGGCGTGGGTGAGGGCCTCGGCAAGTGCGAACCGCAGGGAGGGGGCCTTCTCCATGTCGATCTCGCCAGCGGGCCGAACCGCCACCGTATGGTCCAGGACCTCCACGGCGATGTCGTTGTCGCCGACTTCCCGGGGAGAGCGTTCGACCATGGTGGATCACTCCTTCGATCTACGGGCGCACCCCCGAAGCGTGTTGGTCAGCCGCCGGTTCGGGGGAAAACGGGTCACGTGCTGCGCTGGTCGTGGGTGTCCTGGCGGAGCTGGTCGGTGTGTCGGGTCAGAGCATCGATGCGTTCGACGAGGTCGGCGTCTTCGGGTCGCAGGTGGGGCCGGGTGTCGGTCAGAGGGCGGACGAGGCGCGCGGCGTCGTTCTCGGCGAGGGCCAGGTTCAGGTCGCCGACCGCGCTCTCGGCGCCGGCGGGGAGACCGGTGAGGGAGGTGACCTGGCCGGCGAGCCGTCGCAGGTCGGCCGCGTTGTCGCGGGCCCAGGCGGTCACGGTGCGGTCGGCGGCGCGGGTGTCACGGGTGGCCTGGACACGCTGGTCACCGGTGCTCCCGGCGGTGCCGGGGCGCAGGCGCAGGTAGCGGCGTTCGGCGGCCTGACGGCTGGCGACCCCCAGGGGTCCTGCGAGATCGGCCCAGCTCGCTCCGTGCCCGCGGGCGGTCTCGATCAGTCCGCTCTCCCAGCCTGCGAGCTGCTCACGGACCTCGCGCAGCGTCAGTAGTGCGGCCAGAGCCGGGTGGGGGCCCGAGCCCGGTGGGGGCGTCGCTTCGGCCGTTGCCCCTCTGGCGGAGGGTTGTTGCGCGTCCTTGACGGCCTGGTCGATGGCCTCCAGGGCTGCGGCGGCGGCCAGGAAGGGGATGGGTGCGGTCGGCTCGGCGGTCTCGTTCATGACACTCTCCGTCGCTCTGTCATCCTCCAGATGACTCACTGCTTGTCATCGTTTCGATGACATGTTACAACGGGAGCACGTTGAAGCGCATTGGCAGTTTCTGCCTGAACCAACTGGAGGTGTTTCGCGATGTTGATGCGCACTGACCCGTTCCGCGAGATGGACCGGATCGTCCAGCAGCTGTCGGGTGGCTCGGGTACGTGGTCGAAGCCGTCGGTCATGCCGATGGACGCCTACCGGCAGGGCGACGAGTACGTGATCGCCTTCGACCTCCCCGGCGTGGACTCGGACGCGATCGACATCGACGTCGAGCGGAACATGCTGACCGTGAAGGCCGAGCGCCGGCCCACGGGCAAGTCCGACAACGTTCAGATGGAACTCTCCGAGCGACCCCTGGGTGTCTTCTCCCGCCAGATCATGCTGGCCGACACCTTGGACACCGAGCGCATCGAGGCCGACTACGACGCGGGTGTCCTGACCCTGCGGATCCCGATCGCCGAGCGCGCGAAGCCCCGCAAGATCAGCATCGGCGGCGAGTCCGGCCGCAAGCAGATCTCCGGCTGAACCCACCCGCACCAGCCGGCAGCGGAGGGCGGGGAGAGTCGATCCCCCTCCGGCACCCCGCACCCCGCCCTCCGCCCCCCCTTTCGCCCCTTCACCCCTTCACGGAGGTGTCGTGATGTCGATGCGCAGGGAGTCGTTCCTGGCCCACGTCCAGGAACGCGGCGAGTACGAAAGCACGGAAGAAGCCGATCGCGTTGCCCGCGTCGTCCTGGCACTGCTCGGCGCCCATCTGGCCGGCAGCGTGCGCGCCGAGCTCGCGGCCCGGCTGCCGGAGACCTACGCCCTGATCCTCCTCAACCCCCTCCAGGCCACCGAGCCCCTCTCGCCCGAACGGTTCGTCCGCGCGACCGCGGCCTGGATCGAGGGCGCCACCGAGAAGACGGCCCTGTGGGACATCGGCGCCGTCCTGTCCACCGCGGCCGCAGCCGCGGGCGACGTCCTCACCCGGGAAGTCCTGCTCCAGCTCCCGCCCGGCTACGACCTCCTCTTCGGCCACCCCCAGCCCACTTGAGCGAAGTCGGCCCCAGACCCGAACCCTCGAAGAGAAAGGCAACCGCAGCCATGTACGACCAGCCTCGACCGAACCCGGCCCAGCCCGCCATGTCGTTCGAGCAGATGCTGGAACGTGTGCGTTACGAGGGTGCGTACCCCACCCGCGACCGCGCCGAGGAAGCCGTCCGCACCGTCTTGGCCGCCCTCGGTCGGCAAGTCACCGGGGACGAACGCGTCGACCTCGCGCAGCGCCTGCCCGTCGAGGCCGCCCTCACCCTCACCGCCCAGATCCCCGACACCGAACAGCTCACCGGCTGGGGCTTCGTCAAGGACTTGGCCACCCGCACCGGCACCACCCCCGCCACCGCACGCTGGGACACCGGCGCCGTACTCGGCGTCGTCGCCCGCCTCGCGGGGCCCGACCTCCTCGCCCGCATCCTGCGCCTGCTCCCCGGCGGCTACGCCCTCCTCTTCGGCCAGGCGGAACTGCGCCAGCCCCAGCTCGCCGCCTGATCCGGTGCTCCGATACGGAGGTGAGGGCCCGACCCGATGCACCGGTCGGGCCCTCAGTCCTGCGGCGGGTCTCGCCGTCGTCGCGGGTCAGTGGTCGGAGTAGCTGAAGTCGCCCACGGTCCAGGCGCTGACGTCCTTGATCGAGATGCGGTACATCCCGCCCGTCTCCGGGATGCCCACGGTTCCCTGCAGGATCCGCGCCACATGGAAGTGCAGATGTGTGGGCGGTCCCTCCTTGGGTGGCGTGGCAGTGAAGATGGCGGAGAACTCGCCCAGGCGGGCGGAATCCGTCAGCACCTCCGACACCCGTTCTCTCCACACGGCTTCGGGGGCGAGCCGGCCGGTGATGACAGCACCGCCGGTGACCACGGTCAGGGACATCTGGTTGCTCTGCCCGGACTCCACCAGGGCGGCGACGTTCACGAGCAGCTCGTCAGGCTTCGACATAGAAGTCAATTCTATTCTCCATCGCGCCCCGGCGGGCAAAGCCTGCGCGCGATGTGCGCTTGCAGGGCCTGCTGGGGCGGCCGCTGTCGGGCCTCCGAACCGCCAGTCGCGCCGGTGGTCGAGCCCCTCCCGAGCCGCGTTCGTTGCCGTACAGGACTTCGTCACCGCGAGGACCGTCCAACGGTCCGCCGCGTCGGAACCTGTCCCCTCCACGTCTCCAACCAGCCGACTTCGCCGCCGGCTCCTGCAGCCGGCGGCGAGCAACCAAAAAACGCTGCGGTCGGGGTGAATCAATATCTGTCACCGCGAACTGAGGATTTAATGGATCCGGTGGGGAGAGTTTCTACCGCAACGCGGCTGACGGAAATATTCAACGCACACGGTCCGCTGCAGCGTGCTACTGTCGATCTCGGTTGCAGTTTTGGTACCCAAGAACTTCAAGCGCCTCCAGCCGGAATTCGTTCCACTGGGAGCGCTTTGTATTTCCCGGTCTTTTACCGGGCGGGGCATCATCGCGGCGACACGGCGTCCGCACAGTGCAGTCGCCGATGTATTGCCCCAAAGGAGATATGACATGGCTGCTGGTACCGTCAAGTGGTTCAACGCGGAAAAGGGTTTCGGCTTCATCGAGCAGGACGGTGGCGGCGCTGACGTGTTCGCCCACTACTCGAACATCGCCGCCCAGGGCTTCCGCGAGCTGAACGAGGGCCAGAAGGTCACCTTCGACATCGCGCAGGGCCAGAAGGGCCCGACGGCCGAGAACATCGTTCCCGCCTGACGCTGACACGCGTTCTGCAGCTGGGGCCCGCATCCCTCGGGGTGCGGGCCCCAGCTGCACGCATTTCCCGCGGTGAATTCACCCGTGGTACCGATCATGGAGACACTCGGCCGACCGGCCCTTTCGGAGCCGAACCCGAGTGGATTGTTTTTGGTTGTCGCGCCCGTATGGCGCCACCTTTTTTCAGCGTCTGAGCCCGTACAGATTCCCTGTCCGCCAGATCCGCTTTCGCATCAAATTCGGCCCGTTCTCGCAATTCCCTGCGCCGCTCCTACGCTGCGGGAATTCCTTGATACGTGCCGCATCAAGGAAGGTTCCGCATGAACCCCACACGTACGAACGAGCGCTCCTCACGCACCCGCAGCCGCACCGGCGGCCCCGCTTTCGGCGCCGGCGCCGGTTCGGGCCGGGGCAGCCGCTTCGCCTCCTCGACCCCGAGCCGTTCCGGAGCCCCGAGCCGCTCCGGTGGTCCGAGCCGCTCGGGCGGCTACGGTCGTCGGCCCGCCGCGATCCAGGGCGAGTTCGCGCCGCCGAAGACGATCACGCCCGCGCTGCCCGCCGTCGAGGCCTTCGCCGACCTTGCCATGCCGGCCCAGCTGCTCACCACGCTCACCCGTGAGGGCATGGCCACGCCGTTCCCGATCCAGGCCGCCACGCTGCCCAACACCCTCGCGGGCCGCGACGTCCTCGGCCGCGGCCGTACCGGCTCGGGCAAGACGCTCGCCTTCGGCCTCGCGCTGCTCGCCCGTACGGCCGGCCAGAGCGCCGAGTCGGGTCAGCCGCTCGCGCTGGTCCTCGTACCCACGCGTGAGCTCGCCCAGCAGGTCACCGCCGCGCTCACCCCCTACGCGCGGGCGGTCAAGCTGCGCCTGGCCACCGTGGTCGGCGGCATGCCGATCTACCGCCAGGCCGCTGCGCTGCGCGCCGGCGCCGAAGTGGTCGTCGCCACGCCCGGCCGGCTCAAGGACCTCATCGACCGCGGCGACTGCCGCCTGAACCAGGTCGCCGTCACCGTCCTCGACGAAGCCGACCAGATGGCCGACATGGGCTTCATGCCCCAGGTCACCGCCCTGCTGGACCAGGTGCGTCCCGAGGGCCAGCGGATGCTGTTCTCCGCCACCCTCGACCGCAACGTCGACCTCCTGGTCCGCCGCTACCTCACCGACCCCGTCGTCCACTCCGTCGACCCCTCGCAGGGCGCGGTCACCACGATGGAGCACCACGTCCTGCACGTGCAGAACTTCGACAAGCAGGCCGCCACGACCGAGATCGCCGCCCGCGAGGGCCGCGTGATCATGTTCCTGGACACCAAGCACGCCGTGGACAGGCTGACCGAGCACCTGCTGAGCAACGGGGTGCGCGCCGCGGCCCTGCACGGCGGGAAGTCCCAGCCCCAGCGCACCCGTACCCTCACCCAGTTCAAGAGCGGGCACGTCAGCGTCCTCGTGGCGACGAACGTCGCGGCCCGCGGCATCCACGTCGACAACCTCGACCTCGTCGTCAACGTGGACCCGCCGACCGACCCCAAGGACTACCTGCACCGCGGCGGCCGTACCGCCCGCGCCGGCGAGTCCGGAAGCGTCGTCACCCTCGTCACCCCCAACCAGCGCCGCGAGATGGCACGCCTGATGACGGCCGCCGGCATCAGCCCGCAGACCACCCAGGTCCACTCGGGCGACGAGGCCCTGAACCGGATCACCGGCGCCCAGGCCCCTTCCGGCATCCCGGTCACCATCACCGCGCCGGTCTCCGAGCGGCCCAAGCGCAGCACGTCCTCCCGCGGCCGGCGCGGCCCTGCTTCGGCTGCCCGGCGCGCGAGCGCGCGGCAGTCCGCCTTTGATGCGGCGGCCTGAGAACTACGTGATCAGGAAACTGACCCATCTCTGCAGGAGGCAGATTTTGACGCTGGTCCAGATGCAGCCCCGCTCCGCGCATGCCGACCTCGTCCGCAGGACGGTGGACGACGCCATGGAGGCGGCCGGTCCGCAGGTCTGTGACGACATGACCGTCGAGGTGGCCCTGGCCGTCACGGCCAGTTCCCGCACGGATCATCTGCTCGTCTGCGACGAGGACGGCCTCTGTACCGGGCTGATCACCCGGGAGCGGCTCAGCGCCATCCGCGAGAGCGCGGCGTACACCGACCGGCTCCGTCTGCGCGATGTCCTCGGTGATCGTGGGCCGTTCACCTCGCCCATGACCACGATGGCCGAGGCCGAGCACGCGATGCACTATCGCAAGCTCACTGCCTTGCCCGTCGTGGACGAGCAGGGCAGCGCTCTGGGCGTTCTCGCCCTCGCCCGCTGAACCACCTCACCGTGGCCGGCCCCTTCCCCTCTTCTCCCTGTGAGGCATCATGCGCTGTGTCATCGCCCGCTTCCCGTTCGACCTGACCAAGAGCGGCGTCCTGGAGTCCATGAAGGGCGTCAAGCCGGAGGAGGTCCTCGGCGAGTCCGTGATCATCGGCCGCCGCACCTACCCCGTCAAGCAGGTCGGCCAGGTCATCACCCGCCAGGACCGCCGCGACTTCAGTGCCGGCGAGGTCCTCCGCGCCATGACCCAGCTCGGCTTCACCTGCCGCGGCGGCCTTCCCCGAACCACCGTGGCCACACGCGTACTCAGCCCGCTCCAACGGGCCTCCGCGATGCTCGGCACCCCCGTGACCGCCTGACCGGTGGGCCGGCGCACGCCGCCACCCGAACAGCGAAGAGGGCCCGACCGGCACGCGCCGATCGGGCCCTTCCGCATACCCACAGGGAAACGCAGATGGGTGGACCACACTCCGGGCTGCCTGGCATGAGCGCCCTGATCGCCGCCCAAAACCGCAGGCCCGCGCCTATCCGCCGGTCCGACGGGGCAGGAGGGCTCGTACGGCTTTCCCGCCTTCGGGCGTGGGCGTGACGATGGTGGCGTGGGCGAGGTCGTTGACCATGTGCCAGCCGAACCCGCCGGTGCCGTCGACGAGATCGGGGGTACGCATGCGCGGCGCGCGGGGACTGGAGTCCTCGACGGCGACCTCGATGATGTCGGAGTGCACGGCCAGCCGGAGCATACGGGCGCCGCCGCCGTGACGCAGGGCGTTGGTGACGAGCTCCGAGACGACCAGGACCACGGTGTCGGCGCAATCCCGATCGATGCCCCACGGACCAAGGGCTCCGAGGAATGTCCGGGTGGCCTGGCGCGCCTCGGCGACGGCGGACGGAGAAGCGAGGGCTGTGCACTCGGTGCTCAGCGTGGTCATCGCGCGCTCCGGGTCTGTTGTCGGTGTCCGGCCTTGCCTGCCCGGTCGTTGTTCCCTGACCCACGACCGTTCAACCTGACGGGACCCGATTACCTCCGTGGCGCGCACTCAAAAATCTATTGCGACTGAAGTAGACATTGGGCCGTGGCGTGGTTATGGTTTCTCTCGTAGCCCAGCGAGACAGCAGGGCCTGGCAGAGACGAACTGCCGGCAGTAGTACACGCAGTACCCGTAGTTGCAGTGCGCAGGACGGTGCGGTGGTGGAGTTCCGAAGCCAGAGCTATTGCAGGACGGCGACGGGACTGACGACTGGACCGGGTGGCCCGCAGTGATCAGGGGCCACCACGAGCAGGACCGCAGTTGACGCAGTGGCAGTACCTGTAAGTGCAGTTCTCGTAGGTGCAGTACCCAGCAGTGAAGTCAGCGAGCAGCACCTTGGTGAAGGCGTCGATTGCAGGCGCGGCCACCAGGAAGTTCGGCAGTGGGGTTCCAAGCCAGAGCAGACGCAGGACAGGTAACGGGGCTGGCTGCCGAAGCGGCGCCAGGTCGGGTCGCGAGCAGTACAAGCGGTTCGCAGTACGCATCACCCGCAGTACGCATCACCAGCAGTACGTAGTCCCCCGCTTGGTAAGCAGTTGATCACCGAGGGAAGAACGGAGGAGCTTAGCGCCATCAGGATCGCCCGGGCCGGCAGGTGGAAGCCCGGGTACCGCAGGACATCGTCAGTGAGGTGGTCTCCGGTCAAGCAACCGCGATCCCCGCACCCCGGCCACGCATGAGTCGGGTCAGCGGAAACAGAAGGCCGGCGCAGTATCAGGGCCGGCAGATGGTGTAGCAGTTCCTTCGGGGCCCTGGTGCCATAGGCACCAGGGCCCCTCCACGCGTTCCAGAAAGAGGTTCAATGACAGCAGACGACTCGTTCGGCCGTCTCGACGACGACGACTACCCCGCCTACACCATGGGCCGGGCCGCAGCGATGCTCGGCACCACCCAAGGTTTCCTCCGCGCCCTGGGCGAGGCCCGCCTCATCACCCCGCTCCGCTCGGACGGCGGACACCGCCGCTACTCCCGCTACCAGCTGCGCATCGCCGCCCGCGCCCGCGAACTCGTCGACCACGGAACCCCGATCGACTCCGCCTGCCGCATCATCATCCTCGAGGACCAGCTCGAAGAAGCCCAGCGCATCAACGCCGAATACCGCCGGGTCGGCGAATCCTCCGCTCCATCGGCATCGGCCTGAGCGGATCGTGCCCGCCGACATCGGCGGGCTCCCGGTCTTGGCCCGTTCCCGGGGTGACGGAGGTGCGCAGGCGCGTGGCCCCGGTTGCGCGGCAGACAGCGGGGCATGTGGTCGGACAGACGAGAACCGGTGGGGCGCCGAGCCACCACGCCCGGTCGGCGAGGACGAGGAGACGGTCTGTGAGCGGAGTATGGATGTACGCGCAGGACAGCGACTACACGCCCGGGCAGTCACTGGCGGGATTCACCGTGGAAGCCGCTGACGGTGTCATCGGGCACGTCGACCGACAGCAGGACCAGCCGGGCATGCAGCACCTGGTCGTCGACACCGGCGTGTGGGTGTTCGGCAGGAGCGTCCTGATCCCGGCCGGCGCCATCACCCACATCGATACGGCAGCGCGGGCGGTGAAGGTCTCGGCCACGCAGGAAGAGATCAAAGCCGCGCCCCGGTTCACCACCGACAGCGAAACAGCCGACCACGCCTACCTGTCCGCGGTCGGCGACTACTACGTCTCCCTGGGCCGCCCGCCCGCGCCCTGACCCGAAGCCGGTCGGCGACGCACCGGCCCCCACGCAAATGAGCCGGCAAGCATCGACACGTCGTCGCGCTCAGTAGGCAGCGAGGAAGACGGCGATGCAGTGCGCGGTGAAGGCTGCCACGGTCAGGGCGTGGAGCCGGCGCGGCCGGTTCGACCGCCTCTTGGTTGCGGTCCTGGCAGCCTTCCTCCAACTGGGGCTGTGGAACTCGTGTAATTCGGCGGGCCAGGGGAACGATCTGGGCTTCCGAACGGGCCTCTCCGCTCTCCTACGTCCAAGGACCGCCGATGCTTCCCGAGTTCCGCTCCCACGCGTCCGCCCCCCTCTCCCATCAGCTGGAACAGCGGCTGGGACTGGACCCCCGCCTCGAAGCCGGCCAAATCGACCTGGAGCGCGTCGCGGACATCGCCGTCGTCGCATCGGCGCACTCCGACGGATACGCGGCCACCGCACACCTCCTCGGCCTACTGGCAGCCCTCCCCGCCCCCACCGAATCCGGAGAGCACTTCTGGTCGGAACTGTGGAGGTCCTCGGGCTCCCTCTACCTGCTGCCCGCCAACATCAAAGCTTGCGTGCTGAGTTCGCTGGCCGGAGAGGGCACCGGCTTGGCCGGCCAGATCCTCTCGGCCTTCGACGAGATGACCCCGCCCCAGCGCATCGCGGCCGGAGAGGTCATCGGCCAGGCACTCGCCGAGTCCGACCACCTCCCCGACCTCAAAACACAGGTCATCGGAGAGCTGTGGCTCCGCGACCTCGAACTCACCGCCTGGCGCGTCCTGCACGCGGACCACAAGTCAGCCGATCCGTCCAGGCGGGAGGCCTTCTTCGACGCGTGGACGAGCGTCTGATCTGCAATGCCCGGGCGGGCACCGCCCAGTGCGTGCGCGATGCGTGAGCGGACGGAGCGGCACCAGCCGTCACGCACTGGGCTGACCGGCCGGACGAACCGTTGGAAGTCCGCCCTGTGCCGCACCTGTTCCGCTGACATCCGGACCTGACAGCGACAGGCACGGACAGACGTGGTGGTGGCGGGTCAGGCCGCCAGGTCTGCGTAGAGGATGACGTTGTTGGTGCGGTGGCCGTCCTTCAGCTCGCCGCCGCAGGTCAGCAGGCGCAGCTCCGGGCGGTTCGTGGCCCCGTAGACCTTGTCCGTCGGGAAGTCCTTCTTGTTCACATCCTCGATCTCGCGGATCTTGAACATCGCCGTCCTCCCGTCCTCGCGCGGCACCTCGATCATGTCGCCGAGCTTGATCTTCTTGACGTTCCTCATGACCGCCGGCCCGTACTTCGTGTCGAAGTGCGCGACGAGGACGGCCGCGCCCTTCTCGCCCGGGGTGACGCCCTCGGTCCACCACCCGGGGGTGTCGGCGTCGGTGTCGGCGCTCGGCACACCGAGCTCACCGGTCGCCGGGTCCACCTTGAGGTCGACCATCCTCTTCGCGTCCACGCCCGCCGCGTCGATCTTCATGCCGGTCGGCTTCGACCTCGGGAGCGCGGGCGCGCCGTCTCCCGCGGGAGCGGGGGACGCCGTGCTGCCCACCTTGGGGTCCGGGGCCAGCTTGGCGCCGCCGCCGCCCTCGACCCCGCACGCGGTGAGCAGGGTGGCGGCCGTGAGGGTGGTGAGCGCCGTGAGCGATACCGCCAGGGGGAGGGAGCGGGTGCGGGGCAGCGGGGGGCGGGACATGGTGCGACTCCGGGCGGGCACGGTGGGCGGGGGCGACAGGGGCCGGGTGAGTGGGGTCCGGGCCGTCCACCCGATTCGGGTGGTTCGCCCTGGCGACAGCCAAGACGTTACGAGGGTCATGTTTTGGTAATGCGTAAGCCATGTAACGGCTGGCCGGACAGTGGCCCGCGAAGGCGTTAAGGGCCGAGCGAGAGCTCAGGCGAAAGCCCCGACGAGGGCCCCGACGAAAGCCCTCCCGGTCGAACCGGGAGGGCCGTTCACGACGATGTCCGGGGTCGGGGCTCCGCCCCTCAGCTGAGCCCTCGGCTGCGCTCCCCGATGCGGTCACCCTGCGGGGTCCCGGCCCGCTTGAGTTCGGCCTTCGTGTGCGCCCCGCCCTTGACCTTGCTCCGGACCGGACCCTCGAACCCGTGCGCCTGCTGCGCGGCACGTGGCAGGTGGGTCGCCTCCACCGCCTTCGCGACAGCCGCCTGGAAGTCCTGCTTCTGCTCTTTGCTCATCCCGTCGTCACTCCCTAAAGACTCGGGGCACCCAATCGGACTACTGGGATGGTATGCACATAAAGGGGCCAACGCACCCGGACTGGACGTAAAGAATGGTGGATCAAGGGCGGATCAAGGCCTCGGCGGAGCCTGGCGCTCCGGCGGCCCCAGCACCTCGTAGACCAGTTCCTCCGGACACGGCGTCCCCCGCGGCAGCTGGTACTTCGCCGCCAGCCGGTACTCCCCCGGTGTCGGGGCCAGCAGCTCGGTCCACACGTCCCCGGTGCCGTCCGGGGGCGCCTTGAACAGGCATCCGGCCGTGTTCGCGTAGACCTTCGGCCTCGCCTTCTCCTTCGGCCCGGTGGAGGCGCCCGTCTCCTTCCCGGCGGCCTTCGAGGCCTCCGTCTCCTGCGGCGGCGCCACGGGCTTGCCCACGCCGTCCAGCAGGCCCAGCCACGGCGAGTGCGGGATCCGCACCAGTACCCGTCCGGCCTGCTTCACGTCGATGACCAGCTGGTCGGCGCTGGCCCGGACCACTGTCGCGGGGCCCGCCACCAGGTCCGTGGGGTCCACGACCTTGAAGAGCTGCCAGTTCGCGTCGCCCCACACCTGCTGGAGGTACGGAAGCCCCTCGCGCACCAGCTTCGCCTCGTCCTTCCCTCCCTCGTCGGGTTTGTCGGCGGGCAGCACCACGTAGTGCACGGCCCAGCGCTCGAGCCACTCGCGGTAGGTGTCGGCCGTCAGGGTGTCGTCGTAGAAGACCGGGTTCCGCTCCAGATCGGCCTGGCGGTTCCAGCCGCGCGCGAGGTTGACGTAAGCGGGGAAGGCGGAGGACTCGCGGTGGCTGCTGGCCGGGACCACCTCGACACGGCCGCGGTCGGCGCCCGCCTTCTGGAGCTGGTCCACCAGGGGGGCCAGCTCCCGGCTCCAGGAGGCCAGCGGGGTGGTGCGGACGATGTCGGTGACGCTGTTGACCGTGATCCAGGCGGTCACCCCGGTGAGGGCGAGGACCAGCCCGTACCAGCGCCGCGTGCGCCCCCCGTTCGCCTTGCGGGCGGACTCGTACGGCAGCGCCGCCAGCAGCGCCGCCCCGCCGAAGAGCATGGCCAGCCGGGTCACGTTCGAGCCGACCTGAGAGTCGATCGCCCAGGTCAGCGCCACTCCGAGGGCATATATCGCGGACGCGGTCCGGACCGTCCTCCAGCCCTTCGGTACGAGGAACAGCGCGGCCAGCGCGCACCCGAACGGCAGCGCCGCCGAGGCCACCTTCATCGGCTGGGTCCCGGAGAACGGGAACAGCCACGCCGACAGCCCGACCACCGCCGCCGGCGCCAGGCCCAGCACGTACGCCCCCGGGCGCCGCCGGTTCAGGAACAGCGCGGCCGCGATCACCCCGAGGAAGAGTCCGGCGACGGGGCTGGAGGCGGTGGCGACGGCCGCGAGCGGGGCCGCGACGGCGGCCTTCGCCCACCGCCGCTCGGCCCATTTGCGGGGCCAGCAGAAGACCGTGGCGACGGCTCCGAGCGCGAACATCACGCCGAGCCCGAAGGTGACGCGGCCCGACAGGGCGTTGCACAGCAGCCCGTACACCCCGGCCAGCGCGGGCCACAACGGCTCGCGCACCGCGCCGCGGCAGCGGGTCAGGATCAGCGCGAGCAGTCCGGCCGAGACCGTACCGGCGATCATCATCGTGGTCCGAACACCGAGCACGTGCATCACGTACGGCGAGACCACGCTGTACGAGACCGGGTGCATGCCGCCGTACCAGGCGAGGTTGTACGCCGTGTCGGGATGGCGGCCGACGAACTCGGCCCAGGCGTCCTGCGCGGCGAGGTCGCCGCCACTGTTGGCGAAGGCGAAGAACCAGAGCACGTGGAGCAGCGCGGCCAGCGCGGCGGCCACCGCCACGGGGTGGCGGCGCGCCAGGCCGAGGGCGCCGCGGACCGGACCGGCGGGGGCCGGCGCGTCGCCCGGGCCGGCGACGCGCCGGTCCTGGCCGGGGAGGCGGGCCTCGTCACGGCTCCGGCCCCGGCCCCGGTCCTGTTCCTGCGGCTCAGCGATGGTCACGCCGACGTACTCCCCAACACGATGAGTCTCCGGTCCCTCGGTGCGTCCTCGGTCCGTAGACGCGGTCCGGCGCCCCGGGGTTGCTGCCCCGGGGCGCCGGACCGCTCCACGCCCGCACGCGGCGTCAGCCGACGCGCGTCAGCCGACGCGCGTCAGCTTCTCTCCGATGCCGGGCGCGGTGAGGTCGCTCTGCAGTGCCACCGGCACCTTGACCTGGCTCGCGCCCTCGCCGACGGTCAGCACGCCGATCTCCGAGCCCGCCCTGGCGGTCTGCGGGAGCTTGGCGGCGCTGTCACCCATCTTGACGTTGACGGTGAGCGCCGGCCAGCCGACGGCGTCGACGTCGGCGGTGGCCACGACCGGCACGCGGCCGCCGAGCCCGTCGTCCACGTAGCCGACGACATCACCCTTCTTGACGACGGGGGCGGCCGTGAGCGCCTTCTGGGTGGCGATCATGACCTCCTTGCTCGCCGCGATCGCGGTGTCGAGGATCGGCACGCCGTGCTGGCCGAGGACCGCGCCGACGATCAGCTGGTTGGTCTTGCCGACCTTCCGCTCGGCGGCGAAGAGCAGGTTGCCGCCGGCCTTCGTGGTGGAGCCGGTCTTGATGCCGAGCGAGTTGTTGCCCGGGATGAGGGTGTTGAAGTTCCGCCACTTCTTGCCCGAGGGGTCGTACCACTCGCCCATCTTGGTGATCGCGATCAGCTCCGGCATCTCGACGATCCTGAGGCCGAGCTTGACCTGGTCCTCGGCGGTGGAGACCGTCGTCGCGTCCAGACCCGAGGGGTCCGTGTACGTCGTGTTGGTCATGCCGAGTTCCCTGGCGGTGTCGTTCATCTTCTTGACGAACGCCTCCTGGCCGCCGTCCCAGCGCGCGAGCAGCCGCGCGACGTTGTTGGCGGACGGGATCATGATCGCGGCGAGGGCGTCGTACTGCGAGAGCTTGTCGCCCTCCTTCAGCGTGTTGACCGTGGACTCGCCCTCGCCGTCCTTCTTGCCCTCCTCGACCGCCGTCTTGTCGACGGGGATCATCTGGCCCTTCTCCCCCTTCTTCATGGGGAAGTCCTTGAGGATGACGTAGGCCGTCATGGCCTTGGCGACGCTGCCGATCGCGACGGGCTTCTGCTCGCCGAAGGTCCCGACGGGGCCGAGGCCGGCCGCGGCCACGTAGGCCTGGCCCTCCTTCGGCCACGGCAGGGACGGGGCCGCGCCGTCGAAGGTGTACGAGGTCTTCGCGGTCATCCGCAGCGTCGGCTCGGGCAGCGGGCGCACGAGCTGGACCACGGCGAGGACCACCGCGAGCAGCACGAGGATCGGCGCGTAGATCTTGACCCGCCGCACGGCGGTCCGGGCCGCGCTCGGCGGCGGGGGCGGGTTGTTGGTGAGGTCCGCCAGCATGTCGAGCGGCGGCTTGGGCGGCAGCGGCTGCTGCGTGGTCCGCTCGGGGGACTCCCCCTTCACGGCGGGGGCGGGCGCCGGTGCCGGTGCCGGTGCCGGGACGGCGGCCTGGGGCTTCTGGGTCCCGGGGCCGGCGGGCGCCGGGGCCGGCGCCGGTCCGGCGGAGGGCCGCCCCGTCGCCCCGTCGGTCCGCAGCGGTACGAAGGTGCTCGAGCGCTCCCCGCCGACGGCGTGCGGCGGCACCGGCCGGGACGCGGGGGTACCGGAGCCGGGGGTGGCGGTGCCGGGCTTGGCCGCGCCGGGGGTGGCGGTACCGGGCCGGGCGGTCCCGGGCTTGATGGCCCGGAACACGGCGGTGCGCTCTCTGTCGGCGGGCTCGTCGGTGGCCGGAGCGGCAGGCGTGGCCGGAGCGGCCGGAGCCGGGGGCTTCACCGCCCGGAAGACGGCGGTGCGCTCACTGTCGGCCGGCTCGTCGGCCGCGGGAGCGGCGGACGGCCTCCCGGCACCCGGAGCGGCTGGCGCGGCCGGAGCGGCCGAAGGCTTGTCGCCCGAGCCCCCGGAGCCACCCGTCGGACCGGAACCGGAACCCGCCGGCTTCGCAGGGGCAGCCGGAGGGCGCACCGCGCGGAAGACGGCGGTGCGCTCACTGTCGGCCGGCTCGTCGGCGGCGGGAGCCGCGGGCGCGGCCTGGGCAGCCGAAGGCTTGTCGCCCGGGCCCTCGGACCCACGCGCCGGACTGCCGCCCACACCAGAAGCGGAGTCAGAACCGGAACCGGAACCGGCAGCCTTGCCGGCCACAGCCGGGGGCGTCACGGCACGGAACACGGCCGTGCGCTCGCTGTCGGCCGGCTCGGCAGCCACCGGCTTCCGGGCGGCGTCGGACGGAGCGGCACCAGAACCCGTGACCGGAGGCTTCACCGTACGGAACGCGGTAGTGCGGTCGCCGGCGGCCGGCTCAGAAGCGGGCTCGGCCTTTGCCCCGGCGGACCCTGCCGGCTTCGCCGAGGACCCGGCCCCAGACGGGGCCGCGGACGGACCACCCGGGCGCTCCGAAGCGGAAGCCGAATCGGAAGCAGAAGCGGAATCCGAAGAGGCAGGCTTGTCAGCCACCGCCGGGGGCGTCGCCGCACGGAACACGGCAGTGCGCTCACTGTCGACCGGCCCCGCGGTCGGAGCGGGAGCCGGCTTGACGGCAGGCTCCGCACCCGGCTCGGCGGGCTTCGCCGCGGGCGTGTCCGAGGCCTCGGACCGGCCCTCCGGGCCGCCTGCCGCGCCGGGCGAAGCGGAACCGGAAGCGGCGGGCTTGTCACCGGCGGCCGGGGGCGTCACGGTACGGAACACGGCAGTGCGCTCGCTGTCGACCGGACCGGGGGTCGGCGCGGGCGCCGGCTTGACGGCAGGCTCCGCGCCCGGCTGGGCGGGCTTCGCCGCGGGCTTGTCACCGGCGGCACCGGCACCCGCATCCGCATCCGCACCCTCGCCGGAACCCTCGCCGGCCAGGCGCACCGCGTCCTCGGGCACCGCCTTGAAGACCGCGGTCTCCGCACCCGGCGGAACCTCGCCCGGCTCTTCGCCGGCGGCCGGGTCCTCCACGGTGGCGACCCACGCGGCCACGGCTTCCCTCAGCGGATCGCGCGCACCGGACCGTTCCCCGGACGCTTCCCCGGACGCTTCCCCGGACCGCTCCTCCGGATCCCTCGGCCGGAACACCGAAGTCCTCGGGTCACGCGCTTCGGACGACTCCGTCGCCCCCGACGCTCCTTCATCAACCGACTTGTCGGGGGACTCGCCCGCCACCAGTTCCTCCTCGATCGCCACCACGTCCGGCTGTCCGAATGTCTAACAGTGTCCCGTCTAGGGGGCATCGCCCCCGTGCTAGACGAGAACGACATAGCTGACGGTTCCCCCGCAAAGCGGTCAGGCGCTCTCGACAGATGAATGTGAGAGGCGTCACCCTGTCACTCATCCACGCGGGGAGGCATGGATGGGCAGGAGCCGCAGAACAATTCCGGAGGAGCTTCTGCTGCTCGCTTTGGACCCGGCAACGGGTACCACGGCGCAGCCGCAGTCGCTCGACCTCGGCCTGGCCGGGGCACAGCTAGTGGAGCTGGCTCTGGCAGGACGGATAGCCCCTGATGGGGATCGTATCGCCGTGGTGATGCCACGGCCGACAGGAGATCCGACTCTGGACTCCGCACTGGAACTGCTGCGCAGGCGCGGCAGTCCGGTTCGGGCGGTCCACTGGATCGGCGGACCCCGCCTGGGGCTCCGCCAGATTTACCTCGCTCACCTGGAGCGTTGCGGCATGGTCCATGCCGTCGCGGGCCAGATGTGCGGGGTGCTGCCGACGACTCGCTACCAAGCGACCGACACAGCGATCAGCCGGGAGATCCGTGGCCGGCTGGACAGTGCGATCCGCACCGGTGTACCGCCGGACCCGCGGACCGCGGCGCTTGCCGCACTGGCCCACGCGGTCGGACTCGGCAAGCACCTGTACCCCGGCAACGAGGGGCGCTCGTCCAGGTCCCGGCTGCGGGACCTGATCAGGCACGACCCGATGGGCGGACTGGTGGCTCACGCCGTCATGGACGTCCAGAACGGTGTGGCCGCGCAGCCACGCCGCGACCGGGCACCGGCCCCACAGCCCGCCCGGGCCACGGCCGCAGCCGTTCCGCTGCAGCCGCGCCGGACGGGTGCCATGGCCCGCGCGGCCGCGCACTGATCCACCAGCAGGACACGTAGAACAGCACTACAGCAGGACAGCGGGACAGCACCAAAGCAGGCCGGCACCACAGCAGGACAGGCAGCACGCGCAGCACACGTAACGCCACCGCCGTGACCGGCGTCCCCAGGACCCGGTCCGGGAGCCGCCAGCGCGCGGGGTGGCGAGGCCGGTACCCCGGCCCCGCCGCCCCGCGCGTTTGCTTTCCCCTTCGATCGGGACCCGATCCGGGCCGTTCCCCAGCGGGCCCCCGTGCTTCGGTGGCAGTCTGCTCACCATCAGACACGCAGAGAGACAGCAACAGAAGAAGGCGGAGGTGCCGTTCACGTGGCGTCCAATGTCAATCCCACCGTCCGACGCCGCCGACTGGGCATGGAGTTGCGAAAGCTCCGCGAAGACAAAGGCATGACCGCCGAACAGGTCGCTGAGCGCCTGCTCGTCTCCCAGTCGAAGATCAGCCGGCTGGAGAACGGCCGCCGTTCCATCAGCCAGCGCGACGTCCGCGACCTGTGCGACGTCTACGAGGTCGAGGACCGGCGGCTCGTCGACTCCCTCATGCAGATGGCCAAGGACTCCCGCCAGCAGGGTTGGTGGCACGCCTTCGGCGACATCCCGTACAGCGTCTACATCGGCCTGGAGACGGACGCCGCCAGCCTGCGCACCTACGAGCCCTTGGTGATCCCGGGGCTGCTCCAGACCCCGGAGTACGCCCAGTCGCTCGTCCGCGGCGCGTGGCCCGAAACGGCTCCGGTCGACGTGGAGAAGCGCGTCCAGGTCCGGATGCACCGCCAGAAGCGGCTCTCCGAGACCGAGAACAGCAATCCCGAGATCGGGCCGCTGCGCCTGTGGGCGGTCATCGACGAGGCGGCCCTGCGGCGCCACGTGGGCGATCCGCAGCTCATGATCCGGCAGTTGGAGTACCTGATAGAGCAATCGGAGAAGCCGCACGTCACCGTCCAGGTGATGCCCTTCTCGATGGGGGCCCACCCGGGCGTCAACGGCCAGTACGCCATTCTGGAATTCCCGGACGCTTCCGACTCCACGGTCGTCTACATCGAAGGCGTGACGAGCGACTTGTACCTGGAGAAGGCCAACGACGTTCAGAAATACAGCGTGATGTACGAACATCTGCGTGCACAGGCTCACAATGTGGACCAGACCAGGCAGTTCATCTCGCGGATCATCGAGGACTTCGCGGGCAAGGGGAAGTGAGGATCGGCGAAAAGGCCGGTACGGTACACCGTCACTCCCCGGCCACAAAAGGCCTGAATGGAATATGCCACTCGGTCGGGTGAACGCCCCCTTCGTATACCGGGAGCTGCGGGTAGCGTCGATCACGTCAGCCGGAGCAATGGCCGACATGACACCGGAACCACTCGCTGAACCGGAGAAAAACATGGCTATTCGTCAAGGTGCAACGGAAAACTGGACCAAGTCCTCGTACTCCGCCAACGGCGCCTGCGTCGAGGTCAAGTCCCCCGTCATGGAGGCCATCGCGGTCCGTGACTCGAAGGTGCAGGACGGTCCGTCCCTCACCTTCGCGCCCGGCTCCTGGACCTCGTTCGTCGCCGACGTGACCGAGGGCCGGCTGGGACGCCTCGCCTGAACATCGAGGCGAGCATCCCAACCACCGTCACACGTACAGCGCCACATGTACGACCTGCGCGAACTGCACTACCTGCACCACTGACTGGAGCCCTCTCGACCGGCCCGCCGTCCTGGCCGAGGGGGCTCGGCCATGCCCGCCCGGACCGTGCCCCCGTCCGCAACGGCGTTACCGCACTACCGCAGCTGGTCGACGTACCGGTCCGTCCCCGGCACCGTCGGGATGAACGGCGCCACCAGCTCGACCCGCCCCAGCCCTGTCTCCGCCACCTCGGTGTCCAGCCCCTGGAACCGGTCCCAGCAGGTGCGCGGGTCGGCCTCCAGGAACCACAGCAGGGTCAGCCGGGTGTCGACGCCCTCCACCTGCTTCACGTAGGTCATCCGGTCACCGGGCAGCGGCGTCGGCCGGAAGACGGTCACCATCGCGGCCGGTGAGCCGGCCAGCCGCTTCGGCAGGGCGCGCGAGCGCAGCCACTCCAGCAGCTCGGCCCGCTGCCCGGGCCCGTCGGCGTCGACGACCTGGACCACGAGCCCGCCGTAGGGGTGGTCGAGGGCGTGGAAGTCGCGGGGGCCCGCGGCGCCGTCGCGGTAGACGGTGGCCTCGTGGTCCTGGAACGCGGTGAAGACGTGGGTGCGGTCCTGGTAGACCCGGCCGTCGCGGTTGAGGCGCTTGTTGATGCCGACGGTCCACTTCATGTGCTCGTCGTAGCGGCCCTCGGTGACCCAGTACGTGGATATGTAGCACCCTGCGGTGACGGGCTGGGCGACGGCCGACTTCTCCGGGTAGCGCAGCCCCTGGAGGTCACGGGTGGCGACCCAGCGGCGGCCGGCGTACATCCAGGGCATGGCCATCGCGCCGGCGTAGTAGTGGTCGTCCTCGTACCAGCGGTTGTACGCGAACTCGTGGCCGGGATGCGGTTCGACCATGGTGATCAGCGCGTGGCCGGGGTGGACCCCGTAGGGGCCGACCGAGGCGAGCTCGGCGTAGTCGTCGGCTCGGGTCTCGGCTCGGGTCTCGGCTCGGGTGTTCCGCTCGTCTGCTGTCATGGGGAACGGTCTAGCTGATAGGGCGTCAGATAGGGAGCCCCTGGGGCCGTTCAGCATCCGATACATAGGTGCCGTCTACACATTCATGCGGTTACGATGCGCGCACCCGCCTCCCGAAGGAGCCCCCGTGCCCGCCCCCGCACCCGGCCTCGCCCCCGTCGGCCCCGCCGCCACCCCCGCCGTCGCGCCGCCGCCCTTCGCCGCCCGGATCCGTACGACCGCGCCCTCCGCCGTCCGAGAGATCCTCGCCGTCACCGCGCAGCCCGGCATGATCTCCTTCGCCGGCGGGCTGCCCGCGCCCGAGCTCTTCGACGCCGAGGGGCTGCGGGCCGCGTACGACAGCACCTTCGCGAACTCCGCCCGCCGCGCCCTCCAGTACTCGACCACCGAGGGCGCACCCGAGCTGCGCGCGGTGGTGGCGGCGCGGCTCGACCGGCGGGGGCTGGCGACCACCGCGGACGACGTACTGATCACCACCGGCTCCCAGCAGGGGCTCAGCCTGCTCACCACCGCGCTGATCGAGCCGGGCGACTCGGTCCTCGTCGAGAACCCCACCTACCTGGCCGCGCTCCAGGGGTTCGCGCTGGCCGGCGCCCGGGTGATCCCCGTGCCGTGCGACGACGAGGGCATACTCCCGGACGCGCTGGCGGAGCTCGTCGCCCGCGAGCGCCCCAAGCTGCTCTACACGGTCCCCACCTTCCAGAACCCGACCGGCCGCACCCTCCCCTCCGCCCGCCGGGCCGAGGTCGCGGCGGTCGCGGCTCGGCTCGGACTGTGGCTGCTGGAGGACGACCCGTACGGGGACCTGCGCTACGAGGGCCACGACCTGCCGTGGCTCGCCGCGCACCCGGGGGCGGAGGACCGCACCGCGCTCCTCGGGAGCTTCTCCAAGGTGATGGCGCCGGGGCTCCGCCTCGGCTGGCTGCGCGCCCCGGCCGCGCTGCTGCGCGGGGTGGTGCTCGCGAAGCAGGCGGCCGACCTGCACACCTCGACGGTGGACCAGCTGGCGGCGGCGCAGTACCTGCGGACGGCGGACCTGGACGCGCACGTGGCCCGGGTCCGCGACGCCTACCGGATCCGGCGCGACGCCCTCCTGGCCGGGCTGCCCTCGGGCCTGCCGCCGGGCTCCACGTGGAACCGCCCGGAGGGCGGCATGTTCGTCTGGGCCCGCCTCCCGGAGGGCCACGACGCGACGGCCCTGCTCCGTGCGGCGGCCGCGCGCGGTGTCGCCTTCGTCCCCGGCGCCCCCTTCTTCGCCGGGCCCCCGGACCCCCGCACGCTCCGCCTGTCCTTCACGACCCACACCCCGAAGGAGATCGAGGAGGGCTTCGCCCGCCTCTCGATGGCGTGACCCTCCGGGGGCTGCGCCGGGGGCCGGGCCGCAGACGGGGCACGGGCGGAACCCTGACGCCCCGGACGGCCCCCTGGGGCTCCGCCCCGGACCCCGCGCCTCAAACGCCGGCGGGGCTGGATCTACCGACTGCCGACGGGCACGTGCGGGCTGGATTTCCCAGACCGCCGGCCGGCACACGCGGGCTGGACGCTCCGGGCCACCGGCAGGCACACACGGGCCGGACGCTCCGGGCCGCCGGCGGTCACGTGTCGGACGGTATCGGCCACATCCAGCCCCGCCGGCGTTCGAGGCGCCGCCGGAGGCCGTGGAGTGCCGTCGGTGCTCGAGGCGGTTCCTCGGCCGCTCCGGCGATCGAGGAGCGGGGGGCCGGGGGCCGTCGCCCCGTTGCCGCGGCGCGCACCCGCACCCCGCCCCCGTCCCGCCCCTTCCCTCCCCGCGCCCCGCGCCGTAGCCTGACGCCCCGTCAGATACAGGCCGGTGTCGTCCAGGAGGCCCTCACCATGTCGCTGCTGCTCCAAGGCAAGACCGTCATCGTCTCCGGCGTGGGTGCCGGACTCGGGCACCAGGTGGCCGCCACCGTGGTCCGCGACGGCGGCAACGCCGTGCTCGGGGCGCGGACCGAGGCCAATCTGGCCAAGTCCGCCGCCGAGATCGACCCCGACGGCGCGCACACCGCGTACCTGCCGACCGACATCTCCGACGAGCGCCAGTGCGAGGCCCTCGCCGCCCTCGCCCAGGACCGCTTCGGCGGTGTCGACGCCGTCGTCCACGTCGCCGCCTGGGACTCGTACTTCGGCGGCCTCCAGGACGCCGACTTCGGCACCTGGCAGCAGATCCTCGACGTGAACCTCCTCGGCACGCTGCGCATGACCCGCGCCTGCCTGCCCGCGCTCAAGCGCACCGGAGGCTCCGTCGTCATCATCGGCACCCAGTCCGCGATCGCCTCCCCCAACGAGGTGCAGCAGGCCGCCTACGCCGCCTCCAAGGGCGCGCTGACCTCCGCCATGTACTCCATGGCCCGCGAGCTCGGCCCGCACCGCATCCGCGTCAACACCGTGCTCCCCGGCTGGATGTGGGGACCCCCGGTCCAAGCCTTCGTCACCTTCACCGCGCACACCGAGGGCGTGCCCGAGGCCGAGGTGCACGCGCGGCTCACCGACCGCATGGCACTGCCGGATCTGGCCACCGACGGGGACGTCGCCGACGCCGCCGCCTTCCTCGCCTCCGACCGGGCGCGGGCGATAACCGGCCAGTCCCTGCTGGTCAACGCCGGTGAGCTGATGCGATGAGCCACTCCGCCCCGGAGCGAGCGGATCGTATGCTCGGCCCATGACCACTCCGAGTGACGCTCCGACCGAGAACTCGATGCGCCGCGCCCTCCGCCGCGCCCGCGACGGCGTCGCGCTCGACGCGACCGAGGCGGCCGTACTCCTGCAGGCGCGCGGCGAGGACCTGAAGGACCTCGCCGCCTCCGCCGCCCGCGTGCGGGACTCCGGACTCGAAGCCGCCGGCCGGCCCGGCGTCATCACGTACTCGCGCAAGGTCTTCATCCCCCTGACCCGCCTGTGCCGCGACAAGTGCCACTACTGCACCTTCGTCACGGTCCCGGGCAAGCTCCGCCGCGATGGCCACGGGATGTACCTGTCCCCCGACGAGGTCCTCGACATCGCCCGCAAGGGCGCGGCCATGGGCTGCAAGGAAGCCCTGTTCACGCTCGGCGACCGGCCCGAGGACCGCTGGCCGGAGGCCCGCGAGTGGCTCGACGCGCACGGCTACGACGACACCCTGGCCTACGTGCGCGCCATGGCGATCCGCGTCCTGGAGGAGACCGGTCTCCTCCCCCACCTCAACCCCGGCGTGCTGTCCTGGTCCGACCTCCAGCGCCTCAAGCCGGTGGCCCCGTCGATGGGCATGATGCTGGAGACCACCGCGACCCGTCTGTGGTCCGAGCCCGGCGGCCCGCACCACGGCTCCCCCGACAAGGACCCGGCCGTGCGGCTGCGCGTCCTGGAGGACGCGGGCCGCTCCAACGTCCCCTTCACCACCGGGGTCCTCATCGGCATCGGCGAGTCCTACGAGGAGCGCGCGGACGCCTTCTTCGAGCTCCGCCGGATCCAGCGCAGCTACCACGGCATCCAGGAAGTCATCGTCCAGAACTTCCGGGCCAAGCCCGACACCGCCATGCGCGCCATGCCCGACGCGGAGTTGGAGGAGCTCGCGGCGGCCATCGCCGTGGCCCGCCACATCCTCGGCCCGAGCGCCCGCGTCCAGGCCCCGCCGAACCTGGTCGACTCCGAGTACGCCCTGCTCATCGGGGCCGGCATCGACGACTGGGGCGGCGTCTCGCCGCTCACCCCCGACCACGTGAACCCCGAGCGCCCCTGGCCGCACATCGAGGAGCTGGCCGAACGCACCGCGGCCGCCGGCTTCGAGCTCCGCGAACGGCTCACCATCTACCCGGAGTTCCTGCAGCGCGGCGAGCCCTGGCTGGACCCCCGGCTGCTGCCGCACGTACGCGCGCTGGCCGACGCACAGACCGGCCTGGCGGACGAGTCCGCGACGGTGGAGGGGCGCCCGTGGCAGGAGCCCGACGAGGGCTTCGCCGCCTACGGACGCACCGACCTGCACACCACCATCGACACGCGGGGCCGTACCGGTGACCGCCGCGAGGACTTCGACGAGGTCTACGGCGACTGGGAGGCCCTGCGCGAGGCGGCGGCCCCCGGGATGGTGCCCGAGCGCATCGACACGGACGTACGGGCGGCGCTCGCGCAGGCCGCCGACGACCCGACGAAGCTCACCGACGACCAGGCGCTCGCACTGCTGCACGCGGACGGCCCGGCGCTGGACGCGCTGTGCCGGATCGCGGACGACCTGCGCAAGTCCGTGGTGGGCGACGAGGTCACGTACATCGTCACCCGCAACATCAACTTCACCAACGTCTGTTACACCGGCTGCCGCTTCTGCGCCTTCGCGCAGCGCCGCACGGACGCGGACGCGTACACCCTCTCGCTCGACCAGGTCGCCGACCGGGCCGCGCAGGCGTGGGACGTGGGCGCGGTCGAGGTGTGCATGCAGGGCGGCATCCACCCGGACCTGCCCGGGACGGCCTACTTCGACATCGCGCGGGCGGTCAAGGAGCGCGTCCCCGGCATGCACGTGCACGCCTTCTCCCCGATGGAGGTCGTCAACGGCGCGACGCGTACGGGCATGTCCGTACGGGACTGGCTGACGGCGGCCAAGGAGGCCGGGCTCGACTCCATCCCGGGCACGGCGGCGGAGATCCTGGACGACGAGGTCCGCTGGGTCCTCACCAAGGGCAAGCTCCCGACGGCGGACTGGATCGACGTGGTCACCACCGCGCACGAGCTGGGCATCCGGTCCTCCTCCACGATGATGTACGGGCACGTGGACCAGCCCCGCCACTGGCTGGGCCACTTCCGCACCCTGTCCCGGATCCAGCAGCGCACGGGCGGTTTCACGGAGTTCGTGACGCTTCCCTTCATCCACACCAACGCTCCGGTGTACCTGGCGGGCATCGCCCGCCCCGGTCCGACGGTCCGGGACAACCGGGCGGTCACGGCGATGGCGCGGATCCTGCTGCACCCGCACATCACCAACATCCAGACCAGCTGGGTGAAGCTGGGCGCGGAGGGCGCGGCCGAGATGCTCCGCTCGGGTGCCAACGACCTCGGCGGGACCCTCATGGAAGAGACCATCTCCCGGATGGCGGGCTCCAGTTACGGCTCGTACAAGTCCGTACAGGACCTGATCGCCGTGGCGGAGGCGGCCGGTCGGCCCGCGAAGGCCCGTACGACGCTGTACGGGGAGGTCCCGGCGGAGCGCCAGGAGGCGGCCCGCGCCTCGGACGGTCACCTGCCGGAGCTGCTGCCGGTCCTGGACTGAACGCGCGCGGGCCCGGCCGGGGGACGGCCCGGCCGGGCCCGCGCACTTGGGGGTGGACGGCCGCTCAGCCGACCAGGAGGTCCTTCTTCAGCTGCTTCAGCTCGCGGGAGTCGATGCCGAGGCCGCTCTTGAGGTAGTTGTCGAAGGTGCCGTACTTGGCGGTGACCTCGTCGTACCCGGCGTTGAGGTACTCGGGGCGCACGTCGAGCATCGGCTTGTACACGGCGGCCTGGGCGGCCGGCAGGTGCGAGAGGACCGCGTCGTTGGCGGCCCTGCGGTAGTCGTTGCTGGCCAGGTAGTCGGCCATCACGGTCTCGCCGGGGACGCCGAGGGCGGTCAGCAGGGAGGCGTTCGCCCAGCCCGTGCGGTCCTTGCCCGCGGTGCAGTGGAAGAGGACGGCACGGCCCCGGTCCCGCTCGATCCCTTCGAAGACCTGGGTGTAGGCCTTCTTGCCGCCGTCCCCGCTGACCATGGACTTCTCGGCGTCGACCATGGCCTTGACGGCCGCCTCGGGCGAGGTGGGCATGGTCTGGAACGACGGGGAGCCCGCGAAGACGTCGGCGACGACGTAGGCGGCACCGGCGGGGACCTTGTCGGCGTCCTTGGTGCGCTCGCTCTCCATGCGGAGGTCGAAGACCGTCCGGACGCGCAGGCGCTGGAGCTTGGCGAGGTCGTTGTCGGTCAGCTTGTTGAGGGCGTCGGAGCGGTAGATCTCGCCCATCTTGACCCACTGGCCGGTGGAGGTGCGGTAGCCGCCCGCGTCACGGAAGTTGGAGGTGCCCTCCAACTTGATCAGCCGGTCGGACAGGCGCAGCCCCTCGCCGCGTGCGGGCTCGAAGTCGAACCACTGCCGGTCGGCGGCGGGCAGCCCGCTGACCACGGCCTGTCCCTGGGCGCCGCCCTTGGCGACGACCTTGCCGTTCGCCCTGATCTCGACGCGCCGGGTGCCCTTGGCATTCCACTTCAGGGTGTACGACCCGTCGGCGCCGGCGGTGACGGTGGCCTCCGTGAAGGGGATGGCGGACCGGCCGTGGTGCTGGCCGGCCCAGGGGAAGTCCCAGCCGGAGGCGGTGGCGGCGGGGGCCGCGACCAGGGTGAGGGTGAACGTGGAGGCGACGACGGTCGCGGCGAGCAGTGCCTTCTTCATGTCTCCGAGGCTGTTGGCCTCGGGATAACGCCGCGTGAACACGGCATGGCCGAAACCGGCCGGCGGGAAGGCAACTGTCAAAACGTGCCATGCGCCTGGCCGGCGGGACATCCAGCCCCTCCGGCGTCAGAGGTGCGGGGGTCCGGCGGCTGGCCCCCGGCAACGGCGCCGCACGTGGCAGTGGGCGCCGCCCCGCATCCGTCGAGCCCGGGTCCGCCCGAGGCCCCTGGGGCTCCGCCCCGGACCCCGCTCCTCAAACGCCCGGCCTCAGCCCGGGCGGAACCCGTTCCCGCACCCCTCAGGAGACCGGCGGAAATCAGCCGTTCCCCGTCCTCATACGGGCCGCATGACCGACTGCTTCCGGACCCGATCGGTCCTGTCCACTACAGTGCCCGCCAGAACACGTGCGCGGGCAGTCCGGGGGGATCGTATGGACACGGCGACGGAAACGTCCGGGGAGCATCGCAGTTCGGCCGCTCCGGCCGAGCCGCTCACGGCGGTGCCCGCACCCTCCGCGGAACCCCGCCGCCCCACCTCCGGCACCGGTCTCGGACCCGCCACCGGCCCCACCGCCGGTGACACCATCGGCGGCCGCGCCGCCGTCACCACCGGCCTCTGGGGCCGCGCCGAGCAGCAGGACTTCCGCAGCCGCGTCAGGGGAACCCTCCTCGGTTCCGCCCTGGGCGACGCACTCGGCGCCCCCCTCGCCGCCCTCCCGCTCGCCGCCGTCCTCGAGGCGCACGGCCCGGCCGGCCTGACCGACCCCGCCCCCCGCGCCGCGGTGACCGCCGCCACCCAGCTCACCCTCTTCACGGTGGACGGCCTGATACGGGCCCACGTACGCCGGGACACCGGCGCCTGGCACCCGCCGACCGACGTGCACCGCGCCTACCTCCGCTGGGCCGCCACCCAGTACGACTGGGGCCCCGACGAGCGCCGCACGGACAACGGCTGGCTCGGGCGCGAGGAATGGCTGTACGCCCGCCGCGACCCCGCCCGCGCCTGCATGACCGGGTTCGCCGACCCCCGGCTCGGGACCCTGGACCAGCCGAAGAACCCCACCGCCCTCGACCCGGCCGCCGCCACCCGCTCGGCGCCCTTCGGGCTGCTGGTCGGCTGGGAGCCGTCCCTCGTCCTCCAACTCGCCGTCGAGTGCGCCGCGCAGAGCCACGGCCACCCCTCCGCGTACCTCTCGGCCGGCGCGCACGCCGTCATCGTCCACGGCCTGACCCGCGGCGAATCCCTCGACTCCGCCGTCCAGCGCGCCCTGGGGCTGCTCGGCGTCCGCCCCGGCCACCAGCCCGTCACGGACGCCCTGCAGCGCGCCCTCGCGGCCGTCACCCTCGGCGCCCCGTCGCCGAAGGCGGTCGAGGCCCTGTCACCCGGCGAAGGCCGCGACGCGGAGGAGGTGCTGGCCATCGCCGTGTACTGCGCCCTGGTCGCCGAGAACGTCGCGCACGGCCTGCGCCTCGCCGTGAACCACGGCGGCGACTCCGCCGCCACCGGCGTGCTGTGCGGCTCCCTGCTCGGCGCGCAGCACGGCGAGACCGCCCTCCCGGCGGCCTGGCTCGCCGGCCTCGAAGGCCGCGCCACGGTCCTGGAGATCGCCGACGACTTCGCCCTGGAGATGACCCAGGGTCCGGCCCTCCACGGCCCCGCCGCCGCCTCCACCGCCTGGCTGATCCGCTACCCCCAGGCCTGACGGCCGGGTGGCCGGATGGCCGACGCCTGCCCCTGCCGTCCTCGCGCGCGAAGCCGTACCTTGGCCGTCCCACGTCACGGAGGTGCAGAACCGCATGCGGATCGCCACGACCGTCTTCCTCACCGACCGCACCATCGCGCCCGTACGCCTCGCACGCGCCCTGGAGGAACGCGGCTTCTCCGGCCTCTACCTCCCCGAGCACACCCACATCCCGGTCACCCGCGACACCGCCGCCCCCATGGGCGGCGAACTCCCCGAGATGTACGGGCGCACGCTTGATCCCTTCGTCGCCCTCGGCCAGGCCTCCGCCGTCACCGAGCGGCTCCACCTCGGCACCGGCATCACGCTCGTCGCCCAGCGCGACCCCATCGACCTCGCGAAGCAAGTGGCCACGCTGGACCACCTGTCCGGCGGCCGCGTCACCCTCGGCATCGGCTACGGCTGGAACGTCGAGGAGGCCGCCGACCACGGGGTCGAATGGCGCACCCGCCGCGAACTGGTCCGCGACCGCATGGCGTTGATGCGGGCCCTGTGGTCCCCGCAGCCCACCGCGTACGTCGGCCAGTTCTCCTCCGTCCAGGCCAGTTCGGCGTACCCCAAGCCCGTCCAGCCCCCACGCGAACTGGCCCCGGGCGTCCCCCTGCACGGCCCGCGCACCCTGATCGGCGGGCAGGCCGGCCCCAAGCTCTTCGCGGCCATCGCCGACCACAGCGACGGCTGGCTCCCGATCGGCGGCGGCGGCCTGACGGAGTCCCTCCCGGCCCTGCGCCAAGTCTGGGAGACCGCGGGCCGCGACCCCAAGTCCCTCCAGGTGGTCCCGTACGCCGTCCAGCCGACCCCCGGGAAGATGTCCCACTACGCCGACCTGGGCATCGAGGAGGTCGTCCTCCAGCTCCCCTCCGAGGGCGAGCCTGAAGTCCTCGCGGTCCTGGACGACTTCGCGCGGTACCTCTGACCGGCCGCTGCCGAAATCCGGTGGCCGGGGACCGTCCCGCGCTCCGAGAATGACGGCATGCCGGGACAGCGCAAACGCAAGCGGAGCAGGGAGCGGGCTCGCCGGCGGGCGGAGGACACCCCCGGCCGCTGGGAGCCGCTGTTCTCCACGGGGGACCCGGCGGAGCTGGGGGAGTACCTCCGCCGCGTCCACGCCGACGGCACCGTCACCGACCCGGCGCAGCTGCGTATCGACACCTTCTGCGGCCGCCTCGTCCACCCGACGACGCACCAAGTCAGCATCTTCGTACCGGAGGTCTCCCCGTGAGCGACGACGGCGCGTGGGAGCGCTTCCCGGAGGGCATCCGCCGCCAGGTGGACGGGTACGTCCTCCAGGACCGCCTGATGAACGCCGTCCGCCTCGTGCGGGAGGCCGGCCGGGCGCGGGGGGTGGGCCTGGGCCAGGCGCAGCAGCTGGTCTCCGACCGGTACGCGCACTTCGGCGACCGGGTGGCCCGCACCCCCGACTCCCCCCTCGACGTGGAGTCCCTGGCCGCCCTCGCCTCCGGCATCCTGGCGCGGGTGGTGGCGGTCGAGGCCGTCTGGGACGGGGACACGGTGCACGACTGGTTCGTGAACCTGCTGGCCGTCACGGAGGATCCGGCCGGTGAGCACGCGCTGGCCACCGTCTACTGGGGCACGGGCGCCCGCGCCCTCGAAACAGAGGGCGCCGACGCCGGTCCCCTGAGTCCGCACGCCGCCGCGGCCACCCGCGCCGGTACCGCCCTGGCCGGCCATCTCGGAGTCCCGTTCCACTTCGCGAGCCCCGAGAAGCCCGACGACGGGGCCCCGCGCTGGCGGGACACGGCCTGAGCCCCGCCCCTCAGCCGGCCCGCAGCTCCGCCCAGACCGTCTTGCCGATGACCCGGTCCATGACCCCCCAGTCGGTGGCGACGGCGTCGACGATCCGCATGCCGTGGCCGGACTCGGCCTGGTGGGCGTGCGGCCGTACGACCGGCCTGCGGTCCGCCCGGGCGTCGGACACCTCGATGCGCAGGGCGCCGGGGAGGAGGGTGATCCGGAGCTCGAAGTCCCGCCCCGGGACCCGCCCGTGGACGACCGCGTTGGCGGCGAGCTCGGCGACGAGGAGCCCGGCGTCCTCGGAGAGCCCGGTGCGGTCGGGGATGCCCCAGTCGTGCAGCTCCACGAGGGCCAGCTGGCGGGCGAGGCGGGCCCCGCGGCGGGTGCAGCTGAAACGCTGAGTGAACGTACGTACGAGGGATCGGGGAGAGCCCGAGAGTGCGGTCATGCGAGCAACGTCCCGCGTGGGGAGGGGTGTTCCCAGCAAGCCGACCGCTACTTCTCAACTGTACGAGTTCACGTTCTGGACAGTGGTGGTCACCGAACGTGAGGATGTGCGCGGGGAGGTGACCGCCGTGGCGAGTGTGGACGAGAGCGGTGACGGCGAGGTCGAACCGGACGACGACCTGCGCAACTTCGGGGAGACCATCAAGGCTTTTCGCAAACGGGCCGGCCTGACACAGGAGCAACTCGGGCCCCTGATCCGCTACTCGGTCCAGTACATCGGCTCGGTGGAACAGGGCCGCCGACACCCGTCGGCCAAGTTCGTCGACCGCGTGGAGGAGGTCCTGGACGCCTTCGGCGTCATCCGCCTCGCGGCGAACCAGCTGACCCGACGGCGCGGCCTGGCGAAGTGGTTCCGGCGGTGGGCGGAGCTGGAGGAGCGCGCGGTCGCCCTGAACACGTACGAGTGCCGCTCGGTCCCGGGACTCCTGCAGACGGAGGCGTACGCACGGGCCCAGATCCGGGACGTACCGCCGCTGCCGACACCGGAGGACGCGGAGGCGCGCGTCGTCCTGCGACTGGGTCGACAGGCGCTGCTGCGCAGGACCCCGTTCATCGCGTTCAGCTTCATCATCGAGCAGGCGGTGGTCGAACGACAGACGGGCGGGGCGGAGGTGACACGGGAGCTCATCGACCACCTGCTGGAGTGCGGGGGTTTGCCCAATGTGGATCTTCAGATCATGCCCACGGTGAGTGCCGTGCACGCAGGCGTGGATGGCCCCTTCCAGCTCCTCGAAACCGAGGAGAACGAGTGGCTGGGCTACACCGAGGGCCAGCAATCCGGCAAGGTCATCACCGAACCGAAAGACGTCAGCCTGCTCCACCAGCGGTATGCCAAACTTCGCATCCAGGCCCTCAATCCTGCGGACAGCGCGGGCCTGTTGATGCGATTGCGAGGATCCCTGTGAACAGCTCTCAGCTCCGGTGGTTCAAGAGCAGCTACAGCGGCAGCGAGGGCGACAACTGCGTCGAAGTCGCCCTGTCCTGGCACAAGTCCACCTACAGCGGCAGCCAGGGCGACAGCTGCGTCGAGGTCGCCACCTGCGCCGACTCCGTCCACATCCGTGACTCGAAGGTGACCGCCGGCCCCGAGCTGGCCGTCACCGCCGGGTCCTGGGCCGCGTTCCTCGGCGGGGTCACGGAGGCCTGAGACGGCAGAGCCTCCCGGCAGTGGTTGCCAGGAGGCTCTGTCGCTCTACTCGGTCCGCCGGACGGTCACCCGCCCTGCGGCAGGCATGAGCCGTCGGGGTTGCGCCCTTCGGTCCTGACGTCCACCCCTCCCGGGCGGATCGTGGCGGTGAAGCAGATCCGGCCTTCGCCCAGCCCGATCCCGGCGGGACGGTCCCCGCTCGCGGCCCGGACGTCGATCCGCGCCGACGCGGCCGGCGTGAGCGCTGCCCTCGTACGGCTGAGGAGTTGCTCCCCGGTCAGACCGGACTCCCCCTGGAGCTCCTTGGCCAGCGCTTCCACGGCCGCCCTGCGCGGCTCGGCGGCCTCGCGTTCGGCCGGGGTGAGCGATTCCCGCGCCGGCTCCGGCCTCGAGTTGGCGAACTGCGGGCCGGCGTGTTCGGCGACCTGCCAGAGGACGACGAGGACGATGCCCACGAGGACCAGGAGGGGCAGGACGCACCCCAGGAACAGGTGTCGACCCGTCCTCGGGGTGCGGCCCGCGGGCTGGGCGGCGGCCATCAGATGGCGCCGTACCCGATGTCGCGGAGCTTCTGCTCCATCACCTTGGCGTAGCCGCTGGTTCCGGCGGACTTCGGGTGGAAGGCCTCCCGGCTCAGGCAGGCGCCGCCCGCGACGTCCCACATGCACGCCGACGGCTTGTTGCCCACCGCGTCGGGGAAGTCTCCGTTGTGGAAGTCCCCGTTCCCGTTGGGCCCCGCGACGATGGCGTTGATCCACTCGTCGTTGTCGCAGGTGCCGTGGCCGCTGAAGGTCGCGACGGGGTCGGCGTAGGAGACCCGCGCGACCCCCTGGACGGCCGCCGCCTGCCTCCCGTTGACGTACTTGGAGAGGTCGTCGAGCGCCTTCTGCTCGTTCAGGTTGAACAGACCCGCCGCGATGCAGGCCCTGCTCCGGCTCATGAGTTCGGGGTAGCCCATGACCACGATGGTCGCATTGGTCGCGCGGGCCTTGATGCTGGAGACCAGCGACCCGATGCTGGCGGTCTGCTTGTCCGCCAGCGCCTTGTAGCGCGGCATGAAGGTCGAGTCCGTGGCGCAGTCACCGCCTCCCGCGCACTCCATGACCGCTCCGACGAACGCTCCCTCGTCATTTCCTCCGATCGTCAGGGTGACCAGGGTGGTGTTCTCGTCGAGAGCACCGGAGTCGATCTGGGCGATCTCGTGGAACTGTCCCTCGGACCAGCTGTACGCCGCGCGGTTCTTCCAGGAGCCGGGGTTCGCGGTGCCCTGGACGTTCCACGTCTGCGCCCCCGAGCAGGCGACGAACGACAGCTCGGCGTCGTTGCTCCAGGCGTCGCTCGCCGTGCCGAGCGCCGTCGTGGTGTTGGGCGGGGTGAGCTTGCGCGGCCAGGCGTTGACGCTTCGACGGCAGGCGTTCCACCGGGCCGTGCCGTGCTCGGTGTCGGACTCCCACGAGTAGCCGATGCCCGGTCCGCCCACGGACCCGGAACCCTCACCGGAGGAGAAGGAGTCACCGAGTGAGGCCACGATGTTCTTGGGCTTGCCGGGCAGCGGCTGGAACGCGACGGCGTCCCAGGCCACGTCGTCGTCGGCGGTGCCGTCGACGGCCTCGTTGCTCAGTGACACGCTGGGGGTGCCGCTGAAGTTGTACACACCCAGGGAGACCCAGGTGTTGGCCTTGTGGAGCTGGTTGATGTAGCGGTCCTTGACGATGCCGTTGCCGAGCGCGATCCGGTAGTGGGCCTGCTGCGTTTCGGCGCCGTTGTCGGGCAGGTGCACCATGACCCGGCTCCACTGGTTGAGGGTGCGCCCCAGGGTCCAGGTACCGGTGACCTTCATCTGGTCGATGCGGTTGCTGCTGTTGCGGGTGTGGGCGAACCAGAAGTGGGCGCCGAATCCACCGCCCACCTGGTGGAGGTCTTCCTTCCCCTCGTAGGTCCCCAGGGAGTCCACGAAGTCCCAGGACATGGTGCCGGAGTTGGTCCACGACTTGGAGCAGTCACTGCGCATGGTCGGCGTGGCGGCGCTCACGTCGTCGATGATCAGCGCGTTCGACGGCACCCGGCCCGATGTCGTGCAGTCGGGCAGTCCGGAGTTCCCGCGGCCGAGTTCGGCCCGGAGCGTCTTGTAGGTGAGCGTCTCGTTGCCGCACTCGACGGCGCAGGCGGTCTTCCACGAGGCGTTGGCGTGGTACCAGTACAGCTTGTAGCAGGCCTCGTCGGCGCACTGCGGCGGGCTGCCGGCGTTGCAGCCGTTGCTCGCGTTGCAGAAGGTGTCGAGGGGCGGCTTGATCGCCCGGGTGCGGGCTCCCGCGTCGCTCCACCAGGCGGCCTGGTAGCCGTGGGTGTTCCCGCTGTTCAGCTCACCGGCGTCGCTGTAGGACCGGCCGGTGTCGATGGGGTAGGCGGCCCACCCCATCACCTTCTCCGGATACGGCCACTTCTGCGGTGTCGCGGCGTCGGAGTAGTGGTTGTTGTCCAGGAAGGCGTTCCGGTCGGCCGGGTACTTCGGGTTGGCCGGGTTGTTGAGCCATCCCAGACCCCATTTGCCGCCGCTGTCGGGCTTGTTGAAGCCGAGGTTGTAGTTCCAGACCGCGGCGAACCAGTTCTCGATGTACTTCGGGTCGTCGTTGTTGATCTGGACGGTCTGTCCGGGGATGTGGAGCTCGCTCCACTTGTCGGCCAGGGTCTGCGCCGCGACCGCGATGTTGGCCGCGTAGTCCAGGGCGACGGCCCGCTGCTTGTCCGCGGACATCGCCGGGGGCTTGCCGGTCTGGACGCGCCCGGGAACGCTCATGCCGTCGGTCTGCTGGCCCATTCCGTAACCGCAGTCGGCCTTGGCCCAGTTGATCGACCAGATCTTGGTCGGGTCGTACCCCGTGGTGCCCGGGTAGATGTTCGTCCCGTAGAAGTTCCCGATCAGCGGATTGCCCGTCTGCCCGGGAAGGGAGTGGTAGGAGGCCTGCCACAGGTTGGACTCCTGGGCGAGTACGCCGAGGAGCACCTGGGCGGGGATGCGGCCGCCAGCGGGTCCACCGATGAGGGTGGACTGGGGGAACATCACCGACGGGGCGACCGAGGAGCCGAGGCCGTCCTGGGCGCGCCAGCCTCCCTGGGTCATCCAGCCGCTGGTGAGGTTGCCCCGGATGGCCATGTCCACGGCCCACTCGACCTGGTTGGGCGTGGGCTGCAGGGCCTGCTGCGCGGGATCGTTGCGCGGCACCGCGCAGGTGCGCTCGGCGTCCACGGTCGAGGTGGAGGAGCCCGCCAGGGCCGCTTGCGCGGACATGGCGGACATGCTCGCGCCGGAACCCGCGGCCTTGGGGGCAGCGGTGCCCGGGAGCGCGGGCGAGGGCTGGTCGTCGCCCGATCCGCCGGAGCCGGGTACGACGAAGTCCACGGACTTGCCGGTCGCCGGGACGTGCGCCTTGATCTTGTACGGCGGTGCGTCGGAGGTGTCCGGTGCGGCGAGCGGATCGGCCACGTGGGAGCGCAGCGCCGCGGAGACGGCCTGGTCGACGACGAGACGCCCGCCGGAGGAGACCTCGCTGCCCGCGTCCGCCGTGACCTTCGCGATCCCGGCCGGGAGCGCGCCGATGCCCTTGGGCTGCCCGGTGATGAAGAGCCGCCCGCGGGTGCCGGCGGTCAGGCTCACGCTGCCGAGGCCGCCGTGGGCGAGCTCGGTCACCTTGGTGCCGGCCGCGCGGCGCACCCGTACGTTCTCTCCGTCGCGGTCCAGGAACGCGACGGCGCCACTGGCATCGGGATGGATGCGGAAGGCGGGACCGGAGGTCTTCCCGAGCAGGGTCCGGGCACCGTCGGGCGTGATCCTGGTGAGTTCGCTGCCCAGGGCGGTCACCACGGAATCGCCCACGGGGACGGCCGATGTCGCCTCCCCCGGAACGGTCAGCTCACCCGCCACCTTGCCCGTGGCCGCGTCGAGCCGCAGCAGCCGGGTCCGGCCCGCCTCCGCGTCGGCGGACTGGGTCAGTACGGCGGTTTCACCCGCGCCGCAGCCGGGGTTGAAATACGCGAGCGAAACCGTTTCGCTCAGTTTTGTCACCGCATGGGTGTCGAGGTCGACGACGGCGGAGAAAGCACCCCGGTCGAACAGTGCCGGAGTATTCGTGAAGGCCCGCGGCGCGTACGCGACCACCGCGCGTCTGCCCGAGCCGGTCACGCAGACGTTGCCTATCCAGGCGTCCGCCTCCAGCCCCTCCTCGCGCAGTGTGGCCGCCTCGCGCCACTCGTACCCGTTGCCGCTGTCGGAGACCAGGACGTGCAGGCCGTACGAGTCGCCGACCACGGTGACCGCCCGGTCGTCGGCGGTCCGCCAGCCCTTGCCCAGCGTGCCGTCCCGCTTGGCGTCGGGCACCGAGGCCCGACCCTGCGGGGCGGCCGATCCGGACGGTTCAGGGGCCACCGGGCCGCCCGGACCGGCGGCGCTGGCCGGCGCCTGGATCACCCCCGACAGGAAAGCAGCGGCGGCCACGGCCGCCCCCAGTACAGTTAAAGGCCTCATTCTTCTACGCCTCAACACACATCTCCCTCCATGGGTGAATTCACCCCGAAATGCATGAATTGAATTCACCGGAAATCAATTTGCGTCAGGAGATTAGTGCGGGCATGGGCGCCCGACCAAAGGGTTTTATCCAATACAAAACCACCCGGCCGCCGCGCCGCGCCCGCGCCAAAACCCCTTCCGCTTCCGCCCGCCGTCCGGAACGATGAGCCGCATGGTGTCCACCGACCGACTGCTCGCCTTCGCCGCGATGTCGCTGCTGCTGATCGTGATCCCCGGGCCGAGCGTGCTCTTCGTCATCGGGCGGGCGCTGTCCCAGGGACGGCGGGCCGTGCTGACGACCGTCGCCGGGAACACGCTCGGGGCGTACGCGCTCGTCGTCGCCGTGGCCTTCGGCGTGGGCTCGGTCGTCGAGAGGTCGGTGCTCGTGTTCACCGCGCTCAAGCTCGCGGGCGCCGCCTACCTCGTCCACCTGGGGGTCAAGGCCTTCCGCCAGCGGCACTCCCTGCGCGCGGAGTTCGGCGCCGGCAAGGCCGAGTACGGGACCTGGCGCTCCCTGTGGGAGGGCTTCGCCGTCGGGGTGGCCAATCCGAAGACCATCGTGTTCTTCGCGGCCGTCCTGCCGCAGTTCGTGGACCGCGACCGGGGGAACGTGACGGCACAGATGCTGCTTCTCGGCCTGGTCTTCAACCTCATCGCCGTGGTCTGCGACAGCACGTGGGGCATGGTCGCCGCGACCGCCCGCAGCTGGTTCTCGAGGTCGCCGCGACGGCTCTCCGCGATCGGCGGGGCCGGCGGGCTGGCGATGATCGGCCTCGGCGTCACCGTCGCCGCGACCGGCCGCAAGGACTGACTCGAAGCGGGCACGGCCCGAAGACCGACCCAGGGGGAACCATGCGCGTCCGCTCGCTCCGCTTACTCCTCGTACCGGCAGCCGTCGGCGCCGTCCTGCTCACCGGCTGCTCCGGCGAGCCCAAGAACGCCGCGCCCGACACGCACGTGAGCTTCAAGCCGGTGCCGACCGCCACCTCGGTGGAGCCCACCCGCAGCGGCACGGGCGTCATCCAGTGGTACCAGTCCGGGGGCGCCGAGCTGCTCGGCAACCTGATCTCCGCGGCGAGGATCGCCCAGGGCAGCCACGAGGCCGACAAGGCGTACATCGACCTGGGCGACCTCTCCGCCCGGCTGGAGGCGGCCCGCGGGTACACCGTCGCCTACATCCCCGACCAGAAGACCCACGAGACGTGGACCAAGGCCCGCCAGCACCTCTCCAGCGGTCTGGCCACGGTGTTGAACACCTCGGGCCTCGGCGTGGTGCAGGCGGATCCGTCGAAGGCCGCGCAGACGACCGCCGAAGGCTGGGCGGAGATCGGCCAGGGCATCGAGGGCCTCCGTGAGACCGACAACCAGCTCCGCGCCCTCGGCTGCGTACCCACCAAGGACCCCTGGAAATGACGGACATACGCGGCCAGGAGCTGCTCGCCCTCCGCTTCGAGGAGCACCGCTCCCACCTGCGGGCCGTCGCCTACCGGATGCTCGGATCGATCGGCGAGGCCGAGGACACGGTCCAGGAGGCCTGGCTGCGGCTGAGCCGCACCGACGTCGGTGACGTGGAGAACCTCGGCGGCTGGCTGACGACGGTCGTGGCCCGGCTGTGCCTCAACGGGCTGCGCTCGCGCGGGACGCGCCGCGAGGACTCCCTGGAGGCCCGCCTGGACCGTCCGGACGGCGCGGGCCGCATGCCCGATCCGGTCCTCAGCCGCGAGGGCGCGGTCGACCCGCAGGACGAGGTCCTGCTGGCCGACTCGGTCGGGCTGGCGCTCCTGGTGGTACTCGAATCCCTCGCTCCTGCGGAGCGGCTGGCGTTCGTCCTGCACGACATGTTCGCCGTGCCCTTCGAAGAGATCGCCCCGATGGTCGACAGGACCCCGGCGGCCACCCGGCAGCTCGCCAGCCGTGCACGCCGCCGCGTCCAGGGGCGGGCACCCGTGCCGGATCCGGACCTCGCCCGCCAGCGCGAGGCGGTCAGCGCGTTCTTCGCGGCCACCCGTGACGGCGACTTCGACGCGCTCGTCGCGCTGCTCCACCCGGACGTCGTCCTGCGGTCCGACGGCGGCGTCGCGCGTGCGCGCCAGACGGTGGTCCTGACCGGCGCCCGGACCGTGGCCTCGCAGGCATCCCTCTACCGCGGCCTCGCCCCGTTCGTCCGGCCCGTGCTCGTCAACGGGGCAGCCGGCGTGGTGTGCGTGGTCGAGGACCGCCTGGTGTCGGTGATGGCCTTCACGGTCACCGACGGCCGGATCACCGCCATCGACGTGATCGCCGACCCCGACCGGCTGGGGGACCTCGACTTCGCCGCCCTCCTCTGAGGGGGCGGCGGCCCCGCCCGTACCCTCTGCCCCATGATCGATTCACGCACGCACGTCCGGATCGCCCGGCCCAGCCTCGACATCGCCGCCGCCGAGCGGTTCTACGTGGACGGGCTCGGCCTCGACGTGCTGTGGCGGACCACCGAGCGTGTGTCCGGCAAGCACGACCTGGTCATGGTGGGCCCCGGCGACGGCGGTTGGCACTTCGAGCTCACCCACGACCCCGAGAACCCGCTGGCCCCGTCCCCCACCGTCGACGACCTCTTCGTCGTCTACCTCGGTGAGGCCCCCGACGAGGCCCTCGTGGCCCGGCTCGTCGAGCACGGCGGGACCCGCGTGACCTCGCACAACCCGTACTGGGACACCTACGGGGTCACCGTCGCCGACCCCGACGGCTACCGCCTGGTCCTCTGCTCCCGCACCTGGGGCTGAGTGCGCGGGCCCGCCGGCCTAGGGCCAGAACTGCGCCAGCGCGGCCTCCTTGTACGGTGCCGGGCTCACGCTCAGGTCCCCGGCGAAGGGCCGGTCCAGAGCCATCACCAGCAGCAGGCTGAAGCCGATCAGCCCGGCGACGGCCGAGACGAACAGCAGCTGCATCTTCAGGCTCCGCAGTCCGAAGAGGAAGGTGAGCGGCAGGATCACCAACGCGCCCCCGTACACGAGGACCTGCAGCAGCGGCGGCAGCGAGGTCTCGGCCATCGTCACCCGCGCCCGGCGCTGCGCCGCGACGTCGTTGAGCCGGCCGGCGGCCTCCCCGTAGAAGGTCTCGCTGCGGGGGCCGGTGGGCTCGTAGGCCTGGAGCGCCGTGTACATGGCGTGCGTCTGGTCGGCGGTGGCCTCGTAGCTGGGGTGGCCCTCGCGCATGAGGGGCCACTGGATCTCGACTACGGCGTGGACGTAGTCCCCCACCGCCCGGTCCACGCGGGCGCGTTCGGCCGGCGGGAAGACCTCCGCGCTGCGGACGACCAGGGCCAGGTCGGTGGCCTCGCTCGCGACGATGTTCTGGGTGTTCTCCAGCTGGGTCCACAGGGTGACGACGACGAACGCCAGGATGATGCCGTAGATCGCGCCGAACATCCCCAGGGCCACGCCCACCATTTCGTTGTGCTCGCCGCCGGCGAGGTGCGGGAAGCGGCGGCGCGCGGCCATGCTGCCGCCGACGGCGAGGGCGACGAAGCCGCCGACGAGGACGACGCCGAGGAAGAACGTGCTGAGGTGATTGAGCAACCAGAGGATCATGTCCTGCTCAACGAGCGCCCTCGCGGTAGGGGCCGCCCGGAGATCAGCGCGAGAGCGGGGGCGGACGGGGTCGTTCTTCCCGGCGGCCGCCCGCGCCCTGGCGGCGGGCCTGCCCGGGGCCGGCGTACGTCGCCTCGTGGCTCCGAGGTGCCGCCGCGCACGGCGCTCGCCCGCGTACGGGACGGCGCCGGCCCCGACGCGGCGTACGTCCTGACGGAGTCCACCGCGGGCGCGGAGCACCGCGGCCGGGCGGACCGGCCGGCCGCGCGGTCCCGCTGATCCCGCTGATCCCGGTCACCCGTAGGGCCGGGGCGGCGGGCTGACCCTGGCCGGCTAGCCGCCCACCTTCGGGGGCTTCGGCAGCCCCGCGGACAGCGCCGTCCCGGCCCCGGCGAGCGAGGCGTCGGTCGCCTTCGACGCGGACCCGGCGGCCGAGGCCGTGACCTCCACCGCCGTCTTCGCGTCCTTGACGGCGCCCCCGGGGTGGTCGACGATCTCACCGACCCGCTGGGTGATCGGCGGCCCCTGGACGGCGGGCTCGTCGGCGGCGTGCGCGACGGCGGGAGTCAGGGCGAGTGCCGCGCCCCCGGAGAGGACGAGTGCGGCGATGCTGCGCTTGATGGCGTTCATACCGACCAGAACGACCAGCCCGACCCCCAGTCACCGCCCACCCCCACCCGCTCCGCGAATCGGATCGAGAACGGCGAGCTGGAACGGGGCGAGGTCGAATCCCTCGCCGCCCATGTCGGCGCCCTCGGCGGCAGGCTGAAAATCGTGGCCGAGTTCGGCGACGAGCGGTACGCCCCCGGCCGACAACGCACGCGGCCCCGGATCGACGGATCGGTCCGGGGCCGCGGTCATGACACAGCGGGAAGGGAAGGGGGCGGGGTCAGTCCTCGACCACCAGGGACGGGGTGGACTTCGTCAGGACCCGGCCGCGGAAGAAGGCCGGGCTGCGGCGTTCGGTGACGAACATGACGACCAGGCCGAGTGCCAGCAGGCCGACGCCGATGATGAAGACGCTGCCGACGCCGAGGACCGTGGAGCCGGAGCCGTACGACGGGTTCCACATGTCGATCAGGGTCTTGAAGAAGACCGTGGCGAGGAGCAGGCCGCCGAGGACCGGGAAGACGCCCTTGAAGAACAGGTCGCGGGTGGAGCGGCGCAGCTCGCCGCGGAAGTACCAGGCGCAGGCGAAGGCCGTCAGCGAGTAGTAGAAGCAGATCATCAGGCCGAGCGCGAAGATCGTGTCGGTCAGGACGTTCTCGCTGATCAGGGTCATCACGGTGTAGAAGACGCCGGTCGCGACGCCCGCCATGACGGTGGCGCGGCCGGGGGTCTTGAACTTCGGGTGGACCTTGGCGTAGGAGGGCGGCAGCGCCTCGTACGTGGACATGGCCAGGACCGTGCGGGCCACCGGGATGAAGGTGGTCTGCAGGGAGGCCGTCGCTGAGGCCAGGACGGCGACGAAGAGCAGGATGCCGAGCATCGGGCCCATCACCGGGCCGGCGAGGGCGGCGAAGACGTTGTCGGAGGTCTCCGGGTTGCCGAGGCCGAAGCCGACGGTGCCGGAGCCGACGGCCATCTGGGCGGCGATGCCGGTGGCCAGGTAGGAGCCGACCAGAACGACCATCGCGATGAGCGAGGCACGGCCGGGGGTCTTGGCGGAGCCGGTGGTCTCCTCGTTGGTGGCCAGGCAGGCGTCCCAGCCCCAGTACATGAAGATCGAGAGCGAGAGTCCGGCGGTGAAGGCCGCCATGGACTCGACCGCGAAGGGGTTCATCCACTGCCAGGAGAAGTCCAGGCCGGTGTCGAAGGTGCCCGCGGAGGCTTTCTGGAAGGCCATCGCGACGAAGATGGCGAGGACGGCGAGCTGGAGGCCGACCAGCGTGTACTGGACTCCCTTGGTGGCCGTCATACCGCGGTAGCTGATGGCGGTCGCGGCGGCGATGAGGGTGAGACAGGTGGCGATGTGGACGAGCTTGTTGTCGTCCAGGGCGGAGATCGACGCGTTGTCGGTGATCTCGCCTGCCAGCAGCCAGAAGTAGGAGGTGGCGACGCCGGCCAGGTTGGAGAGCACGATGATCGTGGCGATCACCAGCCCCCAGCCGCACATCCAGCCGATCCGCGGGCCGAAGGCCTTCACGGTCCAGGTGAAGGAGGTGCCGCAGTCGGGCATGGCCTTGTTGAGCTCGCGGTACGCGAAGGCGACCAGCAGCATCGGGAGGAACCCGGCCAGGAAGACGGCCGGCATCTGCACGCCGACCTCACCTGCGGTGGAGCCGAGGGTGGAGGTCAGGCAGTAGACGGGGGCGACGGTGGAGATGCCGATGACGGCGCTGCCCACCAGGCCGACGGAGCCCTTGCCCAGGCCCTTGCCGCGGACATCACTGTCGGCGCCGCCCTGGCGGGTGGCGCCGCTTACCGTGTCTCCGACTTGGGGCCGAACGTCCAGCTGTGTCATGGGTAAGGACGTTAGACGCTGCGTTTTCCACATCTGGAGGACTTAAGTCCAGTTCACAAGGCCCCTGATGACCTTTGAATCCCGAGACGAAGAGAGTTCACGGGTAAGTAATGAAAGGTTCACAGGCCTGCCGATCATTGTTTCGACAGGCCTGGACCTTCTATTTCACCATGCGGAAACCGCAGCACTGTCCGTTTTGACCCTTTTCAAACTTTCCGGGTCAACTTTTGGTCAAGACCATACGATCGACTGGATCTCGCTGTAGGCGTGCAGCGCGTACGAACCCACGTCCCGGCCCACGCCCGACCGCTTGAAGCCGCCGAACGGCGCCTCCATGTTGCGCCCGATGGTGTTCACGCCGACCCCGCCCGCCCGCAGCCGCCGCGCCACCCGGAACGCGCGCGCCGCGTCCCCGGACCACACGTAGCTGATCAGGCCGAAATCGCTGTCGTTGGCCAGCGCCACCGCCTCGTCCTCGTCCCCGGCGGCTCCGTCGAAGGGCACGACCACGACGACCGGCCCGAAGATCTCCTCCCGCACCACGCGCATGTCGTTGGTGCAGTCCACCAGCAGGGTCGGAGCCACGTAGAAGCCCTTCCCCCGCGTACCCACCACCGGGCGCTCACCGCCGAAGGCGATCCGCGCGCCCTCCTTCCTCCCCAGCTCGATGTACGACTCCACGCGGTCGCGGTGCGCCGCCGAGATGACGGGGCCCACCACCGTGCCGCGCACCGCCGGGTCGCCGACCTTCATGAAGGCCAGGTAGCCCGTCAGCTTCTCCACCAGTTGCTCGTACACCGACCGGTGCACGATCACCCGGGTCGGAGCCGTGCAGATCTGCCCGGAGTAGAAGGAGAAGGTGGTGCCGATCCCCATCACCGCCGCGTCCAGGTCGGCGTCCGCCAGGACGATCGCCGCGCCCTTGCCGCCCAGCTCCATCAGCTGCCGCTTCATCGTGCGGCCGCATACCTCGGCGATGCGCTGCCCGACGCCCGTGGAGCCGGTGAACGACACCATGTCCACGTCCGGGGAGTCCACGGCCGCCTCGCCGACCTCGACCGAGGTGCCCGAGACGACGTTCACCACGCCCGCCGGGACCCCGGCCTCGTGCAGTGCGTCCGCCATCCGGAACACCGACAGCGGGTCCTGCGGGGCCGGCTTGACCACCACCGTGTTGCCCATGGCCAGCGCCGGGGCCACCTTGCCCGCCGGGTTGGCCCACGGGTTGTTGTACGAGGTGATGCAGGTGACGACCCCGACCGGCTGGCGCACCTCCAGCGCCCCCAGCACGCTCGCGGCGCCCATCGGACCGGCGTCGGTGACCTGCGGCGGCAGCCCGCGCTCGACCGGCTCCAGCGCGCCCCTCGCGTACCGCCGGAAGCGCGCCACCCCGACGCCGACCTGCATGCCGCGCGCGATCCCGGTGGGGGCGCCCGTCTCCGCCTGGGCCAGGGCCGCCCAGGGCTCGTACTCGCGCTGGATGATGTCCGCGGCCCGGTCCAGGATCGCGGCCCGCTCCTCCGGCTTCGTACGGGACCAGCCCTCGAAGGCGGCCGCCGCGGCGCGCGCCGCGTCCTCCACCTGCCCGCGCGAGGCCTCGGGGGCCAGCCCGACGACGGATTCGTCCGCCGGGTTGACCACCTCGTAGTGCCCGCCGGCCGGCTCGACCCATTCGCCGCCGATGTAGAGCTTCTGCGCGCCGCCGGATGCGGTCATCGAGTGCTCACCGTCCTCGTGTCACGGCCGGAACGGAGCACGGTCCCGGGGATCGCCCCCGTGATCTCGTCGTCGCGGATGGTCTCCACGCCGTTGACGCGCACCGACACGATGCCGATCGCCCGCGCGTCCAGCCGCGGACTGTCCCCGGGCAGGTCGTGCACGAGCGTCGCCGGGCCGGCCTCGATCCGCTCGGGGTCGAAGAGCACCAGGTCCGCGTGGAACCCCTCGGTGATCCGGCCGCGCTCGCGCAGCCCGAACAGCTGGGCCGGGTCGTCGGTGAGCATCCGGACCGCCTGCTCCAGCGGCACCAGCTTGCGGCCGCGCAGGCAGTCCCCGAGGAAGCGGGTCGTGTACGGGGCCCCGCACATGCGGTCCAGGTGGGCGCCGGCGTCGGACCCGCCGAGCATGACGTCCTCGTGCTGCCAGGTCTCGGCGCGCAGGGCCCAGCTCGCCGGGTCGTTGTCGGTCGGCATGGGCCACAGCACCGTACGCAGGTCGTCGTTGGCGCAGATCTCCACCAGGCAGTGGAAGGCGTCCTGGCCGCGCTCGGCCGCGATGTCGTTGACGACGCGGCCGGACAGGCCCGCGTTCGCCTCGCTGTAGGTGTCCCCGATGACGTAGCGCCCGAAGTTGGCCAGGCGCCGGAAGACCCCGGCCTCCTTGCTCGCCGCGCGGCGCAGCATCTCCTCGCGCACCCCGGCGTCGCGCAGCCGCGCGATCCGCTCCGGGACGGGCAGGCCGAGGACCTCACCCCAGCCGGGGATGAGGTTGAGGGCGCAGAACGTGCCGAGCGACATGTTCATGGGGGTCAGGATCGGCATGGTGAGGGCCACGATGCGGCCACCGGCCTTGCGGGCGCGCTCGCTGGGTATCAGCTGGCGCGGCACACGCTCGGGGACGGCGGCGTCGATCGTGAGCACGTTCCAGTTCAGCGGCCGGCCCGCGGCCGCGCTCATCTCGACGAAGAGGTCGATCTCCTCGTCGGCGAACTGGTCGAGGCAGCCCGCCACGATGGCTTCGAGCTGGGTGCCCTCGTGTTCGGAGACCGCCTTGGACAGGGCCAGGAGCTCGGCTGGCGCGGCGTGCCGGGAGGCGACGGGGGCGCCGGCTCCGTCGGAGTGCGTGGAGGACTGGGTGGTCGACAGGCCCCAGGCGCCGGCGTTCATCGCGTCGTGGAACAGGTCGAGCATCGCCTGCATCTGCTCTTCGGTCGGCTGCCCGCCGACGGCGTCCTCGCCCATCACGTGCCGGCGCAGCGCGCAGTGGCCGACCATGAAGCCGGCGTTGACGGCGATCCGGCCGTCGAGCGCGTCGAGGTACTCACCGAAGGTGGACCAGGTCCAGTCGACGCCCTCTTCGAGGGCCTTGAGCGCCATGCCCTCGACCTTGCTCATCATGCGGCGGGTGTAGTCGGCGTCCTCGGGGCGGGCCGGGTTCAGGGGGGCCAGGGTGAATCCGCAGTTGCCGCCCGCGACGGTGGTCACGCCGTGGTTCATGGAGGGGGTCGCGTAGGGGTCCCAGAAGAGCTGGGCGTCGTAGTGCGTGTGGGGGTCGATGAACCCGGGGGTGAGGACCAGGCCGGTGGCGTCCTCGGTGGTGGTGGAGGGTTCGGTGACCGATCCCGGCTCGCCGATGACGGCGATGCGCCCGTCGCGCAGACCTACGTCCGCGACTCGTGCGGGGGCGCCCGTTCCGTCCACGACGGTGGCGCCCTTGATCAGGTGGTCGAGCATGACGTCCCTTCTGCCGGTGGTTCGAGTTGCGCGCCGTCTCCCGGGGCTCCGCCCCGGATCCCGCCGCCGGAGGCGAATCCAGCCCCGCCGGCGTTCGAGGAGCGGGGGTCCGGGGGCCGGACCCCGGCAACGGCGCCGCGGGCGACCGCCGAGGGCCCCAGTCGGGGGTCCTGGGGCCGGCCGCGGCCTCGGGTGGACCTCCGGCCGGGGCCGGTTGCGGGGCGGCGGTCCGGGAAGACGCCGCCCCCGTTCCCCCGCGGGCTACGCGCCTTCGCGGAAGCGCGTGGTGCGGTGCACCGGGTCGGTGTCGATGTGCGGGATCACGTGCTCACCGATGAGCTTGATGGTGGTCATCGTGTCCTCGGGCGAGACGCCGGTCGGCAGGCCGAAGGAGAGCTGGTCGGCGCCGGCCTCCTCCCAGCGCTTGCACTGGGCGCGGACCTCGGAGGGGTCGCCGCAGATGAGCAGCTCCTCCTCGATCAGGAGCTCGACGATCTCCGCGTTGTACTCGGGGAGGATCTCGGGCCACTCCGGGATGATCTCGGGGCGCGGGAAGGTGTCGTGGTAGCGGAAGACCAGCGACTGGAAGCGGTTCATGTTGGCGTTGACGGCGATCTCGACGGCCTTGTCGTGGGTCTCGGCGCAGATCGCGGTCGAGGTGACCATGACGTTGTCGTTGACGAAGGCGCCGATGGCCTTCGCCTCCTGGATCGCGGTCTTGTACTGGTCCAGGACCCAGGCCATGTCGGAGACCTTCTGGACGCTGAAGCCGAGGACTCCGAGGCCCTTCTTGGCCGCCATGGCGTACGAGGCCGGGGAGCCGGCGGCGTACCACATGGCGGGGTGGGCCTTGCCGTACGGCTTGGGGAAGATCTTGCGCGGCGGGAGCGACCAGTGCTTGCCCTGGAACCCCTCGTACTCCTCCTGGAGGAACATCTTGGGGAACTCGGCGATGGTCTCTTCCCAGATCTCCTTGGTGCCGTTCATGTCCTCGATACCGGGAAGGAAGCCGAGGATCTCGTGACTGCCGGCGCCGCGGCCTGTACCGAACTCGAAACGCCCCTTCGAGAGGTGGTCGAGCATCGCGACCTTCTCGGCCACCTTGACCGGGTGGTTGACCGGGGCGAGCGGGTTGAAGATGCCGGACCCGAGGTGGATGCGCTCGGTGGCGTGGGCGAGGTACCCGAGGAACACCTCGTTCGCCGAAAGGTGCGAGTACTCCTCCAGGAAGTGGTGCTCGGAGGCCCAGGCGTACTTGAACCCGGACTTGTCCGCCTGGATGACGTACTCGGTCTCCTCGATCAGCGCCTTGTGCTCTGCCTCGGGGTCGACCTTGGACCGCGCCTCAGGCACGTATCCCTGCACAAAGAGCCCGAATTCCAAGGGGATTCACCGTCCTTCTGTTTCTGACGTTGCGTCAGATTCGATGTCACGACTGTTCCACCGCGAGGGCGGGAGCGTCAATACCTGACGCTCCATCAGATACACCGCCCGGCCGGACTACAGGATGCTGACGCCCGCCATCCAGCCGCCGTCGATCACGAACGGCTGACCGGTGATGTACGAGGAGTCCTCGCTGGTCAGGAACAGCGCCAGCTTGGCTATCTCCTCCGGCCGCCCCACCCGGCCCATCGGGACCACACGCTGGTAGAGCTCCGCCATGGCGTCGCGCGCCTCCTGGGGCAGGTCCGCCGGATTCGTGTTCCCGGGGGTGGCCATCGCGGTGTCCACGGCCCCCGGACACATCGCGTTGACCCGGATGTTCTTCGCCGCCAACTCCAGCGCGGCCACCCGCGTCAGGCCGAGGATCGCCGCCTTCGTCGCCGCGTACGAGCCCACGTACGCCATGCCCGTCAGACCCGTGTACGAGGAGGTGTTGACGATGGTGCCGCCGCCGGCCGCCTCGATCGCCGGGGCCACCGACTTGATGCCGAGGAACGCGCCGACCTGGTTGACCTGGACCACCTGCTGGAACTCCTCCAGCGGGGTCGAGGTCAGCTCGTTGAAGCGCAGGATGCCCGCGTTGTTGACCAGGCCGTCGACCGGGCCGAAGGCCTCCTTCGCCGCCGCGACGGCGGCCGCCCAGTCCTCCTCCCGGCTCACATCCATCCGTACGTACCGGGCCCGGTCCTCGCCGATCTCCTTGGCGACCGCCGCGCCCTGCTCGTCCAGTACGTCACCGAGGAGCACCTTGGCTCCCTCGGCGGCGAAGAGCCGGGCCTCCTGCTCGCCCTGGCCGCGCGCCGCACCGGTGATGATGACGACGCGCCCGTCCAGCTTGCCTGGTTTGGCCATGTGTTCGCCCCTAAGTGGCTAGTCGTTGAGTAGCGGGCCCACTTCGGACCCGAAAGCCGTGATCTGGTCGATGAGTTCGGCCCGGTCGCGGTTGCGGAAGCGGACCTGGATCTGGTCGATGCCCAGCGCCTTGTACTCGCGCAGCGATTCGGCGAGCGCCTCCGCCTTGCCGGTGAGGGTCCGACGCCCGGTGTCCCAGCCGGGCTCGCCCACGTAGAGCGCCTCGGTGATCGCGCCGAACTCGACGGGACCGGCGACCCCGGCCTCGGCGCGGAGCTCCTTGATACGGGCGATCTGCGCCGGGAGCTTGTCGCGCGGGTCGCCCTGCGGGAGCCAGCCGTCGCCGCGCACGGCGGCCCGGCGGACGGCGGCGGGCGAGGACCCGCCCACCCAGACGGGGATCCGGGCCTGGGCGGGGCGGGGCAGCTGCCCGAGGTCCTTGAAGGAGAAGAGCTCCCCCTCGAACTCCGGGTACTCCTCGGGCCCGAGGGCCGCGCGCAGGGCGTCCAGGGTCTCATCCAGGACGGCCCCGCGGCGCGCGAAGTCCACGCCGAGCACCTCGAACTCCTCCTGCACGTGCCCGGCCCCGACGCCGAGGATCAGCCGGCCGCCGGAGAGGTGGTCGACGGTGGCGTACTGCTTGGCGCTGAGCAGCGGATGGCGCAGGCCCAGGATCGCGACGTGGCTCAGGAGCCGGACGTTCTCGGTGATCCCGGCCAGGAAGGACAGGGTGGCCACCGGGTCGTACCAGATGGTGCTCATGGGGCCGGCCATCCGCCGCGGGATGGCGACGTGGTCGCAGGTGGCGACGTAGCCGAAGCCGGCCCGGTCGGCCGCCCGCGCGACCGCCGCGAGGTCGGCGGCGCCCGCCGTCGCCTCCCAGGGCTCTGCGTAGATGGTGCTCTGCGACTGGATCGGGAGCTGCATCCCGTAGACCAGCCGACCTTCCGGAAACACGCGCGCCATGGGCCGTACCCGCCTCGTCCTCGTCCGCCGATTCGTCATACCGGTGCGGGGGCCATCGTCGTAGCTGACGGATCGTCAGGCAAGGGGGGTGACGAAGCCCGGCCGGTCCGGCCCTTTGTGGGTACGGGTTCGTACCCACACCCTGGATGGACCGAGAGGGGCACGACCGTGCCCGACGCGAACATCCGCGTCCCCCGGGAAGCCAAAGATCGACTCGCTGCCATGGCGGCCGCCGAGGGCCTGTCCCCGCGCGCCTACCTGGCCCGCCTCGCCGAGACCCCGCTGACCCCGGACGAGCGGGCCGAGCGGGCCGAGCTGACCCGTGCCGCGTTGCGGACGTGGAACGGCTACGCCCCCACGGCTGCCGAGCAGCGGGAACTGGACGGCGCACTGGACCGGCGTCCGGCCGAAGCGAGGGGCCGGTGACGGAGGTCCACATCGTGCTCGACGCGACGGCGATGGTGGCGGCGGGCCAGGACAACGTCCTGGTGTCGCGCCTCATCCACCGCGCGCGCCGAGTCGGGCTGGTTCCTGTACGCCCCCCGCCCGACCGCCCCGAGGGGCCGTCGTCGCCACCACGTCGCCCGAGCGCCGGGAGGGCGCGCCCGTGCGCGTCCTGGACCTCAACCCGTGACCTCCCAAGGGGTGTGCAGATCCTGAGCGCCCGCTAGGGTGCCGCGCGTGGATCTGATTCTGACCCTGGTCAGCGGGGTGGCGTGGACCGTCGTGTACGTCGAGGCGATCCGGGTGGGGCTGCGGGACCGGACGTACGCGATGCCGGTCGCGGCCCTCGCGCTGAACTTCGCCTGGGAAACCACCTACGCCGTGCGCGAGCTCCAGAGCGGAGTCTCCGCGCAGGGCGTCGTCAACGTGGTGTGGGCCGTCGCCGACATCGTCATCGTGTACACCTACCTGCGCTACGGGCGGGCCGAGTTGCCCGGCTTCGTGACCCGGCCGCTGTTCGCCGTCTGGAGCGTGCTCGTCTTCGCGAGTGCCTTCGCCGTGCAGTGGCTCTTCCTGGCCCACTTCGGCGCGCACGACGCGAGCCGCTACTCGGCGTTCCTGCAGAACCTGCTGATGTCCGGACTGTTCGTCGCCCTGTACGCGAGCCGGCGCGGCCCGCTCGGACAGTCCCCCGTCATCGCGGTCGCCAAGTGGCTCGGCACGCTCGCGCCGACCGTCCTGTTCGGAGTGATGGAGTCCGCCCCGTTCATCCTCGGGCTCGGCATCCTGTGCTCCGTCTTCGACCTCGCGTACATCGCCCTGCTGGTCAGGAACCCGGCGGGCCGGGGCAGCGGTCCCGAACCGGCCGGCGGCGCCCTCAGAAGCCCTGCGGTCCCATCACGATGACCGGCTTCGCCGCCGGGTCGAGGGTCTCCAGGACCTTCTTCATCGCCTCCTTCGGGATGCCCACGCAGCCCTGCGAAGGGCCGTCATGGTCCACGTGGAGCCAGATGTTGCCACCCTTCTCCTCGCCCTCCGGCTTCGTCGGGTCCAGCGGGCTCACCCCGGTCCTGCGGTTGAAGTCGATGGCGACGACGTAGTCGAAGGAGCCCCGCAGGGACTCGCCGTTCACCCCGCTTCCCGTCGCCACGAAGGAGCGGTCCTGGTCGTACGGGAACTTCGTGCCCGGCGGCTTCGGCAGCAGACCGCCCGCGTCGGTGAGCGCGAACACGCCCTCGGGAGAGGTCAGATCCCCGTACCCGCGCTCCGCCGACCAGCCCTTGGCACCGTTGCGCGCGGGCCAGCTGTCGCTCTTCGCCCAGTCGGCGCCGGCCGCCGGGCGGGTGTAGAGGGCCGCGGTGGACTCCGAGGAGTCCTTCCCCTTGCCCGTGACGAGGACGAGCTGGCGGGAGTCCGTCGGAATCCTCGCGCGGGTCCCCTCGCTGACCTCGGGCAGTCCCTGCAGACCGTCGCGCACCGCACCGCGCGCGGCCCGGTCGGCGGCCGGCGGGCGGGCGTCGGCGGCGGGCCGCGCGGCGGCGTTGGCCGGGGGCTCGTGGGCGACGTACACCCAGCCCGCGCCGAAGCCGAGCAGCCCGAGGGCGGCCACGGCCGCGAGCGGGCGCTGGGCGCGGGTGGCGCGCTCGGTGCGCCGCTCACCCGCGGCGGCTCGGGAGGGCCGGGGCGGGCGGGGCTGAGAGGACCTGCGGGAGCCGGCTCGGGCGTGCTTGCTCATTGGACCGACCGTACACAGCCGATCTTCAAATTGCTTGACCGGTCAAGCTCCCGGGCGTTTCCCCGGGTGGTGCCGGCTCCGGGAAGCGGACCCGGACCGTCAGCCCGCCGCCCGGCCCCGGATTGGCCCGCGCCGTCAGTTCCGCGCCGTGGGCCCGCGCGATCGAGGCGACGATCGAGAGCCCCAACCCGGCGCCCTCGCCCGCCGTATGCTGCCGTTCGGCCCGCCTCCGGAACGGCTCCAGCAGCCGAGGAACGTCCCCGGGGTCTATCACCGGGCCGGTGTTGGACACCGTCAGCACCCCGTCCGCGGAAGTGGCCACCTCCAGGCGGCCGCCCGCGCGGTTGTGACGTACGGCATTGGCCAGCAGGTTCCGCACGAGGTGGCCCAGGAGCGTGCGGTCGCCCGTGACGGTCAGCGGCGCGAGGTCCCGTACGACGGACAGCTCCTGAGGGACCGTCCCCCCGGTGCCCGCGAGCTCGGCGGCCGTCAGCTCGGTGCCCGCGAGCTCGGCGGCCGCGAGCTCCGCCAGGTCCACCGGCTCCGCGACTTCCAGGCCCTCCTCCGATACGGCCAGCAGGAGCAGCGACTCGACCAGGTGCTGGCTGGAGTCCGCGACGTCGATGAGCTTGGCCCGGATCCGGGCCACCTTCTGCGGCGTCGGATCCCCGGCCAGCCCGATCTCGGCGGCCGCCCGCTGGACGGCCAGCGGGGTACGCAGTTCGTGGGCGGCGTTCGCGGCGAACCGGCGCTGGGCGCCGACCATGACCTCCATGCGGTCGAGCATCGAGTCGAAGGTGTCGGCCAGCCGCTTGAGTTCGCCGGGCGGGGCCTTGAGGCCGATCCGCTCGTGGAGGTTGGCGGCGGAGAGGCGGCGGGCGGTCTCGGTGATCACGGCGACGGGGCGCAGGACCCGGCCGGCCATCCACCAGGCGAGCCAGATGGAGATGACGGCGAAGACGGCGAGGGCCACGAGGGAGACGAGGAGCAGCTCGTGGAGGGTGGCCTGCTCGACGGCGGAGGAGAGGGTGCGGGTGGCCTGGAACCGGGCGAGCTCCTCGGGGGTCAGGGCACTGGTGTCGAGCCGCTCCGCGGGGACGATCTTGCCCGGCACCGCCGGAGCCAGGGAGGCGAGGTCGCCCGGCCTGGTGGTCATGACGGCCCCGCTGATCCGGGCGTAGAGGCCGTTGCGGAGCAGGATGTTGATCAGTGCGATCAGTCCGCCGCCGGCCAGGAGCAGCAGGGAGCCGTAGAGGACGGTGAGACGGGTGCGCTCGGATCGGAGCACCGCTCTCATCGTGGATCACCGATCCGGTACCCGGCGCCCGGCACCGTCTGGATCAGCGGCGGCTCGCCCAGCTTGGCGCGCAGCTTGCTCAGGGTCACCCGTACCGCGTTGGTGCTGTACGAGGTGTCCTCCTCCCACACCTGCTCGATCAGGTCGTCGCTGCTGAGGACGGCGCCCTCGGCGCGCAGCAGCGCCTCCAGGACGGCGAACTCCTTGCGGGAGAGCGCGAGGCCGCGCCCCTCGCGGGTGGCGGTGCGCCGCGCGGTGTCCACGGCCACCCCGGCCCGCTCCAGCACCGGCGGCAGGGCCGGCTGGGCGCGCCGCCCCAGGGCCAGGACGCGGGCCAGGAGCTCGTCGTAGGCGAAGGGCTTGGTGAGGTAGTCGTCCGCGCCGAGGCCCAGGCCCTGCACCCGGTCCCGTACGGTCCCGGACGCCGTGAGCATCAGGACGCGGGTCAGCAGCCGCTCGCGCACCACCTGGCGGCAGACCTCGTCCCCGTGCAGGCCGGGCAGGTCGCGGTCGAGGACGAGGACGTCGTAGGCGCCCAGGCGCAGGCGCTGCAGGGCCTCCAGGCCGTCGCTCGCCTCGTCGACGGCCAGCGCGTCGCCGCGCAGACCCTCGGCGATCATCTCCCGGAGGAACTCCTCGTCCTCCACCACCAGAACTCGCATCCGTCCTCTTTACCCGAGAAGGACATTTCGTCGTTGTAAGCACGAGGCGTTAGAGAAGCGAAACCCGCTTCTCGCGCACGCTCGGGCCCATGAAGCGATCGACGACCATGACCACGGCCGCGCTCCTCACCGGCCTCACCCTCTTCGTCTCCGCGTGCACGGGCGGCGGCGCAGGCTCGGACGGAAAGAAGGACGGGAAGCAGGAGTCCTCGAACTCGGCCGGCTCGGGTGGCGGGGGCGAGAGCGGCGCGGACCTCGACAAGGCCCTCAAGACGCGCAAATGCCTGCGCGACAACGGCATAGACGCTCCGGACCCCAAGGCCGGTGAAGATCCCCGGGGCATGGTGCTGGGCAGCGGCAACGAAGACCCCGCGGCCCTGAAGAAGGCCATGGAGAAGTGCGGGATGAAGGGCATCGACCCGAACGGATCGGTTCCGCAGGCGGACAAGGACCGGGCGCTGAAGTCGGCCAAGTGCATGCGGGACCACGGTTTCGACGTTCCCGACCCCGAGTTCAACGGGAACGCGATGAGCGCGCAGGGGATCCCCGAGGGAGTCGACAAGGACGCCTTCATCGCGCAGATGAACAAGTGCAACGAGGACAAGTGAGCAAGCGCAAGAAGTGGTTCCTGGGCTCGCTCGCCGTCGTGCTCGTCGCCACGGGCGGCGGCTACGCGGTCGTCGCCCAGGCCGGGACGGACGGCAAGGGCTCCGAGGAGCAGCAGACCGGCGGGCTGCCGGGCGCGACCGCGCCGGTCACGCGCGGCGACCTGAGCTCGGGGCTCAAGGTGGACGGGACCCTCGGGTACGACAAGGAGCACAAGCTCAACGCGGTGGGAGCGGGGCCGGGAGCCGGGGGCGGGGGCACCCCTGGGACGGGCGGGGCGGACGGGGCAGGTGGGACGGGAGGGGCAGGCGGCTCCGGCTCCGGCTCCGCGACCCTGACCTGGGTGACACCCGCCGGTTCCTCGGTCGAGCGCGACGGCAAGCTCTACGAGGTCAACGGCAAGCCGGTGCGCCTGATGTACGGCACCACGCCCGTCTACCGGACCATGCGGACCGGGGACAAGGGCGAAGACGTCAAGCAGCTCAAGCGCAACCTCCAGGCCCTCGGCTTCGGCACCGGCCTGGACGCCTCGGACGGCACCTTCACCGCCGGCACCGCCACGGGCGTCAAGCGCTGGCAGAAGTCCCACTCCATGAAGGAGACGGGTGAGATCGGCAAGGAGGACATCGCCTTCGCCTCCGGGCCGCAGCGGGTGCAGAAGAACGACATGGCGGTCGGCGACGAGGCGGCCGCCGGCAAGCCCGTGCTGACCCTGACCGGCACCGAGCGGACGGTCCGCTTCCAGCTGGACGTGGCCAAGGCGGGCGCGGTCAGGACCGGCGACCCGGTGACCGTGAGCCTGCCGGGCGGCGGCACCGCCAACGGCAAGATCGAATCGGTGGGCAGCACCGCCAACCCCGACGACCCGGCCTCGGGGGCCGGGGGCGGCGGAGGGGGCGGGGACAAGAAACCCAAGCTCCAGGTCGAGGTCACCCTCGACAACCCCGCCGAAGCCAAGGGCCCCGACCAGTCGCCGGTCTCCGTGACGCTGACGGGCGAGACGCGCAAGGGCGTGCTCTCCGTACCGGTCAACTCCCTCCTCGCCCTCTCCGGCGGCGGCTTCGGGGTCCAGGTCGTCGAGGACGGCAAGGTCCGCGAGGTCAAGCTCGAACTCGGCATGTTCGGCAGGGGCCGGGTCGAGGTGAAGGGGGACGCCCTCAAGGAGGGCATGCAAGTGGGAGTGCCCAAGTCATGAACACACACGCCCACGCGGTCGTCGAACTGGCCGGCGTCACCAAGGAGTACCCCGGCGGGGTCGCGGCCCTGCGCGGGGTCGACCTCACCATCATGAACGGCGAACTCCTCGCCATCGTCGGCCCGTCGGGTTCGGGCAAGTCCACCCTGCTGCACATCGTGGGGACCCTGGACCGCCCGACCGCCGGCCACGTGGCCATCGCCGGGTACGACATCGCGAGGCTCTCCGACCGCTCCCTGTCGGCCCTGCGCTCGCGGCACGTCGGGTTCGTCTTCCAGTCCTTCCACCTCGTACCGGGCATCAGCGCCCGCGCGAACGTCGCCGAGGGACTGCTCTACTCCGGCCTCTCCCGGTCCGAACGCGGCCGCCGGGCCGACAAGGCCCTGCGGCGCGTGGGCCTCGGCGACCGCATGGACCACCGGCCCCACGAACTGTCCGGCGGCCAGAAGCAGCGCGTGGCGATCGCCCGCGCGGTCGCCGGCGAACCGGACCTGCTCCTCGCCGACGAACCGACGGGCGCGCTCGACACCGCCTCCGGCGAGTCGGTGCTGGAACTGCTGCACGAGCTCAACCAGGACGGGGCCACCATCGCCGTGATCACCCACGACAACGAGATCGCGGCGAGCCTGCCCCGGCAGATCCGCATCCGCGACGGCGAGATCGTGGCGGACGTGTGGAACACGGCGGGGTCGGTGGCCTGATGGGCACGCGTACGAAGTCCCGCGCCGCCGGCCAGAAGGCGCGCAAGCTGGCTCCGCCACGCCTGGGCCCGCGCGACGTCCTGCACGTGGGCTCGGCGGGGCTGCGGACCCGGCCCATGCGTGTGTTCCTGTCCGCGCTCGGCATCGCGATCGGCATCGCGACGATGATCGCGGTGGTCGGCATCTCCTCGTCGAGCCAGGCCAAGCTGCTGCAGGAACTCGACAAGCTCGGCACGAACATGCTGGTCGCGACCCCCGGCCAGGGGATGTTCTCGGGGCAGGACACCTCCCTGCCCAAGGACGCGCCCGGCATGATCGCCCGGATCGGCGGGGTCGAATCGGTCGGCACCACGGGAGATGTGAAGGAGTCGGTCCGCCGCAGCGAGCACATCCCCAAGGAGGAGACCAACGGCATCGTCCTCAAGGCCGCCAAGGACGAGCTCCTGAAGACCCTCCGGGGGCGGATGCACAGCGGCAGCTGGCTCAACGACGCCACGGGCCGCTACCCGTCCGCCGTCCTCGGACACGTCACCGCCGAGCGCCTGGGCATCACCGAACCGGGCGGCCAGGTCTTCATCGGCGGCCAGTACTTCACCGTCACGGGCATCCTGGACCCGATCCCCCTCGCACCGGAGATCGAGCGTTCGGCCCTGATCGGCTGGGAAGCCGCGCAGAGCCTACTGGGCTTCGACGGCCACCCCACGTCCATCTACGAGCGCTCGGCGGACGACCGCGTCCAGGAGGTCCGCGGTCTCATCCCCAAGACTGCCAACCCCGAGAGCCCGACCGGGGTCGCGGTGACGAACCCGTCGGCGGCCCTGCAGGCGAAGGCCGCCACCGAGGGCGCCTTCAGCACCCTCCTCCTCGGCCTGGGCGGCATCGCGCTGCTCGTGGGCGGGGTCGGAGTGGCCAACACCATGATCATCTCGGTCCTGGAACGCCGCCACGAGATCGGCCTGCGCCGCTCCCTGGGCGCCACCAAGGGGCAGATACGCATCCAGTTCGTCACGGAGTCGCTGCTCCTGTCCGGCCTGGGCGGCCTGGCCGGCATCGTGCTGGGAGGCGCGGCCACGGCGGTGTACGCCCAGGCCGGCGACCTCCCCTGGGTGGTCCCCCTCTGGGCCGTCACCGGCGGCTTCGCCGCGACCCTGGCCATCGGCACGGTGGCGGGCCTCTACCCGGCGGTCCGCGCGGCGGGCCTGTCGCCGACCCTGGCGCTGCAGGCGGGGTAGGGGGTGGGGGGTGTGGGGTGGGGTGGGGGTGTTGACGGTCGGTCGGGGGTGGGCGGGATCGGGGGTGGTGCGGGAGCTGCGGGTTGGTCGGGGGCGTTGAGGGGGCCGGGGGGCGTCCCGGCAGTCGAGCGTCCTTCCGTGGTGGGCCGGTCCGTCAAGGGCGCTCCCTGCGGTCGCGTCGCTGCGCGATGGCCTTCGGCCACCCTTGACGGACCGGCCCACCACGGAAAAACACAAGACTTCCGGGATCCCCCCGGGGAACGGCCTGGAGGGACGGATGGGGAGGAGCGGGCACGTCAGAGACATACGCGCCCTCTCGGGCCGGTCATCCGGACCCGTCACCTGTCAGGACCGCCCAGCCGGACGGAATAGACGCCCGGGACAGTCAGAGCATCCCGGAGCGGGCGGTCAGCCACCCATCCCGCACCTTCGCACGGCCAACACGAGCGTAAGGACGACCACCGCTCCCGGGCGGTCGGTGGGCGCGTCAGATCGCTACACACTCTCGCTCGGCTCAGCGGCCACCGGCCGTCTGTGGCTGGGCACAAGCCGCCCACCCACCACACCCATCCCACCCAGCTCAGCGACCATCGGCCGTCTGTGGCTGGGCATAAGCCGCCCACCCAGCTCAGCGACCATCGGCCGTCTGTGATTGGGCGCAAGCCGCCCACCCACCACACCCATCCCACCCAGCTCAGCGACCATCGGCCGTCTGTGATTGGGCGCAAGCCGCCCACCCACCACACCCATCCCACTCGGCTTAGCGACTGACCACCGTCTGTGGCTGGACATAGGCCCGCCCATGGGCCGGCAGTGGTCTGAGGCCGTCCGGCGACGATCCGCAGACACCCCCAAGACCCTCAGGGCCCTCAAGACCGCCAGGACCACCACGGGCCCTCAGGTCCGCTAGGACCACTACGGACCCTCAGGGTCTTGAGGACCTGAGAGTCCGTAGTGGTCCTAGCGGACCTAGCGGACCTGATCTTTCGTCTTTAGCATCCGAGATCTGATCGTTTCGATTGCTCGGCCACGGACGGCCGGTTGCCGCTAAGCCGAGCGAGAGTGCGTAGCGATCTGACGCGCCCACCGACCGCCCGGGGCCCTTGGTCGTCCTTACGCTCGTGCAAGCCGTGCGAAGTCTCGGCAAGGGTGGCTGACCGCCCGGTCCTGGGTGCTCCGAGCTCCCCGGGCGTCTATTCCGTCCGGCTGGGCGGTGCCGATGGGTGACGGGTTCGGATGACCGGCGGGAAAGGGCCTGGGCTCCGCCAGTCTGCCCGCTCCTCCCGATTCGTCCCTCCCGGCCGTTCCTCGGGGGGAACCCGGAAGTCTTGTGGCGTTTCGGGGTGGGTCGGTCGGTCAAGGGTGGCCGAAGGCCATCGCGTAGCGACGCGACGACGAAGGAGGAGCGCCCTTGAGGGGCCGGCCCGCGCCGAAAGGACGCTGGACTGCCGGGCTCCCCCCGGACCCTGTCAACGCCACCGACCAACCCCTCCCGCCCCCCACACCCCCCGTCGTAAGCTGGCTTGATGCGAACTCCACGGCAGGCAGCAAGAATTGTCGTACTGAACCCCGCCGGGTCGGTGTTTCTGTTCCGCGAGAACAACGTGGAGGTTGGGATCCACTGGCTGCCGCCGGGCGGGGGCATCGATCCCGGGGAGACGCCCGAGGAGTGCGTGCGGCGGGAGTTGCGGGAGGAGACCGGGTGGACCGACCTGGAACCGCAGCGGCTGCTCTGCACGTGGGAGCACGACTTCACGCACCAAGGCATTCCCGTGCGCCAGCACGAGCACATCTACGTCACCACCGGCCCGCACCGCGACCCCGTGCCGGAGTTCCCCGACGCCCACTGGCGCTGGCTGTCGCCGCGGAACCTCGCCACCCTCGGTGAACCGCTGTGGCCCCCGCGGCTCGCGGAGCTGCTCCACGAAGCCCCCACCGAGCCGGTGCACTTGGGGCTACTGGCCTGATCCAGTCGCTCAGCGGGGCATGGCCCGGGACAGCTCCCGGGCGGCGCCGTTCGAGGGCTTCCAGACCGTCTCGTCGCCGACGTCGCAGTGCTGGCTCACCCGGCGCCCCGGCACCCCACCGCCTCCCGACTCACCGGACGTCCCCGCCCACCACGCCCCCCGCAGCCGCCGCCACACCCGCCGCACCCGTCGCACCCGTCGCCCGCGCGTACAGCGCCGCGGCGTAGTCGGCCAGGACCGTGCTCGTCGAGACGTCGTCGGTGTCCCCGCCGGTCAGGACGCCGATGATCTTTCCGTCGGCGGCGATCCACGCGCTGCCGCTCGTGCCGCCGGGGAAGTCCGAGCAGTCGAAGCGCTGTTCCGCGGCGCTCAGCCGGACGGCGCGGGACGTGCAGGTGCGCGCGACCTTGCGGTCCGCGGGATAGCCCGTCACCGTGACCTCCTCGTCCGTGCGGCCCGTGGTGTCCAGGACCGCGGCGCCGGTGACGTCCTCGATGTTGCGGCCCGAGGCGTCGGGGGCGAGGCGGGCGAAGGCCAGGTCGTAGTCGTCGTTCGTCCCGTCCGCCCAGCGGGGGTCCTCGAAGACCTCGGCGATCTTCCAGGCACCGAACGGGGTCCGCCCGTCCGCGTACGCGGGTGCGAAGGTGGCGCCGCCGTCGCCGGGCCGGCCCGCCAGCAGGCAGTGGCCCGCGGTGACGATCAAGTTCCGTCCGGGGCTGTGCACGACGGTCGCCGTGCAGAAGTGATCCCCAGTCACATCGCCCTCGAACAACGCCCCGGCGAAGGCCGCGGGCCCGCCCGGCGCGGGGACCGGCACCGACGCCCCGGGGGCCGGGCTGGAGGACAGCTGAGGCTCTTTCGGTGATTGCGACTGCGAAGATCTACTAGTCGGGGACGCGGTCGGGCCCACCGCCCTCGCCTGCGCGGGGGCCTTGCCGTCATCGGCCGGCACCACCTTCGTCATGGCAGCGGACGCGCCCAACGCCGCCAGCGCGCACAACACCGTGGTCACCACAGTCCGCTTGTCCACCACAGACACCCCTCCCCGCTTTGCTCCGGCGAAGCATGCCTTGCCTGCGGTGGCCGCCGCAAGGGGCGTCCCGGCCGACACCTGGCCGACGCGCCGACCCGCCCCGGGCTGCAGCCGTTGACAGCACCCCTCCCGCCCCCCACACTCATCTGCATCCACTGGAAACAGTTTATGGAGGACGCAATGATCGCCGTCGCCACCGTCACCGCCCTGACCGCCGCCGCCCTCGCCACCCCCGCCGCCGGCCTCCTCGCCCACCGCGCGCTGCGCCGCGCGCAGGCCGCGCGGACCTTGCGGATCGACTCCCCGCGCGGCATCGACGAGCAGGGCTTCGTCCGCATCGGCGGCATCGACCAGTGGATCTCGGTCCGCGGCGAGGACCGGACCAATCCGGTCCTCGTCGAGGTCCACGGCGGCCCCGGCGCCGCCAACGCCATCTACACGGTCCGCACCCGCAGTTGGGAGCGGCACTTCACGATCGTCCGCTGGGACATGCGGGGCGCCGGCAAGACCTTCGGCCGCGGCGGCGCGGAGGGGCAGGGCGAGGCCACCTTCCAGCGGCTCTACGAGGACGCCCTGGAGGTCACCCAGTACGCCCGGCGACTGCTGCGCGCGGACCGCGTGGTGCTCCTGGCCAACTCCTACGGCACCGCCTTCGGCCTGCGCCTGGCCCGCGCGCACCCCGAGCTCTACTCCGCGTACGTCGGCACCGACCAGAACATCCACAGCGACGGCCACGACACCTCCGCCCACGAGGCCCTGCTCGAGCGGCTGCGCGCCGCCGGGAAGGCGAAGCGGCTCGCGCGGGTCGAGTCGATCGGGCCGGACCCGTACGCGTGGACGCCGCGGCAGCGGGCGACGTACGCCAAGCTCAGTGCGCAGAGCGATCCGCTGACGCTGGAGACGCTCAAGAAGGTGGTGCTGGGCTCGATGTGGCTGTCGCCGCTGCACTCGCTGCGCGATCTGCGGGACTACTTCAGGGGGCAGTCCTTCTCGGAGCGGATCACCGGGGGGACGGCCGGGTTCGACGACCGGGCGGACGGCACGCGCTTCGGGATCCCGTTCTTCGTCTTCCAGGGCGAGCACGACGTCCTGACCCCGGCGGCGACCGCCCGGGCCTTCTTCGACGAGGTCCGGGCCCCGGTCAAGCACTTCGCCCTGATCGAGGACTGCGGCCACTTCGGGTCGTTCCGCCGCCCGGACCGCTTCCTGGAGCTCCTCCTGACGCACGTCCGCCCGGCCGTCACCACCACACCGGCCGCCGCCTCCCCCACCCACCTCCGGGCCGCGTAGGTTCCGGCGGTCCGGTGCCCGACCGCCCCCGACCGACCGAAGGCCCCGCCGGAACGACCGGCGGGGCCTTCGGCGCTGCCCGCGCCGCCCACGCCCTGCCCGGGCCGCGGGGCTCCTGGTCTACGCCCCCGGCCAGAGTCCTTCCGGAGTCAGGCCCAGGAGGTCGATCGCGTTGCCGCGCACGATGCGGTCCACCACGTCCGGGGCCAGGTGGCCCATCTGGGCCTCGCCGACCTCGCGGGACTTGGGCCAAGTGGAGTCCGAGTGCGGGTAGTCGGTCTCGTAGAGGACGTTGGCGACTCCGATCGAGTCCAGGTTCTTCAGACCGAAGGCATCGTCGAAGAAGCAGCCGAAGACGTGCTCCGCGAAGAGCTCCGACGGCGGGCGCAGCACCTTGTCCGCGACCCCGCCCCAGCCGCGGTTCTCCTCCCAGACCACGTTCGCCCGCTCCAGGATGTACGGGATCCAACCGATCTGACCCTCCGCGTACATGATCTTGAGGTTCGGGAAGCGTTCGAACTTGCCGCTCATCAGCCAGTCCACCATCGAGAAGCAGCAGTTGGCGAAGGTGATGGTGGAGCCGACGGCCGGCGGGGCGTCCGCCGAGGTGGACGGCATGCGCGAGGAGGAGCCGATGTGCATGGCGATGACCGTGCCGGTCTCGTTGCACGCCTCCAGGAAGGGGTCCCACTCGTCCGTGTGGATGGAGGGGAGCCCGAGGTGGGGCGGGATCTCGGAGAAGGCGACCGCGCGGACCGCGCGCGCCGCGTTGCGGCGGACCTCGGCGGCGGCGAGGCGGGGGTCCCAGAGCGGGATCAGGGTGAGCGGGATGAGCCGGCCCCGGGCGTCGGGGCCGCACCACTCCTCCACCATCCAGTCGTTGTACGCGCGCACGCCGAGCAGGCCCAGTTCGCGGTCCTTGGCCTCGGTGAAGGTCTGGCCGCAGAAGCGCGGGAAGGTCGGGAAGCAGAGGGCGGACTGGACGTGGTTGACGTCCATGTCGGCGAGCCGCTCGGGAACCGAGAAGGAGCCCGGGCGCATCTGCTCGTACGTGATGACTTCGAGCTTGATCTCGTCGCGGTCGTAGCCGACGGCCGTGTCGAGGCGGGTGAGGGGTCGGTGCAGGTCCTCGTACACCCACCAGTCGCCTATCGGACCGTCGTCGCCCTTGGCCCCCATGACGGGGGCGAACTTGCCTCCGAGGAAGGTCATTTCCTTCAGGGGGGCGCGGACGACGCGGGGGCCGACGTCGTGGTACTTGGACGGGAGCCGGTCCCGCCAGACGTGAGGGGGCTCAACCGTGTGGTCGTCCACCGAGATGATCTTCGGGAAGGTCTCCATGTCCCCACGGTAGCGTCAATCTGACGAACCGTCAGCTAGTTGGGCGGTGCCGGGTTCCGGATCCGCCCGTACCGGTGTCGTTACGGACTGACGTGTACGCGCAACACAGGGCAGACTGACCCTTACACCTATGGAAGGCAGGGGGGACACCAGATGGACGGCACACCGGCCATCCCGCACCAGCGGAACCACCCCGAGTCCGGTGACACCGCGGGTGCCGCAGCCGCTGGCGCGGGAACCGGAGCCACAGCGGAGGCCGCCGCAGCGGAGGGCGGACCCGGGGCCGGGACCCAGGCCGGCCCAGAGGCCGGAGCGGTGGCCGGAGCCGCGGCCGCCCCGGCCGCCGGAGGCAACCGCTTCGCCGTGCTCGGGCCCATCCGGGCCTGGCGCGGCGGCGAGTCGCTGTCGTCCGGGACCCCCCAGCAGCGGGCCCTGCTCGCCGTTCTCCTGCTGCGCGACGGCCGTACCGCCACCGCGCCCGAGCTCATCGACGCCATCTGGGGCGAGGACCCGCCGCAGCAGGCCCTCGCGACAATCCGTACGTACGCCTCGCGCCTGCGCAAGATCCTCGACCCCGGGCTCCTCGTCAGCGAGTCCGGCGGCTACGCGATCCGCCTGCCCCACCCCGAGGCCCTCGACCTCGGCATCGCCCGCGCCCTGGCCGCCGACGCCGAGGCCGCGCGCGCCGAGAAGGGCGACCGCACGCTCGCCCGTACGCTGCTGGCCCGCGCCCTGGACCTGTGGGACGGCGAACCGCTGGCCGGCGTACCGGGACCGCACGCCGACACCGAGCGCACCCGCCTCGCCGAGTGGCGCCTCCAGCTGCTGGAGACCCGCCTGGACCTGGACCTGGAGCTCGGCCACCACGCCGAGGCCGTCTCCGAGCTCACCGCCCTGACGGCCGCCCACCCCCTGCGGGAGCGGCTGCGCGAGCTGCTGATGCTCGCCCTCTACCGCAGCGGACGCCAGGCCGAGGCCCTCGCGGTCTACGCGGACACCCGCCGGCTCCTCGCCGACGAACTCGGCGTCGACCCGCGCCCCGAACTCTCCGACCTCCAGCAGCGCATCCTGCGCGCCGACTCCGAACTCGCCCGCAGCGAGGAACCCGCTCCGGCCGCCGCGCCCGCACACGTGAGGCCTGCCCAATTGCCCGCCACTGTCTCCGACTTCACCGGCCGCGCCAGCTTCGTCCGTGAACTCGGCGAGATCCTCGGCGGCGCCGAGGGCCAGGTCATGGCGGTCTCCGCGCTCGCCGGCATCGGCGGCGTCGGCAAGACCACCCTCGCCGTGCACGTCGCGCACGCCGCCCGCCCGCACTTCCCCGACGGGCAGCTCTACGTGGACCTCCAGGGCACCGAGGCGCGCCCCGCCGAACCCGAGGCCGTCCTCGGCTCCTTCCTGCGCGCCCTCGGAACCCCCGACAGCTCGATCCCCGACTCCCCCGCCGAACGGGCCGCGCTCTACCGCTCCACCCTCGACGGCCGCCGCGTCCTGGTCCTCCTCGACAACGCCCGTGACGCCGCCCAGGTCCGCCCGCTGCTGCCGGGCACCGCGGGCTGCGCCGCACTCGTCACCAGCCGGGTCCGGATGGCTGGGCTCGCCGGCGCCCACCTGGTCGACCTCGACGTGATGAGCCCCGACGAGGCCCTGCAGCTCTTCACCCGCATCGTGGGCGAGGAGCGCGTCCGCGCCGAACGCCAGGCCGCCCTCGCCGTGGTCGGCGCCTGCGGCTTCCTGCCGCTCGCCATCCGCATCGCCGCGTCCCGGCTCGCCGCCCGCCGCACCTGGACCGTCTCGGTCCTCGCCGCGAAGCTCGCCGACGAGCGCCGCCGCCTCGACGAGCTCCAGGCCGGCGACCTCGCGGTCAAGGCCACCTTCGAGCTGGGCTACGGCCAGCTGGAGCCCGTCCAGCAGCGCGCGTTCCGCCTCCTCGGCCTGCCCGACGGGCCGGACATCTCCCTCGCGGCGGCGGCCGCCGTACTGGACCGGCCGGAGCACGCCACCGAGGACCTGCTCGAGGCCTTAGTCGACTGCTCCCTGCTCGAATCGGCCGCGCCCGGCCGCTACCGCTTCCACGACCTCGTACGCCTCTACGCACGTGCGTGCGCCGAGCGCGACGAGCAGCCGCCGAGCGAGCGCGACGCCGCCCTGGACCGGCTGCTGGACTTCTACCTGGCCACCGCCGCCGGGGTGTACGGCCTGGAGCGGCCCGGCGACCGGCTCGTCGCCCACCTGTCCGCGACCCGCTACCGCGGGCTGGTCTTCACCGAGCCGCACTCCGCCCAGGACTGGCTGTACGCCGAGGCCGACCCGCTGCTGGCGTGCGTACGGCAGGCCGCCGCGCGCCCGGCCGTGGTCGCCGGCGCACCCGCGCCGGGCGGGACCGGGGCGCCGGAGATGCTGCGCCGGGCCGTGGACCTGCTGTGGGCGGCCAAGGACCTCGCGGAGTCCGGCGCCAACTCCAAGCAGTACGAGTCGGCCGCCACCGCCCTGCGGGACACCGCGCAGGCCGCGCGGGACCCGTACGCCGAGGGCCGCGCCCGCACCACCCTCACCAACACCCACCTGGTCGCCGGCCGCTTCGCCGAGGCGGACGACGAGGCCCGCCGGGCCACGCTGCTGGCCCGCACCGCCGGGGACCCGCTGCCCAGCTGCTGGGCACCCAACGACCGGGGCATCATCGCCCTCTACGAGGGCCGCTACGACGACGGCGAGCGGTACCTGCTGGAGGCCATCGCCAACTTCCGGGCCGACGCCAACTACGTCGGCGAGGCCAGCGCCCTGTGCAACCTCTCCCGCATCCACGTGGAGCAGGGCCGGCTCACCAGCGCGATCGACCTCGCCCAGCAGGGCATCGCCATCTACGACCGGATGGGACTCACCCTGCGCCTGGCCAACGGCCGTTACGCGCTGGGCATCGCCCTCACCCAGGCCGACCGGCTCTCCGAGGCCCACTCCCAGCTCAGCGAGGCACTCACGCTGTTCCACGAGAACCGCCAGCCCCTGTGGGAGGGCGTGACGCACTTCCGGCTCGCCAGGGTCCACCTGGCCGCGCGCCGGCCGACGCTGGCCGCCTCGCACGCCGAACAGGCCATCGCCCTGCGGGGCATCGGCGGCGAGTGGCGCCGGGCCACCGTGCTGACCGTGCTGGGCAGGGCGCTGCGGCAGCTGGGGCAGCGGGACCGGGCGCGGGTGTGCTGGCGGGACGCCGAGGTGGTGTTCACACAGCTCAAGTCGCCGGAACTGGCGGAGGTACGGGCCCTGCTGGCGGCGGAGATCGCGGCCTGAGGCGGTCCGCCACGTGGTGAGGCGGACCGCGCGCAGCTGAACGAGGCGTTCATCGTTCGTTTATCGCTTCACGCCAGTATGGGGTTCATCGACTCGACGTGTCGGGGGGCACCCGGGTCGGCTGGAGGACCACCCGTTCGGCGATCCTCGGGGGAATCGCCGAACGGGCCCGACCCACCCATCAGGAGACCCGATGACGACGAACGAGAACATCCTGCCGACCGACGGTGACATCCGACCGCTCGACAACCACGCTTCGGATGTCGACATCAAACCGCTGGACAACCACGCGTCGGGCGTGGAGATCAAGCCGCTCGGCGATCCGGTCGCCGAACCGGTTGCCAAGCCGGTCACCAAGCCGCTCGACAACCACGCCTCGGACCAGGACATCGTGACGCTGGACAACCACGCGTCCGGTCCGGGCCTGTAGGCGGGGTCTCAGAACGCGTACGGCCCGGGAACACGGGGGAAACGGGGGCCCGGGCCGTACACGGCAGGACGTACCACGGGGGACCGGGGGTCACGGGGGACCAACGGGGTGCACGGGGGGACGGCGGCCGCGGTGGCCAGGAGGGGGACCACCGCGGCCGCCGTATGCGCGCGTCCGGACACCCTCATCCCAGCCGGAGCAGCCGCTCCACGCCCCGCGCGGCCTCCAGCAGCGCCGGCGCGAACCGCTCCAGCTCCGCCCGGGTGGTCAGGAAGGTGACGGCGGTCAGGCTCACGCCGCCCACCGGCGCCCCGGCGCCGTCGAAGACGGGCGCGCCCAGGCAGCGTACGGAGGGCTCGTGCTCCTCGTCGTCGACGGCGTAGCCGCGCGTACGGACCCGGCTCAGGTCGGCCGCGAGCCGGTCCCGGTCGGTGAGGGTCCGCGGGGTCAGGGCGGGCGCCCCGGCGGCGCCGACGATGCTCTCGACCTCCTCGGGCGGCAGGTGCGCGAGGACGGCCTTGCCGATGGCGGTGGCGTGCATCGGCATCCGCGTCCCGATGCGCGAGCCGGTCCGGAAGGGCTGGACGCTCTCGACCTTGCGGACGTAGGTGAGGGCGTCCCCGGTGCGCAGCGCCAGGTGGACGGCCTGGCCGGTGGATTTCTGGAGGAATTCCAGCAGCTCGACGATGCCCTCGGGTCGCTCGGTGGAGACCTGGGCGGCGAGGGTGCGCAGGCGCAGGCCGATGCCGTAGCTGCCTTCGCCGTCGGTGACGGCGTAGCCCTGCTCGACGAGGGAGACGAGGATCCGGTAGGTGCTGGACTTGGGGACCCCGGAGGCCGCCGACAGATCCGCGAGCCGGTGGGGCCCACCGAAGGCGGTCAGGGCCTCCGTGATGCGCAGGGTCTTCTCCAGCGCGCTGACGGCCGTCGAGCTCCGGCCTACGCGCTGGACCGGCATTCCGTCCGGTATGGCACTGACCACGGAAACCCCAAGGATTGGCAAAATGACTGGATCCACTCTACGGCACGGGATGCCCGTTTTGCCCTAGGTCGAACGGCCCGAAATGCCCGCACGAGGCCCCGCCCCTCATTACTCTGACCGTGTGTTCACCTCCCAGGGCCCGACCCTCCGCGAACTGGCCGTACAGGCCCTGTCCTCCATCGAGCGGGGCTACGACCTGCTGGCGCCCAAGTTCGACGAGACCCCCTTCCGCACCCCCGACCGGATGCTCGACGCGGTCGAGGAGACCCTCGCGCGGGGCGAGGGCTCCTTCGGCTCCGGGCTCGACGTGTGCTGCGGTACGGGCGCCGGCCTCGGGATGCTGCGCCGGCTGTGCCGGGGCCGGGTGACCGGCGTGGACCTGAGCGCGGGCATGCTGGCCGAGGCGGGGCTCGCCCACCCCGAGGAGCGCGTCGACCTGCTACGGGCCGACGCGCGGGCCCTCCCCGCCGCCCTCGGTGACTCCTACGACCTGGCGGTCAGCTTCGGCGCCTTCGGCCACTTCCTCCCGGCAGAACGCCCCGCCGTCTTCTCCGGGGTCCACGCGGCCCTGCGCCCCGGCGGCGTCTTCGCCTTCCCGATCGGCGCCCCGATCCCGCCGAGCCGCCCGGCCTGGTGGGCCCTGGCGGGCTTCGACGCGGCGATGCGCGTGCGCAACGCCGTCTGGCGCCCGCCGTTCGTCATGTACTACCGCACCTTCCCCTTCGGCCCCGTCCGCGCCGACCTCCGCGCGGCCGGCTTCACGGTCGAAACGACCCCGCTCCCCCACTTCGGCCACCGCGAGGACGGCACCCCCCACTGGCGCCTGGTCCTGGCCCGGCGGGGGGCGTAGACCTCCGGGGCCGGGGACGGTGCGCCCTCCGCATCTCGCGAGGCACCTCCCGGGCTGGTCCACAGGCCGCGAGCACTGCTCCTGACCGCGCCGCCGCACCTGGAACCACTGCCGCGGGGCAGTCGTCACATCGCGGCGCCGGCATCTCGGCCGACATCGGCGAGCGCCGCAGGACCATGTCAGCGCGCCTCGATGGCGTCCTGCATCCGGCCGCCATGTCCCCGTTTCACGGCCAGGAGCACAGGCCCACCACCGGACGGAAACGGACCCGTCACGCTCGACGGAGGGTTTCACCGATCGGCACGGCTCCCACTGACCGCAGGTAGTGGCTGAACTCCGCCGACGCCTACATGTGCTCTCCATGGAATGCAGAAACATTCCTCCCCTTATGGGCCTTGACGACTTATAGGCCACATGGATGACAACTCAGATGGTGAACCGTTTCTTCTTAAATGGCCTATTCGTTTCGCTGGCATGTATGCCCAAACCTTCTGCCAGGTCCGCAGTCTCGGGTTCTGGACCCTCAGGCCCCTGACCGGCATCAGCGCTCATGACTGGGGATCGGGCCACGCTCCCGCTCGCCTGGAAAACGTCGACGAGTGCGTGACACTGCACTACACCGCAGACCTCCTGGAAAAACTGGCCGCCGAACTCGACAGGCTCCAGACCGCCCGGGGACCGGCTGCGACGGGATTCCCCCACTCTCACTGACTGCGTCGCGGACTACCCGATCGCACACTCAGACAGGGGCACATGACCCGCCATGTACAACCTCTACGACTTCCAGCCCGATCCCCCCGATCGCTACGCCACGCCCGCAGAACCCCCGGGAACCCTCGTGCCCGAGACCCCCGGAGCATGGACCTTCCATCAGCGCAACGCCATCGACCGGCTCCCCGACGCCTCTTTCACCCCGCCCTACGGCCTCGAACTCGCCGACCTCCTGCCACTCCCCAGGCGCCCCTCCAGTGCCCCGGTGCCGCAACCGCGTCCAGCACCCGGCCACCACCGCAGGACCTCCCGCAGGCTCTCCGGTCAACATGCCGAACCGTCGAGGCCGCCGTCCCTGCGCGCGCTACGCCTCACATCCGCGCTGCTGACCGCAGTGATCACCGCATCCGTGAGCGCGCTGAACGTGATGGTCTCCTACCCGTCGCTCCACCGCCTCGCCGACAGCACCGCCCCACCCGGCATCGCATTCCTCTGGCCGCTTCTCGTCTACGCTCCCTGGGCCGCGGCAATCCTCAGCATCCTGCGTGGCGCCCGCACCTGCCGCCGCCACACCACGCACTCCTGGTACGTAGCCATCCTCTTCACCACTCTCACCATCGCGCTCTGCATCTCCGAGGTCCCCATCACCACCAGCGGCATCACCGTCGCGGGACTGCCCCCCATCGCCGTCCTCTTCTGCTTCCACCAACTCGTGCGCCAGCTCGACTCCACCCACGCCCCCACAACGCACCGTGCCCCACGCTGATCAGGCACCGAGCGGGTGCGGACGGCCCCTCAGGAAGCGGTGCGGGCAGCGGCGGACGACGGGGCCGTGCGGGGGCCCGGGACGGGGGCTCGCGGCCCCCGGAACGGCTGCGGACGGCTGAGGACCAGGTTGGTGGTCGTGCTTCCGAACTGCGCCAGTGCGTCGACGAGTTCCTCCAGGTGGGCCATCGAGGTGGCCGCCACCTTCAGGACGTAGCAGTCGTCCCCGGTGGTGCGCAGGCACTCCAGGATCTCCGGGCGTTGCCCCAGCAGCCGGTGCAGCGGCTCGTGCCGGGTTCCCGGGTACTTCAGCCGGACCACGGCCAGCGCCATGTACCCGGTCCGCTCCAGATCGACCTCGGCGCGGTAGCCGGTGACCACCCCGGCCGCCTCCAGCCGGCGCACCCGCTCCGTCGTCGCCGACGCGCTCAGACTGACCCGGCGCGCGAGCTCCGTGAACGCGATCCGGCCGTCCCGCTGGAGCTCGTCCAGGATGGCCCAGTCCGTCGCGTCGAGATTCTCGGTCATCCGGTCAGATTACCGGGGGATCCACGGGCGAACTGCCTCTGAACAGGCAGGAATCCCTTCTGGCACCCGGCACCGGCTGGCTAGGCTCGACGTCGTGAAGATCGGAGTCAACATCCTCAATTTCGGCCCCGGCACCGACCCGGGAGTCCTGCGGAACGCGGCCCGGACCGCGGAGGGCCTGGGCTTCGACCTGCTGATGGTCTCGGACCACATCGCCATCACCCCGGACGTCGCCGCGCGCTATCCGGCCCCCTTCTACGAGCCCTTCACCACCCTGTCCTGGCTCGCCGCCCTCACCACCCGGATCCGACTCGGCACCACCGTCCTGATCGCCCCCTACCGGCACCCGCTGCTCACCGCCCGGATCGCGGCCAACCTGGACGCCCTGAGCGGCGGCCGGCTGGTCCTCGGCGTGGGGGTGGGCTGGGCGCGGCAGGAGTTCGCCGCCCTCGGGATCCCCTTCCAGCAGCGCGGCCGGCTGACCGAGGAACACCTCCGGGCCGTCCGGGCGGCCTGGCAGGACACCGCCGATCACGGGGAGCGGCGGATCCCCGTGTGGGTCGGCGGCAACAGCGACGCGGGGCTGCGCAGGGCCGTACGGCTCGGGGACGCGTGGCATCCGCTGCGCCCCACCCTGCCGTGGCTGCGCGGGGCGGTGGTCCGGATGGCGGCGTACGCGGACGAGCAGGGGCTCCCCGTGCCCGCGCTGGCCCCTCGGATCGCGCTCAGGCCCACCGCGGCGCCGGTCGAAGGCGCGCAGCGGCTCGCCGGGGAGGGCACGATCGACCAGATCATGGACGACCTCGAGCAGCTGCGGCTGCTGGGGGCGGGGACCGTGGTCCTCGACCACTACGGCGGCGACCCCCGCGAGACCTTGCGCCCCCGGGCGGCCTGGCAGGCGCTGGCCACAGTGGCCGCGCACTTCCGCCCGTCCGGCGCGGAACCGGAACGGAGCAGTGGGCTGTCATGACCGCGTACGAGGACCATGCGCTCCTGCGGCGGGCCATCGCGCTCGCCGCGAAGGCCCGCGCCGGCGGCGACCCGCCGTTCGGGGCGCTGCTGGCGGGACCCGGCGGGACGGTCCTGGCGGAGGAGCACAACACGACGCTCACCGACCGGGACCTCACCGCCCACCCCGAGCTGAAGCTGGCCAGGTGGGCCGGGCGGCAGCTGGACGCGGCCACGGCGGCGCGGACCACGATGTACACCAGCTGCGAGCCGTGCGGGATGTGCGAGCCGGTCATCCGGCTGGCCGGCCTGCGCCGGGTGGTGTTCGCCCTGTCCGGCGAACAGCTCCTGGGCATCAGGCCGGCGAGCGGACGGCCGCCCGTCCCGCAGGACGGACCCGCGCTGTTCGAGGAGGTGCGGGCCGTGGTCGAGCCGTACTACCGCTGACCACCGGCCCCCGGCCCGGGCCGCCGCCGCGTTCAGCGGGTGCGCAGTTCCCGCTTGAGGACCTTGCCGCTCGCGTTGCGCGGGAGTTCGGCGACGAACTCCACCTCGCGCGGAACCTTGTAGTTGGCCATCTCGCGGCGCGACCAGGCGATCAGGTCGTCGGCTGTGAGGACCGCGCCCGGGCGGCGGACCGCGTACGCCTTGCCGACCTCGCCCAGCCGCGGGTCGGGGACGCCGACCACGGCCACGTCCGCGATGTCCGGGTGCAGGCCGATGAGTTGCTCGATCTCGGCGGGGTAGGCGTTGAAGCCGCCGACGATGAACATGTCCTTGATCCGGTCGGTGATCCGCAGGTTCCCGTCCGCGTCGAGGACCCCGACGTCCCCGGTGCGCAGCCAGCCCTCGGGGGTGATGGCCTCGGCGGTTTCGGCCGCGTCCTCGAAGTAGCCCCGCATGACGTTGTGGCCGCGCACCCACACCTCGCCGGCCTCCCCGGCGGGCAGCGCTTTCCCTTCGGCCCCGGCGATGCGCAGTTCCGTACCCGGGATGGCCCGTCCGGAGGTGGCCGCGATGATCTCCGCCGGGTCGCCGCGCCGGCACATGGTGACGATGCCGCTGGCTTCGGAGAGTCCGTAGGCGGTGAGGACGGTGGCGATCCGCAGCTCCCCGCGGAGCCGTTCGACGAGCTGGAGGGGGACGACGGCGGCGCCGGTGACGACCAGGCGCAGGGCGGAGAGGTCGTGGTGGTCGCGCTGCGGGTGGTCGAGGAGCGACTGGTGGAGGGTGGGCGGGCCGGGGAGCACGGAGATCCGCTCGGCGGCGATGTTGGCGAGGACGGTGTCCACGTTGAACACGGGCTGGGGGACCATCGTGGCCCCGCGCATCAGGCAGGCGATGATGCCGGCCTTGTAGCCGAAGGTGTGGAAGAAGGGGTTCACGATCAGGTAGCGGTCGCCCTCGCGCAGTCCGGCGAGCTCGCTCCACACCTCGTAGCAGCGCAGGGACTGGGCGTGGGTGATGACGGCGCCCTTGGGGCTGCCCGTGGTGCCCGAGGTGAAGATGATGTCCGAGGGGGCGGTGGTGGGGATGGCGGCCGTACGGGCGGCCACGGCCGCGGCGGGTACGGAGTCCCCTCCGGTCAGGAAGTCCTTCCAGGTACGGAAGGAGTCGGGGGCGTCCTCGGACAGGACGACGACCTGCTCCAGGTGGGGCAGGCCGGGCAGCGGTCCGGAGCCCGGCCCCTCGGCGGCGGCGCGGCGCAGGGAGGCGACGTAGGAGGTGCCGAGGAAGGTGCCGGTGACGAAGAGGAGCCGGGCGCGGCTGCGCTGGAGGACGTACGCGGCCTCGGAGCCCTTGAAACGGGTGTTGAGGGGGACGAGTACGGCTCCGGCGGAGACGGCTCCGAGGGCGGAGACGATCCATTCCAGGGTGTTGGGCGCCCAGACGGCGACCCGGTCCCCCGGTTCGATCCCGGCGGCGATGCAGGCGGCGGCGGCCCGCTCGACGCGTTCGCCGAGCTGCGCGTAGTCGATGCGGAGGCGGCCGTCGACGACGGCCTCCCGGTCGGCGTAGCGCTCGGCGGCGGCGCGCACGAGGGCGCCGATGCTGGGCCACTCCAGATCCCCGCGCCCGGGCCCGGACTCGGCATCGGCCTCGACCCCGTGCACGGCCTCGCCCCCGGCCGCCCCGGCGCCGACCTCCGCCCCGGCACCGGCCCCGGCCATGTCCTGCGCCGTGCCCGTGACTCCGCGTCCGTCTTCGGTCATCGCCCGCCCCTCCCTGCAACACCAGTAGCTGACTATCCGTCAGATTAGCTGTAGCCTTCGCGGCTGTCAGTACTGGTGCGCACCCCGGAGGTGGCGATGGCGGCAACGCTCAAGGACGCTACGGCGATAGTCGGCATCGGGCAGACCGCCTTTGCCAAACAACTGCCACAGTCCGAGAAGGAATTGGCCTGTCGCGCCATTCTCGCGGCGCTGGCCGACGCGGGGATAGACCCCTCTGAGGTCGACGCGTTCTCCTCCTACACCATGGAGGAGACCGACGAGGTCGAGGTGGCCAAGGCCATCGGCGCCGGTGACGTCACCTTCTTCTCCAAGATCGGCTACGGCGGCGGCGGTTCCTGCGCCACCGTCGGCCACCTGGCCGCCGCCGTCGCCACCGGCCAGGCGAGCGTCGGCGTCGCCTGGCGCTCCCGCAAGCGCGGCTCCGGCCCGCGCCCGTGGAAGAACACCGCCGTCCAGCTCCCCACCCCGGGCCAGTGGACGCGCCCCTTCGGGCTGCTGCGCCCGGCGGACGAGATCGGGATGCTGGCCCGCCGCTACATGCACGAGTACGGGGCCACCCGCGACCACCTCTTCAACGTCGCGATGGCCTGCCGCAACCGGGCCAACGAGAACCCGGCCGCGATGATGTACGAGCGCCCGCTGACCCGCGAGATGTACATGACCTCCCGCATGATCAGCGACCCGCTCTGCCTCTTCGACAACTGCCTGGAGACCGACGGGGCGCTGGCCTGCGTCATCGTCAGCGCCGAGCGGGCCCGGGACTGCCGCCAGAAGCCCGTCTACGTCCACTCCGTGGCCCAGGGACTGCCCTCGCAGCACCACGGCATGGTCAACTACTGGAACGACGACCCGCTGTCCGGCCCCGCCTGGACCGCCGCCCGCCACCTGTGGAAGCAGGCCGACTTCGGGCCGCAGGACGTGGACGTCGCCCAGATCTACGACGCCTTCACCCCGCTGATCCCGCTCTCCCTGGAGGGCTACGGCTTCTGCGGGCGCGGCGAGGGCGCCGCGTTCACCGAGGGCGGGGCACTGGAGATGGGCGGCCGGCTCCCGATCAACACCGGCGGCGGCGGCCTGAGCGAGGCCTACGTCCACGGCTTCAACCTGATCAACGAGGGCGTCAAGCAGCTGCGCGGCATCTCCACCGCCCAGGTGCCCGACGCCGCGACCTGCCTGGTCACGGCGGGCGAGGGTGTCCCGACGTCCGCCATCCTGCTGCGAGCCTGAGGAGCTGCCGACCATGACCACCACCACAGCCGCGGCCGCGGACGAGCTCCTCGTCCCCGTCCCCGACGAGGACGGCGCCCCCTTCTGGGAGTACGCCGCCCAGGGCGAACTCCGGATCCAGGCCTGCGCCGCACCCGGCTGCGGCAAGCTCCGCTTCCCGCCCCGGCCCTGCTGCCCGCACTGCCGTTCCTTCGACTCCGAATGGCGCCTGATGAGCGGCCGGGGCCGGATCTGGTCCTACGTGCGGCCGCACCCGCCGCTGCTGCCGGCCTACGCCGCACAGGCCCCGTACAACGTGATCCTCGTGGAGCTGGCCGAGGCCCCGCACATCCGCCTCGCCGGGAACCTCGTCACCTCCGCCGATGCCCCCCTGGACTCCGTGGACCCGGCGCGGCTGCGCATCGGGGCCCGGGTCCAGGTCGTGTTCACCGAAACGGGCGGGGTGGCCGTGCCGCGCTGGGTCCTGGAGAAGTCGTGACGGCCGCCCGGGCCCCGGGCCTGCGGGTGGAGCGGGACAAGGCCACCGGGGTCGCGGTCGTCACCCTGGACCGGGAGCGCAAACACAACGCCATCGACCTGGAGACGGCCGCCGCGCTGGCCTCGGTCTGGCGGGAGCTGCGTTTCGAGGACGAGGTACGGGCGATCGTCCTGACGGGCGCCGGACGGGCCGCCTTCTGCACCGGTATCGACCGGGGCGTCTCCGTGCCGCAGCCCTCCTCGCCCTACTCGATGGACGACCCGCTCGTCGCCATCGGCCCGAAGGCGAACGACCTGTGGAAGCCGGTGGTCGCCGCCGTCAACGGCATGGCCTGCGGCGGAGCGTTCTACCTGCTGGGCGAGTCGGAGTTCATCGTCTCCTCCTCGTCGGCGACCTACTTCGACCCGCACACCAGCTACGGCATGGTCAGCGCCTACGAGGCCATCTACATGGCGCAGCGCATGCCCTTCGGCGAGGCCGCCCGGATGTCCCTGATGGGCACCGCGGAACGCCTCTCCGCACAGCGGGCGTACGAGATCGGCCTGGTCTCGGAGCTGGCCGGGCCCGACCAGCTGCTCCCGGCGGCCCTGCGGGCGGCCGAGACCCTGGCCGGCTTCCCCACGGAGGCCGTGCAGGGCACCGTACGGTCCCTGTGGGCGGCGAAGCAGGGGGCGCTGCAGCAGGCCCTGGCGCAGGCTCCGGGGCTGGTGGCGCTGGGGAACCTGGCGCCGGAGCGGCAGGCGGAGCTGTTCGCGGGGCGGCGCGGAGCCGGCCCGGAGCCGCGGGTGCGCTGACGGGCCGGGCCGGTCCGCGGCCTGTCGGGGGCGGGGCCGGACAGGGGCCCGCCCCCGACCGGACCGCCGCCGGCTAGCGGGTTTTCCTGGTGGACCTGGGCTTCGGCCTGCTCGTCTTCTTGCCGTCCGGGAGGTCCGCGGAGCCGGTGGTCGTGGTGGGCGTCGGGCTCGAGGACTCGACGACCTCGACCGCTCCCAGGGCGCACCGCTCGATCACGTCGGCCTTCTCCGCCCTGCGCATCGGGACCTCCAGGGTCCGGCCCTCGCCCGGCTTGAGCGCCATGACGTCGATGATCTGCGCCTCGGTGCCGTAGCCCTCCCAGTGGAAGGTCAGCGACGTCCGGATGTCGTGCGTGACCGAGGCATCCGAGGTGATCCTGATCGTGGCCTTCGGGCGGCCCGGGCCCGCGCAGGCGATCAGCTCGAGGTGCGCGGGCAGCGCGGACCGGCTGGGCGCGGGCGTGGCCGACGAACCACCGCCGCTGCCGCCGCCGCTGCCGTAGCTCTTCTTCTTCGGCTTGCTCTTGGAGCTGGAGCAGCCGCCCCCGCCGCTGCTGCTCTTACTGCTGCTCTTGCCGCTGCCACTGCCACTGCCGCCCGTCGACGAGAACCCCGTCAGCGCGAGCACCACACCCACCAGCACCGCCGTGAGCCTGACCCGACCCCCCGTGACCACCATGGCCGCTCCCTCTCCTTGTACGACGGCGGCACGCTACCAGGGGGCTCCGCCGCCGCCCCGCGTGCGGGAGCCGGAGGGCGGGCGTAGCGTCGGGACCGAGATCCAGACCCACTCCCCCGGAGGGCCGGGCATGATCCGCAACGTACTCGGCTCGCTCATGGGTCTGATCGGAGCGACGGCCGCCGTCTGGAGCCCCTTCCGTGCCTGGTACGACGGCCGTCACGGACGCGACTACCGCATCGAGGAGCTCTTCACCGCCGCCGGGATCACCGACACCAGGGCCGCCCTGCTGGGCTCGATCCTGCTGCCGTTCCTCTTCGCCGCCCTCGTCGTACTGGTGGCGATCGTGCTGCGCTCGCGCCTGCTCATGGCCTTCGCCGGAATCGTCGTCCTGGGCTTCGCCGTGCTGTGGATGGTCCGCCAGGGCCAGGCGGCGGGCGGCCTCTCGGTCGGCGGCGACGGCACGGGCCTGGGCGACGGCCTCGCCAACGCCTTCGGGGCGGGAGCGGTCCTCATCCTTGCGGCGGCCGTGATGAGCGGCCGGCCCCGCCGCCGCGACCGCGAGCGCGACCTCGCTCCCGAGCCCTACCACGACGCGGCCCCTCCTGACCCGGACGCTGACGCTGGCCCTGGCCCTGGCCCTGGCCCTGGCCCTGGCGCTGACCCGGACCCGGCCCACCCCCAGCCCCCGTCGGCCTGGCCGCCCCGGCCGCAGGACCACTCGTAGGCCCCCCGCAGCCGCGGCGGGCACCAGGGACCCGGACATGACGGCGGCCCCGTCCCCCCTGAGGGGGCGGGGCCGGCCAGCCGTTGCGGACGGGGTGGGGATCAGGCGTCGACGACGCCGGACGCCGTGATCTCGATCTTGCCGCGCGTGGAGCCCGAGGGGCTGCCGAGCTTCTCGATCGCGTCCACGATCTCCTTGCCCTCGACGACCTCGCCGAAGACGACGTGCTTGCCGTCGAGCCAGGAGGTGACGACGGTGGTGATGAAGAACTGCGAGCCGTTGGTGTTGCGGCCGGCGTTCGCCATCGACAGGAGGTACGGACGGTCGTGCGTCAGGGTGAAGTTCTCGTCGGCGAACTTCTCGCCGAAGATGCTCTTGCCACCCGTGCCGTTGTGGTTGGTGAAGTCACCGCCCTGCAGCATGAACTGCGGGATCACGCGGTGGAAGCCGGAGCCGGCGTAGCCGTAGCCGTTCTGGCCGGTGGCGAGCTCGCGGAAGTTCTGGGCGGTCTTCGGGACGACCTCGTCGAAGAGGTTGAAGACGATGCGGCCGGCGGGCTGGCCGTCGATGGCGATGTCGAAGAATACGTTGCTCATGGGGTCCATCCTGTCACTCCCGGTACGGTGCGCGGCCCCGAGGGGCCACGACGCGACCCCGGGACCGCTCAGCCGCAGCTCAGGACGGGCCCGGCCGGGGGCTCGGTCGCGGGCCCGGCGGAGCCCGGCCGGGGCCTCCCCCGGCTCAGCCGCCCGTGCGGGTGCCCGTGCCCTTGGCGGCGTCCAGGGCGTACACGCAGCGGTCCTTGCTGCACGCGTAGACCACGCCCGCCTCGGCCACCGGGGCTCCGGTGATCTCCCCGCCGGTGGCCAGCTTCCAGCGGAGCTGGCCGCCCGCCGCGTCGAGGGTGTACAGGCAGTGGTCGGCCGAGCCGAAGTGGACCCGGCCGTCGGCGACCGCCGGTGAACCGGTGATCTCGCCGCCCGCCGCGAACCGCCACTTCGGGGTGCCGGTGACCGCGTCGAGCGTGTAGACGGCGCTGCCCGCGCCCAGGTGGACGTTGCCCGCGGCCACGACCACCGGGTCGGCGGACTGCCGGGGCTCCGTGGCGATGCGCCAGCGGTCGGTGCCGGTGGCAGCGTCCAGGGCGTACACGGTGCCCAGGTAGTCGGCGAGGTAGACACCGCCGCCCGTGACGGCCGCGCCGGGGGCGAAGGCCGGGGGCGCGAGGAACACGGCGGGGGCCTCGAAGTGCCAGCGGACCCGGCCCGAGGCCCGGTCGATGGAGATCACCCGGGTGCCGGCGGTCACGTAGACGTTGCCGTCGGGGGCGGGGGCGACCCGTACGGGCACGTTCCCGCAGGAGGCCGCGTCACCGATCGGGTAGGACCAGGACTCGCGGCCGGAGCGGGCGTCCAGGGCGCGCAGCCGGGCGTCCTGCCACACGTAGACCATGCCGTCGTGGAGGACGGGGGCCGCCTCGACGGTCTCGAACTCGCTCTGCGCGCCGGACAGCTCCCACAGCTTCTGCCCGCTGGACGACTCCCAGGCCTGTACGCCGCCTCCGCGCGTCGCGGTGACCACGGTGCCCCGGTCCGCCCGCAGGGCGTACACCCAGGCCTCGGCGGACAGCCGCCAGCGCTCGGAGCCGTCGACGGAGTCGAGGGCGTAGAGGGAGGGGCCGTCGGAGGCGTGGATGCGGCCGTCCGAGACGGCCATGGACCAGGCGACGTCGCGGGTCTTGAACTGGCGCCGGCCGCTGGCCACGTCCAGGGCGTGCACCTCGAAGGAGGTGACGTAGAGCAGGTCGCCTGCGACCGTCGGGGTGCCCCAGACCTCGTTGGACATCCGGAAGCGCCAGGGGCGCCAGCGGCCACTGTCCGGGGCCGGCCCGGGGCTCGGCACGACTTCGGACCGCGGGGAGGCCATGGGCGCCGGTCCGGCCACCGAGCCGCCGCCGGGCGGGCGGATCCAGCCGGTCGCGGAGTCCGCCGCGGCGGCATGGGCGGCGGGTGCCGATACGGAGGCCTGCGGGCCGGGGCCGATCGGCACCGGGGAGCCGCCGAGGCGGACGGGCTCTCCGGAGGGTGCCATCGGGGGGTGCTCGGGCCGCTGCGGGACGGCCTGGCCGGTCCGCGGATCGGTCCAGGGGTCGGCTCCGCCGCGCTGGCGGCGGTGCGTGGCGGGACCGGAGGCGGGACCGGAGCCGTGGCCCGGCCCGTGGCCGCCCGGGCCCGGGCCGCCGGGCCGTCCGGAGCCCGCCGGCTTCGGCACGGCGGCGGCGGCCGCCGCGGCCGCCGCGGCGGCGTTGCGGTGGCCCGCCCGGCGGGCCTCGATCATCGCGACGGCCCGTTCGGGCAGCCAGGCCGAGGCGGTGCCGCTCTCGTCGCCGCCCTCAAAGAGGTGCGGGGCCAGCTGCGCCTGCAGGTCGGCCGGGGTCGGCCGCTGCGTCGCGTCCATCTGCATGCAGGAGTCGATCAGCGGGCGGAGCTCGTCCGGGAGCCCCTCCAGGTTCGGGCCCTCGCGCAGCAGCATGAAGACCGTCTCCACCGGGTTCGCCCCGTGGTACGGCGGGTGCCCGGTGGCGGCGAAGACCAGCGTCGAGCCGAGCGAGAAGACGTCGCTGGCGCCCTTGACGCTGCGCGAGTCCTTGGCCTGCTCCGGTGACATGTACGCGGGGGTGCCGACGGCGACGTTCGTCATGGTCAGGCGGGTGTTGGAGACCCCGCTGGCGATGCCGAAGTCGATGACGCGCGGGCCGTCCTCGACGACCAGCACGTTGGACGGCTTCAGGTCGCGGTGGACCAGGCCCGCCCCGTGGATGGACTGCAGCGCCTCGGCGATGCCGGCCGCGAGCCACCGTACGGCCTGGGCGGGCATGGGCCCGCACTCGTGGACGATCTCCTCCAGGGAGGGCGCCGGGACGTACGCGGTGGCCAGCCACGGCACGGCCGCACGCGGATCGGCGTCGACCACGGCGGCGGTGTAGAAGCCCGACACGGCGCGCGCCGCCTCCACCTCGCGGGTGAAGCGCACGCGGAACAGCTGGTCCTCGGCGAGCTCGGTGCGCACCGTCTTGATCGCCACCCGGCGTCCGGACGCCGACCGGGCGAGATAGACCAGCCCCATGCCGCCGGCGCCGAGCCGTCCCAGCACCTCGAAGGGGCCGATCCGTCTCGGGTCGTGCTGCGTCAGCTGCTCCACCACTCGCCTCCACACCCATCCCCGTACGGGCTGCCCGCACGAGCCCGCTCTTTCGGTCAAGCACGCCACCAGCAGGAGCCGGCCGACGCGGGGCCCTGCCCCGTGCAGCGTCTCACCCCCGGCCGCAGCCCGGGACGCGCACCCCCGATTCTGTCAGGCCCGCGCCCGGTCCGGCCCCGGCGCGGCGGGGAGTGCGGTACCGGCCGCGGACGGGTACGGGCCGACGGGTACGGGCGGACCGCTGCTAGAGGACGGAGACGGACGACGGTGCGGTGGACGAGTTGAAGCGGGTGCTGGCGCCGTCGGTGAACCGGACCTGCCACTCACCGCCCTGCGTGGGGATGACCGTCCTGCGGTAGTAGCCGGTCGTGCTGGTGACCGAGGTGCTCATCTCCTTCCAGGTGGTGGAGCCGTTCGCCTTGAAGAAGTAGTGGACCTTCTGGCCCGCGAGCGGCTTGGCGGTCCCTTCCGGGGTGAGTGTGTACAGGGTGCCCTTCATGGTCAGCCCGCCCCCCTTGGGTACGGAGTAGGGGAGCCTGTTCGGGGTGAACCAGGTGTGGAGCCGGCTCGGCTTGAGGATCCGGGTGCCGGTGCTCGGGCCGAAGGTCTTCGACTCCGCGACCCTGAGGCGCCAGCCGTTCACCTGCCACTTCGGAATGTCGATCGCCACGATGAAGGTCGAGTTGAACGGCCTGGGCGTCGACCGCAGCGCCTGCCAGGTGCCGTCCGGCCGCATGGCGTCGACCTGAATGTAGGCGCTCTCCGTGGTGGTGCCGTCGATGAGCGCCTTGCCGGTGAAGGTCAGCTTGCCGTCGGCGGTGGGGGCGCTCACCGTCTCCTCGGTCATCCGCGTGGTGTTGGTGACCCGGGCGATGGTGACGGTCCCGCCGGTGGTGGGCTTGAGCAGCCAGGGGCTGCGGACCCCGATGTTCCAGGTGCCGGGCTGCTGCACCCTGGGGGTGATCGTGAAGGTGCCGTCGGCCCTGGTGCGAGAGCCTTCGGTCGAAGCCGTGCAGCCCGCGGGGGCCACGCAGGCAGCGTTGATGATGTGCCCCGCGCCCACCGGCTTGACCGTGCCGTCGCCGGCGAGACGGGTGAGCTGGCCCCTCACGGGCGAGCCGCCGTACTGCATGGTCAGGTTCGTGGTCGGTCCGGTCAGGGTCACGAAGGCCTGCTGGGCCACGACCTTGAGGTACTGGTCCGCGTAGGCGTAGCCCTCGTCCTCGATGAACCGGGCGGCCACGTACGGCACGTACTCAGAGCCCAGGAGGGAGAAGGGGACGGAGAACCGGCCGTCGGCGTCGGTCTTCCCCCGGAAGGAGTTCTTCTCCACCACATCGGTGGACACGACGGCCGTCACACCCTCGAGGGGGACCCGGGCGCCGGTCTTCGGGTCCTTGGCCGTGATCCTGCCGGTGGCCACCGCGCTCAGGCCGTCCAGGGAGAACTCCTCCTTGCTGGAGGAGAGATCCATGGACGCCCCCGGCGCGTAGAGGAACTTCCTGCTGTCGGACCGGCTGCCCTGCTCGCCGGTGACGGGGTTCTTGGCGTAGACGTCCACCTCGTAGGTGCCCAGCGCGTCCAGCACGATGGGGTCGCTCTCCCAGTGGAAGGTGTCCTCCGCGGAGGAGCCGTCCTCTCGCACGAGCCTGAACTTGCTCACGCTCAGTACGACCTTCGTGCTGCCCGCCGGCCGGATGTCTATCCGTACGGGATCCATGCTGGTCTTGTTGAGCAGCGCTTGGTACTTGTCGACATACGGGACGGTGACGTTGGCCTGGGGCACCCCCGTCTCGCCGGCCGCCGCGACCCTCTGCAGGGAGAGCTTCTTGCCTACCGGGACGCCCGGCGCCGTCGGAACGGCCGTTTCCTCCGGAGCCTCCGGTGCGTCCGGGGCCACCGCCGCGTCCGGCGCCGAGACCGGCGCCGGCGTCGGAGCCGGAGTCCCCGCCGCCGGAGCGGCCACGGCCCCCACCGCACCGGACACCGCCAGGGCCACTGTCGTACCGATCACCGTCAGCGCGCTGCTGATTCTGCGCACGGATACCCCCATGTACATGCTTGATCCACTGGATTGCGCATGCCATGACTCGCCGGACCGCACGATGGTTGTACGCCGTCCGGGCGCCCGGACGGCCTGGTGGCGCGCCCAGCGGGCCGCCTAGCGGCCCATCCTCATGCGCGGTTCCGCGAGCAGCCCGAAGACCGCCCCCTGGTTGTCGGCGACGACCGCGATCCGCCCGTACGGGGTGTCGACGGGATCGGCGGTGACCCGGCCGCCCAGGCGCCGCACCACGGCGACGGACCGGTCGCAGTCGGGGACGGCGAAGTACGCGAGGAAGTGCGCGGGCATGATGTCGGGGAAGGCGTCCGTGATCAGGCTGCGGCCCAGGACGGCGGTCTCCGAGCCGGGGACACGGCCGGGCGGGGACCAGACGCGGTACTCGATGCCCGCCTCGTCGTCGTTCTGGTCCTCGGGAACGTAGCCGAAGACCTTGGCGTAGAAGACGTCGACGGCGTCGCGGGCCCGGGTGTAGACCTCGCTCCAGCAGTACGTGTACGGCTCCATCTGGGCGTCGAAGCCGTGGTGGGTACCGGGCTGCCACAGGCCGAAGACGGCCCCGCCGGGGTCGGCGGCCATCGCGGCGGTCCCGTACGGGCCGACCGGCATCGGGTCCATCACCATCTGGCCGCCGGCGGCACGGATGCGCTGGGCGCAGGCGTACGCGTCGGTCGTGTAGAGATAGATCCCCCAGACGGTCGGCATGCGGCCGTCCGGCTTGGGGGCGAGGGCGGCGACGTTGCGGCCCCGGCTGTAGGCCTGGGTGTAGTGGCCGTACTCGGCTCCGGCACTGTCGGCGAAGGTCCACCCGAACAGCTCACCGTAGAAGCGCTTGCCCGCTTCCACGTCCGGCAGGGAGGCGTCGACCCAGCAGGGTGAGCCTTCCGCGAATGCGGCCATGAGCCCGGTTCCTTCCGTTGTGCGGAGGTATGCGCCCTCCGCCGTACTCGCCCAGCCATGTCCTCCGGATCATGATGTGCCCGAAAACTTGTCCACAGCCTGTTGATAAGACTATTCGGGGGATAGGGCCTGATGTCGGACGGCACGCCCGGGGCGCCCGCCCGGCCGGAAACGGTCCCGGTGCCGGGACGGGACGTGCTTTCGCCCAGGCCAGGCATCCCGTAACCCCATTTGCAGGCGGCCGAATCGCGCGCCGATCACCCCTCGGTAAGCTGACGGCATGACAGGACAAGTACGCACCGTCGACGGCCGCGTTGCCGGCCGGCGCGGTCAGGCGACGAGGCAGAAGCTGCTCGACTGCCTCAGCGAGATGCTCAGCTCCTCGCCGTACCGCGACGTCAAAGTGATCGACGTCGCCCGCAAGGCCGGTACCTCCCCCGCGACCTTCTACCAGTACTTCCCGGACGTCGAGGGCGCCGTCCTGGAGATCGCCGAGCGCATGGCCAACGAGGGTGCTCAGCTCACCTCGTTGGTCGAGGGCCGCGCGTGGGTGGGCAAGGCGGGCTGGGCGGCGGCCGAGGAACTCGTCGAGGGCTTCCTGGAGTTCTGGCGGCGCAACGACGCGATCCTGCGGGTCGTCGACCTCGGCGCGGCCGAGGGCGACAAGCGGTTCTACAAGATCCGCATGAAGATCCTCAACTCCGTCACCAACTCCCTCACGGAGTCGATGAAGGAGCTCCAGGCGAAGGGCAAGGTCGACAAGGACCTCAGCCCGGCGGCGATGGCCGGTTCGCTGGTCGCCATGCTGGCCGCGGTCGCCTCGCACCAGAAGGGCTTCCAGACCTGGGGCGTCAAGCAGGCGGAGCTGAAGCCGAACCTGGCGCTCCTGGTCCACCTGGGCATCACGGGCAAGAAGCCTACGAAGTGACGGCCCTCGCCCCCGGTGAACGGGGGGCGATTGCCCTCAACTCGCCAGATCGGGCCTCCGGGCTTCGGGTATCCGCCTCCGGCCGGAGGCCGGGACCCGCACCGCTCTGGTGCTGCAAGGGCTGTTGATGCCCGAGCCGCCCGCCCGTCCGGCGGGCTCGGGCCTCGATCTCGACCTCGACCTCGACCTCGACCGAGGCATTGCGGTCGGCGCCGCCCTCATGCCCGCGGTGCGTGCGGGCGAACATCCGGCCGCGTCCCCCGCGGGAGTCCGGATCGACCGAAGAGACAGGTGTTTGCCCCGTCACGATCTCCTTGTCGATTCCCATGACGACATGGCGACGCGAGGTGTCGGCCGAAGGACGATCAGCGGCGCTCCAGGCGGAACAACCGGATCTCGCGCTCGATGCGCGCCTGGTACGTCGCGTAGGGCGGCCAGAACTTCAGCGCCGCCTGCCACGCCGCCGCACGTTCCTCACCCGCCAGCAGGCGGGCACGTACGGTGATGTCCTGACCCTTCCAACTCACTTCCGCATCAGGGTTCTTGAGCAGGTTCCCGGTCCACGCCGGATGTCCGGGGCGGCCGAAGTTCGAGCCGATCAGCAGCCAGCTCACGCCGTCCTGCTCCGGCATGCACGCGAGCGGGGTGACCCGCGGCTCGCCGGTCTTGGCTCCCTTGGCGGTGAGGATCACGCCGGGGAGCATCTGGGCGCTCAGGATGACCTTGCCGCGGGTCAGTTTGTGCACGGCCTTGTCCATGGCGGGGATGAAGTGCGGTGCGATCTTCGCGAACAGCAGGGTCGAGGAGACCTTCTGCATCAGCTTGACTCCGGGCGCCATCAGACGGCCACCTTCTCGGTCCGAGGTGTGGGGGCGGGTACGGGAACAGGTACGGGAACAGGTGCGGGGGCGAACAGTCCGGCGGCGTCCGCGGCGTGGGCGCGCAGCCGGTGGGCGGGGCCGAAGAGCAGCTCGTCGCCGGCCGCCCGCTTGAAGTAGAGGTGGGCGTCGTGCTCCCAGGTGAAGCCGATGCCTCCGTGCAGCTGGATGGCCTCCCCGGCGGTGGTCCGCAGCGCCTCGAGGGCCTGGGCGAGGGCGAGGCCGCCCTGGTCCGGGTCCCAGGCGGCGTAGTAGGCGGCCGAGCGGGCCGACTGGACCTGCACGTAGAGGTCGGCGAGGCGGTGCTTGACCGCCTGGAACGAGCCGATGGCCCGGCCGAACTGCTCGCGCTGCTGTGCGTACTCCACGGTGCGGGCGAGCGCCTGCCCGGCCGCGCCCGCCGCCTCGGCGGCCAGGACGGCGGCGGCGCCGCGTCCGGTGGCGGCGAGGGCGTCGAGCACGTCCCCGTCCCCCTCCCCCAGCAGTTCGGCTTCCACGTCGCGCAGCTGGACGCGGCCCTGCGGGCGGGTCTCGTCCAGGGTGGTCTGCCGTGACCGCAGGAGGCCGGGCGCGTCCTCCCGTACGAGGAAGAGCAGGGTGCGGCTGCGGGCGAAGCCTCCCGTGTGCGCGGCGACCAGCAGCAGCGAGGCGCTGTGCCCGTCGAGCACCTGGGCGACCTCCCCGTACAGCCGCCAGCCGCCGTCGACGGCACGGGCCTGCACCCCGCCCGCCCGGCCGCCGCCGGCCCATTCGCCCGGGGCGTTGCCGCCGGTCAGCGCGAGGGCGGTGGCGAGGGCCGGACCGGGTACGGCGAGCGCGGCGGTGAGCCCGCCGGCCGCGAGCTGCGGGAGCAGGGTGGAGCGCTGGGCCGCGGTGCCCAGGGCGGTGACCAGTGGTACGGCGAGCACGGCGGTGGCGAGCAGCGGCGAGGGCAGCAGCGCCCGCCCGGTCTCCTCACAGGCCAGGGCCAGGTCGGCGGCGCTACAGCCGACTCCGCCGTACTCCTCGGCCACGGCGATGCCGGGCAGGCCGAGCTGCTGGGCGAGCTGCCGCCAGAGCTCCCGGTCGTGTCCGGCGGCGGTGCGGACGGCGGCCTTGACCTCGTCCGGGCCGCAGCGTTTGCCCAGGATCTCGCGCAGGGTACGGCGCATCTCGTCCTGCTCCGCGGTGAAGGCGGCATCCATCGTCGGGCTCCTCCCCGTATCTGACGGGCCGTCATGTTAGGCCGGGCGGCGTCAGATGCACAGGGGGGCGGCGGGTTCTCTCCGCCGCCGGCGGTCGCTACCGCATGCCGAAGAGGCTCTCCTGCACTCCCCCGCCCCCCACGCGAGCTCCGTACGAGGGGGTGGAACCGAGGGAACGGTGCGGGCCGCCCGCGAGCAACTCGTCGAGCAGCGCCTCCCGCAGGGCGCCGAGGGTGACGATCTCCTGAGCGGCCGCGCGCGCCCGCCGGTGAAGACGACCGGCCAACTCGGCGAAGCGGTCGCGGACGTCGGCCGGGGCCCAGGGGACCGCGGCGGCCGCGAAGGCACGGTGGCTGATCTCGCGGCCACCCGCACCCTGCGCCGTCGATGCCAGGTCGACGGCATGGCAACGGATCGCGTGCAGGAGCCAGTACTGGTCGCCCTCGGACTCAGGCTCCAGGACGAGCACGCCCCGGCCGGGGGCCACGGCGACCTCGTTGACCACCACACGCACGCCGCCCTCACGGGCGGCCAACAGCAGCGAACCCGGTGGACAGAGCGGAACGTCGGCGGTGACGGCCTGCTCGGAGCCGGTGGCACCGAGGTGCGCAAGTTCGCTCCGCAGGATGTCCGCGGGCGCGACGACGGGTCCGGCCGGACCTGCCGGTCCTGCCGGCCCGGCCGGACCCGGCTGCGCGCCCTGCGTGTGGGGCCGCACGCGGGACCCCCCGCTGATCCGCGCGAGCTCCCCGAAGGGCCGCGTCGGCATCCACCCGCCGGCCGTCTGCGACCGGAACCGGGCGTCGGCGACCGCGGGCGCCGTACGCACGATGTCGGCGTCGACCTGCGCCTTCTCCTCCACCACGGTCATCAGGCGAAGGAAGTCCCGCGCCTGTGCGAGCGGCGGCACCGGCACCGGCAGCTCGCGCAGCGCGGCCAGGTTGAGCGTGCGCTGCAAGGTGGAGCCCGTCGCCCGGCTTTCGCACCACTCGCGCGCATAAGAGGAGTTGAGCCACGCCGAGAGCCAGTCGGAGTCCACCGGGCCGGGCTCGACGAGACTGATCCGGCCGATCGTCCGGGAGGCGTTCCAGCCTTCGAACTCCTCGGTGACGACGGCGGCTTCACCCACCCTGCCGACCATCACGACCAGGACGTCGCCCGCGCCGACGCGGCTGCGCGGGTGGTCGCGGTCCACCTGATGGCTGACGCGCCTGACGTGGTCCGGATGCACCCGCCCGCCCTGAACGTCGGCGGCGCGGACCATGCCCACGCCGTGGTCCACATGCGGTCCGGGGCGGGTGATCCCGTACCCGATGGGCGATTTCAGGGGAAGGTCCCCGAGCGCCACCACTGTCCAGCCCACGGGGAGCGCCCGCAGGCGCTCTTCGGCTCGTGCTGTGCTCACCGGTTGTCCAGCAGGTCTCGGAGCTCGTCTTCCAGTCGGCGCGATTCCTCGAAGTGGCGTTCCAGTTCGGCGGTCAGTTCGTACAGCCGCTGGTGGACTCCGGACTCCGGTTCGCCATCGGCCTCCGCGGGTACGGTCCGGGACGGCAGTACGTCGAAGTCCCGGGCGGCGAGCTCCTCGATCGAAACCGACCGGGACCATCCGGGCGTGTCCGCGTACGGGGAACCGCCGGACTCCCCGCGCCACCACGCATACGTTCGCGCGATGCGCGCGACGGCCTCCTTCGGGAGCAGGCGCTGCCGCTTGTCCACCGCGACCGAGGTCTCACGCGCGTCGACGAGGAGCACCTTGCCGCGCGCCCGGGCGGGCTTGCCGCCGTTCCTCCCGGCGAGGATCCACAGGCACACCGGGTTGCGGACGTGCGGGATGAGGCCGGCGGGGAGTTCGACCACCGCGGCCAGGAGATCCGACTCGACCAGACGGGCCCTGATGTCCCGTTCGGCACCCCGCGTACTGGTCGCCGCACCGGTGGGCAGGAGGATCCCGGCCCTCCCCCCGGGCGACAGCTTGGTCAGACAGTGCTGCACCCAGGCGAAATTGGCGTTCCCCTCGGGCGGGATGCCCAGCGGCCACAGCCCCCCGTGCCGGCTGTAGCCGTAATCCCAACGGGACTGGTTGAACGGTGGATTGACCGCCACGACATCGAACGTCCTCTCCGGGAAGCCATCCTGGAGAAGGCTCGACGCGGGTCCTTCGAGACGGGCGTCGAGGTCGTGGACACCCAGATTCATCGCGGCGGTGTCCAGGGCGGCCACACTGCTGTCCTGACCGAACAGGCTCAGATCCTTCGATGTGCCGCCATGTGCCGTCACGTACGCGGCGGATTCGACGAGCAAACCGCCCGATCCGCACGCGGGGTCGTAGACGGAATCGTGCGGGCGTGGAGCCAGCAGGTCCACGATCAGGGCCGTGACGTCCCGCGGCGTGAAGTACTGACCGCCCTTGGCGCCACGGGACTGCACCTGCAGTACGAGTTCGAACAGCCGGACGGGGCTCTGCGCCCGCGCCACCGCATCGATGACGTCACGCAGCTGCGACGGGTTCACCGCGGTCAGGTCCGGAAGGGACGCCACGCGGCGGTGTCCGTGATCCTTGCCCCAGCGGTCCACGCCGCTCCGGATCAGGTCGTACGGACGATGCCCGTCCTCGTATGGGGACTGGAGCTCGTCCCAGGCGTACGGGTCGAACCCGCGGGACCGCGCGTCGCCGGACCGTGGCGACTCCGCGTGGTGCCGCAGCAGCCCGAGGAGCAGGACGAAGCGGTACGCCTCCTCGACGGACATGACGCCGCGCAGGGCATCCGTCGCCCGCCCCAGCGCCGCCGCCTCCTGGGCCTCGTTCGCCGCCACATCGCCTCCTACGCGCTCACCACCACCCGTGCCCTCCCATCATGCCTCGCAGGTCATCAGGCCTGGAGGTAGTTGGCGATCAGGAACCCGACGCCGACGGTCGCCACGAAGGAGGCCCCACCGGCGGCCAAGGCGATCGGCAGGTCCGCCCCCGCCGACCGCAGGCAGACCGCCGCCGCCACGGCGGCGAGGGCGGCGAACGTGACGATGAGTGCGACCACCAGAACCTTGTTCATCATGAACCCCCACCACTCCCGAGTCGGATTTCAACCGATTAGTCGCATCGGAGGGGGCAAACCACTCCACCTCATCGATGCAGACACGACAGTAGCAGCTTCAGCAGTCGGTTTGGTTTCGATGTAGCAGTCGGTTCGGTCTGTTCCTATCAATCATTTCACGATGCGCAATTCACCGCTCGTGATTCCTTCCCGCAGCCCCATCGCCCCGGCGGTCACGGAACCCGGGACCGGCCCTGCCCCGCACCACACATCTGATGTACCGTCAGATTCATGTCATCAGCCACTCCTTCCGGTGCCCGCCGCCGGGTCGCGGTCGTCGGCGTCGCTCTCTCGGACTGCGGCCGGGTGGACGGCCCCACGCCGTACGCCCTGCACGCGCAGGCCGCCCGCCGCGCCCTGGCCGACTCCGGCCTGGACCGGTCGGTGATCGACGGCTTCGCCTCCGCCGGCCTCGGCATCCTGGCCCCCGTCGAGGTGGCCGAGTACCTCGGGCTGCGCCCCACCTGGGTCGACTCCACCTCGGTCGGCGGCTCCACCTGGGAGGTCATGGCCGCCCACGCCGCCGACGCCATCGCGGCCGGCCACGCCAACGCGGTGCTCCTCGTCTACGGATCCACCGCCCGCGCCGACATCAAGGCCCGCCGCCGGACCTCCAACCTCTCCTTCGGCGCACGGGGACCGCTGCAGTTCGAGGTCCCGTACGGGCACACGCTGGTCTCCAAGTACGCGATGGCCGCGCGCCGCCACATGCACGAGTACGGCACGACCCTGGAGCAGCTCGCCGAGGTGGCGGTCCAGGCGCGGGCGAACGCCGCCACCAACCCGGACGCGATGTTCCGCGACCCGATCACGGTCGACGACGTCCTGTCCTCCGGCATGATCGCGGACCCGTTCACGAAGCTGAACTGCTGCATCCGCTCGGACGGCGGCTGCGCCGTGCTGCTGGCGGCGGAGGACTACGTACCGGACACGGCGAAGGAGCCGGTCTGGATCCTGGGCTCGGGCACCTCGGTCTCGCACACCACGATGTCGGAGTGGGAGGACTTCACCGTCTCCCCGGCGGCGGTCTCCGGCCGCCAGGCCTTCGCCCGCGCCGGGCTCACCCCCGCCGACGTGGATCTGGCCGAAATCTACGACGCCTTCACCTACATGACCCTGGTGACGCTGGAGGACCTCGGTTTCTGCGCGAAGGGCGAGGGAGGCGCCTTCGTCGAGAAGGGCCGCCTCCTGCGGGACGGCGAGCTCCCGGTCAACACCGACGGCGGCGGCCTCTCCGCCTGCCACCCCGGCATGCGCGGACTGTTCCTGCTGGTCGAGGCGGTACGCCAACTGCGCGGCGAGGCCGGCGCGGGCCAGGTGCGCAAACCGGACGGCGCCCTGCCGCGGGTGGCCCTCGCCTCCGGCACGGGTGGGTGGTTCTGCTCCTCGGGCACGGTGATCCTGGCCCGGGACTGACCTCCCGGACCCCGGCTGCGTAAGCTCCCGGTGGGCGCGGACACCCCTGGTGTCCGTGCCCTTTCGGGGACTCTTCAGCCATCACGGGACAACACTTGATATCGAACCTGCTGCGGCGCTCTCGCGCCGCTCTCGCCATCACCGTCGCCACCGGCGCCCTCCTCACCGTGGCAGCGCCGGCCCAGGCCGCCGCCGCCGCACCGACCGTGACCGCCCGCGGCGCCTTCCTGATGGACGGCACCACCGGCACGATGCTGTACACGAAGTCGGGCAACACCAAGCGTCAGATGGCCAGCACCACCAAGATCATGACGGCCGCCGTCGTGATCACCACTCCGGGGATCGACCTCAACAAGAAGGTCAAGATCCAGCAGGAGTACCTGAACTACGTCGTCCGCGAGGGCGCGAGCTCGGCCCACCTGAAGGCGGGTGCCACGCCCACGGTCCGCCAGCTGCTGTACGCGCTGATGCTGCCGTCGGGCTGCGACGCGGCGTACGCGCTCGCCGACACCTTCGGCTCGGGGGCGACCACCAAGGCCCGTACGGCGGACTTCATCGCGAAGATGAACGCCAAGGCGAAGGCGCTCGGCATGACCAACACGGTCTACGACTCCTTCGACGGCATCTCGCCGACCGGCAACAACCTCACCACCCCGCGTGACCTCGCGAAGCTCACCAAGTACGCGATGGGCGCGTACACGTTCCGGACGCTCGTGAAGACCACGTCGATCAGCAGCGGCGCCACCTCCACGGACGCCACGTGGACCAACAGCAACCTGCTGCTCCAGGCCGGCTCCGGCTACACGACCCCGGACGCCATCGGCGTCAAGACGGGTACGGGCACGGCCGCGGGCAAGTGCCTCGTCTTCTCGGTGACCCGTAACGGCAAGACCGTCATCGGCGTCATGCTGAACGACGAGGAGCGCTACGCGGACGCGATCAAGCTCACCGACTGGGCCCTCGGCAAGGCCGCCGGCTCCCCCTCGCTCCTGCGCGGCAACACCACGCCGATCCCGGACGTCCTCGACTGACGCTCCCGGTGAGTGCGCGGTGATCGCGCGATGAGTGCACGACGACGCCCCGTCCGCCCGGTTCTCCGGGCGGACGGGGCGTCGGGCCGTCCGGGCCCCGGGGCCACCGGGCCTTCGGACTACTGGGCCCCGCCGCGTCCTCAGTACTGCCAGCGGGGCTGCTTGCCGTCCATCCGGCAGTAGATCATCCGCCGGTTCGCGGCATGGGTGGAGCGCCCGAGGTCGGCCTTGCGGCAGAACTGACCGGCGTTGTAGCAGTTCCCGGCGTTGGAGACGATCTCGCAGGCCCCGCCCGGGGGCTCCGTGGGGGCCTTGGTGACCGGGGCCTGGGGCTTCGCCGTGGTCCGGCTCGGGGCCGGGGCCGGCTTCGGATCGGCGGGCTTCGGTGTCGCCCTCGGGGTCGGGGCCGAGGTCGCGGTTGCTGTCGGGCTCGGGCTCGGCGTCACGACCGCCGACGGGCTCGGCGCGGCACTGGTGGGCGGCGGCGAGCTGACGGGCGCGGAGCTCGAGGACGTGAGGCCGGACGGGACGGCGGGCGGGCCGGCGCTCCCCGCCACGGGCCCGCAGGCCACCGTGACACCGGCCACCACCAGGGCCAAAACGGCTCTTCGTACGGTGCTCCTGACGTTCTTCATCCCTGCGTCTCCCCACCCTTAAGGCACACGTAAAGAACGCACATCATAGGAACGGCGCGCGCTCGTGGTGTTCGATTGAGGAATGACGAGCAACCTCGACGATTTCCGCACCACCCTGCACTCCCTCCGCGTCTGGGACGGCCCGCTGCCCTCCTTCGACACGGCGGCCGCGCCCGCCGAGCCGCTGGAGCTCTTCCGGGAGTGGTTCACGCACGCCGCCAAGGCGGGGCAGCCGGAGCCGCACACGATGAGCCTGGCGACGGTGGACGCGGACAGGCGGCCCGACGTACGGACGCTGATGCTGCACGACGCCGACGAGCGTGGCTGGCACTTCGCCTCGCACTCCACCAGCGCCAAGGGCCGGCAGCTGGCCGGACAGCCGGAGGCGGCACTGGGCTTCTACTGGCCGGCCGTGGCCCGCCAGATCCGGGTCCGGGGCCTGGTCACGGCCTGCGACGCGGCCGAGAGCCGGGCCGACCTGGCGGTGCGTTCGCGCGGCGCGCTCGCGGCGGCGCTGACGGGCCGGCAGAGCGAGGTGCTGTCCTCCCCCGAGGAACTGGCCCGGGTTTCGGCGGAGTCCTGGGAGCGGGCGGGCGCGGAGCCGGACGCCCCGGCGCCGACGTGGACGGCGTACGTGCTCTCCCCGACCGAGGTCGAGTTCTTCCAGGGCGACGCCACCCGCCGCCACACCCGTCTCCAGTACACCCGTACCCCCACCACCCCCTGGACCCGCCACCTCCTCTGGCCCTGAGGCACCCCGGGAGGGACCGGCCCGACCCGTCCACCACCCGGCCCGTACCGGGCGGCGGGTGGGCGCCGACGGCGGCCCGCCGCCGGGCGCGGCGCGGACGAGCCGTCAGGCCTCCGGCGGGGCGAACACCGCCACCCGGACGCCCTGCGCCGCCTCCCGGAAGGTCACCACCAGGTCCATGCCCACGCGCAGCTCCGCGCCCCGCGCGCCCACGACCTCGGTCATCATCCGCGGCCCCTCCGCGAGGTCCACCACCGCCGCAACGTACGGGACGCGCTCCCCGAAGGGCGGCAGATCGTTCCGGTGGATCACCGACCACGTGTACAGCGTGGCCCGGCCGCTCGCCGTCTCCCACGTCACGCTGTCCTCCCCCGCCCAGCAGGACGGGCAGAACTCCCGCGGGTAGTGGTGCGCCTTCCCGCATTCACCGCAGCGCCGCAGCAGCAGCCGCCCCTCCGCCGCCGCGTCCCAGTAGGGCCGCGTGAAATCGTCGATCTCCGGCAGGTCGAACCGCGCAGCCGTACCGGCTCCACCACTCACGACACCACTCCTCATCACCGTTGCGGACCCTTCGGGACCTTTCAGGACCGCTCCGGACCGCTCCGGATCCCTCCGGACCGCCGTCCCGCATCCATGCCTCGAACTGACACTCCGTCAGTTCACCGGATCGGGCAGCATCCCACAAGGCCCCCGTGATCGATCCGCAATCGATTCCCTCCTCGTCCGAGACCCACCGGCCTCGCACGGCGATACGCTCACACCTCATGCCCGGAGTCCCCGCAGCACCCGACATGTCCACCCAGCCCCGCCCGGTCTACGTGATCGGCGCCGGCCCCGGCGGCCTCGCCGTCGCCGCCGCGCTGCGCGCCCGCGGGGTCCGCGCGGTGGTCGTGGAGAAGTCCGATTCGGTGGGCGCCTCCTGGCGGCGGCACTACGACCGCCTCCACCTGCACACCACCCGCCGGCTCTCCGCCCTCCCGGGCCTGGCCATGCCGCGCCGCTTCGGGCGCTGGGTCGCGCGCGAGAACGTCGTGCAATACCTGGAGAAGTACGCCGAGTTCCACGAGCTGGAGCTCGTCACCGGCATCGAAGTGACCCGCATCGAACCGGCCACGGGCAGCCCGGACGGCCCGACCGGCCCGGACACTGCGGACACCACCGACACCGAAGGTGCCGAAGGCCGCCCGGACGCCCCGGACGACGCGCACACCCCCGGCTGGACCCTCCACGCCACCGGGGGCCGCGTCATGGCGGCCCGCGCGGTCGTGATCGCCACCGGGTTCAACCACACCCCCTTCATCCCCGACTGGCCCGGCCGGGACGCCTACCCGGGACCGGTCGTCCATGCCGCCGGGTACCGCAACCCCGCCCCCTACGCCGGCCAGGACGTGCTCGTCGTCGGCGTGGGCAACACCGGCGCCGAGATAGCCGTCGACCTCGCCGACGGCGGCGCCGCCCGGGTCCGGCTCGCCGTGCGCACGGCCCCGCACATCCTGCGCCGCTCGACCGCCGGCTGGCCGGCCCAGCGCACCGGGATCCTTGTCCGCAGGCTCCCCGTACGGCTGGTCGACCGGCTCGGTGCGATCGTCGGCAGGATCTCGGTCCCGGACCTGTCGGCGTACGGGCTCCCGCGCCCCACCACCGGCCTGTACAGCAGGGTCAAGCAGGGCGCGGTCCCGGTCCAGGACGTGGGGCTGATCGACGCGATCCGGGCCGGCCGGGTGGAGCCCGTGGCCGCCGTCGAGTCCTTCGACGGGGCCGAGGTGGTCCTCGCCGACGGCTCCCGGATCTCCCCGGACGCGGTGATCGCGGCCACCGGGTACCGCCGCGCCCTGGAGGGCCTGGTCGGGGACCTCGGCGTCCTGGACGACCGGGGCCGACCCCGCGTCCACGGTCCCCACACCCCGCCCGGCGCCCCGGGCCTCTACTTCACCGGTTTCACCAACCCCATCAGCGGGATGTTCCGCGAACTGGCCCTGGATGCCGAGAAGATAGCCAAGGCGATCGCCCGGAGCCTCCGCGACTGAACGGCCCGCGCACACGGCGCCGCCTCGGGAGCCGCGCGCCGCGGAACGCCGAGGCGGACCGCCGGCCACGGCCCGCGCACGCCTGCCCGACCTCGGCCGAATAGTGGTCTGGACCGGCCCCCGGATGATCTGAGACCGTTCCCGGGGCGGTCGCGAACGACGCCCCCGGGACGGTTCGGGACCGTTCCACACAGCACCTCCACCAGCTTTCCTGCGCATCCCTGTTCCTGACGGCACGTCAGTTCAGTAATCTGACTACGCGTCAGCTATTGAGATTCGTCGAGGTTCATCGAGCAGGAGCGGGCGGAACGATGCTTGGATCTACTCACGGCACCCTCACCACCGACTTCCGCGCACGTGTCGAGGCCTGCGGGGAGACCCCCAGGACGGCCGTCCACTCCACGGCGGCCCCGTCCGCCGAGGACACGGTCGCGCTGGACGTCAGCGGTCGGCCCCTGCACGCCGACGCTCCCGACCTGGACCGGTTCTTCCGGCCCGAGTCCGTGGCGGTCATCGGCGCCTCGGACGCCGACGGCAGACCGAACACCGGCATCACCCGCCAGCTCATCGCGTGGGCCGAGCGCGTGGGTGCCCGGCTCCACCCCGTCCATCCCACCCGGGCCAGCGTGTTCGGGCTGCCGTGCCACGCCTCCGTGGCCGATCTGCCCGAACAGGTGGACCTCGCGGTCCTCCTCGTGGCCGACCCGCTGCCCGTCGTGGAGCAGCTGGCCGAGGCCAAGGTGAAGTTCGCCGTCGCCTTCGCCTCCGGCTTCGCCGAGACCGGCGACGAGGGCGCCGCCGCGCAGGCCCGCCTGGGCGCCGCCGTCCGGCGGTCGGGCCTGCGCCTGCTCGGCCCCAACACGAACCTCAACGCCTTCGAGAGGTTCCGCGAAGACCTCGACGGCCCGGCCATCGCGCTGATCACCCAGTCCGGCCACCAGGGCCGCCCCGTCTACACCCTCCAGGAGCTCGGCATCCGCCTCTCCCACTGGGCTCCCACGGGCAACGAGGCCGACCTCGAAACCTCCGACTTCATCTCCTACTTCGCCGAGCAGCCCGAGGTCGGGGCCATCGCCTGCTACGTGGAAGGCCTCAAGGACGGCCGGCAGTTCCTGCTGGCCGCCGACCGGGCCGCCCGCAACGGCGTGCCCGTCGTCGCCGTCAAGGTCGGGCGCACCGAGACCGGCGCGCGTATGGCCGCCTCCCACACCGGGAAGCTGACCGGCGCGGACACCGTCGTGGACGCCGCCATGCGGCAGTTCGGTGTGATCCGCGTCGACGGCCTCGACGAACTCCAGGACACCGCCGCTCTGCTGGCCCGGGCGCGCAAGCCGGTCGCCGACGGGGTCGTCGTGTACTCGATCTCCGGCGGTACCGGCGCCCACTTCTCCGACCTGGCCACCGAGGCGGGGCTCAGCATCCCCACCCTCTCGCAGGCCAAGCAGGACGAGCTCCACCAGTGGATCCCGGAGTACCTGGGCGTCTCCAACCCCGTGGACAACGGCGGCCACCCGGTCGGCGACTGGCGCGGCCGTAAGATCATCGACGCGATCCTGGCCGATCCCTCCGTAGGCGTCCTCATCTGTCCGATCACCGGCCCCTTCCCCCCGATGAGCGACAAGCTCGCCCAGGACCTCGTGGACGCGGCCGAGCAGACCGACAAGCTGATCTGCGTGATCTGGGGCTCCCCCGTCGGCACCGAGGAGGCGTACCGCACCACGCTCCTGGGCTCCTCCCGGGTAGCGACGTTCCGCACCTTCGGCAACTGCATCACCGCCGTCCGCGCCTACCTCGGCCACCACCGCTTCACCGCGTCCTACCGCTCCCCCTTCGAGGACGCCCCACGTACCACCTCGCCCTCCTTCCGCAAGGCCCAGGCGCTCATGCGCCCGGGCCAGCAGCTCAGCGAGCACTCGGCGAAGCAGCTCCTGCGCGCCTACGGGATACGGGTGCCCCGGGAGCAGCTGGTGACCAGCGCGGCCGCCGCCGTACGGGCGGCCGGGCTGGTCGGGTACCCGGTGGTCATGAAGGCCTCGGGGCCGCAGCTCGCGCACAAGACGGAGCTGGGGCTGGTGAAGATCGGCCTGACCTCGGCGAGCCAGATCCGCGACGCCTACCGGGAGCTGACCGACATCGCGCGCTACGAGAACGTCCCCCTCGACGGGATCCTCGTCTGCCAGATGGTGGAGCGGGGCGTCGAGATGGTCGTCGGGGTCACCCAGGACGACCTCTTCGGCCCGACGGTGACGGTGGGGCTCGGCGGGGTCCTCGTGGAGGTGCTGCACGACGTGGCGGTCAGGGTGCCGCCGTTCGGGGAGGACCAGGCGAGGGCCATGCTCGGTGAGCTCCGCGGGCACGCGCTGCTGGAGGGGGTGCGGGGGGCGCCGCCGGCCGATGTGGACGCACTGGTGGAGGTCATCCTCCGGGTCCAGCGGATGGCGATGGAACTGGGCGACGAGCTGTCGGAGCTGGACATCAACCCGTTGATGGTGCTGCCGCGCGGGCAGGGCGCGGTGGCGCTGGACGCCCTCGCCATCTGCCGCTGACCGTCAAACGCCGGACGGCTGAAAGGCCCACCCACGGCCGGAACTGAGGAAGGGCGCCCGGCCGGGGCTGGGGGTGGGGTGGGGTGTCGGCCGGGACGTAAAGCGTGATGTGTGGCGCGAGGTACCCAGGAAGACCCGAAGCAACGGGTAGGGCGCCCAAATCATGCGGTCCCGGCCGACACCCCACCCCACCCCCACCCCCGGCCCACCCGCAGCCCCCACCCCACCCACAGCCCCCACCCCAGCCGCCCGCGGACCCCCACCCCACCCGGAGACCCAATGACCCGCACCCCCGAGGACGAAGTCCTCCACCGCCTGGAGACCGGCGTCTCGTGGATCACACTCAACCGCCCCGACGCCATGAACGCCGTCACCTGGGACCAGCGCGAACGCGTCATCGCCCTGCTCGCCGAGGCCTCCGCCGACCCCGCCGTGCGGGCCGTCGTCATCACCGCCACCGGCAAGGGCTTCTGCGCGGGCGCCGACCTGCGCGGGGCCCCGGCCGGGCCCGCCGCCGGGGAGCGCGTGGCCGGCGACGTGGCCCGCATGATCCGGCTCGGCGCGCAGCGCCTGATCACCGCCGTGCTCGACTGCGAGAAGCCGGTCCTCGCCGCCGTGAACGGCACGGCGGCCGGTATCGGCGCCCATCTCGCGCTCGCCTGCGACCTGGTCATCGCCGCCGAACCGGCCCGGTTCATCGAGGTGTTCGTCCGCCGAGGCCTGGTCCCCGACGGTGCGGGCGCGTACCTCCTGCCGCGCCTGATCGGCCCGCAGAAGGCGAAGGAGCTGATGTTCTTCGGCGACGCCGTCCCCGCGGCCGAGGCCGAACGCCTCGGTCTGGTCAACAAGGTGGTCCCCGCCGAGGCCCTCGAGGAGACCGCCCGCGCGTGGGCGGAGCGGCTCGCGCAGGGCCCCACCCGCGCCCTGGCCATGACGAAGCAGCTGGTCAACGCCTCCCTGGACAGCGACCGGGCGACGGCGCTCGCCGCCGAGGCCACCGCCCAGGAGCTGAACATGACCACGGCCGACGCGAACGAGGGCGTCGCCAGCTTCGTGGAGCGCCGCACCCCCAAGTACCTCGGCAGGTAGCCGGCGGCGCCACCTCGCACGTCCTCCCGGTCCGCCGTACCGTGTCCGTATCTGTGGGATGTATGGCGCCATGGCCATGGCGGGAAGGCGAACGGGACCCGAAGACTGGGGTGGACCGGCCCCAGGAGAGGATCAGGACGATGACCAGGACGCCGACCACGCCTACGACTCCGACCACGCCTACGACGCCAACGGCTCCGCCGACGAGCGCACTCAGGATCCAGGCACCGGACTCGAGACTGGCGAAGGAGGCGACCGAGCTCGTCCGGGACGCCGTCAGCGAGTTGCTCTACGACCATTCCCGGCGCGTGTACTTCTTCGGCGCCCTGCAGGGTGCCCGGCTCGGCCTCGATTTCGACCCGGAGCTGCTGTACGTGGCGGCGATGTTCCACGACCTGGGCCTCACCGGGCCCTTCCACGCCAGCGGCCGGCGCTTCGAGGTGGACGGAGCCGACGAGGCCCGCCGGTTCCTACGGGCGCACCAGGTCCCCGAGGACTCCGTCCGCCGGGTGTGGACGGCGATCGCCCTGCACACCACCCCGGGCATCCCGGAGTTCATGGAGCCGGAGGTGGCGCTGGTGACGGTGGGCGTGGCGTACGACGTCGCGGGCATCGGCTACCACGACCTCGATGCGGCCGACCGCGAGGCGGTGGTCGCCCTGCATCCGCGCCCCCGGTTCAAGGAGCGCATCCTGGAGGCCTTCGCCGAGGGCGTGGGGCCCAAGCCCGAAACGGCCTTCGGGAACATCAAGGCCGATGTCCTCGCCCACCACGTGCCCGGTTTCGAGCGCGGGGACTTCGTACGCCTCGTCCTGGACTCCCCGTGGGCCGAGTAGCCGCGCACCCCGTCGTCATCGTCGCCTTCGACGGCGTGCAGCTGCTCGATGTCACGGGTCCCGCCGAGGTGTTCAGCACCGCCAACTCCTACGGCGCCCACTACGACGTGCGGATCGTCTCCCCGACCGGCACCGACGTCGTCACGTCCTCCGGCGTGCGCATCGGCGCGGACGGCGGCCCCCGCAGCCTGCCGCCGCGGCCCGGGACGGTCGTCGTCCCCGGCCGCAGCGACTGGCGGCGGGCCGTCGCCGACCCGGCGCTGACGAGCCTGGTCGCCGAGCTCGTGCGCCGGTCGCGCCGGGTCACCTCGGTGTGCGCCGGTGCCTTCGTCCTGGCGGAGACCGGGGTGCTCAACGGGCGGCGGGCGGTCACGCACTGGCGGCTCGCCGCTCAGCTCGCGGCGGCGTACCCGCGGGTGCGGGTGGAGGCCGATCCGGTGTTCGTCCAGGACGGGCACGTCATCACCTCCGCCGGGGTCACCTCGGGCATCGACCTGGCCCTGTCCCTGGTGGAGGCCGACCACGGGCCCGCCACGGCCCGGGAGGTCGCGCGGGAGCTGGTCGTCTTCATGGCCAGGCCCGGCGGCCAGTCCCAGTACAGTGCCCGGCTGACTCCGCGCGAGGCCAAGCACCCGGTCCTGCGCACGGTGATGGACGCGATCGGGGCCGACCCGCGCCTCGCGCTCGAGGACGTCACCCGCGAGGCCGGGGTCAGCGGCCGCCACCTGGCCCGGCTCTTCCGTGCCGAGACAGGGATGACGCCTGGGCAGTACGTGGAATCCGTCCGCCTGGAAGCCGCCCAGGCCCTCCTCGAAGCCGGCGACGACCCGATGGACACGGTGGCCGCGCAGTCCGGCTTCGGTTCCGCCGAAACGATGCGCCGCGTCTTCCAGCACGCCCTGGACATCGCCCCGACCGCCTACCGCGCCCGCTTCCGCAGTACGCGGACGTCCCCTTCGTCGGGGTCGCCGATCAGCACGAACAGTTCCGGGCTTTCCGCCGTACCGGCCAGTTCCCATTCCAGTGAGGCCTTCGGGCACCCCGGGACATCGAGGAGGACACCCGCCCGGTAGGAGTCGGCCGCCTGCCTCGACTTCCACGTCCCGCGCCCCGTGCAGCGGCCCTCCTCGTCCCAGCCGCGCACCACCGGCAGTCCTCCCGCCACCACCGCGCCCCGCGCGTCGAGTTCCAGCCGGACGCCGTCGCCGGTCCACACACCGATGTAGTCGGCGCGCTGCAGGACCGGCGGCTCGTACGGGGGCCAGGCGATCGCGGCGACGATGGCGGCGAGCATCGCGATCGCCGCCGGTCCCAGCGTCCAGCGCCGTACCGAGGCCTTCGTCTTCTGCCGCATCCGCGCGTACACCGCCACGACCACCGGGAGCACCCCGGCGGCCGCCGTCCAGCCCCAGGTGGCCGCGTACGAGCTGCTGGTCAGCAGGGCCATCGGCGCGGCGTACACGGCTGCGAGCAGGGCCGCGGCCGGCAGGGCCCACCAGGGTGCGGGGATGCGGGTGCGGACGCCCGCGGCGTTCGAGAGTTCCATGACCGGTGTGGTGAACAGGGCGCTGTGCACCCAGCCCACCCCGAACATCAGCGCCGGCTGGAGGGTGCACATGAAGGCGAAGGAGAAGAGGATGCCGATGCCGCCGCCGTAGCCCCGGCCGTAGGGTTCCTCCGTGAAGGAGACCAGCTGCCAGAACACCGCCGCGGCTTGGAACTGCCCCGCGGCGACGGTCTCCGCGCCCGGCGCGACACCGCTCCAGTCGCGCGGGCGCTCCGGCGCCGTACCCACGTCCGTACCCACGTCCGTACCCGCGTCCGTACCCGCGTCGTCCGGCACGTCGTCGCGCACACCGACACGCACGTCGTTGGACATGACGAGTCCCCCCTCGACATCAATTGAACACGTTCAACTGACGCAGACCCCACACCCCCCTTCCCATCTGACGCACCGTCAGCTTCAATCGTTGATGTGATGGGACACGCAGGGATGGCGGCCACCGTCGTCCGATACCTCAGGTCAGTCGGCTCCCCCACCTCCGCCGCCGCGGAGCCCGGGGCCGAGCCCGTCGAAGCACTGCCCCGCCCCGATCTGCGGGCGGTGGGCGAGGACGAACGGGTACCCGTCAGTCCCGCCGAATTCCGCGCCGTACTGGGCAACTTCGCCAGTGGGGTCACGATCATCACCGCCCCGCCCGGCGAGGGCGAGGGCGGCCCGGCCGGCTTCGCCTGCCAGTCCTTCGCCTCGCTCTCCCTCGACCCGCCGCTGGTCACGTTCATGGTGGCCCGTACGTCGACCACCTGGCCCCGCATCGCGCGCGCCGGGGTGTTCTGCGTCAACATCCTCGGCGCCGAACAGGGCGAGCTGTGCCGGGCCTTCGCGATCAGCGGCGCCGACAAGTTCGCCGGAGTGGCCCACACCCCGGCCCCCGCCACCGGATCACCGCAGCTCGACGCGGTGCCCGCCTGGATCGACTGCCGGATCCACGCCGTGCACACCGGCGGGGACCACCTGATCGTCGTCGGCAAGGTCGAGGCCATGGGCGCGGCCGGCGAGGGCGACCCGCTCCTCTTCCACAAGGGCCGCTTCGGCCGCTTCTCCGACTGACGCGCCCCGAACACCCGGCCCCGCTGCGGGTGAGGAGGGCCGGCCGGGAACCGGGCCGCGGGTCCGACCGGGGGTCGGGCGGCCCGGCCGGGCTCAGAACGTGAGCACCCCGCGCGCCACCCGGCCGTGGTGGGCGTCGTCCACGGCCTTGGCGAAGTCCTCGACCGGATAGGTCTCCGTCACCAGTTCGTCCAGCAGCAGCCTGCCCTGGCGGTAGAGCTCCGCGTAGAGCGCGATGTCCCGCTGCGGGCGCGAGGACCCGTACCGGCAGCCCATGATCGTCTTGTCCAGGTACATGGACGAGACCTGGAACGAGGCCTCCTCCTTGAAGCCGGGCACGCCGAGCAGGATCGCCTGTCCGTGCCGGTCCAGGAGGTCGACGGCCTGCCGGATCAGCTTGACGTTGCCCACGCACTCGAAGGCGTGGTCCGCGCCCGTGGGCAGGATCTCGCGGACGGCCGCCGAGGAGTCGGCCACCGCCGAGGCGTCGATGAAGTGCGTGGCGCCGAACTGCCGGGCCACCGCCTCCTTCGCCGGGTTCGCGTCGATCGCCACGATGGTCGTGGCTCCCGCGATCCGCGCGCCCTGCAGGACGTTGAGCCCGATGCCGCCGGTGCCGATGACGACCACGCTCTCGCCCCGGTCCACCTTGGCCCGGTTCAGGACGGCGCCCACGCCCGTCAGCACCCCGCAGCCGATCAACGCGGCCGAGGCCAGCGGGATGTCCTTGGGGATCTTCACCGCCTGCACGGCCTTGACGATGGTCCGCTCGGCGAAGGCCGAGTTGGAGGCGAACTGGTAGAGCGGCGTGCCGGCCCGCGAGAACGGCTGTCCCGGCATCCCGATCGCCTTGCGGCACATGGTCGGCCGGCCCCGGTCGCAGTCCGCGCACGCCCCGCAGTTGGCGAGCGTGGACAGTGAGACGTGGTCGCCGGGTGCCACGTGCGTGACTCCGGACCCGATCGCCTCCACCACTCCCGCGCCCTCGTGCCCGAGCACCACCGGTGGCGGGAACGGGATCGTCCCGTCGATCACCGACAGATCGCTGTGGCACAGTCCGGCCGCCGACACCGCGACCAGCACCTCCCCCGGCCCCGGGTCCCGGATCTCCAGATCGTCGACCACCCGGGCCTGCTTGCCGTCGAATACGACGCCTCTCACCTGGACTCCTTAGGCAGGCCGAGCACGCGCTCGGCGATGATGTTGCGCTGGATCTCGTCCGAGCCGCCGTAGATCGTGTCGGCGCGGGTGAACAGGAACAGCCGCTGCTCCTCGTCGAGGCCTAGTTCGTACGGGACCTCTCTCGCCCAGTCCGCGGGCCCCGCGGTGGCCACCGCGCCCCGTACGGCCACCGCCAGCTCGCCGAGGCGCCGGTGCCAGCCGCCCCACAGCAGCTTGGCCACGCTGGGTGCGCCCGGGTCCCCGTCCTGGGAGCCCAGCGTCCGCAGCGCGTTCCACCGCATGGCGCACAGCTCGGCCCACTGCCGTACGAGGCGTTCGCGCAGGACGGGGTCGCCCGCGCCCGCGGCCACGTACGCCGCGACCACGCGCTGCAGTTCCGCCGCGAAGCCGATCTGCTGGACGAGCGTGGAGACCCCGCGTTCCAGTGCGAGCAGTCCCATGGCCACGGACCAGCCGTTGCCCTCCCCGCCCACGACCTCGGCGGCGACGGCCCCGTCGAAGAACACCTCGTTGAACTCGGAGGTCCCCGACATCTGCCGGATCGGCCTGACCTCGACCTTCCCCGGCTGGTCCATCCGTACGAGGAGGAAGGACAGCCCCCGGTGCCGCTTGGAGCCGGCCCCGGTCCGGGCCAGGACGAAGCACCAGTCGGCGTCCTGGGCCAGGGAGGTCCAGATCTTCTGGCCGGTGACGCGGTGCAGCCCGTCGGCCGGGTCCCGTACGGCGGTCGTACGGATCCCGGCGAGATCGGAGCCGGCGCCCGGTTCGGAGTACCCCTGGCACCACAGCTCCTCGCCGCGGGCGATGCCGGGCAGGAAGCGGGCCCGCTGCTCCGGGGAGCCGTAGGCGATCAGCGTCGGCGCGAGGAGGTTCTCGCCGATGTGGCCCACCCGGGCGGGGGCGCGCGCCGCCGCGTACTCCTCGGCCCACACCACCTGCCCGGTGAGGGAGAGCCGCCGGTTCCCGTACGCGCCGCCGGGTCCCCCCTCCGCCTCCCAGCCCTGGCCGATCCAGCCGCCGCGGCCCAGCTCGCGCTCCCACGCGCGCCGGGCACCGACCCCCTCGTGCTCACTGCCCGGCCCGCCCAGGCCGACCGCCTCCTCGTACGGGCCCACGAGGTGCTCCGCCAGCCACGCCCGGGCGCGGCCGCGCAGCTCCTCGTCCTCGGCGCCGAAGCTGAAGTCCATGGACGCCCCTTACTGGTTGGGGCGGTCCTTGGCGGCCGCCGCCTTGGCCATCGCTTCGAGCTGCGCGAGCATCGGCATCGGATCGGTACCGACCGTCCCGGGCAGGAAGTCGGCGATCTTCTCGGGGGTCCAGGAGCCCTCGGCGTACCCGGCGCGCAGTTCGCGCGGCTGGGCCCAGACGGCGATCTTCGGGCCGGCGATCGTGTAGACCTGGCCGGTGATCCTCTCGCCGCCGACGGCGACGGCCCGGTCGGAGAGCAGGTAGGTGACGAGCGCCGCGACGTCCTCGGGTTCGCCGATCTCCTTGAGCTCCATCGGCACGTTGGCCGACATCCGCGTCCGCGCGACGGGGGCGACGGCGTTGGAGGTCACCCCGTACTTGGCCAGTCCCAGCGCGGCCGACCGTACGAGCGAGATGATCCCGCCCTTGGCCGCGCTGTAGTTGGCCTGCGCCACCGAGCCCTGGTGGTTTCCGCTGGTGAAGCCGATCAGCGTGCCGGTGCCCTGGCGGCGCATGACGGCCGAGGCGGCCCGGAAGACGGTGAAGGTGCCCTTGAGGTGGGTGGCGACCACCGGGTCCCACTCCTCCTCGGACATGTTGAACAGCATCCGCTCGCGCAGGATGCCGGCGACGCACACGACTCCGTCGATGCGTCCGTACTGGGCGAGCGCGGTGTCGACGATGCGCTGACCGCCCGCCATGGTCGAGATGTCGTCGGCGACGGCGACGGCTTCGCCGCCCGCCGCGATGATCTCCTTCACCACGGATTCGGCGATCTCGCTGGTCGGTTCCCCGCCCTCGATGCCGACGCCGTAGTCGTTGACGACGACCTTGGCACCCTCGGCGGCCGCGGCGAGTGCCACGGCCCGCCCGATGCCCCGGCCGGCGCCTGTGACGGCGACGACTTTGCCTGCCAAGAAGTTCCCCACGTCCGGCCCCTTCCCGCGTTTTCTGACGGACCGTTAGATTCTATGGGCAGTCAGATGTGCCAGCACAAGCCCCAGTTCATTACCGCGGTTCATTTCCGCAGTTCATTTCGCTACGAGGAGCTGATGAGAGCCATGGGCATGCCCGCCGAGTTCCACGACATCGCCAAGCGCGTCAACAACTGGGGCCGCTGGGGTGGCGACGACGAGATCGGCACCCTCAACCTCATCACCGACGAGGTCGTCCGCGCGGCCGCGGCCGGAATCCGCACGGGGCGCCGGATCCCGCTCGCGCTGCCGCTCAAGGAGGACGGGGTGCAGTCCGGCATGATCCCCGGCCGGATCAACCCCCTGCACACGATGGTGCAGATCAACCAGGAGCTCTTCGGTCCGGGCACGGTGGCCTGCAGCGACGACGCGGTGACCTTCGGGCTCCAGGCCGGCACGCACTGGGACGCCCTCACCCACGTCTCGCACTCGGGGAAGATCTACAACGGCCGCCCGGCCGGCACCATCACGGCGCACGGACGCGCGGAGTTCAGCGGCATCGACAAGGCCGGGCACATCGTCTCGCGCGGCGTCCTGCTGGACGTGGCCCGCGCCAAGGGCCTGGACCGGCTCCCCGGCGGCCACGCGGTGACCCCGGAAGACCTGGCGGAGGCAGAGGAGTTCGGCGGCGTCACCGTCCGCGCGGGGGACATCGTGCTGGTGCGCACCGGTCAGGTGCAGGTCTACCTCGCGGGCGACAAGCACGGCTACGGCTACCCCTCGCCCGGCCTGTCCGTCCGCACGCCCGAGTGGTTCCACGCGCGGGACGTGGCGGCCGTCGCGAACGACACCCTGACTTTCGAGATCTTCCCGCCGGAGATCGAGAACCTGTGGCTGCCCGTGCACGCGCTGGACCTGGTCGAGATGGGCATGCACCAGGGCCAGAACTGGAACCTTGAAAAGTTGTCCACAGCCTGTGCGGAAGAAAACCTCTACTCCTTCCTCCTCTCCGCCATGCCGGAGCCCTTCGTCGGCGCGGTGGGCACCCCGGTGGCCCCGGTCGCCATCCTCTGACCAGGGGCCCGTACCTCTCACGGAAGGGTGAGCACGTCCTCGATGGCGGCGCGGGCCTCCTCGTCACGCAGGAACGCCCGGTAGTCCCGGTACGGGGACAGGCGCCGGTCGGAGCCCTTCACCCGGCGGAGCGCGGTGCGCGCCGCCGGGCTGATCCGACCGATCCGGGCCAGAGCCCCCAGTGCTTCGACGAGGAATCCGTAGCTCTCGTCGCCGTCGGCCACCGGCAGGACGTACTCCTCCAGGACCGACGCGCTCGGCTCGGGCTCGCCCGTGATCGACCACAGCACGATCGCACTCCGCATCCGGTACCAGCCCTCGGTGTTCTCCATGACGTGCCGGACCCGGCCGGCGTACGGCGCCGCCGCGGGGCCGAAGTCGGCCAGGAGGAGGACCGGTCCGTAGACCGGGGCCCGCGCGTTCAGCACCGCTTCGCCCAGCGTCCGCAGGACCGACGCGTCGCCGCCCGCCGTGCGCCAGACGCCCCAGGCCACCTTGTGGTGGTTCCCCGGGTGGTCGAGGACCGTACAGGCGCGCAGGGCCGGTCCGGCGGACGCGGCGGCCGGCCCCATGGCGGCCAGCACGTCGACGGCCGGCAGCGAGGACCGCGCGTCGTCCAGCAGCGGCAGGATCTCCGGCAGCGCGGCGACCGCGGCCGGCCCCCACGCCTTCAGCACCTGGAGGAACTGCCCGGTGAGCGGGCCGACCCCGCCGCTCCGCGCGGCGTGGTGCCGCATCGCCTCCCGCAGGGAGGGCAGCAGGACCTCCGCGTGCGCCCGCAGCGGTACCAGCACCTCGTGGATGTCCGGGAGGCGCGGCGCGCCCCCGCCGTAGCCGCGACCGCGGTCCTCCCGGTCGGGCGCGTAGAGCCGGTCGACGAGCCCGGGGAGGGCGCGCGGGTCGCCGATCCGGACCAGTGCCCAGCCCGCGTAGTCCCCGACGGTCCCCCCGATGCAGTCGAAGTCGTCCCCGCCCGGGTCGTCGAGGAGCGCGGCGAGCCGGTCCGCGTACTCCGCCGCCCGCGGGCCGAGCACCGCGAGGAGGTTCGCCGCCCTGAGCCGCACCGCGTCGTCCGGATCCCCCAGCAGCCCGCCCGCCACGGGCAGCAGCGCGGGCGCCGCGGACGGCCGGAGGACCAGCAGCCGCCACGCCTCACCCAGTGCGGCCCGGCACAGCGCGGCGTCCCCGGCCCGGCCCGCGGCGCCCGCGAGCCGGGCCACGAACCGCACCGCCGCCTCCGGGTCGTGGTCGAACAGGCTGGTCACCCAGGGGACGGCGTCCTCGCGGGAGTACACGAACTCGCGGGAGGACGAGTACTCGGCGCCCCGCCCGCACCAGAGCGCCTCGAACTCCGGCCGCGTGGTGGTGTCGCAGAGGATCTCCAGCAGCAGCCCGGCCCGCTGGAGCGGAACGTCCGGGTCCAGATGTGCCCAGGCGCAGACGGCCGCGACCTTCATGACGGGGCTCCCCCCGCGCAGCACGTCGGCCAGCGCCCCCCGCACCCGCTCCACAGCCCCCGGCGCACCCTCGGCGGACGGGACCGCGGCCGCCACCGGCCGGACCTGGGCCTCCGCCACGCCGATGCCGTACCTGGCCGGCCCGGCCGTGGCTCCGGCGGCGGCAGCCGCCGCCTCGCCCAGAGCGAGGAGCAGTGGCAGCCGTACCGCCGGATCCGTCTCGGTCCGCCACCGCTCCAGCAGCGGCCCGGCCCCGTCCACCAGAGGAAGGGCTGCCCGCCGGACCCCGGGGTCCGGGTCCGCGAGCAGCGTCCGGACCGCTTCCCGCTGGTCCCGCCAGGCCGCGGGCCACCCCTCGTCCACCAGGGCGGGCGCGGCCCGCGCCGCCGTCACGGCCAGGGCCACCAGCATCTCGACGAGCACCACCCGGTCCCCCGCGTCCGGATCGGCGACGAGGGCCGTCACGAACGGCAGTGCGGCGGTCGCCGCGGGGACCACTTCGCCGCTCCCCACGGCGAGGCAGCGGCTCAGTGCGGAGCAGTCCGTTTCGTTCGCGGCCCCGCCCTTCCGCGCGAGCCGCCGCAGCAGCCGGGGCACCTGGCCGGCCGGGTACTCGGGATCCCCCGACTCGAACCGGTCCCACGCCACCGCGTCCAGAGCCTCCAGCGCCTCCACCGGAAAGTCCGTCATTCCCACCCCGTCGCCCCGGCCCGTCGTCTCACGAGCCGCTCGCGGGCAGTGTGTCCCGCGGCCGGCGGTCCCCGCACCGGAGATTGGCCGGAACCGAGCTCCTGACTGCGGCCCGGACGGCTCCGGCGCTCCGCCGGGGCTGCTCAGCCCGCCCGTTCGGACCGTACGGACCGAACGGGCAGGCCGGGCCTGCGGGTGGCGGCAGCGCGCATGCACGCCCCGAGCGCGGCACGGCGGCCGCCACCCCACGACCCGCACTCGTCAAGGAAGGACTGACCCTTGGCGTCCCCTCGCGACGAATCGTTCAACACAAGGGTGATCAACAGTTGACGAACCGTCAACACCTCGTTAGAGGTACACGCGCGGTTCCCGGATCGCGCCCCGGGTTTCCGGGCCGCCCGGGGCAGTGTCCGCCCCGCAGTCCGAGGCGCAGTCCTCCGCCGCCTTCTCCGCCAGGTCGATCTCGCACCAGATCCGTTTCCCGGCGCCCTCGCGCTGCCAGCCCCAGCGGTCCGCCAGCCCGTCCACCAGCTCCAGCCCGCGGCCGCCCGTATCGTCCCCGGCGGCCTGGCGCGGGGACGGTGCCCGGTCGCTCGCGTCGGCGACCTCCACCCGCACCCCCGGCTCCCCGAACAGCATGCGCAGCACGGCCGGACAGCCGGTGTGCACGACGGCGTTGGTGACCAGCTCGGAGATCAGCAGGATCAGCGTCTCGGCGAGCGGCTCGTCGTCCCCTATGCCGCAGCCCGCCAGCCGTGAACGGGCCCATCGGCGGGCCCGGCCGACCTCGGCGGGGTCCGGTCCTACCTCCAGCTGCACCTGAAGCACCTGCACCGCTCACACCATCCGAACCGGCGGACACTTCGCCTCGCGACAGGACAGGGTCACCGAGTGTGACCCCGTTGCGGAGCAGCATGGTTGACATACAGTCACCACAACAAGCGCTTCGGGCATATTCCAGCGTGAAGGAGTAAGCGTGGTGCATACTGTGCGGCGCTCGCGCCGCTCAACCGCTCGCATTCCCGGGAGCGTACCGGAGCGGCCACCCACCTCCGGGCCTCAATGAGTCGGGCGAAGGACACAAACCGATATCAACTCTCTGTAATCGGACATGCGTCCCGCGCCGTCCCTCCCGTGCCCGGCCGTCACAGCGAGCGAGCGAACAGACGGGCGAGCAGGCCACCCCGTCCCGGACCGCCCCGCTCCGGGCCACCCCGCTCCGGGCCACCCCGCTTCGGGCCACCCCGCTCCGGGCCACCCCGCCGGTGCAACGCCTCCGCCGCGAGCACACCGCCGTGAGCCCTCCGCCATCAGTACTCCGCCGTCAGCGCCTCCGCCATCAGTTCCTCCGCCAGCACCTCCTGCGCCCGCGCCGCCGTCCCCCACTGCTCGGCCCGCACCCACGCCCGCTTCAGGTGCAGGTGCACGTCCGCCTCCCACGTGAAGCCCATCCCGCCGTGCACCTGCAGGCAGTCCCGGGCATTGCGGACGGCCGCCTCGTCGGCCAGCAGCTTGGCCGCCGCCACCTCCGCCGGTTCCTGCGTCACCGCCGCCGCGTAGACCGCCGTACGGGCCACCTCGGCCCGCACCAGCATCTGCGCGCACAGGTGCTTGACCGCCTGGAACGCTCCGATCGGCTGCCCGAACTGCTCGCGCTCCTTCGCGTACCGCACCGCCAGCTCCACGGTGCGCAGCGCACTGCCGAGTTGGAGCGCCGCTGTCAGCAGCGCCCCCGCTCCGCGGACCCCGGGGCCGTACCCGGCGACGCGCGCCGCACTCTCCACCGGCGCGGACACCCGCGTCAGCGGCGTGAGCGGATCCGCCGACCGCACCGGCTCCCCGGCGGGCACCGCGGCGGCCCCGAGCACGGCGTCGGCCTCGCCGAGGTGGCACACGAGCGGCCCCTCCAGGTCGAAGGCCGTCACCACGGCCTCCCCCTCCGCGGCCCCCGTCACGACTCCGGCGGCCAGGTGGGTGGCGACCAGCGGCCCCGGCAGGAGCGCCCGGCCGGCCTCCTCGAAGACGAGGACCGCCTCCGCCAGCCCCAGCCCGACCCCTCCCTCGCTCTCCGGGAGCCGCAGCGCGAAGAACCCGGCCGCGCCGAGCTCCCGCCAGAGCGACCGGTCCACGGACCGGCCCGTGCCCGCCGCCCGGTCGACCGAGGCCCGCAGCTCCTCGCGCCCGTACCGCCCCGCCAGCAGGTCCCGTACGCCTGCCCGCAGGTCCCGCTGGTCCTGCGTCGGCTGGAAGTCCACGCAACGCTCACCTGCCCTTCGGAAGGCCGAGGATCCGCTCGGCGACGATGTTCCGCTGGATCTGCGAGGTGCCCGCCGCGATCGTGTACGAGAGCGAGGAGAGCCGGTCCAGGGTCCACTCCTCGTCCAGCGAGAGGGAGTACGGACCCAGCACCTCGGCGGCGGTGTCGTAGAGCTCCTGGCGCGCGTGCGAGTACGCCAGCTTGAAGACGCTGCCGCCGATGCCGGGCACCCCGCCCGAGCGCTCGGACTCGCTGACGTTCCACTGCGTGAGCCGCCACAGGGCGCCGAACTCCCCGTACAGCCGGCCCAGCCGCCGCCGCAGCACCGGGTCGTCCCAGCGCCCGTTCGCCTTCGCGGCGCGCGCCAGAGCGCCCAGGGTGCGCCGGCAGGCGACGACCTCGCCGACGAAGGCGGTGCCGCGCTCGAAGGACAGGGTCACCATCGTGACCCGCCAGCCGTCGTTCTCCGCCCCGACCCGATTGGCGACCGGGACCCGCACCTCGTCGAGGAACATCTCGGCGAACTCGGTCGACCCGGCCAGTGTGCGCAGCGGCCGGATCGTCACCCCCGGCGCGTCCATCGGCATGGCCAGCCAGGAGATCCCCCGGTGCTTCGGGACCGTCGCGCTGACGGGCTCCGTGCGCACCAGCAGCTCGCACCAGTCGGCGACCTCCGCGTGCGAGGTCCAGATCTTCGACCCGGTGATCACGTACTCGTCGCCGTCGCGGACGGCGCGGGTGCGCAGCGAGGCCAGGTCGGAGCCCGCGTCGGGCTCGCTGAACCCCTGGCACCAGACCTCGTCGCCGCGCAGCACGGGCGGCAGCCACCGCGCCCGCTGCTCGGCGGTGCCCTCGGCGGCGATGGTCGGGCCGGCGTGCAGCAGCCCGACGAAGTTCGCGCCGACGTACGGGGCTCCCGCGCGCTCGGTCTCCTCGAGGAAGATCAGGTGCTGCGTGGGGGTGGCCCCGCGCCCACCTGCGTCGACCGGCCAGTGCAGTCCGGCGTACCCGGCGTCGTAGAGCCTGCGCTGCCAGCCCGCGTCGTGGGCGCGGCGGCCCGGCCAGTCGTCGGGCGAGGGCCTGGGCGGCAGTTCGGGGAGCACCTTGGCGAGCCAGGCCCGCAGCCGGGCCCGGAACTCCTGCTCCTCCTCGGTGTAGGTGAGGTCCACCGCGCCTACCGCCCCGCCCGCCGGTCCCGGTCGAAGTCCAGGCCGAGCATCCGGATGGCGTTGCCGCGCATCAGTTTGTAGACGGTCTCCTCGTCCAGTCCCTTGACGTGGTCGAGGGCGACCTCCTTGGTGTGCGGGAAGGTCGAGTCCACGTGCGGGTAGTCGGTCTCGAAGGTGGCGTTGTCGCGCCCGACGACGTCCAGCGAGGCGATGCCGTGCTTGTCACGGAAGAAGCAGCAGAACATCTGCCGGTAGTAGTACGTGGACGGCGGCTCGGGGATCAGGTCCTTGACCCCGCCCCAGGCGCGGTGCTCCTGCCACACGTCGTCGGCGCGCTCCAGGGCGTACGGGATCCAGCCCATCTGGCCCTCGCTGTACGCCAGCTTGAGCGTCGGGAACTTCACCAGCACGCCGCTGAACAGGAAGTCCATCATCGAGGCCATGGCGTTGTTGAAGCTGAGCGAGGCCTGCACGGCGGGCGGCGCGTCGGGAGAGGCGGCGGGCATCTGCGAGCTGGACCCGATGTGCATGTTGACGACGGTGCCGGTCTCCTGGCAGACGGCGAAGAAGGGGTCCCAGTAGCCGGAGTGGATGGACGGCAGTCCCAGGTAGGTCGGGATCTCGGAGAAGGTCACCGCCCGGACCCCGCGCGCCGCGTTGCGGCGGATCTCCGCGACGGCCAGGTCGATGTCCCAGAGCGGGATGATGCAGAGCGGGATGAGCCGGCCGCCGCTGTCCCCGCACCACTCCTCGACCATCCAGTCGTTGTAGGCGCGCACGCAGGCCAGGGCGACCTCCTTGTCGTGTGCCTCGGCGAAGGTCTGCCCGCAGAAGCGCGGGAAGGTCGGGAAGCACAGGGAGGCCTCGACGTGGTTGAGGTCCATGTCGAGCAGGCGCGCCTTGGGGTCCCAGCAGCCGCGCCGCATCTCCTCGCGGGTGATGCCCTCCAGGGTCATCTCGTCCCGGTCGAAGCCGACGGCGGCAATGTTGCGCTTGTACGGGAACTTCAGGTCCTCGTAGATCCACCAGTCGGTGGGCGGGCCGTCGGGGTCCATGGTGATCACGTACTTGCCGCCGGTGTAGGCGAGCTCGCCGATGCCCGCGGTCAGGGCCTTGGGTCCGCGGTCGCGGTACTTGGCCGGGAGCCAGACGTCGAAGAGGTGGGCGGGTTCGATGACGTGGTCGTCGACGCTGATGATCCGAGGCAGTTCCATGGTGTCCCCTCGCTGAATCTGATGGAGCGTCAGAAATCTGGAACCAAGCTAGCCCCCCACCCCTGGACCGACAAGCGTCAGCGCTCTACGCTCTGCGCTTGATCTGACTATCCGTCAGGTGCCATCGGCCAGGGGAGGGCGGTCCGGGATGACGGACAGCACCGCAGTCGAACTCAGCCGGTCCCGGACCCTCTGGGACCTGATCGCCCGCCGGGCCGCCATGACCCCCGACGCCCCCGTGCTCATCGAGGCGGCCGAGGACCCCGCCGACGACCGCCGGCTGACCTTCGAGGAACTGCGGACACGCTCCGAGCAGGTCGCGGCAGGCCTGTACGACATGGGGGTGCGCCCCGGCACGGTGGTCGCCTGGCAGCTGCCCACCCGCATCGAGACCGTCCTGCTCTCGGTCGCCCTCGCCCGCATCGGCGCCGTCCAGACCCCCGTCATCCCCTTCTACCGGGACCGCGAGGTCGGCTTCGCCCTCCGTGAGTCCAAGGCGGAGTTCTTCGCGGTCCCCGGCGTCTGGCGCGGCTTCGACCACACGGGGATGGCACACCGCCTCGGCGCGCGCGGGGTCTTCGAGGCCTACGACTCCCTCCCGTCCGGGGACCCGGCCGTCCTGCCCCCGCCCCCGCAGGACGGTGTCTCGGTCCGGTGGATCTACTGGACCTCGGGCACCACCTCGGACCCCAAGGGCGTCCTGCACACGGACCGCTCCCTCATCGCGGGCGGCTCCTGCCTGGCCCACGCCCTGCACCTCTCACCGGCCGACGTCGGCTCGATGGCCTTCCCGTTCGCCCACATCGCCGGCCCCGACTACACGGTGATGCTCCTGCTCTACGGGTTCCCGGCGGTCCTCTTCGAGAAGTTCGCCATGCCCGGCGCCCTGGACGGCTACCGCCGCCACGGGGTCACGGTCGCCGGCGGCTCCACCGCCTTCTACTCGATGTTCCTCACCGAGCAGCGCAAGGACCCGGCCACCAGGCTCATCCCCACCCTCCGCCTCCTCGCGGGCGGCGGCGCCCCGAAACCCCCGGAGATCTACCACGCGGTCGTCCGCGAACTGGGCTGCCAGCTCACCCACGGCTACGGCATGACCGAGGTTCCGATGATCACCATGGGCGCCCCCGACGACACGTCCGAGAACCTCGCCACCACGGAGGGCCGCCCCCCGGCGGGCATGTCGATCCGCATCACCACCCCGGAAGGCACCGTGCTCCCCCCGGACACCGACGGGGAGGTCCGGCTGCGCGGCGAAGCGGTCTGCCGGGGCTACCTGAACCGGGAGGAGGACACCGGGGTCTTCGACTCCGACGGCTACCTGGTCACCGGCGACCTCGGCCACCTCACGAAGGACGGCTACCTGGTCCTGACGGGCCGCAGCAAGGACGTGATCATCCGCAAGGGCGAGAACATCTCCGCGAAGGAGATCGAGGACCTGCTCCACCAGCTCCCGGCGATAGCCGACGTGGCGGTCATCGGCCTCCCGGACCCCGAACGCGGCGAACGCGTCTGCGCGGTCGTGGAACAGCCCGCCGGCGCACCCCCGCTCACCCTGCCCGAACTGACGGCGCACCTGCGCGCGCAGGGCCTCTCCACCCACAAACTCCCGGAACAGCTGGAGCTGGTCGACGCCCTCCCGCGCAACGACGCCCTGCGCAAGGTCCTCAAGTACAAGCTGCGCGAACGCTTCGCGTAACTCGGCGGCGCCTGGCCACGGGGCCCGGCGGCCCCGTGTCCCGCACCGCCCGGCCTGGGCCTACGCGTCCGGCGCCGCCACTCCGCAGTAGCCCGCGAAGGCCGCCAGGATCTCGTCCTCCGTGATGCGGCCGTCGCCGTCCGCGTCCAGGGCCGCCGCCACCGGGCCTGCCAGTTCCTCCGGGGTGCCGAGGACGCGCAGGACACGTGCCGTCGCCCCCGGGGTCGCGCCGCCGCCGTCGGAGTCCGCCACCGCGATCACCGCCCGCAGGAACGGCCGCGCGATCTCCGCGAACCGCTGCGGGTTGTCCCGCAGCCGCTTCGCCGCGCCGGTGATGAACTCCTCGCGGGTCACCCGCTGGTCCCCGTCCACGTCCGCGATGCCGGCCATGCCCTGCCAGAAGGCCTCCGCGCCCGCGAAGATGTCCTGGCCCTTGTCGGAGCGGGCCGCCACGGCGAACTCGGCCAGCACCGCCTTCGCCGCCGCGCTGAAGTCCTCCCGGTCGATATAGCCGTTCCCGTCCTGGTCGAAGGTCGCGAATCGGGCGGCGATCTTGCGCTCGTATTCTGCGCTGTCCATATTCGGCGTTCCGCCTTCACATGTGCGGTGGGGTGCAGTTCAAGACAAGGCAGGAGCGTAAGGCCTACGTGGCCTGCGCGTTAAGCGAAGCGGGCAAGCAGGTGGCCGCATCGAACCAGCGCACGAGGAGCGCGGCGGGGCGCGTACATCTGTGCCCATGTGCCATGGCACTCCTCCCGGTTCGCAGCGTTCACACCGCGCAACGCCACTATCACGCAGGGCGCACTTCCAGGGCGAGCTTCTGGCAAAACAGGCGCACATCGCTGTGTGCCCACTACATTCGAGTGGTCGACACACGGCTGCGAAACCGGGAACCCGGCTGGGGGCACGATGCCGAAGGACGCACCACCGCGCTGGGACCGCCGCATGCAGCAGCGCCTGGCCCGCGGCGAGGCCGCCGCGCTCGGCGAACTGTACGACCGGTTCGCCTCACTCGTTCACAGCCTGGCCCACCGGGTCCTCGGCGACGAGAAGGCCGCCGACCGGATCACCCGCGAGGTGTTCGGGTACATCTGGGAGAACCCGGACGCCTACGACCCCAAGCAGGGCTCCATGCGTTCCTGGGTCGCCCGCATCACCCAGGGACAGGCCGTCGCCCGCCTGCGCCAGGCCGAACTGGGCCGCGGCTCCCGCGAGGAGCTGGAGCAGAAGGTGCGCACCGCCAACGCGGCCGCCCGCGCGGACTTCATCGTCACCTCCATGCCCGCACCCCTGCGGGCCGCGCTCGAACTGGCCTACTTCAAGCGCCGCGACTACCGGCAGGCCGCCGCCGACCTGCAGATCAGCGAGGACGAGGCCCGGCGCCGGCTGCGGCTGGGCCTGCAACTGCTGTCCACGGCCAACGCCGTCCCGCGCGACGACATGGTCCCGCCCGGACACGGCCCCTCCGGATATGGAACGGCACGATGAGCACCCCCTTCGAAGGCGCCGCCGAAGACGGCGAAGAGTACGAGCGGCCCCCGGGCGGCGGTGGCCCGCCGCGCATACCGGGCCCGCGCGCCGCGGCCGACGACCTCGACTACACCGAGTACGCGGAGGCCGCCGACTACCCGGAGTACACCGCGACCACGTACCCCGCCCACATGGAGCCGCCGGCCCCGGCCGCCCCGCCCACGCCCCCGCCCACCCATGCCGTACTGAAGTCCCTGCTGGGCGCATGGGCCCTCGCGGCCTGCTCCGCCGACGAGACCCAGGCCGTCGAGGACCACCTCACCGAATGCGCGCCCTGCGCCGAAGAGGCACTACGACTGCGCGACGCCGTGGGGCTGCTGCACCCGGAGGAGAGCCTCGACCTCAAGCCGCTGCTGCGCTCGCGCGTGCTGGAGGACTGCCTCGGCAAGCGTCCGGCCCGGATCCCGGTGCCGGTGTGGGCGAGCCCGTACGACACCGAGACGGCGCGGCTCGACGCGCTGCTACGGGACTTCGGGGACTCGGAGTGGCACACGCCGGTCCGGCTCAAGTGGTTCGAGGAGGAGCGGCGCCAGTCCCGCCGGACCACGGTGGCCGGGGTCATCGGGCACCTGCTGGCGGTGGACGGCCTCGTCGCGGCCGCGCTGGGCCTGGACGACCCGCTGGGCCGGGACGCGGCGTCGGGCAACCCCACCGAGCGCACGGAGCGGTTCTGGGGCGACTCCCCGTACCCGACCACCCGGCGGGTCCGCGAACCGTGGCGGGAGCAGGGCCACACCCTGGTCCGTACGGTGTCCTTCGCGGGCCGCGGCGTGGCCGAACTGTCCGTCGACTACGGGCCCTTCGCCCTCCCCCTCGGGGACGCCTTCCTGGAGCGGGCCTTCGAGTGCTGGGTGCACGCCGTGGACATCGCGGAGGCGGTGGACTACCCGTACGAGCCGCCGTCCGCGCCCCATCTGAACCGCATGATCGACCTGGCGGCCCGGCTCCTGCCGGCGGCCCTGGCCGGACGCCGGCGGGCGGGACTGGCGGCGCCGCCGCGCGGGCTGGTCGCGGCCGGGGCGCCGGGCCGGACCCTGCACCTGGAGATCGAGGGCGCGGGAGGCGGCGGCTGGGACATCGCGCTGGACTCCCCGGCGGCGAAACCCTCGCCGGACCACACGGTGGCGCGGATCGCCCTGGACGGCTTCGAGTTCTGTCAGCTGGCCGCGGGCCACATCTCCCCGGAGGAGGCGGCCGTCGGCCAGAACGGCGACCGCGAGGCCATCCGCGACGTCCTCTTCGCGGCGGCCTCGCTGAGCCGGCTCTAGGCCGTCGGCCTGGGCCGCCTCCTCCGGATCTCGGCGTACCGGTCCCGTCCTCGCGGCGGGACCGGCGGCCGAGCGATCCGGGTGCTACGCGAAGACGACCGTGCGGGTGCCGTTCAGGAGCACGCGGTGCTCGCTGTGCCACTTCACCGCGCGGGCCAGCGCCTGGCACTCGACGTCCCGGCCGATCGCCACCAACTGGTCCGGGGTGACCTCGTGGCCCACCCGCTCGACCTCCTGCTCGATGATCGGGCCCTCGTCGAGGTCCGCCGTCACGTAGTGCGCGGTCGCGCCGATCAGCTTCACGCCGCGCGCGTGCGCCTGGTGGTACGGCTTCGCGCCCTTGAAGCTCGGCAGGAACGAGTGGTGGATGTTGATGATCCGCCCGCTCAGCTCCTTGCACAGGTGGTCCGACAGCACCTGCATGTAGCGGGCGAGGACGACGAGCTCGACGCCTTCGGAGCGCACCAGTTCCAGCAGCCGCGCCTCGGACGCCGCCTTCGTGTCCTTGGTCACCGGGATGTGCACGAACGGGACCCCGTACGAGCCGACCAGCTCCTCGAAGTCGGTGTGGTTCGAGACCACGGCCGCGATCTCCACCGGCAGCGCGCCGATCCGGTGGCGGAACAGCAGGTCGTTGAGGCAATGCCCGAACTTCGAGACCATGAGCACGATCCGCATGCGCTCGTCGGAGCGGTGGATCTGCCAGTCCATCCGGAAGGAATCGCCGATCGCGGCGAAGCTGGCCCGCAGTTTCTCCACGGTGACCGGTGCGTCCGCCTCGAAGTGGACCCGCATGAAGAACAGGCCGGTGTCACGGTCGCCGAACTGCTGGCTGTCCTCGATGTTGCACCCGGTCATGAACAGGTAGCTGGACACCGCGTGCACGATGCCCTGCTTGTCGGGGCAGGAGAGGGTCAGTACGTACTGCTGCGGGGCCTGGGGCTGCGGCTGCGGGTCATCGCTCATGACCGCATAGCCTTTCACATCGCGCCGCTCACACGGCGCGGGTGAGGATCCTCAACACGTCCAGGGACGCCGGCCGCTCGTCCGGGTCCTCCCCGTCCGCAGTCGCCAGCCGTACGTGGGCCTCGCGCGCGGCCCGTACGGCCTCCGGCCAGGCGTGGTGCTCCAGGTAGCCGGAGACGGGGGCGTCGGGGCCGATCTGGTGCATGATCCGGAGCACGCGCAGCACGGCGAGGTCCACCACCGCCGCCTCCTGCGAGTCCCGGAAGACCGTACCGACGTACTTCTCCGCGGACCAGCTGTCGAGCCAGGTGTCCTCGACGAGCCGGTACACGGCGTCGGTGACGTCCCCGTACCCCCCGGCGCCGGCCAGCCAGGTGTCTTCCTGGAACACGGGGTCGGAAAGCATGTGCAGCGCCGAGCGCACGTTGCTGCGCCAGCGCCACCACGGCATGTCGTTGAGGGGCATGCCGCCCATGGTGGAGGAGCGGCCACCGCGGCGGGAAGAGTTCTTCGAACCTTGGGCGAATGTCACGCTTTCGATCGTACGTTCCTGGTCAGCGTGATCTTGAGGCGCCCACGGCCGGTCTCCGGCACCCCGCCCGCGCTCCCCCGGCGCATTGCCGCCACCCGTAATTCACCTGGCCGTCACCCAATGTTGTGCACACCTCACTCTCGAGTTACCCCTGGCGCGGAATGGTGCATGCACATGACCACCCGGCGACGCGCAGCAACCCTCTCCCGCACCCTCCTGGCCAGGACCGCGGCCACGGCACTGGGCGCGTGTCTCGTCGCCGGCTGCGGGGTGCTCCCCGGAGGCTCGGGGGGCTCCGGGGGCACCGACACCCTCACGGTCATGACCTTCGCGCCGCAGGACTCCAACGCGACCAACATGCCCGGCATGCCGGGTGTGGCCAAGGCCTACGAGCGCTGGATCAACGCCAAGGGCGGCATCAACGGCCACAAGCTGCGCGTCCTGACCTGCAACGAGCACAACACGCCCACCGGCGCCGCCGACTGCGCCCGCAAGGCGATCGCCGAGAAGGCCGTCGCCGTCATCGGCTCCTACAGCCAGCACGGACGGGCCTTCATGGCCCCGCTGGAGGCCGAGGGCATCCCGTTCATCGGCGGGTACGGGGTCTCCTCCGAGGAGTTCCAGTCCCCGCTCTCCTACCCCGTCAACGGCGGCCAGCCCGTCCTCCTCGCCGGGGCCGGCCATCAGCTGGGCCGCGCCTGCGCCAAGGTCGCCCTGGTCCGCCCGGACACCCTGGCGGGCGACGCCCTGCCCCTCCAGCTCAACGCGGGCCTGAAGGCCAACCAGATGGGCGAGGCCAGCGACATCCGGGCCGCCGAGGACTCCTCGGACCTCTCCGCGCAGGCCCGCGAGGCACTGGCCGACTCCAGCCCCGGTGCTCCGGTGAAGGGCGGCGTCTCCTCGGCGAAGGACGGCAAGGACGGGAAGGAGAAGGGCTGCGTGGCCGCCGTGCTCGGCGCGCGCACCGAGACCTTCTTCGACGCCTTCCGCCGGGCCGACGCCCAGAACCGCAAACCGCAGATCTCCTCGGTGCTGGGCTCGGTCAGCCAGTCCCTCGTGGACCGCACCGGCGGCAAGGAGAGCCCCTTCGAGGGCGCGTACGTCACCAGCTGGTACCCGGTGGGCACCGATCCCCTCTGGGCGCCGATGCGCCGGGTGATCTCCGAGTACGCCTTCGGCGACAACGCGGTGGACCCCGACGACAGCGGGGCCCAGACCACGTGGATCGCGTACACGGTCTTCAACGAGACCGTGAAGCGGTTCAAGAGCGGCGAGCAGATCACGGCGCGCGGTCTCTCGCGCAAGCTCAACCAGTCCGAGCCCGTCAAGACCGGCGGCCTGACCCCCGACCTCAGCTGGCGCTACCAGGACATGCGGGCCGTCGCCGGATTCCCCCGCATCGTCAACGGCCGGGTCACCTTCCAGATCGTCGAGCAGGGCCGCCTCGTGGCCCAGCAGGGCGAGCAGTCCCTGGACATGACCAAGACCCTGGAGCAGGCCCCGCGGGCCTGACGGTCATCCGGTCATCCGGTCAGCCGGTCAGAGCTGGGTCTTGTCCCGCTTGGTGAGTCCGTACTTGCCGGCGATGGTGTTCCACATGCCCGCCGCCGACTCCTTCGCCTTGGTGGCCTCGCCGCTCGACTTGTTGCCGTCGGAGGCGTTGCCGGTCGACTTGGCCTTGCCGTCCTTGCACTTGTCGGCGTCGCCCTTCACGTCTCCGGCCCAGGAGGCGTAGCTGTTGTCGGCCTCGGCGGAGGACTTCCACGCCTTGGTGAGGGCCGCGGTCAGCTTGGCGTTGTCGGGAAGCTGGTCCACCTTGAGCTCCTGGAGCCGGGTCACCAGCTCCTCGCGCTGACGGGCGGCGTCACGGAGGTCGTTGGCGGCCTGGTCGAGGTTGCGGCAGCCCTTGATGTCGTCGACGGCCTTGATCACCGAGGCCCGGCTGTCGTTGCTGTCCGCGAGGAGCTTGTCCAGCTGGACCGCCTGCGGCTGGGCCGGGTCCAGCGGCGCCTCGCCACTGTTCGCGGCCGAGCTGCCGGGGGTGGGCGTGGCGGGTGCGGCGCCGGGGTCGTTGTTCTGCGCCTTGTTGTCACTGAGCAGCGCGCCGACGCCGAGGCCGACGACGGCCAGGCCGATGACGACGGCGGCGATGATCGCGGGCGAGACCCGGCGGGGGGCGGGCGGGGGCGGCTGCTGGAACTGCTGCTGCGGGAAGGGGTGTTGCTGCGGGTGCGGGTGCTGCTGGTGCTGGGGCTGGTGCTGCTGCTGGTACGGGCGTCGCGGCGGCTGCTGGCGGAGCACCGGCTCCTGGACGGGCGGCAGCTGCTGCGTATCGCCGCGGAACAGCCCGTCGAACCCGGCGGCGGGATCCGCGGGGGCCGCCGGTACCGGCGGGATGAACTGGGTGGCGGCCTCGTCGTGCGTGGGGGCCGCGGGAACTGGCGGAATGTACTGGGTGGCGGCCTCGTCGTGCGCGGACGCCGCCGGAACTGGCGGTATGTACTGGGTAGCGGCTTCGCCGTGCACCGGCGCCGCCGGAACCGGCGGAATGAACTGGGTGGCGGCCTCGGGCAGCGGCGGGTAGCCGTAGCCGTGCGGGTCGCCGGGGCCGTCGTAACCGGGGCCGAGGACATGCCCCTGCGGATACCCGTAGGCGGGCCCACCGGGTACGGGGCCACCGGCCGCGGGATAGCCGTAGGCGGGTCCGCCCTGGGGCTGGCCGGGGGTGGGGTGGCCCTGCCCGGACTGGCTCTGGGGGGACTCGCCCCGCGGGCCCTGCCCGAACGCGGGCTGGCCCTGGGGAGACCGGCCCTGCGGGACCTGCCCGAAGGCCGGCTGGCCCTGGGCGGGCTGACCGTAGGCCGGCTGCCCCTGGGGGGACCGGCCCTGGGGGTCCTGCCCGAAAGCGGGCTGGCCCTGCCCGGACTGGCTCTGCGGGCCCTGCCCGAAAGCCGGCTGCCCCTGGGCGGGCTGGCCGTAGGGAGGCTGGCCGTAGGGAGGCTGGCCCTGGGGAGGGTGGCCGTACGGGGGCTGGCCCTGGTGGCCCGGCTGGCCGTCCGGCTGCGCGGGGGGCTGCGCCGGCATCGACGGGCCCCACGGCGCGCCTGCCTGGGGGCTGCCGCCCTGTCCGCTCTCCGTCACCGGGACTCCCTCTCCGACCTGTCCGCGTCTACGGACCCGTCGGCTCACGCTACCCGGTCGCCCCCCTTCCCCGTCAGGCCCTCCCCCACCGCGGACCCGTTGTCCCGGGCCGGACCAGTGGCCCGTGGCCCGCGTCAGCCCACACGTGGACGCGTGCGGGCCGACGAGTCCAGCCCCGCCGGCGTTTGAGGCGATCTTTCAGCCCCGCCGGCGATTGAGGCACGGGGGCCGGGGGCGGGCCCCCGTCGGGTCAGGACGCCGGTTCCAGGCGCGCCGCGAACTCCCGGACCGCCGGTTCCTCCCGGTACGGGTCGATACGGGTGCGGAAGTCCTCCAGATAGACCGCGCCCCGGTTCGACCGGATCCCCGAGAGCAGGTCCGCCGCCTGCGCAGCCGTCTGGCAGGCGGCCTCCACCTCCCGCTGCTGCACCCGCGCCGCCGCCAGCAGCAGCAGCCCGATCGCCCGGCGCCGCGCCTTACCCGCCGGGAGGTCGCGCAGGGCCTCCTCCGCCCGTTTCACCGCCGCGTCGGCCTGACCCAGGTCGCGGTGGCAGTGCGCCAGTTCGTCCGCCAGGTAGGCCTGGTCGAAGTGCCGGATCCACACCGGGTCGTCACCGGACTCCGGCTCCGCCCGTTCCAGCGCGGTCACCGCACGCGAGGACAGCACCGCCGTGGCCCGGGCGTCGCCCAGCAGCGCGTGCCCGCGCGCCTCCGCCGCGTAGAACATCGCCTCCACCCGGGGCGTGACCTGTCCCCGGGTGCCCTCCTGCGCGGCTCTGGCCAACTGCGCGATCTCCCGGGGATTGCCCAGTTCGGCCGCGAGGTGGCTCATGGACGCCGCCAGCACGTACCCCCCGTACGCCCTGTCGCCCGCCGCCTGGGCGAGGCGCAGCGCCTGGATGTAGTAGCGCTGGGCCAGGCCCGGCTGGCCCGTGTCCACCGCCATGTAGCCGGCCAGCTCCGTCAGCCGGGCGACCGCCGCGAACAGCGCCCGGCCGACCGGCTCCCGGTAGGAGCCGCCGATCAGGCCGGAGACCACCGAGTTGAGGTAGTGCACGACCACCGGCCGTACGTGGCCGCTGCCGAAGCGGTGGTCGAGCTCCTTCAGCGCCTCCGTGGTCGCCTGCACCGCCTCCACGTCGGACATCCCCACCCGGGCGCCCCCGCTGCGCGCCACCTGCGCGTCGGCCCCGGTGATCAGCCAGTCCCGGCTCGGCTCGACCAGCGCGGAGGAGGCCACGCTCGATCCGGACAGGAAGTCGCGCCGCCCCACGTCGCTGCGCCACAGCTCGCAGACCTGCTCGATGGCGCCGATGACGGTCGGGGAGAACTGCAGGCCCACACCGGAGGCGAGGTTCTTGCCGTTGGCCATGCCGATCTCGTCGATGGTGACGGTCCGGCCGAGTTTGCGTCCGAGCGCCTCGGCGATGATTCCCGGGGCCCGACCGCGCGGCTGCTGCCCGCGCAGCCAGCGGGCCACGGAGGTCTTGTCGTAGCGGAGGTCGAGACCGTGCTCGGCCCCGCACATGTTGACGCGCCGGGCGAGCCCGGCATTGGAGCACCCGGCTTCCTGGATGAGCGCCTGCAGCCGTTCGTTCGGCTGGCGGGCGACGAGAGGCCTGGCTGCCATGAAAACCCCCAGAGGCCGCGGGTGATCGTTGGAATGATCACTTCCCGCCTGATGTGCGGAGAATCTTCCCCATTGCGTCCTGTCGCTACCCACCTCCGGCGCCCCGGCCTCCTACGCGCCCCCCGTGATGCACCGATGCGCCCCGCATGCAGGATCGATGCTCCGGCCCCCGGCTGGTTTACCCCCGTAACCCCCGGTGACCGCAGGAGTTGTGTTGCACGTGGAAGAGACCATCGGAGTCACGGAGACCGCGCCCATCCCCATGCAACGCAGCGAGCCGCTGCTGGACCATGCCGTGCGGTACACGGAAGAACGGCACTGGGACGTCTTCGCCGGTACCTGGCTGGAGTCCGGGGACGGGCGGGAGCGGTGCTCGTGCGGGGCCGCGGACTGCCCGGCACCGGGCGCGCACGCGACGGTGAAGGACTGGGCACCCCTGGCCTCGGGCAGCGCCGTGCAGGTCCGCCGGCTCTGGGGCAAGAACCCGAAGGCCGCCATCCTGCTGCCCACCGGCCGGACCTTCGACGCCCTCGACGTCCCGGACGCGGCCGGTTTCCTGGCGCTGGCACGGCTCCAGCGCATGCAGCGCACCCTCGGGCCGGTGATCGCCAACCCGGCCGGCCGGATGCTGTTCTTCGTCCTGCCCGGCGCCGGGGCGAAGGTGCCCGACCTGCTGCGCAAGATCGGCTGGCAGCCCTCCCAGCTCGACCTGGCCGCCCGCGGCGAGGGCGAGTACGTGGCCGCGCCGCCGACCCGCATCGGCGGACGCGGCTCGGTGCAGTGGGCTCAGCCGCCGACGGCCGCGAACCGGTGGCTGCCGGACGTCGAGGAGCTCATCGACGCACTGGCGTACGCGTGCGGCCGCGAGGCGGCGGCGGAGCGGGCCCGGCGCACCCCCTGAGGGACCGCGCGACCAGGGACGAATCCGCTCGGAAACTCATGACATAAGTAACTGCTCCAGCCTCTCCCCCTCCTCCTATCGTGAGAAAAGCAGGACACGGGGAACAGAACGAGAGGCAGGCGCATGCCGGACCAGGGCGTTGCGACGGGCGGGACGGACGGAACGGGTGGCGGTGCGCGACCCGCGCCGTCCACCGCGGCCGCTGTGCGGGTCGAGGGTTTGTGGAAGCGGTTCGGCGAGCAGGTGGCCGTGGCCGGGATCGACCTGGAACTGCCCGCGGGGCAGTTCATCGGCCTGGTCGGGCCGAACGGCGCGGGCAAGACGACGACGCTGTCGATGGTGACCGGGCTGCTGCGACCGGACATGGGCCGGGTGGTCGTAGCCGGGCACGACGTGTGGGCGGACCCGGTCGAGGTGAAGTCCCGGATCGGTGTGCTGCCGGAGGGCCTGCGGCTCTTCGAGCGGCTTTCGGGCCGCGAACTGCTCGGCTACATGGGCCGGTTGCGGGGGCTGCCGGGCCGCGAGACGGACAGCCGGGCCACGCAGCTGCTGGAGGTCCTGGACCTGGCCGGTTCGCAGAACAAACTGATCGTCGATTACTCGACCGGCATGCGGAAGAAGATCGGCCTCGCCGCCGCCCTGCTGCACAACCCCGAAGTCCTCTTCCTGGACGAGCCGTTCGAGGGCGTGGACCCGGTGTCCGCGCAGACCATCCGCGGCGTGCTGGAGCGTTACACCTCCTCCGGCGCCACGGTCGTCTTCTCCTCCCACGTCATGGAACTCGTCGAGTCGCTGTGCGACTGGGTGGCCGTCATGGCCGCCGGCCGGATCCGGGCCGCGGGCCCGCTGGCCGACGTACGGGGCTCCGCGCCCTCGCTGCAGGCCGCGTTCCTCGAGCTGGTCGGGGCGCAGGGCCGGGCCACGGGCGAGTCGCTGGACTGGCTCGGTGGCGGCGCGTCCGCGAACGGCGGGAACAAGGGCACCGGGGCCGGAGCCGGGGCGGGCGTCCGATGAGTACGTCCGCACCCGCCGCCGCGCCGGTCTCCGCCGCCGCCTCCGCCGCGGCCGCCGGATCCGTCTCGATCACCCCGATCTTCGTCCGCCTCAAGCTTTCCCTCCTGCGCAACGGCCTCAAGGGCTCCTCGAAGCGCAAGTTCGCCTACTTCGGCGCCCTGGCCGCCGCCCTCGTCGTCGCCTTCTTCGCCACGCTGGGCCTCGCCCTGCTGCGCGGGCACGCGCACGCGAGCGCGGTCGTCGTCCTGCTGGCGGCGGTCCTCGCCCTGTGCTGGACCTTCGTACCGCTGTTCTTCCCCACGGGCGACGAGACCCTCGACCCGAGCCGGCTGGTCATGCTGCCGCTGCGCCCGCGTCCGCTCGTACGGGCCCTGCTGGCCTCCTCCCTCGTCGGAGTCGGGCCGCTGTTCACGCTCTGCCTGGCTGCCGGCTCGGCGATCGCCGTCGCCCGGGGTGCGGCGGGCGCGGTGGCCGCCGTCCTGGCGGTCCCGCTGCTGCTGCTCGGCTGCGTGGCCCTCGCCCGGGCGGTGGCAACGGCCAACGTACGGCTGCTGACCAGCCGCAAGGGGCGCGACCTCGCGCTGCTCAGCGGCCTGCTGATCGCGGTGGGCGCGCAGGTGGCGAACCTCGCCGGCCAGCGACTGTTCCAGACCGGCGGCCTGGAGAAGCTGGAGCCGGCCGCGGAGGTCGTGCGCTGGCTGCCGCCCGCGACGGCGATCGGGATGGTGGACTCCGCGAGCGAGGGCTCGTACGGCCTCGCGGCCGTCCAGCTGGTCATCACGGTCGCCGCCCTGGGACTGCTGCTCTGGTTCTGGGAGCGCAGCCTGACCAAGCTCATGGTCACCCCGGACGGCTCGACGATCGCGGCGGCCAAGCAGAAGAAGGAGCGGGCGGGGGGAGCGGACGGCGGCGCCCGCGGGGTGTGGTCGCTGCTGCCGGACGACCGCACGGGCGCGGCGGTGCAGCGCTCGCTGCGCTACATCGTGCGTGACCCCAAGACCAAGGCGGCGTGGGTGTCGGCCCTCGCGGTCGGTCTGATCGTCCCGGCCGCCAACGCCCTGCAGGGCCAAGGCTCGGTGTACCTGGCCTGCTTCGCCTCGGGCATGCTCGGGGTCCAGATGTACAACCAGTTCGGGCAGGACACCTCGGCGTTCTGGATGGTCGCGCAGACCCTTTCCAGCACCCGCGACGCGTTCGTGGAACTGCGCGCCCGCGCCCTGGCCCTCGCGCTGGTCACCGTGCCCTACACGGCCGTGGTGGCGGCGGTGACGGCCGCCCTGGTCGGCGACTGGTCCGGTTTCCCGGGTGCGCTCGGCATGGCGCTGGCCCTGCTCGGCTCGATGCTGTGCACGGGAGCCCTGGCCTCGGCCCGCTTCCCGTACTCGATCCCCACCGACGGCGCCTTCAAGAACGTCGCCCCGGGGCAGGGCGCCCTGGCGTGGATGGGCATCTTCGGCGGCCTGTTCGCCTCGGCGCTGATCTGCGCCCCGGTGATCGTCCTCGCCATCTACTTCAGCACCACCGACCAGCAGTCCCTGGCCTGGATCCTGCTTCCCCTGGGCATCGCCTGGGGCACCCTGGCCGCCTGGGCGGGCCTGCGCTTCGCGGCCCCCACAGTGGCCCGCCGGATCCCGGAGATCCTGCTGGCGGTGAGCAAGGGCTGAGCGGCCGCGGCCCCACCGCAAGGCCGACGGCCTCCGTTCCCGGTGGGGAGCGGAGGCCGTCGGCGTCGCCGGGTCAGAGGGTGCCGGTGATGCTCGCGCCGTAGTGGTTGCCGGTGATGCCGGTGAGGTTCATGGCAGCCGCGCCCGTCCAGGTGCCGTTCACGCGGCGGACGGTGTGCAGGATCCGGTTGTCGGTCGTCACGAAGGTGGCCTGGAGCTCGTTGTCGACGGCCGCGGCCGAGACCCCGGTCGCCGTGAAGCTGCTGCCCAGCACGCTCGTCAGGTCGGTCAGGGCCGTCCAGTTCCCGGCCGCCGTGCGGGCCGCGTGGAACTGCTTGGCGCCGTTGTTCGCGGTCACGACGATCTGCATGTCCGTTCCGGTGCCGGCCACGGCAACGTCCGACGCCACGCCCGCGTTGCCGGCCTCCGTGTAGACGTCGCCCCACGGGGTCCAGTTGCCGTCGTTGCTGCGCAGCGAGTGGTAGACCCGGCCGCCGGCGACCGCGACGACCTGGAGCTGCCCGTTGACCGAGGCCTCGGCGGCGCTGGTCACCGGGGCGGGCAGGGTGCCCGCCTCGGCCATGACGTCGCCGAACGGGGTCCAGGAGCCGTCGAAGTGGCGTACGGAGTGGTAGAGGCCGCCGTCGGCCACCGCGAGGACGTTGAGCTCGGTGCCGATGGTCACGGCGGAGAGCTTGGTGACGTCGGTGAGGTTTCCGGCGGCCGCGTTGACGTCGCCGAACTTGCCCCAACTGCCGTTCGCGAGACGGATGGTGTGATAGACGTGCCCGTTGCCGCCGACCGCGACCACGTGCGTGTCACCGTTGAGACCCGCGTCCGCGACGGAGCCGACCGTGCCGATGTCACCGGCCTGGCTCTCAATGTTCCCGAAGCCGGTCCAGGTGCCGTCCGCCTTGCGCAGGCCGTGGAAGATCGCGCCACCGCCGTTGACCACCACCTGGGCCTTCATGCCGTCGGCCGGAGCCGGGTCCGAGGCGCCGAAGGGGCTGGCGAAGCCCATGAGGTTGACGTTGTAGCCGCCGGAGGTCCATTCCACGGCGCCGACCGAGCCCGGCATGTTCTTGTTCTCGGTGACGTACCCACCGCTCTGGTTGCCGCCGATCCAGTCGATGGTGCCGTTGGCGTGGACGGCGCTGACGATCGCGACGTGGTCGTAGTTGGTGAAACCGGCGGGCTGGCTCTTGGGGTGGAAGAAGACGGCGTCGCCGACGTGCGGGGTGGAGGACAGGCCGCCCTGGTTGTTCCTGGCGTACGTCTGGAAGGAGTTGGCCAGGTTGTTCAGGGGGCCGAGGTTCTTCACGCCGTTGCGGGACCAGGCCCAGCCGGCGAAGTCGGCGCACCAGGCGTGGGTCTCGCTGCCGCCGGAGCAGCTACGGGTCTGGCCGGTCCCGGGAGCGTAGTAGCCGGCGCCGCCGTTGCCGCAGGCGTCGCTGCCCAGCTGCCCGCGGATGGTGGCCACGATGTCCGCGCCGGAGGCGGCCTGGGCGGAGGGGGCGAGGACGGTCAGGCCGGCGCCGAGTACGAGGGCGGCGACGGCGGTGGAGGAGGCGCGCAGGGCGGTCTTCGACATGGCGAATCGGTCCTTCATAGTGCGGTCGAGGAGAGGGGGCGGCAACTTCCGTGCCGCGGCGGGGTGGTGCGAAGTTCTGGTGGCCCGGACCGGTCGACGGACCGGGTCCGGGAAGGGGCGTCAGGCCCCGGCGACGGGGAGGACTCCGCCGGTGAGGCCGATCTGGCCGCCGTCGGTGCCGATCGCGTAGAACGAGGTAGCGGCCTGGAGGCTCGGGAGCCCCGCGGGGACCGCGATCCGGTACTTGACCGTGAGGGTTCCGTGGGCCGGGAGGGTGTACGGGGTGGCGCCCATCGAGCCGATCGGCGCCGCTCCCGGACTGGGGACCCGGATCCGCTTCCAGCTGCCCGACTCCGGGTCGAACCGCTCGAGGGTGGCCTTGAGCGCCTGGTCGGAGCCGTCGGTGAGGGCGAGCATCGGGGCGAGCGAGGGGTAGGCCGTGGCCGTCCGGTTGGTGAGGACGACGCTGAACTCGACCGCCTGGGAACCGGCTTGGAGCCCCGCCGGCAGTCCGGTGAGCACCGCCTCGACGGGCAGCGCGGCGGCGGCCCGGGCCGTGTCGGCGCCCTGGGGCAGCTGGGGCGCCTGCGGCGCCTGGCCGGTCGGTGCGGCCGGGGAGCCCTTCGCGGCCTGCGGTGCCTGCGAGGCCCGGGCCGTTACGGCCGGAGCGGGGGATGCCTCGACGGGCTCGGCGCCGGGGCTCGCGGCGGCGGAGTCCATCGCGGCCGCCGGGCGGGCCGCTCCGGGGGCGGCGGCCGGGGCCGCCGCGTTCGAGCAGCCCATGAGCGGGGCGAGGACCGTGGCGGCGACCAAACCCATCGCGATCAGGCGGAGTCGGCCCATCACAGGGTCCCGGTGATGCTGGCCGCGTAGTGGTTGCCGTTGACGCCGGTGAGGTTGATGGCGCCGGCGCCCGTCCAGGTGCCGTTGACCCGGCGGATGGTGTGCAGGATGCGGTTGTCCGTGGTCACGAAGGTGGCCTGCAGCTCGCCGTCCACGGTCGCGGCGCTCACCCCGGTCGCGGTGAAGCCGCCCAGGGTGGCGGCCAGGTCGGTGAGCGGCAACCAGGTGCCGTCGCCGAGGCGGGCGCCGTGGACCTGCTTGGTGCCGTTGTTCGAGGTCACGATGATCTGCATGTCCGAGCCGGTGCCGGCCACGGCCACGTCCGAGGCCGTCCCCGAACCGCCGGCCGCCGCGTAGACGTCGCCCCACGCGGACCACGTACCGCCCGAGCCGCGGATCGAGTGGTAGACGCGGCCGCCGGCCACCACCACCACTTGGAGCTGCCCGTTGACCGAGGCCTCGGCGGCGCTGGTCACCGGGGCGGGCAGGGCGCCCGCCTCGGCGGAGACGTCGCCGAACGGGGTCCAGGAGCCGTCGAAGTGACGTACCGAGTGGTTCAGCTTCCCGTCGGCCACCGCGAGCACGTTCACGTCCGTGCCGATCGTCACGGCCGACACCTTCGTGACCGGACCCAGCGCCCCGGCGGCCGCGTCCACATCGCCGAAGGTGCCCCAACTTCCGTTCGCGAGACGGATGGTGTGATAGACGTGCCCGTTGCCGCCGACCGCGACCACGTGCGTGTCACCGTTGAGACCCGCGTCCGCGACGGAGCCGACCGTGCCGATGTCACCGGCCTGGCTCTCGATGTTCCCGAAGCCGGTCCAGGTGCCGTCCGCCTTGCGCAGGCCGTGGAAGATCGCGCCACCGCCGTTGACCACCACCTGGGCCTTCCAGGAGGAGACCGGGGCCGGGGTGGAGGGGTACGGATCCGCGTGGTCGGCGCCGAGGTTGTACTTGGGGCCGCAGTAGGGCCAGGCGTTCTGGCCCTGGCCGGCGAGGACCTTCTCGCCGATGAGTATCTGCTGCTGTTTGGTGGCCCGGTCGGCGCGGGAGGCGTAGGCGGTGCCGCCGTAGGCCTGCCAGGTGGACTGCGCGAACTGGAGGCCGCCGAAATAGGTGCCGGACGGGTCGATCGCCTGCCAGTTGCCGCTGGCCTCGCAGTTGGCGACCTTCTCCCAGGTGGAGAGCGAGGCGGCGGAGGCCTCGGTGCCCGTGAGGAGCGGGGCGGCGAGGGCGAGCAGGGCGGTGACGGTCACTGTGCCGAAGGAGTGGTTGCGGACGGACGAGCGCATGGTCGATTCCTTGGGGGTTCGGGCGCAGGGGTGAGCGACGGCTGCTACGGGCCATGAGCTGCGGGGCTACGGAGCTGCAGGGCTACGGAGCTACGGGGCTACGGGGCCGCGCGAGGAGCGTGGGCCGGTGGCGCTCAGGCGGTCGGGAACTTCGCCGTGAAGGCGGCCGGGACACTGACCACGTCGTCGAAGCTGAGCTTGCCGGGGCCGAACTCGGAGCCGGCCATCGCCCGCTTCTTGCCGCCGACGATCTCCCAGACGGTGTTGCTGTTCGGCGAGAGCAGCATCGTGCCGTCGACCGGGGCGGTCTTGGCGGCGGCCGAGGCCAGCCACTCCCCCGGGGTGCCGAGCAGCGGGCGCTTGTCGTAGCCGAGGCCCACGAAGTCGGCGTTGGTCAGCGGGACGGCGACGCCGCCCGCCATCACGTAGACCGTGGGGTTGGCGCCCGAGACCTCCTTGACGATCGAGCCGTTGGGCATCTTCCGGGCCGCCGCGGAGGCCAGCCAATCGGTCGGAACGCCCATCAGCACCTGCTGGCCGTACCCGTTGGCGGTCCACTCGGAGGCCGAGATGTGCAGCGCGGCACCGTTCACGACCACGTAGCGGGACGGGTCGTTGCCGGTCTGGTCCATCACCACGCGACCGTTCGACAGGGTCCGCTGCGCGGCGGCCTGCAGCCAGGAGGTCGGAACGCCGTAGTCCGCGCGGATGTTGTAGCCGTCCTCGGTCCAGTCCGAGGCGGAGATCTGCAGCGCGGCGCCGTCGATGACCACGTACCGGTTGGCGCCGCCCGCCTCGTCGTGGACCACCGTGCCGGCCGGCGGGGCGCTCGCCAGACCGTTGAACGCGGAGTCGGAGACGAGCACGATCCTGCCGAGGTCGTAGTGGTCCGGGGTGACGTCGGAACCGGCCACCGGGACACCCGCCCCGGCGATCATCACTCGTACGTCCGGCCCGTTCGGCGACTTCACCAGGGTGCCGTTGGCCAGCGAGGAGGGGGCCGGGTAGGTCGGGCCGGAGGGGTACGGGTCCGCGTGGTCGGCGCCCAGGTTGTACTTGGGACCGCAGTTGGGCCAGGCGCCCTGGCCCTGCCCCGCCAGGATCTTCTCGCCGATCAGGATCTGCTGCTGCTTGCTGGCCTGGTCGGGGCGGGCGGCGTACTGCGTACCGCCGTAGGCACGCCAGGTCGGCATCGATATCTGGAGACCGCCGTAGTACGTACCGGTCCGGTCGATGATCGACCAGTTGCCGCTGGCCTCGCACTGGGCGACCTTGTCCCAGGTCGCCACGGAGGCCGCCGAGGCGGGGGTGCTCGCGAGGAGCGGGGCGGCGAGGGCCAGCAGGGCGGTGGCGGTGGCGGTGGCGAGTACGGACTTCTTGCGGGCGGCGGCGGAGCGCATCGGGATTCCCTCGGGCAGCGGGTCTGGGCGGTCTGGGTGTCGGCGGTGGAGCGGCCGGGACCGGGCCGCCCGGCCGGTTCGGGCCGGGCGGCTCAGTGGTGGTGCTCAGTGGTGTTCCGGGGAGCGGACCGGTCTCAGACGGTCGGGAACTTCGCCGGGAAGGCGTTGCCCACGGCGACCACGTCGTCGAAGCTGAGCTTCCCGGCGCCGAACTCACTGGCCGCCATCCCGCGCTTCTTGCCGCCCACGATCTGCCACACGGTGGGGTCGTTCGCGGCCTTGATCATCGTGCCGTCGGCCGGGGCGGCCTTCGTCACGGCCGAGTTCAGCCACTCGGCGGGAGCACCCTCCAGCGGACGCTTGTCGTAACCGAGGCCCAGGAAGTCCGCGTTGGTCAGCGGAGCCGCCATGCCACCCGCCATCACGTACACCGAGGGAGAGGCGCCCGAGGCGTCCTTGACGATCGTCCCGTTGGCCACCTGCTTGGTCAGCGCCGAGCTCAGCCACTCACCCGGAACGCCCATCAGGGGGATCTGGTCGAAGCCGACACCGCTCCACTCGGAGGCCGAGATGTGCACCGGCGTGCCGCCCACCGTGACGTAGCGGGCCGGGTCGGTGCCCGACTGGTTCATGAGGACCGTGCCGGCCTGCAGCGGCTTGGCCGCGGCACCCTTCAGCCACTCGGCCGGGACACCCATCAGGGTCTGCTCGTCGTAGTCGTCGGCCGTCCACTCGGAGGCCGAGATGTGCAGCGCCGAACCGTTGACCATGACGTAGCGGGCCGGGTCGCTGCCCGACTGGTCCATCACCACGATGCCGGTCGCCACCGTGCGCTGCGCCGCGTTCTTCAGCCATGCGGTGGGAACGCCCATGTCGGGACGGGTGTTGTAGCCGCCGGAGAGCCAGTCCGCGCCACCGATCTTCAGCGCGGCGTCACCGATGATCACGTACCGGTCGATGCCGCCGGCCTGGTCGTGGACCACGGTGCCGGCCGGCGGGGCGCTCGACAGGGACCGGAAGGCCTGGTCGTCGACCGTGACGACCTTGCCCAGGTCGTACTTGTCAGGAGTGACATCGGAGCCCGCCACCGCGATACCCGCACCCTTGATCATCACCTTGACGGCCGGGCCGCTCGCCGACTTCACCAGGGTGCCGTCGGCCAGCGAGGCCGGGTTGGGGAGGGAGGGCGTAGAACTGCCGGCCGGGGAGACGTAACCGCTGATCGTCTGACCGCTGGGGCCCCAGGGCTTCTCACCCACGTGCCAGCTGGCGGTGGAAGCGGTGCTGACGTGGCCAGGGCGGCCGCCCTGATTGCCGCCGGTGAGGGTGACCGTGCTCCCGGAGATCCCGGTCACCAGGGCCACGTGGTCGGCGTAGTTGCTGCCGTTGTAGTTGAAGACGACCGCGTCACCGACGTGCGGCTGGCTGGACACCGTCCCGTACCTCTTGCCGTAGTCCATGAAGCTCGCCGCCCGGTCGTCCAGGCTCGACAGACCCGTGACTCCGTTGCGGGACCAGACCCAGCCGGCGAAGTCCGCACACCAGGCGTGGGCCGTGACGCCGCCACTGCAGCTGTTGGTCTGGTTGGGGCCGCCGTCGTAACCGCCGTGGGCACAGGCCCCGTTGCCGTTCTCGGCACGGGCGGTGGCCGAGATGCCGTCGGTCAGCGGCGAGGCGCTGGCCGGGGTGACGACCGCCATGGTGAACGCGGTCGCCGCCAGGGCGGAGGTGGAGGCGATGCGGATGGCGATGGTCTTGATGTCGCGGGACATGACGAAGCTCCTGATGGCGTGGAAGGAAGTGTGGTGGCGCTGCGGATTCCGCAGGCGGGCCTGGTGAAGGCCGAAGAATGGGGGCGCGCCGGCCGGGCGATGGGACGGCTGCCCTGCAGGAGCAGCTGTCAGGCTGGTGGGGACGGTGCGCGGTGGTGTGGTGGCGCGGTGCGAGCCGGATCTGGCGATGCGTCAGCCAGGCAGTGGTGCGGTCCTGCGGGGTGGTGCGGGTCCTGCGGTGGAGTTCGTGGGCCGCGGCGGGGTGGCGCTACGGGCGCTGCTCCCCCGGCGGCGGGACCGGCTACTCCCAGACGGTGGTGTTCTTGCCGACCGGAGCGGTCTCCCAGACGGTGGTGTTCTTGCCGACCGGGGCGGTCTCCCAGACGGTGGTGTTCTTGCCGACCGGGGCGGTCTCCCAGACGGTGGTGGCGGTGACCTGGGTGTCGGTGGTGCCGTGGGCGGCGACGACCGGGGTGACCGCGGCGGCGGAGAGGGCGAGGAAAGCGACCGCGGCGGCCTTGGCGAGGTGGGTGCGCAGCATGGGAGTGGTCCTTTGCGAGAGCTGGGACGAGTGGCCTTTTCCGGTCTCGCGTCCCGCGGTGACGCTTCGTCCGGTGTTGCCTTCGGGGCGGTGTTCCCTTCCGGCGATCACTACTTTCGTCGCAGCTCAGAGCATGCGGAAGGGCTTTCAGTTGGACGAAACCGGACCTGCTTCCCGCTGTCCGGATCCGGTCAGCAGAAGCTGCTCGTAGTACGGCGCGATCAGGGGAACGCCGACCCGCCCGACCGTCCAGCCCCGCAGGGCCGGCACCACCGAGCACGCCCGGCGGCAGAGCGCCTCCGTGCGCCGCTCCGCCTCGCCCAGGCTGTCCGCGATCAGATAGACGCCGAGGACAGGGGCGGGCGACGCGTGCGGATGCGTGGAAACGTGCTCGACCGAACCCCAGGCGCCACCGTCGGCGTCGGCGTCGGCACCGGCACCGACGTCGCCTTCGGCGAGCATGCGCACCAGTTCGCCCGCGTGCGGGGGGAGTTGCGTGTGCGCTGACGGCGGACGGAGCGCCGCGTGGATGAGATACATGCGCGCCACTCTTCCCAAGAGTCCAGGTCGGGCGAATAGCCCGAACCTGGACGGTTCGGGACCTGGCCGGAAGTGGCCAAGGAATCCACCCTCACCTGGCCCGACAGCACATGCGATGATCCGTTTGCCTTGACCCACGAGGCGTACACAGGGGGGGAACCGCTGTGCTGGCAACTCTTGGCCTCGACGCGACCGCGGAGGCCGTCTACCGCACGATGCTCGCACGCCCGCGCGACGGGGTGCGCGCGCTCGCCGACCAACTCAGGTTGTCCGAGGGGGAAGTTCGGCGCAGTCTGGACCTGCTGAGCGAGCTCGCCCTGCTCCGCCCGTCCTACGAACAGGACGGAGAGCTCCGCGCCGTCCCGCCCGGGGTCGGCATGGAGATCCTGATGGCCCGCCAGCAGGCGGAGCTCGCGGCCCAGCAGCTGCGCATCGAGGCATCGCGCGCGGCGGCCGCGCAGCTGATCTCGGAGTTCGCCGACCTGAGCCCGGCCGCCTCCGGCCCGGGCGTCGAGCAGCTGGTGGGCCTGGACGAGATCCGGACCCGGATCAGCGGCTTGGCGCACGGGGTCCAGAACGAGCTGATGACTTTCGCGCCCGGCGGCGGCCACCGGCCCGAGAGCTTGGAGGCGTCCAAGTCGAACGACCTGGCCCTGCTCAACCGCGGGGTACGGATGCGCTCCCTGTTCCAGGACAGTGTGCGCAACAGTCAGACCACCGTGACCTACGCGGAATGGCTGACCGAGCTCGGCGGCGAGGTACGGACCAGCCCCGACCTGCCGACCCGGCTGATGGTCTTCGACCGGACCACCGCCGTGATCCCGGTCAGCAGCGAGAACAGCGCGGCGGGCGCGGTGGTCCTCACCGGTGAGGGCACCCTGACGGCACTGTGCGCGCTCTTCGAGAACATCTGGGCGGCCGCGCGGCCCCTGGGCGCCCCGGAGGAACGGCCCGAGGGTGAACTGAGCCCGCAGGAGACCACGGTGATCCGGCTGCTCGCGCAGGGGCTGACCGACGAGGCGATAGCCAAGCGGCTCGCGGTCTCGTCGCGCACGGCCCGCCGGCTGGCCAACGGGCTCATGGAACAGCTGGGCGCCGTGAGCCGGTTCGAGTTCGGCGTACGGGCGGTACAGCGCGGCTGGCTCCCCGGCACGGAATAGCGAAACCGCTCCCTGCGGCCGGATACCAGCCGCAGGGAGCGGTCCGTGCGCGAGCCCCCGCTCCGCTCACGCCGATGTCTTGATGCCCTCCAGGAAGGGCTCCACCGCCTCGCGCCAGGCCGTCGGGTGGTCGTAGTGGAGGTAGTGGCCGGCGTCGGGGATCTCGGCGTACTGGCCGGCCGGGAGGACCCGGACCATTTCCTGGGCCTCGGCGCGGCCGAGCTCGCCGTCCAGGCCGCGGACGACCAGTGTCGGGCAGCGGACCTGGGCGAGCTCCTCCCAGTGCGCGTCGTGGACCCATGTCTCCCGCGCGGTCAGCATCTGACGGCGCGAGAACAGCGGCCGCCAGCCGTCGTCGGCCTCGTGCATCACCTCGGCGAAGAACTCACCCCGGCCGGGGTCCGGGCGCTCCACCCGCGGGTCGTCCTCGCCGAACCAGCGCCGCGCGGCGTCCTGCGTGGGGAACGGCAGCGGCCAGCGCCGGAACCACTCCTCCCACTCCTGCTGCGAGGCCTCCCCGAGCGCGGAGGCCCGCATGTCGCAGATGACCAGGGCCGCTACGAGATCGGGGCGGCGGGCCGCGAGCTGCCAGGCGGTGAGGGCGCCCATGGAGTGGCCGATCAGGGTCACGGGGGCGAGGCCGAGCTGCTCGACGGCGGCCTCGGCATCGGCCACGAAGGCCTCACGGCCGTACGGGACGGAGCTGCCGGGGCTGCCGGGACCGTCCGGCGGACGGTCGCTCTGGCCGTGGCCGCGCTGGTCGAGGGCGACGACCCGGCGGCTCTCAGCGAGCCAGCGGGCGGTGCCGGCCCAGTGGAAGGCACGGCCCATCAAGCCGTGGAGTAAGAGGGCCGCGGGCTCACCGGTCGGCGAAGCTCCGGAGGCCGAAGCGCCGGACGGCGAAGCTCCGGACGGCGGGGGTCCGGACCGCGTCGGCGACGGCACCGTGGCCGTGGCCGCATCGCGGAACTCCCAGGCCGCCAGGCGTACGCCGTCGGCCCCTGTCACATCGAGGCGTCGTACCACCGCAGATGCACCCCCTTCGCTCCCGGCCACAGTATCGAACCCGCATTCGAAAACGGGGTTCTCGCCGCCAACACCGCTCGTTCGAGTGACCTTGCTCAAGGATTGGCCGCCGCTGCCGATGGAGATCCTTTCAACAGGGAGGCGGGCCACTCGGGGAAGACGGTCCGAAGGGGTGACCTTGAGAGCTCGGGGCTCCAGGTCGAACAGGGGAGGACCGGTCCCGGCGCCGCGAGGCGCCGGGACCATCCACACAGCCGGGACCATCCATACAGACCCCCACCGGCCCACATCGACCGACACGGGCCGGATTGGCCCGTACCGGCGACCCGATCGAACGGACGTACGTCAGCGCTTCGCCACGAACACGTGGGAGGCGATGTCCGGGTCCAGCTCCGCGGCCTCGCCCCCACTGCCGACCAGCACACCACCGGGCGACTCGGTCACGCTCACGACCGAGCCGGGCTGCACGCCCGCCCGCCGGAGCGTGTACATCAGCTGCGCGTCCGTCTGGATCGGCTCCCCGATCCGGCGGATCACGACGGTCTTGCCCTCCGTGCCGGGGTCGAGCTCCGAGAGGCTGACCATGCCCTCCTCCAGGAACGGATCGGCCTCGGCCTTCTCGCCCAGCTCCTCAAGCCCCGGGATCGGGTTCCCGTAGGGCGACTCGGTCGGGTGACGCAGCAGCTCCAGCACCCGCCGCTCCACCGCCTCGCTCATCACGTGCTCCCAGCGGCAGGCCTCGGCGTGCACCTGCTCCCACTCCAGACCGATGACGTCGACGAGCAGACACTCCGCGAGACGGTGCTTGCGCATCACCCGCGTCGCCAGCCGGCGCCCCTCCTCGGTCAGCTCCAGGTGGCGGTCGCTCGCGACGGACACCAGGCCGTCGCGCTCCATCCGCGCCACCGTCTGGCTCACCGTCGGCCCGCTCTGGTCGAGCCGCTCGGCGATGCGGGCGCGCATGGGGACCACACCTTCCTCTTCCAGCTCGAGGATGGTGCGGAGATACATCTCCGTGGTATCGATCAGTCCGGACATTCGTGCCCCTCGGATTGCGTGCGCTGGCCCTGCCCCCAATTCTGACTCATCGCGCCGACAACCGTCCCGTGTAGACGTCAAGGGCTCTTCCGGACTGCTTGGAAACCTGCCCCCACAGCTCCCTCCCGCCTCTCTTTGCGCCTGCCTCCGGGCCTTTCGCCCCTTGGATTGACGTCCGTATTGACACGCCCTTGGTCCAGACCGCACGGTGAGCGGCGGACACGGACGACAACCTCACCCACTCCCACCCCGGAAGGCCATCGGCGTATGAGCGAGAGCAAGCTGGCCGGTCAGTTCTTCGACGCCGCGATCGGCCTGCTGGAGCGGGTGAGGGACGAGGAGTCCGCACGCATCGGTGAGGCCGGCAACGTCATCGCCGACGCCGTCGCCGCGGGGAACAAGCTCTTCGCCTTCGGCGCCGGACACTCCTCGCTCCCCGCTCAGGACGTCGTCTACCGGGCCGGCGGACTCGCCCTGATGAACTTCCTCGCAGTCCCCGGCACCGCGGGCATCGACGTCATGCCGGCCACCCTCGGCAGCGCCCTGGAGCGCGTCGACGGCCTCGCCGGAGCGGTTCTGGACAGCAGCCCGGCCAGTGACGGCGACGTCCTCGTGATCATCTCCCTCTCCGGACGCAACGCGCTGCCGGTCGAGATGGCCATGAACGCCCGCGCGATCGGCCTCAAGGTCATCGGCGTGACCTCGGTGGCCTACGCGACCGGCACAAAGTCCCGCCACGTCTCCGGGACCTTCCTCAAGGACCATTGCGACATCGTCCTCGACAGCAAGATCGCGGTCGGCGACGCCGAGCTCACCCTCGACGGGATCGAAGCCCCCTTCGCCCCCGCTTCCACCGTCGTGACCAGCGCGATCATGCAGGCGGTCATGGCCGCCGCGGCCGGCGAACTCGCCGCCCGCGGAGTCGAGCCGCCGCTCCTGCGCTCGGGCAACGTCGACGGCGGCCACGAGTGGAACGGCCGGGTCATGCAGGAGTACGGCGACCGGATCTTCTTCCGCCACTAGGGCCTGTCGTCCCTCCGCTCCCGGCCCGCCAGGTCCAGGTCCGCCGCCACGCGGGCCGCCACCTCCTCCGCGTACTCCGCGTCCGCGCGCTCGAAGGCGGGCCGCGACGGGCCGCGCAGGAAGGTCAGGACCCCCAGGCTCCCGCCCCGGCTGCGCAGCACCGTGCACAGGGCGTGCACCGAGCCCTCGGGCCAGCGCCGGACCCCCGCCCAGTCCCCTCCGCCCTGCCCCGGCGGTGTGCTGGTCCGCACCGACCCGGACCGCTCCAGCGCCTGCAGCGCCGGATGCCCGGCGGCGTAGCGCACCGGGAGCGCCCCGGGCTCCGGCAGCCCGGGCACGCCCGGCGGGAACGCCGCGAGGCGCAGCAGCCGCGGGCGCCGGGGTTCTCGTACGGGCTCCCGTACGAGGTCCCGTACGGGCTCGTCCAGTACGTCGAGCAGCGCGTGCTCGGCGAAGCCCGCCAGGGCGAACTCCAGCCGTACGGCCGCCGCCTCCGCCGGGTCCCCGCACTCGGCGGCGGCCCGCCCGGCCCGGTACAGCTGATGGCAGCGGAACCGCAGTTGTGCCGCGTCCAGCTGCGCCTGCCGCGCCTCGGTGACGTCCTGGAACAGCAGACCGACCCCGAGCGGTACGGGTTCCTCCGCGAGCGGCGACGCCAGGCGCAGGAACCCGCACCGCCAGCACCGCCGCAGCACGCCCTCGGGGGTGCGCACGGACACCCACAGCTCCACGGGCTCCGGGGGCGCGCCCTCGGCCAGTACGTGCTGCAGCGCTTCCTCCAGGTCCTCCACACCCTGGGCCAGCAGCTCCCCCAGGGGCCGCCCGAGCAGCACGGTGCGGCCGGAGCCGAAGGCCCGGGCGGCGTGCGCGTTGACGACGGCCGGGCGCAGGTCCACGTCGAGGAGCACGACGCCCCAGGAGGCGTCCTCCATCAGCGCTTCGCTCAGCGCGATGGAACGTTCCAGGTCGATCTGCGCGTGCACCTCGCTGAAGGCGCAGTACACCCCGGCCGGTTTCCCGCCGGCGCCCGGCACCCCGGCGGACTGGGTCCGTACGAGGACCCGCCCGCCGTCCTTGGTCAGCAGCGCGAACTCGTGCACCTGCCGCCCCGGCACCTCTTGCGCGGCCATGAGTCTGTCCTGTACGTCCTGCGCGTCGGCGGACCGTACGGCCCACCCCGCGAACCCCTTGCGCCCCACGGCCTCGCCCGCGGACCACCCCAGGATCCGCTCGGCCTCGCGGTTCCAGTGGGTGATCACGCCGTCGGAGTCGAACGCGCACAGAGCGGCGTCCATCCCGTCGAGCAGCGCTGCGAGCAGATCGTCGGCGGTCTCACTACGCCCGGAAGCAGTCACCTGGACCCCCTGCAGGTGTTCGCGTGTGCGGCACGTCACGCAATTGAACTGGAACGTGACGCAGCCCACACCCGCTTCCCGCAATCCTCCCGGTTTGTCCCGGACCTGGGGTCGCGGCAGCCGAGGAGCCGACGCACAGCAGGACGGCTCCGAGGTCCGCTGCGGGAGGGGAACAGCTTCAGCCGCATCACGAGAGCCGGGAGCTCGCGCACGTCGGATTCAAGATCCGCGCGTTCCTCCTGGAGGCCGTGATCGCCCAACTCCGCGGGCCCCTCCAAGACGTCGCGGTCCGGTCGAGCGGCCAGCACCGCATCACTACGTTGACCAGCCGTTTCGATGTCTCCTATCGGCATCTGCGGATGCTCCGGAGAGCCGATGGATTCACCTACGGATTCACCCCCGAAATTGAGTTGAGCGGCGATCGAGGTGGTGCCTACAGTGGCAGCACACTGAAAGGAGGTGGTTGCCGCAATGTACGGAAACCGGACGCGTGAGGTGGCTGCGGGCTAAAGCGCCCGTTGTCGCACGCACCCAGTGCGGTGCCCGGCGGAGTCGCCGGCGCCAATCCCAAGCAGTCACCCGACCCGCGGGCTCGCCGGTACGTCCGGCCGGCTTCTCCCACTGCAGGGGAGAGACCCGAGCCCGCGGGTCGTCTGCGCCCGCGCCGCCCGCGCCGCCCGCGCTACGGGCAGAGGCGCTCCACCCGCCACTTCTCGGCTTCCAGGACATACTTCAGGCGGTCGTGCAGGCGGTTCTCGTGGCCCTGCCAGAACTCCACCGCGTCCGGGACCACCCGGATGCCGCCCCACTGCGGCGGGACCGGGACCTGTTCGCCTTCCGGGTAGCGGGCCTCCAGCTCCGCGTAGCGGCGGTCCAACTCCTCGCGGGAGGAGATCACCGCCGACTGTTCGCTGGCCCAGGCGCCCAGCTGGGAGCCGTGGGGGCGGGAGCGGAAGTACGCCGCCGTCTCGTCGCGGCCGATGCGGGAGGCCGTGCCCGTCACGATGACCTGGCGGGCGACGGGGTGCCAGGGGAACAGCAGGGAGACGTAGGGGTTGGCGGCGATCTCGCGGCCCTTGCGGGACTCGTAGTTCGTGAAGAAGACGAATCCGCGCTCGTCGAACTGCTTCAGGAGTACCGTGCGCGAGCTGGGGCGGCCGCCGGGGGTCGCGGTCGAGACGACCATCGCGTTGGGCTCGAAGACGTTCGCCCCGGCGACATCCTCGAACCAGCGGGCGAACTGGCCCATCGGCTCCTCGGCGAGGCTCTCCTCGGCGACGAGGTGGGAGCGGTACTGCTTGCGCATGACGGCGGGGTCAAGGTGCTGATCGGTCACCGGGCCATCCTGCCGCAGCCTGGCGCCGAGGAGTGTGCCGTATGTCACGCTTCCCGTCGCCATGGGGAACGGACAAAATCTTGGGGCCGGTCCGACGGTCCCACACGGATGACCATCGGCCGTGCCGGGCATCAACGGGGATGACCGCGCCGGACCGCGAATCACGCCGGGAGCCGCGCGTGTTCGCACTATCTGAGGAGCCGCCTGATGTCCGACTTCGTACCCGGGCTCGAAGGAGTCGTCGCGTTCGAAACGGAGATCGCCGAACCCGACAAGGAGGGTGGATCCCTCCGCTATCGAGGTGTCGACATCGAAGACCTCGTGGGCCACGTCTCCTTCGGGAACGTCTGGGGTCTGCTGGTCGACGGTGCCTTCAACCCCGGCCTCCCGGCCGCCGAGCCCTTCCCCATCCCGGTGCACTCCGGTGACATCCGGGTCGACGTACAGTCCGCGCTCGCCATGCTCGCCCCCGTGTGGGGTCTGAAACCGCTGCTCGACATCGACGAGCGGACCGCCCGCGACGACCTGGCGCGGGCCGCCGTGATGGCGCTGTCGTACGTCGCCCAGTCCGCCCGCGGCCAGGGCCTGCCGATGGTCCCGCAGAGCGAGATCGACAAGGCCGGGTCCGTGGTGGAGCGGTTCATGATCCGCTGGCGGGGCGAGCCCGACCCGAAGCACGTCAAGGCCGTCGACGCGTACTGGACCTCGGCCGCCGAGCACGGGATGAACGCGTCCACGTTCACCGCGCGCGTCATCGCGTCCACGGGCGCGGACGTCGCCGCCGCGCTGTCGGGCGCCGTCGGTGCCATGTCCGGGCCGCTGCACGGCGGGGCTCCCTCCCGGGTGCTCGGCATGATCGAGGAGATCGAGCGCAGCGGCGACGCCGTGGCGTACGTGAAGAAGGCACTCGACAAGGGCGAGCGCCTGATGGGCTTCGGGCACCGCGTGTACCGCGCCGAGGACCCCCGGGCGCGCGTGCTGCGGCGCACGGCCAAGGAGCTGGACGCCCCGCGCTACGAGGTGGCCGCCGCGCTGGAGAAGGCCGCCCTGGAGGAGCTGCACGCGCGCCGTCCCGACCGGGTGCTGGCGACGAACGTGGAGTTCTGGGCCGCGATCATGCTGGACTTCGCGGAGGTCCCGGCGCACATGTTCACCTCGATGTTCACGTGCGCCCGTACCGCCGGCTGGTCGGCGCACATCCTGGAGCAGAAGCGCACCGGCCGGCTGGTCCGTCCCTCGGCCCGCTACATCGGGCCCGGGGTGCGCAACCCGCGCGAGATCGCCGGCTACGCCGACATGGCCGAGACCGCCTGACCGCGCCGACGCACTGCCGTACCGATGTACCGGCTGCCACCGCACAGGGCCGCCACGAGTGCCGGGCGCCGCATCCCTCCGGGGGTGCGGCGCCCTTCGCGTCCCCGGGGCCGGCCGCGGGGCCGGGCTCAGCCCAGGGCCGCGTCCAGGATCCGGGCCCACTGGGCCACCACACGGGCCCGGCGGGCGGTGTCGTCGGTGATGACGTTGGCCAGGCCCAGACCTCGGGCCATGTCGAGCAGACCCTGCACCGTCTCGCGTACGCCCGGTACGGACTCGTCGGCGCCCAGCAGCTCCACCGCGATGCGGTGGGTCTCGCGGCCCACCCGAGCCTCCAGCTCGGCCACCCGGGGCCGCAGCTGCTCCTCGTGGGAGGCGGCCACCCACAGCTGGAGGGCGGCCCGGAACATCGGGCCGGTGTACATGTCGATCAGCGCCTCGACCACGTCGACGCGGGCCGCCTCGGCCGCGCCGTGCGGGAACAGGTCCAGGAGCGCGGTCGAGCGCTGCTCGGCCATGTACTCGACGGCCGCCGTGAACAGCTCCTCGCGGGTGCGGAAGTGGTGCTGGGCGGCCCCGCGCGAGACGCCCGCGCGCTCCGCGACCACGGCCACGGTGGATCCGGCCCAGCCCTGTTCCGCCAGGCAGGAGACGGCCGCCTCCAGGAGGTGGCGGCGGGTGACGCGGCTGCGGGCCTGCTTGGGGCCGCTCGGGCCGGCCGTCGTGGTCAGCGGAGCCATGACGGGTCCCGGCGCTCGAAGCGGGCTCTGATGCCCTCGCGGGCTTCGGCGGAGGCGAAGTGGTGGGCGGACAGCTCCGCGAGCGCGGCTCCGTCCTGTTCCAGGGCGGCCCGTACCGGGGCGGTGAGCAGCTGCTTCGTCGCGGCCAGCGCCTGGGGGCCGGCCTTGCGCAGGCCTTCGAGTACGGGCTCCAGGACCTTGTCGATGTCCTCGCCGTCCTTGGCGTGCAGCGTGAGCAGACCGATCCGGGTGGCCTCGGCGGCGTCGAAGGCCTCGGCGGTCAGGAAGTAGCGGGCGGCGGCGCGCGGGTCCAGGCGCGGGAGCAGCGGCGCGGAGATGACGGCCGGGACGACACCGAGGTGGGTCTCGGTGAAGGCGTACGTGGACGTGGGCCCGGCGGCGGCGATGTCGCAGACGCCGAGCAGTCCGAGACCGCCCGCGCGGACGTGGCCGGTGACGCGGGCGGCCACGGGCTTGGGGAGTTCGGCGATCTCCCTCAGCAGGGCCAGGAAGTCGGCCGGGTCGCAGGGGGACTTGAGGTCGGCGCCCGCGCAGAAGGTGTTGCCGGTGTGGGTGAGGACCACCGCGGCCGTGCCCGGGTCGGCGGCCGCGGTGGCGAGCGCCGCGCGGAGTTCTGCGACCAAGGCTGCGGAGAGGGCGTTGCGGTTGGCCGGGGAGTCGAGGGTGAGCGTGGTGACGCCGGTCGCTCGCGCGGCGTGGACCAGTGGGGGCATGTCTCCTCCGGAGGGGGTGTTCGGTCGGGCGGGATCCCCTCCGGGGAGGGTATGCGGGCCGCCCGCGGCCGGGGCCCGCCGGGTACCGCTGCGCGGGGCGGCCGCGCGCAGCGGCCGCGCGCGGCGGGACCGGGCATCGGGGGCGGTCAGTAGGACTTGGGCAGACCCAGGGTCTGGTGGGAGACGAAGTTGAGGATCATCTCCCGGCTGACGGGGGCGATGCGGGCCACCCGGGAGGCGACGATCAGCGCGGCGAGGCCGTACTCGCGGGTCAGGCCGTTGCCGCCCAGGGTGTGGACGGACTGGTCCACCGCCCGCACGCAGGCTTCACCGGCGGCGTACTTGGCCATGTTCGCGGCCTCGCCCGCGCCCATGTCGTCGCCCGCGTCGTAGAGGTGGGCCGCCTTCTGCATCATCAGACGGGCCAGCTCCAGCTCGATGTGGGACTGGGCCAGGGGGTGGGCGACGGCCTGGTGGGCGCCGATGGGCGTCTTCCAGACCTGGCGGGTCCTCGCGTAGTCGACGGCCTTGGCCAGGGCGTAGCGGCCCATGCCGATGGCGAAGGCGGCCGTCATGATCCGTTCCGGATTGAGGCCGGCGAAGAGCTGGAGGAGCCCCGCGTCCTCGTCGCCGACCAGCGCCGAGCTGGGCAGCCGCACCTCGTCCAGGACCAGTTCGAACTGCTTCTCCGCCGCCTGGAGTTCCATGTCGATCGGCGTGCGGGAGAAGCCGGCGGCGTCGCGGGGGACCATGAACAGGCAGGGCTTCAGACTCCCCGTACGGGAGTCCTCCGTGCGGCCGACTATGAGGGTGGCGTCGGCGATGTCCACGCCGGAGATGAAGACCTTTCGGCCGGTCAGGATCCAGTCGTCGCCGTCGCGGCGGGCGGTGGTGGTGATGCGGTGGGAGTTGGAGCCGGCGTCGGGTTCGGTGATGCCGAAGGCCATCGTCCGGCTGCCGTCGGCTAGACCGGGGAGCCAGTCCCGCTTCTGGGCTTCGGTGCCGAAGCGGGAGATGACGGTGCCGCAGATGGCGGGTGAGACCACCATCATGAGCAGGGGGCAGCCCGCGGCCCCGAGTTCTTCGAGGACGATGGAGAGTTCGGCGATGCCGCCGCCTCCGCCGCCGTACTCCTCGGGGAGGTTGACCCCGAGGTAGCCGAGTTTCCCGGCGTCCGCCCAGAGCTCGTCGGGGTGGCCGCCCTCCCGGGCCACACGCGCGAGGTACTCGCGGCCGTACTTCTGGCCCAGGGCGGCGACCGCCGCCCTCAGGGCCTTGTGTTCTTCGGTTTCGAGGTTGTTGGTGCCGGGGGTGGGGCTCATGCTTCCTCCTGGACTACTGCGAGCAGGGCGCCGAATTCGACCTGTTGGCCGGTGACGGCGTGGAGCGCGGTGAGCGTGCCGGAGGCGGGCGCGAGGATGCGGTGTTCCATCTTCATGGCCTCCAGCCAGAGCAGTGGCTGCCCGGCGGTGACGGTGGCCCCGGGGGCGAGGCCCTCGGCGACGCGGACGACGGTGCCGGGCATGGGTGCCAGCAGGGAGCCCGGTTCGGTGCGGTCCTGGGGGTCCGCGAACCGGGGGACGGGGATCAGGGTGTGGGCGCCGAGGGTGGAGTCGACGTAGGTCTCGGGCGGCGTGTTCGATTTTTGTTTCACGTGGAACACGCGCCGGACGCGGTCGACTTCGAGGACTACCAGGTGCCGTGCGGCGGACAGGATGCGAACACCGGGATGGTCCACGGGTTCCGGGAAGCCGCCGCGGGCCCGGTGGTAACGGACCTCGTGCTCCGTGCCGGCCACCGTGTAGCGGCGGCTCTGTGGCTGGGAGCGCAGGTTGCGCCAGCCGCCGAGCCGGGTGGCGAGCGGGGCGTCCGGGGCGGGGGCCGCCTCGGCCAGGGCCGCGGCCAGCGCGGAGAGCGCGGGGGCCGGGTCGTCCGGGTCGGCCTCGGTGAGGGCGGGCAGGTGGCGCTCGTAGAAGCCGGTGTCGAGCAGTCCGGCCGTGAACTCCGGGTGCCGCAGGGACCGTACGAGGAGCTCGCGGTTGGTGGTCAGCCCGTGGATCCGGGCTCCGGCCAGGGCGTGGGCGAGGGCGCGGACGGCCTCGGCGCGGGTCGGGGCGTACGCGACGACCTTGGCGAGCATGGGGTCGTAGTGGACGGAGACGGTGTCCCCGTCGGTGAATCCGGTGTCCACGCGGACCTCCCCGGGGACGGCGAGGGTGTGCAGGGTCCCGGTCTGCGGGCGCCAGTCCTGGGCCGGGTCCTCGGCGTACAGACGGGCCTCGACGGCGTGCCCGGCGGGCTGCGGCGGGGACAGGGGCAGGGCCGTGCCCTCGGCGATCCGCAGCTGCAGTGCGACGAGGTCGAGCCCGAAGACCGCCTCGGTGACGGGGTGTTCCACCTGGAGGCGGGTGTTCATCTCCAGGAAGTACGGGCGGCCGTCGGCGGTGACGAGGAACTCGACCGTGCCCGCGCCCTCGTAGGAGACCGCGCGCGCGGCGGCTACGGCGGCCTCGTGGAGGGCCGTGCGCAGGGCCTCGGGCAGGCCGGGGGCAGGGGCTTCCTCGATGACCTTCTGGTGGCGGCGCTGGAGGGAGCAGTCCCGGGTGCCCAGCGCCCAGACGGTGCCGTGGGAGTCGGCGAGGATCTGCACCTCGACGTGGCGTGCGCGCTCCACGTAGGGCTCCGCGAAGACCTCGCCGTCCCCGAAGGCGGACAGGGCTTCGGCGGACGCGGCTTCGAGGTCCTCCTTGAGGGAGTCCAGGTCTCGGACCACGCGCATGCCGCGCCCGCCGCCGCCCGCCGCCGCCTTGAGGAGCAGCGGGAGGTCGGCGGCGGTGGCCGCGTGCGGGTCCACCGGGTCAAGCAGCGGGACCCCGGCGGCGCGCATCAGCTCCTTGGCCCGGGTCTTGGAGGCCATGGCCTCCATGGCCTCGGGCGGCGGGCCGACCCAGGTGAGTCCGGCGGCCAGGACCGCGCGGGCGAAGTCGGCGTTCTCGGAGAGGAATCCGTAGCCCGGGTGGACGGCGTCGGCGCCCGCGGCGAGGGCGGCCCGGACCAGCAGGTCGCCACGCAGGTAGGTGTCCGCGGGGGCCGCGCCGGGCAGCCGTACGGCCGTGTCGGCCTCGCGGACGTGCAGGGCCCCGGCGTCGGGGTCGGAGTGCACGGCGACGGTGGCCAGGCCCAGCGCGCGGGCGGTGCGCAGGACGCGGACGGCGATCTCACCGCGGTTGGCGACGAGGAGGGAGGTCAGGTTCGTCATGTGCGGGCTCACATCCGGAAGACGCCGAAGCCGCCACGGGCGCCCTCGACAGGGGCGTTGTGGACGGCCGACAGGCACAGGCCGAGGACGGTGCGGGTGTCGCGGGGGTCGATGACCCCGTCGTCGTACAGCCGCCCGGACAGGAACATCGGCAGGGACTCGGACTCGATCTGCGCCTCCACGAAGGCGCGCATCCCCGCATCGGCCTCTTCGTCGTAGGGCTGCCCCTTCGCGGCGGCGGACTGGCGGGACACGATGGAGAGCACTCCGGCGAGCTGGGCGGGGCCCATGACGGCGGACTTGGCGCTGGGCCAGGCGAAGAGGAAGCGGGGCTCGTAGGCGCGGCCGCACATGCCGTAGTGGCCGGCGCCGTAGCTGGCGCCGATCAGGACGGAGAGATGGGGGACGCGGGAGTTGGAGACCGCGTTGATCATCATCGAGCCGTGTTTGATGATGCCGCCCTGCTCGTACTCCTTGCCGACCATGTAGCCGGTGGTGTTGTGGAGGAAGAGGAGCGGGATGTCGCGCTGGTTGGCGAGCTGGATGAACTGGGCGGCCTTCTGCGATTCCGCGCTGAACAGCACCCCCTGGGCGTTGGCGAGGATGCCGACCGGGTAGCCGTGGAGGGTGGCCCAGCCGGTGACCAGGCTGGTGCCGTAGAGGGGCTTGAACTCGTCGAAGTCGGAGGCGTCGACGATGCGGGCGATGACCTCGCGGGGATCGAAGGGCGTTTTGAGGTCGGCGGGGACGATGCCGAGGAGTTCCTCAGGGTCGTGGAGGGGTTCCTCGGCCCGGGGCGGATCGGCCTGCGGCTTGCGATGGTTGAGGCGGGCGACCACGCGGCGGGCCTGGCGGATGGCGTCGTACTCGTCGAGGGCGAAGTAGTCGGCGAGCCCCGAGGTCCGGGCGTGCATGTCGGCTCCGCCGAGGGATTCGTCGTCGCTCTCCTCGCCGGTGGCCATCTTGACGAGCGGCGGACCGCCGAGGAACACCTTGGAGCGATCCTTGATCATGATGGTGTGGTCGGACATGCCGGGGACGTACGCGCCTCCGGCCGTGGAGTTGCCGAAGACCACGGCGACGGTCGGGATGCCCTCCGCCGAGAGCCGGGTGATGTCGCGGAAGATCGCGCCGCCCGGGATGAAGATCTCCTTCTGCGAGGGGAGATCGGCGCCGCCGGACTCGACGAGGCTGATGCAGGGGAGCCGGTTCTGGCGGGCGATCTCGTTGGCGCGCAGGGCCTTCTTGAGCGTCCAGGGGTTGGAGGCGCCACCGCGGACGGTGGGGTCGTTGGCCGTCACCAGGCATTCGACGCCCTCGACCGTGCCGATGCCGGTGACCATCGAGGCGCCGACCGGGTAGTCGCTGCCCCAGGCGGCGAGCGGGGACAGCTCCAGGAAGGGGGTGTCCGGGTCGAGGAGCAACTCGATGCGTTCCCGGGCGAGGAGCTTGCCGCGGGCCCTGTGGCGGGCGGTGTACTTCTCGCCGCCGCCTTCGAGGGCGGCGGCGTGCGCGGAGTCGAGCTCGGCGAGGCGTTCCAGTGCGGCGGTACGGGCCTTCGCGTGCTCGGGGGCGAGCGGGTCGACAGCGGACTTGAGGCGGGTCACGGGGTCCCCTCCTGGGTGGTGGCCTCGGGGAGCGGGTCCCCTCCGGGGTGGTGGGGGTGGGCCGGGGCGGTGGCTTCGGCGGTGGCCTGGGCGGCGGGCTGATGGAGCAGGGCTACCGGGACTTCGATGTGGCGGGAGCGGAGCCACTCGCCGAGGGCCTTTGCCTGGGGGTCGAAGCGGTGGCCGGAGGCCACGCCGTCGCCGAGGATGCGGGTGACGGTGAAGTTGAGGGAGCGGAGGTTGGGGAGTACGTGACGGGTCACTTCCAGTGGGGCCGTCTCCGGGAGCAGTTCCTTGAAGGTGCCGACGGTGAGGGTGTCGCGGAGCCACTCCCAGGCGGGGGCCGTCTCGGCCCACACTCCGACGTTGGCGTCGCCGCCCTTGTCGCCGCTACGGGCCCCCACCAGCCGGCCGAGCGGCACCCGTCGGGTCGGCCCCGCGGGGCTTTCCCCCGCCCCGCCCCTTCCCGGAACCGGTGGCTCGGCTCCCGGACCGCCGGCGTTCGTGTGGGAGCCCACGCCGGCCACATGCAGCCCCGCCGGCGATGGAGACGGCCCCTCAGCACCGTCGGCGACCGAGGCGAGGGTCCGGGCGATGCCCGGGGAACGGGGGAAGGGCGGGGAGGGGGCCTGCCCGGCCGGGTCCGCGGCCATCAGCGGGTCCGCGGCCATGTGCGGGTCCACGGCCACGTGCAGGTCCGCACGCATCGGCAGGTCCGCCCGCATCGGCAGGCGGGTGCCGTCCGGGAGGACTGCCGTGTGGGGAACCTCCGCGGTGGGGACCGCGGTCGCGGCGAAGACCCCGTACGGCTGGGCCGGGGCGGGTGGGGCCGTGACGTGGAAGCCCGGGTAGCTGGCGAGGGCCAGCTCGATCGCCGCCGAGGTCAGGGCGCGGCCGACCCGGTCGGGGGACGGGTCCCGGACCACCAGGCGGAGCAGCGCGCTCGCCGTCTCCTCCGTGTGCGCGTCCTCGTGGTCCGTCCTCGACAGGGTCCAGGCGACGGACGCCACCGGGGAGAGCAGCGAGGCCAACTGGGACTGGACCAGCGCTGACTTCGCCTCGATGTCCAGGCCCGTGAGGACGAAGACCACCTCGTTGCGCCAGCCGCCGATCCTGGTGACGCCCACCTTCAGGGTCCCGGGCGGGGGCTCCCCCAGGACTCCCGAGATCCGGACCCGGTCCGGAGCCGCCGCGGTCAGCCGCACCGTGTCCAGGCGGGCCGTCACGTCGGGGCCCAGGTAGCGGGCGCCCTGGGTTTCGTAGAGGAGTTGAGCCGTGACCGTGCCGACCGAGACCACCCCGCCCGTGCCCGGGTGCTTCGTGATGACCGAGGAGCCGTCCTCCGCGATCTCCGCGAGCGGGAAGCCCGGCCGGGACACGTCGTGCCGGGTGAAGAAGGCGTAGTTGCCGCCGGTCGCCTGCGTGCCGCACTCCAGCACGTGGCCGGCCACCACCGCTCCCGCCAGCCGGTCGTGGTCGTCCGGCGCCCAGTCGAACCACCACGCCGCCGGCCCGCTGACCAGGGCCGCGTCCGTGACCCGGCCGGTCACCACCACGTCCGCGCCCGCCCGCAGGCAGGCGGTGACGCCGGCGCCGCCGAGGTAGGCGTTCGCGGTGAGCGCGTCCTGTCCGTACGGCATCCCGTACGGCATCAGGTCGTCGCCCTCCACGTGCGCGACGGTGACGGGGACGGACAGCTTCGCGGCCAGCGCCCGTACCGCGCCGGCGAGTCCGGCCGGGTTCAGTCCGCCCGCGTTCGCGACGATCCGCACGCCCCGCTCGTGGGCGAGGCCGAGACACTCCTCCAGCTGGCGCAGGAAGGTTTTGGCATAGCCGGCCTCCGGGTTCTTCAACCGGTCGCGGCCCAGGATCAGCATGGTCAGCTCGGCCAGATAGTCCCCGGTCAGCACGTCCAGGGGGCCGTCCGTCAGCATCTCGCGGAAGGCCGCGGACCGGTCCCCGTAGAAGCCCGACGCGTTGCCGATCCGCAGCGGGCGCCGGGTCATCGGGACTCCCCCGGCGCACGCCCCGGGCCCGCGGGGCCCGCGAAGGCCTGGGCGATGTCGAGCCAGCGGTCGGCCTCGGGGCCGGACGCCGTCAGGGCCAGGTCGGCGCGGTGCGCGCGTTGGGTGACCAGCAGGCAGAAGTCCAGTGCCGGGCCGGTGACCCGCTGCGGCGCGTCCTCGGGGCCGTACGTCCACACCTCGGCGGAGGCGCCCGGAGCGCCCGGAGCGCCCGGAGCCGTCAGCTCCACCCGGAACTCCCCCGCGGGCGCCGCCAGGCCCCGTACCGCGTACGCGTAGTCGCGCGCCCGCACCCCGATCCGCGCCACGTGCCGCAGCCGGGCCGTCGGGACGCGGCGCACGCCGAGTGCGTCTGCCACGTCCTGGCCGTGCGCCCAGGTCTCCATCAGCCGGGCGCTCGCCATCGACGCGGCCTTCATCGGCGGCCCGTACCAGGGGAACCTGGCATCGGGCGCGGCCGCGGCGAGGGCCCCGTCCAGGGCGGCGCGGCCGGCCCGCCAGCGGGCCAGCAGCTCGGCGGGGTCCAGCACGGCCCCCTCCTCGGCGCCCGCGTCGACGAAGGAGTCGGGAGCCTTCGCGGCCTCCTCGACCAGAACCGCGAACGCGACGGCGTCGGTGAGGGCGAGCAGCGAGGCCCGGTCGGTCCAGTGCAGGTGGGCGATCTGGTGGGCGACGCTCCAGCCGGGCGCGGGCGTGGGCCCCGCCCAGCCGGCGGCGGGCAACTCCGCTACCAGGGAGTCGAGTTCGGCGCCCTCCTCATGGAGATCGGCGAAAACGGCGACTGCGGACGGATCGGGCACGGGTGCGCTCCCCTTCTCGGCGTGAGGGGAAGCGTGGCAGCCCGAACCAAAACAATCAAGCATGCTTGCATTATTTTCCGAAACGTCGAACTCTCCCGTCTGCATGGCGATTTGAGGGACCTTCGCCACCCGGACCGGGGCTTGCGCGGGGTGCGTGCTCACGGTGAGGATCGACCCCGTGAGCAAGGACAGCGAGGGGACGGGGACGGGGACGGGGACGGGGACCGGCGCCGGCGCCCGTACGGTCAAGGGCGTGATGTTCGACTTCTCCGGGACCCTCTTCCGCGTCGAGCCCACCGAGGACTGGCTGCGCGCCGTGGTGGCGGACATCGGACTCGACCTGCCCGAGGCCGAGCTCACGGCCTGTGCCGCCCGGCTGGAAGAGGCCGGCGCCCTGCCCGGCGGGGCACCGCCCCGGCGGCTGCCGTCCCGCCTGGAGGCGCGGTGGCGGGAGCGCGACCTGAGCCCCGAACAGCACCGGGCCGTCTACACCGCCCTCGCCCGGGAGGCCTCGCTGCCCTCGGAGGAGCTGGTCGACGCCCTGTACGACCGCCACTTCACCCCGGCGGCCTGGCGGCCCTACCCCGACACCGCGTCCACGCTCGGCGCCCTGCGCGAGCGGGGCGTCCCGGTCGCCGTCGTCAGCAACATCGGCTGGGACCTGCGCCCCGTCTTCCGCGCCCACGGCTTCGACCACCTCGTCGACGCCTACCTGCTCTCCTTCGAACACGGGGTCCAGAAGCCCGGTCCCGGGCTCTTCCGGGCCGCCTGCGACGCGATCGGCCGGGCGCCCGCGGAGGTGCTCATGGTCGGCGACGACGACGTCGCGGACGCGGGGGCCGCCGCGCTGGGATGCCGGGTCGTACTGGTCGAGCACCTGCCCGTCGGGCAGCGGCCGAGCGGACTGGGCAGGGTGCTGGAGCTGCTCTGACGCGGGGCGCGGCCGCGGGTCTCCGCGGCTACGGGACTACTCGGCCACCCGCCTCCGGGCCGACGCCCGGGATCAGTCGTCGGCGCCGGCAGCCGCCGCGCGGCTGAAGTCCATCGTCCAGTTGTGGACCCAGCTCGTGCCCCCGTCGGCCGAGAAGAACTGCTCCCAGCGCGGGGAGTCCGTGTCCGTGCGCGACCACACGAACCGCACCAGGACCGCCTTGCCGTCGTACGTGTCCTCGCCCTCGAAGACGCCCGTGCCCGGGGCCGGGCCGAAGCTTCCGGCGACGGGCGGGAAGAGGGTCCCGGTCCGGCGGCTAGCCCAGTTCAGGGTCCACTGCTCGCGCTCGGGGTCGTAGAGCCGCAGCGTCAGTCCCGCGAACCCCTTCGTCGGGAACTCGATCTCGTCGAAGCTCGCGCCGCCGTCGAAGTGGCGGGTGGCCCGGGACACCGCCGGGAACTCCTCCCACCCGCTGTCCGCGTCGAGGAAGTCGACGAGCCAGCGGTTGGACACGTCCCAGATGCCGACGAGGAAGTCGAAACCGAAGCCGAAGCCGTTCATGTGCGCTCTCCCCAAGTGTTCTCCGTGCTGATGGGGGAACCGTAGGAGCACTCCACTGACATCCTGTGTCAGTGGAGTGCGCATGAAGTCAAGCCGACTGCTCTCGATCCTGCTCCTGCTCCAGACCAGGGGCCGGATGACCGCCGCCGAGCTCGCCGGGGAGCTGGAGGTGTCGGTCCGTACGGTCTACCGCGACGCGGAGGCGCTGGCCGCCACCGGTGTCCCGCTGTACGGCGATGCCGGCCACAGCGGCGGCTACCAACTCCTCGACGGCTACCGCACCCGCCTCACCGGCCTGGTACCGGGCGAGGCCGAGGCCCTGTTCCTCACCTCGATGCCCGGTCCGGCCGCCGAACTCGGCCTCGGCCGGGCCCTGTCCACGGCCCAGCTGAAACTGCGCGCGGCCCTGCCCGCGGAACTGCGTGCGCAGGCCGACCGGATGCGGCTGCGGTTCCACCTGGACGCGCCCGGCTGGTACGCGGAGCACGAGGAGACCCCGCACCTGGGGCGGATCGCGGACGCGGTGTGGCGGGGGCGGGTGATCGAAGTCCGCTACCGCCGATGGAAGGCCCCCCACGAGGTGCACCGGCACCTGGCCCCCTACGGCCTGGTCCTGAAGGCGGGGCGCTGGTACCTGGTCGCGGGGACGGCGGAGCCGCCGGAGGCAGTGGGTTCGGCGGACTCTGCCGGAGCAGGGGCCGCGGGGCCTACGAGGGGCGCGGCGGCGGGTGGGGCGGCAGCGCTCTCCGGTCCGTACACCTACCGGGTCGACCAGGTCCTGTCGGTACGGGAGACGGGCGGGGAATGCGTACTCCCGGAGGGCTTCGAGCTGGCCGCCCACTGGCGGCGGACCCAGGCGGAGTTCCACGAGCGGCTGCACCCGGAGGAGGCAGAGGTACGGGTGTCCGCGCGCGGGGCGGCCCGGCTGACCGGCGCGCAGGCGAAGGCCCTGGTGGCCACCGGGATCCCGGACCCCGATCTGCCCGGGTGGACGCGGGCGGTACTGCCGATCGAGTCGCAGGCGCACGCGGAGGCCCAGTTCCTGGAGCTGGGCACCGAGGCGGAAGTGCTCTCCCCGCTCCCGCTGCGCCGCCGCATCGGCACGGCCGCCGCCACGACTGCGGCCCGGTACGGGGCGCTGCCGGCCGGGGCCGGGCAGGGCCCCGAGACGCTCCCGGCACCGGCCGGAACCGGATTCGGAACGGGAACGGGAACCCAGGCCTGACCCGCGACCCGTGACCCGCGCCCCGGCCCGGCCCGGCCCGGCGCGCATGCCCCGCCGCGCCCCGCGGGACCGGCCGGGCCGGGTCCGTGATCGCTCGGAAACGGGCCTGGGGCGCGGCTTCGGACGTCGTCGAGACGCGGCCGTGGTCGAGGGGTTCCCTCCGCCACCGCGGGCTGGAATGCTCCGCGCATGACATCTCCTCGGATGTACTTCGCGACCGCCGCGCTGAGCACCCTCGCACTGGGCGTGGTCATGGCGAGCGGCTGGGGCGCGGGCCACCCGGACGGGGACTCCGCCGGGACCGGCGCCGGCTCCGCGCCCGCCGCCCGATCCTCGGACTGGCCGACGGCGGCCACCCACGTCGAGGCGAACGTCCAGCACGCGGACACGGCACCGCACACGAACAGCGACGTCATCTGGAACTGAACGTCCTCAAGGGGCAGGCGCTGTCGCGCTTCACCCGCCAGCGGCTGCTCGTCCTCACGGCAAGCCGACCGGGGAGAAGCTGGCGGCGCCCGCCGACTCCGGCCGACTCACCCGGGCCGTCGACCGCACGTAGCCGCTGAGCGAGGTGCCCGAGGCCGTCCGGTACCTGGAGCGGGAGCACGCCGGGACGCCCGCGGCCGCGACGGGCATCCCGGGCGGGCCGCTACGAGCGCGCCCCGGCCCGGCCCCTCAGACCGGGGGCTCCACCGCCCGGGCGCGCCGCCCCTGGCGGGTCTGCGAGCGGACCGCGCCGATGCTCGCCGTGATGACCAGCGCGATCGCCGCCGCGTCGAGCGCCGACATCGCCTGGTTCAGTACCAGGAAGCCCGCCGTCGCCGCGATGGCCGGCTCCAGGCTCATCAGGATCGCGAAGGTCGGTGCCGGCAGCCTGCGCAGGGCCAGCAGCTCCAGCGTGTAGGGCAGCACCGAGGACAGCACCGCCACGCCGAGTCCGAGTGCCAGCGTGCTCGGGAGCAGCAGCGCCGAGCCCGCCTCGATCACGCCGAGGGGGAGCGAGAGCACGGCGGCCACGGCCATCGCCAGCGCCAGCCCGTCCGCCTGCGGGAACCGGCGCCCGGTCCGTGCGTTGAAGACGATGTACGCCGCCCACATGCCGCCCGCGCCGAGCGCGAAGGCCGCGCCCAGCGGATCGAGTCCGCCGAGGCCGCCGCCGCCGTGGGTGGACAGCAGGACCACGCCGGCCAGCGCCAGACCGGCCCACAGCAGGTTCATCAGGCGGCGCGAGACGGCGACGGACAGCACGAGCGGGCCGAGCACCTCCAGGGTGACGGCGGGGCCGAGCGGGATGCGTTCGATGGCCTGGTAGAAGAGGCCGTTCATGCCGGCCATGGTCACGCCGAACCACACCACGGTCATCCAGTCGGAACGGGAGTGCCCGCGCACCTTGGGCCGGCAGACGAGCAGCAGGACGAGCGCGGCCGCCGCGAGCCGCAGCGTGACCACTCCCGCCGCGCCGGCCCTCGGCATCAGCATGACCGCGAGGGCCGCACCGAACTGCACCGAGACGCCCGCCGTGACCACCAGTGCGACGGGGCCGAAGCGCGCCCGGAAGGAGCCGTCCACGGATGCGGATGCGGGTGCGGGTGCGGGTGCGGGTGCGGGTGCGGATCCGGCCGTGGTCACAGGCGCGGCCGAGGTCGCGGGCGCCGTCGGGGGTGCGGTCGTAGGTGCGGGGGAGGTGGGTGCGGCCATTTATCCAGATTAGGCGCTAGGTAAGGACCGTGCGTCCGTGTTTTGCCTTACATCCGGTTACGTCCGGGGTGGCTGCCCCCCGGCCGGGGCTTCGGGCAGGGCCTCGGCCAGTACCTCCGCCAGGTGGCGGGCCCGGCCGCCGGCCAGCTGCGCGATCTGGGTCCGGCAGGAGAATCCGTCCGCCAGGACCTCGGTGCCAGGGGCGGCCGCGCGCAGCGACGGCAGGAGCTGTTCCTCGGCGCAGGCCACGGAGACCTCGTGGTGGCCCGGCTCGAACCCGAAGTTCCCCGCGAGGCCGCAGCAGCCGCCGCTGAGCTCACCGGTGAGCCCGGCGCGCTCGCGGAGCCGCCGGTCCGGGGCGTCGCCGAGGACGGCGTGCTGGTGGCAGTGGGTCTGGCCGGTGACCGGCCGGTCGAGGCGGGGTGGCTGCCAGTGCGGGGCGTACTCCTCCAGGGTCTCGGCGAAGGTACGGACGGCGGCGGCGAGGCGGTGCGCGCGCGGGTCCTCCGGGAGGAGGGCGGGCAGATCGGTGCGGAGCGCCGCCGCGCAGCTCGGTTCGAGGACGGTGACGGGTCCCCGCGGGTCGCCCACGGCGTCCAGGGTGCGGCGCAGGACCCTGCGGGCGCGGTCGAGACGGCCGGTGGAGACGTACGTCAGCCCGCAGCAGACGGGGCCGCCGGCGGGGAGTACGGGCTCCAGCCCGGCGGCCCGCAGCACGCGGACGGCCGCGTGGCCGGCCTCGGGGGCGAGGTGCTCCGTGAATGTGTCCGGCCACACCGTGACAACGGCCCCGGGCGCGCCCCCCGACCCGGCCCCGGGCTCCAGCCCCGGCGGCCCCTGCGGGGTGCTCTCCCCTACCCGCCCTTCCACCGTCCCCCGGGACCGCGCCCCGGACCCCCTGGGGCTCCGCCCCGGACCCGTGGTGCGCGCCCCGGGACGGCCCCAGCCCCCGGTGAAGGGCCTCGGCGCCAGCTTCGGCAGGGGCCGGGCGGGCTCGAGGCCGGGGACGCGCAGGAAGCGGGACAGGAGGTTCAGCGGGCGGGCCAGTCTCAGCGCGGCCACCGCCCTCAGCAGCGCCGGCAGGCCGCCCAGGACGTAGTGGGACAGCGGGCGCAGCCGGCCGGACCAGTGGCGGTGGAGGAACTCCGCCTTGTACGCGGCCATGTCCACGCCCACCGGGCAGTCGCTGCGGCACCCCTTGCAGCCCAGGCACAGGTCCAGCGCCTCGGCGACCTCCGCCGAGCGCCAGCCGTCCGTCACGATCTCCCCGGCCAGCATCTCGTGCAGCAGCCGCGCCCGGCCGCGCGTGGAGTGCCGCTCCTCCCCCGTGGCCCGGTACGACGGGCACATCACCCCCGGCCCGCCGACTTCCGCGGACCGGCACTTCGCCACTCCCACGCAGCGGGCGACCTCCGCGGCGAAGTCCGAGGACGGCAGCACCGCGAAGCGGAGGTTCTCGTCCAGGCGCGCCGGGCGGACCAGGATCCCGGGGTTCATGCCGCCCGCCGGATCCCACACCCGCTTGTAGGACTCGAAGAGCGCGATCACCTGGGGTCCGTACATCCGCGGCAGCAGCTCCGCCCGCGCCTGCCCGTCCCCGTGCTCCCCCGAGAGCGAGCCGCCGTGCGCGACCACCAGGTCGGCCAGGTCCGAGGAGAAGGAGCGGAAGCGCGCCACGCCTCCCGCCGTCACCAGGTCGAAGTCGATGCGGACGTGCACGCAGCCCTCGCCGAAGTGGCCGTACGGGGATCCGCGCAGCCCGTGTGCGGCCAGCAGGGCCCGGAACTCCCGCAGGTAGCCGCCGAGCCTCGCGGGCGGGACCGCGCAGTCCTCCCACCCGGGCCAGGCCATCGCCCCGTCGGGCATCCGCGTGGCCGTGCCAGCCGCGTCCTCGCGGATCCGCCACAGCGCCCGTTGCTCCGCCGGATCCGTGATCAGCAGGCTGTCGACCGCGTCGCAGGACCGCAGGAGCGGACGCGCCGCGCCCTCGTCCCGCATCTCCACGAACAGCCAGGCACCGCCCCTCGGCAGTCCCGGCGCGTTCCCCGGCCGGTCCCCGACCAGATCGGCCGCCATGCCCTCCACCGTCAGCGGACCGTGCCCCAGCAGGCCCGCCGCCGCGTCGGCCGCCGCGCTCTCGTCGGCGTACCCGAGCACCGCGAGCACCGGGGCGCGCGGAGTCTCCACCAGTCGTACGACCGCCTCGGTCACCACCCCGAGCGTGCCCTCGCTCCCGCAGAACGCCCGGGCGAGCTGCACACCCCGTTCGGGGAGGAGCGCGTCCAGGTCCCCGTAGCCCGAGATGCGCCGGGAGAAACCCCCGGCCATGCCGGTGCGCAGGACCGCGAGGTTCGCCGCCACCAGCTCCCGCAGCCCGGGCGGCGCACCCGTCCAGCCGGTGGCCGCCCGGTACGAGGAGCCCCCGTACGCCGTGACCGCGAGCTCCGCCACGTTGTCGGCCGTGGTCCCCCAGGCCACGGAGTGGGCCCCGCACGCGTTGTTGCCGATCATCCCGCCGAGCGTGCAGCGGGAGTGCGTGGAGGGGTCCGGCCCGAAGGTCAGCCCGTGCGGGCGCGCCGCGTCCCGCAGCCGGTCGAGGACCAGGCCGGGCTGGACCACGGCGGTCCGGGAACCGGGGTCGAGGCAGACCAGGGCGTTCATGTGGCGGGTCAGGTCCAGGACCACCCCGGTCCCGGTGGCCTGGCCGGCGATGGAGGTGCCGCCGCCGCGCGGGACGACCGGGACGCCCGCCCGCGCGCACACCTCGAGCGCGGCGGCCACGTCCCCGGCGTCGCGCGGGGTGACCACGCCGAGGGGGACGCGGCGGTAGTTCGAGGCGTCCATGGTGGCCAGGGCCCGCGCGGCGGCACCGAAGTCCACCCCGCCGCGCAGGTTCGCCCGCAGTGTCCGTTCGAGTTCCCCGGGTGACGTCACACGGGACACCCTCCCACCCCCTGCCGCGACGCCGCGTCATCTCATCGGGTGGACGTGCGCGAGAGACCCGGACCCGGACCCGATACGCTCCGCTCGTGGCTGAGATCCAGATTCCCGCTGACATCAAGCCCGCCGACGGACGCTTCGGCGCGGGCCCCTCCAAGGTGCGGATCGAGGCGCTGGACGCCCTCGCCGCCACCGGTACCTCCCTGCTCGGAACATCACACCGCCAGGCCCCGGTCAAGAACCTGGTCGGCTCGGTGCGCCAGGGCCTCCGGGACCTCTTCTCCCTCCCCGAGGGCTACGAGGTGATCCTGGGCAACGGCGGCTCCACCGCCTTCTGGGACATCGCGACGGCCGGTCTCATCGAGCGGAAGTCGCAGCACCTCACCTTCGGTGAGTTCTCCTCCAAGTTCGCCTCGGCCGCGAAGTCCGCGCCGTGGCTGGACGCGCCGTCCGTGATCTCCTCCGAGCCGGGTACGCACCCGGAGCCGGTGGCGGAGGCGGGCGTGGACGTCTACGCGTACACCCACAACGAGACCTCGACGGGTGTGGCGGCGCCGATCAAGCGCGTCGCGGGCGCCGACGAGGGGGCACTCGTCCTGGTGGACGCGACCTCGGGCGCCGGCGGCCTGCCGGTGGACATCACCGAGACCGACGTCTACTACTTCGCCCCGCAGAAGTCCTTCGCCTCCGAAGGCGGCCTGTGGCTGGCGGCGTTCTCCCCGGCGGCCCTGGAGCGCGCGGCCCGCGTGCACGCCTCCGGCCGGCACATCCCGGAGTTCTTCTCGCTGCCGACGGCGATCGACAACTCGCTGAAGAACCAGACGTACAACACCCCGGCGCTCTCCACCCTGTTCCTGCTAAACGAGCAGCTGGAGTGGATGAACAGCCAGGGCGGCCTGGAGTTCACGACCGGGCGTACGGCGGCCAGCGCGGCCAACCTGTACGGCTGGGCGGAGGCGTCGAAGTACGCGAACCCGTTCGTCACGGACGCCGCCCAGCGTTCCGCCGTGATCGGCACGATCGACTTCTCGGACGACATCGACGCGGCCGCGGTCGCCAAGGTGCTGCGTGCCAACGGCATCGTGGACACCGAGCCCTACCGCAAGCTCGGCCGCAACCAGCTCCGTATCGCGATGTTCCCGGCGATCGACCCGGCGGACGTGCAGAAGCTGACCGCGTGCGTCGACTACGTCATCGAGAACCTCTGACCGTCGGACTCCCGACACGCTCCGGAGCCCCCGGTGACAGTTCGTCACCGGGGGCTCCGTCATTTGCCGGGGAAGTCCTGAAGGACCCCGGGACCTTGGTCCCAAAAATCGGGGCAAAGAGCCCGCAAACGGAAGATCCCGATCGGCCCCGCCGCCTGCGGTTTCCCCCGCCGGGACCTTCGGCAGGGGCCTCCCGCGGCCCCCGGAAGGGCCGCAACCAAGCACCCCAGGGTGTCCCTCATGTCTGGTGTGCCGGGAATGAACCCCGGCCCGTTCAGGAGGAACCCCATGCGCAAGGCACTCACCCTCTCGGCGATCGCCCTCGCCTCGTCGATGGCCCTGGCGGTCCCCACCGTCGCGTTCGCCGCCGATGCCACCCCCACGGCCTCGAGCAGCCCCAGCACCGCCCCCCACGCCGCGCCGGTGGCCCTGAAGCTGTCCACCTCCTCGGCCAAGCCGGGCGACTCCATCCAGCTCTCGATGGAGGTCCCGGACGGCTCGACGAACCTCTCCATCTCGTCCAAGGCCCTGGACGACGTGAAGATGACCGACGGCCGCGGCGCCACCGCCAAGGTCGCCGAGGTCCCCGCCGGCACCTACGGCGTCTCCCTCACCGGCACGGGCCCCAAGGGCGAGAAGCTCCAGGCCACCGCGGAGCTGACCGTCAAGTCCGACGCCCCGAAGCCGACGGAGTCCACGCTCAGCCTGTCCAAGGACAGCGGCAAGCCCGGTGACAAGATCCAGGTCACCATCAAGACGGCGCCGAACGAGAAGAGCGCGTTCATCACGTCCGACGCCTTCGGCGGCCAAGTCAACCTGAAGAACGACGGCAAGGGCGTCTGGACCGGCACCGCGGTCGTCTCCAAGAACGTCAAGTCCGGCTACTACGGCGTCGACGCCTTCGCGGGCGGCAAGAAGTTCGACACCGTGAAGTTCTCCACCGACGCCACCGGTACCCCGAAGCCGAAGCCGTCCCCGGTCACCCCGGACCAGCACAAGACCCCCAAGGGTTCCGTCAACACCGGCCAGGCCCCCCTCGGCTGGGTCCCCTCGGATGCCGCAGACAATGGCTGAGCAGTCCACTTCTGCCCGCGCCCCCCGCCGGAGCGGCCGCGCAGCGCGCGTGGCCGCCCTGGCGGGCGCGTCGGTCCTCACGGTCTGCCTCGCGACGGCCTGCTCCTCGGGCGGCGACGGCGCCACGGTCAAGAACAACCCGGCCGACGCCAAGGCCGCTTCGGTGCTGAAGCCCTCCGTCCCGGACCGCATCGTGATCCCGGACATCAAGGTCGACGCCCCGCTCGACACCGTCGGACTCGACGCCCAGGGCGTCATGCGGGAGCCCGACTTCGCCAAGCCCGAGGACGCGGCCTGGTACAAGGACGGCCCGACCCCCGGGGAGAAGGGCGCGGCCGCCATCGTCGGGCACATGGACACCCCCCGGACGCCCGAGGCCGTCTTCTACAACCTCAAGAAGCTGAAGAAGGACGAGAAGATCGAGGTCCACCGCGACGACGGCAGCACCGCCGTCTTCGAGGTCGACACGGTCGACACGTTCAAGAAGGACCGGTTCCCGACCGACAAGGTCTACGGGGACACCCACGGCAAGGCGGAGCTCCGCATCATCACCTGCGGCGGCGACCTCACCAAGGACCGCCACTGGGACGCCAACGTCGTGGTGTTCGCGCACCTCGTCGGACAGGAATAGCCCGACCCCTCCCGTTACTTGCTGATGGCGAAGCGCATGAGGGCCTGCTCGTCGCCCGGCTTGATCTTGCCGGTCTGGTTGATGACCTGCAGCTTCCAGCTCGCGCCGTCCCGGACCGCCTTGGCCACGGCGCAGCCGTTGTCGGTGCCGAGCAGGCTCGGCCAGATGTCGGCGACCTGCTGGCTCGAGCCGCCCGTGGCGTCGTACACCTTGAAGCTGATGTTGCGCGCGCTCTGGAAGGAACTGCCCTTCTTGTACGCGGCGGCGACGAAGACGATGGACGTGACGTTCCCCGGTATCCGGGCGAACTCGACGGTCACCGTCTCGTCGTCGCCTTCGCCGTGCCCGGTCTGGTTGTCCCCGCTGTGGACCAGCGAGCCGTTGCCCATCGGGTCCAGGGAGTCGAGGCCCGCGAGACGGACCGGGTCCGCCCCCTGCATCGCGATCGCGATCAGGTCAAGGTCCGTTCCGGTCTTCCGCTTGAACTTGCCCATCAGGCCACCGCTGCTGCCGGCGGTGGGGTCCCAGGAGACTCCGATGGACAGATGGGTCACACCACCCAGGTCCGCCGGGCCGTCTTCCTTGGTGAGCGTAATCATGGGCACCTCATAGATAGGCCGAATCCGACCCATGCAGTGTGCCTGAGCCGCGACGCCGACGGCCTCGTGGAGTCGGGTGCTGCCGTACGCGATACCTTCAGGACCTCGGCATCCGGTGTTCGGTGGGTGCCGTACAGCGCGGTACAGCTTGGAGGCAGCGGCGTGAGCGTGCGAGTGACGGCGGCACAGGACGGCGTGGACCCCTTCGGCACGGCCCGGCTGCGGCGCGGGGTGCTCGACGCCTGGGGCGCGGGTCCGGCCCGGTTCCGCGAGGACGCCAACGCCGAGGAGGACCTGGCGCTCGGCGGCTACCGCGACCGGCTCGTCGTCGAGCTCGCGCAGAACGCCGCCGACGCGGCCGCCCGCGCCGGGGTCCCCGGCCGGCTGCGGCTCACCCTGCACGCGGGCACCGATCAGCCCGACGGCCACGCGGTGCTCGCCGTGGCCAACACCGGTGCCCCGCTGGACGCCACCGGTGTGGAATCGCTGTCCACCCTGCGCGCCTCCGCCAAGCGGGACGACTCCGCCGGCAGCGTCGGCCGCTTCGGCGTCGGCTTCGCCGCCGTCCTCGCCGTCTCCGACGAGCCCGCCGTCCTCGGCCGGCACGGCGGGGTCCGCTGGTCGCTGGCCGAGGCCCGCGAGCTGGCGCGCGGCGCGTGCGTCGGCAGCCCCGGACTCAGTGACGAGCTGCGCCGCCGCGACGGCCACGTCCCGCTGCTGCGGCTCCCGTTGCCCGCCGAGGGAACCGCGCCCGAGGACTACGACACCGTCGTGGTCCTGCCGCTGCGCGACGCCGCCGCCGAGGACCTGGCCCAGCGGCTGCTCGCCGCCGTCGACGACGCCCTGCTGCTGACCCTGCCCGGGCTGGCCGAGGTCGTCGTGGACACCCCCTCCGGGGGCGTGCGGACCCTGTCGCGCCGCACCGAGGGCCCGTACACCGTCATCGCCGACTCCGCTTCGGACACCAAGCGCTGGCGCACCGTCCGCCACTCCGGCCCCATCGAGAAGGCACTGCTCGCCGACCGTCCCGTCGAGGAACGGCTGCGGCCCGTCTGGGCGGTGTCCTGGTCGGTGCCCGTCGACGCCGAAGGCGCTCCCGTCCGCCCCGCCACGGCGGCCGTGGTGCACGCGCCGACCCCGACCGACGAACCGCTGGGCATCCCGGCGCTGCTCATCGCGACCCTGCCGCTGGACACCACCCGCCGCCACCCCGCGCCGGGGCCGCTGACCGACTTCCTGGTGGAGCGCGCGGCCGACGCCTACGCCGAACTGCTCGGCTCCTGGGACCCGGTGAGCACCGCGCTCGTGGACCTCGTACCCGGTCCGCTCGGCAAGGGCGAGCTCGACGGGGCCCTGCGCGGGGCCGTCCTGACGCGGCTGCCCCGTACGGCCTTCCTCGCTCCCGCCGCACCGCCCGAGGAGCCGGCGGAGGGGGAGCCGCTGGAGCGCGCCGCCCTACGCCCCTTCGAGGCCGAGGTGGTGGAGGGCGCGGGCGCCGACACCGTACGGGTCCTCGCGGAGGTGCTGCCGACCCTGCTCCCGGCCGGGCTGGAACGCCGCCCCGAACTGCGCACCCTCGGGGTGGGCCGGCTGCCGCTGGGCGAGGCCATCGAGCGGATCGCGGGCATCGAACGCACCCCCGACTGGTGGCACCGGCTCTACGACAGCCTCGCGGGCGTCGATCCCGACCGGCTCTCCGGCCTCCCGGTGCCGCTGGCCGACGGGCGCACCGCGATCGGACCCCGGCACATCCTGCTGCCCGGCGCGGACACCCCGCGGACGAGCAGCCCCGAAATGCTGGCGCGGCTCGGCCTGAAGGTGGCCCACCCGGACGCGGTGCACCCGCTGCTGGAGAAGCTCGGCGCGCTCCCGGCGGGCCCGCGCGCCGTGCTGACCACCCCGCAGGTGCGGGCGGCCGTCGCGGCCTCCCTGGACTCCGGGGAGATCTGGGACGAGGACGCGCTCGACTCCGCGGAACTCGCCGACATCGTCCTCGGGCTGGTCCGCGACGCCGAGCTCTCACCCGGCGACGAGCCGTGGCTGGGCGCGCTCGCCCTGCCCGACGAGGACGGCGAGCCGACCCCGGCCGGCGAGCTCCTGCTCCCCGGCTCCCCGCTGGCCTCCGTCGTCCGCGAGGACGAGATCCCGTACGTGGACGCCGAGCTGGTGGAGCGCTGGGACGCGCAGACCCTCACCGCCGTCGGGGTCCTGGCCGAGTTCCAGCTGGTCCGCGCCACCGACGTGGTCCTGGACCCCGATGAACTGGAGCCCCGCGACGGGGACTTCGCCGAGCCCGACGACGCCGGTCTGCTGGACGCCGTAGACGTGTGGTGCGAGGACGTCCTGGACCAGCTCCCGGACACCCCGGTCCCGCCGGTCGCCACCGAGCTGGTCGCCGTACGGGACCTCGACCTGGTCGACGACGACTGCTGGCCCCAGGCGCTGGCCATGCTCGCCCAGCCCCCGCTGCGCGACGCCCTGACCCAGCCCGTCCGGGTCCTGCTCCCGGACGGCACCACCCGGTCCGTGCGCCCGTACACCGCCTGGTGGCTGCGCGACCACCCGGTCCTGGACGGCCGGCGCCCGGCGGGGCTGCGCGCGGCGGGCGGCGACCCGCTGCTGGCGGGCCTCTACACCCCGGCGGACGCCACCGGCTTCGAGGACGAGCAGGTCCTGCGGGCGCTCGGCGTACGCACCAGCGTGCCCGCCCTGCTGGACGAACCCGGCGGCGCGGCCGAGCTCCTGGGCCGCCTCGCCGACCCCGAGCGCGAGGTCGGCGGACGCCAGCTGCACGCCCTGTACGGGGCCCTGGCGGATCTGGACCCCGAACAGGTCACCCTGCCCGACGAACTGCGCGCGGTCGTCGACGGCGAGGTGGTCGTGGTGGACGCGGCCGACGCGGTGATCGCGGACGCCCCGGACCTGCTGCCGCTGACGGCCGGTCTCCCGCTCCTGCCCGTGGCCCCGTCCCGGGCCGCCGACCTGGCGGAGCTGTTCCAGGTCCGCCGGCTCTCGGAGACGGTCCCGGCGGAGGTCACCACCGAGGGCGAGGAGCACGAGGTCCCCGAGTCGGTCCTGCACCTCCTCGGCCCGGCCACCCCGGACCGGTACGTGGAGCACGGGGAACTCCTGGCGGGCGGCATCGAACTCGACTGGCGCCGCACCCCGGACGGCACCCTGCACGCGTCCACCCTGGAGGGCGTGGCGGCGGCTCTCGCCTGGGCGGCGGGCCAGTGGCCGCGCCGCTTCGAGGTCGCGGCCCTCCTGGAGGACCCCTCCCGGACGGCGGAACTGGCCCGGGACCGCTGGTTCGACTGATCGTGTCCGCCCGGCGCGGCATCACCGGCGTGGCCGTCCGTGCCCCCGGGGTTCAGCCCGCCGGGGTCAGGAGCGCGTCCGCGACGGCCGTGCGGGCGTACAGCACGGAGCGGCCGGCGCGGTGGCCGGTGACCAGGCCCGCGTTGCGCAGCGCCATCAGGTGCTGGGAGACGGCGGCGGCGGACAGGCCGCTGTGCCGGGCCAGTTGGGTCGTGGAGGCCGGGGTGTCCAGTTCGGCGAGGAGCAGGGTCCGGGAGCGGCCGAGGACGGCGGCGACCGCGTCGGTGGCCTTGGCCGCCCTGGGCTCCCACAGAGTGCCGATTCCCCGTGCGGGGTAGGCCAGTTGGGCCGGCTCTGGCGCCACCGAGCGGGTCAGTACGCGGGGCCAGGCGAAGGCCGAGGGCACGAGCAGGAGGCCCGCGCCCGCTTCGTTCTGCTGCAGGGCGCACTGGCGCCGGACCATGCGCAGCGTTCCCTCGTCCCAGCGGACGGAGTCGTGGAGTTCGTTCAGGACGTGGGCCGCGCCGTGCTCGGCGACCTGCCGGGCCCGGTGGAAGACGTCCGCCTCCAGCAGCTGCCGGACCCGCGACCAGTAGGGGGCGAGCGCGAACTCCCAGTACGTCTCGATCTCTTCGGTGACCTTCTCCAGCACCGCCCCGGGCTCCTCGTGGAGCAGCCGCAGGCGCGGTGACGGACGGCGGGACTTGCGCGCGAGCTCGTCGAGGTCGGAGCGCACCTGTTCCGGAGTACTGCGGCGGATGGCCTCCAACTCGGCGGAGAGTTCGGGGAAGGGCCCGGCGGGAGTCGGGTTGAGGAAGTCCGCGAGGTAGCCGTCGCCCGGGATCAGGGCGGCCAGCCAGCCCCGGTCCAGGCCCGACCGCACCAGCCGCGGCCTCACCTGAGCGGCCCAGCCGCGGTGCAGCGGGGGCTCGGCCTCGTTCCTCAGCAGCCGGAAACTGGTGACGATCTCCCACATGGGGGACACCGCGAAGCGGGTCTTCGCCAGGTCCGCCGCGGAGAATGTCAGTGCGTACTCCATGCGCCGCCCCCGTGTTCTCGATGGATTCGGTCCCACCTTAATCACTAGGGCATACGGCGGTGGGGGAACAGGCTCCTCCCATGCCTTCCTCCTTCCGCGGTCTCCCGCCCGTCGTCTGGACCCTGTTCGCCGGCACGGTCGTCAACCGGCTCGGCTACCTCGTCACCCCGTTCCTGGTCTTCCTGCTGGCCGACCGCGGCATCACCGGCTCCGACATCTCCTTCGTCCTCGGCGCCCTGGGCGCCGGCAACCTGCTCGGCCCGGCCATCGGCGGACTGCTGGCCGACCGGATCGGCCGCCGCCCCACGATGCTGATCGGGCTCGTCGGCTCCGCCTTCGCGCAGGGCGCGCTGTTCCTGGCGCCGGGCATCTGGACGATGGCCGCGTCGGCCCTGCTGCTCAGCGCCGCCGGGGCCACCGTCGGGCCCGCCGCGTACGCGCTGCTGGCCGACTCCGTGGACACCGGATGGCGCCAGCGGGCGTACGCGCTGTTCGGCTGGGGGGTCAACATCGGCACGGCCGCTGCCGGCGTCCTCGGCGGTTTCCTGGCCGCGCACGGGTACTGGCTGCTCTTCGCCGTCGACGCCGGCACGGCGCTCGTCTACGCGGCCGTGGTCGCGACCCGGCTGCGCGAGCCGGCCCGCACCGCTCAGGAGAAGTCCGCGGGCCTGGGCTACGGGGTCGTCCTGCGCGACCGGCTGCTGCTCGCCCTGCTCCCGGTCCTCGGCATCCAACTGTTCGTGTACTCACTGACCGAGGTGGCGCTGCCGATGGCCGTCCGCGACAGCGGACTCTCCCCGGTGGTGTACGGGGCCCTGGCGGCGGTCAACGCCGTTCTGGTGGTGGCGCTCCAGCCCTTCGTGACGGCCCGCCTGGCCGCGCTGCCGCAGCTGCCGGTGTACGCCGCCGGCGGTGCGCTGATCACCGTCGGAGTGGCGCTGACCGGACTCGCGGACTCGGTGGCCGGGTACGTGGTCTCGGTGACCGTCTGGTCGCTCGGCGAGCTCTCCGTCGCCGGAATCGCCGCCTCGGTGGTGGCGAACCTGGCCCCGGCCACCGCCCGCGGCCGCTACCAGGGCGCCTTCAGCTGGACCTGGGGCGTCAGCCGCTTCGCCGCCCTCACCGCGGGCGTCACCCTCTACACCGGCCTCGGCCCGGCGGCCCTGTGGTGGACGGCCCTGGTCGCCGGACTGCTCGCCGCGGCGGCGATGCTGGGCCTGCGCTCCCGTATCGCGGCCCGCGCGGAGCACGCCCTGGCGGCCTGAGGGACGGCGGATCGGCCCGGTCTCCAGCGGGGCTACGCCGGGAACCTGCGGTCCACCCAGCGGAAGGTGAACTCGATCAGGGCGGCCGCGGCGGCGGCGATGCCCACCGCCGTCCACGGCATCACGGCACCCTCCAGCTTGAGCTGGAAGAACTCCTGCAGCCAGGGCACGACGAGGACGATCAGGAAGGCTCCGCCCATCGCGCCGACCAGGCCGACCCGCCACCACGTGTACGGGCGGGCGATGATCGCCAGCACCCACATCGAGGTCAGGAACAGCGCCAGCGTCGCGGCGCTGGTCTCGGCCTTGAGGGAGTCGGGTCCGGTGTAGTGGTGGCGCGCGATCAGGTACGTCACGAAGCAGGCGACGGCCGCGATGACACCGCCGGGGATGGCGTAGCGCATCACGCGTTTCACGAAGTGCGGCCTGGCCCGCTCCTTGTTCGGGGCCAGGGCCAGGAAGAAGGCCGGGATGCCGATGGTCAGCGTGGACAGCAGCGTCAGGTGGCGCGGCAGGAACGGGTACTCGACCTGGGAGCAGACCACCAGGATGGCCAGCAGCACCGAGTAGACCGTCTTCGTGAGGAAGAGGGTGGCGACGCGGGTGATGTTGCCGATGACCCGGCGGCCCTCGGCGACCACCGAGGGCAGGGTGGAGAAGCTGTTGTTCAGGAGCACGATCTGGGCGACGGCGCGGGTGGCCTCCGAGCCCGATCCCATCGAGACGCCGATGTCGGCGTCCTTGAGCGCGAGCACGTCATTCACGCCGTCGCCGGTCATCGCGACCGTGTGGCCCCTGGACTGGAGGGCGGCGACCATGTCGCGCTTCTGCTGCGGGGTGACGCGCCCGAAGACGGCGTTCGCGTCGAGGACCTCCGCCATCTCGTCCCGGTCGGTGGGCAGCGTCCGCGCGTCGACGGTGTTCTCCGCGCCGGGCAGGCCCAGCTTGCCGGCGACCGCGCCGACCGAGACCGCGTTGTCGCCGGAGATGACCTTGGCCTTGACGTTCTGGTCCGCGAAGTAGCGCAGGGTGTCGGCGGCGTCGGGGCGCAGCCGCTGCTCCAGGACGATCAGGGCGGTGGGCCTGACCCCGGTGGCCACGGCCGGGTCGTCGAGTTCGCGGGTGGTGCGGCCGAGCAGGAGGACACGCAGGCCCTGCTCGTTGAGCGCGTTGATCTCGTCCAGCGCCGGGTCTCCGGCCGGGAGCAGCACGTCGGGGGCGCCGAGCAGCCAGGTGTTGTTCTCGCCGTCGCCCTCGCTGAAGCTGGCGCCGCTGTACTTGCGGGCGGAGGAGAAGGGCAGGGACTCGGTGCAGCGCCACTCGGCGCTGTCCGGGTACGCGTCGATGATCGCCTGGAGGCTGGCGTTGGGCCGCGGGTCGCTCTCGCCGAGCGCGCCGAGCACCTTCTTGACGTACGGAACGTCCGCGCCGCCGAGCGGGCGGCACTCGGTGACGTCCATGCCGCCCTCGGTGAGGGTGCCCGTCTTGTCGAGGCAGACGACGTCGACGCGGGCGAGGCCCTCGATGGCGGGGAGTTCCTGGACCAGGCACTGCTTGCGGCCGAGCCGGATGACGCCGATGGCGAAGGCGACGGAGGTGAGGAGGACGAGGCCCTCGGGGATCATCGGGACGATGCCGCCGACGGTCCGGGCGATGGCCTCCTTGAGGTTGTTGTCCTTGACGATCAGCTGGCTGATGATCAGGCCGATGGAGGTCGGGATCATCATCCAGGTGACGTACTTGAGGATGGTGGAGATGCCGGTGCGCAGCTCGGAGTGGACGAGCGTGAAGCGGGAGGCCTCTTCGGCCAGCTGGGCGGCGTAGGCCTCGCGGCCGACCTTGGTGGCGGTGAAGGCGCCGCCGCCGGCGACGACGAACGACCCGGACATGACCGGGTCGCCGGGCTTCTTCAGGACGGGGTCGGCCTCGCCGGTCAGGAGGGACTCGTCGATCTCCAGGCCCTCCGCCTCGCCGACCAGTCCGTCGACGACGACCTTGTCGCCGGGGCCGAGCTCGATGACGTCGTCGAGGACGATCTCGGAGGTGGAGATCTCGGCTGTGCGGCCGTCGCGGCGGACGCTGGGTTTGGCCTCGCCGATGACGGCGAGGCCGTCGAGGGTCTTCTTGGCGCGCATCTCCTGGATGATGCCGATGCCGGTGTTCGCGATGATCACGAAGCCGAAGAGGCTGTCCTGGATCGGCGCGACGAAGAGCATGACCACCCACAGGACGCCGATGATGGCGTTGAAGCGGGTGAAGACGTTGGCGCGGACGATCTCGGCCGTGGAGCGGCTGCTGCGGACGGGGACGTCGTTGACGGCTCCGCGGGCGACGCGTTCGGCGACCTCGGCGGTGGTCAGACCGGCGGGCTTGAATCTGGGCGCGGGCGGCTTGCACGGGTGCACCGGGTCGAGTTCCGAGCCCGCGTCGATGGCGAGCCCGGCGGCCGCTCCGCCGGCACCGCCCGGCTCCGGTCCGTCTGCTTCGATCCTCGCCCGCTGCGTCATGCTTTTGACGGTAAAGGGCGATTCAACGGTTCACCCGCCGAGAAGCCCGAAGATCCGACTTCGGGATGAGCAGAATCCTCCGCTGGTAGCCCTTACGGGCGGTGCCGCGACCGGCCAGAACCAGCCCCGCCGGCGTTTGGAGGCGCGGGGGGTCCGGGGGCGGAGCCCCCGGCAACGGCGCCGCACCTACCGGGCACGGCCGGCCGCGACGCCGCGCCCGCCCGAGGGGTGCCGGCCTTGGCGGGAGGGGCTAGCCCGGCTGGGGAGTCCCGCCCGGCCGGTCGGAGTCGCTCCGCGCGGCCAGCGCGGCCGCGGCCGCGTGGCGCTTGAGGGCCGCGTCGCGGCCGCGGACGTACCAGAGGCCGATCAGGCCGAGGAACCCGCCGACCGCGCAGGTCCAGACCCACCACAGCATCCCCCGGTCCGCGAACCACCCGTAGAAGGGGAGCTGGAAGAGGAAGAGGGCGAACCACAGGACCGTGCCACCCATGACGGTCCCGACGATCGGACCCTCGAGGGGCTCGGGGGCCTCGTGCTGCGCAGTCCATTTCGCCATGCGGCCAAGTCTAGGCCGGTCGGCCGAGGGTCTACGCGCGGAGATAGACGCCCCTTCGTTCATGTGTTCATACTGAAACGGTTTGGGCTTGGCCCGTTTTCGCCGTATGAACGACCAATGAGGACCAGGACCCCATGAGCACGTCGGCCCCCGCTTCTTCCGTGGACCGCTATTTCAAGATCTCCGAGCGCGGCTCGACCATCGGCCGCGAGGTCCGCGGCGGCTTCGCCACCTTCTTCGCGATGGCCTACATCATCGTGCTGAACCCGATCATCCTGGGCAGCGCGAAGGACATGTACGGCCATCAGCTCGACGGCGGGCAGCTGGTCACCGCCACCGTCCTGACCGCGGCCTTCACCACCCTCCTCATGGGCGTGATCGGCAACGTTCCGATCGCGCTCGCGGCCGGCCTCGGCGTCAACACCGTCGTGGCCCTGCAGCTGGCCCCGCGCATGAGCTGGCCCGACGCCATGGGCATGGTGGTCCTGGCCGGCTTCGTGGTGATGCTGCTGGTCGCCACCGGCCTGCGCGAGCGGGTCATGAACGCCGTTCCGCTCGGCCTGCGCAAGGGCATCGCGATCGGTATCGGTCTGTTCATCATGCTGATCGGCCTGGTCGACTCGGGCTTCGTCACCCGCATGCCGGACCTCGCGCACACCACGGTCCCGCTCCAGCTCGGCAGCAACGGCCACCTGCACGGCTGGCCCGTCCTGATCTTCGTGATCGGCGTCCTGCTGACGCTGACGCTCATCATCCGCAAGACTCCCGGCGCGATCCTGATCTCGATCGTGGCCATGACCGTCGCCGCGCTCGCCGTCCAGCTGATCACCGAGCTCCCCGACACGGCCTGGGGCCTGACGGTCCCGGAGTGGCCCGGCAACCCGGTGGCCGCGCCCGACTTCGGGCTCGTCGGTCAGGTCAGCCTGTTCGGCGGTTTCGGCAAGGTCGGCGTGCTGACCGGCATCCTCTTCGTCTTCACGGTGCTGCTGTCCTGCTTCTTCGACGCCATGGGGACCATCCTGGGCGTCGGCGACGAGGCGAAGCTGACGCGTCCGGACGGTTCCTTCCCCGGCATCAACCGGGTGCTGTTCGTGGACGGCCTGGCCGTCGCCGCGGGCGGAGCCTCCTCCTCCTCGGCCACCACCTGCTTCGTGGAGTCCACGGCCGGCGTCGGCGAGGGTGCCCGCACGGGCCTGGCGAACATCGTGACCGGCGGTCTCTTCACCGTGTCGCTGTTCCTCACCCCGCTCGCCACGATGGTCCCGTCGCAGGCCGCCACCCCCGCGCTCATCGCGGTCGGCTTCCTGATCCTGGCGGGCTCGGTCCGGGACATCGACTGGAACGACTTCACCATCGCCGTCCCGGCCTTCCTGGCCATGGTGATGATGCCCTTCACGTACTCGATCACCAACGGCATCGGCATCGGCTTCGTGGCCTTCTCCGTGCTGCGACTGGCGACCGGCCGGGGCCGCGAGGTCCCGGTGGCCATGTACGTCGTCTCGGCGGTGTTCGTCTTCTACTACGCGATGCCGGCACTGGGCCTCACGTAACCCGAACGGCGGTACGCCGGGCGTCTTGAGGAGCCGGGCTCACGTGAGCCCGTAGAACTTCTCCGTCTCGTCGACGGCCGCCTTGAAGCGTTCGTCGAAATCATCGCGAATGAGCGTCCGGACCACATAGTCCTGGACGCTCATTCCGCGTTTGGCGGCATGAGTCCGGAGCCTGTCGAGGAGCTCCCCGTCTATGCGCATGCTCAGCACATGTGTCCCCATGCCGAAAGAGTCGGGGCACAGGGCATGGACGCGTGTCACTTTCCGGAGCCGACTCACCCGTACGAGTGACACCAGATAAGTGGTGTTCCTTAGGTAGGGTAATGAGTTACTCTAAAGACATGCATGACCTTTCCCATGGCGACGACGCCGCCGCCGTGAACGATCTCCGCTCCGCCGTCATGCGGCTGGGCCGACGCCTCAAGCACCAGCGCGTCGACGAATCACTGAGCCCGACCGAGATGTCGGTGCTCGGCACCCTCGCCCGCTGCGGCCAGGCCACCCCCGGTGAACTGGCCCGACGCGAGCACGTGCAGCCTCCGTCGATGACGCGCATCGTCGCCTTGCTGGAAGCCAAGGGACTGGTCACGCTGGAACCGCACCCCGACGACCGCCGCCAGAAGGTGGTCCGCCAGACGGAGGAGGCCGAAGCGATGCTCGAAGAGAGCCGTCGCAAGCGCAACGCCTTCCTGGCCGGGCTCGCGGCCGGGCTGACCGAGGACGAATGGGCCAAGCTCCGCGAAGCCGCACCCGTCCTGGACAAGCTCGCGCACCTGTAGGAACGACGCCAGGAGGCGACCCCTTTTGAGTACGGGACCCGGAGCAGACTCCGCCCCCGGCCACATATCCACCACTACGCGCGACGCAGAGCGCGCCCCGGGCAAGAACTCGATGTTCAGCTCGCTGAAGATCCGCAACTACCGGCTCTTCGCGACCGGTCAGGTCGTCTCGAACACCGGCACCTGGATGCAGCGCATCGCCCAGGACTGGCTGGTCCTCTCCCTGACCGGCTCCGCCTCGGCGGTCGGCATCACCATCGCGCTGCAGTTCCTGCCGATGCTGATGTTCGGCCTCTACGGAGGCGTACTCGCCGACCGGCTCCCCAAGCGGCCGCTGCTGCTCTGCACGCAGGCCGCGATGGGCCTCACCGGCATCGCGCTCGCCGTCCTCACCCTCGCCGGACACGTCCAGGTGTGGCACGTCTACCTCGCCGCCTTCCTGCTCGGCCTGGTCACCGTCGTGGACAACCCGGCCCGCCAGACCTTCGTCTCCGAGATGGTCGGCAAGGACCAGGTGGCCAATGCCGTCAGCCTGAACTCGGCCAACTTCCAGTCGGCGCGGCTGGTCGGCCCGGCCATCGCCGGTGTCCTCATCACCGCCGTCGGCTCCGGCTGGGCCTTCCTGCTCAACGGCCTCTCCTTCGCGGCCCCCATCGTGGGCCTGCTGCTGATGCGCACGAAGGAGCTGCACCAGGTCGAGGTACAGCCGCGCGCCAAGGGCCAGCTGCGGGAAGGCCTGCGGTACGTCGCCGGGCGGCCCGAGCTGATCTGGCCGATCGTCCTCGTCGGATTCATCGGCACGTTCGGCTTCAACTTCCCGATCTGGCTGTCGGCGTTCGTCAGCAAGGTCTTCCACGGTGACGCGGGCACCTACGGCCTGTTCAACACGCTCATCGCGGCGGGCTCCCTGGTGGGCGCACTGCTGGCGGCCCGGCGGGGTCTGTCCCGCCTGCGGCTGCTGGTCGCGGCGGCGGTGCTCTTCTCCGCACTCCTGCTGGTGACGGCCTTCGTACCCGAATTCTGGCTGTTCGCGGCGCTGCTCGTACCGATCGGGATCTTCGGCCTGACCGTGAACGTCACCGCCAACTCCAGCGTGCAGATGGCTACCGACCCGGAGATGCGGGGCCGGGTGATGGCCCTGTTCATGATGGTCTTCACCGGCGGCACCCCGATCGGTGCTCCGCTGGTCGGGTGGGTCACGGACACCTACGGCGCGCGCGTCGGCATGGCCGCGGGTGGCGCGGTGTCGCTGGCCGCGGCGGTGGCCATCGGCCTCGTCCTCTCCCGCGTCGGCAACCTCCGCCTGAGCGTGAACCGCCACGGCGTGACGTTCGTCCCGGCGGACCGCGGCCGCGAACTGGTCACGGCGGCGTAGAGCCCCTGCCGGCCGGCCTCCTGGGGGTCCGGGGGCTGGCCCCCGGACCGGCTCCGCACGGAGCCCCGCTGGTTAGGCTCGTCGCATGAGACTGTTCGCAGCCGTCCTGCCGCCGGCGACCGCCGTCGCCGAACTGGCCGAAGCCGTGCGACCACTGCGCGACGAAGGCCTCCGCTGGACCGCGGAAGCGGGCTGGCACTTCACCCTCGCCTTCATGGGCGAGGTCCCCGAAGAGCTGCTCCCCGAACTGCGCACCCGCCTCGCCCGGGCCGCCTCCCGCGGCGCCCCCTTCCCGCTCCGGATCCACGGCTCCGGTCACTTCGGCCACCGCTCGCTGTGGGCCGGCGCCGCCGGGGACCTCGACGCCCTGCGGATGCTGGCCGAGCGGGCCGACGCCGCCGCACGGCGCTCCGGGGTGCCGATGGAGCAGCACCACCGGTACACGCCCCACCTCACCCTGGGCCGGCTGCGCCACGAGTCGGACGACGTGCGCCCCTACTCGCAGGCGCTGGCCGGCTTCGAGGGCACCGCCTGGCGGGTCACGCGGCTGAGCCTGGTCCGCAGCAACCTGCCCACCGGCGGCGTCCCCGGCGAGCGGCCCCGCTACGAGGTCGTCGGGTCCTGGGAACTGGGCGAGCCCGCCCCTCCGTACGAAGGGCGGGCCCGGTCGCGTTAGTCTCGACGGGTGGATCCCAAGACCAGAAACCGCGTCATGGCGGGTGTGCTCGTACTGATGTTCGTCGTCGTCGCCGTGGCTGCCGCCGTCGGGCAGTAGTCACCAGGCGCGACTCACCAGGCGAATGCCTCCGGAGCCGGCCCCGGCCCCGGGAAGACCTCGTCGAGCCCGTCGAGCACCTCCTGCGACAGTTCCAGCTCCACCGCCCGCAGCGCGGACGCGAGCTGTTCCGGCGTACGCGGCCCGACGATGGGCCCCGTGACCCCGGGGCGCGTCAGCAGCCAGGCCAGGGCGACCTCGCCGGGCTCCAAGCCGTGCTTGTCCAGCAGGTCCTCGTACGCCTGCACCTGCGCCCGTACGGAACTGTTCGCGAGCGCGTCCGCCGAGCGGCCGGTCGCCGTACGCCCGGACTCCGCCGACTTGCGGATGGCCCCGCCCAGCAGCCCGCCGTGCAGCGGGGACCACGGGATGACGCCGAGCCCGTACGCCTCCGCGGCCGGGATGATCTCCAGCTCCGCCCGCCGCTCGGCGAGGTTGTAGAGGCACTGCTCGCTCACGAGTCCGAGCCGCCCCGAGCGCGCGGCGGCCTCGTTGGCCTGGGCGATCTTCCAGCCGGGGAAGTTCGAGGACCCCGCGTAGAGGATCTTGCCCTGCTGGATCAGGACCTCCACGGCCTGCCAGATCTCCTCGAAGGGAGTCAGCCGGTCCACGTGGTGGAACTGGTAGACGTCGATGTAGTCGGTGTTCAGGCGCTTGAGGCTGGCGTCGACCGCCCGTCGGATGTTCAGCGCCGAGAGACGGTCGTAGTTGGGCCACGGGTCGCCCTCGGCGGCCATGTTCCCGTAGACCTTGGTGGCGAGGACCGTCTTCTCGCGGCGGCCGCCGCCCTGGCCGAACCAGGTGCCGATGATCTCCTCGGTGCGGCCCTTGTTGTCGCCCCACCCGTAGACGTTGGCCGTGTCGAAGTAGTTGATGCCTGCGTCGAGGGCCGTGTCCATGATGGCGTGGCTTTCCGGCTCCCCGGTCTGGGGGCCGAAGTTCATGGTGCCGAGAACAAGTCGGCTGACCTTGAGACCGGTGCGTCCGAGCTGCGTGTACTCCATGGGTCACTAGCCAACTGCCTGGAGTGCGCTCGAAGCAAGACCCGTCCGTGAAGGGCGTGTTACGCGTCGCCGGACCTACGGGTCCTGCCGGGGGCGGTACGGGCCGCCCAGGCCCCACGCCTGGTGCAGGACCGCCGCGAACTCCCCCGCCAGGCGGTGTTCGCCCGAGGCGTTGGGGTGGGTTCCGTCGTAGGTGTCGCGGTGGATCTCGTACCCGTCCGGACGCGCGGCCAGCAGGATCGGCGAGGCGGGGGTCGACAGATCGGCGACCGCCTTCGCGAGCAGCTCGTTGAACAGCTCGACCTGCGCCGCGAAGGGCACGTCGTCCTGGGCCCGGACGTTGGGGATGACGGGCAGCAGGACCATCCGGATCGCGGGCCGGGCGGCGCGGGCCTCCGCGACGAACCGGCGGACGTTGACCGCGGTGCCCTCGGCATCGGTGTAGAAGCCCAGATCGATCAGTCCGAGGGAGACAAGCAGGACGTCGGCCCGGCCGGCGCGGGCCGCGGGACCCACGAGCGGCGCCATGTGCAGCCAACCCTCCCCCCAGCCGGCCAGGTGGCGTCGGGCGTCGGCGGGGAAGCCGGGGTCGGCGTACTCGTGGCTGGTCGGCGCGTCGGCGAAGGTGTCGTAGAGCTCGCTGCGCGGGCCGACTATCCGGTACGGGCCGCCGAAGGTGGCATTGAGGTGCTGCCACATCCGGTAGCGCCAGGTCCAGTCACCGGCGCGCCCGATGGTCATGGAGTCCCCGACGAACATGAAACGCATCCGGTCATCTTCGCGGATCACACGACCGGGGCCCCTGTGATGCCGGACACGCGGGGCGGGCTGGCAGGGTAGGGGGATGCGCCCGCACCTGCTGCCGTCGACCGCCGCCCGCGCCACCGCCCTCGGGGCCGCCGCCCTGGGCGTCCTCGCCCTCCTCGTGCTCCCGCCCGCGGCGGCTCGGGCGGCGGGGAGCCCGGGGAGCTCCGGGGCGTCCGGGTTCACGATCACCGACCCGCGGATCAAGGAGTCGAGCGGGCTCGCGGCCAGCCGGATCCACCCCGGCGTGTACTGGACGCACAACGACAGCGACGACGGACCGTACGTGTACGCCGTGGACTCGGCGACCGGGAAGACCGTCGCGCGGATCACACTGACGGGCATCGGCAAACCCCGGGACGTCGAGGCGATCTCGCTGGGGCCGGACGGGCAGCTGTACGTCGGCGACATCGGGGACAACCTCGGCGGCACCTGGGACCACGTGTGGATCTACCGGTTCCCCGAACCGAAGACGCTCGGGGACGCCACCGTCAAGGCCGAGCAGTTCACGGTGAAGTACGCGGACGGGCCGCGGAACGCCGAGGCGCTGATGGTCCATCCGGTCACGGGCCGGGTGTACATCGCGAGCAAGGACGAGCGCACGGGCGGGCTCTACGAGGGCCCGGCCGGGCCGCTGTCCCCGTCCGGCACGAACACCTTCCGGCGGATCGGGGACGTCCCCTGGGTCACCGACGGGGCGTTCTCCCCGGACGGGGGGCGGCTCGCGCTGCGGGGGTACCTGTGGGCGAAGACGTACCCGTGGAAGGACGGCCGGCCGGCCGGGGACGGGGAGTCGGTGGCCGCGCCGTGGCAGGGGCAGGCGGAGTCCGTGACGTACACGGCGGACGGGTCGGCGCTGATGATGGGCGCGGAGGGGCTGAGCAGCCGGGTCGTCGCCGTTCCGGTCGGCCCGGCGGCGTCCCCTGCCGGGTCCTCGCCGGGGGCCTCGCCCGCGGCGGGGTCCCCTCCTGCGGGGGACCCGCCCGCGGCCGGGGACCGGAGCTTCACCAAGGGTGCGGTCGTCCTGGTGGTGGCCCTGGCCCTCACGCTGGCCGCGAAGCGCATGCTCCGCCGCCGCCCGGCCAAGCAGTAACCCCTTCGCCCGTTCCCCGGGCTGCGCCCGGACTCCTCCTGGGGCTCCGCCCCAGACCCCGCTCCTCAAACGCCGGAGGGGCTGGATTGCGGCCGGCGATTGAGGCGCGGGGGCCGGGGGCCCGGGGCCGGGTTAAGCCTCCTGGATCGGGATCTGGTGGGGTACCGCCTGCGCAGGCGGTTCGGGGGTCGGGGGCTGTGCCGGGGCCGGCGACATCGAGGACAGGAGCTGGCGGGCCAGGCCCAGGCCCGTGCCGCCCATGGTCAGGGCCTTCGCGAACATCTCCGACATGCCCTCCGCCCCGTTGAGGAGGACCATGTGCTCGACGTTGCCGAAGGCACCCGCACCGGCCTCCACGATCGCCGGCCAGTTCTCGGCGAGCTGCTGCGCGACCACCGCCTCCTGGTTCTCCGCCAGCGCGGCGGCCCGCGCCTTGATGGCCTCCGCCTCCGCGAGGCCGAAGGCCTTCGCCCAGGCCGCCTCCGCGAGACCCCGCGCCTCGGTGGCCGCGGCTTCCGCCTCACCCGTGGCCCGGGTCGCCTTCGCCGCCGCCAGCGCACGCGCCTCCGTGGCCGCCGCGTCCGCGGTCGCCGCCAGCTCGGTCTCCTTCGCCTTGGCCTGCGCCGCCGAGATGCGGGCGTCGCGGTCCGCCTCGGCCCGGGTACGGGTCTCGTACGCCGCCGCGTCCGCCGGCTTGCGCACGTCCGCCTGCAGCTGCTGCTCGCGCCGGTGCGCCTCCAGCTCCGCGACCCGTGTCTCCTGGACCACGACCTCCTGCCGCGCCGCCGCCTCCGACAGCGGGCCCGCCTGCCGGGCCGTCGCGGCGGCCTTGTCGCGTTCGGCCTGGTAGCCCGCCTGGAGGATCTCGCTGTCCCGCGTCGCCTCCGACATCCGCGCGAAGGCGGCCTGTTCCGCCTCGGTCGCCAGCAGGTTGGCGGCGGCCTGCGCGATCCGAGCGTCCCGCTGCACCGCGGCCGCGTGCGGCATCGCCAGGTTCTTGATGTAGCCCGTCGGGTCCTCGATCTCGTGGATCTGCAGCGAGTCCACGATCAGCCCGAGCTTCTCCATCTCCGTACCGCACGCCGCCCGGGTCTGCCCGGTCAGCTTCTCGCGGTCGCGGATCATGTCCTCGACCGTCAGCCCGCCCACGATGGAGCGCAGATGGCCGGCGAAGACGATGTGCACCCGCTCCGGCATCATCTTCTGCTGGTCCAGGAAGCGCCGGGCCGCGTTGGCGATGGACACGAAGTCGTCGCCGATCTTGAAGATCACCACGCCCTTGACCCGCAGCGGGATGCCCTGGTGGGTCACGCAGTCCACGTTCAGCTGGGTCTCGTTGAGGTCCAGCGACAGTTTCCGCACGGCCTGTACCCCGGGCACCACGAGCGTCCCGCGCCCGGTGACGATCCGGAAGCCCATGCCCTCCGCGATCCCCTCGGTCTTGTGCGCGGAGCCGGAGATGACCAGGGCCTCATTGGGCTCGGCCACCCGCCACATCAGTTTGAACAGGCCGACCGCGGCCAGAACGGCGGCCACGACGAGGCCCGCCAATACGCCGATGGACATCGGCAACTCCCCCTCTTCCACGGCGGCGTCCGCCACCGAGAAGGCGAGTGTGCATCCGCGTCAGAGCGGCGTGAAGACGGCGGCCGGTTCTTGTCGCCATCTTGATACGCGGAGGGCGTCGGGACGGCCCGACGCCTGGTCAGTCCCCGTACGCGGCCATCACGTACACCGTGCGCGGCGGCAGGTACTCGACGACCGTCACCACCGTCCCGACGGCCAGCCGCCCGGTTCCCGGCGCCGGATGCGCGAGGAAGTGCTCGGCCCCGCCCCGGATCCGCACGATGACCTCGCCGACCAGCCCCGGCCCGACCGTTCCCGTGACCCGGCCGTCCAGTCCCACCATGTCCGATTCCCCCATGGGCCGAGGGTACGCGGCTACGAGCGCGGAGGGTCCTCGTCCAGCAGGTACTCCTCGGCGTCCGCGTGGTACCCGTACAGCTCCCCGTAGCGGCCCCAGTCCGTGGCGGTCTCCAGCTGCTGCTCCAGCTGCTCGCTCGTGTAGTGGTGCGAGAGCAGGTCCCGGAAGAACCCGGCCCGCTGCGTGCCGCCCCGCGAGCGCTGCAGGGTGGTGTGGATCAGGTGGACCAGCGGGACTTCCCTGGCCCCCTCCGCGAACAGCTCCTTCGACTCCTGTACATCGGCCCCCGCGAAGGCGCTGCCGCGCGGGGTCAGCACCAGGTGCAGGTCCCGCACCTCGGCCAGGCCCAGCAGTTCCAGCCCGTCGACCAGGGGCAGTACGTCGTCCACCTCCAGGCCGAGCTCGTCGGCGAGGTCGACCAGATCCTCGCCGTTCCCGGCGTCGGTGGCGGTGGCGGTGGCGGTGGCGGTGGCGGTGGCGCGCTGGAGCACGATCTCGGCGAGGCCCGCCATCCCGTCGACGCTGGCCGCCGGGAGCGGGGTGTTGGCCGGCGTCCGCCTGGCGGGCGGGGCGGCGGCCGGGGTCTTGGCGGTGCGGCCGGTCATCACCGCGTACACGGCGTCCACGATCCGCTCGAACTCGGCGCCGTTGCGGTCCCGGGGGCGGGCCAGGTCCACCGCGAAGGTCTCCTTGATCGTGCCGTAGGGCCGCGACCCCAGCACCACCACGCGGTCGGCCATCAGCACGGCCTCCTCGATGTTGTGCGTGACCAGCACCACCGCCTTGGCGGGGAAGCGGTCCGAGGCCCACAGTTCCATCAGCTCGCCGCGCAGGTTCTCGGCGGTGAGCACGTCCAGTGCGGACAACGGCTCGTCCATCATCAGTACGTCCGGCTCCACGACGAGCGCCCGGGCGAAGCCCACGCGCTGGCGCATGCCGCCGCTGAGCTCCTTCGGGTAGGCCGACTCGAAGCCGTCGAGTCCGATCAGGTCGATCGCCTCCACGGCCTGGCGGGCCCGCTCCTCGCGGTCCACGCCCTTGGCCTCCAGACCCAGTTCGACGTTCTGCTGGACCGTCAGCCAGGGCAGCAGAGCGAAGGTCTGGAAGACCATCGCCGTGCCCGGGTTCGCCCCGCGCAACTCCTCGCCCCGGTAGGTGACCGAGCCGGAGCTGGCGGGGATCAGGCCGGCGAGGCAGCGCAGCAGGGTGGACTTGCCGCTGCCGGACTTGCCGAGGAGGGCGACGATCTCCCCCTCGCGGATCTCCAGGTCGATGCCGCCGAGCACGGGGAGCTCCCCGTCGGCGCCGGCGTAGGCCTTGGTGAGGGCGGCGGCCTGGAGGATCGTGGTCATCGGGGCGGGCTCCTCGGGTCGGGCGGAGGCTAGATGGAGTACCGGCGCTCCGCGAGCCGGTACAGGGGCCGCCAGAACAGCCGGTTCAGCCCGACGACGTAAAGACTCATGACGGCGATCCCGGCGATCAGCTTGGGGAAGTCGCCGGCCTCGGTGGCGTGGAAGATGTACGCGCCCAGGCCGGTGGCCGACAGGGTGGTACCGGCGAAGGTGACGACCTCGCCGACGATCGAGGCGTTCCACGCGCCGCCCGAAGCGGTGATGCCGCCGGTGACGTACGAGGGGAACACGGCCGGGACGATCAGCCGCTTCCACCGCTGGATCCCGCGGACGCCGAGGTCGTCCATGGCCTCCTTGAGGTCGGAGGGGATGGCCATGGCCCCGGCGATGGCGTTGAAGAGGATGTACCACTGCGCGCCGAGTGCCATCAGCAGCACACAGCCGATGTTGATGTTCAGACCGGTCCTGAGGAAGAACCAGACGGCCACGGGGAAGAGGAGGTTCGCGGGGAAGCTCGCCAGCACCTGTACGACGGGCTGCGCGATCTTCGTGAGCCTGGGCGAGGAGCCGATCCACACCCCCACGGGCACCCAGACGACCGTGGCGGCGGCGACGAGCACGATCACCCGGACGAAGGTGATCAGCCCGAGCAGCAGCGGTTCGCCGAAGACGCCGAGTCCGGTCTCGCGCTGGAGGTAGTGCGCCAGGTCGTACAGGCCCCACAGGATCACGGCCCCGGCGACCGCCGTGAAGACCACGTCACCGGTCCGGCGGCGGGCCGCGTCCACGGACAGCGCCCGGTCGTCCCGGCCCAGCACGCGGGCGGCCCGGCCGGTGGCCTCGCGGGCGGGGGCGGTGGCGCGGCCGAGGATCCGGGGCCAGTGGGAGCGGCGCAGGAAGTCCAGTACCCAGCTGCGCTGCACGTCGGTGGATTCGGACTGCTCGTTCTTGTACTTCTCCGCCCAGGCGGTGAGGGGCCGCCAGAAGAGGAAGTTGACGGTGACGATGGTGACGGTCATCGCGAGGATGACCCAGCCGACCTTGGCGAGGTCCCCCTCGCCGATCGCGGTGCCCGCGTAGGAGCCGAGACCGGGTACGGCGTAGTCGTGCCCGGAGACGGAGACGGCCTCGGAGGCGACGAGCATGAACCATCCGCCGGCGAAGCTCATCATGCCGTTCCACACGAGGTCGATGACCCCGGCGGGGACCTCCACGCGCCAGAAGCGCATCCAGCGGGTGAAGCCGAACGAGCGGGAGACTTCGTCGAGTTCACGGGGCAGGGAGGTCAGGGTGGCGTAGAACCCGAAGGTCATGTTCCAGGCCTGGGAGGTGAAGATGGCGAAGATCACGGCGCATTCGAGGCCGAGGAGCGAGCCGGGGAACAGCGCGACGAAGAACGTGACGAGGACGGACAGGAAGCCGAGGACCGGGACGGACTGCAGGACGTCCAGGGCCGGGATCAGCACCCGCTCCAGGCGTCTGCTGCGGGCGGCGGCGTAGGCGTAGCCGAAGGTGAAGACGACCGAGGCGACGAGCGCGATGAACATCCGCAGGACGCTGCGGGCGGCGTAGTACGGGAGCTTCGTGGGATCCGTGTCCACGTCGGGGACGTCGGCGGGGTCGAAGTTGACGGTGGTGCCCTTGCCGACCTGGAGGAGCAGGTAGCCGAGCACCAGGAAGGCGGCGGCCACGGCGAAGTCCACCCATGACAGGCGGGTGCGCGTGGGGGCCGCCTGGCCGGTGTGCGTTACGGGCGGGCGGGTGTCGGTGGTCATCCCGCCCAGCGGATCACGCCGTACGGCCCCCCACACCCCGGGTCACCCAACCGGGCGAAGCCCGTACCCGGACGTCCGCAGCGCGGAGGTCCGGGGGCCGAGCCCCCCGGCAGCGGCGGGTCAGGAGTGGCCGAGGTCCGGGGCCAGGAGGTCGGCCGCGGGGACGGATCCGGAGTCGGGGGCCGGGCCGAGGTGGAACTCGTCCGAGGCCATCGAGTCGAGGACCGGCGGCGCCGGCCGCGGGGGCTTCGGCATGACCGCGGCCTCCGAATGGCCACCGCATCCGTAGGACAGGGAGACCAGCCGGCCGTCCGCCGGTCCGAACTCGTTCGCGCAGACGCCGAACGCCTGGCCCAGCGAGCCACCGATCGCGACGAGGAAGCCGCAGGAGACGCACGAGGCGGGCGCGGCCTGCGCCATCGGGGTCTTCGCGCCGAAGGACTCGTCCCAGCGGTCCGCCGCGCTGTGCAGCCCGTAGCGGGAGAGCACGCGCGCCCTGCGCATGCCCAGTTCCTCCGCCACCGAGGTGATGGAGCCGCGTACGGGCACCACCGCGCGGTCGGTGACGTCGGCGTCCTCCGCCTCGACCAGTTCGGCCATCTCGGTGGACACCACCGAGTTCGGCGGCGGGGCGTCCTCGCCCGACCAGCCCGGCTCCAGCCGCAGGTCCTCGGCGTCCGTGGGGAGCAGGTCCCCGGGACCCATGTCGCCCGGCCGCAGCCGCTCGCTCCACGGAACCCATTCGGGGGCCAGCAGCGCGTCGTCGCCGGGCAGCAGCACCGTTTCGTCGAGGGTGACGTTCTTCGCGCGGGAGGCGCGGGTCACCGTCACGGCCCAGCGCCAGCCCCGGTACGCGGGGTCCTTGCACTCGAAGAAGTGGGTGACGACCCGGTCACCCTCGGCGATGGCGGCGGTGTGCTCGCCCACCACTCCGGGGGCGGCGGCCTCTTCGGCCGCCGCTCGGGCGAGGTCTACCGCCTCGACGCACAGGCGGTCGGGGGTACGGCTTCGCGTCGTCGCAGCACTCACAGGTCTCGTTCTCTCCTACGCCGTCTCACGAGTGCGCCGTCCGTACTTGTCGTCCACAACGACCCGTCGGCTGTCCCTACGTGGCGCGGGCGGAGCGGACCAGAGGGCCGCGTCGACGTCCACGCCCGATCGGGTTCCAGGGCGCACCTACCTGCGATCCATTCTGCGGGATCGCGAAGAGGCGCGCGGCCAGGAGCAACCGCCGGTGGCGCGCTACGCACGCTACCTCCTCCGGCGCCTTCGGCCCACATGCAAGGTCCGATTCGCGGACAACCCCCCGACCGCCGAGGTACCCGCGACGCGCCGGGACGGGTCCCGGAGGACCGAGTGGGGCACTATGGCCACGTGGCACCCGTACGGTCGTCCGATGACGGCTCGGGACCGGCCAGGCGGGCCGGCCGGGCCATCGGGCGTGCCCTGCACCTGCCGTTCACCGGTACGGCGCGCGGAATCCGGCGGGCCACGCACGCCCACGGGGCGGGTGAATCGGGCCTCGGCAAGCTGATCGAACTGCACGCGATCAACGGCGCCGGTGATGTGATGATCACAGTCGCGCTCGCCTCCACCGTCTTCTTCTCCGTGCCCACGGACGAGGCGCGCGGACGGGTGGCCCTGTACCTCGCCATCACCATGGCCCCCTTCACCCTCCTGGCCCCGGTGATCGGCCCGCTGCTGGACCGGCTGCCGCACGGGCGGCGCGCCGCGATGGCCGGCGCGATGCTCACACGGGCGCTGCTGGCGGTGATGATGTCGGGCGCGGTGGCCACGGGCGGCCTGGAGCTGTACCCGGCCGCGCTCGGGGTCCTCGTCGCCTCCAAGGCCTACGGCGTCGTGCGCAGCGCCGTGGTCCCCAGACTCCTCCCGCCGGGCTTCTCGCTGGTCAAGGCGAACTCCCGGGTCACCCTGGCCGGCCTGCTGGCCACCGGCGCGGCCGCTCCCGTGGGCGCCGCCCTGCACGCGATCGGGCCTCCGTGGCCGCTCTACGGGGCGTGCGCGATCTTCATCTGGGGCACCTTCGCGGCGTTCACGCTGCCGCACAAGGTGGACGAGGCGAAGGGCGAGCGGCGGGCCCGGCTGTCCACGCACGAGGCGCACTCGAAACGCCCGGGGCTGCGGACGGTCAGCCGGCCGGTCCTGTGCGGGCTGCTGGCGAACGCGTCGATGCGCGGGCTGTCCGGGTTCCTGATCTTCTTCCTGGCGTTCCTGCTGCGCGAGCACCCCCTCTCCGGCCAGAGCGCGGCGGTGTCCCTGGGGATCGTCGCCGTCTCGGCGGGCGTCGGCAACGCCTGCGGGACCGCCGTCGGGGCCTGGCTCCGGGCCCGCGCACCCGAGGCGATCATCGCCACGGTGCTGTCCCTGACCCTGGCGGTGGCCATCCTCGCGGCGGTGTTCTTCAGCGGGGTGTTCATCGCCGTCCTGGGCGCGACGGCCGGCTTCTGCCAGGCCCTCGCGAAGCTCTCGCTGGACGCGATGATCCAGCGGGACGTGCCCGAGACGGTCCGTACGTCGGCCTTCGCGCGCTCGGAGACCCTGCTCCAGGTGGCGTGGGTCCTGGGCGGCGGGATCGGCATCGCCCTTCCCCTGAACGGGGTGCTGGGCATGTCCGTGGCCGCCACGGTGGTCGCCCTGGGCACGGTCATGGGCCTCCGCGGCTTCGTCTCCACCAACCGCCACCAGCAGCCCACACCGTCCCGCCCTCGGGTGGCATAGCCCTGCGGGCAGTCCAGCCGCCCGCGCCACGGCGCCGCACCACACGACCCCGTGCAGCAAGGCACCGCACCGGCCCGATAGCCTTCGGCTCATGACCGCACCGCTTTTCTCGGGTAGGGCCCGCCGCAGCGTCGCGGCCCTCGGAGCCGTATCCGCCGGCCTCCTCCTCCTCTCCGCCTGCGACAAGCCGACGCCGCTGGCGACCGTGACGGTCGGCACCTCGTCGGTGTCCTCCGAGGCCGCCTGCCACGACGGCAAGGAACTCACGGCCGAAAAGGTCCAGGCGTGCTTCACGGACCTGAAGGACGCCAAGACCATCGAGTACGGCCGGGGCGACACCCTGCGTCTCGGTGTCGAGCCCGATGTCGTCGAGGACGGCAAGAAGTGGCAGGCGGTCCTCGACGGACAGCAGATCACCGAGCCGACCAGCAACACCTACGACAGCTTCCCGGGCGCCGACCTCTTCCTCACCGGCGGCCAGGGCGAGGCACCGGCCTCGAAGAAGCTCAACATCGTCCAGGTCGACCCCGACGGCAAGCCGATCTCCGTCTGGGCCTTCACCGTCAAGCTCAAGAAGTAGTCACCTCACCACCATGCGCGCGCTCATCGTGACCGCGGTGGCGGCGGAGGCCGACTCCGTCGTCAGTGGCCTGTCCGGTCCGGCCCCTCGTCCGGACCACACCCCCGGCCCGGACCACCTCCCCGGTCCCGAGCCGCGCGCCCTCCCCGGTGGTTACCTCATCCACCACCGGGGAGCCTTCGACGTCCTCGTCGCCGGAGTCGGCCCGGCCGCCGCGGCCGCCGGCACCGCGACCGCCCTGGCGCTCGCGCCCGCTCCGGACGGCTACGGCCTCGTCGTCTCCGCCGGCATCGGCGGCGGGTTCGCGCCCGCCGCCCCGCTCGGCTCCCTCGTGGTCGCCGACGCCATCGTCGCCGCCGACCTGGGGGCCGAAACCCCGCAGGGGTTCCTGCCCGTCGCCGAGCTCGGCTTCGGCCGCAGCGTGCACCTGCCTCCCGCGGAGCTCGCCGCGCGCGCCGCCGAGGCGACCGGGGCGCTGCTGGCGCCCGTACTGACCGTCTCCACCGTCACCGGCACCGCCGCCCGCGCCGCCTCCCTCGCCGCGCTGCATCCGCTCGCCGGGGCCGAGGCCATGGAGGGCTTCGGGGTCGCGGAGGCCGCCGCCGCGCACGGGCTGCCCGTCCTGGAGGTCCGTGCCGTCTCCAACGCCGTGGGGCCCCGCGACCGCGCCGCCTGGCGGATCGGCGACGCGCTGACGGCCCTGGCCGACGGCTTCCGGGCGCTGGGACCCGTACTCGACTCCTGGGAAGGCCACTCATGAACGCCGTGAAGCCCGTGCGGATCGCGTACTCGCCCTGCCCCAACGACACCTTCGTCTTCGACGCCTGGGCCCACGGACGCGTCCCCGGCGCGCCCGCCCTCGACGTGACCTTCGCGGACATCGACATCACCAACGGCCTGGCCGAGCGTGGTGAGCTGGACGTCCTGAAGGTGTCCTACGCCGTCCTGCCGTGGGTGCTGGAGGAGTACGCGCTGCTGCCGTGCGGCGGGGCACTGGGCCGCGGCTGCGGCCCGCTCGTCCTGACGCGCGAGCCCGGACTGGACCTCACCGGCAAGACGGTCGCGGTCCCGAGCGAACGGTCCACCGCCTACCTGCTGTTCCGGCTGTGGGCCGCCGACGTGCTGCCCGCAGGCGTCGGCGAGGTGGTCGTGCTGCCGTTCCACGAGATCATGCCGGCCGTACGCGACGGCCGGGTGGACGCCGGACTGGTCATCCACGAGGCCCGGTTCACCTACCGGGACTACGGGCTGCACTGCCTGGCCGACATGGGCGAGCACTGGGAGTCCACGACCGGCCTGCCGATCCCGCTCGGCGCGATCATCGCCAAGCGCTCCCTGGGCGCGGACACCCTGCACGCGCTCGCCGAGTCCGCCCGTACCTCGGTCCGGATGGCCTGGGAGGACCCGGAGGCGTCCCGTCCCTACGTACGGGCGCACGCCCAGGAGCTGGACCCGGCAGTCGCGGACCAGCACATCGGGCTGTACGTCAACGAGTTCACCGCCGACCTCGGCGACGCCGGGTACGCGGCGGTGCGCGGACTGCTCACCAGGGCGGCCGCGGAGGGTCTTGTTCCGGCCATTGCCGCCGACGCGCTGGCCTTCCCGTAGGACATGACCGTGCCCCGCCTCCCTCACGGGCGGCGGGGCACGGTCGTGCGCGGAGGTCAGACGTCCATCTGGTCGGCCACCGCGCGGAGCATCCCGGCGATCTTCGAACCGTGCGCCTTGTCGGGGTAACGGCCCCGCTCCAGCTGCTGCGTGACGTTCTCCAGGAGGGTCGTGAGGTCCTGCACGATCGAGGCGAGCTCGTCCGGCTTGCGCCGCTGCGCGGCCGCGACGGAGGGGGCCGGATCCAGGACGATCACCGAAAGTGCCTGGTCACCGCGTTGTCCAGCGACCACGCCGAACTCGACTCGCTGGCCGGGCTTGAGCGCGTCCACCCCGGCCGGGAGCACCGACGAGTGGACGAAGACGTCGCCGCCGTCGTCGCGGGAGAGAAAGCCGAAGCCCTTCTCACTGTTGAACCACTTGACCTTGCCGGTAGGCACGTCCGTCCTCTGTCCTTGCGCTCGTCGGGTGGGAAGCGGGTCACCGACCCGCACCTCTCAGGCTAGTAGCCAGGGCCTGGGTGACAAGACGTTCCCCGGTCCTTCGCGGATGACCGCTCCGGCCAGGGAACTACCCTGGTCGGGTGACTGTTACTCCTCAGCCCGAGCACGCCGCCGACGACACCGCCCGCCCCGGCGACGCGCTCGTCAAGGCCGGCGGCATCGTCTTCATCGTCGGCGCCGCGGCCACGCTCGCCACGATGGCCCCGCTCTTCCTCCACACCGACCCGTTCCCGTCGTACGCGTGGGCCGTGTGCATGCTCATGGGCGTCGGCTTCGCGATCTCGGCGGCGGGCGTACTGCGCTCGGCCGCCGCCCAGCGCACGGCGGCCCGCGCCTCGCAGGCGTAGTTCCGGCGTTACGGCGCCACGGCGCTACGGCCGCGCCGTCCGTGTGCGGGCGTACTCCGCGAGCCAGGCCGGCAGCTCCGTGAGGTCCGCCAGCACCACGTCGGCGCCCGCCTCGCGCAGTTCCGGCTCCGGGCACGGGCCGGTCGGCACGGTCACCGACAGCGCGCCGGCCACGCGGGCACCCCGTACGTCGCCGACGTGGTCGCCGACGTAGACCTGGGCGTTGTACTCGCGCAGGGCGACCGCCTTGGCCTCCGCCCACAGCCAGCCGATGACCGCGTCGGGCTTGATGCCCAGGTGGTCCAGGTGCAGGCGGGCGTTGGGCTCGTACTTGGCGGTGACGACGATCGCACGGCCGCCCAGGGCGCGGACCGCCTCGACGGCCTCGCGGGCGCCGGGCATCGCCGGGGTCGGCTCGATGGCGTGTGTGGGATAGATCTCCCGGAAACGGTCGGCCATGGCGGGGATCCGCTCCTGGGGGAACCAGTACGCGAGCTCCTGGTCCAGCGGCGGGCCGAGACGCGAGACGGCTTCCTCGGCGTCGATGAACGTGCCCGTCTCGGCCGAAAGCGCGTGGAAGGTGGCCCTGATGCCCGGCCGGGAGTCGATGAGGGTCATGTCGAGGTCGAATCCGACGGTCAGCTGCGTCTCGGGAGTCATGCCTCCATTGTGCCGAGACGGGCTCCGCCGACGGGAACGTAGACTTAGCCTCGCCTTACCAGACAGTGAAATGTGGCGACATGTCAGCGCCCGTCCCCACGGACGTCGTCGCCGTGCCGTGCTCGCGTACGAGGCCGGGTGGTCCTGGACGACCTGGAGGACCCGGACCTGTCCGCCCCGGACGGCAGGGTGACGGTGATCGTCGCCCGACCGCCGTGCGGCAGGTCCCCGACGCCGCGGATCCTGGGACGGCCGCTGCGGCCGCGGGCGGGCTCGGCGGTCCTGGACGGCGAGCCCTGTCCTCGCCCCCACCCGGCGGATCGCGCGGGCCGCGGGACTGCTCCCGCAGTCCCCGTCGGCGCCGGAGGCGATCACGGTCGCGGCCGGCCCGTACGTCGGCCTCGGAGCTGGTGGACCGGCCCGTGGACGCGCTCCCGGGCGGGCAGCGCCAGCGGGTCCGGATCGCGTCGGCCCTCGCCCAGGACACGGACAGCCGCCCCCCTGGCCCTGGCCGCGCGGCCGCCCCGCCTACCGGGCGGCTCGGCGGGATCGCCAGAAGAGGTACGCCGCCGAGGCGATCGCGGCCGAGCGCGCGAGCCAGGGCAGCATGTCGTGGAAGACCCCGCCGAGGCCCTCGTCCGTCAGGGGGGAACCCCAGCGCCCGTTGAGGCGGCCCCACAGCCACACCACCGCCCCCGCGAACACCGCCCCCGGCAGCCCGAAGACCACCCACTTGCGCTCCGTGGGCCCCAGCACCCGCGAGGCGTACGCGAGCAGCCAGCCCGCCGCGAGCAGCAGCCAGTAGCCGGAGACGGCGCCCACGACCAGCGCGACCGCCGCGAGCAGCAGGAACCCGTGCGGCTTCGGCCGGGCGGCGGCCGTGGCCGCCGCCGGCGCCGCGGCCTTCGCGGCCTCCGCCTTCGCGCGGCGCCGCTCCCGCAGGTACCCCACGAGCGTGGGCCGCTCCGCCGGTTCCCCCGGAGCGGCCCCGGCCGGCCCGGCGGGGTCAGCGGGGTCGGCGGGGTCGGCGGGCGCCCGCCCCGGCGGCTTCAGCAGCTCCGGGATCTCGATACCGCCCGCGAACCCCTCCACCGCCGACTCCGGCGCGACCCGCCACCAGTCGGGCTCCATCCGCTCGCCCGTCCCCAGTTCGTCGAGTCCGGCGAGGTGCGGCGGTGCGGCCCCCCGCTGCGCCGGCACTCCGGGGGCCACGGGTGGCACGGGGGCCGCGGCGGGGCCCGGAGCCGCCGACAGCGTGTCCAGGACCTCCTCCGGCGTGCCGATCCGCTCCAGGATGCGGCGCACCGCCGCCGGCGTCTCCGGTTCGTACTTCGCCCGCCGCCTGTCGATCTCGTCCCGCAGCCCCGACACCAGACGCATCCGGTCCCCGGACGACAGGTGCCTGCGCTGCGCCAAGTCCCCGACCCGACTCAGATATTCGTAGACCAGATGGTCGCTCTCGATCCCCACGTCCCGGCTCCTCCCGTCCACCTCAGGCGAAGGTAGCGCGTGCGCCCGTGGAGCGGCCGAGGGCGCAGCGGATACCGTTGACCGGATGGGGACCGGCCGACTGACCGGCCGACGCGACCAGGAGGCGACGACCGTGCCTGACCCGAGCACCGCGGGAAGCGTTCCGCGCTCCCTCGCCGAAGCGCTGCGCGCCCGCGACGACCAGGGGCTCGCCGCTCTGCTGCGCGCCCGCCCGGACCTGCTGAGCCCGGTCCCCGGGGATGTGACGCAGCTGGCGACGCGGGCCGGGACCCGGGCCTCGGTGGTGCGCGCGCTGGACCACCTCGACCGGTTCGCGCTGCAGAGCGCCGAAGCCCTCGCGGTGGCCCCGGAGCCCTGCCCGTACGCCGTACTGGAGTCGCTGCTCAGCGGCGACACCGGCACCACCTCCGGCGCGGACAACGGGGCCCGCGCCGAACTCCCCCGGGCGCTGGCGACCCTGCGCGAGCAGGCCCTCGTATGGGGCGACGACGAGCGGCTGCGCCTGGTGCGCACCGCCCGCGAACTGCTCGCGCCCTCCGCGTCCCGGCCCTCCCCCACCGGTCTCGGCCCGACCGTCGCCGAGGCCACCTCCGGCATGTCGCCGACCCGGATCCAGGAGATCGTGGCGGCCGTCGGGCTGCCCGCGACGCACGACCCGGTCTCCGCGGTGGGCGCGCTGACGGGCCTGTTCACCGACCCGGTCCGGATGTCGGCGCTGCTCGACGAGGCCCCGGCGGAGGCGCACCAGGTGCTGGGCCGGCTCGTGTGGGGGCCGCCGTACGGGGAGGTGACGCCGAATCCGACGCCTCCGGTGCGCTGGCTGCGCGACCGGGGTCTGCTGCTGCCCGCGTCGGCGCGGACGGTACTGCTGCCCCGCGAGGTGGCGCTGTACCTGCGCGGCGGGCTGGCGCACCGGGTGACGGAGCCGCTGGCCCCGGAGGTGCCCGCGCACCGCGAGCACCGTCCACAGCTTGTGGACGCGAACGCGGCCGGCCAGGCGCTGGCCGCGCTGTCGACGGTCGAGGAGCTGGTGAAGTCCTGGGAACACACCGGCCCGGCCGTGCTCCGGGCGGGCGGGCTCTCCGTGCGCGACCTCAAGCGCACCGCGGCCACCCTGGACACCAACGAGCCCTCGGCGGCGTTCTGGATCGAACTGTCCTACGCGGCGGGCCTGCTGGCCAGCGACGGCGAGGCCGACGAGCGGTACGCGCCGACCCCCGCCTTCGACGGCTGGTGCGAACTGCCGCCCGCCGAGCGCTGGTCGGTGCTGGCGGCGGCCTGGCTGACCGCCACCCGGACCGCGGGCCTGGTCGGCGAACAGGACGCGAAGGGCCGTACGCTCTCGGCGCTCGGACCCGACCTGGACCGTTCCGCCGCCCCCGAGGTGCGCCGCCGCATCCTGCGCCTGCTCGCCGGCCTTCCCGAGGGCGGCGCCCCGGACCCGGCCGCGGTCCTCGCCCGCCTCGCCTGGGAGCGCCCGGTGCGCGGTACGAGCGAACTGCGCGCCCGCCTCGCGCAGTGGACCTTCACCGAGGCGGAGGTCCTCGGAGTCACCGGCCGGGGCGCGCTCGCCGCGCCCGGCCGCGCCCTGCTGGAGGGCGGGGACCCGGCGCCGCTGCTCGCGCCGCTGCTGCCCGAGCCCGTGGACCACGTACTGCTCCAGGCCGACCTGACGGCGGTGGCCCCCGGGCCGCTGCGCCGGCCGCTCGCCGAGGTCCTGGCCGTCCTGGCCGACGTGGAGTCCAAGGGCGGGGCCACGGTGTACCGCTTCACGCCCGGGTCGGTGCGGCGCGCCCTGGACGCCGGGCACACCGCCGTCGACCTGCAGGCCTTCCTCACCGAGCACAGCCGAACCCCAGTGCCGCAGCCGCTGTCGTACCTCATCGACGACGTGGCCCGGCGCCACGGGCACCTGCGGGTCGGGGCGGCCTCCTCGTACGTGCGCTGCGACGACGACGGCATGCTGAACGAGATCCTGGCCGACAAGCGCTCGGTGGGACTGGGCCTGCGCCGCCTCGCGCCCACGGTGCTGGCGGCGCAGGCCGAACCGAACGTGCTGCTCGACGGGTTGCGGGCCATGGGGTACGCCCCGGCCGCGGAATCCCGTACGGGGGACGTCCTGGTCGCCCGCGCCGACGCCCACCGCACCCCGGCCCGCTCGGCGCCCGTCCCGGTCCCGGACGGGCCGCCGGTGCCGGACGCGACGCTGCTGGGGGCGGCCGTACGGGCCATCCGCGCCGGGGACCTGGCGGCGACGGCGGTCCGCAAGGAGCCGTCCACCCCGTCCTGCGGCCTCCCGGGCGAACTGCCCCGCACCAGCGCGGCGGAGACCCTGGCGACGGTGCAGGCGGCCGCGCTGACCGGCTCGGCGGTGTGGATCGGCTACGTCAACGCCGAGGGCGCGGCGAGCCAGCGGGTCATCGCCCCCGTGCGGGTGGAGGGGGGCTTCGTCACCGGGTACGACCACACCGCGGACGAGGTGAAGACGTTCGCGCTGCACCGGATCACGGGGGTCGCGGAACTCGCGGAGGACCAGGTCTGACCGGAGCCGGCCGCCCGGCGCGAAACAGGTCGAGATGATTCCGTTATCGCAGGTCAGACGGGGTGCGCAGAGGCCTGTCCTGTTGCACAGCGGTGACATCCCGAGCATTCACCGATGACGCGCGCTGTGCCACGATCAGCGCATCGCAGTAACGACCGGGGAAACGGACCGGACGCCGGCGAGACCCACACCACCGGCCCGGCGTCACGACGCCCGCCGCCGCCGTCCGCTCATGCCGATTCCCGGGGGAGTCCACCATGTCCGCCCTGCCCGTCACGCCCGTCCCGCGCGCTCGCACCGCCACCCCGCGCACCCTTCGCGCCGCCGCCACCGCGGTCGTCGCCGCCGTCGCGGGCACCGCGCTGCTGCCGCTGACGGCCTCCGCCGACGACGGCACCAGGGCGCTGACGGTCACCCTGTCGGCTCCGGCGCCGAGCGGCCCGCTGACCCGGGGCGGCGGCACCGAGACCTTCGAGCTGACGGCGGCCAACACGACGGACCAGTCCGCCGATTACTCCCCGTGGCTGCTCCTCGACACCACCGGATCCAGCCCGCTCGGGAAGAGCGACGTGGTCTACAAGGTCGAGGCGGTGGACGCACCGGCGACCGCGTTCAGCATCGGGCAGCAGGACGGCGGCTGGCAGGGCATGTTCTACCCGGCCGACGCCCCGTTCGGTTCCTTCGCGGTCCCCGCCCACGGAAAGCTGACCTGGAAGGTCACCATCGGGCTGGGCGCGAGCTACCCGACCCTGGACGGCGATGCCACGCTGGACGCCTCGAGCCTGAACGACAACGTCACGCACGGCGGCAGGCGCTCCCTGACCTTCAAGGTCGCCCCGGTGACCCGGCCCGGCGTCCTGAAGTCCGCGTTCGAGCAGATCGGCCCCTGTGAGACCGGCGGCGGCGCCGACTGCCGGACGATGGCCCTGCGTTACTCGGTCACGGGCGACGGCGAGTTCAACTCCGGCCTCGCCACCCTGGTCCAGCTGGAGACGCCCGAGCTGGACCAGGCCGACCTCCGGGCACGCGTCGAGGTCGACGGCCAGTGGAAGGACCTGAAGGTCGAATCCGGGATGCTCTTCAACCTGCCGGTCGTCCCGAAGGGGTTCGGCGCCGCCTCCGGTGACCACCTCACGTACCTCCAGGTCCGGCTCGGCCCGAAGGCGCGGCTCACGAAGGTCACCACGGTCAAGGCCACCGCCTCCATCGGCCTGTCCGAGGGCAACTCCTACCCCTTCCTCTACCCCGAGCAGCAGTTCCCGCTCGGCCCGGCCGGCCCGGCGCCCACCTCCCCGGCACCGACCGGCCCCGCGCCCACCTCCCCTGCGCCCACCGCCCCGGCCCCGGCCCCGTCCGGGTCCACGTCCACGCCCGCCACCCCGGCGGCCACGGCGACCCCGTCCACGGGGAACACCCCCGCCCCGACCGGCTCGCTCGCCCACACCGGCTCCGACTCCGACACCGGGCTGTACACCGGCCTGGCCGGCGCCCTCATCGCCCTCGGCGGCGCGGTCGCCTGGGTCGCCTCCCGCCGGCTGCGCGCCGACCGCGGCTAGGGCCTGTCCGCGTACCCGGTCACCTGGGCCGGCCCCGGGTCACCTGGGCGCGTACTCGACGCGCTCCGCGGAGAACGGCCACGCCTCGGCGAGCCAGCGCATGACGGTGTCGTACACGACCTTGTCGAGCGGGGCGCGGTCCGCGCGCACCCAGGAAGTGACGTGAACCCGTCGCGGGTCGGCCTTCGCGGGGTAGATGTAGAGGCATCCGACGACCTCGTCCTCACCCTCCAGAACGCTGTACGTGAACCCGCGCCGCTCGGCGAAGTCCTTCGCGTGGCGCACCAGATCGGCGAGGTTCGACTCGGCGGGCATCCCCTCCGACGGCGGCCAGTCCCCCAGGAAGCCGGGGGTCGCCCGCACCCAGTCGATGCTCCCGCTCCAGGCGGCGAGGTCCCGCTCGTTGTGCTCCGGGCCGAGGGGCTCCAGCCGGAAGCCCTCCCCGACGAGCCCGGTGGGCACCTCGAACACGCCCGGCCCCGGTACGAAACCCTGCTGATCAGTAGTCATCCGGCGACCCTACGCAGCACCCTCCCCGGCGCGCACCGGATATCGGGACGCCAGCCGGAGCAGCTCGTCGACCGTCCACTGGTCGTACACGTGCTCCCCGTACTTGGCGGCCAGCACCCGCCCGTCCGGACCGATCAGCAGGTCCGCGGGCATCCCGAACCGCCCGCCCCGCGGCCGCGGTTGCGGCAGCCGCTCGCGGCCGCGCGCCGCGCCGACGGCGGAGCGGGCGACCGCCCGCAGCACCGGTCCCCAGGCCCGCGGGTCGAGCAGCGAGCGCGGGGAGGACTCGACGCCGAACTCCCGGTAGAGCCGCTGCTCCGGGTCGGCGATCACGGCGAAGGGGAAGCCTGCGACGTGGGGGCGCAGTTCCGCGGCGGTGGAGTGGAAGAGCACGACCTCCCGGATCCCGGCGGCCTCGATCTCCGCGTGGCGCAGGGCGACCGAGCGCAGGTGGAGATGGCAGACGGGACAGCCCGCGAAGCGCCGGAACTGCAGGTGGACGAGGCGACCGGGGTCGGGCAGGGGCACGGGCCCGGGCCCGGCGTGTCCGGCGTGTCCGGCGACGGCCGTGAGCCGGCGGGCGGGCACGACGGAACCTGGTTCGAGCATGGGAGACCCTTCCCTCGACAGGCGTAAGCGTATGCCGTACACCTACCCCTCAGCGTAGGCGTATGCCGTACGCTGTCAACCGTCATGCCGCGCCCCCGCTCACACACCCCGGACCGACTGGCCGCCGCCGCCCTCGCCGTCATCGACCGCGACGGGCTCCCCGGCCTGTCCATGCGCGCCGTCGCCACCGAACTCGGCATCAGCCCCATGGCCCTGTACCGCTACGTCCGCGACCGCGGGGAACTCGAAGCGCTTGTCGTCGAGCTCGTCCTCAGCGGCGCCGACACCACCCCGCCGCCCCCCGGGCCCTGGCAGGGGCGGATCACGCTCCTGGCCACCCGGATGCGGGACACCATGGGCGCCCACCCGGCCGTACTGCCGCTCACCCTCACCCACCGGCACCACTCGCAGAGCGCGCTGCGCTGGTCGGAGACGGTGCTCGGGGTACTCACGGAGGCCGGCGTCGAGGCCGGGGACCGCGTCGTCGCGCTGCGCGCGGTCATCGCGTACGTGATCGGAGCCGTGCAGCTGGAGCACCTCGGTCCGCTGTCCGGACCGGGCACCACCGCCATCTCCGGCCTGCCCGCGGACGAGTTCCCGTACATGACGGCGACCGCCCGGGACGCCCGCTCCGTCACCCCCGACCGGGAGTTCCACGGCGGCCTGACCCTGCTCCTGCGGGGCCTGACATGATCCTCGGATGATCAACGCAGCCACGCGGTGGCCCTGCGGACCCGCCCGATGGAGACCTTCGCGGCCGTCGCCCCGGACGAGGACCCGCACGCGTGCCTGGCCGCGCTGCACGAGCTGGAGGACGACCCCCGTCCCGTACCTGCGGGGCGCGGCCCTGCTGGGCGCCGCGGCCGGGGACTGCCTGGTCGTCGAGGACGCGCCCACCGGCGTCCGGTCGGGCCTCCGGGCCGGGATGACCGTGTGGACCGTCAACAGCCCGACGCCGACGGAGGGCGCCCACCGGCACTTCCCGACGCTGCGCGAGGCCGCCCCCGAGATCCTCGCCTTCGCCGCCGGCCGGGCCTGACGCCCCAGAACCACCCCGCCGGCGGAGCGATGCGGCAGACTGGAGGTTTGGCCGCCCGCGTCCGGGCGGTCCTCCCGCGCCGAAAGGGACGTGCGTGAACGGGCCCCTCATCGTCCATGCGATCAAGCCTGATGCACATACTTAGCACGCCGAGGAGCACAGCGGAAAGCCCCGCCCGGCTGTCCCTGCTCACCGTCGCCGGACGGGGCGGTCTCTAGAACCTGCGGTAGACGCGGATGGTCCGCTCAGCGACGCACACGGCCCCGTTGCGGAGGATCATCGTTCGGGTTGCTCCGGCCCGGTAACGGAGATCAGCAATCGGGATCAGGTGGCCACCGGCTAAGACGTGATCACCGACTTTGAGTTCATGCGGCGGACAGTCCACGGGGGCCGTTCCCGGCGGGATGCGGACCGGGGGCTTCTCCCGTGGTGCGCGCCGCCTCAGAGGCACACAGCACGCCGTACGGGCGATCCACTGGAAGCCACCCGCGTCCATCAGGCGCACCACGGTCGGGGCCGGGTAGAGCTTGACGATCTCGCCCCGGCTCTGCTGCTGCCGGTCGAACACCTTCTCCCCCAGCTTGAAGCCGCTCACCGCCTCCGCCCCCGCTTGAGCCCCTGCGGGTCGTCACAGTCGATGTGGCAATAGACCACCACGTCCGGCCCCTTGGGCTTCTCAAGGCTCCCCCTCCGGCAGCGCTCAAGTGTCTTGATCGGCCTCATACAGGCGGGGCACGTCTCACCCGCCGGAGCAAAGGTCTCGTATTCGAATCGGGTTGCGTCGGTCTCACTGCCGGTCGCCATCGCTGCGCCCTTCGGTCGTCTGCCCGTGCCGGAGATCGTCCCGCCGGTCAGCGCGAGCACACAGGGACGCAACGTCCTACTTTTCCGCCCTTAGGCGACCCCCAGAAACGTCGCCAGTTTCCGCAGACCCGGGGGCCTTGCCGACCCTGCCCAGAGATCAGAGACGATCGCTACGGCCAAGGTGTGGTGCCTCATCCACCCTGGGGCCACCTGCCGCAGCTTCTCAAGCGCCTTGACGGCTCCGGCTGCGTCCCCGATGTCGGTATGGGCTCGGGCCACGTCCAGCAGCAGCCACGTCCGCCACGACGGGGGAGTGTCCGGGCTGAGCCGCATCCCCTTGGCCAAGGAAAGGGCTTCCTCCGGCCGTTCGTGCTGGACTGCCAGGCGCACCCGCTCAATGCGCACTGACGACCGGTTGAACACCGACACGAGCTTGCTGTCAGCGGGGGGCGGGAGCGTCGCCAGACGGCCGGCTGCCTTCTCCGCCGTGACCATCATGTCGTTGGCGGTCTCGTAGTCGTCGCTGCGGGCGTACGACGTAGCCGCAGACATCAACAGGCCGCCCCACACACGGACACCCTCCGACGTGCCCGTGTGTTCGCGCTCCACCCCGTCCGCCGCGTGTACGGCCAGGCTCCGGGCGTCGTCCAGCCGGGCCTGGCGTTGGTAGGCCCACGCCACGGAGTTGGAGACCATCGGGGCCAGCAGGGGGTCTGACGAGTCTCCGGCAGCAGCGTAGGCGCGCTCCAGTGCGGACAGTGCCAGGTCAGTCTTCCCGAGCCGGATCGCCAGGTGTCCGGCGAGCTGGAGCGCCTTGCCGAGTGCTGCTTGACCGGCAGCGCGTTGCTCCGGGTTTCCTACCGCAGCGAGTAGGCGCGCGTCAGCGATGATGCCCGGCAGAACGTCCATGAGACGGCCGAACTCAGCTGCGTGGTACAGCGTCCACCCCTCCGCCAGTTCAGCCCGCAGAAGGGGCAGCGAGAGCCGTTCAACCCCCGTCGGCTCAACGGGCGGAGCGAACAGGGGCGGCATGATCGCGCGTCGTACGGCAACGAGCTGAGGCGGTTCGGCATCGCCGCTGGACGGTACGCCGGGCGGATCTCCCAGCAGACCCGTCAGCTCCACGCCGAGCCCCTTGGCGAGTGAATGCAAGGTGGGCAGGCGTGCGCTGTGCTTCCGGTGCTGCTCTAGCTTTCGGATCACGTCCACGGACACGCCGGAGCGCTCGGCAAGTCCCTCTTGGGTGAGGTCAGCGAGGCGGCGCAGTCTGGCCATGCGGTCGCCCAGGTGCTCAGTAGCCATGAAACAGAAGCTACGCCCGAGCGGCGCGTCTGTGTGATCGACGTCAAAACCCGTACGGGGAGCGGCCCGCCATCACGTTGCGGTCCCTGATCTACCCCTTACGGACCCCCTCCCCGCCCCTTAACAGGGTCGTTCTGAAGTGGCTTGCGGGGTGTTCCCGCTGATCAAGTGCCCAGTGCTCCCGGGAAAAAGGCTTGCACCTAGCGCACGCATTCCGAGCTTGAGCCGGGATCGCCAGACGGTTCGCCGGCTCAACTTTCGCAGCGCCCCACCCCGCCCGGACAACAGAAAAACCGCCCACCCGCAGAGGGGCAGACGGTCTCTCGGAGGACGGACTACTTGCTCTCGTCCAGCGCCCGGTACAGCGTCGCGCGGGACACCTTGAGCGCCTTGGCAATGGCCGTGACGCTCTCGCCCTGAGCCTTGCGAGCCTTGGCCACAGCGAGCTTGTCCGCGTCCATCACAGCCGGACGGCCGCCCACACGCCCCTGAGCCCTGGCAGCGTCCAGACCCGCACGCGTCCGGTCCTTGATCAGGCTCCGCTCGAACTCCGCCATCGCGCCCACTACCTGAAGCATGAGCCGCCCGTCCGGCGTGTTCGGGTCGATCGACGCCAGCGCCCCCGTCAACACCTTGAACCCGACCCCACGGGCAGCGAGAGCATCCACCATGTTCACCAGGTCGATCAGCGAGCGAGCGAAGCGATCAAGCTTCCACACGCACAGGGTGTCCCCGGGGCGCACGTAGTCGAGAACGGCGGCAAGCTCAGGGCGGTCCGTGTTCTTGCCGCTCGCCTTGTCCGTGAAGACCCGTGCGCAACCCGCTGCCGCAAGCGCGTCGTGCTGGAGCTGAGCTTCCTGGTCATCCGTGCTGACCCGTGCGTAACCGATGAGGTGTCCCGTGTTCGTGTTCATGACCACATCGTCTCACAACTCATCTCAGAACCTCAAGGGTTTCAGGGAGGTTTTGAGACGGGTAGTGGACACCAATTCGGGCCCCTGACATCGTCAACGCGACCGTCTCATAAACCATCGTTTGATGGACGGCCCGCCAGTGGTCACACGCTGCAACCGTGGGCCGCATCCTCCCCAGACCCGTACGCGCCGAGCGGGTCAGCACCTAACCGGTACAGAGGGATGCCTCCCTGAGGTCACCCCCCTGGGGCGCGTCGGCCCCGCCGTCAAAGTGCCGCACTGGACCCCCTTTTCCCCTTCTCTCTAACGCGTATTAGAGAGATAGGAAATAAGGGTCCAGTGCGTCACTTCACACCCCCTTCGTCACGGACAGCGAGAGAAGGAGGAGGGTTCATCACCCGACGTGTTCGACGGCCGCTCCGCGCAAACGCCCTGATGATCCATCAGAGAGTTTTCTCTCCCACACGATCAGGGCGAGGGGGGTCGGGGGGTACCCCCCTGGGGGTCCGGCGGCAAGGCGGTGACGGAGGTGACGTTCGAGAGGCTGTTTCTGTATTCCCTTAGACATGTAAGGGGGAAAGGAGAATCGGGGTCTTGAACGTCACCTCCGTCACCCGCAGGCCTCACGCTGGACGCTCTCACCCCGCAGCGACCAACGGCGGAGACCACTCGTCCAGCAGTCGGTCCTTCTTGGACGAGTTGCACACCACACACACCACCCGCATGTTCGCCACCTCCGACAGACCGCCCCGCGATATCGGAATCAGGTGATCAATCACCCCACCCTCAGGCAGCGGAGCCGAGCAGTGATGACATCCGGAATCCCCGTGAGCCGCACGGACAGCGCGCTGAACGGTCACCCGGCGGGCTTTCACCCGCTGAGGCTTCTGGCACGCACGGCACACCCCGTCACGGAACTTCAGGACCACAGGCTTGCCACACCGCCGACAAGGCACCGGTCCGGGCTTGGTCCGGGCACGCTTGCGGACGTACTCAGCGGCACGACTGCACTCCTCCGAGCAGTACGAGCGAGGAGCACCACCCGAGAGGCCCACGGGGTTTGAGCATTTCGGCGCCTCGCAGGGCTTGAGGGCAGCCTCTTGCCTCGCCGGCTCAGCCCGCTTACGACGCTTCTCGTGCCGTGACGCGTTGACCTCCTCCGCGCACGGCAGGCAGTACAGCGCCCACGACGCCCGACCGTGCGGCTCATCACACCGATGGCAGCGAGGAGCACCAACGGCAGCACGCACCGCCTCACGAGCCTTACGGGCGGCAATCTGCAAGCGGGCCGACTCCCGGCACAGTGGTGCGCCACACGTCCCACGGTCGGAGCGTGGACGCGGACCAAGGCACTCCGAACATGTGGCGCGCGACTCCTCAAGGGCCGTCAAGTGGCACCCCCTCTTTCATTTTTGTTGATCATGAACCCCTCCGCCGAGACACCTACAGCCCAGCAACCGCAAGGGTTGGGGCGGGGTACCGGACGGGCTCTAAAGAAGCAAAGCAGGGAAAAGGAGACCCCTCCCCTGCATCACCACCCCACCACCACCCCGACAAAACCGTGACCGACGTACGGGCACAGCCGGAACCTACGCGCAGCCTCTGACACCGCCCCCGCAGGTCACAACGCTGCCAGGGACGACGAACGACCCGCCACCAGGTTTCCCCAGCGACGGGCCGTGACAGGCGTACAGGCGGGCTTAGAACAGCTCTAGGTCCCGTGCCACCGCCTGTTGGATGACCGCCTCAACGTCCTTGCCGTCAGCGTCCGCACGGCGGATCTCGCCATCCACACCGAAGTGGATCACGAGACGGGAGGTATCGAGCCTCGGGCCGCCCTTACGGGACATGCCGACTTCGACGTAAGCCCCCGCGTTCAGCAACAGGTCCCGCTTCCCCGCCGTGTCGGCACCGTGCCAGAGCTGTGCGTGCGTGTGGCCCGTGGGGATCTCTTCGACACCTGCGGGCTTGGCGTGGCGCTGCTTCTCGTTCAGCGACTCAAGCCGCTCCTCCAACTTCGAGTACTGCGCTGCGTACCTCTGCGAACCTTCCTCACCCTTGAACAGGCCCCGGTCGTACCGGTCTTTCTCAAGCTCCTCCAGCGCTTCCCGGGCCTGCCGGACCTGCGGGCGGAAGTCCTCGCCCACGTGCTCCACCATGCGCACGACAGCGAGCCCGCCGAACGCCGTGAGGAACCTGTCCGTGACGTGCTGCTCCATGCCCTCACCGGCGATGCTCACGCCGTAGCAGCCGTTCTCCACACCGGACTGCCGCGCCTTCAACCGGCCGATGCAGCGGTACCGGGTCCGCCCCTTGGCGATGTACGTGTACATCCGGTTCTGACACACCGCGCAGTAGACGATCCCGCGCAGCAGCGACGTACCCTCACGGCGCCGGTCACCGGGGTTCGCCCGCCGGCTCAACTCGTCCTGCAACGCCTGCCAGGTGTCCATATCGAGAATCGGCGTGCGGTTGACCAGCGGGAGGCCGTCCGTCATGAGGATCGGCTTGCCGTCCTCGATCACCTGCCCCAGCAACTGGGGGTTGGTCAGCAGACTGCGCAGCGAGGACGTGTACCACTGCTTCGAATCGCTGCGCTTGCCCGTGGTCTGGCGGGACGAGTGGCCGGGCGATGGCTTGTCCGACGCGGTGAGGTCCGATGCGATCTTCAGGAGCGAGTCCTTGTTGAGCACACGTTCCACGATCCCGTGAATCGTCTCGGCTTCCTCAGGGTTGATCTCCAGCACCTTCCCCGCCCCGTCGGGGTTCGGCACCACCCGGTAGCCGTACGGCACCCTGCCGCCCGTGTAGCGCCCTTCCCGGCGCAGGTGCTCATGGGCGCTGGAGACGCGCATGCCGATGGTGTCCGACTCCAGTTCCGCGAAGACCGCGATCACCTTCGCCATGGCACGCCCCATGGACGACGTGAGGTCCAGCGGTTCGCTTGCCGACGCCAACGCCACGCTCGCGCTCTGAGTGATCTTCATGATCTCGGCGAAGTCCACCGTGGACCGGGCCAGTCGGTCGATCTTGAAGAACACGATCACGTCGAACTCGGCGAGACGAGAGAGAACCCGTTGCAGCCCCGGGCGGTCCAGCCCACGGGAATATCCGGACACGTCGATGTCTTCTTCTACTGCGACGACGTTCCAGCCTCTGGCCTGGCACAACGCCTCACAGGCAGCCCGCTGACGCTCGGGCGATGTAGACTCTTCAGTTTCGCGTGAAAGTCGTACGTAGATGGCAGCGCGCATTCCCGGCGCACTTGCCGAGACGCCCTTAGAGCGTCGGGCACGGGGCAACGCCCGAGCCATGGCGGGTGTGCTGTCTGTCACGGGATGATCCTAACCTCGGAGGTATGCGTGTCCTGCCTGATCGTCCAGAGCGACAAGACACTCCTCCTGGAGATCGACCACGAGCTCTCCGCAGCCGCGCGCCGCGCCATCGCTCCCTTCGCCGAGCTGGAGCGCGCTCCCGAGCACATCCACACATACCGCATCACCCCGCTCGGCCTGTGGAACGCCCGCGCGGCCGGCCACGACGCCGAGCAGGTCGTGGACGCGCTCGTGGAGTTCTCCCGGTACCCCGTCCCGCACGCGCTGCTCGTCGACGTCGCCGAGACCATGGCCCGCTACGGCCGCCTCACCCTCTCCAAGCACCCCGTCCACGGACTGGTCCTGACCAGCACCGACCGGCCGGTGCTGGAGGAGATCCTGCGGTCCAAGCGGATCGCCCCGCTCGTCGGCGCCCGGCTCGACGCCGACACCGTCGCTGTGCACCCCTCCGAGCGCGGGCAGATCAAGCAGACCCTGCTCAAGCTGGGCTGGCCGGCCGAGGACCTCGCCGGGTACGTCGACGGCGAGGCGCACCCCATCGAGCTGGACGAGACCGGCTGGGCGCTGCGCCCCTACCAGCAGCAGGCCGTCGAGGGTTTCTGGCACGGCGGCTCCGGCGTGGTCGTCCTGCCCTGCGGCGCCGGCAAGACGCTGGTCGGCGCCGGAGCGATGGCCAAGGCCAAGGCGACGACGCTGATCCTGGTCACGAACACCGTCTCCGCCCGCCAGTGGAAGCACGAACTGATCAAGCGGACCTCGCTGACGGAGGAGGAGATCGGCGAGTACTCCGGCACCCGCAAGGAGATCCGGCCCGTCACGATCGCCACGTACCAGGTCCTGACGACGAAGCGGAAGGGCATCTACCCGCACCTGGAGCTCTTCGACTCCCGGGACTGGGGCCTGATCCTCTACGACGAGGTGCACCTGCTGCCCGCTCCGGTGTTCAAGTTCACCGCCGACCTCCAGGCGCGCCGCCGCCTCGGCCTGACCGCCACGCTGGTGCGCGAGGACGGCCGCGAGTCGGACGTCTTCTCCCTGATCGGGCCGAAGCGGTTCGATGCCCCGTGGAAGGAGATCGAGGCGCAGGGCTACATCGCGCCGGCGGACTGCGTCGAGGTCCGGGTGAACCTCACCGATTCGGAGCGGCTCGCGTACGCGACCGCCGAAACGGAGGAGAAGTACCGGTTCTGCGCGACCACCGCCACCAAGCGGAAGGTGACCGAGGCGCTGGTGCGCAAGCACGCGGGCGAGCAGACCCTGGTCATCGGGCAGTACATCGACCAGCTCGACGAGCTCGGCGAGCACCTCGACGCTCCCGTCATCAAGGGCGAGACCTCCAACGCGCAGCGCGAGAAGCTCTTCAACGCCTTCCGCGAGGGCGAGATCAGCGTGCTCGTCGTCTCGAAGGTCGCGAACTTCTCCATCGACCTGCCCGAGGCCACGGTCGCGATCCAGGTGTCCGGCACCTTCGGCTCCCGGCAGGAGGAGGCCCAGCGCCTGGGCCGCGTCCTGCGCCCGAAGGCGGACGGCCACGAGGCGCGCTTCTACTCGGTCGTCGCCCGCGACACCATCGACCAGGACTTCGCGGCGCACCGCCAGCGCTTCCTGGCCGAACAGGGCTACGCCTACCGGATCATGGACGCGGACGAGCTGCTGGCCGACGGCTGAGCGCGGGACCGCCGGTCGGCCGCCTCCTGCCGGTCGGCGCCCTTCACCCCGACGGCCGACCGGCCGCGGCGCAGGGCGGCGGCGAGCAGGGCCGTGAGCAGGGGGACGGACCACACCCAGAGGTGGGGCCAGTCCAGGACCAGCGAGCGGCCACCCGCGGGCGGGTGTCGGGACCAGAACTCCGCGGAGGGCCCCGGGAGGACCAGCATCCCGAGCAGGCCGCTGCCCGCGAAGGCGGCCAGTGCGGTCAGACCGGCCCGGACCCGGCCGGTCAGCAGCAGGTACGGGATCAGGAGCGCCGGGGTCAGGGTGATCCCGGCGGCCGTGCCCAGGGCGAAGCCCTTGCCGAGCGCGGCGTGCGGCCGGAGCAGGTCCCACAGCACGGGGCAGGCGAGGGCCAGGCTGATCTGGCCGGACAGCGGGGTGCGGAACAGCAGCGGCTCCAGCCACAGTCCGGCGACGGTGGCGGCCAGGACGGCGCCCGGTCTGGCCCGCAGCCCCGCCAGCCGGCAGGACAACAGGATCAGCAGGGCGAACAGGCCGGCGGTGCCCAGAACCAGTACGGCCTTCAGCACCCCGGCCGGCAGCCAGGCGGCCGGCGTGAACAGGATCGCCGCGAAGGGCGGGTACGCGGCGGGCGGACGCCACTCAGCGGCGGAGAACCCGTGGACGAGGGCATCGGCCATCGGAATGCGCGGGACGATGCGGAGTACGCCGAGCGCGAGCAGCAGTCCCGCGAACAGCACACCGGCGCGGGGCGACGGCGGGCGGCTGGTGTCGGGGCTCCGGGTCACGGCGCGACCCTAGTGGATCAGCCGAGCTGGAGGTCGTCCCGGACATCGGCCCGGACATCGGCCTGGGTGTCAGCGGCGTATGACGCCGGCGTCCTCGGCGTACTCGCCCAGGACGACGACGCTCACGGCGGCGGCCGCGAAGACCTTGGCGGCGCGCAGCACGCTGCCGACGCCGTGGCGCGGACGGGAGTCGGAAAGGGCGGTGGCGCCGCTCGGGCGGCCAACCTGGACCGGGGTGAAGGTTGCGGTGCTCATGTATCCATGGTGCGTTTCCGCCCGGCTCACCACATCGCCCTGGGGACTGAACCTCCAGGTCCCCCGCCTACGACTCACGACCCATGCCTCCCCCTACGGGCTCTGCCCAAAGGAGGACCCGACCCGAACGACACCCGTACGGGGGCGTCGCCGAGAAGGACTTCCGGCCCGCCCCGCGCGGCGATATCCGTTCGCGCACCGCGGCCCCGGTGACTAGAATCTCCGCTCTTGCCGCCTCCCTCCGCGTCACCGGGAGAGCCGCCCGCCGGCCGGAAACCGGCGGGGTCCGTCCCGCATCACGCAGCACTCAGCAGCTGGAGGCAGTTCCGTGCCCGCGCACGCCCACGTCACCGACCCCGCCGCCGACATCGACGCAGCCGCCACCGACCCCCTGGGCAGGGAGCGCGCCCACCTCGCCTCCTCCCGCTCCGCGCTCCGCGCGATGCGCGAGGACGTGGAGGCCCTGGACATCCGCGACGTCACCGCGAACTGGGTCAACGCGATCGTCCTCCAGGCCCAGATCGACGACCGCATCAAGGCCCTCGCCGACCTCTCCCACACCCCGCTCTTCTTCGGCCGCCTCAACTACCTGCACGCACCCGGCGCGGAGCTCGCCGAGGGCGCGGAGGGCGAGCAGTTCTACATCGGCCGCCGCCACGTCCACGACGCCGACGGCGACCCGATGGTGATCGACTGGCGCGCACCCGTGTCCCAGCCCTTCTACCGGGCCTCCAAGAACGACCCGCAGGACATCGCGCTGCGCCGCCGCTTCGGTTACACGGGCGGCGAGCTGACCGCGTACGAGGACGAGCACCTGTCCGACCCGGCGGAGGCGGCGGCCGTCAGCAAGCTGCTCCAGCAGGAGATCGAGCGTCCGCGCGTGGGCCCCATGCGCGACATCGTCGCGACGATCCAGCCCGAGCAGGACGAGATCGTCCGCTCCGGCCTGTCCGGCTCCGTCTGCGTGCAGGGCGGCCCCGGCACCGGCAAGACGGCGGTCGGCCTGCACCGGGTCGCGTACCTCCTCTACGCGCACCGCGACCGCCTCGCCCGCACCGGCACCCTGGTCATCGGGCCGAACCGTTCCTTCCTGCACTACATCGAGCAGGTCCTGCCCGCGCTCGGCGAGCTCGAGGTGAAGCAGGCCACCGTCGACGACCTGGTCGCCCGCGCGGACCTGGAGGTACGCGGCACGGACGCCGCCGAAACCGCCGTGGTCAAGGGCGACGCCCGGATGGCGCAGGTGCTGCGCCGCGCGGTCCACTCCCACGTGAGCGAGCCCGTCGAACCGCTGATGGTGGTCCGTGGATCGCGCCGCTGGCGGGTGCCCGCGTACGAGATCGCCGAGATCGTCGCCGAGCTGCAGAACCGCGACATCCGTTACGGCGCCGCCCGCGACGCCCTCCCGCAGCGGATCGCGCACGCGGTCCTCGTACGGATGGAGCAGGCGGGCGAGGCCCCCGACGACCGGGTCCAGGACGCGGTGGCGCGCAATCCCGCCGTGAAGGCCGCGGTCAAGGCGGTGTGGCCGCTGGTGGAGCCGGCCAAGCTGGTGCTGCGCCTGCTCTGCGACCCGGAGTTCCTCGCGGAGCACGCCGAGGGGGTCCTGACGGCGGAGGAGCAGAAGCTGCTGCTGTGGCAGAAGCCGTTCCGGAGCGTGAAGTCGGCGAAGTGGTCCGCGGCGGACCTGGTCCTGATCGACGAGGCGACCGACCTGGTGGAGCGCACGCACTCGCTCGGCCACGTCGTCCTCGACGAGGCGCAGGACCTGTCCCCGATGCAGTACCGGGCGGTCGGGCGGCGCTGCACGACCGGCTCGGCGACGGTACTGGGTGACCTCGCGCAGGGCACGACCCCGTGGGCGACGCGCAGCTGGGACGAGGCACTGGGGCACCTGGGCAAGCCGGGCGCGGTGCTGGAGGAGCTGACGGCGGGCTTCCGCGTACCGCGCGAGGTGATCGCCTACGCCTCCCGCCTGCTGCCGGCGATCTCGCCGGGGCTGGCGCCGGTCTCCTCGGTGCGCGAGACGCCGGGCTCGCTGGTGGTCTCGCCCGTCACGGATCCGACGGCGGCGGCCGTGGAGGCGTGCCGGGCGTCGCTCGCGCACGAGGGCTCGATCGGCCTGATCGCCGCGGACGCACGGATCCCGGAGCTGGCGGAGGCCCTGCTCGCGGCGGGGCTGCCGTACCTGGCTCCCGGTGAGGAGACCACGGCCGAGTCCCGGCTCACGCTGGTGCCGGCGTCGCTGGCGAAGGGCCTGGAGTACGACTACGTGGTCCTGGACGAGCCCGCGGCGGTGGTCGCGGGCGAGCCGGACGAGCGGACGGGGCTGCGGCGCCTGTACGTCTGCCTCACCCGAGCCGTCTCGGGTCTCACCCTCCTCCACGCCACCCCCCTGCCGGCGGCCCTGGCCTGACCCCAGGCGGCGCACCGCCGCCCCTCCCGGCCAGGGGGCGGCGCGCGGGGGTGGTCAGGACAGGGCGGTGCGCCACTCGGTGACGGCCGACGCCGAGACGGGGTGGGCCCACCCGGAGGGTCGGGCCGCGCCGCCGATGTGGAAGGCGTCGATGCCCGCCGCCCGCAGCACCGGCAGGTGCGCCAGCGTCAGGCCCCCGCCGACCAGGACCCGCTGCTCGTACCCCGGGGTCCCGGCCTTCGCCGCTTCCTCCAGCAGCACCGGCAGACCCTCGTCGACGCCACCCGCCGCACCCGCCGTCAGGTACGTGTCGAGCCCCGCCAGATCCGCGACGGCCTTGCGGAGCTGGTCGCGGTCCGCCGCGCGGTCGATCGCCCGGTGGAAGGTCCACCCGCAGCCGTCGAGCTCCGCCACGAGCGCCTCGACAGCTGCGGTGTCGGGGCTGCCGTCCGGGTTCAGGAATCCCAGGACGAACTCGTTCGCCCCCTCCGCGCGCAGCGCTCGCGCCTCCGCCACCAGCCGTTCCAGATCCTCGGCGGAGCCCGCCGAGAAGCCGTCCGCCTTGCGGAGCATCACGCGCAGCGGGATGTCGACCGCCGCCCTGATCGCCGCGAAGGTCTCGCGCGGCGGGGTGAGCCCGTCGGCGGCCATGTCGGTGACCAGTTCGAGTCGGTCCGCCCCACCGGCCTGGGCCGCGACCGCGTCCTCCACGTCGAGGGCGATCACCTCCAGGAGCGCACGGTTGCTCATGTAATCCCATCCTTCGTCCCGTATGGAAAATAGGTCTAGTCCAATATCCAGAGTACGGGCCCGCGCCCACCCTCACCAGCACATCCACGCCACCACCACAATGTGCGCATGACTTCCGACGCGCACCGCGAGAAAAGCCTCCGCGCCCGCTGGCACGCCACCACCGCCGCCGCCGGAGCCCGCACCGACCTCGACCCCGCCCCGTACGCCGACCGCCTCCTCAGCGCCTGGGCGGAGCCGCAGCGCAAGTACCACACCACCGCGCACCTGGCCGACGTACTCGCACGGATCGACGTACTGGCGGACGAAGCGAACGGCCTCGCCCCCGACCCCGCCGCCGTGGAGCTCGCCGCCTGGTTCCACGACGCCGTCTACCGTCCGGACCGCTCCGAGAACGAGGAGCGCAGCGCCGTACTCGCCGAGCGGGCCCTGCCCGAGCTGGGCATCGACGACGACCGGACCGCCGAGGTCGCCCGGCTCGTCCGGCTCACCGTCACCCACGACCCCGCGCCCGGCGACACCAACGGCGAAGTCCTGTGCGACGCCGACCTGGCCGTCCTGGCGGGCACCCCCGCCGCGTACGCCGCGTACGCCGCCGCCGTCCGCGCCGAGTACGGCTTCGTCCCCGACGAGGACTTCCGCACGGGCCGGGCCGCCGTCCTGCGCCAACTGCTGGACCTGCCCCGGCTCTTCCGCACCGCGTACGGAGCCGCGCACTGGGAGGCCCCGGCCCGCGCGAACCTGGCCATCGAGCTCGCGGAGCTGTCCCCCGACCGGGACTAGGACCCGTCGTCGAGGTCATCCGCGAGCCCGACACGCCGTCCAACGAGTTGCGATTCGGCTACGCAGCGTGGCGACTCCTAAAGTGCGCCGCATGCATGCGCCTGCTCAGGACGCCGGGCCGCCTCACACCAAGGCGCGAACATCACTCAGCGTGAAGGAGGTGCGCCGGATCGCCTGCAAGGAACGGGACGCCTGGTGGACCGTGGCGCTGGTCGATCCGCTCGCGGTGCCCCTCGTCCGCTGGACCGACCGCCACACCCGGATCACCCCGGACCAGGTCACCTGGGCCGCGTTCCTCGTAGGGCTGGGCGCCGCCGCCTGTTTCGCCCAGGGGACCCGGAACTGGCTGGCGGTCGGCGCGCTGCTCTACCACGCCAGTTTCGTCCTCGACTGCGTGGACGGGAAGCTGGCACGGCTCCAGGGCAGTGGCAGTCTGTTCGGCGGCTGGCTGGACTTCATGCTGGACCGCCTGCGCGTGATGTGCTGCACGGTCGCGCTGTTCGGAGCGCAGTGGGTCCTGCGGGACGATCCCCGCTACCTCCTGCTCGCGCTCGCGGTGGTCTTCCTCGACATGTTCCGCTACCTCGACTCCACGAAGGTCAACCAGGTTCGGGCCGACATGCGCGCGCAGGTGAGCGGCCACCCGGCCTTCGAGGAGACCGCGCCCCCCGTGTTCATCGAGCACCTCCAGCGCGACCGGCGGCAGCGGGGAGCCGACCTGCCCCCGCCCGAGGGTGAAGTGATCGACCTGCACGAGGAGTTCCGGGGCACCTACCCCTGGTACCTGACGGCCCGCGACTTCCTGATGCGCTCCCGCATCCGCCCGCACCTGATCAGCGGGGTCGAGTTCCAGATGGCCGTGTTCATCGTCGGCCCGGCGGCCGGGCACCTGGCCGCCCCGGTCGCCGTCGCCGGAATCGGCCTCCTCGTCTTCGAGGTGTTCGTCGTCCACAAACTGCTCCTCTCCACCCGGGACTTCACCCAGACCATGCGGCGCCTGGACGCGGTGCCCCCGCCCCGCGGCCCGGTCGAGGGGCCGCTCAGGGACTCCACCGGAGCCGATGCGGGCGCCTGCGCTGCCGCCGTGGCGGGCTGAGCAGGGCCAGACCGTTGGGCACGGGCCGCTCCTCGCCCCCGGAGGGATCGTTCACGATCCGCAGGACGCGCGACGAGGTCCGGGCGAGCATCTCGGCCGACCCGCCGCCGTCGAGCATGACGGCGTTGCGCACCCCGTGGAGCTGCAGCAGCCGTGCGGTCTGCGCGACGGTCAGTCCGGCCGAGTGGGAGGACCGCCCGTCCACGACGAGCAGCCACAGCCTCCGGCCGGCTTCGTCCCAGCCCAGCGCGGTCCGGGGTTCGCGGATCCGGTAGCGGGGGGTGTTCCGGAAGGCGGGGATCCTGCCGTGTCGCAGCAGCGTCCCCCGGTATCCGATGGCCAGCGCCCAGGGCCGCTTCCTGGGCTTCTGGCCCGCGGTGAAGGAGACGGCCGTACCCGGGCCGACCGCGGCCGTGGCCAGCGCGCTCTCCCCCGCCGCCACCACGAGGAAGCCGCCCGCCGGCACCGGCCGGCCGTCGACCCCCGTACGGGCCTCCACCACGCGTCCCGCCGAGACGGCGAACTGGCGGACCGGTAGGCCGTGCCGCGCGGGCCGCGGCCCCGGGCCCCAGTCGGGCGTGTACACGGTGAGTCCCGACTCGGGGGAGAGGCAGTTGAGGCAGCTCAGCGGGTAGGCCGTGCCCCCGGCGGTCAGCGTCCCCGTCAGCTGCACGTGTCCCTTGCGCAGCCGCCCCCGGCTGTCCGTTCCGACGGCCCTCACCGGATCGGCCGAGCCCTTGAGGAGCTCGCCGTCACGGATCACCGGGCCCAGCGGGACACCGCCACCGTGGATGTCGAAGAAGTCGCCGTTCACGGCGGCCACCAGATCCGGCCCCGCCTCCCGGGCCATGGACGACAGCGGGCGGCGCCGCGAGAGCCCGTCCCCCAGCAGGGAGAGCGAGCCGGCGCCCACGGCGGCTTCGGCCAGGCGGTACACCACGGACCGGGCCGGGCTGTCGACGACGGTGAGCCGGGCCCCCGCCGCCATCGCGTACCGCTCCACCCGGTCCGGTCCGAAGCGGTCCGGGAACGCCGACGGCAGCAGGAGCACTCCCACCGAGAAGAGCGCGCCGACGACCCGGGCGCTCGTGCGCCGGTTGCGGCGGAGACCGACTGCGGACATGGGACGTCCAACGAGCGCGGCCGCCCGGTGGTGGCGGCCCGGACCCCCGGCCGGCCGGTCGAACCCGTACGCGCCCGTTCCGGCGCGGCCCGGGACACCGCCGGTGCCCGCGCCCGGCCCGCGTAACCCGCCACCCGACCGGTCGTTCTCCGGGAGATCGGCCCGGGACGGCCCGGGACGCAGCCGCGCCCCCGCCCCTGCCCCGCCCCCGGATCGGAGGAACCCTCCCGTGAGCACCCCGCCCCCGGCCCCGGTCCGGGCGTACCGCAGGCTGGTCCCGCTCACGGCCCGCCGGCTGCTGGTCAGCAGGGCACCCGGACTGCACCGCCGGCTCAGGGCCCCGGCGGTGCGGCTGTCGCGGGTGCTGAGGAAGCTCGCGGACACCTGGGAACACCGACGGCTGCGGCGGGCCGGCCTGCTCGCGGCAGCGGACCGGTCGGTCCTCACCGTGCAGGGCCGGCGCACCGTCGTCACCGTCGGCGCCGCTCCCACCCCGCTGTCGGCCCGTGCCGGCACCCTGCGCCTGGTGTGCTCCGCGCTCGCGGACGCGGACGTCGACCACTTCGTCGTGCGCTGCTACGGGGACCTCTCCTCGGCCGTCGGCGTCAGCGCGGCCGACCGGGCCCGGGCCGTCGCCGCACTGGTCCGGCTCTGCGCCCACCACGCGGGGTACGTCTCCCTGCCCGGCCGGCCGGACCCGCGCCCCGGCGACCGGGCGGCGGCCTGGCAGGTGCACGCCGCCGCACCCGTCGTCCGCGTCACCCGGTTCCACACCGAGCCGCGGTCCGCCCTGGTGCTCGGTACCGAGCACGGGTGCGACATCGAGTTCTGGACCCCGGCCGGCGACCGTCTACTGGCGCCGCGCCCCAACCGCACCGCCGAATCCGTGCCGCAGGCGGGCCCGGCGGTGGACGCGGACGCCGCCCTCTTCACCCGGCTCGCCCCGGCGGCCCCGGTGGCTCCGGCGGCCCCGGTGGCTCCGGCGGCCCCGCCACTCCCTCCACTCCCGGCGCCGCCCGCGCCCCGTACGGCGGGCACCGGGCGCGCCCAGGTACGCACCCGCCCCGAATTCACCGCACGCCTGCCCGACGAGGTCCGCTTCCCGGTCGACGCCGTCTACACCTGGGTCGACGGCGCCGATCCCCGGTGGAGGGCACGCCGCGCCCGGGTCGCGGACGAGCCGTACCACGCGCAGGCGGCGAACGACGCGCGCTACGCGAACCGTGACGAGCTGCGCTACTCCCTGCGCTCGCTGCACCTCTACGCCCCGTGGATCCGCCACGTCCACCTGGTGACCGACGGACAGGTGCCCGCCTGGCTCGCGGCCTCGCACCCCGGGCTCACCGTGGTCGATCACCGCGACATCTTCACGGACCCCGGCGCCCTGCCCACCTTCAACTCCCACGCCATCGAGAGCCGCCTGCACCACATCGACGGGCTCTCCGAGCACTTCCTCTACCTCAACGACGACTTCTTCCTCGGCTCCCCCCTCACCCCCGAGGACTTCTTCCTGGCCAACGGGACGAGCAAGTTCTTCCCCTCCCGCGCCCTGCTGCCCTCCGGGACGACCCCGGCCCGGGAGATCCCCGCCTCGGCGGCGGGGATGAACAACCGGTCCCTGCTGGAGGCCCGGTTCGGTGTCACCGTGACCCGGAAGATGATGCACATCCCGTACCCGCTGCGCCGCAGCGTGCTCGCCGAGCTCGAGCGGGAGTTCCCGGAGGAGCACCGGGCGACGGCGCACAGCAGGATCCGTAGCGTCCGTGACATCTCGGTCCCCGCATCGCTGTACCACCACTACGCGTTCCTCACCGGGCGGGCCGTGCCGGCGGAGCTGCGCTACCGCTACCTGGACCTGGCCCAGCCGCAGACCGCCGCCCAGCTGGTCCGGCTGCTCCGTACCCGCGACCGGCAGGCGTTCTGCCTCAACGACACGGTGACGGCGGCCGAAGGCGCCGCGGCTGTCGCACCCGCCGCCCTCAGGGCCTTCCTCGACGCCTACTTCCCCGTACCCGGCCCGTTCGAGCGCACCGGGGACGGCGGGCGGCCCGTGTCCGGGCGCAGCGGTCACAGCCGGGGGGAATGTGAGCCCGTTCCCGCCGGTTGATGTAGTTCATGCCCGTAGCAGCCGAACGCACCCGTATGCCCGTTGCCGTCTACATCCTCGGACTCTCCGTCTTCGCACTCGGAACCAGTGAGTTCATGCTCTCCGGGCTGCTCCCACCCATCGCCGAGGACATGGGGGTCACCATCCCCCAGGCGGGCCTGCTCATATCCGCCTTCGCGATCGGCATGGTGGTCGGCGCCCCCCTGCTCGCTGTCGCCACGCTGCGGCTGCCCCGACGCACCACCCTCCTCTCGCTGATCAGCCTCTTCGGCCTCGGGCAGGTCGCGGGCGCGCTGGCCCCCTCCTACGAGCTGCTCTTCGCCTCCCGCATCGTCTCCGCGCTCGCCTGCGCCGGCTTCTGGGCGGTCGGCGCGGCCGTGGCCATCGCCATGGTCGAGCGGCACCAGCGTGCCCGCGCCATGGCGGTCATGATCGGCGGACTCTCCATCGCCAACGTCCTCGGCGTTCCGGCCGGCGCCTTCCTCGGGGAGCACCTGGGCTGGCGGTCCGCGTTCTGGGCGGTCGGCGCGGCCTCCGCCGTCGCACTGGCCGGCATCCTCGCCCTGATCCCGAAGATCCCGCTGCCCGCCGAGAAGCCGACGCTCGGGCGCGAGCTGCGCATCTACCGCGACCGCCAGGTGTGGCTGTCGATCGGGGTCACCGCGCTCGCCGCGGGCGGCGTCTTCTGCGCCTTCAGCTACCTGTCCCCGCTGCTCACGGACGTGGCCGGACTCGGCTCCGGGTGGGTGCCGTGGATCCTGGGGCTCTTCGGGGCCGGCGCGCTGGTGGGCACCACGGTGGGCGGGAGGATCGCCGACGCGCACCTGTTCGGCGTGATGCTGTGGGGCATCACCGCCTCCACCGTCTTCCTGGCGGCCCTGGCCCTGCTGGCCTCCACCGCCGCGGCCGCGATCGCCCTCTCCTTCCTGATCGGCTTCTCGGCGTTCTTCACGGCCCCGGCGCTCAACGCCCGCATGTTCAACGTCGCGGGCGCCGCCCCGACCCTGGCCGGAGCGACGACCACGGCCGCGTTCAACCTCGGCAACACCGGTGGCCCCTGGCTCGGCGGCACCGTCATCGACGCCGGCTACGGCTACTCCGCCACCGCCTGGGCGGGCGGCGCGATGACCGTCACCGCCATCGGCCTGGGCCTCGTAGCCCTGCGCCTGGACCGCCGCGGCCGCCCCACGGGTCCCGGCACGTCCCTGCTGGTCACGTCCTCGGCCGCCACTCCGGTCACGGTCAGGCAGCCCGCGGGCCGCTGACACCGTCGCAACCGGTCCCGGCCGGCTACGCCGGGCGGCCCTTCGGCCTGCGCAGCCCCGCCGCCGTCAGCCGCCGGACCAGTTCCTTGCTGCCGATCTCGACCGCGCCCGCGCCCACCGCGTCCGCGTAGCGCTGCGCGGGCACGTCGTAGTGGTCGCGCTCGAACGCCTTCGGGGGGCAGCCGATCGACGCCGCGAAGGCGTGCAGTTCCTCGAACGAGACGTCGCTGACCAGGTGGGACCACATGCGGCCGTGGCCCGGCCAGTCCGGCGGGTCGATGTACACCGTCACCGGCGGCTCATTCGTCGTACCCGGCGCCCGCACTGGCTCCGGGGCCCAGTACGGATCCGAGGCCGCCCACCGGCGCCACCCGCACGCCGGCCTCCGAGCACACCCACATCGGGTCCGGTCCGAGCTCGGGCTCCACGTCCAGCGCGTGCGGCTCGCCGTGGTTGCAGACCGGGCAGAGCGGCCAGCGCCCGTGCTTCTGCAGCAGCGCGTCCTTCACGTCCTGGGCGACGAGTCCGGCGAGGTAGTCGGCCCCCTCCGGCCACTGCTCCACCCACCACCGGCGGTGCGTGACCGAGTCCTCGACGAGGGAGACGACATCGGCCTCGGCGACCTCGCCCGCGACGAGATCGGCGATTACCAGGGCGCGTGCGGCGTGCAGCGCCTGTTCCAGGGGGGTCGCGTGGTCCATGGAGACATTGTGGACCCGGACGGGCCAAGTGGCGAAGGTCCTCCTCGCGGCCCGCATGCGCACCCTTGCGCCAGTGCCTTGTGGCGTCTTGACGTTCCCGCACTGCTGAAAATAGATTTCAGGGGTGAGCAAGAACGTGAAAGAAACCTTCAGCGGCCCGGCCGGAACCGTCACCACCCCCGTGCCTCCCGTCCCGGCCCCCGCCGCCCTGCGGGCCCGCGTCCGCGGCCTCGGCCCCTCGATGACCCGCTCCATGCACGCCGTCGCCGAAGCCGTCGCCGAGGACCCCGCCGGCTGCGCCGCGCTCACCGTCAGCGATCTGGCCGCCCGTACCGGCACCAGCGAGGCCACCGTCGTCCGTACCGCCCGCCTCCTCGGCTACTCCGGCTACCGCGACCTGCGCCTCGCGCTCGCCGCGCTCGCCGCCCAGCAGGAGTCCGGCGCGGCGCCCGCCGTCACCGTGGACATAGCGGTCGACGACTCCCTCGCGGACGTCGTCGCCAAGCTGGCCCGCGAGGAGGCGCAGACCCTCGCCGACACCGCCGCCGGCCTCGACGCCGCCGCCCTCGGCTCGGCCGTCACCGCCCTCGTCGGCGCCCGCCGCATCGAGATCTACGGCGTGGGCGCCTCCGGCCTCGTCGCCCAGGACCTCGCCCAGAAGCTGTCGCGCATCGGCCTCATCGCCCACGCGCACCACGACCCGCACCTGGCCGTCACCAACGCCGTCACGCTCCGCCCCGGCGACGTGGCCGTCGCCATCACCCACTCCGGCGGCACCGGTGACGTCATCGAGCCCCTGCGGGTCGCCTTCGAACGCGGCGCCACCACCCTCGCGCTCACCAGCCGCCCCAACGCCCCCGTCGTCCACTACGCCGACCTCGTGCTGGCCACCTCCGCCGCCCGCGAGACCCAGCTGCGCCCGGCCGCCATGTCGAGCCGCACCAGCCAGCTCCTCGTCGTCGACTGCCTCTTCGTCGGCGTAGCCCAGCAGACCTACGAGACCGCGGCGCCCGCGCTCGCGGCCTCGTACGAGGCGCTCGTGCCCCGCCGCCAGACCCCCGTACCCACCGCCAAGCGCAACAGCACCACCCGCTAGCAGTTCAGGAGCCCCCACTCATGACCGCGTACGCCGAACTCCGCGCCCAGCTCGCCACCCTGACCACCGAGGCCTTCCGCCCCGAACTGGCCGAGATCGACCGGCTCCCCACCCTGGAGATCGCCCGCCTGATGAACGCCGAGGACGCCACCGTCCCGGCCGCCGTCGCGGGCGAGCTGGAGACGATCGCCGCCGCCATCGACGGGATCGCCGAGCGGATGGCCCGCGGCGGGCGCCTGATCTACGCGGGCGCCGGCACCGCCGGCCGGATGGGCGTACTGGACGCCAGCGAGTGCCCGCCCACCTTCAACACCGACCCCTCCGAGGTCGTCGGCCTGATCGCGGGCGGCCCGTCCGCCATGGTCAAGGCCGTCGAAGGCGCCGAGGACTCCAGGGAACTGGCCGCCGGAGACCTGAGGGCGCTGGCCCTGACCGCCGACGACACCGTCATCGGGATCTCCGCCTCCGGCCGCACCCCCTACGCGATCGGCGCCGTCGAGTTCGCCCGCGACCGCGGCGCGCTCACCGTCGGCCTGTCCTGCAACGCCGGCTCCGCGCTCGCCGCCGCCGCCGACCACGGCATCGAGGTGGTCGTCGGCCCCGAGCTGCTCACCGGGTCCACCCGCCTGAAGGCCGGCACCGCGCAGAAGCTCGTGCTCAACCTCATCTCGACCCTCACGATGATCCGGCTCGGCAAGACGTACGGAAACCTGATGGTCGACATGCGCTCCTCCAACGAGAAGCTGCGCGCCCGCGCCCGCCGCATCGTCTCCCTGGCGACCGGCGCCCCCGACGAGGAGATCGAGGCCGCGCTCACCGCCTCCGGCGGCGAGGTCAAGCAGGCCATCCTCGTCGTCCTCGGCGGCGTCGACGGTCCCACGGCCGGTGAACTTCTCACCGCCTCCAAGGGCCACCTCCGGGCCGCCCTCGCCCGCACCGCCACCGCCCGCTGACCCCCACCGCTATCCACCACCGCTGACCCCGAGCAGCAAGGCGAACACCAAGATGTCCACTGACAAGAACCGCGCCACAGCCGCCGCGATCCTTCCTCTGGTCGGCGGTCCGGACAACGTCGTCTCCATCGCGCACTGCATGACGCGCCTGCGCATCACCCTGCGCGACCGCTCGCTCGTCCAGGACGAGGCCCTCAAAGCCCTGCCCGCCGTGATGGGCGTCGTCGAGGACGACACCTACCAGATCGTGCTGGGACCGGGCACCGTCGCCCGCGTCACCCCCGAGTTCGAGGCCCTCGTGGCGGAAGCCCGCTCGGCGGCGCCGGCCGTCGCGGTCCCGGCCGGCGCCGTGTCCGGCGCCGGGCACGGCGCCGACGAGCTCGCCGCCCAGGGCGCGGCCATCAAGAACGCGCAGAAGGCGAAGAACTCCACCCCCTTCAAGCTGTTCCTGCGCCGCATCGCGAACATCTTCGTCCCGCTGATCCCGGCCCTGATCGGCTGCGGCATCATCGCCGGCCTCAACGGGTTCATCACCAACATGGGCTGGCTGCCGGCCGTCGTCCCGGCGCTCGCCGCGATGGCCTCCGGATTCATGTCCCTGATCGCCGTGTTCGTCGGCTACAACACGGCCAAGGAGTTCGGCGGCACGGCGATCCTCGGCGGCGCCGTCGCCGCGATCATCGTCTTCCCCGGCGTCGCGAAGATCGACGCCTTCGGCCAGCACCTCTCCCCCGGACAGGGCGGCGTACTCGGCGCCCTGGCGGCCGCGCTGCTCGCGGTCCAGGTGGAGAAGTGGTGCCGCAAGTGGGTCCCGGAGGCGCTGGACGTCCTGGTCACCCCCACCCTCACGGTCCTGATCTCCGGCCTGGTCACGATCTTCGGCCTGATGTTCGTCGCCGGCGAGGTCTCCTCCGCCATCGGTACCTTCGCCACCTGGCTGCTCGCCACCGGCGGCGCCTTCGCGGGCCTGGTCCTCGGCGGCCTCTTCCTCCCCCTGGTCATGCTGGGCCTGCACCAGGCCCTGATCCCCATCCACACCACCCTGATCGAGCAGACCGGCTACACGGTGCTGCTGCCCATCCTCGCCATGGCCGGCGCGGGCCAGGTCGGCGCGGCCGTCGCGGTCTACTACAAGCTCCCGCGCAACCGCTCGATCCGCGCCACCATCAGGTCCGCGCTCCCGGCCGGCTTCCTCGGAGTCGGGGAGCCCCTGATCTACGGCGTCTCGCTGCCCCTGGGCCGCCCCTTCATCACCGCCTGCATCGGCGGCGCCGCGGGCGGAGCCTTCGTGGGCCTCTTCAACCAGCTGGGCACCGCCTTCGGATCCACCGCCATCGGCCCCTCGGGCTGGGCGCTGTTCCCGCTGCTCGACGGCAAGTCCGGCATGGGAATGACCATCGCGATCTACGCGGGCGGCCTGGCCGTCGGCTACCTCGTCGGCTTCGCCGCCACGTACTTCTTCGGCTTCACGCGGCAGATGCTGACCGACTTCAACACCGGCCCGGACGACGACGCGGCGGCCGTCGCGGAGCCCGCGTCCGCGGCACCCGCCGCCCCGGCCGAGCCCGCGGGCCCGGCGCCGGTACCCGTGGGCGGCTGACCCCCGGGCACCCGCCCCGTACGGACGAAGGCTCCCGGCCGGTGTGGTCCACCGGCCGGGAGCCTTCGTACGTACTCGCGCGGCCTCCGCGCTCACGCGGCCTCGTGTCAGGCGCAGTTGGACGGAGCCGGACGGCCCGCGAAGCGGTCCGCGATCCAGCTCAGGTACTGCGACTCCGCGACGTTCGGGATCGTCTGGTGCGTCGCACCCTGGTACTTCGTGTACTCGACCGGCTTGTTGAAGCGGCAGGCCCGCTTCACGTACTCGTCGGTGGAGTTCGGGTTGATGACGGTGTCCGCCGTCCCCTGCATCACCAGGATCGGAGCCACCGAGGTGACCAGGCCCGCGGTGTTCTCGCGGAAGCGCTGGTGCCAGACCTCCGGGACCACCGACAGCGGCTGGAACAGGGTGTCGAGCTGACCGACGTTGCCCACGTTGTTCTGGATCACGTCGGCGAGGTGCTCGATGCACATCACCCCGTCACCGCGCAGCGCCTCCAGGCCGGCCGGCTTCAGCACGTCCTCGGCCTTCAGGTCGGGGTAGGCCGCCAGGAAGCCCCGGTAGACGTTGACGCGCAGCGCCGCGTTGTGGGAGGGCGAGGTGGCGTCCGTCGGGCCGGGCAGCACCAGGCCGCGGAAGTCCGGTCCCAGGTTGGCGGCGGGCGCCAGCGCCGCGATGCCGACCAGCTCGGTCTCCGGGGTGTACGCCTTGTAGTTCTGGGCGATGAACGCCGCCGCGCCGCCACCCTGCGACCAGCCCAGGACGGCCGCCTTGTCGTTCGCGTGGGCCTCGGTGATCTGGCGGGCCGCGCGGACCGAGTCCAGGACGTTGTTGGTCTCCGTGACGGCGACCGTGTACTGGTGCACGCCCGGCGTGCCCAGCCCCTGGTAGTCCGTCCCGACCACGACGTCACCGGAGTCGAGGAACTGCGTCAGCGCCGGCACGCCGACGTCGATGCCCCACGGGCTGTCGTACGTGTAGTAGCCGACCAGGTCGGTGGCCGGGTTCGGCACCGCGGAGGGCGCGCACTGGCGCGGTCCGCCCACGGTCCCGTGGGCCCAGGCCACGACGTTGCGGCCCTGGCGGGGCGCGGGGGCGTCGGGCCAGGCCACGATGCCCGAGACGGCCACCGGGGTGCCGCTCTGGAGCGTCGAGAGGTACAGGATCCGGCAGGCGCGCGCACCGTCGGGGGAGTCGACGCGACGGGCCCAGATCAGGTCACCGTGATCGCCGTCCGGCAGCGGCGACGGCGGGTCGTAGAACTTCTCGCCCGCCGGCCCGATCGGCACGCCCGGGGCGCACAGGCCCTTGCCGCCCTTGCCTCCGTCCGGGTTCGTGCTCGCAGTGGAGGTCGTTCCGCAGCCCAGCGCGAGGATCGCGGCCAGACCGGCCGCGGCGATCGCCGAAAGCCGTCGTCTCATCTCTTCGTCCATTCACTCGGTGCCGGACCAGAGAGTAGGGACAAAGGTATAGAATGTCACCGACTGTGACGTTCCATCACATATGTGTCGCAGGGTGGGGCCGTAGCCGGCCCGAGCAGGGCTGCATCATGATCCGATGACCGACTCGATACCGGCCGTCGTCCCCGCGGGCCGGATGGCCGCACTCGCCCAGCCGACGTACGCCCTGCCCGGCGGAATGCTGCTGCGCCCCTGGGAACCCCACGACGCCCCCGCGCTCGTGGCCTCGTACGCCGACCCGGACATCCGCCACTGGAACCGACCCGACCACCTCACCGAGGACCGGGCCGTCACCCGCATCGCCCGCTGGCGCGAGCGCTGGCACACCGAACGCGCGGCGGTCTGGGCCGTGGCGGCCGCCGAGAACACCGTGGCGGTCGGCCTGATCGGCCTCGCCGACTTCGACCTGCGCGGCGGCAGCGCCGAGATCATGTACTGGCTGCTCCCCGCCGGGCGCGGCGCCGGAGCCACGACCGAGGGCGTGTCCGCCGTGACCCGCTGGGCCTTCGAGGACCTGGGCCTGCACCGACTGCGCCTCACCCACTCGGTGGCGAACCCCGCCTCCTGCCGCGTCGCCCTGAAGGCCGGATACCCCCTGGAGGGCACCATGCGCGGCGCCCTCCTCCACACGGACGGCTGGCACGACGAACACCTCCACGCGCGCCTGCGCACGGACTGAGCGCAGCGACCGTCACACCATCGAGCTGGCCGGCGCACGAAGCGGTGCGCAGCGTGCGCGCGAACTTCCCCTCGCGGCGCGGTGATTCCTTGTCCATGTTTCCCCCCGGCCACGAGCCCAGCCAGCCAGCCAGGCGCGGAGGGGCCGCTGCCGAAGGGGCCTGCCTACCTCGATGCGGAGATCTTCGTGCGGACCGGGTCCCAGCACTGGACGCCCTTCAGGTCGGGCATCCGGTCGCGGGTGAAGACCGGCTCCAGGCCGGCCCGGCGCTGGGCGAGGTAGTCGTCCAGGAGGCGGAAGGCGATCGCCGACAGCGGGATGATCGCGGCGAGGTTGATCAGGGCCATGAGGCCCATGAACAGGTCGGCCAGGTTCCAGACGATCGACACCGAGCCGAGGGAGCCCAGGACGACCGCCGACAGGACCAACACCCGGTAGCCCGGCAGGACCCAGCGCTTGCGGGTGATGAACTGGATGTTGGTCTCGCCGTAGTAGTAGTTCCCGATCATGCTGCTGAAGGCGAGCATGAAGACCACGACGGTCAGCAGGTGCCCGGCCCAGGAGCCCAGCGTGTCGCTCAGCGCCGTCTGTGTCAGGTCCGCACCCTGGCGGCCCGACAGCTCCGGGTTGGTGACCAGGACGATGAAGGCCGTCATCGTGCAGACGAGCAGCGTGTCGAAGAAGACGCCCAGGGACTGCACGAGGCCCTGCTTGACGGGGTGCGAGACTTCGGCGGCCGCGCCCGCGTTCGGGGCCGAGCCGAGGCCCGCCTCGTTGGAGAACATGCCGCGCCGGATGCCCTGCTGGATGGCCGCGCCGATGCCGCCGGCCGCCAGCTCGCGGAAGCCGAAGGCGCCGCCGACGATGTCCGCGACGACCCGCGGGAACTCGGTGATGTTGAGGAGTACCACCGTCGCGCCCAGCAGCAGGTAGACGATCGCCATGACCGGCACCAGGACGGTGGTGACGGACGAGATCCGCTTGACGCCCCCGAAGACGGCCAGGCCCAGCAGGGCGGCCAGCAGTACGCCGAGCGCCGGGCCGAACCAGTTCGCACCGTCCGCGTCCGCAAGCGAGCCTGCGGCGACGGAGGTGATGGTGTTGGCCTGCACCGCGTTGAAGACGAAACCGAAGGTGACGGTGATCGTCACCGCGAAGAGCACCCCGAGCCAGCGTTTACCGAGCGCGCGCTGCATGTAGTACGCCGGGCCGCCCCGGTAGGCGCCGGTGGAGTTGCGCACCTTGTAGAGCTGGGCGAGCGCCGATTCCACGAAGGCGGAGGCGGCGCCGATCAGTGCCATCATCCACATCCAGAAGACCGCGCCCGCGCCGCCCAGGGTGATGGCGGCGGCGACACCGGCGATGTTGCCGGTGCCCACACGCGCCGCGGCGGAGATGGTGAACGCGCCGAAGGACGAGACCTGCTTGCGGCCGTCGGCGCGCGGCGGGGTCTTCTCCTTCACCACCCGGAACATCTCGGGAAGCAGGCGCAGCTGCACACCCCGGGACCGGACCGTGAAGTACAGGCCGGCACCGACCACCAGCGGAATCAGCAGGTAGGTCCACAGGTGATCGTTCGCGTTGACGATCATCGAGTCCAGAGTGTCCATGCTGCGAAGTCTCCCCGGGGCGGAAGGCCCACCGACAGGGACCTACGTCCGTCGCCGCAGGGCCGGAAGGCCCGCGCCGCGCGCCCTTCGCCCCGTTCTGCCCGCTGGCCACCCGCGACTCCCGGTCGGCCCCGACTCCCGGTCACCCTCGACTCCCGGTCACCCCCGGAGCCCGTGCCGCCCGGCCCAGTCGCGTACCGCCGCCGCGATCAGCAGCGGGTGGTCCTCGGGCGTGTGGTGCCCGGCGGCCACCTCGTCGTGCCGGGCCAGCTCCAGAGCCGCGACGTGTCCCACGCACCAGTCGACGGCCTCCGGCCCCTGCATGGCCCCCGGTCCCGGGGCGAAGGTCAGCAGCAGCTTGGGTACCTCCGGGCTCGCCGCGAGCCACTCGCCCTACGCCGCCACGCGGGCCACCACCTCCGCGGGCTCCCCGCCCAGCGGCATCGAGCGCGCCCACTGGAGCAGCGGGCGCCGGCTCTCCCGGGTCGGGTAAGGAGCCCGGTACGCGTCCAGGTCCCGCGGGTCGAAGGGGAGGGCCACGGTCCCGGGCAGCACCTGCTCGATGAAGGCGTTCTCGTCGAGGACCATGGCTTCCCCGACACCGGGCTTCTTGATCGCCCGGAACAGCTCGCGGCCGCCTTCCGGGAACTCCTCCCAGCCCATCGGCTTGAGGATGGTTTCGGTGAAGGCGATCCCACGTACCCGCCCCGGATGCCGGGCCGCCCAGTCGAAGGCGAGCGCGCCACCCCAGTCGTGCCCGACCAGCACCACCTCCTCGAGGCCGAGCGCGTCGAACCAGGCGTCGAGGTAGCGGGCGTGGTCGGCGAAGGCGTAGTCGATGGCGGGCTTGCCCGAGTCCCCCATGCCGATCAGGTCCGGCGCGAGCAGCCGGCCGGCGCCGCCGACGGCGGGGAGGACCTCCCGCCAGAGGTGGGAGGAGGTGGGGTTCCCGTGCAGGAAGACCATCGGCACACCGGCTCCGGTGCCGCCGCCGGCCTCCCGGTAGTGGATCGTCGAATCGAGTACGGGCTGTACGGGCACGGCTGCTGCTCCTTCGGAGAGGTACGGGGACGCGCGACGGGTGACGGGTGACGGGGCAGGGACTGGGGCGGGGCCGGGCCCGTCAGCGGAAGGCCGGGGCCGCGCGGTGCGCCCAGTCGGCGAAGGGGCGGGGGGCCCGGCCGAGGATCCGCTCCACGGCCGGGCTCACCGCCAGTTCGGCGGCGACGGGCGCTCCGAGGATCGACAGGGTGCCCTCGACCGCGGGCTCGGGCATGAAGGTCAGCATCCGCGCCCGCGCCTCGCCGGGGCTCTGCTCCACGAACCGCACCGGCGCGCCGATCGCCTCCGCGATCGCCCCGGCCCGCTCGCGCGGGGTGACCGGGGCGGGCCCCGTCAGGTCGTACGTGCTCCCCGCGTGCCCGGTGCCCCGCAGCACGGCCGCCGCCACTTCGGCCACGTCCGCCGGGTCGACCGTGGGCAGCCCGACGTCCCCGAAGGGCGCGGCCGCCGTGCGGTGGGTACGGATCGACTCGGCCCAGGCGAAGGCGTTGGAGTCGAGCCCGCCCGAGCGCAGGACCGTCCACTCCAGGCCGGAGCTCCGGACGGCCTCCTCGAAGGCGGCCGGGTGCCGGTACAGCTCGGGCCGGGTGCCGACGCCCTGCGAGGACAGCAGCACGACCCGTCGTACGCCGTTCGCCGCGGCCAGTTCGAGGACCGCCTGCGGGTCCTCGCCGGCGACGAGCAGGAACAGGGCCTCGGCCCCTTCGAGCGCGGGCCGCAGGCTCCGCGGCTCCGCGAGGTCGGCCCGGTGGTGGCGGACCCCGGCGGGCAGGGCCTGCTCCGGTGCCCGGCGGGAGACGGCGGCCACCCGTTCCCCCGCCGCCGCGAGGATCCGTACGAGCTCGCTGCCGACGTTTCCGGTCGCACCCGTGATGACGAACATGTGAGACTCCCACCCCGTTGGAGTGAGTTAGCCAACTGACTAACTCCTGGGGCGACCATAGCCCGCCGGGCGGCGCCCCGTCTACACTTAGTCAGGTGACTCACTCAGAATCCGCGGAACCTGCCGACCCCACCGCTCCCACCGCACCCGCCGGGCGGCGCGGGGGCAAGCGCGAACGGCTCGCCGCGGCTGCGGCCCAGGTCCTGCACGAGCAGGGCATGGAGAAGACGACGATCGCCGACATCGCGCGGGCGGCCGACGTCCCGCTCGGCAACGTCTACTACTACTTCAAGACCAAGGACCAGCTGGTCGAGGCCGCCATCAGCGCCCACGGGCAGAGCCTGGCCGGCCTGATCACCGCCCTCGACGCACTCCCCACGCCCCAGGACCGCCTGAAGGCCCTCCTGGCCGGCTGGGTCGACCAGCGCGAGCTCACCGCCCGCTACGGCTGCCCCACCGGCTCCCTCGCCTCCGAGCTCGACAAGCGCGACGACGGCCTCGAGCAGGCGCTGGCCAAGGTCATGCGGGTGCTGCTCGACTGGGCGGAGCAGCAGTTCCGCGCACTGGGCCGGACGGCGGACGCCCGTGAGCTCGCGGTCGCCCTGATCGCCTCCTACCAGGGCATCTCGCTGCTCACGAACACCTTCCGCGACCCGGAACTGATGGCCTCGGAGGGCCGTCGCCTGGAGCGCTGGATCGACTCCCTGACCCCCTGAGGCGCGGGCTCCCGAGGCGTGACCAGATCGGCTTCGCCCGTCCCGGTGGAAGCCGGGGAGGTCGGTGCGGGAAGAGGCGCTCGCCCTCGCCGTGCCCGGATCCGCCTACGGGCGCCCCCGGCCACACCCCGCCCGACGACACGGACCAGTGGGTGACCGTCTACGAGGGCGCCGGCCGCGACAGGCCCTGGCCGCGAGCGGCCGCGATGAAGGCGCGGATCAGGTCCGGGGACTTCACCCCGCGCTCGCTCTCCACCCCGCTGGACACGTCCACGCCCCAGGCGCCCGTCACCCCGAGGGCCTCCCGCACGTTCCCCGGCGTCAGCCCGCCGGCCAGCAGCCACCGGCCCCCGGGCGCGGCGAACTCCGCCGAGCCCCAGTTCCACGGCTTGCCGGAGCCGGGGTCCGGCGCGTCGATCAGCAGCAGGTCCTCGCCGTACTCCCCGCAGCGCTTCACGTGCTCCGCGGTCGCCCGCAGCAGGGTGCGGCCCTCGGCGCGCAGCGCCGCGAAGTCCTCCGGCCCCTCCTCGCCGTGCAGCTGCACGGCGAGTACGCCGCTCTCCTCGGTGAACCGCCGCACCTCCTCGACGGACTGCCCCCGGAACACCCCCACGGTGAGCACCCCTTCCGGCACCCCGGCGACCAGCCCCCGCGCGGTGGCGGCGTCGACGGTCCGCGGACTGCCGGGCGCGAACACGAACCCGACGGCGTCGGCCCCGGCGGCCACGGCCACGTCGACGTCGTGCGCGGTCCTGAGCCCGCAGATCTTGATGAACACGTCGCTCACGTCAGTCATGCCAGCAGTCAACCAAACCCCGCCGGTCCGCAGGGACGCGTCCCACAGGCCGGGCACGTCACCACCGCCTTCCGGAACGCCCGAGGGCGGCACCCCCATTGGGGGTGCCGCCCTCGGAACGTGAAGAGAACAGCCGATCAACCCTCAGGTCGATCAGAAGTCCATGTCGCCGCCCGGCATGCCGCCGCCGGCAGCGGCACCGGCCTTCTCGGGCTTGTCGGCGATGACGGCCTCGGTGGTGAGGAAGAGGGCCGCGATCGACGCCGCGTTCTGCAGGGCAGAGCGGGTGACCTTCGCCGGGTCGATGATGCCCGACGCGATCATGTCGACGTACTCGCCGGTCGCGGCGTTCAGGCCCCAACCGATCTGCAGGTTGCGGACCTTCTCCACGACGACGCCACCCTCGAGACCACCGTTGACGGCGATCTGCTTGAGCGGGGCCTCCAGCGCGAGCTTGACGGCGTTGGCGCCGGTCGCCTCGTCGCCGGTGAGCTCGAGCTTCTCGAAGACCGAGGAGGCCTGCAGCAGGGCCACGCCGCCACCGGCGACGATGCCCTCTTCGACGGCCGCCTTCGCGTTGCGAACGGCGTCCTCGATGCGGTGCTTGCGCTCCTTGAGCTCGACCTCGGTCGCGGCGCCAGCCTTGATGACGGCCACGCCGCCGGCCAGCTTCGCGAGGCGCTCCTGGAGCTTCTCGCGGTCGTAGTCCGAGTCGGAGTTCTCGATCTCGGCGCGGATCTGGTTGACGCGACCGGCAACCTGGTCGCTGTCACCGGAGCCGTCGACGATGGTGGTCTCGTCCTTGGTGATGACGACCTTGCGGGCGCGGCCGAGCAGGTCGAGACCGGCGTTCTCCAGCTTGAGGCCGACCTCCTCGGAGATGACCGTGCCGCCCGTGAGGATGGCGATGTCACCGAGCATGGCCTTGCGGCGGTCACCGAAGCCCGGGGCCTTGACGGCGACGGACTTGAAGGTGCCACGGATCTTGTTGACGACCAGGGTCGACAGGGCCTCGCCCTCGACGTCCTCGGCGATGATCAGCAGCGGCTTGCCGGACTGCATGACCTTCTCGAGGAGCGGCAGCAGGTCCTTGACCGAGCCGATCTTCGAGTTGACGATCAGGATGTACGGGTCGTCGAGGGACGACTCCATGCGCTCCATGTCGGTGGCGAAGTACGCCGAGATGTAGCCCTTGTCGAAGCGCATGCCCTCGGTGAGCTCGAGCTCCAGGCCGAAGGTCTGCGACTCCTCGACCGTGATGACGCCTTCCTTGCCGACCTTGTCCATGGCCTCGGCGATGAGCTCGCCGATCTGGGTGTCGGCGGCGGAGATGGAGGCCGTCGAAGCGATCTGCTCCTTGGTCTCGACATCCTTGGCCTGCGCCAGCAGGGCGGCGGAGACGGCCTCGACGGCCTTCTCGATACCGCGCTTGAGGGCCATCGGGTTCGCACCCGCGGCCACGTTGCGCAGGCCCTCGCGGACGAGCGCCTGGGCGAGAACGGTGGCGGTGGTCGTACCGTCGCCGGCGACGTCGTCCGTCTTCTTGGCGACTTCCTTGACCAGCTCGGCGCCGATCTTCTCGTACGGGTCCTCGAGCTCGATCTCCTTGGCGATGGACACACCATCGTTGGTGATCGTGGGGGCGCCCCACTTCTTCTCAAGGACGACGTTGCGACCCTTGGGGCCAAGGGTGACCTTGACGGCGTCGGCGAGCTGGTTCATCCCACGCTCGAGGCCGCGGCGGGCCTCCTCGTCGAACGCAATGATCTTGGCCATCTGAAGTGGTCCTCCCGGACAGCGGTGGATTGCTCCCGGACCGCGCCCGCGCCCGCGACGGACGGCCTGCGTGCCCGGCGGTTCCTTCCCACCGGACCCTGCGGGCCTCACCGACCCGGTCCTCGTTTAGTAGCACTCTCACCAGGAGAGTGCTAACGCCAATGATTAGCACTCGACCCCTCCGAGTGCAAGCGGCTTCGGGCAACCCGGGAGGAACACCCAGGCGCCGCAAGGGCCCCCGAGCCGCCACGCACGAGGGGCCCGCATCCCGTGTCCAGGATGTGGGCCCCTCGTACACATGCCGTTGTGCCGCGGTGCGCGGCCGCCTTGCGTGGCCGCGTACGTGTCGGTGGTCGATCGCGGTCGGACTAGCCGGCGGCGAGCTTGACCATGTCCGCCTGCGGACCCTTCTGGCCCTGCGAGATCTCGAACTCGACCCGCTGACCCTCTTCAAGGGTGCGGTACCCGTCCATCTGGATGGCGCTGTAGTGGACGAACACATCCGCACCACCGTCGACCGCGATGAAGCCGTAGCCCTTCTCCGCGTTGAACCACTTGACGGTGCCCTGAGCCATGCCTAACTCCCCTATTACTGGCCCTTGCGCAGGACCGCACTTCGCGGTCCCGGGTCAGAACTTGCGCCGGAACGCCTCGACCGGGGCTGAATGTATCCGCACCGCTGCTGTCTGCAACAGGTCATTCCGACGAGAATTCTGGACACGTCAAAAGATTGAAATAGGGTGAAAATCAGGAATATTCCCGGGCAACTCGGGCCGGACAAAACGCGCCAACGCCCCATACGCCACTCGCATGTTGACTCAATGTCAACCCTCTCGCGGCCCGCTCATATGCGGCGGGCAAGAACAGCGGAGGGGACTTCCCCAACTCTACCGCGCCCAATCAAACAGAATTGCCCCCTCCGGTTATTACCGGAGGGGGCAATTCAGCGTTCGGGGCGAAGCGGGCCGGATGTCAGCAGCCGCCCGCGACGGCGGGGATGATCGAGATGCCCGCGCCGTCCGGGGTGGACGTCTGCAGCCCGCCCTCGAAGCGCACGTCGTCGTCGTTGACGTAGACGTTCACGAAGCGGCGCAGCTTGCCCTGGTCGTCCAGGACGCGCGCGGCGATGCCCGGGTGGCTCTTCTCCAGGGACTCGATGACCTCGGCGAGGGTCGTGCCCTCGGCGGGGACCTCGGCCTTGCCGCCGGTGTAGGTGCGCAGGATGGTGGGGATGCGGACGTTGACGCTCATGGCGCTACTGCCTTTCCGGTGTGCAGGGAGGGAGATCAGGCCAGGTTGGCGGCGCGGAACGCGTCCAGGCTCGGGCGGATGGTGGCGGTCTGGCCGCTGTCGGCGGCCACCGCCTCCAGGGTCTTGAGGCCGTCACCGGTGTTCAGGATCACGGTGGTCAGCGAGGGGTCGAGCTGGCCGTTCTCCACGAGCTTCTTCGTCACGCCGACGGTCACGCCGCCCGCGGTCTCGGCGAAGATGCCCTCGGTCTGCGCGAGGATCTTGATGGCCTCGACGACCTGCTCGTCGTTGACGTCCTCGACGAAGCCGCCGGTGCGGCGCGCGATGTCCAGGACGTACGGACCGTCCGCCGGGTTGCCGATGGCCAGCGACTTGGCGATGGTGTTCGGCTTCTGCGGGCGGACCACCTCGTGACCGGCCTTGAAGGCGGTCGAGACGGGCGAGCAGCCCTCGGCCTGGGCGCCGAAGATCTTGTACGGCTTGTCCTCGACGAGGCCGAGCTTGATCAGCTCCTGCAGACCCTTGTCGATCTTCGTCAGCTGCGAGCCGGACGCGATCGGGATGACGATCTGGTCGGGCAGCTGCCAGCCGAGCTGCTCGCAGATCTCGTACGCCAGGGTCTTGGAACCCTCGCCGTAGTACGGGCGCAGGTTGACGTTGACGAAGCCCCAGCCCTCGCCCAGCGGGTCACCGATGAGCTCGGAGCAGAAGCGGTTGACGTCGTCGTAGTTGCCCTCGATGCCGACCAGGTCGCCACCGTAGACACCGGCCATGACGACCTTGCCCTGCTCCAGGTCGTGCGGGATGAAGACGCAGGAGCGGAAGCCGGCGCGGGCGGCCGCGGCGCCGACGGCGCCGGCCAGGTTGCCGGTGGAGGAGCAGGAGAGGGTGGTGAAACCGAAGGCGCGGGCGGCCTCGACGGCGATGGCCACGACGCGGTCCTTGAAGGAGTGCGTCGGGTTGCCGGAGTCGTCCTTGACGTACAGCTTGCCGGTGAAGCCGAGCTCCTTGGCCAGGTTGGCCGCGTCCACGAGCTTGGTGAAGCCCGGGTTCAGGCTCGGCTTGGAGGCCACGTCCGCCGGGACGGGCAGGAGCGGGGCGTAGCGCCAGATGTTGTTGGGGCCGGCCTCGATCGCGGCACGCAGGGCTTCGGGGTCGCCGAGCGGCAGATCGTAGGCGACTTCGAGCGGTCCGAAACATTCGGCGCAGGCGAAGATCGGGCCGAGCTCGAAACGGGTACCGCACTCACGACAGGAAAGGCCGGTGGCGGGACCGAGATCGACAGAAGCGCCGGAAGCGGCGGATTCGGCAGAGGTTGAGACAGTCTGTGCAGCCATGATGGCGAGGCCCTTTCTCCTCATCTTCCCCATGGCGCACTTCGCCATGAGACGGAATTGGCACCTTCCCTAGCCGGGGACCTCGCTGACGTCGCTGGTGTGCGCGATCGCGAGAACCGACTGGAGGGTTGCCGGGGCTTCAACGGGCCGTGTCCCTCTGCCCCTCTGGATGAGCGGTATGGCACCGGGCAACGCGCTCTGGAGCGCACCCGGGCGTTTGTACGCGGGCCCCCCGGCATGCGGCGGGCCTTTGCGTTGTTCAAGACTGTAACCGAAGCCCCGGGTGGTTGAGACAGCCGTCCGAACCGCGAGATGGATCATATTTCGGCCGAAACCGCCGGTGGTCCACGGATCGACAGAGGAGTTCCGAAGGTGCTGGAAGAGGTGGAGCGCTGGCTGGCAGACCGCTCCTGGTCCGCCGCCGACCGACCGCTCGACCAGTTGCTTTCCGCCAAAAGGGCAGCCGGTACGACGGTCAGCGTGGTGTTGCCCGCGCTGAACGAGGAGGCCACGGTCGGGGACATCGTCGAAGTGATCCGGCGCGATCTGATCGAGGGCCCCCCGGTCCCCCTCGTCGACGAACTGGTGGTGATCGACTCGGGCTCCACCGACCGCACCGCCGAGGTGGCGGCCAAGGCCGGCGCCCGGGTGGTGCACCGCGACGAGATCCTGCCGCGCATCCCCGCCGTGCCCGGCAAGGGCGAGGTGCTGTGGCGCTCGCTGCTGGCCACCTCCGGCGACGTCGTCTGCTTCGTCGACGCCGATCTGCGGGACTTCTCCGCCTCCTTCGTCTCCGGGATCGTCGGCCCGCTGCTGACCGATCCGCACGTGCAGTTCGTCAAGGCGATGTACGACCGCCCGCTGGGGGACACTCCCGGCCAGGGCGGCCGGGTCACCGAGCTGGTGGCCCGCCCGCTGCTCAACCTCCACTGGCCCCAGCTGGCCGGCTTCGTCCAGCCGCTGGGCGGCGAGTACGCCGTACGCCGCGAGCTGCTGGAGCGGCTGCCGTTCCCCGTCGGCTACGGCGTCGAGCTGGGCCTGCTGGTGGACGCGCTGCACACGGTCGGGCTGGACGCGCTGGCCCAGGTGGACGTGGGCGTACGGCTGCACCGGCACCAGGACGGCCAGGCGCTGGGACGGATGGCCGCGGCGATCTACCGCACGGCGCTGCTGCGGCTCTCGCGCGGCCACCTCGTACGCCCCGAGCTGACGCAGTTCGAGCGCGGCCCGGAGGGATTCGTAGCGCACACCCACCCCGTGGACACCGTGGAGCGGCCGCCGATGCGGGACGTCGAGGAGTACGCGCGCCGCCGGGTGGCGTGAGCGCGGGCGCCGCCGGGCCCGGCGCAGTGGTGTTCCTCCCACTGCGCCGGACACGCGGGAACCGACGTTTGACCGGGCGCGGGGCGGGCTAGGTTCGCCGCATGGCTTCCCAGGTGCTCGTCGCCGCGAACCGCGGCCCGCTCTCGTACGTCCTCGCCCCGGACGGCACGCTCAGTGCCCGCCGGGGCGGCGGCGGCCTCGTTTCCGGCCTCTCCGCCGCCCTCGCGCAGCAGCCGGGGGCCGTGTGGATCTGCGCGGCACTGTCGGACGCGGACCGGGAGGCGGTACGGCGGGGCGTGGCCGAGCCGGGCGTACGGATGCTCGACATCGACCCGGAGGTCTACGACGACGCGTACAACGGCATCGCGAACTCGGTGCTGTGGTTCCTGCACCACCACCTGTACGACATCCCGCGCGAGCCCGTCTTCGACGCGGAGTTCCGGCGGCGGTGGCAGTCGTACGTCACGTACAACGAGGCCTTCGCGGCGGCCCTGGCAGAGGAGGCGGCGCAGGGTGCGACGGTCCTGATCCAGGACTACCACCTGGCGCTGGCCCCGGGTCGGCTGCGCGAGCTGCGCCCGGACCTGCGGATCGGGCACTTCACGCACACGCCGTGGGCCTCGCCGGAGTTCCTGCGCATGCTCCCGGGCGACATCCGCGGGCAGCTGCTGTGGGGGATGCTCGGCGCGGACCAGGTCGGCTTCCACACCGGGGAGTGGGGCGCCAACTTCATCCGGGGCGCGGACCTCGACGACGCGAACGGCTGCGCGAGCGGTGTCTTCGGGACCGGCAGTCGGCGCGGGGTGGAGCACCGCCGGTACGCCGCGGACGGGAGCGGGCTGGCGGAGCGCCGGTTCACGGAGATGGCCCGCTACCCGCTGGGCGTGGACGGGGACGAGCTGCGGGCGCTGGCGCACCGGCCCGAGGTGGACGCGAAGCTGGCGGCGCTGCGGGAGCAGACGCACGGCCTGAAGACGATCGTCCGGGTGGACCGCACGGAACTGTCGAAGAACATCCTGCGCGGCCTGCTGGCCTACCGGGAGCTGCTGACGGTCCACCCCGAATGGCGCGGCAAGGTGGTCCACCTGGCCTCCGCCTACCCCTCCCGGCAGGACCTGACGGTGTACCGGGAGTACACCCGGGCGGTGGCCGAGCTCGCGGACTCGGTCAACGCGGAGTTCGGGACGCCGGACTGGCAGCCGGTCCTGGTCTCCGTCGAGGACGACTTCGCGCGGTCGCTGGCGGCGTACCGGCTGGCGGACGTGGCGCTGGTCAATCCGGTGCGGGACGGGATGAACCTGGTGGCGAAGGAGATCCCGGTGGTGTCGGAGGCGGGCTGCGTGCTGGTGCTGTCCACGGGGGCGGGGGCGTACCAGGAGCTCCGCGAGGACGCGCTGACGGTGAACCCGTACGACGTCACGGAGACGGCACAGGCCCTGCACACGGCCCTGTCCATGCCGGCCGCCGAACGCGCGGACCGCACGAAGCGCCTGGCCGCGGCGGCCACCGCACTGCCCCCGGCCGCATGGCTCACCGCCCAGCTGGACGCACTGCGCAGCACCTGACCGCTCCCGGGAGCGTCGCCGCTCCCGGGGGCCGGCCCCGCAGGTCGGGTCAGCCCGCCGGCGGGCCGGCGGGCAGCGCGGCGGCCAGGGCGGCGAGGAAGGTCACGACCTCCGAGGGGCCGGACAGCGTCAGGTCCGCGCGGGAGGCGAGCTCCGGGACCTCCGCCGAGCCACTGCACAGGAGCAGCCCCGGCAGCCCCTCCGTCCGCAGCTTCTCCACCGCCGAGTACGCCGCCAGATCCCCGAGGTCGTCCCCGGCGTACAGGACGGCCGAGGCCCGCACCTCCGCGAGGTACTCCGTGAGCGCGACGCCCTTGTCCATCCCGGGCGGCCGCAGTTCCAGTACGGCCCGGCCCGGTTCCACCATCAGGCCGTGGCGGGCGGCCAGCCCCGCCAGTGGCTCGCGCAGGGCCTCGAAGGCCGCCACCGGGTCATCGGCGCGCCGGGTGTGGACCGCCAGCGCCTGGCCCTTCTCCTCGATCCAGGTCCCGCGCCACGCGCCGATCGCGTCCAGGAAGCCGGGCAGCTCCGCCCGGAGCGCCGCGACCCCCGGATGCTCGGCCGGGGCGTGGACCGTACCGCTCACGGCGTCCCACCGCTCGGCCCCGTAGTGGCCGAGGACGACGAGGTGTTCCAGCCCGGGGACCCCGGCGAAGCCTCCGTAGCGCACGGCGACGCCGGCCGGCCGGCCGGTGACGACGGCGACGGATCCCACCCGGGGGGCGAGCGCGGAGAGCGCTGCGACGGCTCCGGGATGGGCCCGGGCCTGGTCCGGGTCGGGAACGATGTCGGCGAGGGTGCCGTCGAAGTCGAGGGCGACGACGGAGCGGTGCGGTGCGCGGAGGAGGGCTTCGAGGCCCTCGCGTCCGGCGGCGGTGACGGGCATCGGCAGATCGTGCGGATGGCTCCCCATACGCTCGACCCTAACGGCCGATCCGGGCCACGGCTACGGCGCGCGGCAGCCGCTACCGACGCGACCGCTGGGCTTCGCGGATCCGCCGCAGCCGGTTCACCGTGCCCGGCGCGTGCTCCAGCGCCCTCGGGTCGTCCATGAGCGCGTTGAGCAGCTGGTAGTAGCGGACCGGGGGCATCCCCAGTCCTTCCCGTATGGCCCGCTCCTTGGCCCCGGGCCCGGGCCAGGTGCGGCCTTCGTAGGCGAGTACCGCGGCTTCGTCGGGGCTGAGCCCGGCCGCCGGCCGCCCCTCGTCCGCGTCCGTCATACCGCCAGATTAACGCCGCCCACCGACAGCCACCCGGCAGCGCTCCGGCCGCCGACGGGCCGCCGCCGGACAGCGCCCCGTACGCCGGGCCTCAGCGCGAGTCCGCCTTGCGTGCCGCGTCCGCGATGTCGCCGAGGACCTTCGCGGGCTGTCCGCCCGGCTGCACGCTCTTGCCGATGTTCTGCTTGATGTCCTCGCTCACGGCTGCCCAGGACTTCTTGCCGACCGGGTAGAGCCGTGCGTTCGGCAGCGCCTGCAGGAAGGTCCTCAGCTGCGCGGACGAGCCGCCGGTGCGGGCCGCCATCGCGCGGGAGCCGCTGGTGGTGACGGGGAGCAGGTCGTACTTCTCGGTGAAGGCCGTCACGTTGTTCGGCTCGTACATGAAGTCGAGGAACTTGCCGGACTGCCTCTTGTGGCCGTTCTTGAAGGCCATCACCCAGTCGGCGACGCCCATCGTCGAGTGGTCCGTGCCGTCGGCGGTGGGCATGGGGACCATGCCGTACTTCACGCCCTTCTCGGTGGCCTGCTTGAGGAGCGTCGAGTGCCCGTTGAGCATGCCGACCTCGCCGCGCGAGAAGGAGTCGAAGGCGGCCTGCCGGTCCAGCTTTCCCGGCTCGACGGGGCCGGTCAGGCCTCCGCCGACGAGCTTGTCGCGCAGGTACTCGAGGGTCTTGACGTTGTCCGGGGAGTCGATCGCGTACGCCTCCTCGTTGTCGCTGTAGCCGCCGCCGCCGGCGAGCAGCCACTGCAGCGTCTCGCCCTGGGCCTCCTCGCGGCCCAGGGGCAGCGCGAAGGGGGTCGGGACGCCGGCCGCCTTGAGCTTCCTGGCGGCCGACTCCAGGTCCGCCCAGCTCTTGGGCTGCCAGGCGGTCTTGCCGTCCTTGGGTATGACCCCGGCGTCGGCGAGCAGCTTCTCGTTGTAGAACATCAGCCGGGTGCTGGCCACGAAGGGCATGCCGTACTGGACGCGCTTGACCTTGCCCGCGTCGGCGAGCGGGGCGAGGAAGTCGGCCTCGGTCGTCACGGAGAGCAGTTCGTCGGCGGAGTACAGCTTGCCCTCGGCCGCGTAGTCGGCGTAGGCGCCGATCTGGGCCACGTCGGGGGCCTTGCCGGCCTTGACCATCTCGGCGACCTTGGCGTCGACCTCGGACCAGGAGTAGACGTCGACCTGGACCTTGATGCCGGGGTTGGCCTTCTCGAAGGCGGCCGCGAGGGACTTCCAGTAGCCCTTCGAGGAGTTCTCCGGATTGTCCCCGTAGTCGGCCGCCACGACCCGCAGGGTGACCTCGTTGTCTCCGGTGAGGCCCGGCAGGGCTCCGCAGCCGGTCAGTGTCACGGCGGTCAGGCACAGTGCGAGCCCGGACACGGCGAGGTTCAGCTTTCGGGCCTTCACAGTTCTCGTTCCACCCCAGGTTGTTCCGTACGATTCGCGTAAAGGTCTACACCACTTCCGCGCCCGGTCAACATCCGGACCCGAACGCACACACGACCCCCACGCGCCACCCGCGAACCTACCAAGGTCCTGAATTTGTATGGTCACTCAACAATCCAACTCAGTGGACTAGACCTTTGCCCTCCGATCACGCGAGACTGTCAACCGTGAAACCCGTGAAACACGTCATCGCCCTCGATGTGGGCGGCACTGGGATGAAGGCCGCCCTCGTCGCCGCCGACGGCACCCTGCTGCACGAGGCACGCCGCGCCACCGGCCGCGAGCGGGGCGCCGAAGCCGTCGTCGAGACGATCCAGGACTTCGCCGCCGAGCTCCTCGAGCTCGGCCGCGAGCGGTACGCCACCACCGCCTCCGCGGCCGGTGTCGCCGTACCCGGCATCGTCGACGCCGAGAACGGGATCGCCGTCTACGCGGCGAACCTGGGCTGGCGCGACGTCCCGATGCGCGAACTGCTCGGCAGACGCCTCGGCGGGATCCCCGTGGCGCTGGGCCACGACGTCCGCACGGGCGGACTCGCCGAAGGCCGCATCGGCGCGGGCCGCGGCGCCGACCGCTTCCTGTTCGTGCCCCTCGGCACCGGCATCGCCGGAGCGATCGGCATCGCCGGCCGCATCGAGGCCGGCGCGCACGGGTACGCGGGCGAGATCGGCCACATCGTGGTCCGCCCCGGCGGACCCGCGTGCGGCTGCGGCCAGTACGGCTGCCTGGAGACCCTCGCCTCCGCCTCCGCCGTCAGCCGCGCCTGGGCGGCCGCCTCCGGCGACCCCGAGGCGGACGCCGCCGACTGCGCCAAGGCCGTCGAATCCTGCGACGAGCGCGCCCGGGAGGTGTGGCTCACCGCCATCGGCGCCCTCGCCGACGGGCTGGTCACCGCGATCACCCTGCTGGACCCGCGCACGCTGATCATCGGTGGCGGACTGGCCGAGGCCGGGGAAACCTTGTTCACACCACTACGGACGGCCGTGGAGGAACGCGTGACGTTCCAGCGGCTGCCCCACATCGTTCCGGCCGCCCTAGGGGACACCGCCGGATGCCTGGGTGCAGGGCTGCTCGCCTGGGATCTACTCGCCACGGAGGTACCTGCCTGATGTCCGGAAGCGCACATGTGGGCCGCAGCACCGTTCTCTCCGGTGCGAACGTGGTGCTGCCCACCGGCACCGTGAAGGGCGGACGCCTCATCGTCGAGGGCGAGCGCATCGCCGGCAGCACCGACGAGAACGCGACCGTGGCCGACCTGTCCGGGCACTGGATCGTCCCCGGCTTCGTCGACATGCACAACCACGGCGGCGGCGGCGCCTCCTTCACCTCCGGCACCGCCGAGGAGGTGCTCAAGGGCGTACGGACCCACCGCGAGCACGGCACCACCACCCTGGTCGCCTCCACCGTCACCGGAGACCTCGACGAGCTCGCCCGACGGGCCGGGCTGCTCGCCGAGCTGACCCAGCAGGGCGACATCGCGGGCATCCACTTCGAGGGGCCGTTCATCAACCCCTGCCGCAAGGGCGCGCACAAGGAGGACCTGCTGCGCGACCCCGACCCGGCCGAGGTCCGCAAACTGATCGACGCCTCGCACGGCGCCGCCCGCATGTTCACCCTGGCCACCGAGCTCCCGGGCGGCCTGGACTCCGTACGGCTGCTGGCCGAGCACGGGGTCATCGCCGCGATCGGCCACACCGACTCCACCTACGAGCAGACGCTCCAGGCCATCGACGCCGGCGCGACCGTGGCCACCCACCTCTACAACGCGATGCCGGGCCTGGAGCACCGCGCCCCGGGCCCCATCGCGGCGCTGCTGGAGGACGAGCGGGTCACCGTCGAGCTGATCAACGACGGCACCCACCTGCACCCGGCCATGCTGGAGCTGGCCTTCCACCACGCGGGCGCGCACCGCGTGGCGCTGATCACCGACGCGATGGACGCGGCCGGCTTCGGCGACGGGATCTACCACCTCGGCCCGCTGGAGGTCGAGGTCAAGGAGGGCGTCGCCCGCCTGGTCGAGGGCGGCTCCATCGCGGGCTCCACCCTCACCCTGGACACCGCCTTCAAGCGGTCCGTCACCCTCGACAGGCTCCCCGTCGAGTCCGTGGTCCAGGCGATCTCCGCCAACCCGGCCAGGCTGATCGGCGTCTACGACCAGGTCGGCTCGCTGGAGCCCGGCAAGTACGCGGACCTCGTCGTCCTCGACGCCGCCTTCGACGTCAAGGGCGTGATGCGGCGCGGCGAATGGATCGTCGACCCGCTCGCGGCGCGGGGCTGAGCAGGAGCGGCCCTGGGCACAAGCGGGGCTGAGCGAAGCGGCTCCGAGCGAAGCGGCCGGCCCGCGGTACTGGGCCGGCCGCCCTCCGTTTGGCATGCTGTGCCCTGCAAACCGGCGGCACACACCGAGACCGGGGCCCGCCATGATCCTGACCGTGACGCTCAACACCGCCCTCGACGTCATCTACCGCGTACCGAGGCTGCTCGCGCACGCCTCGCACCGCGTGAGCGACGTCACCGAACGCGCCGGCGGCAAGGGCCTCAACGTCGCCCGCGTCCTGGCCGCGACCGGCCACGAGGTGACCGCCACGGGCTTCGCGGGCGGCCGCACGGGAGCCCTCGTACGCGAACTGCTCGCCGGCTCCCCCGGCGTGCGCGACGAGCTGGTCCCCTGCGCGGGCACCACCCGCCGCACCCTCGCCGTCGTCGACGAGGCCTCCGGAGACACCACGCAGTTCAACGAGCCGGGCCCGCCGATCACCACCGCCGAGTGGTCGCGGTTCCTCTCCCGCTACGAGGCCCTGCTGGCGGGCGACGCCCGCGCGGTGGCCCTGTGCGGCAGCCTGCCCCCGGGCGTACCCGTCGGGGCCTACGCCGTCCTGGTACGGGCGGCCCGCGCGGCCGGTGTGCCCGTACTCCTGGACACCAGCGGGGAAGCCCTGCGCCGGGGGGTCGCCGCCCGGCCCGACATGATCAAACCGAACGCCGCCGAACTCGCCGAGCTGACCGGCTCCCGGGACCCCTTGCCCGCCACCCGGGACGCCCGGCGGCGCGGAGCCCACGCGGTGATCACCTCGCTGGGCCCGGGCGGCCTGCTCGCCACCACCGCCGGAGGCACCTGGCAGGCGGCCCCGCCCCGGACCCTGGCGGGCAACCCCACCGGTGCCGGGGACTCCGCGGTCGCGGGCCTGCTCTCCGCGCTCACCGAAGGCCTGGACTGGCCGGACCGCCTCACCCGCGCGGTAGCCCTCTCGGCGGCCACCGTCGCCGCCCCCACCGCGGGAGAATTCGACCCCCGCACCTACGAGGAGGTACGGGGGTCGGTGAAGGTGACGGCCGTGCCGGCCGTGACGGCCGGCTAGCGCCGGAGCACGGTCAGCGCTTCTCCAGCACGAACTGGTCGATGATCGCCTCGCAGGAGTTCCCCTGCTCGCAGGAGATCTTGATGGTGTTCGTGCCCTTCTTGAGGTCCACGTAGGAGTAGGTGTTGGTCCAGCCCTTGGTCCAGTCACCCTCCGACGCCTTCGCGAAGTTCTTCATGTTGATCGGCCGGCTCTGCACGGAGCCGTTGATCGCCAGCGTCATGTTGGCGTCCTTGCCGGGCACGCCGTACAGCGTCCGGAAGGTGTACTCGCCGTCCTTGGGCACCTCGAGCGTCCAGGTCACCGCGGCGCCCAACTGGTTGAAGTTGCCGACGTACTGGCCGCCCGCGCTCTTCGCGCCCTGCACCGCGCTCTGCAGCGTCGCACCACCGCTGATCACCATGCCCGAGCCGCCCGCGTCGCCCTTGGGCAGCGGGGCGTCCGGGGACGCGGAGCCGCTCGGCTGCGTCGAGGGGGTCGTCACGGGGCCCGACTGGCTCTGGCCGGGGTTCGCGGTGTTCTTGCCCTTGTCGGGATCGTCCTTCCCGAAGACCACCGCCGCACCGATGCCGATCGCCACCGCGGCCACCACCGCGACGGCCGCGATGAGCAGGCCCTTGCGGCTGGACCCGCCGCCGTGACCAGCGCCGTGACCGCCGGGCAGCGGGACGGACTGGGTGTACTGCGGGGGCTGCTGCTGCGGCGGAACGCCGTAGCCGCCCGCCTGGAGCGCCTCGGGGGCCTGGTACTGCGCCTGGTAGCCCGGGGACTGCTGCTGCGGCGGAACCTGCCCGCGCTGGCCGCCGTAGGGCCGGTCGCCGACCGTGCGCACCTGGTTGTACGAGGTCCGGGGCACGCCCGGCTGCGCGGCGCCCGACTGACCGCCGACCGTGGATCCGGGATAGCCGTACCCACCGCCCTGCCCGGGCGGGGTGGCTCCGGCGGCCTGGCCGTCCGCGTAGAGATAGCCGAACGGGTCGTCGTCCTCGGGCTTGTTCGCCCCACTGTTCGGGCCGTTGTTCGCGGGCGTCGTCATCGCAGGTCACTCCTTTCGACCCCGGGGAGCCTACCCCGAACAGGTGCGCCCACGAGCGGCGCTCAGACTCACCCGGCCCGGCGGTGCGCCTTCGACCGGGAGCGCTTCTCGATGTACATGCGCTGGTCGGCGGAGCGCAGGACCTCGTCCGCGGACATGCCGCAGCTGGCCCAGCCGATGCCGAAACTCGCTCCCACCCTTACCGCACGACCGTCCACCCTGATCGGCGGGATGATCGCGTTGCGCAGGCGCACGGCGAGGTCGGCGGCGTCCGCCGCCCCCAGCCCGTCGGCCAGCACGACGAACTCGTCCCCACCCAGCCGGGCGACCGTGTCCCCGTCCCTGACACCGGTCGTCAGCCGCCGGGCGACCTCGATCAGGACCGCGTCGCCGGTGTGGTGCCCGAACCGGTCGTTGATCGACTTGAAGCCGTCGAGGTCGCAGAAGAGCACCGCGAGCCCCTTCGTACCGTCGTCGATGTCGGTCGCCGGCGCGACCGTGTGCACGTGGTGGTCGTACGGGCCCACCGCGGCCGAGCCGCCGCCCGGTGAGCCGGGGCCGCCCTGACCGCCGGGGAACTCGAAGGGCTCGGGGAAACCGTCCGGCCGGAAGCCGTGCTCGGCCTGGTCTCCGGGGGCGCCCTCCCCCGCGGGCCGGGTCTCGAAGGCGGCGTCCAGCGCCTCCACGGCGGTGGCGCGCACGGACTGCGGCCGGCGGCACAGCCGGGCCCCGAGCCGGGAGCGCAGCTCGGCGCTGTTGGGCAGGCCGGTCAGCGAGTCGTGGCTGGCCCGGTGGGCGAGCTGGAGCTCGTGCCGCTTGCGCTCCTCGATGTCCTCGACGTGGGTCAGCAGGAAGCGCGGGCCGTCCGCGGCGTCCGCGACGACGGAGTTGCGCAGCGAGACCCAGACGTAGGTGCCGTCGCGCCGCCCGAGGCGCAGCTCGGCGCGGCCGCCCTCGGCGGAGGTGCGCAGCAGGGTGCCGATGTCCTCGGGGTGGACGAGGTCGGAGAAGGAGTAGCGGCGCAGCACGGAAGCGGGCCGGCCCAGCAGCCGGCACAGCGCGTCGTTGGTGCGCAGGAGGCGGCCGTGCTGGTCGCCGCCCATCTCGGCGATGGCCATGCCGCTGGGCGCGTACTCGAAGGCCTGGCGGAACGACTCTTCACTGGCGCGCAGGGCCTGCTGCTCGCGCTCCAGCCGGACCAGGGCCCGCTGCATGTTCGCGCGCAGCCTGGCGTTGCTGATCGCGATGGCGGCCTGGAAGGCGTACATCTGGAGGGCTTCGCGGCCCCAGGCGCCGGGTCGGCGGCCGTTGCGCGGGCGGTCCACGGAGACGACGCCGAGCAGTTCGCCGCCGGAGGCGTACATGGGGGCGTAGAGCCGGTCCTCGGGGTGCCATTCGTCCTCGAACCGCGGGTCGGGGCCGTCCGTGTGCCACTGGGGGACGTCGTCCTCCATGAGGACCCAGCCCTCGGTGTGCGGGATGAAGCGCAGGCCGTCCCAGTTCTCACCCATCGTCAGACGGCGTTCCCAGGAGGCGCGCGAGCCGACGCGGCCGGTGATCAGGGCTTCGGCCGCGGGGTCGCCGGCGAAGGCGGCGACGACGAGATCTCCGTCAGGGCGTACCAGGTTGACACAGGCGAGTTGGTAACCGAGGCCCACGACGATGCCGTCCACGACGGTCTGCAGAGTGTCCGCCAGGCTCCGGGCCGTATTGAGCTCGGCCACCACCTGGTGCAGCTGCCGCAGGGTCGCAAGACGGACGTACGGCTCCGACTCGGTCTCCATTGCTCGCTCTCCCCGAGACCTCGACAGCAACTCCAGGTATGTCATCGGCGTTTCGTTGCGGTGTCCCGTCCACTGAATCACAGTGAGCTGTGCGGCAGGTACACAGGGTCAACAAATCTTGCTCTCTGTGACTCAAGTCACATCAGATGAATAAAGGTGCACGTGTCACTGGTCCGTTGCCGACGCTCCACCGGCCGGATTCCCGGAAGCAAACGATACGCCCGGCCCCGGGGCGGCCTAGGTCGACGGGCCGGGGCGCGACTCGGACCTCAGCCCGATGCGCCGCGCGAGGGGGCGACAGTAGCGTCCACACCGTGCCCCATACGACCCCCGTGACAACACTTCCCGCCACCGCACCCCATGCTGAGGGTGTGAGCAACGACGAGTTCCGGGCCGCCATGTCCCGACTGGCGGCGGGCGTGTGCCTGATCACCGCGCACGAGCCCCCACTGTCGGCCGGCGGCCCGCGCGGCGAGGACGTCGGCATGACGGCGACCGCCTTCATGTCCGTGTCCCTGGACCCGCCGCTGGTCCTCGTCAGCGTCCGCGAGGGCTCCCGCATGGACGACCTGCTGGCGGAACAGCCGCTGTGGTCGGTGTCGGTCCTCGCAGACCACCAGCTCCAGATCGCCAGCCGCTTCTCCATGAAGGCCCGCATCAGCGACCGGCTGCTCTTCGCGGAGCTGCCGTGGGCGCGTGGCGAGGTCTCCGGCGCCCCACTCCTGTCGGAGGCCCTGGCCACCCTCGAGTGCCGTACGGAGAACCGCGTCGAGGCGGGCGACCACACCCTGGTCATCGGCCGCGTCCTGACCGCCGCCCAGCCGTCGCCGGACTCCCCGCCGCTGACGTACTTCCGGGGGCGCTACCGGCACCTGGCCCCGTAGGGTCCCCGCGCGGGAGCGCGCTACCAGTCCCGCGCGCTGCGCCCCCGCTTGGTCTCGCCGCGGGCCTTCTTCTCGCGCAGCCGCCGCTCGTTGATGCCCCGGGGGATCTTCGTCGCCCGGCGCGCCTTCGGCGGCGGCGCCGTGGCCTCCGCCAGCAGCGAGGTCAGCCGCACCAGCGCCATCTCCCGGTTGCGCAGCTGCGAGCGGTGCTCGGAGGCCCGTACCGTCACCACCCCGTCCACCAGGCGGGACGCGAGCCGCTCCAGCGCCCGCTCCTTCCACACGTCGGGCAGCGACTTCGTCGCCGCGACGTCGAAGAGGAGCTCCACGCGCGAGTCCGAGGTGTTCACGTGCTGGCCGCCCGGCCCGGAGGACCGCGAAAAGCGCCAGGCGAGCTCGCCCTCGGGGAGCACGACGGAACCGCGGATGACATAGGGACCAGGCATGCCCCCTATGATCCGTCCTCCGCCCCGGCCCCGTCACCCGCATTTCGCGGCGGAACCGGGCCGGTCAATCCACGAAATCCGGAACCTACCGCCCCTCTCCCCGCGTTATGGAGGGCAGCGGTAACTTGGGCACTCTCGCGGTCCACGACCGAGTGGGACCGAGCGAGACCAAGCGGGACTTAGGAAGGGACACCAGTCACCATGGCAGTAAGCCTCTCCAAGGGCGGAAACGTCTCGCTCAGCAAGGAGGCCCCGGGCCTCGCGGCCGTCACCGTCGGCCTCGGCTGGGACGTACGCACGACGACCGGTGTCGACTTCGACCTGGACGCCTCCGCCATCGCGGTCACCGCGCTCGGCAAGGTCGTCTCCGACGGCCACTTCGTCTTCTTCAACAACAAGTCCACCCCGGACCAGACCATCGTCCACACCGGTGACAACCGCACCGGCGAGGGCTCCGGCGACGACGAGGCCATCAACGTCAACCTCGCCGGCCTCCCGGCCGATGTGGACAAGATCGTCTTCCCGGTCTCCATCTACGACGCCGAGACCCGCAGCCAGAACTTCGGCCAGGTCCGCAACGCCTACATCCGCGTGGTGAACCAGGCCGGCGGCGCCGAGATCGCCCGCTACGACCTCTCCGAGGACGCGGCGACCGAGACCGCCATGGTCTTCGGCGAGCTCTACCGCAACGGCGCCGAGTGGAAGTTCCGCGCCGTCGGCCAGGGCTACGCCTCGGGCCTGACCGGCATCGCCCAGGACTTCGGCGTCAACGTCTGACCGTCCCACCCCGGGCGGCCCACCCCGCCCGGCCGACGTCACCACGACGTCATCGCAGCTGAAGCCCCCTCCCGGCCGTCCGGGGAGGGGGCTTCGCTACCGTTCGGTACGTGATCCTCATGCCGCTCGCCCCCGTCGAGGACGGCGCCCTGCCGGGCCCGGTCCTCACCGAAATCGCCACGCTCTACGCGACCAACCACGCGTTCTTCGAGCTCAGCGGCGATTTCCCCGACCCCGGCCGCATCACGGTCGAACAGGTCGCAGCCGCCCTCGCCGACGAGCTCGCCCACGACGGTGCCGAGGTCCTCCTCGCCCGCTCGGCCGGACGCCTCGTGGGCCTGGCCGCCACCCTCGCCCATCATCCGGACCCGGCCGTCGAGGACCCGGACCCGTGGATCGGCCTGCTGCTCATCGACGCCACCACGCACCGCGAAGGCCACGGCCGGGCCGTGGTCGCCCTCGTCGAGGAACGCTTCCGCGCCGCCGGACGCACGGGCGTGCGCATCGCCGTACTCGACGCCAACGAGAAGGGCCTCGCGTTCTGGCGGGCCCAGGGCTACGAGGTCCTGCGCCAGGCGGCCGACCGCGAGGCGGGCCGCCCCTGCACGGTCCTGCGCAAGACGCTGTAGCCGCGCTCCGGCCGGAAAGCCCCGGTCAGGCGCCCTACGGGGCCTTCGGCCGGCCCGTCCCGTACAGCCAGACGTCCCAGACCTTCCTCAGGTCGTGGCCCGTCCGCTCCTGCGCGTAGGCGGTGAAATCGGCCGTACTCGCGTTCCCGTGCCGGTGGTCGGCGGCCCAGCCCCGCAGCAGGGCGAAGAACTTCTCGTCGCCGACCTCCTGCCGGACCCGCTGCAGGACCATCGCCCCACGCCCGTACACCGGGGCCGAGGAAATGTCCTTCGGCCCCGGCGGGGCGGCCGGCGGGAAGGCGTCCCAGGCGGAGTCCGCCGCCTCGTCCACGTCGGTGTCTCCGGCGAGATAGGCGTCGAAGTGCTGCTGCGCGCCCGGCCCGCCGTGATCCTCCGACCACAGCCACTCGGCGTACGTCGCGAAGCCCTCGTTGAGCCACATGTCCTTCCAGGACTTCGGCGACACCGAGTCCCCGAACCACTGGTGGGCCAGCTCGTGCAGGAGCAGCTCCTCGCTGCCCGGCGCCCCGGAGAAGACCGGCCGGGTCTGCGTCTCCAGCGCGTAGCCGAGGGTCCGCGCGGGCAGCACGATCGCACCGGTCGAGGAGAAGGGGTACGGGCCGAACCGGCCGTTGCCCCACTCCACCATCTCGGGCAACCGCGCGAGCACGGCCGCGCTCGCCGCCGCTTCCCCGGGCGCGACCGCGGTGTGGACGGGGATCCCGGAGGCGGTCCGCCCGGTCGACACCTCGAACTTCCCCACGGCCACGGTCGCCAGATAGCTCGCCATCGGCTCCGCGCAGTGCCAGGCGAACACGGTCCGCCCGTCCCCATCCTCGCGCCGCGAACGCAACTCGCCGTTGGACACGGCCTCGTACCCCTTGGGGACGGTCACCGTGATGTCGTAGGTCGCCTTGTCGCTCGGGTGGTGGTTCCCCGGGAACCAGGCCATCGACCCGACGGGCTCACCGACACCGACCGCGCCCTCACCGCCCGCGAGGGCGATCCAGCCCTCCTGGGAGCCGTCGGGATCGGTGACGGCCCGCGGCCTGCCGGCGTAGTCGATCTCCGTACGGAACACCTCGCCGCGCTCCAGGTCGTCGGCGGGCCGCACGGTCAGCTCGTTGCCGGTCCGGTTGAACCGGGCCCCCTCGCCCTGCACGCTCACGCTCTCGACGTCGAGCCCGCGGAGGTCGAGGTTGAAGGAGCTGAGCCCCTGCTCGGCCCGGGCCGTGATCACGGCCGTGGCGTGCAACCGGCCGTCGGCCGGGTCGTAGTCCAGGTCCAGCGCGTAGTGCTCGACCTGGTAGCCGCCGTTGCCGGCCTTCGGGAAGTACGGGTCGCGCACCCCCGACGCACCCGGCCGCCCGTGCACGGTCTTCCCCGTACAGCCCGTGGTGAGGGCGATCAGGGTGACGACGGCAAGGGCGGCGAGGCGGGAGGGAAGACGGTGACGCACATGTTCGAGACTACGTGCTGTGACCCGTGGGACGGCTACTTGTCGAGGGCGTCCACACCGGCCTTGGCGAACTTCTCGTCCAGGTCACCGCTCGGAGCGCCGGCCACACCGATGCCCGCGACCGGGGCGCCCTTGGCCTGGACGGGGGTACCACCGCCGAGGAACAGGGTGCCGGGGATGTCCTTCAGGTTCGGGGTCTGCGCCAGACGGCCCGCGAGCACCGAGGTCGGGGCGTTCCAGGACACGGCCGTGAAGGCCTTGCGCTGCGCCGACTCGTAGGACTGCGGGCCCGCGCCGTCGCCGCGCAGCGTGACGATGGTGTTGCCGTTGCGGTCGACGACCGCGACGGTCACCTTCTGGTTCTCCTTCTCGGCGGCCTCCAGCGCGGCCTGGGCGGCGCGGGTGGCGGCGTCGACGGTGAGGTGCGTGGAGGTGGTGAAGTTCCTGTCGCTGTCCTTCTTCGCGGCGGCGGCGGCCGGGGCGGCGGCCGGGGCAGGGGCGGCGTTGGCGCTGACCGCGCCGAAGGCTCCGGCACCGAGGGCGACGGCGAGGGCGGTACCGGTGAGAACGCGGGTGCGGGTGTTCATGTCTGCGGCTCCTGTGAACGTCGGCTGTGTACGTCGGCACGGCGGGCTGACTACGGGCTGGCTGGCTGGCCGTCCTGCCGTTGCTCCAACCCTCTCCCGGCCACCCCGCTCCCCCCGTCCCCGTACCGGCTCCCAACGCCCACCCCACCGGTTGACCCCGGGGTCGACCGATCGGCTGATGCGGAACGCTCCCGCCGACGGCTTACCTGACTTGTCCGGCCCCACTGGCGTCCGGACGGGGGCTGGCGTCAGCCGAATCCAGCCCCGCCGGCGTTCGAGGCGCGGGGTCTGGGGCGCAGCCCCAGGAGCCTCGGGCGCGACCCGGGCTCGCACGGGTCCGGGCGGAGCCCGGGGAACGGGCGAAGGGGCGAAGGGCGGGTAGGGGACCAGCCCCGCGCAGCGGCACCCACCCGCACCCACGACGACCCGGCACCATGGAAGCACCGCACCACCCCCAGGAGCACCCCGTGACCAGCGCGCCCCCCACGAGCCCCAAGAGCCCCGCGACCCCCGCGGCAGCGCCCGGCCCCACCCCACCCCCTCAAGACACCCGCGCGCTCTCCACGGTCATGCACACCGCCTTCTTCCTCCTCCTCGCCGCCTCCGTGGCCCGCTTCCTCCTCCGCCACCCCGGCGAACCCCGCACCCCGTGGATCATCGCCCTCGGCATCACCCTCGCCCTGCTCTACGTACTGGGCCCCGCCCTCGGCGCCACCATCGCCACCCCCACGCCCATCGCCACGCCCACCCCCACCCCGCGCCGCCTCCTGTGGCTCGGGCTGGTCGTCGCCGTCTGGGTGGTCCTCGTCGTGCTCGCGCCGAGCTTCGCCTGGTGCGCCGTCCCGCTCTTCTACACCGCGTTGCGCACCCTCCCGCCGCGCGCGGCCGTCGTCCTCGTGGCGCTGCTCACCGTCTTCGTCGTCGCGGCCCAGCTGAAGCTCTCCCGGGCGGCCTCCGAACCCTTCGACCCCAACCTCGTCCTCGCCCCGCCCGCCGTGGCAGCCCTCGCGACCGCCGTCTTCGTCCACATGGAGCGCCAGGCCCGGGCCCAGCGCGCGCTGATCGACGACCTGATCCGCACCCGCCGGGAACTCGCCGCCACCGAACGCCGCGCCGGCACCCTCGCCGAACGGCAGCGGCTGTCCATGGAGATCCACGACACCCTGGCCCAGCACCTGTCCAGCCAGCAGATGCTGCTCCAGGCCGCCGACCGCACCTGGGACACCGACCCGGCCACCGCCCGCGCACACGTCCGTACCGCCACCGACATCACCGCGCGGGGCCTCGCCGAAGCCCGCCGCCTGGTCCACGACCTCGCACCGCCCGAGCTCGCCGGCGGCGCCGGCCTCGCGGACGCCCTGCGCGCACTGGACCCGGGCCCCGGCATCGAGGTCCGCTTCCACCTGGAGGGCACCCCGGTCCCCGTGCCCGACCGCACGGAGTCCGCGCTGCTGCGGATCGCGCAGGGCGCGCTGGCGAACGTACGGGAGCACGCGGGTGCCCGTACCGCGGCCCTCACTCTGAGCTTCCTGGGCGACCAGGTCGTCCTCGACATTGCCGACGACGGCCACGGATTCCCGCAGGAAGGACCTGCCGATCCCGCGGATCCCGCGGATCCGGCACGCGGGAACCGGGGCCACGGCCTCCCCGCGATGCGGGCCCGCGTCCGTCAGCTCGGCGGCACCCTGACCATCGAATCCACCGCGGGCGAAGGCACGGTCCTCTCGGCGTCGATCCCCCTGACCCCCTGACCCCTCTGACGCCCCTGCCCTCCCCCTTCCCCCCCTGCCTCCCCGGAGCCCACACCATGACCACGATCCTCCTGTGCGACGACCACGTGGTGGTCCGCGCCGGCCTGCTGGCCCTGCTCGGCAGCGAGCCCGACATCGAGGTGCTCGGCGAGGCCGGCAGCGGGGAGGAGGCGGTCGCGCTCGCGGCCAGACTCCGCCCCGACGTGGTCCTGATGGACCTCCAGCTGGGCGCGGGCATCGACGGCGTGGAAGCCACCCGCCGCATCACGACCGCCCCGAACCCCCCGCACGTACTCGTCCTCACCACGTACGACACGGACGCGGACATCACCCGGGCCATCGGCGCGGGCGCCACGGGATACCTCCTGAAGGCGGAACGCCCCGAGGAACTCTTCGCCGCGATCCACTCCGCGGCCCAGGGCCGCACCACGCTCTCCGCCCCGGTGGCCAGCCGCGTGATGGCCCACATGCGCGGCACCCGGCCCACCCTGACCGACCGTGAGCTCGACATCCTCGGCCAGCTGGCCCGCGGCCTCGGCAACCGCGACATCGCCCGCGCACTGTTCATCAGCGAGGCCACGGTCAAGACCCACCTGGGCCGCATCTACGACAAACTCGGCGTCGACACCCGCGCGGGCGCGGTCTCGGTGGCCAAGGAACAACGCCTCCTCCCCTGACCCGGGGCCCGTACAAGGCCCGTGCCCTCCTCCCCATCGTCCATCCGTACGAGATCGCGGTCGTACGCCGCGCCGATCCCCCGCGGGCGGCGACACGGGAGGCTCGTGAGTGTCCGGACCGCCTCGAACCGGCCCGGGCGCCACCAGCCGTGTCGAGAGGAACCCGCCATGCCGACCACCGATTTCGCCCCGGAACGCCGCCGCATGCTCACCATGCTGGGCACGGGTGCCGCCGTAGCCGGGCTCGGCGCGCTCGCCGCCGCGACGCCCGCCAACGCCGCCGCGTCCGAGGACCTGACCGCAGCCTCCTACGGCAGCACGACCGGTTCGGTGGAGGACGAGCTGGCGATCAACCGCCTGCTGGAGACGTACCTCTTCGCCGTCGACACCAAGGACAAGACGGTCTTCCGGACCCTGTTCACCGAAGACGCCACCCTCGTCGTGCTGGCTCACCCCGACGGCACCGCCGGCATCGTCAAGTCCGGCATCGAGGCGGTCGTCGCCAACCTCGACGGCGCCGCCGCCTGGGGCTACTCCACCCACGTCACGGCCAACGCCTACATCCGCGTCACCGGCCGGACCGCGACCGGCGACAGCCACGCGACCGCCCAGCTCGTCTACCCGGCCACCGCGACCGCCCCGGAGACCGTCGTCGTGCGCGGCATCCGCTACCGCGACGAGTACGTGAAGTCCCTCGGCGTGTGGAAGATCCGCAAGCGCGTCTTCTCCCCGCTGTGGCAGTACAACGGCACCGCGGTCCCGATCGCGTACCCGAACTAGGGCCTGTGTGATGTCGTGATCAACTGCTGGGTTCTGCCCTCTTCAAGGGGTCGATTCCGGTAGGACTGTGGTGGTGACGCGTAGGCAACTGACCCATGCCCAGTGGAAGTTCATCGAGCCGTATCTGCCGATCGGTAGGTACGGTCCGTATCCGGAGCGGTTGCGGGAGCAGTTCGAGGGTGTGATCTGGCGGTTCCGCTCCAGTGGTCAGTGGCGGGAGATGCCTGCCGAGTTCGGTTCCTGGGCCACTGTCTACGGGCGCTTCCGCGTGTGGCGGGACGCCGGTGTGTTCACGGCCCTGCTGGAGGGCTTGATCGCCGAGGGTGCCCGGGCGGGCAGGACGGATTTGTCGCTGGTCAGCGTGGACTCCACCACGGTCCGCGCTCACCACGATGCCGCGGGGATGCGCGTCAGCAAGCACCTGATGAAGGCCCTGGAGGAAGCCGTGGAGGAGCAGGTGACGGCCCGGCAAAAGGGGGCGGCGCGGAGGAACAGAACGGACTGGACGAACGTCGGCGCATCCGGCGCCGACGCAGGCTCCGCCTGAAGGAAGCCCTGCTCGGCCGGTCCCGGGGCGGCCTTACGAGCAAGATTCATCTCGCTGTGGACCGCCGGTGTCGTCCGCTGGCGCTGGTCCTGACTGCCGGGCAGGCCGGGGACAGCCCGCAGTTCGTCCCCGTGCTCGCGAAGGTGCGAGTCCGCCTGCCGGTCGGCCGTCCCCGCACGACGCCTGGTGCGGTCGCCGCGGATAAGGCGTACTCGTCCCGCGGCAACCGCGCCTACCTGCGCAAACGCGGAATCAAGGCCGTCATCCCGGAGAAGAAGGACCAGGCCGCCAACCGCAGGAAGAAGGGCGCACGAGGCGGCCGGCCCGTCAGCCACGACGCCGACCTCTACAAGGAACGGAACACCGTCGAGCGCCTGATCAACAAGCTGAAAGCCTGGCGAGGCATCGCCACCCGCTACGACAAAACCCCAGGCAGCTACCTCGCCGGCCTCCACCTCCGCGCCGCAATGATCTGGATCGACGACCTCCTCAAAACCGCCGACTGATCACAACCCCACACACGCCCTAGTCCGGCCCGGCGGCCCGGCGGCCCGGCGGGGGCTACCCCAACCCGATGAGTCCGCGGTCGACGGCCGCCCTCACGGCCGCCGTACGGTTCTCCACCCCGAGCTTCTCGTAGACGTGCACGAGGTGGGTCTTGACCGTCGTCCCGCTGATGAACAGCGCCGAGCCGATCTCCCGGTTGGAGCGGCCCGTCGCGATCAGCTCCAGGATCTCGGTCTCCCGGGCAGTCAGCGCCGCCCGCGGCGCCCGGTAGGCGTTCATCAGCCGCGAGACCACCGAGGGCGACAGCGCCGAATCGCCCGCCGCGACCGTCCGCAGCGACTGGAACAGCAGGTCGGGCGGGGACCCCTTCAGCAGGTACCCCGCCACGCCCGCCTCCACCGCCCGCACGATGTACGCGTCGGACTCGTAGCTGGTCAGTACCACCACCCGGGGCGGCGCGGGCAGCCGGCCGATCCGCCGTGTGGTCTCGACCCCGCACATGCCCGGCCCCATCCGGATGTCCATCAGCACCAGATCCGGAGCCAGCTCACGAACCAGCCGCAACGCCGCACCCCCGTCCGCCGCCTCCCCGCACACCTCGAACTCGGCACACCCGGACAACAACGCCCGCAGCCCGGCCCGCACGACGGGATGATCGTCCACCAGCAGAATCCGCACCGCCCCACCCACCCTCACCGCACCGGCCGCCCCCGGCGTACCCGGCGTACCCGGCGTACCCGGCGTACCCGGCGTACCCGGCGTGCCTACGGTGCCCGCCGCTCTCGCCGCGCCCGTCATGCCCGCCGCTCTCGCCATGCCCGTCATGCCGGATCCGGTGCTGTGGCCGGGGCTTGGCCCGGGGCCGGGTCTGTTGCTGGGGCCGAGGCGGAGGCCAGGGCCGGGGCTGATCCCGACACCGGGGCTGAAGCCGGGGCCGGGGCCGGAGCCGGCAGGCAGACCGACACCACGGTGCCCCCGCCCGGAGTGCTCTCCACCGTGGCCGTACCCCCCAGGTACCCGATCCGGCGCCGCAGCAGCCGCAGGCCGTCCCCGCCACCTGCCCCGGCCGGATCGAACCCGACGCCGTCGTCCCACACGTCCAGGGCGACCACGTACGGCTGGTAGGTCAGGGTCACCACGGTCGCCGAGGCCCGCGCGTGGCGGCGTACGTTGGCCAGCGCTCCCTGCGCCGCCCGTAACACCGCCCCCTCGACCCTCCAATCCAGCCGGCGGGGTTCCCCCTCCAGCCGGAACCGGGCCCCCTCCGCCCCCGCGCACAACCCGCGCAGGGCCTCGGGCAACGACCCGCCGTCCAGCTCGGGCGGAGCAAGATCGTGTATCAGCCGCCGGGCCTCGGCGAGGTTCTCGCGCGCGGCCACCGCGGCCTGCCGGACGAGCCGCCGGGCCTGGCCGGGCTCCCGCGTCCACTCCCGATCGGCGGCATCGAGCAGCAGGTGCATGCTGGTCAGGCCCTGCGCCACGGTGTCGTGCAACTCGGCGGCGAGCCGGTTGCGCTCCCGGAGCACCCCGTCCGCCACCGCCTCGCCCTGTCCCCCCGCAGCCGCCATGACCGTCCCCGTCCCCTCACCCCCACGACCCCCCGGACGGGCCGAGCTTAAACCGAAGGAACCGGCCTCCCCGGGAAGGATCAGGAACTCTGATCCACCCCATTCACGCCACCCCGCCGCTTCCGCACCCGGGCCCCACCCGCCTCCCCACGCACCACGACCAGCCCGGCACCGCCCGCCGCTCAACGCCCACCGCCGAGCCCCGCCACCACCGCACACGAGCCGCCCCCGGTCCCGCACCCCCCACGCCCGGAACCATTCCCGGCCACCACCGGCGCCGTACTCGCTACCACCGGTCGTGCCCTCACCCCACGGGGCCGCGCGTGACACCGCCAGGCCGGCCCCGGCCACCACCGGGCCCACCGTCGCCACCGCCAGGCCGGTCCCCGCCACCACCAAGGCCGCAGGTGGGACCACCCGCCCCGCACGTGACACCATCGGCTACGTGCTCGACATCGGCTACTCCCTCTCCCGGCGCTTCCCCGACCCCCCGCAGACCGACTACCGCTCGGCGGACGTCCACTCGCTGCGCCACGACCTGTTCTGCGGGGACGTCTACCTCGCGGACACCAACGCGGACCGGGAAGTGTCCACAGCCTGGGGATGGGTGCCGGTACTGGACTTCGCCTGGGCGCTGTGCGACATCGTCGAGCAACTCGACCAGGACCCGCGCGGCAGCCGCGCCGCCAACCGGCAGTACGCCGAACTCGACTTCACCGAGTCCTCCGACCGCATGCTCTTCGAGCGGCGCTTCGGCTGGGTCGACATCGAAGCCGACTGGATGCCGCCGGAGGAAGCGCCCCTCACCTTCAGCCACCGGCTGCTGCGCCGCGAGGCACGCGACTTCCTCCACGACGTGATCGCGGACCTCATCGACATGCACGACGGTCTGGCCGACAACCCCATCATCTGGACCCTCCAGTCCCGCTTCCCCCGCCTCCCGGCGTAGCCCCCGCACGGGGTTCGGGGATGCTCCCCGGCCCCGCAGCCACGTGCGGCGCCGCTCCCCGGCACCAGCACCCGGGCCCGGACCCCCGCACCTCAAACGCCGGCGCGGCTGGGGCAGCCGGAGCCGCGCCCGGCCAGGCCGAAGAGGCCCCACCCGAGCCAGGCCGCGCCAAACCAAGCCGCGCCGCCCCCACCCAGCCAGGCGGCTACGCCAAGACCCGCAGCCCCACCTGCGCGGCCAACGCCGGCGCCAGGTCGAACAGCTGCGCCGGGCTGATCACCGCCCCCGCCAACGCCTCCACCCCCCGCGCGATGCCCAGCTCCACCGCCCCCCGCAGGTCCACCTCCGCCATCCGCGCCCCCGCGAAATCCGCCCCCCGCACCGCGCAGTCCCGGAACTCCACCCGCTCCATCACCGCACCCCCGAAGTCCGGCTCCACCAGCACGCACCCCTCGAAGACCACGTCCTTCAGCTTGGCCATCCGCAGGTTCAGATAGTCGATCTTGCCCCCGCGCACGAGCACCCGCTCCAGCACCGCCCCGTGCAACTGCACCCCGCCCAGCCGGGCTTCCAGCAGTTCGACGTCCCGCAGCGAGGCCCCCGACAGGTCGGTCCCGACGCCTCGGACGCCCTCCAGCACCGAGTCCAGGAACCGCGCATTGGCCAGCACGCTCTCGTCCAGCGCGCATCGCCGTAGCGCGCAGTCCATGAACCGGGACCCCCGCCCGTCCTGACCCGCCAGGTCAAGGTCCTCGAGCTCCAGCCCGTCGTAGTCCCCGTCCGGCTCCAGCCCACCGCCCTCCCACGCGCTCAGCTCCGGCAGCCGCACCTCCGGCCGCTTCGCCGCCTTCACCGTCTGCCTCTGCCCGTTTCGCACCATCTCCCCATCCTCGCCCACCCCACCGACAACCCCACCGACAACCCCACCCCTTGACCTCAACCCCACTTGAGGTCAGACCCTTTCCCCATGACCACCACCCCCGCCCACACCGCCGGCCCGACCCCCACCCCAGTCGGGCCGGCCGACATGCGCGCCGTCCGCCTCCACGCCTTCGGCCCCGCCGAGAACCTCTCCTACGAACCAGTCCCCCGCCCCACCCCGGCCCCCGGCCAGGTCCGCATCGCCGTCGCCGCCGCCGGCGTCCACCTGCTCGACACCTCCCTGCGCCGCGGAATCCAGGGCCCACCCGCACCGCTCCCCGCGCTCCCGACCATCCCCGGCCGCGAAGTCGCCGGCACCGTCGACGCCCTCGGCCCCGGCACCGACCCCGCCTGGCTCGGCCGACCCGTCGTGGTCCACCTCGGGTTCGCCCCCGGCGGCTACGCCGAATACGCCGTCGCCGACGCCGACCGACTGCACACCGTCCCGCCCGGCCTCGACCCCGCCACCGCCGTCGCCATGATCGGCACCGGCCGCACCACGCTCGGCATCCTCCAGTTCGCCGACCTCGGCCCCGGCTCCGTCGCCCTGGTCCCCGCCGCCGCGGGCGGCATCGGCACCCTGCTCGTCCAGTACGCCAAGCACGCCGGAGCCACCGTCGTCGCCCTCGCCGGCGGCCCCGCCAAGACCGCCCTGGCCACCGCCAACGGCGCCGACCTCGCCCTCGACTACACCCGCCCCGACTGGGCCGACACCGTCCGCGCGCACCACCCCGACGGCGCCACCGTCCTCTTCGACTCCGTCGGCGGCACCATCACCCGCACCGCCCTCGACCTCCTCGCCGACGGCGCCCGCCACCTCGTCTTCGGCTGGTCCGCCGGCCCGGTCCCACTCACGGACACCGACCGCGCCGCCCTCGAAGCCCGCTCCGTCACCACACTCAACGTCCTCGGCCCCGCCATGCTCCAGCGCGCCGGCGGCGACGACCCCCTGCGCCTCCTCGAAACCCGAGCCCTCACCGAAGCCGCCAGCGGCCGCCTCCGCCCGGCCCTCCAGCGCTACCCCCTCGGCGAAGCCGCCACGGCCCACCGCGACCTGGAAAACCGTGCCACCACCGGCAAGGTCGTCCTGGAACCCTAGGAGGCACCCCACCAACCCTCCGCACCACGGGGGCGGAACAGTCCTCGGTGGGTTACGAGGGCCCGCGATCGTCCCGCCCCGGACCTTCGCGCTCCCCCGACACACCGCACAACGCGCGGGACCCCGGCCGCTACAGGGCCCCGCCCAGCTTGCGCAGCGCGTCGTCCGTCAGCCGGTTCACGGTCCACTCGTCCATCGACACCGCTCCGACCGACCGGTAGAAATCGATCGCAGGCGCGTTCCAGTCGAGAACGGCCCACTCCAGCCGCTCGTAGCCACGCTCCACACAGATCCGCGCCAACTCCCGCAGCAACGCCTTCCCATAGCCGCCACCGCGCACACCCGGACGTACGTACAGGTCCTCCAGATAGATGCCGTGCACCCCGCGCCACGTCGAGAAACTGAGGAACCACAGCGCGAACCCGGCCACCTCGCCCTCCGGCGTGCAGGCGACGTGCGCGAACGCCGCCGGACGCTCCCCGAACAACGCCTCCCGCAACTGCTCCTCTGTGGCACGCGCCTCGTGCGGCACCTTCTCGTACTCCGCGAGCTCCCGGATCATGGTGTGGATGACGGGAACGTCGCTGGCGACAACACTACGGATCATCCCCGCACCCTACGGTTCACCGCCCCCGAAGCCCCGGCCCCCGGCCCGGCCTCTCACCGCACCCGCCCCAGCAACGACTCCGCCACCCCCAGCTGCACCACCGCCGGCTGCTCCCCGTCCGCCAAGTCCCACAGACAGTTCTGCAGCACCCGGCCCAGCGTCCACGCCCGCGCCCGCTCCCGGTCCGCCCCCACCGCCTCCGCCAGCAGCTCGAAACGCCACCGCACCTCCCCCGCACGGAAGTTGTTGACCAACGCCGGCAACAACTCGAAACCCGGGTCGCCGGCGAGCGGCTTCGGATCGATCGCCAGCCACGGCTCCCGCCCGCCCGCCAGCACGTTGTCGTAGTGCAGGTCCCAGTGCAGCAACCGGTCCCCCGGCTCCTCCGCCACCTCCCGTACCGCCGCCGCACAATCACCGACCAGCGCCCGCGCCCGGCCGTCCGCCACCCGCGCCAGAACCCCCGACCCCGCCTCCTCCAGCATCCCCGCCACCACATCCCCGAGCCTCCGCAGCCCGGCCGGCGCGGGCACCGCCGTCAGCCGCGCCAGCAGACCCCCGACGATCTCCACCGCCCGCCTGGAATCCCGTACCGCCAACCCCGACAGGTGGCGCCCCTCGTCGAGCCGCTCCAGCAGCAGCGTCCCCGTCCCCGCGTCCTGCGCCAGCAACCGCACGCAGCCCTCCCCGCCCCACGCCCGCAGCGCGAGCGCCTCCCCGGCGCTCTCCTCGTCCGGCGCGGGCAGCTTCAGCGCCGCCGCCGTCCCGTCCACCCGCTCCACCGGCAGCACCAGAGCCGTCACCCCGTACATACCGGGCCCCGTCACCCGCAGCCCCCACCGCTGCAAGAACACCGCCACCCGCGCCGGCAGAGCCTCGACGAACTCCCGCCCGGCCACGCCGCCGTCGGACAACCGCGCCCGCGCGAAAGCATCGGGAACCCCACCGAAGCCACGGAGACCGTCCACACCGTCCGTGCCGCAGTCATCGCCCCCGGCGCCCCCGAACCCACCAGTTCCACCGCCGCCGCTCATCCCCCGAGCCTAGGCTCCGACACCCGCGTCCTTCAGCGCCCCCACGAACGCCCGCGCGTCGAAGAGCGACCCGTCCCTCGACCCGACCGGCTTCCCCTCCACCAACACCATCGGCGTCGCCCTCGCACCCGTCGCCTCGAAGCCCTCCTCGGCCTCACCGACCCAACCCTGGTACTTCCGCTCCCTCACCGCCGCGTCGAACTCCGCCCCACGCAGCCCCGGCACCCTGTCCGCGATCTTCAGCAACAGCTCCTCGGTGAACTTCCCCTTCGGCTGACTCGCGAAGACCGCCGCGTGGTACTCCGCGAACTTCCCCGCATCGACGGACGCACGCAACGCGTTGACCGCCTTGGCCGAACCGCTCACCCCGCCCTGGTCCAGGAACGACGCCAGCACGTACTCGATCCTGACCTGACCGGCGACCGCCAGCTTCAGCAGGGATTCACCGCCCGCCTCCTCGAACCGCGCGCAGTACCCGCACTTGGGGTCCACCAGCACCTGCGCCGTACGCGGCGCGTCCAGCTTCCCGACGACGATCCTCGGCCCGTCCACCTCCGCCGGCAACCCCGCGAGCTGACCGGCGATCGGACTGGTCCGCACCACGACCTCAGAGGTGGCCGAAGGCCTCCCCTCACCGGAACCGGAGCCACAACCGACGACCGCCCCACCCAGCAGCGCGGCCGACACGACCGCCACGACAAGACGTCCTGCTCCTGCGACCCGCGCCATACAAACCGAACCTCTCATACAAAAACCTGACAAAATCCCCGCCCCACCCTAAGGACGAAACCACCCGCCCACATCAGTCATTCGGCCACCCCTCACGCCCGGAAACCCGACGTCACGTCCCTGGACACCCATCCGGAACGAGGTGTACCAACTCCCCCATGACGATCAACGGCGGAATTTCCTTCTGGTACGCGACGGACGAGACCGCCACCTCCCGCCCACCCCGCGCCCCCCTCACCGCCGACACCACCGCCGACGTGGTCGTCGTCGGCGGCGGCTACACCGGCCTGTGGACCGCGTACTACCTCAAGACCGCGGCCCCCGACCTGCGAGTCACCGTCCTGGAGCAGAAGTTCTGCGGCTACGGGGCCTCCGGCCGCAACGGCGGCTGGCTCTACAACGGCATCGCCGGCCGCGACCGCTACGCCACCCTCCACGGCCACGACGCCGCCCAGCGCCTCCAGCACGCCATGAACGACACCGTCACCGAAGTCGTCGACACCGCCGCCAAGGAGGGCATCGACGCCGACATCCACCGCGGCGGAGTCCTCGAAGTCGCCCGCACCCCCGCCCAGCTGAGCCGCCTCAAAACCTTCCACGCCGCCGAACTCGCCTTCGGCGAAACGGACCGCGAGCTCTACGACGCCACCGACACCCGCGCCCGCATCGACATCGCCGACGCGGTGGGCTCCTCCTGGACCCCGCACGGAGCCCGCATCCACCCACTGAAACTCGTCAAGGGACTCGCCGCCGCCTGCGAACGCCTCGGCGTCACCATCCACGAATCGACACCCGTCACCGAAATCGCCCCCCGCCGGGCCGTCACCCCGTACGGCACGGTCCGCGCACCGTACGTACTGCGCTGCACCGAGGGCTTCACCGCCGCCCTCAAGGGCCAGAAGCGCTCCTGGCTCCCCATGAACTCCTCCATGATCGCCACGGCCCCCCTCCCCCCGGAGGTCTGGTCCCAACTCGGCTGGTCCGACGCGGCCACCCTCGGCGACATGGCCCACGCCTACATGTACGCCCAGCGCACCGCCGACGACCGCATCGCCATCGGCGGCCGCGGAGTCCCCTACCGCTACGGCTCCCGCACCGACAACGACGGCCGCACCCAGCCCTCGACGATCGCCGCCCTCACCCGACTCCTGGAGTCCTTCTTCCCCGTCCTCACCGGCATCGAGATCACCCACGCCTGGTCGGGCGTCCTGGGAGTGCCCCGGGACTGGTGCGCCACGGTCACCCTGGACGCCACCACGGGCCTCGGCTGGGCCGGCGGCTACGTCGGCTCCGGCGTAGCCACGTCGAACCTCGCCGCCCGCACCCTGCGCGACCTGATCCTGGGCGACAGCACGGACCTGACCACCCTCCCCTGGGTCAACCACCGCGTCCGCCGCTGGGAGCCGGAGCCCTTCCGCTGGCTCGGCGTCCAGGCCCTCTACGCCGCGTACCGCGAGGCCGACCGCCGCGAATCCACCACCCACACCCCGACGACGGCCCCGCTGGCCCGCCTGGCGGACCGCATCTCGGGCCGCGGCTGAGGGCATGCAAAAGGCCCCGGACGATCGTCCGGGGCCTTCCGCTTCTGTACGAATCCCTTGGTCGGCGAGCCTCTGACCTGGGATGGAGCCGCCTATCGGAATCGAACCGATGACCTTCGGGTTACAAAGCCGGTGCTCTACCAACTGAGCTAAGGCGGCACACATGACACTGCACAGTGCGCAGAATCGCCTTCACTCTACACAGCCGCCAGACCTCGCCGCGAAGAACTTTCCGGCCCTCCGTAACCCTCCGCCCATCCGTTCGCTCTACGTACTGGAGTGCCGTCCGACCCTTGGACCGGAGGGGACGGGAACGCCGCCGTGACCCTCCGGGACGAGGGCTTGCGGCCGTACCGGCCGGTGGCGACGGCGCTGCCGCCCGACAGGGGCCGACGGGCCGTCGGTCTTCACACCTGTGGAGTCTGCGGGTACCCCGCCCGTACCAGCCGCGGGGCCACCGCCTCCAGCGGGAGGCCCGGGTTGAGGGCGTCGACCACGGCCTGGGTGAGCGGGCGCAGTGACCACACGTGCCGGACGGCCTCCAGGGGCAGGTCGGTCTCGTAGTAGTCCTCGGCGAAGGCGTGGTAGGCCTCCGGGGTGCCGGCGGCCAGGATGTCGAAGAGGTAGTCGGTACCGTCCGGGTCGGACCGGCCCTCCGGGAACTCGACCTTGCCCGCGCGCCAGGCCGTGTCGGCGGTCTCGCGCCAGAAGACGGCGGTCGCGTTGAGGACACCCTCCCCCTGGCAGAAGGCGGGCTCGGTCGTCAACGGCAGGAGGACCTCCGGTATCCCGTCGATCAGCCCCGGCCACGGAGCCCCCTCGTCACCGGCCCACGGGCTCATCGGCGACTCGTGGTCGAAGCCGAAGCCGAAGACCCCCGCCCCGGTGAAGACGATCGCGTAGTCGTCGCCCGAGCCGTTGTCCATCAGGGCCACTTCCTCGCCCTGGCCCCACGCCGGGTCGTACGAGAAGTAGCAGTCGCCCTCGTTGCCGCTGATCACCAGTTCCAGTGCCGCCATCGCCCGGCAGCGGTCGCGCAGGGTCGCGATGTCGGGCAGGGCGCGGGTCAGGTCGTAGATGGTCATGGTCGGGATCCAAGCAGCCGCCTCTGACAGCGGCCCCCGGCAGGCGGCTCCTACAGGCGACCCCCGGCAGCGGGCTCCGCACGTCGGCGAAGTCACCTGGTCCAGGTGCTGACAGGAGGGGCTGGGGCGGGTAGCGTCGGGACCGAGTCCAGTTACTGGACTAGACCTTCCACTCGGATCGTCCGGCACGTTCCTGCCGGTAGAAGGGATTCATCACCATGGCTTCTGTGACTTTCGACAAGGCGACCCGTCTGTACCCCGGCGGTGACAAGCCCGCTGTCGACCAGCTCGAGCTGGAGATCGCGGACGGCGAGTTCCTCGTCCTCGTCGGCCCCTCCGGCTGCGGCAAGTCCACCTCGCTGCGCATGCTCGCCGGCCTGGAGGACGTGAACGGCGGTGCCATCCGCATCGGTGACCGCGACGTCACGCACCTGCCGCCCAAGGACCGGGACATCGCGATGGTGTTCCAGAACTACGCGCTGTACCCGCACATGTCCGTCGCCGACAACATGGGCTTCGCGCTCAAGATCGCCGGCGAGGACAAGGCCACCATTCGCAAGAAGGTGGAGGACGCGGCGAAGATGCTGGACCTGACCCAGTACCTCGACCGCAAGCCGAAGGCGCTCTCCGGCGGTCAGCGCCAGCGCGTCGCGATGGGCCGCGCGATCGTGCGCAAGCCGCAGGTGTTCCTCATGGACGAGCCGCTGTCGAACCTCGACGCCAAGCTCCGCGTGTCCACCCGTACCCAGATCGCGGCCCTCCAGCGCGACCTGGGCATCACCACCGTCTACGTCACCCACGACCAGGTCGAGGCGATGACGATGGGCGACCGCGTCGCGGTCCTCAAGGACGGTCTGCTCCAGCAGGTCGACACCCCGCGCAACATGTACGACCGCCCGGCGAACCTCTTCGTCGCCGGCTTCATCGGCTCGCCGGCCATGAACCTCGTCGAGGTCCCGATCGCCGACGGCGGCGTGAAGTTCGGCGAGAGCGTCGTGCCGGTGTCCCGCGAGGCGCTGTCCGCCGCGGCCGACGCGGGCGACCGCACGGTCACGGTCGGCGTGCGCCCGGAGCACTTCGACATCGGTGACACCGGCGGTCTGACCATCACCGTGAACGTCGTCGAGGAGCTGGGCGCGGACGGGTACGTCTACGGTTCGACCTCGCACTCCGAGGGCTCGCAGGACATCGTGGTGCGCGTGAACGGCCGCAACGTTCCCGAGAAGGGCTCGACGCTGCACGTCGTGCCGCGCGGGGGCGAGATCCACGTGTTCTCGACCTCCTCCGGGGCCCGTCTCTCCAACTGATCCGCCGGGGCGGTCCGTCGGACCGGTCCAATGGAATGGTCCGACGGACCGGGCCGCCGGATCCGCGTCATGTCCGCCGAAGGGGCGTCCCGCCAAGGGGCGCCCCTTCGGCGCGAGTTCCGGCAGATCGGGCCATTCGGCCCTCTGCGTCAACCCTTAATTCGAAAAGTCACGTCGAACCATCCCCCGACCGAGTGACTAAATGTCGCCAAATCTTCACCGAGCGCTACTCTCGCCCTCGTGACCCACACTGCCCGCCGTATCGGCCGATCCCTCGCCCTGGTCCTGCCCGTCGTCCTGGTCCTGTCCGGGACCCTCGCGGTCACCATGGTCCCCTGGGCGGACAACACCCCCTCCCAGATCCTGACCGCGTCCGCCGAGGACGTCTCCGTGCCCGCGAAGCCACGTGCCGCGCAGGACGTGCTGCGCGAAAAGCTGCTGAGCGAGATCCAGCAGGGTGAGCAGCCGGGTGACGTACTCACCCATCTCCAGCAGGAAGTTGACCGGCGGCCGTCGCTGGCCGAGCACTGCGCGGGGATCGCTCGCGCGCTGGGTCGGGCCGCGGTGGACGCCTACGGGCCCACGAAGGCGCAGTCGTTCGCGCGGCCGGTGTGCGACACCGCGTACGCGTCCGGCGTCGCCTCCATGGGCTGACGGCCGCCGCCGTACGCCGTTCCCCATACGGACATGACCGATTCCGAGGTTGCCGGGAGCTCGGAGCTCCCCGACCGATTCCACGTGGCCGCGTTCCCGGCCTCCCCGGTCCAGGCTGTCGTCCTGGCGGGGGGCCAGGGTTCGCGGCTGCGGCCTTATACGGACGACCGCCCGAAGCCGATGGTCGAGATCCCCGGGACGGGGGTGCCGATCATCGGGCACCAGTTGGCGTGGCTGGCGGCCGAGGGGGTGACGGACGCCGTCGTCTCGTGCGGGCATCTCGCCGAGGTGCTCCAGGAGTGGCTGGCCGGGGCGTCGTTGCCGTTGCGCGTGACCACGGTGGTGGAGAGCGAGCCGCTGGGGCGGGGGGGTGGTCTGAAGTTCGCCGCCCGGCACCTTCCGTACCCCGACCAGGCCTGGTTCGCGACGAACGGGGACGTGTGGACACGTTTCCCGCTGCGGGAGATGGCGGCGTTCCATGCCGAGCGGGGGGCCACGGCCACGCTGGCGCTGGCCCGGCCGCGCATTCCGTGGGGTGTGGTGGAGATCAACGAGTACGGGCACGTACTGGACTTCATCGAAGCTCCGCAGTCCCCGTACCCCGTCAATGCCGGGGTGTACGTCTTCGGGCCCGAATTCGCGGCGCTGCTGCCGGATTTGGGTGACCACGAGCGTACGACGTTCCCGCGACTGGCCCGTGAGCGGCGCCTCGCGGGCTTCCCGCTGCCCCAGGGGGCCTACTGGCGGGCGATCGACACGGCGAAGGACTTGACCGAGGCGGCGCGGGAGTTGGCCGCGCAGAGCGGCTCGTAGGCCTTCGTGGGCCACGTGGGCCTCCCGTAGGCCTCGGTGGGCCTCCCGTAGGCCTCGGTGGGCCTCCCGTAGGCCTCGGTGGGGCTCCCAGGCGTTGGTGGCCCCCGTAGGGCCTGTGAGGCCCGCATGGGCCCCTCGCGGGCCCTGCTAGGCCGTCGTGGTCGTGGGCCCTGCTGTCGCCTCCACAGGTCCACAGGCCGTCCCGCCGGCCGAAGGACTCCGGCACCGCCAGGTGAACGTGAGAGGGCCCGGCACGCTTCCGCGTGCCGGGCCCTCGTCCTGGCCCTCGTGGGGCCGGCCGGTCAGCCGAGGAGTCCGCCGAGGATGTCGGGCTTCTTCGGCGGGGTGGTCCCCGATCCGCCGGAGGAGCCGCCGCTGCCCGTGCCGGACGAGCTGGTCGGGGGCTTCTGCGGGGTCGACTGGCGGGGGGTACTGCGCGGGCTCTGGCTGCCGCTGCTGCTGCCCCGGGTCGCGGTGGGCGATCCGGAGCCGGAGCCCGGGGTGGCCGAACCGGTGGCTGCGCGCCCGGACTTGGCGGCCGGCGAGGAGGCCGCGGCCGAGGGCTGCGCGGCCGGCTTGGAGGGCGTCGGGCGCGCGGGCTGCTGCTGCGGGGTGCGCGGCAGGGGGCGTCCCGGCAGGTAGTTGCTGGGGGCCTGGCCGGGTCCGGGGACGGTGACGACGGTGGTGGAGCGGACGGCGCCGCCGAGGAGCGAGCCGATGAGGAGGGTGAGTCCGCAGACGACGGTGGCCATGACGGCTCCGCGGCGCAGGACGCGGCGGCGCAGGCGCCAGACCTCGGAGCGCGGGCCGAGAGTGCGCCAGGCTTCGCTCGCGAGGCGTCCGTCGAGGGAGTAGACGGGGGCGCCGGCGATGATCAGCGGGCTCCAGGCGGCGAGGTAGATGATGTCGGGTGCGTCGTAGGCGGGGACGGTCTTCCAGCTGACGGTCATCAGCAGGGCGGCGGAGAGCAGGGCGCCGAAGCAGGCGGCGAAGCGCTGCCACAAGCCGAAGACGGTGAGTACGCCGACGACGACCTGGAGGAAGGCCACGCTGAGTCCGGCCCCGACGGGGTGGGCGAGGGCGAAGTCGCGCAGGGGTTCGGCGAGGGCCCAGGGGTGCAGGGTCTGCAGCCAGGTGACCATGGAGCCGCGCTCGCCGCCGTCGAAGTAGACGGGGTCGCACAGTTTGCCCATGCCGGCGTAGATGGAGATGAAGCCGAGGAAGACGCGCAGCGGGAGCAGCACGACACCGAGGTTCATGCGGCGGCCCGGGTAGTACTGGGCCTGTGCGCGGGCGTCGCCCGGTGCACGGCGGGAGTCGGCGCCGGGGCCGTCCGCGGCGGCTTCGTAGGCCTCTTGGGGGAAGTCCCGTACGGCGGGCTGGGCGCGGGTGTCGTCCGGGTCGCCGTAGTTGCGTTGGCCGATGACGGTCGGGACGGCGAGTGTGTCGTCCGCGAGGTCGTGGGCGAGGTCGATGCGCGGGATGACCTGGGTGGCTCCGCCGTCGTACTCGTCGTGTCCGCGCCCGTGTTCGCGTACGGCCTGGAGCAGGCCGCCCATGGCGGCACTGGCGGCGGCGTCGCCGGGGGCGGACCTGCCGCTCCAGACGACGGGCCGGCGGCGGGCGGCGCCCACTCCGGCGGCTGCGAGGGCTCCGCCGAGCGCGGGGGTGAGCCCGGGTGCGCCCGCGGGCCTGGGACGCGCGCTGGGGCTCGGTGCGAGCCGCACGCGGAAGCTGGCGTGGTTGACGATGACCTGTGCGGGATCGCACGGCACCTTGACCATGCTCAGCGCGGGCTGGTCGTCGAACCCTGGCGTTCTGGTGTCCACACTCATCTAACCGAGTGACGAGTGTTTAGGACACTGCCTTGACATCAGGGATGTGTCCGAGACCCGTCAAATCAAGCCACCCCGCCCGTGAGGGGCGGGGTGGCACGCTCACGGGTCACGTCCGGTGAGCCAATTGGATCAAGCGGGGGCCCTGAATGCTCAGGCCATGACGCTCAGGCCGTGACGCTCAGGCCCTGATGCTTCAGGCGCGGCCGCGGGTGGCGCGGCGGCGGGCGGCCTCGTAGAGGACGACGCCCGCGGCGACACCCGCGTTGAGGGATTCGGCGCCGCCCGGCATCGGGATGCGCACGAGGTAGTCGCAGTTCTCGCCCACGAGGCGGCCGAGGCCCTTGCCCTCGGAGCCGACGACGATGACGACGGGGCCGCCCAGCGCTTCGAGTTCGTGGACCTCGTGGGTGCCTTCGGCGGCGAGGCCGACGACGGTGATGCCGGCCTTCTTGTACTCCTGGATGGCGCGGGTCAGGTTGGTGACCCGGGAGACCGGGGTACGGGCGGCGGTGCCGGCCGAGGACTTCCAGGCGCCGGCGGTCATACCGGCGGCGCGGCGCTCGGGGATGACCACGCCGTGGCCGCCGAAGGCGGAGACGGAGCGGACGATCGCGCCGAGGTTGCGGGGGTCGGTGACGCCGTCGAGGGCGACGATGAGGGGGTCCTCGCCGTTGTCGTACGCGGCGGCGGTGAGGTCCTCCGGGTGCGCGTACTCGTAGGGCGGGACCTGGAGGACCAGGCCCTGGTGGTTGAGCCCGTTGGTCAGCCGGTCGAGTTCGGGGCGCGGGGCTTCCATCAGGTTGATGTTGCCGCGCTGGGCCGCGAGCTGGAGGGCTTCGCGGACGCGCTCGTCGTTGTCGATGAACTGCTGGACGTACAGGGTGACGGCCGGTACGCCGTCGCGCAGCGCCTCGAAGACCGGGTTGCGGCCGACGACCATCTCGCTGGTGCCCTTGGGGCCGCCGCGGCGCGGGGCCGGGCGACGCTTGGCGGCCTGGCGGGCCATGGCGTTGCTGATGCGGTTGGCTTTGTGCTTCTTGCGGTCCTCGGCCTTGGGCGTGGGGCCCTTGCCTTCGAGGGCCTTGCGCCGCTGGCCACCGCTGCCGACCGTCGCGCCCTTCTTGTTGGACGTGCGGCGGTTCCTGCGCTGGCTGTTCCCGGCCATGACCTCTACCTGTTTCGTTGGTGCTGCGATATGTACGTATGAAGAGTGTGCGGCTCGGAGGGCCGAGCGGCACAACGGGACTGCTCCGGTGGGCTCAGCGGGGGCCGAGCGTCCAGCGGGGTCCCGTGGGGCTGTCCTCGATGACCAGGCCGGACTGCTGCAGCTGGTCGCGGATGGCGTCGGCGGTGGCCCAGTCCTTGCGGGCGCGGGCGGACTCGCGCTGCTCCAGGACCAGGCGTACGAGGGTGTCCACGGCTCCGTGGAGGTCCTCTCCCCGGTCCGCTTCGCCGGCCCAGTGGGGGTCGAGGGGGTCGAGGCCGAGGACGCCCAGCATGGCACGTACCTCGGACAGCCGTGCGATGGCGGCGTCCTTGTCGTCGGCGGCGAGCGCGCTGTTGCCCTGGCGGACGGTGGTGTGGATGATCGCGAGTGCCTGCGGGACGCCCAGGTCGTCGTCCATGGCCTCGGCGAAGGCGGGCGGGACCTCGGCGGCCGGATCGACGGGCTTTCCGGCCTTCTCGACGACGCGCTGGATGAAGCCCTCGATGCGGGCGAAGCCGGACTCGGCCTCGCGCAGCGACTCCACGCTGTACTCGATCATCGAGCGGTAGTGCGGGGTGCCGAGGTAGTAGCGCAGGACGATCGGGCGCCAGACCTTGAGCATCTCGGAGACGAGGACGGAGTTGCCGAGCGACTTCGACATCTTCTCGCCGGAGAGGGTGACCCAGGCGTTGTGCATCCAGTACTTCGCGAACTCGTCGCCGTAGGCCTTGGCCTGGGCGATCTCGTTCTCGTGGTGCGGGAAGATCAGGTCGAGCCCGCCGCCGTGGATGTCGAAGGCGCTGCCGAGGTACTTGTGCGCCATCGCGGAGCACTCGAGGTGCCAGCCGGGACGGCCGCGGCCCCACGGGGTCTCCCAGTCGGGCTCGCCGGGCTTGGAGGCCTTCCACATGGCGAAGTCGCGGGGGTCGCGCTTGCCCGTGATGCCTTCTTCGGCGGGCTGGCGCAGGTCGTCGATGTTCTGGTTCGACAACTCCAGGTAGCCGGGGAAGGAGCGGACGTCGAAGTAGACGCTGCCGTCGGCCTCGTAGGCGTGGCCGCGCTCGATGAGCCCGCGCATCATCTCGATCATCTCGGGCACGTGGCCGGTGGCGCGCGGCTCGTACGTGGGCGGAAGGCAGCCCAGCGCGTTGTAGCCGTCGTTGAAGGCGCGCTCGTTCTCGTACCCGATGGACCACCAGGGGCGGCCCTGCTCGCCGGACTTCCAGATGATCTTGTCGTCGATGTCGGTGACGTTGCGGATGAAGGTGACGTCGAGGCCGCGGTAGGTGAACCAGCGGCGCGCGATGTCGAAGTTCAGGTACGAGCGGACGTGCCCGATGTGCGGAGCCGCCTGCACGGTGGCGCCACAGAGGTAGATCGAGACGCAGCCCGGAACGAGCGGGGTGAAGTCACGGATCTGCCGGGCGCTGGTGTCGTACAGGCGAATAGTCACGGCATCCAGGGTAGTGCGCCTGTAGCAGTGCCCCGCGACCCTTTCGGTACGCGGGGCCCGCTTTGTTGGCGGAGAAGTGCGGGAGGGGTGTATCCGTACGGGGTACTAGGCCCGGTTCGTCCGGTACACGAGGGCCGTGGCGATCGCGGCGAGGCCCTCGGCGCGGCCGGTGAGGCCCAGTCCGTCGGTGGTGGTGCCCGAGACGGAGACGGGGGCGCCCGCCGCGGCGGCGAGCGCCTTCTGCGCCTCTTCGCGCCGCTTGCCGATCTTCGGGCGTACGCCGATCACCTGGATGGCGATGTTGCCGATCTCGAAGCCCTCGGCGCGGACGATCCGGGCGGCCTCCGCCAGGAGGGTGACGCCTGCGGCGCCGGACCACTCGGGGCGGGAGGTGCCGAAGTGCGCGCCGAGGTCTCCCACGCCGGCGGCGGAGAAGAGGGCGTCGCAGGCGGCGTGCGCGGCGACGTCGCCGTCGGAGTGCCCGGCGAGGCCGTCCTCTCCTTCCCAGAGCAGGCCGGCGCACCACAGTTCGCGGCCGGTCTCGAAGGCGTGGACGTCGGTGCCGATGCCGACGAGCGGGATGAGGGGCGCGGCGGTGGCGAGGGGGGCTGCGGGACCGGCGGGACTAGTAGGCATCGGTGGCCCTCCTGCGGGCGAGTACGGCCTCGGCGAGGACCAGGTCGAGCGGGCGGGTGACCTTGAAGGCCTCTTCGTGGCCGGGGACCACCACGACGGTGACGCCGAGCTGCTCCACCATCCCGGCGTCGTCCGTGGCGCCCTCGCCGTCGACGGCGACCTTCTCGTGCGCGCGCAGCAGCGTCGCGAGGTCGAAGCCCTGCGGGGTCTGCACGGCGCGCAGCCGGGACCGCACGGGGGTGGCGACGACCGGCTCGGGCTCGCCGGGATCGCCGGGCTCGACCTCCTTGACGGTGTCGGCCAGGGGCAGGGCGGGTACGACGGCGGGGGCGCCGTCGCGGACCGCCTCGACGACGGAGTCGACGGTTTCCACGGGGACCAGCGGGCGGGCCGCGTCGTGGACGAGGACGGCCGTGACCCCGTCGGGCAGGGCGTCCAGGCCGGCGCGTACGGATTCCTGCCGGGTCTCCCCGCCGGGGACGACCAGGATCTCGGTGCGGTCGGGCAGCGCGTGCTCGTCGAGGAGCCGGCGCACCTCGGCGGTGTCGGCGGGCGGGGCCACGACGACGACGAGGGCGACCGCGCGGGAGCGCGCCATCGCACGGACGGCGTGGACGAGCATGGGGATCCCGCCCAGGGTCCGCAGGGCCTTGGGGGCGCCGGGACCGAGACGGACCCCGCGGCCGGCGGCCGGGATCACCGCGGCGGTGCGGTGGGGGCGCGATTCGTCAGACATCAGTAGCTCCGAGCCAGGTTTGTGACTTCGGCCGACATGGGTATGGCCTGAAGGGTGCCGGGTGCGACGCCCTCGCCCCTTCCGTGACGACCGGTCGAGCCGGCTGCCCGGACCCGGCACGCCAGTGAGGCGATGCTTTCGGCGGTCGCTGTTTTCGGCGGTCGCTGTTTTCAGTGGCCGCTGTCAGGTACCGGCAGCGGCGGCAGCAAAAGGGGCATGGGTACAGACATGCCGCAGCGCCCGGCAACAAGTTTCCTTGTCATCGGGCACCGCGGCACAACTGTGTACGGATGACCGCGTCAGGACGCGAGCACCTCGTCGAGGAGGGCCTCGGCCTTGTCCTCGTTGGTGTTTTCGGCGAGCGCGAGCTCGCTCACCAGAATCTGACGCGCCTTCGCGAGCATGCGCTTCTCGCCCGCGGAAAGCCCGCGCTCGCGCTCACGACGCCAGAGGTCACGCACAACTTCGGCGACCTTGATGACATCGCCAGAAGCGAGCTTTTCCAGATTTGCCTTGTAGCGCCGGGACCAGTTCGTCGGCTCTTCTGCATACGGTGCGCGGAGCACCTCGAAGACCCGGTCCAGCCCGTCCTGGCCGACTACGTCGCGAACACCTACGAACTCCGCATTGTCCGCAGGTACGCGAACGGTCAGGTCACCCTGGGCGACCTTGAGCACCAAGTAGGTCTTGTCCACGCCTTTGATCTGGCGAGTTTCGATAGCCTCGATCAGCGCGGCCCCGTGATGGGGATAGACCACGGTGTCGCCAACCTTGAACGTCATGTGACAGGTACCCCTTCCGTGGCTATCCAGGGTAACACGAGAATCGACCGTTATGAATGGCGTTTTCGCAGGTCAGGGCCCATCTCAGGGCTTGACAACAGCGCCAGGGACGTGCTGCGGGAGCCTTCCGCGAGGGGGTAATCGCAGGTCGGAGGCACTGCGCGGACCGGGCGAAACGGCTACGGTACAGCCGGTCCACAGCCCTACCGACGCGCCGTACGTCCCGTTTTGACGGTTTCTGGCCCGGGATACCGAACTACTCCGTTCGACTGGCGGCCACCCGTACGGGTCCCGTTCCGGTCCAATCCGGAATTGATCACCGGGTGGCGTTCGAAGGAAATCCGGAAATTGATCACCGGGGGCGGGCGGGCCTTTGCGGGGCGGGCCTTTCACGAATGAAAGATCACCCGTCCGGGGCGGGGACAGGGCGGGGACAGGGCGCGGACGAGGCAGGGACGGGGCGTGCGCGGGGCGGGCCCCGGGGCGTGAGCGGTACGGGGCCCGGAGTGGGCCGCCCCCGCGCTGCGGAGGGTCGGGTGCGGGGGCGGGGCGGCGGCTCGGTAACCTAAGCGCGCTGACACACCCTTAGAGCGGCTTTACTTCGGCCGTTCCGAGCCGCCCACCCTTCCGTTCCGTACGTCCAAGGAGTTGCCTCCGCCGTGAGCCGCAGCCTTCGACGCGGCGCCCTCGCCGCCACCGCCGTCGTGTTCTCGATCGTCTCGCTGGCCGCCTGTGGTGCGGGCCAGGACGCGCAGACGCTCCAGATCAAGCCGGACAACGCCGCCGCCACCAAGGGCGACATCAAGGTCCAGAACGCTCTGGTGATCACCCCGGAGAAGGACAAGAAGGGCCCGGCCGCCGTCTCCGCGACGCTGTTCAACGCCGGCACCAAGGAGCAGACGCTCGAGTCCATCACCCTTCCGGGCGGCAAGGCCACCGTGGTGCTCAAGCCCGCGGCCGGCGCGTCCAAGGTGGTCGTCCCGGCCGGCGGCTCCGTCGTCCTGGGCGGCAAGGGCAACGCCTCCGCCGTCATCGCGGGCGGGGACGCCGTCGCGGACGGCAACGTGCAGCAGGTCGTCTTCAATCTGAGCACCACCGGCAGCGTGGCCCTGGGGGCCTTCGTCGTCCCGGCCGCCGGCATGTACGAGGGCTTCGGGCCGACCGCCGGTCCGGTCACGGGCGCCACCCCGTCGGGCAGCCCCTCGGGCAGCCCCGCGGCCGTGCCTTCCGGTTCGCCTTCCACCTCTGGCTCCCCGGCCGCCGGTACCCCCGCCGCGGGCAGCTCCGCGGGCACCCCGTCCTCCAGCGCCGGCCACTGAGGCGCGCGGCACCGTACGCAAGGGCAACGGCCCCCATCCGCTCGACGCGGACGGGGGCCGTTGCCGTACTGCCCACTCTTTCGATCTTTACGGCTCGAACTTGTAGCCCAGGCCGCGGACCGTGACCAGATAGCGCGGCGCGCCCGGGTCCGGCTCGATTTTGGCGCGCAGGCGCTTGACGTGGACGTCGAGGGTCTTGGTGTCGCCGACGTAGTCCGCGCCCCAGACCCGGTCGATGAGCTGCATGCGGGTCAGGACGCGGCCCGCGTTGCGCAGCAGCATCTCGAGGAGGTCGAACTCCTTCAGGGGGAGGTCCACCTTGGCTCCGGCGACGGTGACCACGTGGCGGTCGACGTCCATCCGTACGGGGCCCGCTTCCAGGGCCGCCGGGGTGACCTCTTCCGGTTCGCCGCGGCGGCGCAGGACCGCGCGGATGCGGGCGACCAGCTCCCGCGAGGAGAAGGGCTTCGTGACGTAGTCGTCGGCTCCTATCTCCAGCCCGACGACCTTGTCGATCTCGCTGTCCTTGGCGGTCACCATGATCACGGGGACGTTGGAGCGGCCGCGCAGCTGCCGGCAGACCTCCGTGCCGGGCAGGCCGGGGAGCATCAGGTCGAGGAGGACGAGGTCGGCGCCGTTGCGCTCGAACTCGTCGAGCCCGTCGGGCCCGGTCGCGGCGATCGCGACCTCGAAGCCCTCCTTGCGGAGCATGTAGGACAGGGCGTCGCTGAAGGATTCCTCATCCTCGACGACAAGCACTCGGGTCACGGAAGGACCTCCGGGGCAGGGATGGCTGGTGCGGTTTGAGGTTCGAGCAGGGTGTTGGCGGGTGCGGAGGCCGTCGCCGGGGCCGGCGCGGCCGCTTCGGGGAGTCGCAGGGTGAAGGTGGAACCCTGGCCCTCCGAGCTCCATACCGACACCTCCCCGCCGTGCGAAGCCGCTACGTGCTTCACGATCGCGAGGCCCAGGCCGGTTCCTCCCGTGGCGCGGGAGCGGGCCGGGTCGACGCGGTAGAAGCGTTCGAAGATGCGCTCGCGGTCCTTTTCCGGGATGCCGATGCCCTGGTCGGTCACGGCTATCTCGATCAAGTCTCCACCCGGCGCGGTGACCCGGCGCGCGGCGATGCCGACGCGGGTCCGGGCGGGGCTGTAGTTGACGGCATTCTCGACCAGGTTTCCGAGGGCGGCCGCGAGCTGTCCCCGGTTTCCCCATACCCGCAGGTCGGCGGTGCCGCCGGCGGCCATGGTGATCTGCTTGGCGGAGGCCGTGTGGCGGCAGCGGTCGATGGCCTCGGCCACGAGGGTGTCCACCCGCATGGGCTCGGCGTCCTCGAGCGGATCGTCGTTCTGCACGCGTGAGAGGTCGATGAGCTCCTGTACGAGGTTGATCAGGCGGGTGGCCTCGATCTGCATGCGGCCGGCGAAGCGGTGGACCGCTTCGGGGTCGTCCGAGGCGTCCATGACGGCCTCGGAGAGCAGGGAGATCGCACCGACCGGGGTCTTGAGCTCGTGCGACACGTTCGCGACGAAGTCCCGGCGTACGGCTTCGATGCGGCGGGCCTCGGTGAGGTCCTCGACGAGGAGGAGCACCAGGCGGGAGCCGAGCGGGGCGACGCGGGCCGAGACGGCGAGCGCTTCGCCGCGGCCGGTGCCGCGCCGGGGCAGGTCGAGCTCGACCTGGCGTATCTCTCCGTCGCGCCGGGTGTCGCGGGCCATGTGGAGCATGGGTTCCACGGCCAGCTTGCCGCCGCGGACCAGGCCGAGGGCATATGCCGCCGAGCTGGCCTTGACGACCGCGTCCCCCTCGTCGAGTACGACGGCGGAGGAGCGCAGCACGGAAAGGACGGTGTCCACCCCCGGTGGGAGCACCGCGTTGATGTCGGGGCGCATGGAGCTCCGGGTGGGGCGGGCTTGGTCGCGCTCGCTCCAGCGGAACGCCAGCATCGCGATCACACCGGTGCAGAGACCGGCAATCGCTGCAGCTGCGGCGACCGCCGCGTTCACGTCCATGACTCCAGGTTAAGCAGGTGTGGGGACACTTCCACAGCCGTTCGGGTGGCGGCTCGAACAGTCGTCGCCCAGAGTTCACCCTGACGACGGGGTTGATTCACTTGTGGTGCCGGAGTCGGTCGCGTTCGGGGGTCACCGTGGCACCGTGGGCACGAGACCGCCCCGGCCCGGCTCCCGGGCAGTAGTGCAGTAGGTCAAGAGAGGGACACGAGACATGCGGGACGCGTATCACGAGGAACTGGACTCGATCGGTGAAGGCCTGGTCGAGATGGCCCGGCTGGTCGGCTCCGCCATCGGGCGGGCCACGACCTCCATGCTCGACGCCGACCTGAAGCTCGCCGAGAGCGTCATCGCCGCCGACCAGAAGGTGGACGATCTCCAGCACGACCTGGAGGCCCGTGCCATCGCGCTGCTCGCACGCCAGCAGCCGGTCGCCACCGACCTGCGCATCGTCGTCACCTCGCTGCGCATGAGCGCGGACCTGGAGCGCTCGGGCGACCTGGCGCAGCACGTGGCCAAGCTGGCCCGGCTGCGCTTCCCGGACACGGCGGTCCCGCGCGACCTGCACGCGACCATCCTGGAGATGGGGCAGCTCGCGCAGCGTCTGATGGCGAAGGCCGCCGAGGTGATCATCACGAAGGACGTCGATCTGGCGCTCCAGCTGGAGCAGGACGACGACGAGATGGACCAGCTGCACCGCACGCTGTTCCAGCACCTGATGGACGACCGCTGGAAGCACGGCATCGAGACGGCGGTCGACGTGACGCTGCTGGGCCGCTACTACGAGCGCTTCGCGGACCACGCGGTGTCGGTCGCCAAGCGTGTCGTCTACCTGGTGACGGGCGAGCACGCGGACGAGCTCCAGCCGCCGACGCAGGTCGAGGGCGTCTGAGGCGTCCGAGGCGCGACGGGGCCGGATCGACAACGAGCCCCCAATGCGCCGTTGACTGAGCGGTGCGGCTGGGCATGAATGAGGGCGAAGGCACAACGCCTACGAGGAGGATCCATGCCCGATTCCCCCGTCCCCATCACCCCGGAGCAGGAAGCGCGGCCACCGGAGGGCCTGCGCCTGCCGCTGCTCGCGGCCTGCGGCTGCGGCTCGGGCTGCGGCTGCGGCTGCCAGTCCGGCGCTCCCTGCCAGTGCGGCGGCTGAGCCGGCCACCCGGTTCCCGTACGGATGAGGCCCCGTCCGATCCACTCGGCCGGGGCCTTTCCGTGCTCTCGTGGTGCCCCGCCGTTCAGAGTCGCTGCTTGGCGGCGACGACCAGGCCGGCGATGCCCTCGCGGGTGCGGTCCCGCCGGATCTCGAACTCCTCCCGGCTCCGCGTCTTGTGCACGACCTCGATGTCGGCGAAGAGCGCCTGCGCCCTCGCGCTCAGCGCCTCGTCACCGGTGAGCATCTGCAGCCGGAACAGGGCCTCTTGGGCGCTGGAGCGCAGCTCGTAGGACCGGGTCGCGACCTGCGCCGGGTCCTCGATCTGCCCGTATTCCCGCCCGTTCCTCACCCCGGCCGTGCAGAACCACAGGTGGACGAGGGTGCGCCGGAAGTTCACGAGCGCCCCCGCGTACGCGGTGTAGGCGTCGAGCCGCTCCTGGCGCAGCTTCTCCGACCGGGTGAACTCGTGCCCCCGGTCGGCCACCCGCTGCTGGAAGGCGAAGGTCACCCCTGACCCGAGCAGCGTCCCCAGAACCGCTATCGCACTGGCGATGATTGCTTCCACCAGGTCACCTGACCACGCCCTCCGCCCGCCCACAAGACCGCGAAAAGCCCCCCACCGGCGGGAGATCGCGGGTGGGGGGCGATGCGTGGCCGAAAGCTACTTCTTGCCCTGGTTCTTGACGGCCTCGATGGCGGCCGCCGCGGCGTCCGGGTCGAGGTAGGTGCCGCCCGGGTTGAGGGGCTTGAAGTTGGCGTCCAGCTCGTAGGAGAGCGGGATGCCGGTCGGGATGTTCAGGCCCGCGATGTCGGCGTCGGAGACTCCGTCGAGGTGCTTGACCAGCGCGCGCAGGGAGTTGCCGTGCGCGGCGACCAGGACGGTGTGGCCGTCGAGCAGGTCCGGGACGATCGAGTCGTACCAGTACGGGAGCATGCGGACGACGACGTCCTTGAGGCACTCGGTACGCGGGCGCAGCTCCGGCGGGATCGAGGCGTAGCGGGGGTCCTCGGACTGGGAGAACTCCGTGCCGTCCTCGAGGGCCGGCGGCGGGGTGTCGTACGAGCGGCGCCACAGCATGAACTGCTCCTCGCCGAACTCGGCGAGGGTCTGGGCCTTGTCCTTGCCCTGCAGGGCGCCGTAGTGGCGCTCGTTCAGGCGCCAGGAGCGGTGCACGGGGATCCAGTGACGGTCGGCTGCCTCCAGCGCCATCTGCGCGGTGCGGATCGCGCGCTTCTGGAGCGAGGTGTGCACGACGTCGGGGAGCAGGCCGGCGTCCTTGAGCAGCTCACCGCCGCGGACCGCCTCCTTCTCGCCCTTCTCGTTGAGGTTGACGTCCACCCAGCCGGTGAACAGGTTCTTCGCGTTCCATTCGCTCTCGCCGTGGCGGAGGAGGATCAGCTTGTACGGTGCGTCGGCCATGCGTACGAGCCTAATGGACGCACCCGGGCCCTCGCGCGCGGTGTGTACGGCGTGCGGGCGGTCTCCGATTGACGGCAGACGTCAATCCAGTGGCTCCGCGGGGCCGCTGTCCGTAGGGTCCGAATGTCTAGAAGGATGCTTACATCTCGGGGGGATTCCGTATGTCCGTTGCCAGTTTGAGGCGGGCCGCTCGCGAGAGCGTGTCGGGTCTGCCCCGCGAGTTCTGGTGGCTCTGGACGAGCACGCTGGTCAACAGGCTCGGGGCCTTCGTCGCCACATTCATGACCTTGTACCTGACCCTGGAGCGGGGCTATTCGGCCTCCTTCGTGGGACTTGTGGTGGCCCTGCACGGGCTCGGTGGTGTGGTGTCCTCCCTCGTCGCGGGGGTGCTGACGGACCGGCTGGGGCGGCGGCCCACGCTGATGGCGGCGCAGGCGTCGACCGCGTTCTCGGTGGCGCTGCTCGGGTTCATGGAGCACCCGGCGGCGATCGCCGCGGTGGCGCTGCTGGTCGGCATGACCTCGAACGCCTCGCGCCCGGCGGTGCAGGCGATGATGGCCGACATCGTCCGTCCGCAGGACCGGGTGCGGGCCTTCGCGCTGAACTACTGGGCCATCAACCTCGGCTTCGCCGTCAGTGCGACCGTGGCGGGCTTCGTCGCCGAGTACAGCTACCTGGCCGGGTTCCTCGGCGAGGCCGCCCTGACGCTGGTCTGCGCGGTGCTCGTGTACGTCAAGCTGCCGGAGTCGCGGCCCGAGCGGACGGCGGCGGAGAAGGCGGGCGCCGGGCCCGAGGTCGGTCTGGGTACGGTGCTGCGCGACGGGCGGTTCATGGGGGTGGTCGGGCTGTCGTTCCTGATCTCGCTGATCTTCATGCAGGGCTCGTTCGGGCTGCCGCTGGCGATGGGTGCGGCCGGGTTCTCCACGGCCGACTACGGCCTGGTCATCGGCGTGAACGGCCTGCTGATCGTGCTGCTGCAGATCCCGGTGACCCGTTTCATCGAGCACCGCGACCCGCAGAAGCTGCTGGTGATCTCGGCGCTGCTGGCCGGGTACGGGTTCGGGCTGACGGCCTTCGGGGGCTCGGTGTGGAGCCTGGCGCTGACGGTCTGCGTGTGGACGCTGGCCGAGATCGTCAACTCGCCCACCCAGATGGGCCTGGTCGCACGGCTCTCGCCGCTGCACGGGCGCGGCCGCTACCAGGGCATGTACACGATGTCGTGGGCGGTGGCCTCGCTGGTCGCGCCGCTGATGGCGGGCTTCGCGATCGAGCACTTCGGCGCGGCGTGGCTGTGGGGCTCGACGGCGTTCCTGGGAACCCTCGCGGCGGCGGGCTACTGGCTGCTGATGCGGGGGCTGCCCGCGGGAGGACCTGGCGAGGCAGGACCTGGCGAGGGAGGGTCTGCCGAGGCGGGGGGCTCCGCCGGAACCGTCGAACCCACCGCACTTGTCGCACCCGCCGCACCGGCTGAGCCCGACGTCGTGGCGGACCTCAGGCCGAAGGCCGCGTCAGGCTCTTGAAGGCGTCCAGGTTGCGCGTGGACTCGCCCCGCGCGACCCGCCATTCGTACTCCCGCCGGATGGCGCTCGCGAACCCCAGCTCCAGCAGCGTGTTGAAGGCTCCGTCCGCCGCCTCCAGGACCGTGCCGAGCAGCCGGTCCAGATCGTCCGGGGTGATCACTGACAGGGGGAGGCGGGCCGTCAGGTAGACGTCGCCGAGCGCGTCGACCGCGTAGGCCATGCCGTAGAGCTTGAGGTTGCGCTCCAGCAGCCAGCGGTGGACGCCCGCCTCGTTTTCGTCCGGGTGGCGGATCACGAAGGCGTTCACCGACAGGGAGTGCTTGCCGGCCTTGAGCGAGCAGGTGGTGCTCAGCTTGCGGGTGCCGGGGAGCTGGACCACGTAGGAGCCCGGCGCGGGGCTCTCCCAGCTCAGTTCCGCGCCGGTCAGGACTGCCTCGATGATCTCGGCGGTGTCAGCGTCAGCCATGGTGGGAGCGTACGTGACGGCGATGATCGTGCATCGCCCCCTGGTACACGTCCGCCGTACCGCTCGCGGCGGTGTCCCACCCGAAGAACTGCGCGTGCCGTGCGGCCGCCGCGCCCATCCGGTCCGCGAGCCCGGGTTCGTCCACGAAGCGCCGTAGCTCGCGGGCGTAGTCCACCGGGTCGTGGCCGGGTACGAGGATGCCCGTGACCCCGTCGTTGACGGCGACCGGCAGCCCGCCGACGGCGGCGGCCAGCACCGGCGTGCCGGTGGCCTGCGCCTCTATGGCCACCAGCCCGAAGGACTCGCTGTACGAGGGCATGACCAGCACGGACGCCGCCCGGAACCAGTCCGCGAGCGCGTCCTGCGCCACCGGCGGATGGAAGTGCACGAGGTCGGCGATGCCGAGCCTGGCGGCGAGCTTCTGCAGCCCCTCCGGCTTGGCGAGCCCGCTGCCGCTCGGCCCGCCGACGACGGGTACGAAGAGCCGGGCGCGCAGCGCCGGCTCCCGGTCCACCAGCTCCGCGACGGCCCGAAGCAGGATGTCGGGGGCCTTGAGCGGCTGGATGCGGCCGGCGAAGAGCGGGATGACGGCGTCCTGCGGCAGCCCGAGGCGGGCGCGGGCGGCGGCGCGGCCGTCGGCGACGGTGAAGCGGTCGAGGTTCACACCGGGGTGGACGACGGCGACCTTGGAGGGGTCGGCCTCGTAGTGCCGGACGAGTTCGTCGGCCTCCTCGGCGGTGTTCGCGATGAGCCGGTCGGCGGCGGCGACGATCTGGGTCTCGCCGATGACGCGGGCGGCGGGCTCGGGGGTGTCGCCCTCGGCGAGCGCCGCGTTCTTGACCTTGGCCATGGTGTGCATGGCGTGCACGAGCGGGACGCCCCAACGTTCGGCGGCGAGCCAGCCGACGTGGCCGGAGAGCCAGTAGTGGGAGTGGACGAGGTCGTAGTAGCCCGGGCGGTGGCGGGCCCAGGCCTGCATGACGCCGTGGGTGAAGGCGCACAGCTGGGCCGGCAGCTCCTCCTTGGCGAGACCCTCGTACGGGCCCGCGTCCACGTGCCGTACGAGGACTCCGGGCGCGAGCTCGACCACGGGCGGCAGGCCGCCGGTGGTGGCCCGGGTGAAGATCTCGACCTCGATGTTGATCGCGGCCAGCCGCTTGGCGAGCTCGACGATGTAGACGTTCATGCCGCCGGCGTCGCCGGTGCCGGGCTGGTGCAGCGGTGAGGTGTGCACGCTGAGCATCGCGACGCGGCGCGGCCTGCGGTGGCCGCCGACACCGGCGGGCAGCCGCAGGCGCGGCGGCTCGTGGCGGGTGCCCGAGCGGGCCGCGGCGAAGCGTCCGCCGATGCTGCCGCCGATGCTGCCGCCGATGCGGGACACGTACTGGCTCAAGGGAGCAGTTCCTCTCGCTCGGACGGCATGACGCGGAGAGCGCTGTCGGCGCTCTTCTAGGAGTGCAACCCGGATGGCCGTGTCCCGCATTCCGGGAGCGGGGGTTTTCCTGCGCCCGTACCGGATTTTTATCGGGCGGGAGCGCTCCGCTTACTCTCTGCACATGGCCTCCCGTTCCACCCCTCCCCCTCGCCGCCCCGTCGGCACGGTCACCCGCGGGACGACGAACCCGAACCGCCTGCGCCGCATGGACCGCTGGATCGCGGCGACGCACGGGGCGGCGCTGCGCCACGCGCAGGACCCGGTCGCGGTGGACCTGGGCTACGGGGCCGCGCCCTGGACCGCGGTGGAGCTGCTGGCGCGGCTGCGGGTGGCCGCTCCACGGGCCGGGTGGTCGGCATCGAGATCGAACCGGCGCGGGTGGCGGGCGCGAAGCCGTACGAGCGCGAGGGGCTGAGCTTTCGGCACGGCGGCTTCGAGGTGCCGCTCGAGGGCGGGGTCAGGCCGGCCCTGATCCGGGCGGCGAACGTGCTGCGCCAGTACGACGAGGAGCAGGTCGGGGCGGTGTGGGAGCGGCTGTGTTCCCGGCTGGCCCCCGGCGGGCTGCTGGTCGAGGGGACCTGCGACGAGATCGGGCGGCGGCACGTGTGGGTGGCGCTCGGGCCGGAGGGGGCGCGCACGGTGACGTTCGCGACCCGGCTGGGCTCCCTGGAGCGCCCCTCGGACCTGGCGGAACGGCTGCCCAAGGCGCTGATCCACCGCAACGTGCCGGGGGAGCCGGTGCACGCGTTCCTGCGCGATTTCGACCGGGCGTGGGCGGCCGCGGCCCCGTACGCCTCGTACGGGGCGCGGCAGCGCTGGATCCGGACGGCTCGGGCGCTGGCCGCGGACTGGCCGCTCGCGGACGGGCCGGTCCGGTGGCGTCAGGGGGAACTGACGGTGCGGTGGGAAGCGTTGAGGCCGTCGGGGTGACAGTGTCGGTGGGTACTGGTGGGACTCGTCGGGTGGATATCCACAAGGGTGTTGGATTTCACCGGCACGTGGCACCATCCCGAAGGCAATGACAAGTTACTGACGATTAATCAATCTTGTGTCTGGGGGGACCATGAGGAAACGACGACGGGGTTCGATCGCCCTCACTCTGCTCTGTGCGACGGCGCTGCTCGCCTCGCCCGGTCTGCTGGCCGGCACGGCGTTCGCGGCACCGGAGCCCCAGCAGGGCAAGTCCCTGGAGCAGGTCCGCGAGGAGATAGAGGACCTCTACCGCCAGGCCGGCGCCGCGACGGACGCCTTCAACCTCGCGGAGAGCGAGGCCAGGACGCAGTCCGCCAAGATCGTGGAGATCGCCAACCTGGTCGTCGCCGGGCAGGACCGGATCACCTCCCTGAAGGACCGCGCGGGCGCGGCCGCCCGCGCGCAGTACCGGTCGGGCGGGCTGCCGCCGGGCGCGCAGCTGGCCCTGAGCAACAATCCGACGCAGTTCCTGGACGGTTCCGACCGGCTGCGCCAGGGCGAGAAGGCGACCTCGGACCTGCTCTCCGAACTGAACCGTACCCAGGACGACTTGCGGCAGTACGCGAAGGAGGCCACCGCGCACTGGGAGACGCTGGAGGCCAACCGGGTCAAGCAGGAGACCTCGAAGAAGCAGGTCGAGGAGAAGATCAAGGCGGCGGAGGAGCTGGAGAGCAAGCTGGAGGCCGAGCAGAAGGCCCGGCTGATCCAGCTGGAGCAGGAAGCGCAGTACAAGGCGCAGGCGGCGTGGCTGTCCTCGGGCGCGATGAACGGCGTGAAGGGCTCGGCGGCCAGCGAGGCGGGCAAGCGGGCCGTGCAGTTCGCGACGGGCCAGATCGGCAAGCCGTACGTGTGGGGCGCGGAGGGACCGGGCTCGTACGACTGCTCCGGACTGACCTCGCAGGCCTGGCTCGCGGCGGGCAAGCGGATCCCGCGCACCTCGCAGGAGCAGCTGCGGCTGCCGAAGGTCGCGATCAAGGACATGCGGCCGGGCGACCTGATCATCTACTTCGACGACGCGACCCACGTCGGGATGTACATCGGGGACGGCGCGATCGTCCACGCCCCGCGCCCCGGCCGCAACGTCACCCTGACGGGCGCGGGCTCCATGCCGATCAAGGCCGTGGTCCGGCCGGACGCGTAGCCGGACGCGTAGCCGGACATGCAGCCCGGCGGGCGTCCGGGCGGGCAGCCCGGCGGGACGTTGCCGGACGTCCCGCGGGAGACTTTCGGACGTCTCGCTGGGCGGGACGCCACGCCCGGGCTCCGTGACGTTGGTCATGCGGCGGCGCGGACTTTCCCCTGCGATAACGGCATATGCCGGAGCCTCCGGCCGGACCTGGCATTCCGCTTGCTCCGTCGCGCCGCTAGGGTCTCCGGACGAGCGAACCCCCGAGGGGGCGGGAAGGAACCGGAGACCATGCCCGTACCCGTACCGCGGCAGAGGGAGATCCCGGGCACCGAGAGCGGCCCGGGCGGCCAGTCATCGCTCACCCTGCTGGTGATCGAGGACGACCCCGCCGGCGGCCTCACCGTCCCCGAGATACTCGACGCCGACGGCCACCGCATCCGGCTGCGCAGCGCACGCAACCTCACGGAGGCCGCCCGGCTGCTCACCCCGGACGTGAACTGCGTGCTGCTCGACCTCGCGCTCCCGCACGGCCCCGGCGAGGCCGGCGACCCCTTCGGCGCCCTGCGCCAGGTGCTCCGCATCGCCCCGCGCCACGCCGTCCTGGTCCTCACCGGCGAGGAGGACGCGGAGCGCGCCGCCGAGGCCGTACGCGTGGGGGCCCAGGACTTCCTGTTCCGCGACGAGCTCGACGGGCGGCTGCTCAGCCGCGCCATCCGGTACGCCGTGGAGAGAAAACGGGCGGACATCGCCCAGTACAAGCTTGCAGAATCGAAACTGCGGGCCCAGGAGAACGCCCGCCTGGAGCGCGGACTGCTCCCGCACCCGCTCCTGGAGGGCTCCGACCTCCGGTTCGCCGCCCGCTACCGCCCCGGCCGCAGCCGCGCACTGCTCGGCGGGGACTTCTACGACACCGTCCGCACCCCCGACGGCACCGTCCACGCCATGATCGGCGACGTCTGCGGCCACGGCCCGGACGAAGCCGCCCTCGGCGTGGAGCTGCGCATCGCCTGGCGTGCGCTGACCCTGGCCGGCCTGTGCGGGGACGACCTGCTCGCCACCCTCCAGGAGGTCCTGGAGGTCGAGCGCCCCTGCGAGGAGATCTTCGCGACGCTGTGCACGGTGGACATCGCCCCGGACGGCCGCCGCGCGGGCCTGTGCCTGGCGGGCCATCCGGCGCCGCTGATATCCAGGCCGGGCCGCCCCGCGCGGCTGCTCCCGTACGAGAACAGCGGCCCGGCGCTCGGTCTGCTGCCCCGGGCACGCTGGCCGCGCCGCCAGGTCGAACTGGGCGGCACCTGGAGCCTGATGCTCTACACCGACGGCCTGATCGAGGGCCGGATCGGCCTCGGCAGGGAGCGGCTCGGGCAGGACGGCATGGTCGAGATGATCAACCGGCACCTGGACGACGGGCTGAGCGGCGAGGGCCTGCTGGAGGCCGCCGTGACCGAGGCCCGCCGGCTCAACGGCGGGGAGCTGACGGACGACGTCGCCGTCGTCCTCCTCTCACGCTCCGAAGGCTGACGGGCCGCGGATCGCGGCGGCCGACTGCCGACTGCCGGCCGTGGACCGCCGGCCGCCGGCCGCCGGGTCAGCGTCCGCCGTTGTAGGGCCCGTACGGCCCGTCGCTGCTGCTGCCGCCGCTGCGCCGGCCACCGCCGCCCGAGACCTGCTTGAGGGCCGGCCGCACGTCCACGAAGAACACGATGGTGGCGACGAGCCCGGCGATCTCCAGGAAGAGCATCCCCAGGAAGAAGTCCACCAGGACCGTGACGCCGAGGATGACCAGCCAGAAGGTCTTGGTCTGCTTGTCCGCCGCGCGGTACGCGTCCTCGCGGGCCACCAGCGCCATCACGAAGGCCACGACGGCGAGCCCGAGCATGGCGAACCCGAGCAACGGAAGCACACCGGTATCGAACCCGTCCATCAACATCGTCTGACCGCCTTCTCACGCCTCGCTCGCCGGATGCCGCCTGACTCCACGCTACCGGCAGAGCCCCTTTCACAAACACCAACGGACCGGACGCCCCTCGGGTGCCCGGTCCGTCGTACGCTGCTCAGCTCTCGTCGGCCGCCGCGGCGGCGGCCTTCTTGGCCGGGGCCTTGCGCGCGGCGGGCTTCCTCGCGGCGGGCTTCTCCCCGGAGTCGGAGGCCTCGGGAGCGGAGGCCTCGGGAGCGGAGGCCTCGGCGGCGTCCGCCTCAGTGGCTTCCGGCCCGGCAGCCGTCTCCGGCTCGGGCTCCACGACGACGGCGATGTCGACGATCTCCTCGGAGACCTCGCCGCGCCAGGCCCGTACGGCCTGCTCGCCGTGCTCGGCGACCTTCTCGTAGGCCTCCTTGGCCTTGACCGCGTACTCGGCGGCCACGCCGACCCCGCGCAGCGCCAGGTCCTGGGCCGTCTCCCCGAGCTTCTTCGGGTCGATCGCCCCGAACACCTCGGCGACCTTGGCGCTGACCGCCTCCTGGGCCTCCTTGGCCTTCTCCTGGACGATCTTCGTGTCGGTGTTGCGCACGGCGTCGAGGCGCGCGGGGGCCTCGACGCGCAGCTGCTCGATGAGGCCGGGAACCTTCCTGGCCTGCTGTACGGCGAGGTCGGCGGTGCCGGCGGCGAAGTAGAGGGGGGTCGGGTCGGTGAGGGTCTTCTTCAGGTCATCGGCGATGGCCATGTGGTGGTCCTCCCGGATCACAGTCTCAGTTCGTGTGGTGCGTCTCGGCATCGGTACCGGCATCGGCTCCGTCGGTGGCGGCGGCCCGCGTCGAGGCCTCCGCTTCCGCCTCGGCGGCGTTCTCCTTGCGGAAGGACTCGTAGATCTGGAGCAGCACCTGCTTCTGCCGCTCGCTGATCGACGGATCGGCGAGGATCACCGCCCTCGTCTCGACCTCGTCCCGGTCGCGCTCGTCCAGGATTCCGGCCTGCACGTAGAGCGTCTCGGCGGAGATCCGCAGCGCCTTGGCGAGCTGCTGCAGGATGTCCGCGCTCGGCTTGCGCAGCCCGCGTTCGATCTGACTGAGGTACGGATTCGACACCCCCGCCGCATCGGCCAGCTGCCGCAGCGAGAGCTGCGCCTGCCGCCGCTGCTCGCGCAGGTACTCGCCGAGGTTCCCGACGTTGAGCGATGCCATGCCCCGATCCTGCCGCACCTTGCTAACTATTGCAAGCACCCGCTTGCAATAGCTCCCACCCACCCCCGACCCGTCAGCCGTGGACTTGTCGAATATCGATATGCCCCCCTAGTCTGAGCATATCGAGAATCGATATGAGGGGATGCAGTGAAGACGCGACTGACGAAAATCCTGGCCACGGTGACCTTCGTGCTGGCCGTACTCAGCGGGATCAGCTTCATCGGCACGGGCATCGCGCACCTGGTCGACGACGGGGCCGTCTGCGTGCAGACGGGCTTCTGGGCCAACGCCTCACTGGCGGACCCGCTGCCGGTGGGCACGGGCGTGAAGGCGTCCAGCAGCGCCACGCGCCTCTGCCAGGACAGTCCCTCCGCGGGCCAGCGCGCCGCCGATCTCGGGGGCGAGCTGCCCTGGCTGCTGTTCGGCTCCGTCACGCTGCTCCTCTTCTCCCGGCTGCTCAAGGCCGTCCTGCTGCGGGGGCCGTTCACCGACGGGGTGGCGAAGCGCCTCTCCGTCCTCGGCTGGTTCGTCGCCGCGGGCACGCCGCTGGCCGGCCTCGTCGTCGGCTGGTCGCAGTCCTGGCTCGTCGGGAGCATGGTGCCGATGGTGGGCTCCGGGCCGACGGTCTCCGGACCGCAGGTGCTCCTCTTCGCCGGCCTCGCCGCAGTGATCATGGGCAGGATCATGCGCGAGGGCGTGCGCATGCGAGAGGACCTCGAAGGGACCATCTGATGCCCGAAGAGGAACTCCACACGATCCGGATCCATCTCGACCGGGTACTGGCCGAGCGCGGCATGACGCTCACCGAACTGGCCGCGCAGGTGGGCATCACGGTGGTCAACCTGTCCGTGCTCAAGAACGGGCGGGCCAGGGCCATCCGCTTCTCGACGCTGTCGAGGATCTGCGAAGTCCTCGGGTGCCAGCCCGGAGACCTGATCACCCACGACCCCGCCGAACCGCACTAGGGCCGGTCGGATCCCGCCGGGCCGGCGCGCCGCCGCAGGCGGCGGCCCGGGTCAGTGGGCGCTGCGGAACGTGCGCCGGTAGGCGTCCGGGGGGACGCCCACGCTGCGGTTGAAGTGGCGGCGCAGCGTCGTGGCGGTGCCCATGCCGGTGGCCGTGGCGATGGTGTCGACCGTGTCGTCGGTGGTCTCCAGGAGTTCCTGGGCGTGGCGGATGCGCTGGGTGTGGAGCCACTGCAACGGGGTGGTGCCGGTCAGGGACTTGAAGTGGCGGCCCAGGTGGCGTGAGCTCATCCGCGCCTGGCGGGCCAGGTCCTCCACGGTGAGCGGCTCGTCCAGCCGCTGGAGGGCCCAGGGGAAGAGCGCGGTGAGGGGATGGTTGCCCGGGGTGGGGACGGGGGTGGCGATGAACTGGGCCTGGCCGCCGTCGCGGTGCGGTGCCACGACCAGCCGGCGGGCGATCCTGTTGGCGTTCGACGAACCGTGGTCGAGGCGGACGAGGTGCAGGCACAGGTCCATGGCGGCCGCCTTGCCGGCGGAGGTGAGCACGTCGCCGTTGTCCACGTAGAGCACATCGGGGTCCACCGTGATCGCCGGGTGGCGTCGGGCCAGTTCCCGGGCGTGCGCCCAGTGCGTGGTGGCGCGCTTGCCGTCCAGCAGGCCGGCGGCCGCCAGGACGAAGGCCCCCGTGCACAGGGAGACCACGCGCGCGCCCGCCTCGTGGGCCGCGCGCACCGCTTCGACGAGCTCGGCCGGCGGGTCCCGGTCGACGTCGGCCCAGCCCGGGACGATCACGGTGTCGGCACGGCGGAGATGGTCGAGTCCGTGGTCGGGCCGCAGGTGGAAGCGGTCCACCTGGACGGGTCCCGGCCCGCACAGCGCGAACTCGTACCAGGGGTCCACGACATGGGTCAGGTCCGCGCCGAAGACCTCGATGGCCAGGGACAGCTCGAAGTGCAGCATGCCGTCGGTGACGGCCAACGCAACAGAGTGCATGTCCGGAATTGTATGGGCCATGTCGTTCCAGACACTCGTCCGAGGTGCTCCTCCCCGACAGGATGTCCGTAATGGATCTCAGCGGATCAGCCGCCGATCCTTCGCGCACGTTCGAGTACGAGGGAGCAACCTCATGGGATCGGGTCAGACGGTGGCGGTGTTCGGTGCGTACGGGCACACCGGGCGGTTCGTGGTGGCGGAGCTGACCGGACGCGGGTTCGTCCCGGTGCTGTCCGGCCGGGACGCCGGCAAGCTGGCGGCGCTGGCCGACGGGACCGGCCTGGAGGCACGCGTGGCGTCGGTCGACGACCCGGCCTCGCTCGACCGCGCCCTGGCCGGCACCGCGGCCGTGATCAACGCCGCCGGGCCGTTCGCCTCCACGACCGCCCCGGTGATCGAGGCGGCCCTGCGGGCCGGGATCCCGTACCTGGACGTGGCCGCCGAGATCGAGGCCAACCTCGACACCTTCGCGCACTTCGCCGACCGGGCCCGCGAGGCCGGGGCCGTGATCGTCCCGGCCATGGCCTTCTTCGGAGGGCTGGGGGACCTGCTGGCGACCGCGGCGATGGGCGACTGGACCGAGGCCGACGAGGCGCACATCGCGTACGGGCTGAGCAGCTGGCACCCCACCCCCGGGACGCGCCTGTCGGGCGCGGTCTCCCGGGAGCGGCGCGGCGACTACCGGCTGCGCTACGCCGCCGGCCGGTGGGAGCACCGCACGGACGCCCCGCCCACCCTGGAATGGGCCTTCCCCGAGCCGATGGGCCCGCGTCCGGTGGTCGGGGAGTTCACGATGGCCGACGTCGTGACCGTACCCAGCCACCTGGCCATCCCCGACGTGACCACCTACATGACGGCGGAGGCGGCCCGCGACGTCGTCGCCCCCGACACCCCCACGCCGGCCGCGGCCGACGGGAGCGGCCGGTCCGACCAGACCTTCCTCATCGACGCCGTCGTGCGCTCGGGCGACACCGAACGGCGCGCCGTCGCCCGCGGCCAGGACATCTACGCCGTCACCGCGCCCCTCGTCGTGGAGGCACTCGACCGCGTTCTCAGCGGACGCACCCGTGCGGTCGGCGTCGCCTCCGCGGGAAAGATGTTCGACGCCCCCGACTTCCTCAGTGCGCTGGCTCCGCACATCACCCTGGAACTGACGGCCCCGCAGGCAGTGCCGACGTCGCGATGACCACCGTCGCGTAGTACTCCTCGGAGGTCACCGCCCGCACCGACAGCCCCGCCCCCGTCAGCGCCGAGGCCGTGACCGGGGACTGGCGGGCGCTCGTCTCGATCAGCAGCCGTCCGCCCGGCGCGAGCCAGGGCGGGGCCCCGGCCGCCACCCGGCGGTGGATGTCGAGGCCGTCCGCGCCACCGTCCAGGGAGACGGGCGGTTCGTGGTCGCGGGCCTCCGCCGGCAGCAGGCCGATCTCCGACGTGGGCACGTACGGGGCGTTGACCACCAGGATGTCCACCCGGCCGCGGAGCGCCGCGGGCAGGGGAGCGTACAGGTCGCCCTCCCACACCCGACCGCCGTACGGGGCCACGTTGCGCCGGGCGTACCCGAGCGCGACCGGGTCGATGTCCGCCGCGTGCAGTTCGGCGCCGGGCACCTGCGCGGCCACGGCCGCGCCCAGCGCGCCCACCCCGCAGCACAGGTCCACGACCACCGCGCCGGGCCTGGCCAGCGCCACCGCCTCCTGCGCGAGGAACTCGCTGCGCCGGCGCGGTACGAAGGCCCCCTCGCCGACCTCCATGCGCAGCCCGCAGAACTCCGCCCAGCCGACGACGTGTTCCAGCGGCTCGCCCGCCACCCGCCGGGCCACCAGCCCGTCCAGGTGCCCGGCGTCCGCGGCGGCGGCCCGCAGCAGCTCCGCCTCCTCCTCCGCGAAGACGCAGCCCGCCGCGCGCAGGGTTTCCACCAGTGTTGCCAACTGCCTCAGTCCTCGGATTTCCACTTCACACGACGATCGCACGGTCTCAGAAGATGTCCGGACACCACGGCCGGCGGGCCGTACGGAACACCGCGTCCGCGAGCGCCAGCGCCCCGGGGAGCTCTTCGGTGATCCCGCCGAGCGCACCCAGCCGCACCGCCGACCCGTCGCCGAGGTACAGCGCCCCCAGCGCGGCCACGTCCAACCGCAGCCCGGCCGGCTCCTCCGTCCGTACGCAGTCCCCCGCGCCCGCGTCCAGCCGGTAGCGACCGGCCGCCAGGCCCGCCCGGTCGGTCACCTCCAGCACCAGGACCCCGGGTACGGCGTACGTCCGCGCGCTCAGGGCCCGTACGACGTCCAGGATCCGCACCCACAGCCAGTCCGCCGAGGTCACCACCCGGGCGGCACGCGCGTCCGGGATCAGCCCGGTGACCAGGTCGTCGGGGGCGCGGAAGCCGGTGCGGACCTTCAGCACCCAGTCGATGGAGCACAGGAAGTGCCACAACGCCCGCTCCGCCTCCGGGGTGACCGCGATGAGCTGCTTGACCCGCAGGGTGTTGAGGGGGACCTTCGCGTCGGTCCAGTTGCCGTCCGTGCCGTACCTGACCAGGCCGGTCACCTCGCCCCGGGCCGTCCGGTACACGGCGTGGAACCCGGGCTCGTACGGGTGGTGCGACATCTCCTCCGCCCCCGTGGTCAGCCGCCACCAGCGGGCATCGCGGCTCACGACGCCCGGCGTGAGCGCCCGCAGCCGGTCGTGCAGTTCCGGCCCGGTCCTGCGCACCTCGGCGACGTCCACCAGCTCGATGCTCCCGCCCTCCGCGGGCGCGGCCCAGCGCGCGTCGAGGCCGGTGCGCGGTACGTCGATCTCCCACTCCGCGACGGAGGTCGCGGGCCCGTACCCGTACCGCCCGTAGATCGGGTACTCGGCGGCGATCAGCGTGGACAGCACGTCGCCGCGCGCCGCGGCCGCGGCCAGTTCGGCGTTCATCATCCGGGTCAGCAGGCCCTGCCTGCGGTGCGTGGGCAGCACGGTCACGTTCGTGACGGCGCTCGCCGGGACGAACGCCCCGCCCGGGACGGTCAGTTCCTGCGGGAAGGAACGGAAGGTCGCCACGCACCGGCCGGTGGCGGTGTCGAACCCGCCCTGTGTGCGCGTCGGATCGGCGTACTCGGCCAGCCACTCGACATCGGCTGCCGTCGCTTCCTGCGCACGCAGGAAGCCGGTGTGCTGGGCGTGCAGCCAGCCGGAGAGCTCGGATGCGGTGATCGGTCGGACGTCAACGCTCATAACGGCCCACGCTAATCGGCCGGCCGGGGTGCGTCGCCCGATTTTCCCCGTGTCCGCCGGCCCTGCCCACGACCCACTCGCTCAGGCGAGCAGGTCGTCCACCTGGGCCTCGCCCTCCCGGTAGCGCCGGGTGATCTCGGTGCTGCAGTCGTCCGCCGTGCGCTGGAGCTGCTGGCGGCGCCGCGAGACCTGCTGCTCGTAGCGCACCAGCCGGCCCAGGCCCTCGTGGAGTTCCTCGTCCGTGCGCGCACCCAGGTCGGAGAGCTCCACGTCGGACAGCATCTCGGCGACCAGCAGCCGGTACTCCTCCCCGTGCGGGGTGCCGAGCGTGACGTGCCGGGCGGAGGCGCTGCGGCTGGACGGGGCGTCCGCGAGGATCTCCGAGAGCCGGTCCACCACCGGCGCCTCGGGGTCCGTGCGCCGGGCGAGCTCGGCGCGCAGGATGTCGATGCGGCCCTGGAGCAGCCGGCGTACGTAGCTCAGGTCGGCCTCGTCGCGCTGCGCGTCGCGGCGCAGCGCGCGCAGCTCCGGCAGGCCGAGCGCGGTGGTCGCCGTCGGCGGGGTGTCCGCGGCGCCGGTCCGCTGCGCGGGCGGGCGTGGCGCGGGCGCGTCGGCGGACGCGGCGCCCGCGGCGGGCACGGCGGACGCGACGGTCGCCGCGGACGAGCCGGGTGCGACGGGTCCGACGGGTGCGATGGGCGCAGAAGCAGGTGCGGAGGTACCAGAGATGTTCATGCGTTCGTGTCCGTCCCCTCGACCGGTGCTGGGGGCACCGCCTGCGTGCATCGTGCCACTCTCCGTGGTGCCGGTGCAGTCCCACTCCACCCGATCGGCCCCGGACGGGTGCAAGCCTGGTACACAGGTGGTATGCGAGCAGTGGTGCAGAGGGTGGACGGCGCGAGCGTCGTGGTGGCCGGCGAGACCGTCGGGGAGATCGTCGGCGAGGGGCTGTGCGTCCTGGTGGGGGTGACCCACGACGACACCCCGGAGAAGGCGGCGCTGCTGGCGCGCAAGCTGTGGTCGGTGCGGATCCTGGAGGCCGAGAAGTCCTGCAGCGACGTGGACGCGCCGCTGCTGGTGATCTCGCAGTTCACGCTCTACGGCGACGCCCGCAAGGGCCGCCGCCCCACGTGGAACGCGGCCGCGCCCGGCCCGGTCGCCGAGCCTCTCGTGGACGAGGTGGTGGCGCAGCTGCGGGCGCTGGGCGCGACGGTGGAGACGGGCCGGTTCGGCGCGGACATGAGGGTCTCGCTGACCAACCACGGCCCGTTCACCATCGTCATCGACATCTAGCGCGCGGCGCCCGCGCCGCGACGGCGCCAAGACGCTACGGCGCTACGGCGCTACGACGACCTCCTGCGCGGCCGCCGTGCTGCCCACCAGCAGCGGCGCGTCCACCGGAACGTTCCTCTTGACCAGCGCGAGCGCGATCGGGCCGAGCTCGTGGTGGCGGACCGAGGTGGTCACGAAGCCCAGCTGGCGGCCCTCCTCCCCGTCCGCGGCCAGTCGTACGGGCGCGCCGTGCGCCGGGAGCAGCACGTCGGAGCCGTCCAGGTGGAGGAAGACCAGCCGGCGCGGCGGCTTCCCCAGGTTGTGGACGCGGGCCACCG